>CAZWAD010000016.1:83646-86419 GCA_964631835.1 uncultured Chitinophaga sp.
AGGTGGAGGACTTTACTATGCCTTCCAATGATGGTTCTCAGATTGCTTGTGACGTGGATGCTACCGAGCCTACTCCTCCGCCTGTGAATGACTACTGCGGCAACCCGATTACTCCAACAGGTCCTACCGGTGGCGGTGACTATGACGGCTGCGAAGGAACCATCAGTTTCATCTGGAATTACGAAGACTGTGAAGGCAACAGTCATGACTGGACTTATACTTATACCGTGGAGCGCGAGGATTTCTCCATCCCGGCTGATGACGGAACTACTGTTCAATGTATTACTGATGTTACTGAACCTACGCCCCCATCTTCAGTGAATGACGATTGCGGCAACCCGATTACCCCGACTGGTCCAGTAACAGGAGGTAGCTTTGATGGTTGCGAAGGTACTAGTACATTCACATGGACATATACGGATTGCGAGGGCAATTCTCATGATTGGACCTATACCTATAGTATTCATGATGATATTGCACCTGAGTTAAGTGGTCAGGGTGAAGATCATACTATTGAGTGTGGTAATCCATTTGACTTTACAGATCCTATTGCATCTGATAATTGTGATTTGGAACCGAATATTACTTTTGAAGATGACACTATTTTTGGTTGTGGCAATACCATGATTATTACCAGGACATGGACTGCAACTGATGAGTGTCGTAACACAAGTGAACCGGTTAGTCAAACCATTCGTTCAGTTGACCTGACTCCTCCTACTATCGGACAGCCTGGGCCCAATACAACGATTGACTGTCCTGGAACACCTCAGTTTACTCCACCTACTGCCAGCGACCTTTGCGGTAACGCTACAGTCGAGGTTGTGTCTGACTTGACAACGCCTGGTGATTGCCCTGCTGAATACACCAGAACTGTAACCTGGAAGGCTGTAGACGAGTGCGGTAACGAATCGGGCACAGTAAGCCAGACCATAACCGTTCAGGATGTTACTCCGCCAAATTTACGCTGCCCGAGAAATAAGACCATTGATGCTTCTAAACTGAAACAAGGCGAGGGCTTACCTTGTGTTGATTTAGGTGGTGGTGGTCCGGCTACTATGACCAACCCGAACAATAATCTGCCTCCTATCCAGAATGATAAGATTGACTTCAAACAGCCGAGGAACGAGGGGCATCCCGGAATTCCTTTATACTGGACTAACGCTGTATTGAATCAAACTCAGGCTGAATACTTTGAAGGAATGGGGGTTCCTCAGCGGATTATCTTTACCCAGTTGAACCCGGGAACTCACGTATTCAAATTCCGTCATGAGGCTGTTAAACATCAGGATGGCGACAGACATGCTTATGACTTCCTGATGAGTTGGGAGCAGGCAATAAGCACTGCTGCAGACATCGGTAATGGTTCGGTGAATGAACTCGAACACCTGATGGCGCAGAGTTGCAATACCGGCATTAGTGCCGCTGCAAGTACTGTTTGTAACGCACTCAGTCCTTTGTCTTCGGTTGACCCGAGAGTTCGCTTGGCAAGCCTAACCGATAATATGGGCAACCCTCCTAACCATCATGGTAACAGGAGTGTTAACAATGCTATCGCTTGCTTTGAAAGCACCTATGGCGACAGACGAGTTGAAATCAGAGGTACTTCAAATATTACAGCCTTCAATATCACATTTGATGGGTATTCCGGAACAAGCACGGGCGATAACTATGCCTGGTACACTATGACCTGGACTTCTAATTCAAATGCTGTAATGATTAGAATGGCTGGTCGTGTTGCTGGCGGTGCTGAAAATTGCGGTTATGGTGCTTGTTACGGTGCTGGAAGTATTGATGGTGGTCCTTACCACTTTAAACTTGAAACCCTTGATGCTCACTCACTGGGTAACAGAGATAACCAAATTCACATTGAGCCGTTCTGCACAGTGGAAATTCCGGTTACTTTCGATGTTCCTACAGCTCGTGATGCCTGCGATCCTACACCGACTATTGACATAGTTACTCTAGATGATGTTAGCTACAATCCTGACGGTTCTAAGGTTCACTGCAGAACATGGAGCGCTACAGATGATTGCGGTAATTCAACTCAATGCACTCAATGTATCACTGTAACCTGCGGTAAAAACAACAGTTTAGCTTACAAAACAGATGAAACCGGTGACGAGGGAACTATTCAGGAAAGCACCTTTGATGGAATTAACCTGCGTGCTTACCCGAACCCGTCAAGTTCGCTGGTTAACTTCGAATTAGTTTTCGAAAAGAGTATGGATGAAATTTCGTTAGAGATGTTTAACGTTGCCGGCCAGAAAGTTGCCGAGCCTTATCGTGGCGAAGTAATGGGTGGCGCACAATACCTCTTCGAGTTTAATTCAGGTAACTTGCCTTCGGGTACTTACTTCTACAGAATTACTGCCGGAGAAACAATGAAAACAGGAAAGATTGTCATAATCAAGTAATCTTGAACCTGTTAAAAATTACAAGGGCTGTCCCACTCGGACAGCCCTTTTTTTTTCACAATTATGAATTTTAAACTATGCCCCTTGCTATAATGACAATACTCTTTAACAAACCCGTTGTACGGTTGAATGAACCACCAGCTGGGCCCAACGAACCATCCGCTGAACTGCACGAATGACTGCTTGACGTCAACGAACCTTCCGTTGAACTGCGCAAATGACTGCTTGACGTCAACGAACCTTCCGTTGAACTGCTCGAATCGCTGGTATAGCCTAATAATTAGGTAAATTGCCAAAAAACGGGTTCTGTCGTTAATCGTGTGAGAACTGTTAAGAAGTCAGTACACTTGCCGGAT
>CAZWAD010000017.1:0-20984 GCA_964631835.1 uncultured Chitinophaga sp.
GTGTGTTGTATCCCCTCTTGAGAGGGGTGCCACGAAGTGGCGGGGTGTGTTGTATTTAATTATTTCCCTCCTTCTCATTCAAAATCCAAAACTCAATTTCCCTCAAAACATTTACCATATCATTTCTCACTTGTACATCATCAAACCTTAAAAACCTGATTCCAAGGGCTTCTAATTCTGCTTGCCTTTTTTCATCGCGTTTTACAGCTTCATCATCAAAATGAGTGAGTCCGTCAATTTCAATAGCCAGCATCAACTCCACACAAAAAAAATCAACAATATATTTTAACAGGGGCTTTTGCCGGTGAAAATCATAGCCACACATTTGTTTGCCGCTTAGTTCTTTCCATAACAACACTTCGGCATACGTGCTGTCATTTCGCAGTTTTCGCGCAAGCTCTTTCAGCCGCGGCTCGTAAGGAATTATTTTCCTGCGCATGCACTAAAGTATAAATACAACACACCCCTGTCAAAAACTTCAAAGCAAGTTTTTGGCATCCCCTCTCGAGAGGGGATTTTAACAGCCTAAATCCGCACCGCAGCCGGCATGGGCGCAGGTAAAGTGGTGTTTGGGTGGGTGGAAGGGTAATTTGAGAATTTGAGAATGGAAGAATGGAAAGCTGTATTGTCCTCCTCTTGGAGGAGGTGGCACGAAGTGACGGAAGGGCCCCGGATGGGTTTATTTTTCATTTACTCACATATATTTTAATAACGGGATCCCAGTAGCTGGAATAATCGAAGAATACACTGTCGGCATTTTTGAGGGCCTCTTTTTCCTCAGCCGCCCACTTATGTTTTTCAGTGGCAAGCATTTCTGCTGCTTTTTTATCATGCAAATAATAAGTTCTGCCCCGCAGTTTCCCGTTTGTATAAAAAGATTCCTTTACAAGCGAATTCTTTCTGAAGTACACCGTGCCGTCTTCAAGGTATGCCTCGTGTAAATACTCAGCCCCGTTAATGACTTTAGACATCATTCTGCCGCTTTTATAATACCTGCGCACGGTATCGCCACTGGTCACCAAAAACATGTTGCCGGTATAGTACCAAGCGTTCAGCGTATCTACTTGCAGTGTATCATTTTTCAGGAGATATTTCTCTTCCAGCTTGCGGCTGCCATCGGTATAATTTGAAATCCACAAACTGTCTTTTACTCCGTCTTTATAATGACCCTCGGCCTTAATGGTTCCGTTGGCATTGTAATAAACCCAATGGCCATCGGGGAATCCGTCTTTCATAAATCCTTCTGACTTTAATTCTTCTTTAGCCGTAAAATCTTTCACCCTACCGGTGTAAGGCTTGCTTCCGTAATGGTAAATAGCGGGTTTATAATAAAAATATTTTTTCATGAGCACATCGCCCTGGCGTTCCTCGCGGTAATATTGGGAGGAAACAAGCTGGCCGAGCCGCACTTCGCCAGGCATTTGATTACAGCTGTCAAGAAAAAAAGTAAAACAAATAACCCCTGACAGGCGAATTAGTTTGGAATACATCAGTGTGGTGTTTTGACAATTATGGTTCGGGGCGAAGGCTCGCTTGATTTTGTACGCCCCGGTGGAGGAGGCGGAGAAGGATAGAAACTACCGGTTTGCCTTTTTAAATCGCCCATTTTGTTTAGCATGTCCAGGTTATTTTTCAGTTGTATGTTGTCGGGGTCTAACTTCAATCCCCGGTTTAAGTATTCCTTAGCTTTTGCAATTTCATATTTGCGGTAGTAATAATTATTAGCGCTGCCGTAACCCATTTCAATATACCGGTCTTCAAAATCGCTGAGTTTATTTTCGGTTGCAAACTTTTCCGCTTCCGCCAGTGCCTGGTCGCCACTGTTAATGTCATTATCGTTAAAATACACGCCTGCCCTCACCATCAGCAGTTCAAATTTCAACTTACTGGAATTTCCCTTTCCGCATATTGCATCGGTGTTGACCAGTTTTACTATGGCCGAATCAAGAGAACCTTCTTCACTTTCTTCGGCTAAGAAATATAACAGGTTTTCACTGAGTTGGTCATACATATTCTTAATCCGTATGTTCTTATCGTTGATACAGTAAGCATTCCTTATATTCTGGTAAGCCGATGCAAAATCTTTTTTGCTTACATAACCGTAAGCGCAGGCATAGTAATAATGCTCTCTGAATTTGTTCAGCTGAACCGAATCACTCATCCACTCAAAAATATAAAGCGATATTTTTTTGAATTTGTCCAAATCATCATGCCGCATGATGAGGTCTTCTGAATTCAATACATATTTATTATACAGAAAATCGTAGTCAGTTTCACCAAAAAGCTGCGAGAAAAGAAAGAATAAATTAATGTTGGCAGAATCGGTAATGTCAAACTTTTTATTGAGCTGCACGGCCAGCGTCAACGACAGCATGTGTCCTACCTGTTTTTTAGTATTAAGGTAATAAGCCTTCATTAGCTGGCTTGATGCCTTGTCGTAATCTTCTGAGTGCATCAGTTCAACACCGGAATTATAATAATGGTAGCCAATCAGCTGCCTGATGTCAATAGTGTCTGCACTGTAAAAGTGTTTTTGGAAAAGCGCTTCCAGGTCCGACTCATTGTATTCTTTCTTTGAAATTATTTTTTGCTTGAGCAGCATTTCAAGGTATCCCTTTTTAAACTGCTCACTATAAGCAAATGCCCCGCCAACCGGATCGGTAGTTTCAATTAACAGCTGGTTCGGGCCGGGGTTTGCTATTATGTAAACATGGTCTGTAGTGGACCGCAGTTGATAGGGGATTCCCAGCTTTTGAAAGCTTAGCGCATATAAAGCTGAAGCAGTTACGCAGTTGTATTCACCATTATCCAGAATTTTTTCGAAGTGGGCATCGGTAACATATTTCGTAAGCATGTTGTCATGAATTTCCTTGAAAACCGCCTTAATTAATTTGTCCCCGCTCTTGCTCTTTTGAATCGTAGCCAGCTTATCATCAAAAAAGCGATTTAGCTTTATCCGTAAATTTCCTGCTTTGGATTCATTGGCAGTGCTGTCTAAACAAAGTAGAAAGCTAAGCGGGTCAAAAATGTTTTTCGAGCTTAATCCTATAAACTGACTTTTTTCAAAAGCTGATGAATACTTTATCAGGTTTAAATCAATACGGTTTGAATCTGCAGCGGCAAATCCAGTTAGGCCGGCAGCTGTGATTACAACAAACGAAAATATTTTTGCGGATAAAGAGCGGTGCACCACGGGTAAAATGAAGTATCTAAAATATAATTTTCAATGAAATCAGGGGAACATTATAAAACATTAAAACCCTATGCGGAAATTGTAAATTACTTTTGAGAAGGAAAGTCCTGCTGCCGTAAACGAGATAGAGGTGAGTTGTATTCTTGTAAGTATCCTTCTTAGCATATATTTTATTTCAGTTTTGATTAGAACTCAATCATGATTTGCACCAATCTTATAACCGAAAAAATGACACAACCATAACAATTCTTTTTTCGTCTTATCAGTTATTGAATTTACTTTTACCTATCACTAAAATCAAATTACCATGAAAACAAAAATTCTCACTCTCGCTCTCTTACTTACAACAACCTTTACTTTCGCCCAGTACTGCGGACATACCGGAAATCCATCAGGGCCTTCGCATTGCACTCCTACCGGTATTCTTACTACTTCGGGTTTTACTCCTAATGAGGATATCCCTTGTATAATCAGAGGGCAGAGTATTAATCTTGTTATCCAGTTTAAAAATTTCGATACTTTAATGGTTGGCGGAACATTGGTTACAGTCAATACATTACGCTTTGATAGCATAGGTAACTTACCATCCGGTTTATGCTGGGCAACTAATAAATCTAACAACACTTTTTCGAACCAGGAGGATGGTTGCATTCATATATCGGGAGTTACTTATGCTCAGCCCGGACAATACAAGCTTAGGTTACATGCCGGAATAGATGTTGGGCTCGGTTTTCCGATTACAGTTGATTTAGATGCAACAGGGCGAAAATTATATGTCAGGGTGGTGGATCAGTCTTTCCCGTTTTGTCCCGAAGTTGATACCTCGCAAACAAGTACTACCCCGGTTATAACTTATGGCAACACATTTACTAACTCAGCCGAAGTAAAAGGGAAATTATATTTTGATGTCAACCAAAACCAGGCTTTTGATGTTGGAGAACAACCGGTGAGCGGTCAACTTGTTTCTATCGGAAATGGCTATATGGCTATAACTAACTCCATCGGAAATTATTTAGCCTATCCTTTACCGGGGGTAATAGATATAACACCGCAGCTGTCGGGCAATATAGCCACATTCCTGTTTAATCCGGATACCATCACGCTGAGCGTAGATAGTGGTGTAAGTTATCCCGGTAATGATTTTGGTATATTAGCTCCTCCCGGTTTCTGCCATGGTTCTATAAATATTATTGCTCATAACCCGTCACCGCGACCTGGCTTTATAAACTCAGTAACTGTTCGCTTTAATAATGAGATTTCCGCTACCCCCGTTTCTGAAACAATTTGGTTTTCGTACGATGCAAGACAAAGCTTTGTAAGTGCCAATCCCGCTCCTTCAACCGTTGACACTTCAAATCATTTAGTTTCATGGAACATATCCAATATTAACAGCGGCAGCTCGTGGAGTGCTTTGGTAATTCTTCGCACTCCGGTAAGCGTGTCTTTAGGTACAGTCTTAAACCACTCGGCCTGGATTGTAGGTACAACCTGTACATCGCTTGAAATGCTGTCAGTAGAGGAGCAAGTTACCGTTGTAGGTTCTTGCGACCCTAACGATAAAGCCGTGTCACCGGTGGGCGAAGCACCGGGCGGAAGAATTCTGCCTGATTCTAAACTTAACTATACCATCCGCTTTCAAAACACAGGAACTTACTTAGCTGAAAATGTAAATATCATTGATACTATTTCAAATTACTTAGATATTTCCACACTGCGGGTTCTTGCTGCTTCGCATAATTATGAAGTGATTATCCGGGGCAGAGAAGCTACTTTTCGGTTCAGCCAAATCAATTTACCCGACAGCTTTTCAAACGAACCGCTGAGCCACGGGTATATCAAATATTCTGTTGAAACCGCTGCAGGTTTTGTACAGGGAAGCGTGGTTCAAAACCGTGCAGATATTTATTTCGATTTCAATGCACCGGTACTGACAAATACAACGGTAAATACAGCAGATAACTTTGTAGGGCTTACGGATTTTAGTCCGGGTGAAAGGTCAGTTACTGTATATCCTAATCCTGCCTCCGGAAAGCTGACCGTCAGCAGCGGCAACATACCGGTGGAGTTCATTCGCATAACCAGTATCAGCGGCAGAATAATAACGGAGGTAATGCGGCCTGAAGACAATACTGTTGATATCAGCTTGTTGTCCCCTGGCATCTACATTGCTGAAATAAAAACCCGCGAACAAACCCAGCGTGTAAAGTGGGTGAAGATGTAACAAACACAGCCGGCAAAGTAGTGTTCGGGTGGGTTCCTCTGTCATCCTGAGCCCCACGTCTCGCGGGACGAAGGAACTTGTATTTGCATTCAATACAAGTTGTTTCACTCCGTAAACTCCACTCAACATGACAGGCTTCTGTGGGTTGCATTGTCATCCTGAGCCCCGCGTCTCGCGGGGCGAAGGAACCTGTATTTGCATTTAATACAAGTTGTTTCACTCCGTAAACTCCGCTCAACATGACAGTCTTCTGTGCGCTGCATTGTCATCCTGTGTCCCGCGTCTCGCGGGGCGAAGGAACCCGCCTCTGTCATCCTGAACTCAGCGCAGCGGAGCCGAAGCACCCCTTGGTCTGCCCTCTACTCAAACGTATACGTCTTCTTATTACACCATATTTTGGTTTGGTAGGGCTGTATGGAGTATGAAACCGCCTCGTTCCAAAGGGTAAACTTCTTAACCATTTGGTCGCTTACCTCAACCTGCTCGCCATAGTAAAACGCCTTAAGGCGCAAGTTTATATCGTGGTAAACAATAATGTTGTTGTCAATTTCAACACTCTGTGGTACGTAGCGCTCCAGCCAGTATTTTTTGCCCTTGTACCAGCACCAGAAATTATTGCCCTTGTCCACCCATGCAATCAGGTTTTCCTTTACGAGCATGTTGGCAGGGCGGTCCTCAACCAAAATAGTTTGCTCCCCTTTGTAATAGACCGCTAATTGTTTGAGTTGGGTCATATATGCGGCAAACCCCTCTCCGCTCCAATAGCCGAAACTCAAACCAACATCAATAACAGGAAAAACTGTTGATGGTTTAAATGATGTGATTGCAATATTAGGAGTTGGTATGGTACTTTCGCTTAACACCCCATCGTGAAAAAACTTCAGGTAGTCGTACATATCTATATACACCATCATATCGCGGTTCACCAAAAAATTAGGGGGCTCATACACCTCCAGCGTTTTTATTTCCCCTTGGTAAAAAACCTTGAAGTTGCCGTTGCGGTCAATATAGGCAAACATATTGTCGCCCGCTTTGGCGCGCCTTATCTCGGTGCGCTCCAGAATCTGGGTGGTTCCGTTGTAAAAAATATTGAGTTCGCCTAAGGCATTAGTCCAGGCAACCAGGCTGTCGGAATAATACAGCGAATCCATATCGGGGCGGAAAAAATTTTCGAGCAGTTTAAACTCATTGTTGTAAAGCACCTTAATCTGGTTGAAGTTCTGATACAGCATCCAGTTGTCGGTCATGTAATAATTGGGGGCGTTATCAGCTATTGTAAAAATCTGCCCTTTGAAATAAACCTTCATACGCCCGTTTTGCCCCACATAAGCCACCACATTGTTTCTGCCCACTTTTATGCTTTGCAGCGGCAGGTTTTCGATATAGTTCGACTGCCCCGCGTCAAACAGGTAAACAAAGTTGTTGAAGTCCTGAAACGGAACTATACATTGAGCATAAACGCTCAGAAAGGAGAGGAACAGCAGGGCTGAAAAAACATGTTTCATGAAGTAATCGGCATCAAAGGTGACTGCAATAAACGGAAAAACAAAACGCGCATTGTTTCTTTCTGAATATTTAAGCGATTTTTTTGATGGCTCATGCAACCGAAGGGTATGCCAAAGCCATCTTATATACAACTATTCGGAAAACCTCCCCGTTTTTTTGATAGTTACCCCAAACAAAGAATCCCTCGTTCGTAACGGGGGATTTTTTTACGGGTGAATGAACAGCCCCGGAACTAAAAGAAAAATATCAGGTTGAACCTTGCGGTACATTTTCTGCCATGAACAGCTTCGTCAGGTTCAGCGGGGCAGGCGTATTTCTGCTTTGAGGCAGCCAGTTTTTGTCTCTTCTGAATAAAGAAGCATTTTAGCCCGATGTTACGCCAAACAGGTTACCGCTTCACCAACTGGGCAAAGAACGAAAGCTGCACCGCGCAGAATTTCTTCCAGCCCGAAACCGAAGAACAAATTGTTGAATTGGTACAAGCAGGCAGCAAAATCCGTGTTGTAGGAACCGGTCATTCATGGAATGACATTTGCCTGAGCCCCGATACCCTTATCAATTTCGACCGTTATAATAATGTTCTTCACCTCAACCGGGAAAAACTGCAGCTAAAAGTTCAGCCCGGCATCAAGCTGTGGCAGTTGAATGAATATTTAGATAGCCATGGTTTGGCTTTGGCTAATCTCGGTTCTGTTTCGGAGCAGTCGCTGGCTGGCGCTGTTTCCACTGGTACGCACGGCTCAGGAATAAACTATCAAATCCTAGGTTCACAAATGGAGGAGTTCACGCTCATTAAATCTTCCGGTGAGAAGACAACCCTGCATCGGGAAAGGGATAAAGACTTGTTCAATATGTGCGTGGTCAACCTCGGCTGTTTGGGTATTATTTCCGAAATCACTTTGAATGTGGTTCCTGCTTTCCGTCTGCGCGACCTTACCTTTGTTATGCCTTTCGATGAGGCTCTTGAAAGGCTCGATGAGTTCATTCACCAAACCGACCACTTTAAAATGTGGTGGTTTCCGCATACCGAACGTATGGTTATTTACCGGTATTCGAGAACCAGCGAACAACCAAACGACTCCAAAGTCCGTCAATGGTTTATGGACGAATTTATTTCCGTCAACATGTATCGCCTGCTTTTAAAAATCGGCAGCATCAACCGCCATTGGCGCATAGGCATCAACAAATCGCTGGTAAAAAACTTCATAACCCCACTCGACCGCATCGAGAAAAGCTACAAAGTGTTTAATGTTCCCGAACCTCCTCTTCACCGCGAAACCGAGTGGGCGTTTGATATCTCGGTGGCAAAAGAACTGCTTCGGGAATACAAAAATATGATTAACTCATCGGTTCACCGGCTTAACTTTATACAGGAAATCCGCTTTGCCAAAGCCGATAATTTTACCTTGAGCGGATGTTACGGAAGGGATACCATATGGCTTGGCGCTTACAACGCTGATAAATTTGGCTGGAATGAGCTGCTTTCCGCTTTTGAATCGCTGGCAAAGAAATCAGGAGGGAGGCCGCACTGGGGCAAAGAGTTTAATGCGGATAAGGAATACTTCAGGTCAGCTTACCCGAAGTATGAAGAATTTAATTCCCTTCGAAAACAATTTGACCCCGGGCAGAAGTTTACCAACAGGTTTATTTCAAATATATTTTCATAAGTCTCCGCTTAAACTAACACCATGAAAAAAATTGCCGTAACCCTTACCCTCTTTACTTTCTGTGTAATTTTCCTGAATGCTTTGCAGGCTCAGAGCCATGCCGATAATCTCAAACCCTATTATTTCGTACTTCTCAAAAAAGGTCCTCACCGCAACCAGGACTCTGTTACAGCGGCAAAAATTCAAAAGGGGCATATTGACAATATTAATCAGCTTGCTGCAGCGGGTAAGCTGAATGTGGCGGGGCCTTTTCTTGATGAGGGGGACTTGCGCGGCATTTTCATTTTCGACTCAGGCAGCGAGGAGGAGGTGCGTAAAATGGTTGACAACGACCCCGCAGTGAAGGCCGGCAGGCTGGTATATGAAATTCACCCGTGGATGACTCAGAAAGGAACCTGCTTCAGATAGAAAGAGTACAACCGGTCAAAGGTCTAGGCGTTTGGGTATTTCGCTTATTAAGTAATCGGGAACTCCCATCCGCGAGATTATTTTCCCCCGGCTGTCAATCAGGATAAACATAGGGGTAGAACTGATTACATAGATAGAGTTGTAATAATTGTTTCCGTCTTCCATTACGTTTTGCCAGCCGCTGCCGGTATGTTGCCTGATGAATGAGTGCCATTCAGTTTCTTTAGCATCAGAGGCTACGGTGAAAACTCCTAAGCCTTTGTCTTTATACTTTTCCCAAAGAGGAACCATTTTCGGAATTTCTTCTTTGCAGTGTGAGCAGGTGGGGCTGTAAAAAATAAGCAGTGTGAGCTTCGATGCCGAAACGGTTTCATTCAGCTTCCGGGTTATGTTTCCGGTATCCTTCAACTGAATGTTTATAAAATCGCTTCCCGCCATGCACCTGGACAATCGCTCAAGCCGCGACCGGATAACCAATTGCACCATTTTTTCAGGATGGGCTTTGAACCAGCGGATGTAGCCATTCAAAAGAGCCTCTTCACGCCTCCGGTAAAAAAGGTCGTAAAGCATGTATTGAAGTCGCTTGGCGGCTGTTGTGTTTTTTGAGGCAATATCCAGCAACTTTTCAAAAGGTAGAAATGATGTATCGGTTTTGTCGCGGATAAAATCCATGTAATTCGAGAGCATTCGGGGTGCGAGAAATGTATTGTAAAACAACGGGTCGCTGAAAGATTCGCGCTGCAGAAATTTTTCGCGGAGAGCCGTAACCGATGATAAATCCTGCTCGCTCAGCATATCGGCAGCAATAAGATGGTCGGTAGTAAACGTGCCGGGGTACTGCTTAGCTTTAGAAGCAATATTTTTTTCAAAATCTCTCCATAGTTGTTTGAATTCTTTATACACTTTCGGAGTTGCAATATCCTGAGTCTTAAAAGTATCGAGGTCGGCTTTCAGTTTTTTCCGAATGGCATAAAAAGCCTTGTAGGCATCATTTTCCGGTGAGTTAACTATGCCCATTTCTTTTTCTGACTTTCTGACAGGACAGGTTAGCTCAAGTTCGTATACTTTCTGTTTATCGGTTACGATAAAATCATTCATCACCGCGCCCTCACGAAAAACTATTTCTCCTGCTTCTTCCACAAACATGCGGTTGACGAATTCTCCCTTTTCATCAACCGTTACCCGTCCCAAATCGCCCGAAGGGTTTTCATATTTGGTAATAAAAACATAAGGCGATTTATAGCAGGAGTCAGCATATTTCCCCCTGATTTCTATGGTGTCGTTGATAATCCCTGAATCTGAAACCTGTTGCGCACCGGTAACTTGAAACAAAAAGTAAATAAAAAGGGAAGTGAAAAGTTGTTTCATCTGATTGACAAACAATGATACAAATTATACCTTGCACTCATCCACCGGTAATTGCTAAAAAATGATAATGAAAATGCTGCACAGTAAGGGACGTATAAATTTTATTTTCGTGCTGTTCTGATATGAAACCATACCGGCAAATTGTTATCAAAATAGGTTCCAATGTTGTTGCTAAAGATAACGGGCTTCCTGATGAGGTTCGTATGGACAGTATTGTTGAACAGGTTGTCAAATTGCGAAAGATGAATAAAAGTGTGGTACTTGTTTCATCGGGCGCAGTGGCATTTGGCAGAAGTGTAATCAGCTCCAATGAAAATATCGAACCGGTAGCCGCTCGGCAGCAGCTTGCCGCAGTGGGGCAGGTGAAGTTGATGAGCACTTATTCGGAAATTTTCCGAAAACACAATGTTTATTGTGCTCAGGTGCTTGTTACCAAAGAAGACTTCAGAGACCGGAGGCATTACCTCAATATGAAAAGCTGTGTAGGCAATCTGCTGAAAAGTAATATAGTTCCCATTGTAAATGAAAACGATGTGGTGGCTGTTACCGAATTGATGTTTACCGATAACGATGAGCTGAGCGGTTTGGCGGCATCTATGCTTAGGGCAGATGCTTTGATAATTCTTACAAGTGTAGATGGTTTATATAACGGAGAACCGGGTGGGGAAAATTCACAGGTTATACCTGTGATTGACAGCTCGGAAAAAGATTTTTCGTTTATCACTCCCGGGAAATCAGGTTTCGGGCGGGGAGGCATGCTTACCAAATCCAAAATGGCTCTTAAACTCGCACAGGTGGGCATAACCGTTCACATAGCTAATGGGAAGACCGATAATGTTCTTTTGAAGATTATGAAAGGCGAAGAAACCGGTACTGTTTTTCTTCCGAAAAAAAACACTTCAAACCTTAAGCGCTGGGTTGCAGATTCTGAAGATTATGCCAAAGGAGAAGTGATAATTAATGAAGGTGCGCGCAAAGCGTTAACCGAATCAGGAAAGGCCAATAGCTTGTTGCCGGTGGGTATTACCGGTGTGAAGGGTTCTTTCGAAAAAGGAGATGTGGTTAAAATTACTGATGACGAAGGGACGTTTGTGGGTGTGGGCATTGCCGGTTATAGCTCAACTGTTTTGAAAGAAAGGATAGGAGAGAAGAACCAAAAAACATTTGTTCATTACGACTATTTTTATCTGAAGGCATGAATATTATTGAACATCTAAAGGCTGTAAACAAAGCAAGTCAGAAACTTTCGCTGATTGATGTAGAAACCATCAACCGGGCATTACTTGATTTAGCTGATGAAACAGAGAAACAAAGCAATTTCCTGCTTAATGAAAATGCTAAAGACCTGGCACGTATGGACAAAACAGATGCTAAATACGACCGCCTCCAACTTACTCCCGACAGAATAAAAGCAATTGCACACGACATCAGAAATGTCGTTTCTCTTGACAGTCCGCTTGGGAAAATTCTATCAGAGAACACTCTTCCGAATGGGTTGCGGATAAAAAAGATTTCTGTTCCCCTTGGTGTTGTTGGAATAATTTATGAGTCACGTCCTAACGTAACCTTCGATGTTTTTTCACTTTGTCTAAAATCGGGGAATGCCTGCGTGCTGAAGGGGAGCAAAGACGCGGAAGATTCTAATCAGGCAATTGTTAGTCTGATTACGAACGTGCTCGAAAGAAATAATCTGCCGGCAAGTATTGTTTATCTTATGCCATCAGAACGCGAAGCAACGACCGAACTGATGAATGCAATTGGTAATGTGGATGTAATTATCCCTCGTGGCGGACAAAACCTGATTGATTTTGTAAGGAACAACTCCAGAGTTCCCGTTATTGAAACCGGTGCCGGAATTGTTCATACTTATTTTGATGAAAGCGCAGATTTGGAAAAAGGTCTTAGCATTATTGACAATGCTAAGACACGAAGAGTAAGTGTTTGCAATGCACTCGACTGTCTTATTATTCACAAAAACCGACTTCCTGATTTAGCACATATGGCAGAGCCGTTGGGTAAAAAAGGAGTTGAGATATTTGCTGATGAAGCAGCTTATCAATCACTTTCAGGTAATTACCCTGCACAGCTTCTTCAACCGGCAGATGAAAATAGCTTTGGCACAGAATTCCTCTCCATGAAGATGGCTATTAAAACGGTGAATAATCTCAATGAAGCTTTGGAACATATTTCAGCTTACGGCTCAAAACACAGCGAGGCAATTATCGCTGAAGATAAAACGGTAACAGATAAATTTCTAAAGGCTGTTGATGCTGCTGCAGTGTATGCCAACGCTTCAACTGCATTTACCGATGGTGCGCAATTTGGAATGGGAGCCGAAATAGGAATCAGCACTCAGAAACTTCATGCGCGCGGGCCGATGGCTTTACCGGAATTGACAAGTTATAAATGGATTATTGAAGGGAGCGGACAAATCAGAAAACCCTGATTTGTTAAGAATCGTATTTGCGTAGTAACTTTAAAAGCGTTTCCAAATCTTTTGGTAAAGGAGCGGTAAATTCCATCTCTTTCTTTTTTGACGGATGAACCAAAACAAGTTTTGACGAGTGAAGGGTCAATCGTGAAACGGTGGGTCGCTCTTCTTCTGCTGAAGATTTATAGTTCCGTTTTATGGAGGAAAGATAAAACGCTGAAGTTCCACTGTAAACCTCATCAACTAAAAGTGGATTACCTATTGATGCCAGATGAACGCGTATTTGATGAGTTCTTCCGGTTTTAATTTCTACATCAAGCACAGAAGCATGCTTAAAATTTTCAGCAACAGAGTAAAGCGTCAACGCTTCTTTTCCTTTTTTGCCTGTCATCATAGTTCCGGGCCTGGATGTATTCTCCGAAACTGGAGTATCAATTGTTCCACTTTCTTCTTTCAACTTGCCTGTAACTACAGCCTGATAAAATTTCCTGACTGAATGCTCTTGAAACTGAAGTGAAAGATTTTTGTGTGATTCCTCATTTCGTGCAAAGCAAATCACCCCGCTGGTTCCCCGGTCTAACCGATGAACAACAAATAATTTTCCAAATGACTTTTGTAAAAGACTTTGCAATGTTTCTTTTTCAGTATGAATACGATCAGGTATGACAGTTATTCCCGCAGGTTTGTTTACCACCAGCAAGTCCTCATCTTCAAAAATTATTTCGGGTTTCATGCCGGGCGAATTTATCTTTTCTGATTTCAAGATCTAGCATGATAAAGTTTAAATTGTATTTTTCGAGCATGGAAAGATTTGAAAGACCAGCTCAGATACTGCTTTTGTCTGCCGCTATTTTTTTTACTCATTTCTATCAGCTTTCCGTTCCACCATTTCTTGTTTTTGATGAAACACGCCTGGTTACAAGCGCATATGAAATGTCGAAAACCGGAAATATCCTTATCCCTACCATTGACTATTCACCGGACATGCTCAGCCTGAAGCCACCTTTAATGATTGCGTTGCAGGCTTTGTGCATTAAAATTTTCGGATTGAATGAGTTTTCTGCACGCTTGCCCGCGGCATTGGCAGCCCTGTTTACAACACTCCTGGTTTTTTATTTCATATTAAAAATTACAGAGAACGGATGGATTGCTTTACTTGGAGGAATTGTGTTGTCTACTGCATCCGGTTACTTTGGTGAGCATGGAACCCGATGGGGAGAATACAACGCTTTACTTACATTGTTTACTACTGCTTACATTTTTGCTTTCTGGATGTTTGTTGAAAGTGAAGGCGAAAGGAAGAACAGATACCTTTTGCTCTTTTTTGTTGTGCTCACACTTGCGTTTCTGTCGAAGGGAATTGCAGCTTTAATATTTTGCCCGGTGCTGTTTGCTTACTTGGTTTGGCGCTGTCAATTGGTCTCCATTTTTAAGAACCGGAGTTTCTATATCGGTACGGGCTTTTTTATTGTAATCATCTCGAGCTATCTTTTGGTACGCGAATATTTTAATCCAGGTTTTCTCCGGCAACTGAACGAATATGAAATGGCGGGAAGAATGTTTAGCACAATTAAAGGGCACACAGGGCCTCCTGACTATTACATCTACGGTTTGAGGTTTGCACGATTTGGCTCATGGTTTCCGTTATTGCTTTTTTCGCTGTTGCTTTTCCCTTTTGTCAAAGACAAAAAAGTGTTCCGGGTATATGTTTATTGTATAGCTTGTTTTGTTTTTTACCTGGCTATAATTTCTGTTAGTAAAACAAAAATCCCTGCTTACGATATTCCCCTCTACCCGGTGCTTGCTGTAATTATCAGTCTTGGTTTGCTGATGGTTGTAAAAGGGGTAAATTATTTCTTACCGGGGCTAAGAAAAAATTATATCGCTTTAATTCTTGTTGCCATTGTTAGCGTGAAACCGCTGATGTATTCGTTCTCCCAAATTTTAGCTGTAAATCCAATTATGAAAAAAGATAGTCTTTATGATATCTCCTATTTCTTACGCGAGTCAGAAAGCGATAATGTTAAAACTGCAACTTATTTTTCCGATGGTTACGACTGGCAGTGGAGTTTGTACGTAAAGCAGTTAAATGAATTAAGAGTGAACATTAAGCATAAGCGGTTATATAGTACTTATCAATTTGAACCAGGTGAGAAAGTAATTGCGCATCAGTCAAGCACAAAATACTTTATAGAGACGAATTATGAGTTTCAGGTTCTGGAAAATCATGGAGCAGTCAGAGTTTATCAAATTACAGCCACAAAAGAATTACCGGTTTATTTTTTCTTAATAAGAGATGCGAACCGGGAGCTGGTGTTGTAATTTTTTTTAGAACTTAATACAAAGGCACAATTCCCTGCCAGATGGAGCTTTTTAAGAAGGTCTTTATTTTTCTAGTACTAGTTGTATTTGTTTTCTACTCTCAGTTCTACAAACTAAATGTATTAACGTTTCGTATTTGGGATGAGGCTAGGTTAGCAACAAATGCTTTTGAAATGACTAAAACTGGAAATTTACTTACCCCTACCATAGATTATGATCCCGATATGTGGAACACTAAACCACCATTGATGATTTGGACTCAGGCAATTTGTATAAAATTTAATGGGCTTACCGAAACATCTGTACGGCTTCCTTCAGCTTTTGCAGCTGCTTTAACTATTATAATTGTATTTGCTTTTGTGCTTTATATTACTGGCAGTCTCTGGTTTGCTCTGCTGGGTGCAATCATACTTTGTACATCCAGAGGGTATATCGGCTACCACGGTACGCGGTTCGGGGAATATGATTCTTTGCTGACATTGTTTACTACTTCGTATCTCATTTGCTTTTTTTTAAGTGTCGAGTTAAAAAGCAAATGGAAGAATCTTTTTTCGATTTTCTTCTTTGTTTTTCTCTCGCTCGCGGTACTTGCAAAGAGTGTTGCAGCGTTGTTGTTTCTTCCTTTCATAATTGTTTGGTTGCTGTACAGGCAACAAGTCATTCTTCTACTTCGCAATAAATATTTTTATGCTGGTGCTGCTATTTTTATATTGCTGGTTGGAGGCTATTATGGAATAAGAGAGAGTCACAACCACGGATACTTAAGTGCTGTTTATGAAAATGAATGGGGAGGGCGTTTTGTGGAGGGTAAAGATGAGCATAATGAATACTGGTATTTTTATCTGTATAATTTAATCTTCGATAGATATTCAGTTTGGATTTGGCTTCTGCCTGTTTCAATTGTTTCCCTTTTGCTTAAGTTTGATAAGATCATTTTAAGAAAAGCCATTCTGTTTTCACTTTTTAGTGCGATTGCTTTTCTTACCATTATTTCGGTGAGCAAAACAAAACTGCTATGGTATGATATTCCCGTTTATCCCTTGCTTAGCATTGTTATTAGTATTTCACTCTTTCAAATTTGGGCTGTATTCAGGTCTTATCTCCACCTAAAAGCCCAACAGTTTTTGAAAGTAGCATTGGTTTGTGGAATCGCCATCTACCCATCAATTGAGACATATAACATGGTTAAATGGCAAGGCGATGATTTAGAAAGAGATAATTTTTATAGTGTTTCTTATTATTTGCGTGATGCGGCTAGGATTGGTAAGGTATATAGAGATTATGTTTTCTTTACAAATGGCTATGACTATCAATGGACTTTGTATGTAAAACGGTTAAATGAACAAAGCGGAAGTATTGCTGTAGAGAAATTTGATGGATTTAATGAATTCCCTCCAACTACCAAAGTCATAGCTTTTCAAGAACCGACCAAAAAGTATATAGAATCAAAGTATGACTTTAAAATAGTTGAGCAAATTAGAGATGTAAGTACTTATATTATCAGTGCTAAAAAGACAGATTCTAATTATTAAATGCCCCCCAAAATCTCAATAATCGTCCCTCTTTACAACGAACAGGAAAGCTTTGCCCGCTTGGTGGAAAGACTGAATGGGCTTATGGATAATAATTCTTTGAGCATTGAAGTTGTATTGATTGATGACGGCTCAAATGATGGTACCGCTGAGTTAATGCAACTGAATGCTTTATCTGACGGGCGTTACCAATGTGTTTTTCTGTCGAGGAATTTTGGACATCAGTTGGCTTTAAGCGCAGGACTTTTAATGGCAAGAGGAACTGAAGCCGTAATGTGTATTGATGGTGACCTGCAAGACCCGCCTGAATTGTTTACAGAGTTTTACAAACTTTTTCAGCAAGGTTATGATGTGGTTTACGGTGTGCGGAAAAACAGGAAGGAAAACTGGCTGCTTAAGGCCATGTTTTATTACTACTACCGGGTTCAGAAGAGAATGAGCAACGTTGATGTGGCACTTGATAGTGGTGATTTTGCATTACTGAGTAGAAGGGTCGTTGACCTCATGAATAAATTGCCCGAAGAAAGCCGCTACTTACGCGGTTTGCGTTCCTGGGTTGGCTTTAAGCAAACCGGTTATGAATATGACCGTCCCGAAAGAGAAGCAGGAGAAACAAAATACCCCATCAGTAAACGAATTAAGATTGCACTGAACGGAATTTTTAATTTCAGTGAAATCCCTATCAAGTTTATAACGAACCTCGGCATTATCACCATTCTCATTTCTCTCGGATATTTCACTTATACGCTCGGCAAAAAACTTTTAGGCATTCCGGTGGCTGAAGGATTTACCGGTTTGCTGTTTACCATCATACTTTTTAGCGGGGTGCAGTTAGTCTCGCTTGGAATTATTGGGGAGTATGTGGTCCGTATATTTTTTCAAGTGAAAGGAAGGCCGTTGTTTGTGATTAAAAACAGAATTGTGAACAAGGAATTCGTTAAGGAATAATCCCTTTACTCACCAAAGTTTCCGTTTTAATTCTGCCACTTTCGATTTTCATTCCTTCAAACGGGTCGTTTGAAATCAGGTAAGGGCCATCTAAATCAGCATAATCAGCAAGCGGTGTAAGCTGTGCAGCAGCCGTGCAGCCAACTGATGATTCGCTCATGCAGCCGACCAAAACACTCAAGCCTAATTCTCTTGCTTTTACTATCATTTGATGTGCTTCGGTAATTCCACCACATTTCATCAGTTTAATATTTACTCCATGAAAACTTTCGGATACTTTCTCCAAATCGCTTAAACGCTGACAACTCTCATCCGCATATAATGGCAAAACAGATTTCTCCTTAAGCAATTTCATTTCTGCTAGCGCATCTTTCGGGAAAGGTTGTTCAACGAGGATACATCCTTGTTTTTTAAGCCATGAAATTCTGTCAATGGTTTCGTTTACATTTTCCCAGCCTTGATTTATGTCAACCGCAAAAGGTTTATCAGAAAACTTTCTGAAATTCCGAATCACTTCTTCATCATTTTCACCGTTGAGTTTTAGTTTGAAAACACTGAAGCCATGTTTTGTTGCCTCATCAATCTTTAATTTCATTTCTTCAATATCGCACAATCCAATGGTGTAAGTTCCTAATGGAAAATTCTTCGGTTCAATTCCCAATAACTCTTCAATACTTTTATTTTCCAGTTGCGCTTTCAAACTCCACAAAGCCATATCAAGAGCGGCTTTTGCGCTGAGATTTGTTTCAACAGGTATCAGTTTCTCAAACCAGGCTTCAATAGAATCAGAAGAAATATCTTTTGTGAAATCAGTCAGAAACTCAGCAACCGACTTTTGCGTTTCGTTCAAATAAGGCGGTAGTGCTGCTTCTCCCCACGCCACTAAATTTTGGTGTTGAAGTTTTACATACACCACATCCGTATGTGTGCGGATGCCGTGCGTTATTCTGAAAGGAAATTTGAATTTGAGTTGATAAGGATAAAGCGATAACCGCATGAATTAGCTGAGCGCCTTCTTAACTTCTTCGGCTGCTTCTTTTAAAAGTATTGCGCCACGAACTTTCAACCCGCTCTCATCAATAATCTTTTTCGCCTGCTCTGCATTTGTTCCTTCCAGGCGAACTATAATAGGAACCGGTATGTTCCCTATGGATTGATAAGCATCAACAATTCCCTGCGCCACCCGGTCGCAGCGGACAATGCCTCCGAAAATATTGACAAGAATTGCTTTTACGTTCGGGTCTTTCAGAATAATCCGGAAAGCTTTCTCCACTCGCTCGGCATTGGCAGTTCCGCCTACATCTAAAAAGTTTGCCGGTTCGCCTCCGCTCAGTTTAATAATATCCATGGTTGCCATAGCAAGACCTGCACCGTTTACCATACAGCCTACATTGCCATCCAGTTTCACATAATTCAAATCGGCATTGCTGGCTTCTACTTCAATCGGGTCTTCTTCATTCAGGTCGCGCATATCTTCCAAATCAGGATGCCGGTACAGCGAGTTGTCATCCAGTGAAATTTTTCCATCAACAGCAATTATCCGGTTTTCGGAAGTTTTCAAACAAGGATTTATTTCCAGCATCGAGGCATCGGTATTGATGTATGTGTTGTAAACTGCCTTGGTAAACTTCTGCATTTCTTTCAGCGCGTTTCCGGTTAAACCAAGATTGAAAGCAATTTTGCGGCATTGAAAATCCTGCAATCCAACTTTCGGGTTAACCCATTCCTTTTGAACTTTCTCCGGAGTTTTTTCAGCTACTTCTTCAATATCCATTCCTCCTTCGGTAGAATAAATAATTACGTTTTTGCTCTTTGCCCGGTCGAGAAGAATAGAAAAATAAAATTCCTTCGGCTGCGACTCACCGGGATAATAAACATCCTGGGCTATCAAAATTTTCTTCACCACTCTTCCCTGCGCACCGGTTTGTTTGGTCACCAGTGTGCCGCCCAAAATATTCGTTGAAATAGTTTTTACCTCGTCTAAATTTTTTGCCAGGGCAACACCCCGCTGTTCGGTTCCCTGTATTACTCCTTTACCACGCCCCCCGGCATGAATCTGCGACTTGATTACCACCCAACTGCTGTTATATAATTCCTTAAGCTTTTTTGCTGCATCCACGGCATGTTGCGGAGTTCCGGCAACAATTCCTTCCTGTATGGCAACGCCATTCTTTTTCATCAGCTCTTTCGCCTGGTATTCGTGTAGGTTCATTTATAGTTCAGATTTATTTATCAGGATTTGTTCAAGTAAAGCGCACGAAAATAAAATTTGACTGTAAATAGTTATGAGCGGGTTGTGAATAGAAACTGTTCGCAAGGCATAATACAAGGGGCTGTCATGCCGGGGAACGAGGCATCTTGTATTTTTCGGGGCGATAAATACAAGATTCTTCACTTCGCAAAGCCTGCGTTCAGAATGACAAAACCTGTTCTCTGAACTTTTTTGTAATGAAAGAACTTAGAGTATAAAGTGCGAATTGGGGAATTAGCGAATGTTCGTTCATATTAGCGCTGTGATTTTAGAAGCCACCGACATACACAAGAAATACGACTCGCTCGAAGTGCTCAAAGGTGTTTCGCTGCAAGTTCAAAAAGGCGAAATTGTTTCGCTGGTTGGCCCTTCGGGAGCCGGCAAATCAACCCTGCTTCATATTATAGGAACGCTCGATAAACCCAATAGCGGAGAAGTAAAGATTAACGGCCATGAAGTATTCCGGCAAAGCGAGAAACAACTCGCCTTGTTTCGGAATAAATCTATCGGGTTCATTTTCCAGTTTCACCATCTGCTGCCTGAGTTTACCGCCCTAGAAAACGTTTGCATCCCCGCGTTTATTGGCGGTGAATCGAAAAAAGAGGCTGAAGCGAAAGCAAAAGAACTTCTCACTCTGCTCAACCTCTCGCACCGGTTAAGCCACAAGCCTTCCGAACTTTCGGGTGGTGAGCAGCAACGCGTGGCTGTGGCCCGAGCGCTCATTAATAATCCGCTGCTGGTATTAGCCGATGAACCCTCCGGAAACCTGGACACCAACAACGCCCGCGAGCTTCACAAAATATTTTTTACGCTTCGCGAAAAGCTGCAGCAAACTTTCATCATAGTAACCCACAACGAAGAACTTGCCGGCATGGCCGATAGAAAGGTGCACATGAAGGATGGAAGGATGGTTTGATTCACAAGAGTTGACAGACGACAGTCCACAGCCCGAAGATTTATAGTATCGCTTAATTGTCTCTGAGTATCACTAACCTGCCTCTGAGTATGACTCAGGCGCTTTTGAACTTGACTTCGGAACTTGTGAAGCTGACTCAGAAGCTTCGGACTATGACTCAGGAGCTTCGGACTATGACTCAGAAGCTTCGGACTATGACTCAGAAGCTTCGGACTATGACT
>CAZWAD010000017.1:21084-83169 GCA_964631835.1 uncultured Chitinophaga sp.
AGCTTCGGACTATGACTTTGGAGCGCTCCTTTGGGCAAAAACAGCGAAAAAGTGACAAAATCAAAGGCTTTTTAGTAATGCTTTGAGGCAGGCCAATCTGCCAAACATCAAGTTTGGTGAAACTTTGAAGAACCCAACAGACCATAGATTCAGGTTTTGAATGCCTCCACTTTATGTTACTCAAGGTGTAACATAACCCAACCGAAACTTACTGAATCTTACCTTTGAACTCAGCCTGGTATTTCTCCCACGTGGTAGTTTTATAGCTGTTGCTGGCTATAAAGGTGAGGAGAGTTTCAAACCCTTGCGGTGTTTGATAGCCCGGTACCGGAAAAATCGGGCTCATATTTTCATCATAATAGACTGTAGTGGGGTAACCCATACGCCCGTTCAGCATTTCAGCAGCCAACTCGTTGTATCCCCGCATACCTTGAGGAACATATTTATATACCTTACCATTATAGCTGAATTCCTGGCGGGTTTCAGCATCGAACTTTACGGCATAAAAATTCTTGTTCACATATTTTACAATTTCGGGATGCACAAAAGTGCTGGCATCCATCTTTTTGCACCATCCGCACCATTCTGTATAAACGTCAATAAAAACTTTTTTCTTCTCTTTTTTCTGGGCAGCAAGCATCTCCTCCCACGTCAGCCAATGAATTTTACTCCCGTCAGCAGCAGGTTTCGGAGGATTGTTGAACGAAAAAAAGGATGCTAAAACGGCAAACGCAACAAACAGCAGCAAATGCTTCTTCATAGATTTTATTTTAAATCAAAGATAGGCAAAAATTAAGCCACAAGAAAGTTACTGATGGGCGTAAACGTCCACTGGTACTGTATGAATCCACCCGAAAATATCTTCGGCTTTTCCTGATTTGATAGCCATAAGTCGAGCTTTCAGTTTTTGTGAAATCTCCCGAGTTTCAATAGGTGGTAGGTCATAGTTTTCCCCTTTATAATGGAATTCGCCAATGTGCGACACCACTGCCGCAGTTCCGGTACCAAACATATCTTCGAGGGTTCCTTCGTGGTAGGCATTTATTATTTCTTCAACCGAAACATCACGTTCCTGGACTACATAACCTTCGTTTTCGGCTAACTGAATAATGCTGTCGCGCGTAATTCCGTTAAGGATTGTTCCAAGATCAAGAGCCGGAGTGATAATAACACCATCAATTATTACAAAAACATTCATTGTTCCTATCTCCTGAAGATAACGGTGATGAATACCGTCAAGCCATAAAATCTGGTCATACCCCATCTTCCTGATTTCACGTACAGGCATCATAGCAGCGCCATAGTTTCCGGAACATTTGGCAAAACCTGTTCCACCCGGAAATGCACGAACATATTTGTCGTGAATAAAGACTTTTACAGGCTGAGAGTAATATATACCTGAAGGCCCTGTGAAAATAATGAGGCGAAAGTGTTCAGCGGGTTTTATGCCTACATACTCTTCAGTTGCAAACATGTATGGACGTATGTACAAAGAAGAATTAACTGCTGTGGGTATCCAGTTTTTATCCAAAGTCAAAAGCTTGTCAATAGCATTTAAGTAAAGTGCCTCGGGAACATCAGGCATGGCCATACGCTCGGCCGAAAGGTTCAAGCGGTTAAGGTTTTGAAGCGGACGAAAAACAATGGGGTTACCATCAGTATCTAACTCGGCTTTAAGCCCTTCAAACACAGCCTGCCCGTAATGCAGCGCTGACAAAGCCGGGTGAACTTCAAAGTTTCCAAAAGGCACAATGCGGCAATCATGCCAGTCGCCATCGCGGTAGTCAGCCATAAACATATGGTCGGAAAAGTGCTTGCCAAATGGCAGGTTGCTGAAATCCACTTCACCAATTCTTGAAGATTTGGTTTTTTCGATGCTTATTTTGTAGCCCATATCCTTTGAGTTTTAGAGTAGTATTACGAGCAAAAATAGAATAACTTTCTACTCTCCCTTTCCGCGCCAATTTTATTTTTGAACATTTATCAGAGAATTCAACATGATTAAAATAGCCGCTACTAACACCTTATTTAACAGGCAAAAATTGTTCAAAACCGGAAGAGACACCGGAACTGTAAAGCGGTTTTCTGCCGAAGGGAAAAATATGGCTGTGGTTTACGCTCATGCGGAAAAGGAGTTGCCGGCAGCAGTAAAAGAAATGCTCGATAAAATTATTGTAGCATGCAAGTTTAAGCCCGAACAAACTATTTATCTGAACAACAAGTTCAATAAGCTTTCAATAGGCGAATTACTTAACGCAAATCCTCTGAGCTTAGTTATTGTTTTCGGTGAAGTAGCCTTAAGCCGAAATCTGGCTAAACTCAAAAAGAACGAGCCTTATGAAATGAACGGAACAATAATCATCCAGACTGAGCCTCTTTCAAAACTACATGCCGATAAGAAAGAGAAAGACCTGCTGTGGAAAGTGCTTAAGAAAACTATCAACCTCAAATGAAACTGATTTTTGCCACTTCCAACCCTCATAAACTAACAGAGATTAGAGTAATTGCTTCACCAAATATTGAGATTTTAGGATTAAAAGATTTAGGGTTTGAGGGTGAAGTTCCCGAAACTCAGGATACGATTGAAGGGAACTCTCTGCAAAAAGCAGAGTTTGTATCTAAAAAGTTCAATATCCCCTGCTTTTCGGAAGATACCGGGCTAATGATTGAGGCATTGAATGGTGAGCCGGGCGTTTACTCAGCCCGATATGCCGGTGAAAATGCTTCGTTCGGGGATAATGTTCAAAAGGTTCTTTCTAAAATGGAGGGTAAGGAAAACCGGAATGCACGGTTTAAAACTGTAATTACATACTATTCACAGGGTAAATTCGTTCAGTTTGAAGGTGTAACGGAGGGAATAATTCTGGTAGAGCCTAAAGGAAGCAACGGATTTGGTTATGACCCTATCTTTCAACCCGAAGGTTCAGCCAAAACCTATGCTGAAATGACGCTTGATGAGAAAAACCAGTTCAGCCACCGGAAAAAAAGTTTTGACCTGTTTGCCAACCATTTGAAACAATTTGCAGTCTTATAAACAAGGTTGGCAAAAATTCGTATTTTAGTTTAACCCAAAATGCTAAACACATGAGCGCATTAATGTATCAGGGCCATACCGAAGAACAGATACGGGAGGGTTGCCTGCAGGGCAATCGCAAGTATCAGCAGATGTTATATAACATGCTTTCTGCTAAAATGTTTGGAGTATGTCTCAGATATGCAAATGAGTATAACTCTGCGCAGGATTTGTTACAGGAGGGTTTTGTAAAAGTGTTTAAGAATATTGAAAAGTTCAGAGGTGAGGGTTCTTTTGAAGGTTGGGTGCGTAGGATTTTTGTGAACACAGCTATTGAGCATTACAGGAAACAAGTGAATCTGTACGCTCTTCATGATTCGGAAGCAAAGTCTTACGAGTATTATGGCGAAGGAGCGCTTCACGACCTGAAATACCAGGATATCCTGAAAATGATACAGAAACTGAGCGATGGTTACCGGACAGTATTTAACTTATATGTAATAGAAGGATATTCGCACAAGGAAATTGGAGATTTGATGGGAATTTCTGAAGGAACATCTAAATCGCAATTGGCAAGAGCAAGGTATCTTTTACAAAAAATGATTACTGAAACTTCGGAAGTTTCTCAGCAAACACAAAACGGATAATAATAAGAACGAAATAAATATTGAACAAACATCTACTATGGAAGAGCAGATTAAAAATTTTGACAGAACTATAGAGCATATCATGAATGAAAGTGCTGTTGCACCTCCTTATGGAATGTGGAACAGGATTTCAGCCGAGTTGGATAAAGAAGCTTTGCCCGCAGCTGCAGCTGCGCCCGCATCAGCTATTCCCAAGCGCGCTATCGTTACTGCGGCAGCCACCTTGTTTCTTGTAGCTACTTCAGTTTTAACTGTATTTCTTTTGAACAAAACTCCAGCAAACGAAATTAAATCCGGAACAGCTTTAACCACGCCTTTTGAAACAAAAATACCAGCCGGTGTAGCTGACAGAACTCCCGAAAACAAAGCGGTTACTCACGCAGTAGTTAGCGGAAAGGAAAAAGAAATTACCATTTCAAAACACCAGGTTTCCGAAATAGAGAGGAGAGCGCCTGTTACTCTTCCGGTTGAAAGTATGGTCTCAACTCCGCAAACTGAGGTAGCCATTCCGATCAACCCTGCCTCTAATGCAATTAGGGCTAACAGTGAAACTTACTTCTTCCCTCCGGTTGATGCTAACATACCCGATTCAAAATCTGCTATCGCGTTAGCCACTCAAAGCGATGACGATGAAACTGCCGAAACAGATGAAACAGGTATTACCGAGAGAAAAACCAAGAGCTCATTTTCCAGAGAAAAGAAAATTAAGTTCAGAAAAAAGAGGACTCCCGGATTTTCTTACGGCACTCTTAACAGAACCCGCCAAAACCGGTCGAGATAAAAAACATGCTTATTGAATTCGGTGTAGCTGTTGATTACAACAGTGCCGGTTCACGCTTAGGGCACTCAAGGGGTGAAATAGCGGCTTCAAGATCGTGAAGGAGTAACTCCGTTCCTTTAGCTATTCCGAGGGCTCAAAATGCTTGAAGCAACAATTTTCGTTGTTTTTGCTTAAAAAATGGTTTCGAGATGAAATCAAGTGGTAAAACAGAGAGGGCAAATGGTAAACCGGAATAGTCGAATGGCTTCGCGGCAGGCGAACTGTTCACCCCATCTGTCACCCCTTTTTCTATTTTCGCCCGCTTTATGGCGTTGGCAGAAGAAATAAATAAACGCAGAACTTTTGGTATTATCAGTCACCCCGATGCGGGTAAAACTACGTTGACTGAAAAGCTGCTGTTGTTTGGCGGAGCTATTCAGGTAGCCGGTGCGGTAAAGAGCAATAAGATTAAGAAAACAGCTACAAGCGACTTTATGGAGATTGAAAAACAACGGGGTATCAGTGTAGCTACTTCGGTAATGAGTTTCCATTACAGAGGCAAAATCGTCAACATTCTCGACACACCTGGTCACAAAGATTTTGCCGAAGACACCTACCGTACTCTCACCGCTGTGGACTCGGTTATCATGGTGGTAGATTCGGTAAAAGGTGTAGAAGCGCAAACCCGCAAGCTGATGGAGGTATGCGCCATGCGTAAAACACCGGTTATTGTCTTTATAAATAAACTTGACCGCGAAGGGCGCGACCCTTTCGACCTGCTCGATGAAATTGAAAAGGAGCTGAAAATACGTGTGCGTCCGTTGTCGTGGCCTATTAACCGCGGAACGCTGTTTAAGGGTGTTTACGACCTCCACAAAAAATATCTCAATCTTTTTAAACCTGTTTCATCAAAAATTTCGGAAGAAGTAATCCGGATTACCGATATAGCCGCTCCCGAACTGGATAAATTAGTAGGAGAGCAGGATGCCGCCAGGCTTCGCGAAGATGTGGAGACCGTGGAAGCAGTGTACGACCCGTTTGACGTAAGTGAGTATCTAAAGGGGAATCTGGCACCTGTGTTCTTCGGCTCGGGTATCAACAACTTCGGGGTTCAGGAACTGCTCGAAACTTTCCTCGAAATTTCTCCTGCACCGCGAGGGCGTGAGACAGATGCCCGGTTTGTGGATTCTAAAGAAAGCAAAATGACCGGCTTTATTTTTAAAATACATGCCAACCTCGACCCCAAGCACCGCGACAGGATTGCCTTTATGCGCATCATCAGCGGTAAGTTCGAAAGGCACACGTATTATCATCATGTGCGTTTGCAAAAAGATTTCCGTTTCAGTACACCTGTAACCTTCATGGCGCAGGAAAAAAATATTGTGGACGAGGCATTCCCAGGTGATGTGGTGGGGCTTTACGACACCGGCAACTTTAAAATTGGCGATGTGCTTACCGAAGGTGAAGACTTTCAGATTCGGGGCATTCCGAGCTTCTCGCCCGAAATTTTTAAGGAACTCGTCAATACCGACCCGATGAAGAGCAAGCAGCTTGAAAAGGGTATTCAGCAGTTGACTGATGAAGGAGTTGCTCAGCTGTTTACACAACAACCGGGCAACCGGAAGTTTGTAGGCACGGTGGGTGAACTTCAGTTTGAAGTAATTCAATACCGCTTAAAGCATGAATACAATGCAAGCTGCCGCTTTGAACCGATTAATATGACGCGTGCTTGCTGGCTGCGTTCAGAGAGCCGGCAGAAACTGGAAGATTTTATCCGGTTTAAATCTTCTTCTATCGTGTTTGATAAAGACGGACATCTCGTTTACCTCGCTCCGTCCGACTGGTTCCTGAAAATGGAGCGCGAAAACAACCCGGAAATAGAATTCCATTTCAACTCCGAGTTTAAGACAGAGCAACTGGTATAGTAATACCACACAATATTTTCCTGCTTCTGTCATTATCTTACATTGCATTTTATTTACTCTGTGAACTTCAGTATTGCGAAGCGAAATTTATTTGTAATAACCTTTCTGGTGTTTGGCGGCAGTCAAATGGCAAATGCCCAATCTGCATCCAACATCCGCTTCAAATCATTTTCAACTCAGGCAGATACGGTGAGCCTCGACAGCCTGAGTGTAGTTCCCAACACCATAACCGTTCGCACTCCCACCGGTGAGATTCTTGACTCGTCTTATTTTGTTCTTAAGGCTTTTGAATCAAAACTCATCTGGAAAAAGAAACCGGAAAGCGATTCGGTGAAAATTCTTTTCCGTGTTTATCCTTTCGCTCTCGCTAGTGAAACCTACAACAAAAGCTATCAGCAATACCTTAATGCAGGTTCTAACCGGCTGCTTAAACCTTTCTCGTATAACCCTGATGTTGTTCAAAACAAACTGATTGATTTCGGCAGCCTCGACTACAACGGCAGTTTTGCCCGAAGCGTTTCGTTTGGCAGCAACCAAAGTGTGGTTCTTAATTCGCTCTTCAACTTACAACTCAGTGGCATGCTCGCCAAGGATTTGGAAATATCGGCAGCCATTACCGACAACAACATTCCCATTCAACCAGAAGGCAATACCCAACAGATCCAAGAGTTCGACAAAATATTTATCCAGTTGCGTAAAGACCAGCACAGGGTTATTGTGGGCGATTTTGATTTGTTTAATCCCGAAAAGGATTACTTTATGAAGTTCTCAAAAAAATACCAGGGCGGTTACTACAGCGGCAGCTTCGATATTAAAAAGTCGGGGGTTTTTAAAACCGGTGTGGCAGGAGGTATTTCACGTGGCAAGTTTTCGCGGAATACACTTCGTGTTTCCGAGGGTAATCAGGGTCCTTACAAATTATTTGGCGCTAATGGTGAAACTTATATTGTTATTCTTTCAAACAGCGAGGAAGTTTTTATCAATGGAGCTAAAATGGAACGTGGCGCTGATAAGGATTATGTAATTGATTACAACCTGGGCGAAATAAGTTTTATGCCCCGAAGAATTATTACAAAAGATTTGCGCGTGTTTGTAGAGTTTGAATACTCCGACCGAAATTACCTGCGTTCAACTGCTTTCCTAAACACCGAATACTCTGCCAAAGTTGCTGATGTTCATTTTAATATTTATTCCGAGCAAGACAGCAAAGGGCAAAGCATTCAGCAAAACCTGAATGATGATAAACGAACATTCCTTACCACTATTGGTGACAGTATTCAAAACGCGCTATACCGTGGATGGGATTCCATTGCGTATGACCCCAACCGCATCATGTACCGCCTTGTTTCAGATACCCTCGGATACGACTCTGTATTTGTTTACTCTGCTGATTCAACACAAGCAAAGTATGCAGTAAATTTTTCGTTTGTTGGTGAAGGTAAAGGCGATTACATCCTTTCATCTTCTACTGCTAACGGAAGAGTTTACCAATGGGTAGCGCCATCTGGCGATAGTTTGCGCAACGGGGCATATCTTCCGGTAATATTGCTTATAACTCCAAAGTACCAGCAGATGTATACAGCAGGTGCAGACTTCCGAATCGGCAAGTCCAATACAATTTCAACCGAAGTAGCTATGAGCAATAACGACCCGAATATGTTTTCGAGGAAAGACGATAACACGCATTTAGGTTTTGCTGCAAGGGTTTCTTATAAAGGGACAATAGCTACAAAGAGAGATTCTGCGAACAGGAAAAATCAAAACCTCGTTCTTGATTTCCATTATGAGTTTATACAGGACCGGTTCATTACGGTAGAGAGATTCCGTAATATCGAGTTCAGCCGCGACTGGAATCTGGGCGTACAACAAAAGAGATACAACGAACATCTGGGGATAGCTAACATCGGTTATGTGTGGGGCGGCTTGGGTAATATTAATGCCCGGTTCAAAGCTTTTATCCAGGATTCCGTTTACCGGGGGTTTGAAAACGGATTGAACGGAAATTTTTCCAGGAATGGCTTCAACTTTATTTTCTCAAATAGTTATCTGAATTCAACTTCTCAATTCCTGCAGACTGATTACATACGACCTAAAGCCGATTTCTTCTACACTTCAGCAAAAACCAAGGGGTGGAAAATAGGGGCTCTTTTCGACCACGAAGTAAACATGCTGAAAAGCAAAGGCGCAGATACTTTAACGGCAAACAGTTTTCTCTGGCAGAACTATAAAGTTTATGCTATTACTTCTGATACGGCTGGAAACAAATATGGAATTGAATTCGTCATGCGCAACGAGCACCGTCCTGACGGAAGCAGTTTCTCCGAACCATTCTTCCGCGCACAAACAGTAAACTTCAACGGACAAATTACTACTCTCAAAAACCAAACACTCAACTACAGCCTTACATACCGCCACGCCAGGGACAATGATTCTTTCAACAGTGCTCAGCCCGAACATTTTTATCTCGGCCGTATTGATTACAACTTCACTTTACTGAAAGGTTTTTTCCGCTCAACTACTTTGTACGAAATAGGAAGCGGGCGCCAGCAGAAAACTCAAATCGTTTACATAGCTTCACCAACCAATCAAGGTGATTTCATTTATCCTGAAAACGGAGATGTGAATAACAATGGCGTTAAGGACGTTTCGGAATTTGTAACACGTCCTGCAGGATTCACTTACGACTCATCTTATTTCAGGACCTTTATCGTTACCCCTGAATATTTTTCGGTAAACAGTAACCAGTTCAATCAGGTATTGAATATTAACCCCGCGGCCTTGTGGAAGAACAAACAGGGTTTCAGAAAAGTGCTATCCATGTTCAGCCTGTTCGCCAGCATCTCCATAACCAAGAAAACTTTTGCTGATAAAAATAAAAAGGTCGGTGATTACTTCAATCCTGTTCCCCTTAACCGGGAGAACAGTCAGCTGGTTGCTACTTCCATTTCAAGCAGAAACTCACTTTATTTTAACCGGCTGGATCCGAAATACGGTATTCAGCTTGACTTTACTTATTCACGAAACCGTACCTTGCTTACCACTGGTTTTGAAAACCGGACACTTCAATCACAGGGTACAACCATCCGCTGGAATGCGTTTAAATCATTCAACATTCAAACGGTTTATACAAATGGTATGAAAGCCAACGAATCTGACTTTTATTCCACGCTTCAATACCGGTTCACCTTTCATGATGCCAGCACTGATTTTAGTTATCAGTTCGGTACTTCATTCCGCATCAGCACAAAATATGACTTCTCGTGGAAAGAAAATCCAACGGATACTGTCGGCAAGCAAACTTCGTTAGTTCACAAGCTTACGCTACAGGGGCGATATAACCGGCAGGGTAAAATATCGGTAGAAGCAAATCTTTCGTATGCTTCCATCAGATATAACGATAATGGCTTTCCGAACCAGCAGCTTGAATATGCTATGCTCGAAGGATTGCAAAACAACAATAACTTAGTATGGAGTGCCGGATATTCACAGAATCTTACAGAGAACATTCAGCTTTCGCTGATTTATGACGGACGAATGACAGGGTTCGTGAATGGTGATAAATCAACCATTAAACCCATCCACACCGGGAGAGCAGAAATAAGAGCTATCTTCTAAAAAAGGAAAACCCGCCTCATTGAAGCGGGTTTTCGGAAAAGTTCCTCGTTCAAAATACTACTTCAACTCTGTTTCGCCTTTACCAATCAAATAACCGAACTGATAAATCTCCACTTTATAAACTCCTGATTCTTTAATGTTTTCGCTCCAATCCACTTTTATGGTCTTGTTAGTCTGGTTCCAGTCGAAATCAGCTTTCTTGGTATACTGAATGGATTCACCGGTTTGAGTTTGCAATGTTCCTGAGCCCTGGTCAGCAACGGAAATAGTTTCTCCTCTCGGATTGATTATGCGCACATACACACTTGCAGTACCTGGCTCCAAAACTTTGTTGTCGCCCGTTTCAAATGATACCTGAACTTTTTGTAGTTTCTTCACTCGCTTTTCAGTTACCTCTTTTCCATTGCCTTTGGCTTTAATGCCACTAAAAGAAATATTCCTGAGTTGCAGGAGTGAACCCAACTCCACTTTTTTGCTTAACCCTTTGTTTTGTTCTGTAAGTTGCGATGTGGTTTGCTTTTCCGTGGTAAGGTCAGTAGTTAATTGTTGGTTCTGAGCGGTCAGTTGCTGATTCTGAGCGGTCAGTTCTTCAATCTTCTTCTTCATTTCGGCAATTGCGGTTTCATATTGTGCAATCTGCGCCTTAGCTTCAGCTAATTGTTTGCTGGTCATCTTACCTTTAGCAAACAAGGCTTGAATTTGCTTTTGTTTTGCCTCCAGTTCGGTGCGTTGTGATAAAATTGTGCTGTCTTTAATATTGCCTTCGGTGATTAAGTAATCAATTTCGGCTAATTTGGTTTTGAGAGTGTCGTTCAAACCGTTGAATTCCTCCTGCAGCTTTGCTTTCGACTCACCTAAATCCTTTTTTGCTCTATTTTCGGAGTAAAGCAGGTAAAGCGCTACACCATTAATAAGCAACAGCAGTGCTATAATGGCTACGTAAACCTTTTTATTTCCTCCTTCCTGGTTATTTTCCATTTGTCTAATTGGTTTTTAAATAATGTTAAAACTGGTACAAATGTAGAATCTCCTGTATTCTTTCCAACTGGGGGTTATTCACGCAGGAAAGCAAGGTTGTCATATAATAATATACACCCGGTAGTTTTAAGCAGGGACCAGCACCCGGCTTCCCTTTTGCAAATCTGTCATTTAAGAATATTTTTAGCCGCTTTTGTAAAAATTGTTTTAATGAGCAGCATACGCCCACTTCTTGAAGTAAAAAACTTAGTTACTGAATTTAAAACCGATGACGGAATAATCAAAGCTGTAAACAATGTCAGCTTTACGTTAAACCGCGGAGAAACCATTGGCATTGTGGGCGAATCCGGCTCGGGCAAATCGGTTACATCGCTTTCGGTTATGCGACTCATACCTGACCCGCCCGGAAAGATATCGGGAGGCGAAATTATTTTTCATAATAAGGGCGGAAGGCCGGTGAATCTTCTTACCCTTCCGGAAGCCGAAATGCGCAAATACCGCGGCAACGAAATAGCAATGATTTTTCAGGAGCCTATGACTTCCCTTAACCCGGTTTTCAAATGTGGAAGCCAGGTGATGGAAGCTATCATGCTGCACCAGAAAACCACTAAGCCTCAGGCTAAGGAAATTACTCTCAAAATGTTTGAGAAGGTTAAGTTGCCAAACCCGCAGCGTATTTTCGATGCTTACCCGCATCAGCTTTCGGGCGGGCAAAAACAGCGGGTAATGATTGCCATGGCCATGAGTTGTAACCCGTCCATACTCATTGCTGATGAACCCACTACTGCCCTGGATGTAACAGTGCAGGCAACCATCCTCGATTTGATGGCACAATTGAAAGGAGAAATTGACAGCTCCATCATGTTCATAACTCATGACCTGGGGGTAATTGCGGAAATTGCTGACCGCGTTTTAGTTATGTACAAAGGAAAAATCGTAGAGCAGGGAACTGTTCTTGAAATTTTCGGAAATCCTCAACACCCCTATACCAAGAGCCTTCTTGCCTGTCGTCCGCCCCTGGGCAAGCGGTTGAAAAAGCTGCCTACGGTAGTTGATTTTATGGAAGAGAAGGAGGATGGAACTCTGGTTGAAAAGCACACCTCTGTGGAGGAAGCCATTCGTGCGGTAGTTATTTCCGAAGCGGAAACAAACGCGCGAAGAGAAAAAGTGTTGAAAGAAAAACCCATTCTTCAGGTGCGGAATGTGCAAACATGGTTCCCCTCTGGTAAGAATTTTTTCGGGAAAACATTGGATTATATAAAGGCGGTTGACGATGTTACTTTCGATGTACATGAAGGAGAAACACTCGGATTAGTAGGGGAGTCGGGCTGCGGGAAAACAACTTTGGGAAGAACCATACTCCGGTTGGTTCCTGCGCATGGAGGTGAAATTATTTTTGAAGGGAAAAATCTTCTTCATCTGAATAACAATGAGATGAAAGAAGTGCGGGAACACATGCAGATTATTTTCCAGGACCCTTACTCATCGTTAAACCCGCGGATTACAATCGGCAGCGCCATTATGGAGCCTATGACGGTGCATGGAATTTATTCCAGCGAAAAAGAAAGAAAAGAAAAAGTGCTTGAGCTCCTTAATAAAGTGAATATGAAACCCGAGCACTTCAACCGCTATCCTCATGAGTTTTCAGGCGGACAGCGCCAGCGGATATGTATTGCACGCGCCCTTTCCCTTAACCCTAAATTCATCATCTGCGATGAATCCGTTTCAGCTCTCGATGTTTCCATCCAGGCTCAGGTCTTAAACCTTCTCATCCAACTGCGCGAGGAATTCAAGTTCACATACATTTTTATTTCCCACGACCTTTCGGTGGTAAAGTTTATGAGCGACAGAATGTTGGTGATGAACAAAGGCAAAATTGAAGAAATGGGCATTAGTGACGACATTTATAATACCCCTCAGCGCGAATACACCCGAAAACTAATAGCAGCCATTCCCAAGGGAGAGTTGAGCGATATTCAAAAACGCATGGCTGCTGCCGGGGCTCGCAATTAATTGAACCGATACATCAACTGGTTCATTTAATTCTCCTGATTTGTTTTCCGGCAACATCTTTTCAAAACCTATTACTAACATTACATACTTTAATGAAAATTCGGACAGGATGCAAAAAGAAGTTATAACCGAGTCGGTGTTAGATGAAACCATTTCATTTGAGGAATACCTGCAACTTACGAAGGATATACTCGATGAAAGGGTTCCCCGCTCAGGCATTTATCTTTCCGATAAAACTTTCCGTTATACACGTTCCAACCTTGAACGCATGAACAAAGTACTCGATAATATTTCGCTTAACCAAAAGCTGTACAACCTTCTTTCTGATTTAGAGGAACAGTGGATTTGGCTGGTGATCAGTGAGCCGTGGTGTGGCGATGCAAGCTGGGGAACACCGGCATTATGTATGATTGCTGCGGCTTCCGATAAAATTGATTTCCGAATATTGCTTCGCGATACGCATCCTGAAGTAATTAAAGAATATCAAACGGCAGGAAGCGACTCCATTCCCAAACTGATTTGTTTGCGTGGGAAAGATTTAAAAGAACTTGGCACCTGGGGGCCGCGTCCGAAAGAATTGCATGAAATGGTTTTAACCGGCATGAAAGAAAAAGATTTTGATTACCGGGAAAGTGTGCGAAAACTTCATGCCTGGTTCGAAACCGACATGACGAAGTCAACACAGGAGGAGCTGATTGAATGTGTAAAGGAATGGAAAGCGATGAGCTGACGGAATACAAATAAATTTACCTTTAAGAAAAAGCAAATGGCGCAGATAACAAAGACCTCAGAAATAAGATTCAAGATTGGGTTAAGCGAGAAGAATGTCCCGATTGATATTAAGTGGCTGGCAACCGATTCAAAAAATAATGAACTGCGTGACTGCAAAAGCATCATGATTTCAATATGGGATGGCGTGCAGGGACAAACGCTTAAAATAGATTTGTGGACCAACGATATGACCACCGATGAAATGCACTCGCATTATTTTCAAACGCTGCTCACCATGACGGAATCTTATGCCAAGGCAACCGGCAACCCTTTTGCCAATGCTGAAATGAAAAAATTTGCACAGGCACTTGCTAAGATGACGGCAGATTGGGAAGACGGGAAGAAGTGAACGGTTAGTAGTAAGTAGTAAGTTTCTTTGTGATAGTATTCCCCTTATCAGAAATTCGGAGCAGATACAACCCCGGTTTGCAGTTTGCAGCTTGCAGTTTGTTGTAAAGGTTTGACAGAATGCAGTTGGCAATTCTTTTACCCACAGCATCGAATAATTCGGCATGAACCGGAAACTGCAAGCCGTAAACTGCGAACCCGTCTTCATCGGCCACCACAAAAATGTTCCTTGTAGTCAAATCATTCACATCACTCGTGCCCACAAAAATGGTGAGCGTATCCGAATCTTCGCAGCCGAGTTGGTTTTTTACGGTTAATGTAACAGTGTATTCACCGCTGTTATCGTATTGGTGAAACACGTTGGGGAAATGGATAAGTACTGAGTCGCCATCGCCAAAGTTCCACAAATACGAAAATCCGTTTGTGGCAGCAGCATAAAAGAGAGCATTCTGATTGTTCAGCTGGTGACTAATACTTGCCACCGGACAAGAATCAATGGTAATGGATGTAGAGAATGTATCGGAGCAGAAACTATTACCGGCAATAAGTTTGATGGTGTACGTTCCACCGGAAACATAATCATGTGTTGGATTGATGGAATCAGAAAAATTTCCGTCACCAAAGTTCCACTCGTAGTTTTCAGCGTTGGATGACAGGTTCTGAAACTCCGCACGAAGTTCATTGGTAGTATAACCGAAAGCAGAGCTAACCATTGGCGCAATATAAGTGGTAAAAGTTTTTACCTGACCTTCGGCTGCAATGTGGTTCAGTTCTTTTACCGAAACCGAAACTATACCCGTATCGCTCCATAGCACTGTAATAGAATTGCCGGTATTGGAAACAATACTTCCATTACCGGTTAAACTCCAGCAATAGCGGCTGCCCGGTGTATTGATTACTGAATAATGCGAAAGTGAACCCAGACACGAAACCGTACCACCGGTTATATCGGAGGTAACCGGTTTCAGCAAATTGAAAAGAAACATGCGCGAGTAGTTGCGTATGGTATCGTTCAGGTGAGCATTGAGCAGTTCGGGCTCGTGGCCATAACCGGTAAGGGTGTGCAGTTCATTGATAACTCCAAGATTATTCAGCCGCTGGTGAATGGGCTGGCTGCCATATACCGGTGGAAACAGAGGAATGGAAAACGGATAACCGACACCGTAAGGAACGATGTTGTCGTTATCGCCATGGAAGGAAATAACCGGTACATCTTCACCCGGTTCAATGTAAGCGGTATCGAGAATAGCGCCCCACTGGTTAATTACACCTTTAATGCGCGGTATGTGGTGACCAAGGTCGTTGTTGCCGGAGCAATCGGGGCAGCCGAGGTCAGCGGGCTCAAGAGGAATACCGAAAGTAGGAGCGGGGCGGTCGGTTTCCTGCATGTAGGCATTGGCGAGGGCACAGAAACAACCGGCACTGGTACCGGTAAGGAAAATAAGCGAAGTATCAATACGGAACTGCGATGCACGTGCACTGAGAAAGCGAATGGCGGAGCGCTCGTCCTGAATGCCGCGGTAAACGGCACGCATGGCGCTGTTCTGGTCGGTGGCGTTAAAGCCAAGCCGGTAATCAATAGTTGCCACCACGTAACCGCATTTGGCAAAGTATTCGCAAAACTCCGGAATGACCGGTTCAGTACGCCAGCCAATGAGGAAGCCCCCGCCAAACTGGAAAACAATAAGCGGGCGTTTGGTAAGTGTATCGTTAGCCGGTTCGTAAATATCGAGGAATAAATCCTGGGGCTGTGCCAGTGCGCCATAGGGTGTGGCAGTGCCGAAGTAAATACCGGTGGTGTTGGTTACGGAGCGGAAGATGGTATCCTGATAACGGAGCGAGTTGCAGTTTTGGGCTACTGTGAATAGTGAAAAGTGAATAGAAAATACAAGAAGTAAAATCCGGTTCATGGAATAAAGCTAAAAAGAAAATGCGGAGACACGAATTGCACGAATTGGTACGAAAGGAAGAGAATACAGGACGACACGAATTGCACGAATTGGCGCGAAAGGAAGAGAATACAGGAGGACACGAATTGCACGAATTGACGCGAAAGGAAGTGAGGCATGAGATTAACCACTAAGGGCTGGGGTTACCTCTGCCACATAAACTCCTTTTGCCAGCCCGCTTACATCTAACCGGATACCGGTGGCGGTCCGCAGGCATGAAACTGCTTTTGTTACTGTAAAAACAGCAGACAATTTTCTTCGTCCTTAAGAAAGGACTCTACCAACAAACTACTTTGACTAAGAATTGAAATGATTTCAGAAGTTGTTTTATTGCCACAGGTAAGCTGAATAACTTTTGGCGGACAACCCAGCAGGCGGCTCATGGCTTCAAAGTCGGTATCTTTTGTGAGAATGGAAAAGTCATTATCGGTGGCGAATTTCCAGATAGCTGCATCTTCGGTGTTTTCATCCAGACCGAAATCAGCAACATGGCGGCTTTCGCTGAATAATTTGCTGAGATGCAGCGACACTTTTGCAGAAAGGTTGTTGTCAACTAAAATTTTCATTTTACCGGAGCGAAGGTTACATGCTTTTCGCTATCGGCTGCATAAGAAAGGCAGGCACGGATATCTTCAACAGTCAGTTTTGGAAAGTCAGCAATAATTTGCTGCTCACTCATACCGGCTGCGAGATAACCCAGCACATCGGCAACGGTAATTCGCAAATTACGGATAACCGGTTTGCCCGACCGGACATTCGGGTTGATAGTGATTATATCGCGGTAAGGTTTCATACAGTTTTTGATGTAAAGGTAATGAATGAATTGATGAACAGGAAACTCCTTACATCTTCACCCACCTCTCTCTTACCGGTAAAGCATTCAGGTCCCCTCCCGATGTTTCGGGAAGGGGATACAGGGCTTACGGAAAATTAAAATTCACCGTACTGGTAACTCCGGCTACTACGGTAATATTTTGAGTGAGAAAGTTGGCGGGGTTCGATGCAAGGGCAGCACGAACGGTTTGCGGCCCCGGTGGAACATCGGGAATAATATAATTACCCAGCCCATCGGTAGGTACCGGCATCCCGAAACCGTCAATACTAACATTGGCATTAGCGCCAACGCCACCCTGTGTTACGGTTCCCGAAACGGTTCCGTTGGTACCGGTGGGAGTAAGCTGTATATTAACGGTAGTAATGGCACCGGTGGTTACCACCACACCGGTAATGGTATTGGTAACAAAGCCGGGTTTTACTACCTGAAGGGTGTAAGTTCCTGCCGGATGGAAGGGCACTAAATAATCGCCATTGCCAAGGCTGAGCACCGTAGTGTTTGTTTCCATTACGGTTATTTCAGCTTCGTCAACCGGTACTGCCGGACCGGTAACATTTTCGGTTATCTTGCCTTTTATTGAAAACTCATCGGGGCTGATGGCTTCGCCCGGTGATGGTTTATATATCACTCCCCAGTCGCGGCATTTGCGCCTCATGCTCGGTTTATCGCCTGTGTCGAAAGCGGTTTCGGTTTCGTTCCATAGTTTCAGAATAAGCCGGTCGGCTTCATCGTTCATGGCGGCAAGCGCTTCCTGCACCAAATCGAAATTAGCCATAGCGGGCGCCTGCGAGTTGTTGAGCGTAACAAAATTGCTTACTGCCGTATTTACCTGCCCGATAGACGGAAAAGTAATAGGTGTTCCTCCATCGGCAACGCGGTTAGCTTCGCCATTGGTAAGCACATCGTTGGCATCTATCAACTGGTTTTCGGAGGTTACTTTCAGGGTGCTGTCATCGTCCAGCGCAATACCGTAATAAGTGCGTGCGCTGGCTGTAAATTGCTCGCGCCTGATGGCGCGGTTAAGGTTGAGCACAAAATCCTGCTCATAATATATCGCCAGCTTTTTGGCGTGTGCCGCCTGTGCGGTAATGTTGGTTTGGGTTTGCAGCGCCTCGCTCACCGCATCGAAAGCGGCTTTGTAAAGCGGCTGAAAGGTGTCGAGCCAGGTAATAGTGGCAGGTGTATATGGAATAACCGGCATGGGCGGAACCTGGTCTTTGCGGTTTTTGGCGTTGCGGAGGGCAATGTTTCGCTCAATATTCGATTCGGGGCGGCTGATACGTGGCATAAGCTTAATTTTTAGCGTTTTTGATAATAAAATGAAGTTTTGGCAGATGCAGAAACCGGTTTTTCACTTGCAAGTGCGGTTTCGGAAAGCGCAGAACGTATGCTTTGGATTGAAACTGGACGTTCCACCGTTTCGGAAACCGCATTCTTCATTGAAAACAGGGTTTCCGCGCTTTCGGAAAGTGCACTTTCAACTTCAAGTGCCATTTCCGCGCTTTTGGAAAGTGCACTTTCAACTGCAAGTGCCATTTCCGCGCTTTTGGAAAACGCATTTTCATTTGAAAGTGGGGTATCGACCGATTTGGAAAACGCACTTTCAATTGAAAACGGGGTATCCGCGCTTTTGGAAAGCGCACTTTCAACTGAAATTGCCATTTCCGCGCTTTCGGAAAGTGCACTTACAACTTCAAGTGGCCTTTCCGCGCTTTTGGAAAACGCATTCTTAATTGAATTCCTGCTCGCTGCCGTTTCCGAAACCGTTGTGTTATTTGAAAAAACCTGCGATGAAAAACCGGTGCTCATGATGTGTGGTTTGACAATGCAACGGTAAGCAATCACACACGGCTGCTGTTATACTATAATTCCCGCCCTGCTTTTTAACATTTAGCCACCTTTAGGGATAAAACCAATTTTTATGAAAGAAGAAGTTTTATCCCGGCTCGGCAAGCAGATTGCAGAACTGCGCGGGGAAAAAGGATGGACACAAGAACAGCTTGCCAACGAAGCAGGGCTTTGCGGCAAAAAGCTGATTTGCAAAATCGAAAACGGGCAAGGCAACCCGCGCCTGCATACCCTCTGCAAAATTGCCACAGCGCTGGGCGCAGTGCTGGTGGCGAACATGCAGAAAGACTAATCGTTTTACTTAAAACGATAGCCCAACGACAGTTTGAAAAATTGGCGTGAGGGGAGGGGTGTGGGTATGAAAGAAAAAACTTGTGGGGTGAGAGGAGAAGGTTAGATTTGGAGATTATGGTTAAAGTGACTGAAAACAAAAACACCTCAAATAAAAAAACAGATTGGGGTTTAACAGCAGCCCTCATCCTTTTGTTTGTTGGATTGTCAGCAATTTTTCTTCCCTATTATAAACTAAATGGTACCAAATTCTGGGGATCAGAAATTCAAATAAGCAACTATGGAGAACTGGGTGACTTTATTGCTGGTATTACTGGAACTTTAATTTCCGTTGCAGCATTTATTCTTTTATATCTTACTTATAAGACGCAAAAGCAGGAGTTGTCTGAAACAAGGGATATTTTAAATAAGCAACATCAAACATTCGAGAAGCAACAGTTTGAAACCACCTTTTTTAATTTATTGAATTTGCATGACTCTATTGTAAATAGTATTGATTTTAAAACCATACATACAACTACAAGTCGATATAAAGTTGAGAAAGAGATAGAAATAAAAAAGGGTAGAGATTGTTTTGTTTTATTTTATAGAGCATTCCAAATTCATTATGGCAAAGTACGATCGAAGCAAAAATCGGTTTCACAATTAGAATTGATTAAGACCGCGTATGAAAATTTTTTTGAAGACCACAAAACAGATCTTGGGCATTATTTTAGGAACCTGTATCACATAATAAAGTTTATTGATCGCTCAGAGATTATGAATAAACAACAGTATGCAAGTATCGTGAGAGCTCAACTCTCTTCTCATGAGTTGTTATTACTCTTTTATAATGGCCTTTCAAAATATGGTAAAAAATTTAAGCCTTTAATAGAAAGATATAGGCTTCTAAAAAATTTGCATGAAAGCGATCTGCTGGTCCAAACTCACAAAGATGAATATAGTGTTGATGCGTTTATAAGAAATAATAGAGTAGAATAGGCACGTAAGCACCATTTAAACAACCTACAGGTTAAAAAAAGAAATATGGTTACAAATCAGACATTGCTGGATCAAATAGAATTCTTAATTAAGAAAGGTAACGGAGTGCTCGCAACGAAAAGATATTCCCAGTATTCGAGTGATGTCGTGGACAATGGCTTATTTGTGGGTTTTCGCTCATCTTGTCTCTCGTATATCTCCCGACTTTATAGTGAAAAACACCCTTTCTATCTTGAATTTGATAAAGAAGTTAAGCAGAATTATGCGTTTCATGTTGAAAGCGGACTGAATTTACTTAATTCAATAAAGTCTGAAGTTGAACAGGGGTGGTTAGTAACATTCAAGCATTTAGTTACAGCGGAATTGTTTTCAGATTTCTTGGAAATGAGTAAATACTTGTTAGATGAGAAATACAAAGACCCCGCAGCCGTTATGATTGGTTCTGTGTTAGAAGAGCATCTCCGACAATTATGTATTGCTCATAATATTGATACTACAACCATAAGAGCTGGTACTCCTGTTCCGAAAAAAGCGGATTTGCTAAATTCAGATTTAGTGAAAGGAGGAGTTTATGGAGGGTTGGAACAAAAAAGTGTTACCGCTTGGCTAGACCTAAGAAATAAAGCCGCTCATGGAAGGTATTCCGAATATGTGATAGGGCAAGTCGAATTAATGTATCAAGGAGTGTTGGATTTTATTACGCGAATTAAGTGACGGTTTCGCCCGTGTTGTTGTTATCACCAACTCGCCCTTGTTAGTGTTATCACCAACAAGCAAGTATGGTTGCCGGTGATAACACCTGCAACGGCAAACACCAACCGGTAAGTAAACTACTCCTTCACAAACTTACTATTAAAGCTTCCGGTGGCGGTTGAAAAGCCGAGCAGGTAAATACCCGATGAAATACTGCCGAGTTGTATTTGCCTGATGTAGTCACCGGGCTGTTGGGTTTCGTTCATTGCTTCGATTATCCTGCGTCCGGTAATATCGCTTACAGAAACAGTAATTCTGCTTGCCGATGAAAGCGAGTATGAAATATTCAGCACATCGCTGGCGGGGTTGGGCATGGCCCTGAATTTGACTTCATCTGCCAGGTCTGATATTCCAACACACACCACCACCACCTGCGCGGAAGTATCGGAGCATCCGTTTTGAGTAACCACCACGGTATGGTATTCGCCAATATCGCCACAGGTAACGGTATCATATTCCGAAGTGGAAGATTCAGGCATGTAAGGTCCATTTGGTGTAAGCTGTAACAGCCACTGGTAAGTTGCACCCGCAGGGCTTGCCTGTAATACGGCAGGATTTGTTTCTGTAGTTAAAATATTGATGCTTGCATTGGGAGTAATGTTGGCAAAAACAGTAACCGGGTTGGCGGAAGCACCGGAGCAGCCGTTGGCAGTAACAGTAACATCATACGTACCGGTGGAGGTAACGGTTTTGGTTTGGGTGGTTGTTCCGCCTGTCCATAGATATGCGGAATAACCGGCACCGGCATCAAGCACCACACTGTCACCGGTGCAAATGTTTTGAGTGCCCGAAGGAGTTATAGTTGCATGAGGAACGGTATAAAAAGTAACAATCACGGTGTCGGAACCGGTGCATCCGTTTTGAGTAACATCAACCGTATAAGTTCCCGTAGCGGTTGGCTGAGTGGTTTGAATCAAATCGCCATTGCTCCAATTGTAAGAGGAGTAACCGCTTCCGGCATCGAGAATTACGTTGTCGCCCGCACAGGCGCTCACAGGCCCGGCAGGAGTAATGGCAGGCTGCGGAATGGCATTAATCGTTACACTTACCGAAGCAGTTCCATCACATCCGTTTTCGGTTACGGTAACCGAATAAGTACCGGTTGCAGTTGGCTGAATGGATTGTGTTTGTTCCGTGCTGCTCCATGCGTAGGCAGAAAAACCTGCACCGGCATCGAGAGTAACTGCGGTTCCTTCGCAAACACTTACTGGTCCCGAAGGCGTGATGGTAACAGAAGGAACAGCATTAAATGTTACAAGCACGGTATCGCTTCCCGAACAACCGCTGAGCGTAACAGTTACCGCATAGCTCGCTGATGAAGTAACATGAATCATAGAAGTATTATCGCTGTTGCTCCACAAGTAAGTATCGAAAGTTCCCGGTACGTCAAGCATTACCATATCGCCATTACAGGCGCTTACCGGTCCGGCAGGTGAAATTGCGGGTTGAGGCAATGGGTTAACAGTTACCTCAACGGTATCGGTGCCGATACAACTGTTAGAGGTAACCGTAAGGATATAACTTCCTGTAGTTGTTGGTTGAATAGAAGAAGTGGTTTCGCCACTGCTCCACGCGTAGGTATCGAAAATACCACCGGCATTTAACTGAATGGCATCGCCTTCGCAAGCATTGACAGGCCCTGCAGGCGATATACTTACCGAAACAGGAAAGTTGCCGACATTGACTACCGCAGATGCAACACCACTGCAAACTCCTTGTGTTACGGTTACATCAAAGGTTCCGGCTGTTGTTGCACTCAAAGTTTGACCGGTGGAGTTATCGCTCCACAAATAGGTGTCGTATCCGGAACCGGCATCGAGAGTTGCTGTGCCGCCCGGACAAATGTTGAGTGAGGGGCTGGCAGTAATAACAGGAGCAAGGGTATTGCTGGTTACTGTTATTACAACTGCATTTGAAGCCGCGGTGCAACTGTTTAAAGTTGTAGTTACATCATAAGTTCCCGATTGAGTAACAATATTGGTTTGACTGGTAACGCCATCGCTCCATAAATACCCGGAGAAACCGGGACCGGCATCGAGCACAACGCTTCCACCGGTGCAGAAAGTGGTGGGTCCATTTGCGTTGATAGTGGCAGCCGCATCAGTTACGTCCACATGAACCAGGTTAGAGCCACCGGTACATCCGTTTTCTGTAACGGTGCAGGTATAATCACCTGTTTGTTTAACGGTGGTTGTTTGAGATGTTCCTCCATTGCTCCAGCTATATGCTGAATACCCCGCACCGGCATCGAGTATCACGCTGTCGCCCAGACAAATAGAAGTGGAGCCGCTGGCAGTTACAATGGGAGAAGGGTTATTATTCACCGTTACTGTAACAGTGTTTGAACCTCCTGTACATCCGTTTTGTGTAACTGTGCAAGTGTAATTTCCTGATTGAGTTACGTTAATGGACTGACTCGTTTCGCCCGAACTCCATGAATAAGCAGAATACCCTGCCCCTGCATTAAGGGTTACGCTTCCTCCGGTGCAGAAAGTAGTTGCCCCGTTAGCGGTAACAGTAGGAGAGGGGTTTGCATTTTCAGTAACTACAACCGGTCCCGAACTTCCGTTGCATCCGTTTTGAGTAACGGTTACAGTATAACTTCCCGATTGCGATGCGGTAATGGCTTGCGTGGTTTCGCCTGTACTCCACGAATAAGCCGAATAACCTGAACCGGCATCAAGCGAAACGCTTCCGCCATCGCAAAAGGTGGTAGCGCCCCCCGGAGTAATCGTTGGAGCCGGGTTATTATTTACTGTAACGGTAACCGTATTTGAACTTCCCGTACATCCGTTTTGAGTAACGGTGCAGGAGTATGTCCCCGACTGGCTTACATTAATCGTTCTGCCACTTCCTCCATTGCTCCATGAATAGGCCGAATAACCAGCACCGGCATCTAAAATAACGCTGCTTCCTGCACAGAAAGTGGTTGGTCCGTTTGCTGTAACGGTAGGAGTTGGATTGCTGTTTACCGTAAGCGTGCGCGAAGCGGTAGCTGACGTGCATGCGGCATAAGCGGTGACGGTATAAGTCCCACCGGTAGAAACATTAATGGAAGATGTGATAGCACCGGTTGACCATTTATAAGCATAATAACTTCCGGCATTGGCAATAGAAAAAGTAGAGGACTGTCCGCTGCAAATAGAAGTACCGCCCGAAAGAGATATGGCGGAGATGCTTCCGGGGGTGGTGGCGGTATTACCGGTAGCAAGAGTATCGGGCAGAGGACAGCTTCCGTCCAAAGCCTCAACCCGGGCAAAATATTTCAGGCCAAGCGATTCGGCATTTTGATTACTGACTGTAACGGGAAATATTCCAAACTGAACGTTAGCAGTTACGATAACCCGTATTTTATACTGCCCGGGAGCATCGTAAGTAGTTCCTGTTATTCTAATACAGCCCGTACTGTTGCCATTAATGCGGTCTATAGATGAGCCGCTTCGCCAGCACAGGCCACACGGCATATTAGTTACAGTGTCAATTTCCACCCAGTTCAAATCATAGGTGCTTCCGCCCTGAACAACCTGTGCGGGCGTTCTGAAATGAATGACCTGGTCATAGGGAACACCAATTTGTGCGCAGGGCAAACTGTCATAAGGTGGGTAGAAACCCGGTTGTGTAAGCGTGCCGATAGGGGTGCATACACTGCTGCCTGAAGGCTGCGCGCAATGTTGTGCATTTAGGTAATTTGCCAGAGAAACAAAGAATAAAGAAAAAGGGAGAATAAAGTTTTTCATGTGTCGGAGTTTAGTGAATGTGAATATAGAAATCTGGAAATTATTTGCACATAATTCTATATTTGCCCGCTCAAATTTGCACCCGTAGCTTAACTGGATAGAGCATCTGACTACGGATCAGAAGGTTAGGGGTTCGACTCCCTTCGGGTGCACTGAAAATCAAATGGCTACAAGCAGTAAGCACTGTAGCCATTTTTTTATTTACACAACTTGCACACTAATATCCAATTATTAACCAGTCAGATATTTGTAGTAATACTACCTGAAAGGTTCCGGGGGTGAGGGTACTAATGATATAACTGTTCGATTACGCACTCAAGGTGCTGAGCACATTATTCATGTTACGAACGGCTTCTGCACTTTTGTTGAAAGCAGCCTGCTCTTCGGCATTCAGCTTATAGTCAATTATTTTTTCCCAGCCGTTTTTGCCAAGAACCACCGGAACACCAAGGCAAATATCTTTTTGACCGTATTCGCCATCCAGTGCTACGCAGCAGGTAAAAACTTTCTTTTCATCGCGCACAATGCTTTCGACCAAAGCGCAGCCGGCAGCGCCCGGTGCATACCAGGCAGATGTGCCTATCATTTTAGTAAGCGTTGCGCCTCCAATCATTGTATCTGCCGCTACTTTGTTCAGCGTTTCGGCATCTAAAAGGTTGCTTACCGGGTGACTGCTGAGCGTAGCCAAACGGGTAAGCGGAATCATGGTGGTATCACCATGCCCGCCAATAACAAATGCATGGAGGTCGCCTGCCGAGCAATGCAGCGCTTGCGATAAATAATAGCGAAAGCGTGCGCTGTCAAGAATTCCGCCCATGCCTATAATCCGGTTTTTCGGAAGCCCGCTGGATTTCAACGTAAGGTAGGTCATGGTATCCATCGGGTTACTGATAACTACAATAATAGCATTAGGCGAGTGTTTCAGAATATTCCCGGTAACACCTCTTACTATTGCGGCATTGGTGCCTATGAGCTCTTCCCGTGTCATGCCAGGCTTACGGGGAATGCCAGAAGTAATTACCACTACCTCGCTCCCTGCGGTTTTGGTATAGTCATTTGTTGAGCCTGTAATCTTGGTATCGTATCCCAGCAAGGCAGAAGTTTGATTCATGTCCTTGGCTTTTCCCTCTGCAAGCCCTTCCTTAATATCAAGTAGAACCAGTTCCTGACATAGTTCTTTACGGGCAATATTATCTGCCACTGTTGCGCCTACAGCACCTGCACCTACCACAGTAATTTTCATATAGATTGTTTTTTTAGCGGGTGCAAACATATATGAAAATGAAAATTCTCCAAATGACATAAACGGACATAATATCCTTTTATTTACTGTCCAAATGGAATTGTGCGCTTTTTGAAACAAGTTCAGGATAAACGCAAACATGAATCAATTATTAAGAGACAGTGTCACTGGAAAAAGATTAAGCAGTTAGTGAAAGCATTAAAGCGTTTTTGTATTGAAAAGATTTACTTGCTTTGAATTATTAATTAATTATTTGCCCGAATGAAATTGATTTTAACGGTTACCAAACCTGTATTAGTGTTTATGCTATCAGTATTTACATTGTTCTCTTATTCACAGGGTTGGCAATGGGCAAAAGGTGAAGGGGATATTGGCAATGAAGCCGCTAACTCGGTAGCTTTTGATGATTTCGGTAATGTATATATCACCGGCAACATTGCAGGCATGATAAATTTTGGGGGAACTGTTTATCAGGGTAGGGGAATTTATGAGGTGTTAATAGCCAAGTATTCAGCACAGGGTAGTCTGGTTTGGGTAAAAACAGCAGGAGGAAAGGAAAATGACCAGGGAACATTTATCCGGTACAACAAGAACTATATTTATGTTACCGGTTATTTTTCAGACACCGCTTGGTTCGATAACAAAATGCTGGTAAGCCGGGGTGATCAGGATGTTTTTCTTGCTAAGTACGACTTAATAGGGAACCTGATGTGGGTCAGGCAGGCGGGCGGAGCAAATTTTGATTACGGTACTTCAGTTGATGTAGATAATACCGGGAATGTCTATGTCACAGGCGGGTATGAATACGATATTTGGTTTGGTTCAGCCCAGTTAACCACCTCCAATGTTTACAATGAATCTTTTTTTGCAAAGTATGATAATGCAGGAAATCTTCTGTGGGCTAAGACAACAGCGGGCAATGGCTCTAATCTTATTACCGGTGTTGCTTTTGATTACCGTAATTCGGTTTACCTAACGGGTTATTTTGGAAGTAATTTCAATATAGGAAATTGTTCTGTAAATTCTGCTACTCCGAGCTACGATGTTTTTCTGTCGAAGGTAGATTCTGGCGGTAATTGTGTTTGGTTAAAACGTGCAGGTAGCACTAACGAGGATGCGTCACACGGAGTTTGCAGCGATAAAGAAGGTAATCCATCCATTGCCGGCTATTTCCTGGGAACTGCATATTTCGACAACCACTCCGTTACATCACTTGATTACAATGATATTTTTGTAGCGCATTACGATTCGCTGGGAAATAACTTATGGGCTGTAGCGGGTAACGGAACTCAACTTGATGTACCGTACGGAATAGCAGCCGATGCAACCGGAAACATTTATGTTACTGGAATGTTCGAATTCGGTGTCAATTTTAATGGAAGTGTTATCACTGGTCCTGACCGTGATATTTTCCTTATAAGTTTTGACAGGAACGGCAGTGTACGATGGCTGGCTCATGCCGGTGGTTTGAATACCGACTGCGGGATAGGAGTGGCTGTTTCCAATACCGGGAAAGTAGCTGTAGCTGGTTATTACTTATACACGAATTTTTTCGGCAGCATCCAAATCGACTATGCTGTAGGCAACGATTTGTTCGTGGCTGTTTACGACCCGCTTTTTGTTGGGATAAATGAGATTGATGATTTGCAGGTTTTTCTTTATCCCAATCCTTGTCAGGATATTATCAATTGTCAATTACCGGTTAAAAGTTTAGAAAACACTTGGCTGAGAATTTATACTTCCTTTGGAGAGAAAATTTATGATTGTAAAATTTCTGACAACTGGCAAATGGCAACCAATAACTGGCAAGTTGGTATTTATTTTGCGGAATTCTTATCAGGAGATAAGCGAAGAACTATTAAACTGCTAAAGCAGTAATAACTCAAGAACTATTCACTTACAATTCTCACTTCTGTTCTTCTGTTTTTCTGCCTTCCTTGGGGAGTATCGTTATATGCGACAGGTTGAGTATCTCCATAGCCTTTGGCGGCCACACGTTCAGGAGCTATTCCTTTTTTGATTAAATAATCTCTTACTGTATTCGCACGGTCTTCAGATAGTTTCTGGTTGCTTTCCGGAGTGCCAACGTTATCAGTATGTCCCGCAATTTCAATAACCAAACTCTCCTTTTTACCCATGTATTCTGCCAGTTCATTCAACTCCTTGTACGATTCACCACGCAAGGTTGATTTTCCTGTGTCAAAAAAAACATTGTCGAGCGTATAAATTTTGGGAGGCGAAATTTTAAGTGTATATCCGAATGTGAGCAGTTCTTTCACATCGGGTATTTCAAGTGTTTTGTAATCTTGATTTTCAGTAAATGCCTTGTACTGTACTTTGTATTTCTGTGCTTTAGGAATTAAGAGTGAAAATTTTCCATCTGCGTTTGTTGTTCCGGTATAGGTTTTCCCATCTTTCAGTGAAACGAAAGTTATTTCCTCGCCCTTCAAAGGTTTATCTTTATCATTAACTACCGATACATTTAACAAGGCATCTGTAGCAGTTGGTTCTAGGGTTTGAGCTGATACGTCTAAAATTCCAAGGGATAAAACGAAAAGAATATTTTTCATAGTTACTCCTGATTAGAAAAGTGAACTTAGTTATTGTAACGATTACGTAAGAAAAATAGTATTGAAAGTATTTTGTTGTCAATCATTTAACTTCAGAACAGCAATAAATGCCTCCTGAGGGACTTCTACTTTACCGAATTGCCTCATTTTCTTTTTACCTTTTTTTTGTTTTTCGAGAAGTTTGCGTTTACGCGAAATATCTCCTCCATAACATTTGGCAGTTACATCTTTTCTCAAAGCCGAAATATTTTCGCGTGCAATAATCTTGGAACCTATAGCCGCCTGAATCGGAATCATAAACATCTGTCGTGGGATAATTTCCTTCAGTTTTTCACACATTTTCCGGCCGAAGTCTTCAGCTTTGCTCCGGTGTATCATCGAACTGAAAGCATCAATCTGCTCTGCATTCAGAAGAATATCAAGTTTAACCATATCACCGGGACGATAGCCAATCGGGTGATAATCAAACGAAGCGTAACCGCGCGAAATAGATTTGAGCCGGTCATAAAAATCAAAAACAATTTCAGCCAGCGGCATTTCGAACTGAAGTTCAACCCGGTCTTCGGTTAAATAACTTTGGTTAGTGAGAATACCACGTTTATCCATACACAAAGTCATAATTGAGCCGATGTATTCAGGCTTGGTAATCACCTGTGCTTTAATGTAAGGTTCTTCAATTCGCTCTATACGTGTAACCTCTGGCATATCAGCCGGGTTATGAATGGTCAGTTTTTGACCGTTGCTTAAGTATGCATCATAACTTACTTGCGGAACGGTAGTGAGAATATTCATATCATACTCCCTCTCCAACCTTTCCTGAACAATTTCGAGGTGAAGTAATCCAAGAAACCCGCAACGGAAACCGAAGCCAAGTGCAACTGAACTTTCCGGTTCAAATACTAACGATGCATCGTTTAACTGTAACTTCTCAAGCGAATCGCGTAAATTGGAAAAATCATCATTGTCAATAGGGTAAATTCCGGCAAATACCATGGGCTTTACATCTTCAAAACCATGAATTCCTTCTTTACACGGATTTTCTGTAAGTGTAATGGTATCACCTACTTTAATTTCCTTAGCATTTTTTATTCCGGTAATCACGTATCCTACATCACCGGTTCTTACTTCCGGATGAGGTTCCAAATCAAAACGCAGACAGCCTACTTCATCGGCAATATAATTACCACCGGTATTTACGAACTTAATTTTGTCACCCTTTTTCAACATTCCATCTACTACACGGAAATAAGCTACTACACCCCGGAAAGAATTGAACATGGAGTCGAATATGAGAGCACGCAATGGAGCCTGGGGATTTCCCTTTGGTTCAGGTAGTTTTTCTATAATAGCTTCAAATATTTTATCAACGCCTTCACCGGTTCTACCGCTGGCACGTATTATTTCTTCACGTTTACAGCCTACGAGTTGCATCATCTGGTCTTCCACTAACTCCGGTTCAGCACCCGGCATGTCAATTTTGTTTACAATCGGTATAATAGTTAGTCCCTGGTCGAGAGCCAGATAAAGATTAGAGATAGTTTGCGCCTGAATTCCCTGCGAAGCATCCACGAGCAAAAGGGCGCCTTCACATGCGGCAAGCGAACGTGAAACTTCATAGCTGAAATCAACATGCCCAGGGGTGTCAATCAGGTTAAGAACATATTTCTTCCCCTTGTGAACGTAATCCATCTGGATAGCGTGACTCTTAATGGTGATGCCTCGCTCACGCTCCAAATCCATGTTATCAAGCACGGTATCCATCATCTCTCTATCACTTATGGCTTTGGTAGTTTCAATCAGGCGGTCGGCCAGGGTTGATTTGCCGTGGTCAATGTGAGCTATGATGCAAAAATTGCGGATATTTTCCATCAGGGGCGCGAATATAGCCGAAATGAAGAATTGCGAAACAGGTTACTTTTCGTTTGATTTTTTCAAAGTAAAGGCAAAGGTTGTACCCACGCCTATTGTACTGCGAACATTAATAGTCTGGTTATGGGCTTCAATGATATGTTTTACAATAGCAAGCCCTAAACCGGTACCTCCCTGTTCGCGCGAGCGATGTTTGTCAATCCGGTAAAAACGTTCGAATAGTCGGTGCAGATGTTTTTCGGCAATTCCAATTCCATTATCAGTCACTTCTATCAAAATGTTTTCATCCATATCATAAAAGCCTGCCGAGGTTTTCCCATTGGGATTTCCGTATTTAATAGAGTTATCAATCAGATTGGTAATTACCTGGCGTATTTTTTCTTTATCTGCAAATACATAGCAAGGCTTATCTGTGCTTTTCTTTATTTGGAGAGTAATATTTTTTTGGGATGCTTTAAACTCCATGGTTTCCATAACCTCTTTTACCAACTGACATATATCAAAGGTATCTTTGATTAAAGATTCATCACCGGTTTCCAATCTCGATATTTCATCTAAATCGTCTATAAGATTGTTTAGACGGTCAATGCTTTTGGCGGTTCGCTCCAGGAAAGTCTTAGCAGTTTCCGGCTCGTTTACCGCGCTATCAAGGAGAGTATGTACATACCCCTGAATATTAAACAATGGGGTTTTAAGCTCATGAGAAAGATTACCGATGAATTCTTTACGGAATTTCTCCATTTTTTTCAGGTTTTCGATTTCGCGGCTTTTGTCCTGAACCCAATCCTTTACCTGAGTTTCCATTTCCAGCAGCGGGTCATTACTGCTGCTTTCTCCAATGGACTCCTTCAGACTTTTGCTGAGCTTAAACTGATGAATAATTTTGTATACCAGCCTGATTCGGTTCCGTAAATAAACTTCAACGACATAATAAAACAGGAGGGATGAAAGTACAAAAACAGCAGCAAAAATAACTGTAAAATGAAGCCATGAAGATTCAAAATATAAGCCTATAAAACTAATGATAAATGACAGCGCTAAAGAAACAAGGATAGTAAGTGTTCGGGGCGATAGATTGTTCATGATTAACGAGTGAAAATAAAAAAGGCGGCTATTACGGATGAAAGTTTGAGAAATAAGCTATTATTTACTGTTTTTTTTGTTACTTTGCGCTCCAAAACCAACATTAAGATGAATTTACAAGAAAAGGTAGAGGCCATTAACAACGATGTTATACAGGCGAAAAACGGAATTGATAGTTTGGGGTATAAGTATTCTTTCCCTATTACTGTAATAGCCCGGGGAACAAAATCCGGTTTGTCAGTAACCGTTGACCGTGATTTTGATAAAGCAGCAGAACTGGCGTTTAAACGAAGGACTGCAAGTCAATCCTGATACCCGAACGGGTAATAAACTCCTCTATACTCATATCAATCCAAACCCTTTTCAGAGGTTCGGAGTTTAGTATCAGTGCTACAGTATAGTGCTTATCAATAAACGACTGCCTAAGGTTTTCAGCCGTAGTATTGTGTATGTTTGTTTCGTATGAAACAATGAATGACCTGCGCAATTGCTTGTCGTAGGGGACCACAACAAATTCTCTCCATTCAAATACAGAGTTATCTTTCAGAACTATGGGGGTGTTATACTCCACAGTCAAGTAGTTGCAAAGGCGCTTGGCAGCGGAAAGTGATGTTTTAAATTCTTCCATGACGCGGGCAAAACTACAAAGTTTTTTAAAAAATTGTTCAGAGATATACGAAGAATTCAATAGTCCGTTATTATAAGAGGTCAATAAACTGGAAAGGTGTCTAAATTTTTACAATTCTGTGACAATTGAATCGAAAACATTATCTATCTTGCACGGTAATTAACCACCCATGCGCAGCTTTTTAACCTGTCTGCTTATTACCTTGTCTGTTTATTCTTTTGCCCTTACCGATTCAGTGGCTGTAACTAAAGAAAAAAAAACCCGTCATTACGTGTTCGCTAACACAACCTTTTTTCTAAAACAAATTATCAACTTATCGAACCAGAATATTGCAGTAAGTCCTTACATAGTGGGATATAAATGTTTTTTCAAAAAACACGGAGTGCGGTTGTCGGTTGGTGGAAGTTTTAGTAAGAAAACAGAATTTCCGGATAGCACTTCAACCCGTATTACAAATAATAATTCTTTGGACTACAGGGTAGGTTACGAGTACAATTACAAATTCGGGAAGCGCTGGACGTTCCAAACAGGAATTGACGCGGTGGGCAGAACCAATTTTCTCTATTCAAAAGCTAACAGCAGCTTTGATATTGTAACTACCAGTTCTCCCTCTAACAGTTTGGGAGGAGGTCCGTTTTTAGGTATTCAGTTTAATATCAGCAAGCGTATTGCCCTTTTTACTGAAACAGCTTTTTATTATTCATACACTTGGTCGAAGCGAAAAGTCAACTCCATGAATTTTCCTGAATTGAATATGGACAGGTCTGACGGAATGGAACACAAAGGAGAATTTATCTTACCTACTTCAATTTATTTTGCATTCGTTTTCTAATTAAAAAAACCTACTAACATGAAAAACAAACTAATCTTTCCGCTTTGCACTGCTTTGCTACTTGCGGTTTTGTTTCATGGTTGCCAAAAGCAGCCGGTACTTAAAGCCCTTGTTCCCGATTTGCCTTCTACCCCTTACAATTATGAGCCTTGTAATAGTTCAAGTTGTAACGGTAATTCGCCTGTGGATAACCGGGTGACCAACGATGGCGCTACTTTGGGACGGTTGTTGTTTTACGACCCGCGATTGTCCTTGAACAATACTGTTTCATGTGCTTCATGCCACCGGCAGGAGAACGCCTTTGCCGATGTGGGGCAGCAAAGCACAGGCTTTGAAGGAATGGTTACTCCCCGTAACACTCCGGCAATTATTAACGCCAGAAATAAATCCTCGTTTTTCTGGGATGGAAGAACTGCACTATTGGAAGAGATGGTGCTGATGCCTGTAAAAAACCATGTAGAAATGGGGCTTGACAGGCTGGAGGTGATGGAAAGAAAAATTGCTTCAGTCAGTTACTATCCCGAATTGTTTAAAAAGGCTTTTGGTACTGAAGAAGTAACACATAATAAAATTGCCAGGGCGCTCGCACAATTTATAAGAGCAATAAAAAGCGATAATAGTAAAGCTGATAACAACCAGCTAAATGCAACAGAAATAACCGGTAGAAATGTTTTTTCTAAATTTAGTTGTGGCAACTGTCACCGGGGAAATGATTTTTCTGGTGACGCGTTGTTTATTCCCTACCACGGAACTGCTCCCAAAGCAGGTTCTGCAAACATCGGTCTGGATTTGGTTTATTCTGACAAAGGCATTGCTGCCATTGACGGCAATGAAGCTTCTGAAGGAGCCTTTATCATTCCCTCGTTGCGTAACCTGGAATTTACTGCTCCTTACATGCATGACGGGAGATATGGAACCTTAGATGAGGTAATCGAACATTACAATTCAGGAATTCTGCCTCACCCCGCATTAGACGTTGTGCTTACCGATACCGCCACTGGATTCCCGGTGATAATGGCTATGACTGAAAGCGAAAAAGAATCGTTGAAAGCATTTTTACTTGCACTTTCCGACCGGAGTGTTACTTCGGATGTACGGTTTTCAAATCCGTTTAAATAACAGGCATGAGGTGTTTTACAGCCATTCTTTGTTTACTTGTGATAATTACATCCGGACTGAGTTCATGTAAAAAGGGATGTACCAATAAAAGCGCTATAAACTATGACTCTACTGCAAAAGCCGATGATGCCTCATGTTTGTTTTGTGACAGTGTAGATGTAGATGAATATAGCTCTTCAACTTTTTATACAGACAATAACAGTTCAAGCCCGCATAGCGGTGATAGTGTTATCAGAGTACAGGTATCAGGTAGTTTGCAGGATTACATCGGCAACTATTGCCCGGCATTAGGCTTAGAAGGTGGGTGCGACACACTTGGAACATCTTTCCCTTTTGCCCATATTAACATTATTGTAAATAATTTAACTGATGATACTCTTGTTTTGTTTGCTACTTCTTCTTCTGTTTTCATTAGCGGGTCAGGTACAACACAATTAGGCGCTATCAGCCAGTTACAAATACCTCCTTACTCCTCAAAGGTTTCACATACGCTTTACTTCGATTGCGTGCAAGCAAGTTTCGCATCGTCAAGTTTCAGTCTTTCCGGAAGAAGTTTTACATATAAGTGATTTACCGGTTCCTGTTTTCTAATCCGGCAAATAAATTCAACGCGTTTTCAAAACCTGATGTCCGAAGCATTTTGCTCCTCTTACCTATGGAAAATATTACTTTTGTCCAAACAAATAATTCTCCTTTATGGCTCATAGCCAGCCGTTTCCTGCAGGTTGGTTGGATAAGAAACAAGGATTCACCCTCATCTTCTTTTTTATTCTTTCCATTAATTTCAGTTACTCTCAATTCAGTGAAACAATCCGTACAGGGAGACCGGGTCAGGCTATAGGCGCATTTACTGTAGGAAAAAAAGTTCTGCAGTTTCAGCAGGGTTTTGATTACTATTCGCTGGCAGATGCAACATATCCGCCCCGCGGGTTTGTATTTAATAATGTTATCCGCTTCGGCATTCTTGAAACTGTGGAATTGAGCGCTTTAATTGATTACCAGTACGAACACACCCGGTTCGACACTTTTAGCTCCGTGTTAAATGGTGTCAGTAATTTGCATTTCGGATTTCGCGTACATATCAACGACCAGAAAAAGTGGATACCCACCACCGGTTTTCAGATGCGGCTTAAAGTGCCTAAAGTTTCTAATGACTTTGTCACCAGCCATGTGGCTCCGGTAATGGTATTTGTGGCTAATTGGGCGTTGCCCAGGAATATGAGTATAGCTACAAACTGGATTTTATCGTTCAGCGGCAACGACCCGCACCCGACAGGAAAATATGTGATAAATTTCGGCTTCCCGATTTATAAGAAATGGAGCGGGTTTATTGAAAATTACGGGCAGTTACGGCAATCTGTTTTTCAGACCAGGATTGACGGAGGCTTTGCATATTTAATACACAACAATATTCAGCTTGACCTTTCAGCAGGGTATGGAAACAATCAGAACGTGCAGGACTACTTTGTAAGCACCGGTATAAGCTGGAGAATAATTACTTTCCGAAAACAAAAAAACAAATTGCAGCCATGAAAAGATTTAATCAACTGCTTGCAGCTATTGCATTCCTGCATGTTTCTTTATTCAGTTACAGCCAGGCTGATTCCTTAAAGACTAACGATTCATCGAACACCGGCTTGCTGCAAAACTATGAAGCAAAACTGAAGCAAATTGAATTGCAGCGTGTTCAGGATTCGGTAAGGAAGGCCGAGCTGGAGTTACAGCTTTCGCAGTTAAAGACCACCGATAATTTAAAGAAGGAAGAGTTGCAGCAGCAGTTGCGGCAGATAAGCGATGCCGAAGCAAAACGACTGGAGGAAAAAAGAGCCCGGATTGACTCGCTCCGCGCTTCGGCAAAGTCTTTTCCCGTAACCGGGTTCTTTAACGACACCCTATTTGTTATTTACAGCAAACTGGGGAGCTTTTCTGCTTATGACCGTGCACAGGCGATAACCTCCCGAATCAATAAGTTAAAAGATGATTATGCCTTTACCGACAGCAGCCTGCAGGTGGTGGAATCGGAATCAACTTTTGATATTGTAAAGGGCGAAACCATCATCATGAGTATTTCGGAAAACGATGCGCTTTGGAACAATACCACGAATAAGGAATTAGCCGGAGAGTACCGGAGTATTATTTCTCAATCGGTTTTAAATTATAAGTCGGAAACAAGCGTAAGAACCTTGTTGAAGGAAATAGGTCTTGCGCTTTTGGTTATTGCATTGTTAGTTGTTTTTATTTATTACACGCTTAAGTTTTTCAGATGGCTCACCGTAAAAATAAATGCGCAGGAGGGGAGGAGGCTCAACGACTTCAGGATTAGAAACTACACGCTGCTTGACTCCAAGAGGCTTACCGCCTTTGTTCACTCGCTTGCTGCCGTTGCGAAGTGGCTGATTATTCTTTTGTCGGTTTATATTGCCTTACCGGTTATCTTCGACTTCTTCCCCTGGACTCAGAACTTTGCCCAAACCCTTTTCGGTTACATACTCAACCCCCTGAAGAGGATGGGAAGCGGTGTATGGAACTACCTGCCCAACCTGTTTACCATTCTTGTTATCTTTTTTGTTTTCAGATATACTATCAAAGGCATTGCGTTTTTAAAGCGCGAGATAGAAGCTGAAAAACTTCACCTGCCCGGATTTTACCCCGACTGGGCTAACCCCACCTTTCAAATTCTGAGGGTAATACTTTACGCCTTCATGTTTGTTTTAATGTTTCCTTACATACCCGGAAGCGACTCTCCGGTGTTTCAGGGGGTGTCGGTTTTCCTCGGCTTCCTGTTTACCTTTGGTTCGTCAGGCTCGCTGTCGAATATTGTTGCGGGTATTGTATTAACCTACATGCGGTTGTTTAAACTGGGCGACCGGGTAAAAATAGGAGAGGTGGTTGGCGATGTCATTGAAAAGTCAATGCTTGTTACCCGCGTTAAAACCATTAAAAACGAAATTATTTCCATTCCCAACTCAACGGTAATGAGCAGCCACACCGTTAATTACAGCAGCGAAACACAAAAGGGCGGGGGCTTAATCATGCACACTACGGTAACCATCGGGTATGATGTGCCCTGGAAAAACATGCACCAGGCATTACTGAATGCCGCTGACAGAACAGACTTGCTGTTGAAAGAACCGAAACCTTTTGTGTTTCAAACCAGCCTGGATGACTTTTATGTTTCGTACCAGATAAATGCCTATACCAAAGAACCAGGCAAACAGGCAAGCATTTACTCCGAACTGCACCAGAACATTCAGGACTGCTGCAACGAAGCCGGTATTGAAATCCTGTCGCCTCATTACCGCGCGGCAAGAGATGGCAATATGACTACCATACCTGCCAACTACTTAGATAAGAACTACAAAGCCCCGGCTTTTAATATTAAAACCATAAACGAAGAGAAATAATGGACGAGCAAATCAGACAGTTCCTGTTCAACCCTACCGTTGGAAAAATTGCTGCCATCTTTATTGGCATAGCAGTTATCTGGATTATCATACAAACCATTCAAAAGAACCTTTTCTCGAAAATAAAAGATAACGACAACCGCTACCGCGCCAAAAAGTTCGGAAGCTTTATCGGTTATTTTCTTACCATTCTGCTTGTTACCATTGTCTTTAGCGATAAGCTGGGCGGGCTTACCGTTGCCTTTGGTGTTGCCGGTGCGGGAATTGCTTTTGCCCTGCAGGAGGTTATTGCCTCATTTGCCGGTTGGCTCGCCATTGTTTTTGGCGGGTTTTATAAAAGCGGTGACCGCGTTCAGTTAGGAGGCATTAAAGGCGATGTGATGGACATTGGCGTTTTGCGAACCACCATTATGGAAACCGGGCAATGGGTTGATGGCGATTTATATAACGGGCGAATTGTGCTAATAGCCAACAGCTTTGTTTTTAAAGAGCCGGTTTTCAATTACAGTGGCGAGTTCCCTTTTCTGTGGGACGAAATAAAAATTCCTGTTCAGTACGGCAGCAATTATGAAAGGGCTCAGGAAATAATCAACCGGGCGGGGGTTCTTGTAGCGGGCGACCTCACCGAAAAATCGCGGGAGATATGGAATGTATTGCAAAGCAAGTACCGGCTCGAAGATGCACAAACCGAGCCCATGGTTTCGCTCATTGCCAACGATAACTGGGTGGAATACACCCTGCGCTATGTAGTAAGCTATAAAAAACGCAGGGCTACCAAAACCGCCCTGTTTACTCAAATACTTAAAGACATTGAAGCAACAAACGGTGAGGTAAAATTTGCTTCTGCTACCTTCCACCTGGTTGAAGCCCCCGAGCTGAAAATAAAAATGCAATAAGCTAATGGGCAGGCTTTAAAGATTGCCTGACGAAGTCGTGTGTTCCGCGCGCTGCCTACTTGCCGCTGTCAAACTCCTTCATATCATAATCGAGCCAGGCGCCCCACTGGTTCATCTGGTTTTGTATAAAAGCCTTGCGTTTTAAAACATAACCCGAGGGCTTTGCCGGGTTAAACCTCAGCGGGCTGGGGATACAAGCCGCAATCAATGCCGCCTCGCCCTGCGACAGCCGCTTTGCCGGTTTATGGAAATAATACTGCGAAGCCGCTTCCACACCGTAAATACCGTCACCGGTTTCAATTACATTAAGATAAACCTCCATAATGCGCTGCTTGCTCCACAACACTTCAATAAGCAGGGTAAAGTAAACCTCAAGCCCCTTGCGGATAAAATTGCGCTGCGGAAACAGAAAAACATTCTTGGCTGTTTGCTGCGAAATAGTGGAAGCCCCGTGCATGCGCGGGCGCCTGCGCTTCTTCTGCTTTTCGTTATACTCCATCGCCTTTTGAATAGCTTCCAAATCGAAACCGTGGTGCCACAGAAAGTTCTGGTCTTCGGAAGTAACCACTGCCAGCTGCATGTTGTTTGAAATATCGCGCAGGGCAACCCAATCCTTATATAAGCGCATTTCTTTGCCCTTTGCCTTTTGCCCGGCACAGCGCTGAAGCATGAGGAAAGTAACCGGCACCGGCACAAACCTGAAAACAAGTACCAAAGCCACCGATATGCCTATGCACCAAAGCACGGTTTTCCAGATGAACTTCCATATTTTTTTGAGCATGGCGCGGTGAAAATAAATTTGCTTTCAACACCCGCAAAAAAAAGCCCCGCCAAAAAAGCGGGGCCTGACACACCTAACGTAAAGGTGACCCTTTACGCCTCAATATTAAACCAAAAAATTGAAACTTGCACATTTCAGAAACCTTTTTTTATTTTGTATCAACACCCGAAAAAAGTTCAGCACCATGAACCGCTTTTCAAACCACGTTTCTCCTCTCAAAACAGCAGTTATTTCTTCACTTGTTGAAGCGATTAGAGCAGGGGGGGGTACCGCACTTTACGCGCGCGCGTAGTATAACACACAGCTTTCTTTTTTCCAAGAGTTTACTGCAAATAGTTCAAAGACCTTTTAAAAGGGTTCGGGAAAACATCTGTGAAGCCGACAGAAACATCTCTGTAATTCATGGAAACATCTGTGAAGTTGACAGAAACACCTCTGTAATTCAGGGAAACACCTGTGAAGCTGACAGAAACATCTCTGTAATTCAGGGAAACATCTGTGAACCTGACAGAAACAACTCTGTAATTCAGGGAAACATCTGTGAACCTAACAGAAACATCTCTGTAATTGACAGAAACATCTGCGAAGTTGACACCGCAGAGCTGTTTTTAGTAAAAACGGGCAAAAAATGAGCAAAACAGGCGCTTTTTTGAGTTTTATACAGGAGTTTCTGAGGCTCATTGCGGTGCTTCTGGCTCTGACTGTGGCAACAACCTTTTTAGCCTGGGTATTTTCAGGCTTTGAGTGGAACTTTACAAGCTATCCGTACACGCAGGGCAGGCTTTATTAAACAAAAACAATAAATACACAAACATTTCTTAACCCTTAAAAACTATTAACCATGGGAAAGTACATTAAAGTAGAACTGTTTATCCGCCAGCCTAAAGAAACACTCGAACTCTGCGACAAAATTGTTGCAAAAGACACCCTCGATGGGGCAGGCAGTTCGCTGACAGGCGTTATTGATATGACAGCTTATGCTGCCAAGGTAAGCAGCGCCAAAACGCTGCGCAGCGAAGCCGATTCAAAAGACCGCACCGCCTTGCGCAAATACGAAGATATAGAAACTGCCTGCGGAGTGCGCAAAGGGCAAAACAAAGACACAGAAAACACCATCCTGTGGTACGTGCGCCAAATCAAAAAGCTGCTTACGGTTATTCACAAAGGCAGTGAAGAGGCGCTGAACGAATACGGCTTTGACGTAATTGTTACCCAAACCGGTGCACGGAGGAATGTAAAAATTGAACTGCCCAAAGAGCCTCAGCCCGTTATTGAACTGGGCGAGGCTATTGTAGCTCAGCATACACTTTTGGGGGCAGGGAGCCCGCTTACTCCGGCATTGGTGGATATGGCGGCTTTCACCACCCTGGTAACCGGTGCGCGCACCCTGCTTACCGACTGGACAACTTTGCGCGGTCAGGTTCAAAGCAAAAACAACGAGGCACTCAACATTATAGGCTATGCCGAAGGGCAAACCAGCAGCACCGATGGAACCATTTATTTCGACAACGGAAAAATTCGCAACCGCCTGCTTCAAAAATTTATGGGTACAGAAGAAGCCCTTAGCGAGTGGGGCTTCGATGTAGTGATTAGCGAGCGAAGCACCGGACGCAAAAAAGGCATCAAACCATCTATTACCGGAACCGTAACCGATACCCTCGGCAATAAAATAAGCGGAGCGCTGGTGCTGGTTATTGAACCCGATATTTTTGTAGCCACCGATGCACAAGGCAAATACGAAGTGCCTCAGCTTACACCCGCCACCTACAGCCTGCTGGTTCACAAAAGCGGCTATGCCGATAAACAGGTGGGCGGCATAGTAGTTACTGCCGGTGCAACCACCACCGCCAACGTGGTGCTGGCTTCCGCCTCCACCTCCGCCACCGTAAGCGGTCAAATAACACAAGGCGGCAGCGGTGCACCGGGAACGGTTACCATTCAGGTGGCAGGCAGCCCGCAGGTAATATCTACCGATGGGGCAGGCAACTACATAATACCCAATGTGCCGCCCGGCAACTATGCCCTGCAGGGCGCCCTCGACAGCAACCCCGCTAATATTATTACCCACAACATAACCGCAGTAGCCGGTGAAACAACTACGGTGAATTTTGTGTTTCCGTAAGCGATGAGTGTGTGAAGGTGTTAAGGTGTTAAGGTGCGAAGGTGTTAAGGTTTTTAAACGCAGAGCCCCTAACCTGCGGAAAAGAGACTCTGCCGGAGGGGAAAGGAAAGAAAGGGTAAAAAGCGAACCTTTTAGTATGTTTAGGTTTGTATATTTATAAGTTAGCGGTAATTCTATCACGACAGTGCTCTCATAAAACCTTAACAATAAAATCTAAAGGCTCTCAATGGACAAATACCAAACACTCGTAAACATCCTTGACAAAATAAGGGCAGAAGCAACTACACAGCATAAAAACCGTTACTTACCTGACGTATCAGAGTCGGAGAAGATTAATCAGGCAAGAGCCAGGGCATTCATTCATTTATATTTAAAGGTAAGTTTTGGATTGCTTGACTTTGCAGAAAGAGAGCATTTTATTACAGACGACCCTTATGATGGCGGTATTGATGGATATTACATCAATAAGGAAAACAGGACAATTTACTTTATTCAATCAAAGTTCAGAACCAATGGAAAGAATTTTGAAGGTAAGGAAATAAAGTTGGAAGAGATTTTAGTAATGGATATCAATCGTATCCTTGATGGTGAAGAAAAAGATGAAAGTGGAAATAATTACAACGGCAAGATAAAACAGTTGCAGCGAGAGATAAGCAACGTTGACAACATTGCAAGGTATTCTTATCAAGTAATCATATTAGCTAACCTTAGTGGCGTTCCTGATAGCAAGTTAAGACAATTAACTGGTGGCTACGCCACCAGCGTTTTTGATTATGAGAAGTGTTATGAATCTTTGATTTTTCCAGTCATTTCAGGGACCTTTTTTAATGCAAGCGATGTAAATATTTTTATTGACCTAAGTAATAAGAATGCTGGAAGTAAAATCAGCTATACAGTTAAAACAAAACACAGCGAATGTGATATTACTGTCTTGTTTGTTCCGACAATTGAAGTAGCAAAGGTCTTACACAAATACAAAAATTCCATTTTGAAATTTAACCCCAGAAGCTACCTTGAACTTGAGGGGCAGAAAGTAATTTCAGCCATGCGAGAAACCATTCTAAACAATAGTACTAATGAATTTGCCTTGTTTAATAATGGAATTACAATGATTTCAGACGAAACAAACATTAATGAAAAGATTGGTCAAAAGAATAAGGCGCAATTGAATGTTAGGAACCCGCAAATTATTAATGGTGGACAAACAACATTTACATTGAGTAGAATCTATGAAGAAAATCTGACTAATAATCCCGACAAAATATTTCAAGACAAGGAAGTTTTATTAAAAATTATCACGCTTAATGATTCCAGTCAGAACAAAAGTAATGAGACACAAAAACTTCAATTAATTGACGATATATCAACTGCAACAAACCAGCAAACCCCTGTTATTACTGCGGATAAATTTTCAAATGAAAGGACACCAATTCTATTGCAAAAAATTCTTTTTGACAGATTTGGAATTTTGTTTGAGAGGAAGAGGGGTGAGTTTGGTGATGGGCTTAATAACGGCTACATTGATAAATCTCAAATCTTGGAAAGAAATCTGTTTTTCAGAATTTATTGTGCCAGCAATGGCGAAATAAACAAAGCAATCGAAAAAAGGATATTTATGAGTAAGGCGCTTGAAGATGGAATTTTGAATGACAGTTCAAAGCTTGACAATTTTTACTTCGGACTAAAATGTTTCAAACGAATTACCATATCACCCAATCCACAAAAAACAAAACATAAATACATCTATGCTCAAATTTATGCTTTCACAAAAAGTTACAAACCGACTGAAATAAATGATTATGATAACGTCATAAAGGAAAAAATAGGTTTGTTCAAAAAGGAATGGACAGCGTTTGAGAAAGATAAATCACAAACGAATAGCAAGTTTATGAGGACTTATTTTGACAAATACACGCAAACTACGCGACACGGATTTAATGAAAAAAGCTGGTATAGAAGTGTGGAGTTTGAAAAGGATGTGATTAGCTATTTCAAGTGACTGGTTGATTCTTGTAACGGCAATTACCACGATGAACAGTAGGGCAGCCGCTAACAAGGGTAGCAGTTGCACAACCCCCATTTGAGAGCCGGCTTTTGTTTTTATCCCCGCATCGTCTCTTCCCTCTCGAAGAGGTCTCTGCGAAAATGTAAAGACTAAACTAACATAGCGCAGAGTTCCCGGGGCGGGTTACTTTGCAAGGGGTCAAAAAGGTTCATCCTTTGCGCAACAAGGGCAGCCTCGCTTTAGTTTATCGCCAATTCGTGCAATTCGTGTCAGCAATTACTGCAACCGTTTGGCGGTAAACAAACCGGCAACTAAAACGCAAACGAAACAGCAAGCCCCGGCAAAACCGGCAACTGGTTAACGCGGGTAAAGCGAACCCGGTCGAAGTAAAAGATGTTCTGCCGGTTGTAAACGTTCGATACACTCACCACAATTTCAATCTTCAGCCGCTCTTTAATGCTGAAAGTTTTGCGGGCAGAAACATCGAGGCGGTGGTAATAAGGCAGCCTGCCCCCGTTTATTTTTGAGTCGTAAAGTATTCCGAGGTTGCCGTTGGCAGCAGTATAGTTGGTGCTTATGCCGTTGTTAAACGGCAGCGATTCATAAAAGCCCTGAGTTTGTGTAAAAGGGAAACCGCTGCCGAGGTTCCAGCGGGCGCTTACTTCCCAGTCGCGTTTCTTGCCGAAGGTATATGAAGCAATCAGGTTCATATTGTGTCTGCGGTCGAAGTGGGGCGGGTAAATCTGCACCCCGTCATTCCGTTTCGACCACGAAAGCGAGTAAGTGGCGTAAAGGTAAACTCCTTTCCACTGCCACTTAGCTAACACATCGAGCCCGTAAGCTACTCCGCGCTCACCGATAAAGTCATCGCTCGAATTGCTCGACTTCTTATACCGGTTAATGTTGATGAGGTGCCACATGTATTTGTAGTAAGGCTCAATGTTTACCGTAACATTTTTGGGCAAGTCCAGCTCAACACCAAAAATGGCATGAACCGATTGCTGCATGTTATACTTCCATGTCTTTCCGAAACTGTCCACCGGCTGCTGCTCGGGCCCGGTAAGGAAACCGGTAAAGAGGTTTACCACATCGCGGTCGCTTTTGGTGCTTATAAAATTCTGCGAATACATTCCCGAAGCCATTTTCAGGCGTATGTTATCGGTAATGTTTGCTTTCAGGCTCAGCCTCGGCTCGGGCGAAATGCCCGCAATGTTTCCGTAATACATAAACCGGAAACCCGCTTCCACCACAAACCTTTTGAAATATTTATGAACCGTTAAGTAAGCGCTGAGGTCGGTGGTGTTCTGGTTTTGCTCGTATTTGAGCAGGTCGGAGTTGGTAAAGGTAAACTCGGTTTTGCTGCCTTCCACATCGAGCCCGTATTTCAGTTCACCGTTTTTGATATAGTAGGTAAAATCCATACCTATATCAAAACCGCCAATAGAACTTTTACGCGGCAGCCCGTCAGCCTCAGTCAGGCTGATTGAATATTGCGAATAACTGGCGTGAGTATTAAAATAAAGGTTTGAGTTTTTGGGAACGGCAAGAAAGTTTACGCCCACACCGAAAGTATTCCATCCGTATTTAGCAGCCTGAAAGTTGGCGTTATCGCGGAAGTTGAAACCGGTGAGGGTCAGCTTGTTTCCCTTTCCGGCATTCAGGGTAAACTTACCGTAAGCATCGTAAAAGTTATAGGGTAAACCTTCTTTGCCGGCATACGGATAAATGGCTTTTGAAGTTTTGTCTAAGTAAGAAATCTTCGTATTCAGAATCAGCGAAGCGCTCACCGGGCGGTCTTCTTTCAGTTTCACCACCGGTATTTCAAGCAGGGCATGAGCCATAAAGGGGCTGGCGCTTACCTTCCCGCTGAACTTTTTCTGGTTGCCATCGCGGGTGGTTACATCCACCACAGCCGAAATTCTTCCACCGTATTGCGCGGGGAAGCCACCGGTGTAAACATCCACGTTCTTAATGATGTCGGTTTCATAAATCGAAAACAAACCAATGGAATGAAAAGGATTATAAACGGTAATACCATCGAGCAGGAATTTGGTTTGTATGGGTGTTCCCCCGCGAATCACCACCTGCCCGCCCTGGTCACCGGTGGATATAATTCCCGGTAAAACCTGCAGGTATTGCGCCACATCCGTTTCCCCGCCAATGGAAGGAAGCCTGCGCATTTCCATCGGTGAAATAGAAATTACCGATACGCGCGACTCGGTAAGGTTCTGCTGGCGCTCGGCATTTACTTCCACATCTTTCAGTTCCACCGCCTTGGGTTCCATAAAAATTTTGAGGTTGGCGGTTTTGTTTTTCGTTACCTCAACTGCAATTTGCTGGGTAGTAAACCCGATGTAAGAAAAGGTAAGTGTATAACTACCTGTATCTAAGTTCGGGATGTTGAAGAAGCCCTGCTCATCGGTTGAAGCGCCAAAATCAGTGCCTTCAACTTTTACAATGGCAAAGGATACAGCCTCACCGCTGGCTTTATCAAGAACCAGGCCTTTTACAGAGCCTTTTTGGGCGGCAACTGCCAGAGAGGAAAAAACAATAACAAGAAAGAATATTTTTTTCATTGAATGAAAAGGCGCGCAAAATAGAAAAAAAGCGGTTCGTAAAGCCGGTGAATGTTGAACAGCGATATAAATTTCTTCCATGCCTGTTTCAGGTGTGCATGCACAGTGGTGCTGATTTTGCAGTTACATTTTATTTTCTATTCTTGCACATAATCGTTTATAGACTGAAATTATGAAGCCAGCGCCACGAAAAAAAATCATTCTTGAATATATCATCCGTTCATCTCCTGCTATCTTATTTGAGTTTGTTACCCAGCCCGATAACCTGGTGCAGTGGTTCTGTGACCGCTGCGATTCGCAGGAAGATATTTTCTTTTTTTCATGGGGAAGCACCTCGCAGCGCGCCCGTCAGGAAGTGTTGCCGGACGAGGAGATGGTAAAATATCACTGGGAGGATACCAAGAAAGATGAATATTTTTCATTCCGGGTTTACAAATCCGAAATTGCCAACGATACTGTACTTGAAATAACCGACTTTGCCGATGCCAAAGAAGTAAAGGAGCAAACCTTTCTCTGGGATAAACAAATCGAAGACCTCAAGCACGCTATTGGCGCGTTTTAATATCTCTCTACCGGTATCGGTTTTTACACCTGCTTCTTTGTTTAGATTTGCGTGCATATGCGCATGAAGAAGTTAGACTGGCTCGTCATTAAAAGTTTTGTGGGTCCCTTTGTCCTTACCTTTTTCATTGCCCAGTTTGTTCTCGTCATGCAGTTTTTGTGGAAGTATATTGACGACCTCGTTGGCAAAGGGCTCAGCACGTGGATTCTTTCCGAACTGATAGTTTATGCTTCAGCCAGTCTCGTTCCCATTGCATTGCCGCTTTCTGTCCTTCTCGCTTCGATAATGACTTACGGAGAATTTGGCGAGCACAGTGAACTTACTGCGGCTAAGTCTGCCGGTATCTCGCTATTGCGGGTTATGCGCCCTTTGATTTTTACTGTATTAGGAATAAGTGTTTTCGCGTTTTATTTCTCCAACAATGTAATGCCGATGGCGAATTTGAAATTCAGGTCGCTGCTTTACGATATCAGTCATCAAAAACCGACTGTTGCTCTTAAGCCAGGTATTTTTTACAGCGGAATAGATGGGTTTTTTATTAAAGTAGAAGATAAAGATGATAAAACCAACACCCTGTATAACATTACCGTTTACGACCATACCAGCGGTAACGGCAACGACCATGTGATTACCGCATCGAAGGGAAGCATGAGTCAGGATGAAGAGTCCATGGCGCTGACACTAAAACTTGAAGAAGGAAAACAGTTCCGCGAAATTGACCCCAAAGAGCAGAAAGAAAATACCTACCAGATGGTAAGTACTTCGTTTAAGTCGTGGGAAAAACGTTTCGACCTTTCGCAATTCAAACTGAACCGCACCGATGAAAACTTTTTTAAGGGGCTGAAGCAAATGCTTAATCTTAAACAGCTTAACGACCAGATTGATACTATACGAAGTGAACAGGGAAAACTTAAGCAGACCATGGTGTCTTCAGTGGTGCCCTATTCAAACATGAAGAAATTCGGTTACGATACTTCAAATGTTTTGCAAAATATTTCTCCGGCAGGTTTTAAAAAAACGGAAGATTTATTCAGTGAAAGGGATAGAAATGATAAAATTCAAATGATGGACCGGGCCATGGCGAAGGCTCGGAACATTAAAAACTTTACGGAAGTAACAGCCAGGCAAATGGAGTATAAGGAGCGCGACCTCGTTAATCATTTGGTGGAAGTGTACAGAAAGTTTACACTATCTATTGCTTGTCTTGTTCTGTTCTTCGTAGGCGCTCCTTTAGGCTCTATTATACGTAAAGGAGGGTTAGGCTGGCCTTTGTTTTACAGTGTTCTGTTTTTTATAGTATATCATGTTACCTCTATTATCGGTGAAAAGCTGGCGGAAAATGATGTACTCACCGCTTTCACCGGCATGTGGCTATCTACTTTTATTCTGTTGCCGGCAGGGTTTTACCTTACACTGAAAGCTACCAATGATTCAAAACTATATAGCACTGATTATTACCGGAACATATTCCGGAAAATGTTTCCTGTAAAAGCCAATGCTGCTTGAGAAAGTTTATTGCACAAAACAGGGTTTTCCTTTCCCTCTATCTGCTTTTCCTTATATCCGGGGCAATAGTTATTGTGCTATTCGAAAAGGGGGACGATATACTTTACATTAACTCGCTTCATACTCCGTTTTTCAATTCCTTTTTTAAATGGGTTACCCGCCTTGCTGAATTTCCGGCATTAATGCTTTTCATTTTTGCAGTGTTCTTTTCCGGTTACGGCAGGGGAGTTTTATTATCGTTTAATTCACTGGCGGTATTCGCCACAGTTCAGTTGCTTAAGCAGATTGTTTTTGCCGGAGAAGTTCGTCCATCGGTATTTTTTGAAAGCAGGACAACTCTCGATTACATTCCGGGAATTGAAATACTGCACTACAACAGCTTTCCTTCAGGGCATACAGCCATTGCTTTCGGCTTATTCTTTATGCTTAGCGTTTTCTCAAAAAATAACCTTTGGGCGGCAGCATTATTTTTTGCTGCACTGCTGGTAGGTGTTTCACGGGTGTATCTGCTCCAACACTTTTTCCGCGATGTATATTTTGGTTCTGTGATAGGTGTGTTTATGACTATAGTCATCATGTTATTTTTAAGTGAATCAGAATTCTATAAGAAACTGAAGTGGAAAGATAAAAAGCTGCTGAAATGACAGAACGCTTAAGAAATCAGATGTCACGGTTGCCTACACAACTTCTTTTGGCAATAATAGGTGTACTGTTATTTATTCCACTGAACGGTAATGTTCACCTGTTCGACTGGGATGAAATAAACTTTGCCGAAAGCGCCCGCGAAATGCTGTTGACAGGGAACTACAGGTTTGTGCAAATCAATTTTCAGCCTTTTTATGAAAAACCCCCCTTGTTCATTTGGCTGCAGGCTCTTTCGATGAATTACCTGGGAGTGAATGAATTTGCCGCACGTCTGCCTAATGCTGTTTGTGGTATTATAACCATGCTTACGGTATATCAAGCAGGCAAAAGTGTTTTTAACTTCCGGTTAGGAGTATTGTGGGCTTTGTTTTTCGCATGCTCCATTCTTCCTCACTTGTATTTTAAATCTGGCATTATTGACCCTGTGTTCAACCTTTTTATATTTCTCGGTATATTTTACATGTACCAATTGACAATTGAAAATGATTTTGAAGACTTCAGAACGCGAAGAAAAAACCGCAGGTGGAACCTGTTTTTCTCAGCTTTGTTTATCGGGCTGGCTACTTTAACCAAAGGTCCTGTTGCCATCTTGCTGACTGTGCTTACTGCCAGTGTATATTTTTTTGTAAACCGCGGCAAACTGAAAATTGAATTCAGTGAAATGTTTTTATGGTGGGTTGGCGTTGCTACCGTTGTCATAGCGTGGCTTAGTTTTGAAATACGGGCTAACGGTGTCCGGTTTGTGAATGAATTTATCACATACCAAATCCGTTTGTTTTCCACCGAAGACGCAGGGCATGGGGGCCCGTTTTTTTATCACCTCATCGTTCTCCTTATCGGTGTGTTTCCGGCATCGGCTCTGATTTATGATTCATTCAGAAAGAATATTCACGATAGCACTGAGCAGGTGAATTTCAAGCGCTGGATGATTTATCTGCTCCTTGTAGTTCTAGGTGTTTTCTCCATAGTTAAGACAAAGGTTATTCATTATTCCTCGCTTTGTTATTTCCCAATTACATTTCTGGCAGCCTACTATCTGAATTACCTTTTAGAGTCGAAAGCGAAATGGACCTGGCGTCAAAGTTTACCGGTAGTTTTTGTTGGATTTGTTATTACGGCTGCTCTAACAGCGGGAATTTTAGTAATGCGGAACCCGGAAGTGTTACCCCATTTTATTAAACTGGATGACTTTGCCAGAGAATGCCTGAGAGCAAAGGTTTACTGGAGCGATAAAGAAATCCGCTTCGGCATTATATACTTAATCTGCATTACGATTTCAGTAATGCTGATGTACACACGGCACATACATTGGGGCATTTACATTTTAATTATCAGCAGCTCTCTTTTTATCGGCACAGTAATGACTTTTATTGTTCCGCGCGTTGAAAAATATTCACAAGCTGCGTTGATTGAGTTTTTGGAATCAAAACAAAGCGAAGTCTGCATAATTGAAACCGCGGGATTTAAAAGCTATGCTCATTATTTTTATGCCCGTAAACCTGTTCCGTCTGCAGATGATGATTTTAAAACACATTATGTGATTGCAAAAATTACTAAGGCTGATGAAGTGCGCGGTTGGTATCCGAATCTAACGGAGTTATATCGGAAAAACGGCTGGGTGTTTTTCAGAAAGTAATCTATTTGCTATGTAAAAAGAAAGATGACTAATACAATTCCTTTAGATTAAACCCTCTTTCTTTTTTCTTTTTAGAATGGAGTCTCTTCTTTTCCCGTATTGTCTCCTTTACTTTCTCAGGCATGGAAGTAGGTATCCGTTTTTTCTCTTTTCGTAATGCCTTTTCCAGCATTTCATAAAACTTCCTGATTACATGTTCTTTGTTGGCGCTTTGTGAGCGGTGCTGGCTGCTGCAAATTCTAAACTCCCCCGAATCGTTAATCCGGTTCTTCCACTTCCGGGCAAATCTTTCTTTCTCTGCATCATTCAATAGTGCCGAACCGTAAACATCGAAAAGTAATTCTACTTTCGTTTCGGTGGTGTTTACGTGCTGTCCTCCGGCTCCGCTGCTTCTGCTGCTTCTGAATATTAGCTCATGCCTGAAATTTCTTTTCATAATGTGATGATAAAAATCAAACTTCTTTAGAATGCTGTTGTTTTATTTCAAATTTGCATTGCGAATGTACAACATGAAACTATTTTCCCGAATTCTTCATTTTGCTCCCCTTGCATTGGTCTTTGTGGTTTATACCGGTAGCTGTAATACAAAAAAATCTGCTGAAGTTAAACTTGATGTGTCGGCTAAGCCGCTTGAAAAACTTTCGGGCTATAATTTTTTTACAGGTTTACTGAACGAGTTAAAACCGAATCAGCGGGTTATACCTTATGATTTAAATACACCCCTATTTAGTGATTATGCTCATAAAGCCCGATTTATTTACATGCCTGAGGGTAAAAGTGTTGATTATGATACTTCACAGGTTCTTCAGTTTCCGGTAGGCAGTTGTCTCATTAAAAACTTTTATTACCCGGATGACTTCCGGGTATTGGACGGAAAAAGAAGAATACTGGAAACCCGGCTGCTGGTACACCGCGAAACCGGATGGGATGCTTTAACATATATCTGGAACGATGAGCAAACCGAAGCCAATCTTGAAATTGCGGGAGATATCAAGCGGGTTTCGTGGATACATGATGACGGAGCTAAAAAAGAAATTGATTACCTGATTCCAAATAAAAACCAATGTAAAGGCTGCCATTGGAACAATGGTATAAATATTGTTCCTATCGGCCCCAAAGTACGCAACCTGAACCGGGATTTTGATTATGCTGAAGGGAAAGAAAACCAGCTTGTTTATTTGGCAAAAGCAGGATTTTTGAAAAATATGCCTCCGGCAGAAATTTATCCGCGCCTAGCAGGTTTTCAGGATTCTGCTCATTACAGTGTTGAACAGCGGGCGCGTGCTTATATTGAAGTAAACTGCGGGCATTGCCATAATCCGCAAGGTCCCGCCTACACATCCGGCTTACACCTGAATCTTGAAAATCAAAACGTTGAGAATCTCGGATTTTGCAAGGCTCCGGTAGCAGCAGGCAAAGCAACAGGTAACCGATTATTTGATATAGTACCAGGCAAGCCCGAAGAGTCAATTTTCATTTTCCGGATGGAAACCAATGACCCGGGAATGCGCATGCCTGAAGTGGGTCGTTCTATTATGCACAACGAGGGGGTTGACTTGATTGCCCGGTGGATTCGCGAAATGAAACCGGACGCCTGCAAAGTTCAGTAGCTATTGACTGTGGGCGGTCAGTTTGTTATGGATTTTCAGAATCTGCTCCTTTAAATTTTTAAGGTTGCCGTCATTGTTAATTACGAAATCCGCCAGCTTCACTTTTTCTTCTTCTGGCAGTTGATTTCGCACACGCGCCATAACCTCTTCCAGTTCTACTGCATCACGCTCCCTTACCCGTTTTATTCTTGTATTTATGGGAGCAGTTACTACAATCAGCTTATTCAGAGTTTTATTGGCGCCTGTTTCTATCAGCAAAGCAGCTTCTTTTATGGCGTAAGGAAAATGTTGAGCCTCTTTTTCGAGCAGCCACTGTTCCATGTCATGAAACACTGCCGGGTGAACAATAGAATTAAGAAGTTCAAGCTTTTGTTTGTCCTGAAAAACCTTTTCAGCCAGCAGTTTACGGTTAAGTTGACCATTTTCGTAAACCTCGCTGCCAAACAGTTTTTTGATTTCGTCAATCAGGTGATGTTCGTGCTGCATCAGGTATTTTCCGCGCTCATCAGCATAGTAAACCGGTATGCCCAGTTCCTCGAACATTTTGCAGGCGGTGGTTTTACCGCTGCCAATTCCCCCGGTTATTCCTATTTTAAGCACACGCCCGTTGAGTGACTTTCCCCGTTTCATGTAATATAAAACGGAACGGCACTAAGATATATTATTCTAAGTGCCGTTTACACGCAAATTTATTTTTGAGTTATTTCTTCGCTTCCGGGGTATCAGTCTTCTTTTCCTCTTTGCCGTAAGCAGCCTTCGACATTTCCATGGAGATGCCGGTCTTCTCTATGCGCACCTTAGTGTTATTATCTATTTCTAAAAGAACAACACCGTTTTCTTCTACTTTTAAAACCTTTCCGTGAATACCGCCTGTGGTAACTACCCGGGCGCCTTTTTCCAGGCTCTGCTGAAATTCTTTTGCCTGGTTAGCCTGGCGGGTTTGAGGGCGGAGTATCAAAAGCCAAAATACAAGTACCATTCCTCCTATAAGTAATAACGAAATCGGGTCCATAAACTTAGTTGCGGGGTTTTACAAATCCTTTTAAATAAAGAGTCTCATTATGAAGCGCGGTATTGCAAACCAAAGTGACAGTTTTACTCTGCTCGTTCAGTTTACCTTCGGAGTTGAAAGTAACATGAATTGTAGCGGTTTCCCCCGGCTTCACCGGTTCTTTCGGAAATTCAGGAACCGTGCAGCCGCAGGAAGGCAATGCACGGGCTATCAGCAGGTTCTTATTACCAACATTCTTTATCCGGAAATTGTGTTCTACTTTATCTCCCTGTACAATGGTGTCAAAGACAAAAACAGAAGAATCAAGAAACTCAATTTGAGTGGTGTCTTTCAGTAATTCAGCATCTAATTTAACCTCGGGGGGGGCTTCACCTTTTTTCCGGCAGGAAAAAACAGTTAGAAACAAAAAGAGGACAAGAGCAATACTGAATATTCTTTTCATGGCGCGGCAAATATATATTTTCTGAGAGTTTAGGTTTTACTTATTCCATCAACCCTCTGCCGAACTTTTTAATCTCGTTCCTCTCTTTAAGCTGGTTCATTACTTTATCTAACACTCCGTTGACAAAATCTTTGCTTTTGGGAGTACTATACAACTTGGAAATATCAATGTACTCATTAATTGAAACCTTAACAGGTATGGTATGGAAATATTTCAATTCACATACTGCCATTTTCATTAAAATAAGGTCAAGGACTGCCACGCGGTCCATTTCCCAGTTTTTCAAATTGGGATCAATTAAAGCAACTAATTCTTTGCTGTGCTGTATTGTTTTTGTAAGTAAATCGAGCGCGAATTTCTTTTCCTCTTCCCACACCGAAAGTGTTTGAAAGAAACTGTTTTTGCCATTGGGCGAAAAAGCATCTATATATTTACCTAATACATGAATGATAAGAGAATTGTCATCATCGTAGTTTATAAAAAGTTCTTCCAGATGCTGCTCCATATCCTTTGCCGGGGAAAACACTTTCTTGAGAATGTAGTTGGCAATTTCCTTGTCCTGCTCCAGCGTAGGCTTTCCCAAACCGGTATAATCCTTATAGCGTTGTTTGGATGCCAGTTCGTTGAACAGAGACTTTACAACTTCTTCAGCTACATAATTCCTTATTCCCTCCGTTTCTATAAAACGGTTAAACTGTTCATCGTTCTGTAAAAATCTGACTAAGGCATTCTCGGAAATGGCGGTGCTGGCTTTTTCATCTTCTTCGGTTTTCACATACTTGGCTGCCCGCTTGGCCTTGTCGGTCAGAGAAAAACGGCAAACCTCAACTAAATAAAGCAGGTTGGTCAGGTATAGTGAAAGTGATTTCTCAATTTGAGCCTGGAGGGAAGATTCAAGTTTGGTCAGAGGAATATCATGATCCATTTCCCAGCCATACAGCGTCTGCATTACTTTAATCCGCAAATTTCTTCTGCCTAACATACCTTGAATTTTAAAGAACGGTTATCTTCTGTAACAGCTCAATTCTCAGGTGCAAATTATAAATTTAAAATGCTAAAGTGCAAACCGGCACCTAATTCCTGCCTCTTAAATTAACAGCAAAACCAAACGCGGCAGCCGTAAAAAACATAATAAGGCTGTAAATGGCAGCAGGCATTGCCATTGCTGAATTCTGCAATGCGCTCAAGGCAATAAATATGGCCAGGGTTCCGTTGTGGATACCGATTTCCATAGCTATAGAAATGTTTTGCTTTTCAGGCAAACGGAAAAATTTAGGAAGAAAGTAACCGGTAAACATACTCAGCAAATTAAAACACAATGCAGGAAGCCCTACTTGCTGAAAATAGTACGCCACATTTTCCTTTTCTTTTAATGCCGCCAGAATAATAACAGCAGCCAGTATAAAAACAGAAGCAATTTTCACCGGCTTCTCCATCTTTTTTGAAAAAACCGGGAACCGGTTATTCAAAGTCATGCCGATAGAAACCGGAATAAGAACAATCATGAACACTTCAACTACTTTTTTGAACTGGAGCGGAATGTATTGTCCCTCGCCCATAAAAAACGAAAGTGATAAATTGACAATAACGGGAATGGTGAAGATAGCAAGCACGCTGTTTACTGCGGTAAGGGTAACATTTAATGCCACATCGCCTTTCGCCAGATGCGAATAAATATTTGCCGAAGCTCCTCCCGGAGATGCCGAAAGCAGCATTAAACCAACTGCGAGCACAGGCGGAAGTCCGAATGAAACGGCAACCACAAAACAAACGGCTGGCAACAAAATCATCTGGCAGAAGAGACCGATAAATACCGCTTTCGGATATTTCACCACCCGCCTGAAGTCATCAACGGTTAATGACAAACCAAGCCCAAGCATAATAATGCCAAGTGCAAAGGGCATGATGACGGTGGTGAGGTAAGCGGACTGCATTGGGTTTTTGTTATGCGTTACACTTCTTCCAGGCGGGCGCTTTCATCCGGTGAAAGTCCGAGCGCTTCAGTCACTGAAAATTTTGTGGGTTTCTGAAAATACATGGCAATAACTATAACGAGTGCAAAGGCAAGCGTGATGTAACTTCCGGTCAGGAAGGTAACTATAACATTAAATATTCCCGCACCTTCGAGCAAAGCCATTTTGGTTAGAAATGCCTGCCGGAACCGGTAAAGTTTGTCGTCAAGGCTCTGTAAGGTTTTGACGGAGGAAACCTGTTTAGAAAAAACAATTTTACTCAACAACAAATTCAGTAAAGCCGAAACTGCGCCAACCACAATAAAGGGTACGGCTTCATCAATCTGTTCCCTGTTTACCCGCTGCATATTCAGGAAAACTATGAGGGCAGTCATAACTATCAGGCCGGCTACTAAAGCCAGATGCACGATTTGAAGTGATTTAAGTGAGAAAGCAGATGGATGGTTCATTTCTATCGAATCCTTTTTATATAAATGTAACGAACCAATCAGTTCTGCTGATACGATTAGTGTGGTTAAGTATTGAATGCACGGGCTAAAATAACTAAAGGGAGCTAATGATTGGCAAACACTATAGAAACGGCAATACGAAAGCCCTTCGGCAACGAGGGCTTTCTTTTTTGGTTGTAGTCCGTAGAGAACTTATACCGCAATGATATGGTATCATTTTTTGAAACTGTGTTTAATAAATTATCAAACACACCATGTTTTAACGCACCAGAATAGATACCGCTTCAGATGAAGTTCCGGGAAACTCGCGACCAAGAGCTGTTACTTTAACCCAGTATCTTGTACCGGGGTTAAGCCCGCCAATCTCCTTTTGAGTTTTGGTGGTGCAACCCTTAAAGTCATCGTCTGTAAATTCAGGAGTAAGCGACATGACGATAACATAAATTACCGCATCATCCGCTTCGTCCCAATCAATCTTTACAGAACCCGAAACCGAGCCGTCCATCAGGCGAACATTGTTCACCGGCCCTGCTGTTACAGGATGCGATGTGTTCACTCCCCTTACATCGAAACCGCTGCTGAGTATTTTCTCCTCATCGCCATCGGATGTAAGCTGAACGTACGAAGCCAGTTGATTGATAAGAAACAAAAGCTCCTCTCTGCGCAGGCGCATAATAGCAGTTTTGTCCTTATCTCTTCCGCGCGATTCGTTATACGCGGTCTCCAGGTCATCGGTGGCAGTGCTCATTACCGCCAGCGCAGGGCTGGGCGTAGTGTAATTGACATTGCCGGTCATGGCCGTAATGATGAGACGCGAACGCTCTACTTGTTCCGGAACCGTTAATTTGCTGAAGCCGATTTTAACACGACTCATAAATTATTTTGGTTTTTTACAGTTAATAAATTACCACCCTCGGCATAGCGGGGGAATGTCTTCAGTTTTTTTCTCAGAGGGCCTTCACCCCTGTGTTTTCCATAAGCAATTGATTTAGTGAATAAATTACGAAAACCGGTTTTCATGCTCCTGAGCAGGCGCTGCATTTTGGTAACTGCCGCTCTGCGCCTGCGCATTATCCTTTTCCTTTCCTTTTCCAGCAACAGCCGCTCAATAAACAAAACCGAACGGTCAACCGTTTCGAGCTGTTCCACACTTAAAGAAAACAGACAGGGCCTGCCGGGTATTTGCCGCAGCAAAATAACCAGTTCTGTCAGGCGCCACATCATCTCCCCGTGCGATACAGGTTTGGGTATGGCATTTGTCATTTTACTTTTTGACATAAGGGTATTTTACCATAAGAACGTTTCCACCCTCCTTACCGTTGCATGCGGATTGCCGTTATTTTTTCATTTTACTGTTAAAATGAAAAAACTATTGTATATGTGGGGGGAATTTATTATATTACAGCTATTAAACACAAAAGCGGCACCCCGCACCGCTCTTTTATTGAAACCTTACCCTTGCCCGTATGTCATGCTAACCCTGCCGAAGCATGAGTTTGCCGAAGCATCTTGTATTCAAACCTTAACACACTCACTTCCCCTTACTCATCTTCTTCGTTTCTTCCACTTTGCCGTCTATCAGCAGGGAGTAGGTGTATTGCCCGCTGGAAAGATTGCTGGCGAATACGGTCATGATGCCGTAACCGAGGGTTACTTCAACAGTTTTGATGTTTCTGCCCAGCATGTCGCTGAAAATGATTTGCGCGCTGCGGACATCATCGGGAATGAAATACGAAATGGATGTTTGCTCCGCAAACGGATTGGGAACGTTCTGTTCCAGAACTATTACCTGCATGGAGCTTAACTCCACCGTCATGCGGTTGGTGTTGTCATTGCCTCCGTCATTCTCATCGGTTTTTGCCGCTCCTCTTTGGCAGCAAGTGTTCATTCTTGCTTCCAGTTCTTCCAGCCGGTTCTCCATTTCTTCGTTCTTAGCATGTTCTTCTTTCAGCGCACTGATTAACATCGGGATTAAACCCACATAATTCAGCCCTTTGTATTCCACCGGTTCGCTCAGCCTTCTTCCATATTTATCCAACTTTGCAGGTTGTATAACATCGCTCACTAACTGGGGAAACACCTGCTCCACATCCTGAGCCAGCAAACCGTATTGAGTGCCCTGAGGCAGCGTAAGTGTAGGGTAATCGGCTCTGCGGTATTCGTAGGTTTTGGGCTGCAGGCGCAAAAGCTGTTCCAGTGCATTTGCGCTGTCTATATCCTGTATGTTGTTTTTCAAACGCGCATCCGAAGTCCAGGTTACCGTTCCGGTGCTGTGCACATCACCATCAAAGTATCCGGCATACGAGGTTGACGCTGAGCCGGGAGCCGCTGCATATACTACGTAATTCGTTCCGGTATTGTCGGTAATTTCAAAGCGCCCGCCAAAGTTTTCGTTCGCTGAGCCCGAAGCAAAAGCCAGTATGCCCACATTCACTGCGGTGCTGCTCACCCCTTCGGATGTGGCGATAATGGCGGCATTGGTCCATGCCGCGCTGTCGGCACCGGCTAACACGCCTATATTTACACTGTCCGTAGGCGATATGGCTGCTCCTCCTACTCCCACATTGGCAAATGATGCATTTTTGCTTTGCCCCATTACACCAAACTCCATTTCATTATTCCCGTCAGCGCGGGCATCTACACCGCGCAGGCCGCCAAGAAAAGTACCGCCTATGCCGTCATCGGCATCTTCGCTGTTTACATATTTTGAATATCCTGCCACTGCCGGTATTTCCGTTCCGCCTCCGTCTTCGTCATACTCTGCCGCAAGCACAGCCGTTGTGCCTTCGGCATCGGAAGTAAAGTGGCCGGCTACCTGTTGTTGGTGGTTGCTTACGTTTACATAGGCATAGGGCTCTGTGGAGGGTATGCCTACCCGCTCTCCGTCATCGTAAATTATGCTGTTGCACAAAACTTTTTCGCTGCCGCTCCATTTTACTAATTGGTTGCTGTCGGCTACGGTTGGGTCGCTGCAGGCGGAAACTTTGGTGGTGGAGAGTTCCTGGATGCCTGCAATGGCAAGAGGTATTAAACTTGTGTAATCAAGAGCTTTAATTGTAATAGTATCCTGAAGAATATTTCCCAATGAATCACGAATTTGAGGTTGCATTACTTCATGAACGAGCTCAGGCATTACGGTGTCAATCTCTTGTGAGATAAAACCATGTTGCTGGCCGGGTGCTAAGTTCATATATGGATAAGTTGATGTCTTGAATACAAAGTTTTTAGGGTTAAGCCGGGCAATGGTTGTTAGAGCACCGGTGAGAGTTTGAATACTATCTTTGAACGTATGGTCCGATATGGCTAGTATGGGGGCTGTAGAAAAACCAAAACCCTGAAAAAAGCCAGCAGTTGCTGTTGTATTACATGCAGAGGCACTTGCATACATGCCGACATTCCAGCTTTGGCAAGTAGGGTCATTTGCTTCAAATACTCCACCAATATTAACAAATGAGCCTCTTGCTCTGCCAACGGTTCCAATATTATAGGGTATCCCCCAAAAATTAAAAATATTAACTAACGAAGAAGGAAAGGCAATTTGTGCAGTACGGGCATCACCGGTAAGACCCACATTCGCAAAACCGCCTTGTTCGGCAAGGGCATATACTCCTTGGTTCCAATTGATTGGGTTTGTGCTTGAGCGAAACATCCCTGCGATATTCGTTCTTTGATTATCTACATGTAGTTTGGCAACAGGCCCGGTTGCATCCCCCGACAAGCCAATTCCCACATTAACATCATTCCGTCCAAGTATCATTGTATTACTTCTGCGTACAACTGCATCGGCTCCTATTGCCGTAGCATTGGTTAGAAATATTGCTGGCGCAACCGGAACTCCATTGGCAAGCGAACCGATAATAATATTCTCTTCGCCTGTGGTACTTAGTGCAGCTTGAGGACCTATAAAAACATTTCGGGTATCAGGATTACTGTTATTGTCATCACCCACCAAAGAACGGCCTGCGTCATATCCAATAACTACGTTTGAATCTCCTTCTAAGTTGTTAAACGCAGCTTCATCCCCAATGAAAATATTGTAATGCCCCGTAACATTGTTACGTCCGCTGCGATGACCGTAAAAGCTATTATAATTGCCACCATCATTGTCAGAGCCACTTCTAAAACCGAAAAAGCAATTATGCTCGCCCGTATGGTCTCGTTCACCGGCATAGTTTCCGTAATAGCAATTTTGTGAACCGGTTGTTGCATCAGTGGGATCGAGAACGCCACCTCCGCTGTAATGTCCATAAAAACAATTATCCCAGCCCTCATGGTTAGGAGTAACAGCACGATTTCCCTTGTTTACAAAACCGCTACGAACTCCATAGAAACAATTACCCTCACCTTCCGTACTATTGAAACCAGCCTCTTTTCCATAATAACAATTGAGTTTTCCATCCGGATTGTTTTGTCCGCACTTGTGCCCAGTATAAGTATTCCAGTTACCGATAAAACCCGCGGCTCCGATATTAGCAAACCCTGCAGCATAGCCTCCAAACCAATTACCCCATCCAGTTACGTTACTGAATCCCGCACTATCACCAATAAAATTATTGTGCTTCCCGGTGGTATTGTTAAACCCGGCCTCTATTCCGACCATCGTGCTGCCATAGCCTATTGTATTAGTGAACCCTGTGTTATTTCCCACAAAAGTATTGTGGCTACCGCGAGCAGTACCACTGGTGGCTGTATTGTTACCCGCGTTGTTCCCAATAAAAGTGTTGTTTACATCGGTTGGGGTATTTGATATTCCAGCCCCCACCCCCACAAAGATATTACTGGTGTTATTATTATGCCACAACACCGGGTTAGTATTTATCATAAAACTTTCACCCACACCGGTTACATCTAAACGAATACTGCCGCTGTTAGAAACATGGAGTAGTTGTTGGGGATTGTTTGTGCCAATACCTAAGTTTCCATTGCTTTGAAGAAAACGTGCGACTTCTCCTATACCACCTATACCCCCAAAATTAAATACAAGGTCAAAACCATTATCACTACCCAAAAACTCAACGGGATTCGGTGCTGTTCCCGATAATGAGTTGTTGGCTATTGTTGACTGGCAAAATAAAGAATTTACATTTGCGATGATTACCATTACACAAATCATCAGCATTTTTATTTTATTTTTCATGATTGAAATATTTTTTAATTTAAAAATCATTTAGTAATAACAAATTTTCCGCTTTGCAAAATCTTGCCCTCGGCTTGCAAAGCAAAGAAGTAATTGCCTGAGCTTAAAATGCTTCCATCAAAATGTTCTCTTCGTTTTGTTGCTTCCATTTGCATAGATGTAATAAGTTGTAAGGATGAGTTGTACAGCGATAGTTCATAGCTATGAAGGTTGTCGGGCAGGTCTATTTCAAAATCAACCTTACCTGATGAAGGATTTGGATAGACTTTTATATACCTGCCAACGGCAGTATTTTCTTCAGAGATTTGAACTGGTATTTTACCGCATACAGAATAGACATCAGTTGTATGAAATTGTCCACCACCGTCTGCTTTATACAAAAACAGTTTTGAACCGTTAGGGGTACTTGAAATCGGTCTTATATCATAAGAACCATTATAGCAGCCAAAACAAAACGGGGCGATAACACTATCTCTCTGAAACAAAAGAGTGCCATCCTGTCTGTAGATAGAAAATGTTTTGCTCGAATTACCGGGCAAAATTGCGTATTCAAATTGTGTTGTGTCGCAATCAAACAACGACCAAGTAACATATCCAATGTTATACTGGCTTGAGTTAAGCAATGTAACAGGAACTGTGATGTTATAAAACAGAGTGTGGTCGAGGTTGAAGAGTTTTAACTCATTCGATTGAAAATCCACATACATGTATTTATAGCCGTCATTCCCACCCATGTTTATTATAGTCGGTCGTGATTGAGCTAAACTATTAGGACCGGGGTAAGTGTGTTCAAAAGTAACTTGAGCCCTGCTGTGAACTATGCTAATTAAAATTCCCGTAAAAAGTATTATTCGTTTACTCATGGCTGCAATTGTTTTCAATTTGAATTCGTTAATCTTTGGTTTCATGGTATAATTTTTTTAAAATGAGTTATTTAATAAAAGGCAAGCTAAACAAAACCGGTAAAATAAAGCTGCTGAACTGTTACCAGGGTGGGCAACTGCAAAACAAGAAAGGAGAGAAGGTTTTTTCCCGCCATAGGCGGGATTTTATTCGTTGTTTTTTTGCTCCGTATATTCAACATGGCGTTAGGTAATAAGTGCTGAAAAAAACTTTGCAGAAGCAAAGGATATGGCTTCCCTAAAACAGCGCAAAGACAGATTTTTGCCGTTCTTACGTTTTGGAGGCACATTTTTAAGCAAAAAGAGCAATTTCAATAGCCTTAAACATAAGCCCGATAAGGGTTTCAGCGGAAAGTCGTTTTTTTCAAGACCTTACAAAAAATAAGGCGTTTTTGAGGAGAAAACGGGGTTATTTTTATTTATTCAGGCTGTCAGCCTGTTGGCAAACACGGTGAGTATTCGGGAAAACTGCGAAAGTATTAAGGAAAACATGGAAAGTATTGAGGAAAACTTCGTACTTCTCAATACTTTGAACGAAAGTATTAAGCAATTCCCCGAAAGTATTAAGGAAAACATGGAAAGTATTGAGGAAAACTTCGTACTTCCCAATACTTTGAAC
>CAZWAD010000018.1:0-39286 GCA_964631835.1 uncultured Chitinophaga sp.
TAAACCTTAGTAGAATTAACCGACCCGTTAATAAACCTTATTAATCTTATATGACGGGCAGGAAAGGTGAATAAGGTTTATAAGGTTGGTTTAGTATAGTCAAATTTATTCTACTAAGGTTTAATACAATAATGCAGGTGACGGGAAGATGAGTCTAAAATCTGTTTGCTATTCTCATTCGATTAACCATAGAACCTGGAAATGCCATATTTTGTACCATAAACTCCATTATTCGTACCATAATCTCCATTATTCGTACCACGAAAACCATTTTTCGTACCATAATTTTAATTATTCGTACCACGAAAGCCATTTTTCGTACCATAATTTTAATTATTCGTACCACGAAACCAATTATTCGTACCACAAATGCCATTATTCGTACCACAAATGTTAAAATTCCACCTCATTATCTGCCTCTTAGCGCAGTAAAAACCCCTGTGGTGGTTGAAGAAGGGTTAGCTACGGTAATAGTGCTGTAACCTTTGGGTATTCCGAACAAACCTCCGGCAGCAACTACGGTTCCGGCAGTTGAAGTGGTTCTACCTTTATATATAGTAAGAGGTACTGTTCCTATATTTATTTTGTTGGAGGGCTTTGCAAAGGCGAAATATTCCACCCCCACAGTTTTGCGCCCCGGATTTTGATACATAGAATTGTCACAGAATTGTCATAAAACGGTATTTGTGGAATTTCGGGAAAATAACATCATATAGCTGGCGTTACTCCTTGTAAATGAATGTTGAAAATGTTCAGCCGCAGCGGTTGGGATTTTAAAGGCAAAATTTTGAAAAGAGAAAATAAGAGATATTTTTACGCCTCTTTTTTTGAAAAAAGCACAAACAGCAAAACAGATTTAATCACTAAAAACAAAATTCAAATGAGCATTCAGGCAAAACCGCAGGCAAATAAAAAAAGCGAGTTTCCGTGGGCAATTGTGGTCATTATTGTATCGTTAATTGTTACCCACCTGATATTCCACCTGGTTTTCGGCAACAAATCGCATTTTATGCCCCCCGAATATAAAGACCCCGTACCGGGCGACTATATCGGTATTATATACAAGGGCGGTTTTATCGTTCCTATTCTTATGGCTATGTTCCTGATAGTGGTTACTTTCAGCGTTGAAAGGTTTTTAACCATTACCAAAGCCAAAGGCAACGGAAGCATTGAATCATTTCTTCAAAAGGTTAAAACTTATCTCCATAATAATAATATAAACGGAGCAATTGAAGAGTGCAACCGCCAAAAAGGCTCGGTGGCCAACGTAGTGGTTGAAGGGCTTCGCAAATATCAGGAAATGGAAAAAAACACCGACTTTACCTTAGAACAAAAAGTAACCCATATTCAACAGGAAATTGAAGAAGCTACCTCGCTGGAACTTCCCAGCCTTGAACAAAACCTGCCCATTATTGCTACCATGGCATCGGTAGGCACACTGGTTGCCCTTCTTGGAACCGTATTGGGAATGATTCGCGCATTTGCCGCCCTTGCCGTAGCCGGCAACCCCGACCCTGGAGCTCTTTCGGCAGGTATTTCCGAAGCGCTTATCAATACCGCCATAGGAATAGGCACTTCTGCCATAGCTATTATCATGTATAACCTCTTTACCGGAATGATTGACAAACTTACTTACGGTATTGACGAAATCGGTTACTCTATTTCCCAAACCTTTGCCGCTACCCGTAAGTAACAACGCAAATATTAAAAACAAGCTATAATGCCTAAAGTAAAAGTACCCAGAAAAAGCACCATCGTTGACATGACCGCCATGTGCGATGTGGCTTTCCTGCTGCTTACTTTCTTTATTCTTACAGCCAAGTTCAAACCCCAGGCAGTGGTAGCCGTTGATGTTCCTGATGCACGCTCCACCAAAGCAGTTGATAATGCAATTATCATTACCGTAAATAAAGAAGGCAAAGCGTTTATATCCTTAAAAGAAAAAGCGCAGCGGTATGCCATGCTCGAAAAACTCAACAGCATTTCGGGCGACCATTACCCCGGTATTAAAAATCTTACTCCCGAACAAACCGAGTTTTTCTGCTTAGCCGAAACCTGGGGAACACCCATTGCCGATACCAAACGCATAACCTCCATGAACGGAACCCAGTTTAAGGAATACCAGGAAAAACAAATGCCGGGAATTCCCTACACCGACTCGCTCGATAACCAATTGGGCGACTGGGTAAGCTCAGCTTTTTATGCCAGCGGAGGAAATATTCAAATAGGTATAAAAGGCGATAAGAATTCTGATGTAATGTATGTACGAGAAGTTATAAAACGGCTGACCGAAAGGAATATTCACCGGTTTGTTCTCATTACCTCTTTGGCAGGAGGAGGCGGAGATGAAGAAGAAGAAGCACCGGCTTCCAAAGAAGGCGGAAATTAGCGCATGTAATAAAAAAAGATGAGATAAAATGGCAGATTTAGATACCTCCAAAGGGGGCGAACATGGAAAACACAAAGCTGGTGTCCGCTCCAAGAAACTATCCACCCGCGTTGACCTTACTCCCATGGTTGACCTGGCGTTTCTGCTTATTACTTTCTTCATGCTTACCACCACTTTGAACAAGCCCAAGGCTATGCAGTTGAACATGCCCAAGAAAACCGAAATTGAAGAAGATAAACAGGATGTAGGCGAATGCCAGGTATTGCATATCCTGCTCGATACCTTAGATGCCGTTTGGTATTACGAAGGGCTTCAGGTAGCAGGCTTGCAAAAAACCACCTTCTCGGGCGATAACGGAATCCGGAAAGTAATTATGAAAAAACTAAAAGCAGTTCCCGATGCCTGCCCCTTAGTGCGCAAATGGACCGATGCCAACAAAGACGGGGTTAAGCAGGAAAGTGAATTCGCCATGGCAAAACGCGATGCTATTGTGCTGATAAAAATGCTGAAAGGCGCCCGGTATAAGAACATGGTGGATATATTGGATGAAATGGACATAACCGGCTGCAAGATTTACGCTATTCAGGATGTAGACCCGATTGAAGTTGAAGCTGTTTCATTAGGCGGAAACCCGAAACCGGCTGAAGAGCGGGTAACGCAATAAATTTTGTGGAATTTTTCTGCTTTTGCATCTTATATGTAAAGGCAGAAACAGAGTTTTAGAAATAAAAAATGGAAACAATAAAGAATTATTTAGGCTGGTCAATGGACGATATCGTGTTCGATAACCGTAACAAAGCTTACGGTGCATACGAACTTCGCCAGCTTATTAAAAAGAATGTTCGTATAGGTTTAGTTATTGCCGTTATCGGATTTACCTTGTTCATTTTTGCTTCAACCGTTGACTGGGGTTTTCTGATTCCTGAAAAAAAGGAAAAGATAGTTGAAACTTCGGTAACACTTACAGAACCTCCCCCATTAGACAGAGAAGCGCCACCGCCACCACCGCCACCACCGCCACCACCGCCTCAAAGACCTACTGTTCGTTTTGTCGAAATGGTCGTAAAAAAGCAGGAAGAAGTGCGCGAAGAAGAGCAAATGGAAATGCCCATTGAGGAAAAAACCCAGATAGATGTAAAAACCCAGCAGGGCGATGAGAATGCCAAAATCGAAGAACCCATCATTACCGAAGCACCGGCAGTTGAGGAACCAAAGGTTTTCACTTTCGTTGAGCAAATGCCTCAGTTTCCCGGTGGCGAAGGAGAACTGATGAAATTTTTGATGAAGAATATTCAATACCCTCAAATGGAAAGGGATAATGACATACAGGGAAGGGTTTCGGTGAAGTTTGTTGTGGGTGCCGATGGAAGTGTTTCAGATGTACAGGTAATTCGAAGTGTAAGCCCCGGGTTGGATAAAGAAGCTGTCCGTGTAATTAAAATGCTGCCTAAGTTTACTCCCGGCAAGCAACAGGGTAAACCGGTGCCGGTTTACTATGTGGTGCCCGTGAAATTCACTTTGCAGTAACATTCTTATAGAAACAATTCTCTCAGAAATCATAATCGTTCCGGTGGAAAGGTTATGATTTTTTAATTTCAGGATGATGAATGACTTCAATCGCTTTTTCAGGATAGTTTATTCCAGGCCCTCTCTTTTATGGAAAGCTATTGCGGGGGTAATCTTTTTTATATTCTCCATGGTTATATTTCTTATGCCTCAGCTTACTGTCGGTTTCGAGAATAATATCCGGTACGCGTTCGGAGGGCTCATGCTCCTGTATTCTTTTTTTCGCTTCTATGGCTTTTATGCCGAGTATAAAATATACAGGCATGAAGAGTAAAATCGCTTTCTTTCTTTTTGCTTCAGTTATTTTTTCATCGTGCAGGCAAAAATCAGATTACGAGGCAAAACAGGAAAGCCGCTTCCGCACTTATAAAGGAGTGCTGAACATTGCTGCCGATGCCGGTTTGGAACCCATCTTAAAGCAACAGGTAGAAGTATTTGAATTTTTATACGACAGCGTTGATGTAAATATTTCATACAAGAGCGAAAATGAAATGTTTGAGGCGTTGAAAAAGCGCGAGGCCGCGGGCTTAATTCTCACCAGGATGTTAACTCCTGAAGAAATCAGCAATTTTAAAACTTTCGATACGCTTTACACCCGCGAACTACCGGTGGCGTATGATGCTGTGGCCCTTATCGGCAACAAAAATTTTGACGATAATAATCTTGATACTGCTGCGTTAAAAAAGTACTTCGCTTCAACTCAAAAGGAGGTCACGCTTGTTTTCGATAACCAGAATTCAACCATTGTGAAGTATATGTTTAGTTTACTGGGATTGGGCGAAAAAGTTTCTCCCAATGCGTACGCCCTCGAAAATGCAGAGGCTGTAATTGATTATGTCGAAAAGAAAAACGGAGTAATCGGATTTATACCTTACAATTTGGTGAGCGATACCGATGACGACAGGGTAAAAGCCATTCTGAAGAAGATAAAAATTTTAAGTTTGCGCGTTCAGGACAAAAACGGGAAGAATACACGGGTAAGCGCTAACCAATCAGACATTGCTGAGGGTATATACCCGCTCATACGAACGGTAAACACCCTTACCCGGTTTTCGTACGATGACAACTTAGAGCTTTTGTTTATCGGGTTTCTGGCTAAAGAAAAGGCGGCAAGGATATTTTTAAAGGCGGGTTTAATACCAGTAAAGATGCCCGAACGTGAAATAATTGTTAATGAAAGCCCTGTAACAGGCGGTTAATAAACTTTGGTACAACTTTTTAATCAAAGAAGGACAATAAATAAATTAGAAATGAGAAAAGTATTTTCAACGGTAGTTTTGTTTTTTACTCTGTTCGTAATTTCTGCACAAACCCTGCAGGATGCCCAGCGAGAAATTGATAACGAAAGTTATTTTAAGGCTAAGCAAATCCTTTTTAAATTAATGAAAGACCCTGCGGCTAACAAAGCCGATGTAGCTTACTATCTCGGCAATGCTTACCTGAAAAGCGATGATGCCGACTCGGCAAAGATTTTCTACAAAATGGTTTGGCACCCCGACACCAGAACTGCCTTGGGTTACGTAGCCAGTGGTCGCCTGGCTTTACTGGCAAAAAATATGACCGAAGCAAAAACCAGTTTCGATGGTGCACTTAAAACAACAAAATATAAGAATGCCGACATCTATTATGAAATTGGCGATGCCTATTTCCGTCCAACCATAACTGATTTAGCGGCTGCTATTTCAAAATTTGAGGAAGGCTATAACCTTAACAGCAAGAATTGTGTTTTGATGATGGCTCTCGGAGATGCGTACCTTGAAAAATCTTCAACCGATAATACCATGGGCGGTAAAGCTATGAACATGTACGAAGCTGCCGACCGTGAATGTAAGGCTAACCCGCAGGCAAAAATCAGGATTGGCCGTTTGTCAATGCGCGGACAAATGTATGACCAGGCTATTAAATCATTTAATGACGCGCTTCAATTAGACCAAAGCTATCCGGTGATATATAAAGAACTCGGCAACGCTTATTACTACACAAAGCAGTACGATAAATTCAGCTCTAATTATGCCAAATATATTGCTCTCAGCCCGGGCGATATTGAAGCCATTACCAGTTTGCTTACCATGCTTATTCAAAACAAAGAATGGGACCGAGCGCTTGAAGAAGCTGCCAAAGGCTTGAAAAGCGACCCCAATAATTATGTTTTTCAGCGGGTGCAGGCAATAGGCAATTATGAGTTAAAACGTTATAAAGAAGCTGCCGAAGCAAGCAAGGCTTTCTTTTCCAACTCTACCCGAAAGGAAAAAGACATTGACATTATTTACGCTGCCCGTATTGCCGCGCAGGTGGGCGACACGGCTACTGCGTTTAACTATTTTAGACAAGCGCTTGAAAGAGATTCATCCAATTGCGATTTACTTAGCGAATTTGCTAAAACATTATTTCTGGCAAAGTATGACTCGGAAGCAATTGCCCAATATATCACCAAAAAAGCAAGGTGCGGCAGCTTGAGCTCATTGGAGTTATACTATTTGGGCAGAGCTTGCTTCTCTGTCGGTGATTCACTAATGGCTGATACTACATTTGCCGAGTTTATCATGCGTAACCCCACTTCGCCCGATGGTTATTATTGGCGGGGATACACTAATGCGCGGTATCAAATCCTTAATGCAGATAATTATCCTGCACTTCCGTATTATCAAAAATATATTGAGTTAACAGCCAGCGACCCGGTCAAATACAAGCGAAATCTTACCGATGCTTATTTTTATGTAGGGCTTTACTTTTTCTATAAAGTTGAAGATAAGGCACAAGCTAAAAGCTTCTTTAGCAAAACACTGGAACTTGACCCTGCTAATGAATATGCCTTAGAAATGATGAAGCAGTTTTAATGACATCCCATACGTTTTTACATTATCGGGCGTAAAAACAGTTTTAGTGATGCTCTGAAAAAAATCTCAGGAAAACGTTTTAATAAGATATAAAAAAAAGGAATGTATTCTAAGTAAGTTTATAAGACCTGTAAAAAGGTTTCTTTTCTAATCCGTTTTACTGAACCGCGAAACACCAAGCACCTTTCCGGAAATATCAAACGCTTTCAGAATATAATCCCCTGCGGGGAGAGCCTGAACCGGTATCTCGGCTTTAGAATCTGAGCTGTTTTTGGTTTCGCTTTTCAGTTTTTCGCCTTTCAAACTGTAAAGTTCAAATGTAATTTCACCGGCTTGTTCAAAACCTGAAACCAAAAGGGTACTTACAGCCGGGTTCGGGAATAATTTAAGATTTGAAAAGGCTGTATTTCCGGCAATTCCGCTTATAGCCGTAAGGTTCGCCTTGTAATTGAGGAATACCACCGTGTTGGCGCTGTCACCGGTAACGTAAGCATAAACGTTTGAACTGGCTGAACCGGTAATCAGGTGCGCAGTGTATTGAAATTTCATGTCCATCGTATCGCCAGCGGGAATAGGCAGCGACTCATAAGGACCCGGGAAAAGCAGTAAATCATAGCAGTTATTGTTGTCGCAAAGTTTAACTTCCCATCCTGCAGGAGCTGTATAATTAATCAAGCCCCAGGTAACCGTAATAGACGAAGAAGAATTATTTACCAGGTAAATATGAACATCGTTTGGTTCAAATTCATCGGTAACATTTGCTGTAATTTCCGATGAATCGTTAGGAACAGTAATAAGGGCTTGTGCCTGAACGAAAATCCCGGCTGCAAAAAGCAACGCCCAAAGAAAAAGTAATCTTATTTTCATGCTAAAAGAGGTTTAACGAGGTGGCTAAAATAACAAGGAAATAAGTATAAGCAACAAACTAACCAATCGAACTACCTACCTTCGGTAAAATTTCTACTTTTACGGCTATTCTTCGCAAAGCAAACACTTTATTATGAAAAAACTTTTTACTTCTGCTTTCTTAGCGGCAGCTGTTTTTTTGACCACCGCTCAAACTACCTGGTATTCTAAAGATTTTCAGGGAGGTATGAGCCCTTGGACAACTGTGGACAAAACAGGAACCGGTGCTGGCGTATGGCAATACAAGACCGGTGCACTTTCAGTTCCCAGTTTAGGTAGTGTTACCTTTTCTTCAGCTTCAGCAACTACCGGTTATGTTTACTTCCTGTCCGATGCGGCAAATGATGATAATAAGCCCGAGGATGCTGACCTGATTTCACCGGCAGTTAACTGTTCATCGCTCGGTTACGTTTTTCTTGAATTTAATGAGTACTTCCGTCAGTATGGTTCCAGCATAGGAACAGTTTACGTAAGCGATAACGGGAGTTCATGGATTCCCGTTTACTCGGTTGATGAAACATCTAACAACCCTCATCATGTCGAAATAGATATTACAAGTTTTGCTGCAGGTAAATCTACGGTTTACCTTAAATTCAATTTCCAGGGAGATTACGATTATTTCTGGATGGTGGATGATGTAAAGCTTACCATTCCGGTTGCGCTTGATATTGCGGTGGATGAAATTACAATGAACAAATATGTGGGTTTGGGCAACCAGACCGTTAGCGGTAAAGTGATAAACAAGGGCGGCACTTACATTACTTCCTTCGATTTGTTTTATACAGATAACGGAGGCTCACCGGTCACACAAAGCTACAACGGAGTAAACCTTGCCCCGCTTCAAACTCTTCCTTTCTCCTTTACTCAACCCATGAATATTAATACAGCTATTACTCACAATATAGCAGTTACGGCAAACGCACCCAATGGGGGAACAGACATGGTGTCATCCAACAACAGCCTGACGAAAAGCATTCAGGCGTTGAGCGCTACTCCTCATAAAAATGTATTGCTTGAAGAATTTACCACAGCTCCTTGTCAGTACTGTCCGCGCGGCACTACCGTGATGAACGGCATACTCAATAGTTATTCCGACCGCGTAATTGGGGTTGCTCTTCATGCAGGTTTTGGTACCGATGCCATGACCATTCCTGACCATTCTACCCTGGCCAGCGCTTATACTTCAGGTGCGCCCTCGGCCTGTGTCGACAGGGTTTTGTTTGACGGTGAAGAAGAGGTGGGGGTATCAACTAATGTTTGGCAAAGCTTTTCGCTTCAAAGAGCCGCAGTAACCACACCGGTTTCTGTTATCGCCAGCAATACATATAATCCAACTACCCGTCAGCTTAGCATAAATGCTTCAGCAAGGTTTTATGGAGCTATAACCGATAACTTCCGGTTGAACTGTTACATTGTCGAAGACAGCGTATCCGGTACGGGCAGCGGTTATAATCAGGTAAATGCGTATAATAATACTCCAAGCAGCGAATGGTATCAGAAAGGAAATCCCATAATCGGTTTTAAACACCGCCATGTAGTGCGTAAAATGCTCGGTGGCGCCTATGGAACTAATAATTCTGTTGTTTCACCTACTGCCGATGGCGGCATATATACTTTTCAATATAACGATTCACTCAAATCTACATGGAATGAGTCGCGGGTAACGCTGGTGGTTGTGGTACATCATTACGCGTCAAACGTTAACGACCGCGAAATAATGAATGCTCTTGAAATTCATTTGAACAGCGCTGATTCTACCAGTGTCAGTACCGGAACCGCAATTAATGAAATCAACAACTCGTTTGCTTCTGTTGCTTTGTTTCCCAATCCGGCAACTGATGTAGTGTATGTAAACTTTGCGTTGAATCAAAATACCCGGGTTGCTTTAGATGTTTATGATGTTCTGGGTCGTTTAGTTACCAGTTCACCGGCTTCGGTCTGGGAAAAAGGCGAATATAGAACCGCCATTAACACGGCTAACCTGAACAACGGAGTTTATTTCGCTGCTGTAAAAGACGGAAACAAAGTGGTTCAGACATTAAAGTTTATTGTAAGTAAATAACCAAAATCACTTTTTGCAAATGCCATTCTGTAAACCGGAATGGCATTTTTGTTTTACAGCATTCCCTCATCAGCAAAACTGTAATAGTTCTTCTCTCCTATAATCAAGTGGTCGAGCAGGATAATATCTAATGGTTTGGCTGCTTCTTTAATTTTCCTGGTTAGTTCAATATCTGCCTGGCTGGGTGTAAGGTTTCCTGATGGATGATTATGAACAGCAATAATGGAAGATGCAAGCAGTTCTATCCCATGTTTCAGGATTATTTTAATGTCGGCAACGGTACCGGTAACGCCTCCCGAACTGATGTTCTTGTGTGTAATTACTTTGTTTGATTTGTTGAGATAGAGAACATAAAATTCTTCGTGCGGCAAGTCAGCAACTTCCTGGTAGATGTATTCAAACGAATCCCTGCTTGATTTAATCACAGGTTTCTCCCTTACCTCGCTCGATTGCCTCCTTCTTCCTAATTCAAGTGCCGCTGCAATGGTTACGGCTTTTGTATTGCCTAATCCTTTCTCCAGTTTCTTGAGATCACTTACCGAAAGTTTCCCCAACTCATTCAAATCACCTTTTACCTTCACAAGAATTTTCTTCGCAATGTCTAATGCCGAACTTCCTTTCACTCCCGTTCTCAGAAGAATAGCTATCAATTCGGCATCGCTTAAAGCGCCTTTGCCTTTCAGTAAAAGTTTTTCTCGGGGCCGGTCTTCTTCTGCCCAGCTTTTTATGGATAAAAACTCCTTCTCTTCCACAGCCTGAAAATAAAAAAGGCATCTGAAAAGATGCCTTCGTATAATTTGTATTGATGGAACTACTTCGCTTTCGCAGTTAGCTTAGTTAACCCTGATTTCAGGTTTGCCGCTTTATTCTGATGTATGTATCCCTTCTTCGCCAGTTTATCAATCATTGATAACACCTTCGGAAGCGCCTTTTTGGCTTCACCCGACTTGCTTTCTGCGCGCAGGTCGCGGATAGCATTACGCATGGTTTTTGCGTAAAAGCGGTTATGTAATCTTCTTTTCGCGGTTTGCCGGATACGCTTAATAGCTGACTTATGATGGGCCATCGTTCTCTTTTTTTAAAAATGGACGCCAAAAATAGAATAATCACCTAAAAATACAAACGCAAACTCTCTTATTTCTTATTTATCAATTAGTTTCGCACCCGCTTTTACGCTCAGCCATAAGATGGATAGTTACAGTTTTCTTACTAACGCCACCCCCGATTATTTAGAGAATCTCTATCAGGATTTCAGGAAAAACCCTGCTTCTGTTGACCCTGACTTCAAAAAGTTTTTTGAAGGATTCGATTTTGCCTTGCTCAATTATGCCAACGGCAAAACCGCGGCATTTTCTGCCGATGAACTGAAGGTTTATAACCTCATCATTGCCTTCCGGAATAAAGGGCATTTAATTGCAGATACCAACCCTATCAAGAAACGTAAAAACCGCCAGGCAAATCTTGAATTGGAACACTTCGGGTTAAGTGAAAAAGATTTGGAGAGAAAGTTTGCTGTTGGTTCCGAAATCGGGCTGACCAACGCCTCTCTCAACGAAATTATTTCCCGGCTCCGTAAAATTTACTGTGGCAAAATCGGCTTTGAAACCGGTTATATCCGGTTGAAAGAAGAAATAGAGTTTTTCCGAAACCATACAGAAAAAAAAGACATCCTCATCAACTTCCCCGTAGAGAAAAAAGAGCGGATTCTGCGCAAACTCAACAAAGCGGTCTCCTTCGAAAAATTCCTCGGAACAAAATATATCGGTGAAAAAAGGTTTTCCCTCGAAGGCGGTGAAACTGCTATCCCTGCTCTCGATGCCATTATTCATACTGCCGCCTCGCTCGGTGTTGAAGAAGTAGCTTTCGGCATGGCTCACCGCGGAAGGCTGAATGTGTTAGCTAACATTATGGGAAAAACCTATGAAGAAATCTTCAACGAATTTGAAGGAAATGTATTGACTGACATAACCATGGGTGACGGTGATGTAAAATATCATCTTGGTTTTTCTTCCCAATACCCCACCGAAGCCGGAAAGTCAGTTTACCTCAAACTGATGCCCAACCCCTCGCACCTCGAAGCCGTCAACCCTATTGTTACCGGCTTTGCCCGTGCTAAAGCCGATGCCATTTATAAATCTGATTATGATAAAATTCTTCCTGTCCTCATTCATGGCGACTCTGCCGTAGCCGGGCAGGGTATTGTTTACGAGGTGTTGCAAATGGCTAAGCTCGATGGTTACTATTCGGGAGGAACCATTCATTTTGTTATCAATAACCAAATTGGATTTACCACCGATTTTGGAGATGCACGCTCTTCCGACTACTGCACATCCATTGCCGCTGCCATTGAGGCACCGGTACTCCATGTAAATGGCGATGATATCGAAGCAGTGGTTTTTGCTTCCGAAATTGCCGCTGAATACCGCCAGCTGTTCAATAAAGATATTTTTATTGATATGGTTTGCTACCGCAGGTGGGGGCACAACGAAAGCGATGACCCCAAGTTTACACAGCCGCTTATGTATAAGCTTATTGAAAAACATTCCAACCCCCGCGATATCTACTCCAGGCAGCTCGAATCAGAAGGCTCTGTAACAGCCGAGCTGGCAAAGCGAATGGAAAAAGAATTTTGGGATGAACTTCAGCAACGCCTCGATTCCGTGAAACAGCATCCCCTGCCCTACAAAAAACAAAAAAACGAACTCGCCTGGCAGAAACTTCGTAAGGCTTCCATTCAGGATTTTATTCAATCCCCCGATACTTCCATAACCCAAGATACCGCCCTCAAACTCATAGAAGGTCTCAACCGCGTGCCCGATGGCTTTACCCCTCTTCGCAAGGTTCAGAAATACCTCAACGAGCGTAACAAGCTCATGCAGGAAGAAAAAAAATTAGACTGGGCGGCTGCTGAACTCATGGCTTACGGCTCTATTCTGCTCGATGGAAAAGACATCCGCCTGTCGGGTGAAGATGTAAAGCGCGGCACCTTTACTCACCGCCATGCAGTTATTACCGATGAAAACACCGATGAAGAATATTGCCGCCTCTGCAACCTCGCCAAAAAGCAGGGCAGGTTTTTTGTTTACAACTCCCACCTCAGCGAATACGGTGTACTGGGCTTTGAGTACGGCTACTCCCTTCCAAGCCCCGACCCCCTCGTAATTTGGGAAGCTCAGTTTGGCGACTTTGCCAACGGTGCCCAAATTATCATCGACCAGTTTATTACCTCGGGCGAAAGCAAATGGCAGCGTGCCACCGGTTTGGTGCTTCTGCTTCCTCACGGCTACGAAGGCCAGGGGCCCGAACACTCCTCCGCCCGTCTCGAAAGATTTTTACAGCAGTGTGCCGAAATGAATATGGTTGTGGTAAACATTACCGACCCCGCAAACTTTTTCCATGCTCTGCGCAGGCAACTGAAATGGCCTTTCCGTAAACCACTCGTGGTCATGAGCCCCAAGAGTTTGCTCCGCCACCCCCGCTGTCTTTCTCCTCTCGAAAATATTCTGAAAGGCGGCTTTGAAGAACTGCTCGTTGACCATGTGGAAAGCACCGCACGAAAAATTATTTTCTGCTCAGGCAAAATCTATTACGACCTTCTCGAGCGCAAAGTGCGCGACAACATTACCGATGTGGTCATCGCCCGTGTTGAACAGCTTTACCCCGTGCCGCAGGACAAGATGATTGAACTGTCGAAAAAATACCCCCATGCGCAAGTGTGGTGGGTGCAGGAAGAACCCGAAAACATGGGCGCCTGGTATTTTATTCATGCCCGGTTCAACGAAAAACTACACATCCGCGGCATTGCCCGCAAAAACTCCGCTTCACCTGCTACCGGTTTCAAGAAAATTCACCTCGAAGAGCAGGAAACTATTCTGCGAAGAGCGTTTGAATAATGAGCAGAAGATAAGATGATGGCTAAGGGCATTCTTTGTCATTCTGAACGTAGGTCTCCGTAGTGAAGAACCTTGTATTTGCATTTTGTCTCCCGCTTGTTTCATCCCGCTCTCCTTTGCGGGAAGCGGGAGTGGCACGCGGCTCTGCGCGTGACGAGGGTGGAATGTATTTCTGTATTTGCTCCATCGGAGCAATCTGTTTGTAGCAATAAAGAAAGCAAAAATGAATTACGCTCCGCAGGAGCCGTCTGTTTTGTATTTGCATTTCTCCCTCTCCTTTCCAAAGGTTAGGGCAGGGGTGAGGTATCGCCAGCAAAAAAGATTTCCGCTTCCTTCCTTCGCGCATTCTTTGTCATTCTGAACGTAGGTCTCCGTAGTGAAGAACCTTGTATTCATCCCCTCTGTGCGTTGCTTTTTGCTTAGCGAGAGGGGTAGGGGTGTGTTGTGTTAGGCTATTTGCATTCCCGCTCTTCCAACTCTTAACCTCTGCGCGTCTTGCAAGTTCCAATAAATACAAGTTTACAACTTCCCCATTCTCCAATCCGCAATTCCATCCGTCCCATAAGTCCCCATCGTCCCAAACAACCAACCACCACATTCTCACATTCTTCCATCCGCTAATTCACTAACTTTCGTGCAATTCGTGTCAGCATCTCTCAGCTCTTCCAACTCTTAACCTCTGCCCGCTCTTCAAAATCTTAGGCGTTGCGACTTGGAAGTATCTCGCTCCTTCCCATCAGCCCCTCTGCCATCTATCCCTGCCAACATTACAAACCGTCCCCCACTCTCCCATCCCTTCATTCCCATCCCCCCCCAACAAAAAAAGCCGCACTCCCGTGCGGCTTTTTACTCAATCATGCCTCCAATCATTCAATCACTCAAATCATAATTCAGCCATTTCAGGGCGTTGGTGATTCCAAATGCGTAAACGTAACCTTATAATGAACCACCCCCGTACCATTATTTCTGATATTCATCACCGGCTTCATTTCACTCAACCCCGTCAATGTTGTAAACTCAAGCACCGGCTTCGTCACCGTTCCCGCTGGCGCATTCCAGAAAGTATCTCCCGGTCCCGGAACTGCCTGCGGCACATTCGAACCAAAAATCACCACTTCTCCGTCAAGCTCCACCTTCACCCGCGTATCATCCGTAATTCCCAATCCCGCCAGCGATGTGCTTGCCGTACTGGTTGCCGCTATATCACCCTCCTTCACCTCTGTTAAACCCTCGCCCTCCTCAGGGCTCAGCATCGCCAAAATCCTCTCCCACACAAACCGCTCCCTCACCGATGCATTCTTCCTGAATATATGCTTCCCATCCTCCATCATCTCCCGCCCCTCTCTGTATATAGCATTATTCGCCTCAATCTTCGCATCCGTTTGCTCCTGTGCATCCTGCCTCGCATCCTTAAAATTTCCATACAACTCATCAAACTCCTCCTTCACATCATTATACGCATCTGCAAACGAAGGCGTAGTTGGCATACCTCCCTCAGCTTCCAGCACCGCGCTGTGTGTTGTTATAAAAGTCTTCCCTGCCTCCAGCAGCAAACTCACATCCTCCCAATCCTTATTTGCCGCTGAATCATAATAACCCTTACCCGCCTCCTCTATTCTTGGCTTGTAATGCGCTCCCTTAAATGCCTTCCTGATATACCCGTCAAGCGAGTTCCATTTTCCCAAACACCCGTCCAATAACTCCTCCAAATCCGCATGCATCACCTCCGATGCCGCATACCTTGCCTGACCGTCAGGCAATACCTTCGCTGCCTGTATCGCTGCCTTCTTAACTACCGACATCCCTGCCGTGTACTTCGTGTTCTCTGCAATAAATTCCGCTTCCCTTTCCGCCTGGCTGTCCCACGCGCTGTTCAGCCCCGAGTATAACTCCGCTTGTGTGCACCGGTACTCCGGTTGGGGTCTTGGTGTAATTAAAGTTGCCATGGTGATAAATTTTTTTGTATTAAAAAATGTTCAACAAAAAAAATCTCCCTCAACCTCTGTGCCACCTACCCCTTTATCCTCATTCTCTTAGTCATATCCTCAATTCGCCTTGCCATATTTCTCATTCGCCTTGACATATTTTCAATTCGTCTTGACATATTTTCCATTCGCCTTCCCATATTTAACATTCGCCTTTCCATAAACCTCGTTCGCCTTTCCATAATCCTCGTTCGCCTTTCCATAATCCTCATTCGCCTTTCCATAAACCTCATTCGCCTTTCCATACTCTCCCTGCGCCTTCCCTTATCTCATATTCATCCGCCCTTATCAGCCCTGCGCCCTTTCCGATTTTCCGCTCAACTCATCCCCGTCTCCGCTCCTTGCCGCTGTTTGCCTTTCACTCCATCCGTTTTTCCTGCCCGCCCAACAGGCAGCTCTCATCCCCCTTGTCATTGCTTAATGCCCCTCATCTTCAGCACCCATCCTCCTTCCCGGTTTACCTTTCAACAATCACAAATTTCTAATCCAAACTCTCCAACCCGTTCTTATCTTCCGGTTCCTTATATTCTCCTATTCACATTCAGCTCTCACAAATCCCGAACTTGTTTCCCAACCAACCCCGCTCTTGTCCTCAGTCCCTTTACTCTCCCTGGCGGCTAATCTTATTCCCATTCTCTCATTCTCAAATTCTCTCATTACTATATTCGCCCGGGCATGAAGCAACTTCTACTTGCTGCTTATATATTCTTTCAGAACCGGAAAACCCTTTTCTATTCTCTTACCGCTTTTCTCTTTGCCCTGCTTGCCTTTCTGGCTTCTCAAATTATTATTGAAGAAGACATAAACCGCCTCCTGCCCGAAAGCGGTCAAACAAAACAGATTACCGGAATTTTTAAGAGCGCAAACTTTGCCGATAAAGTAATTGTAAAGATTACAGCCCGCGGTGAAACCCAACCCGAAACCCTTATCGCCCTTGCCGATTCTTTCGAAACCAATCTTCTACAAAAACACAGCGCTGAAATTGCCTCTCTTAAAAAAACAGTCAGCGATGAAACCGCGCTGGATATTTACAATACCGTCCACAACCACCTGCCGATTTACTTAGAGCAGGAAGATTACAACACTATTGATTCGCTGATTGCACCGGAGCGCGTAGCGCAAACCATGAATGAAAATTACAGCGCTGTTACTTCGGCTACAGGCATGATACTCAAAAAGCTGATAGCCGATGACCCGGTAGGCATTTCCAATATTGCTCTTCGCAGGCTGCAGCAGCTTCAGCTCGATGAAAACTACACACTGTATGACGGCTACATCATGTCCAATGACCTCAGGAGCCTGTTCATGTTTATCACTCTCCAAAGTCTTTCAGGCGAAACCGGCAAGAACATAAAACTGTTCGCGGGCTTTGACCAAATCATCACCTCGCTGAACCCGCAAAAAAGTAGCGCTGAAATTTTCTACTACGGCAACCCGGTGGTAGCAGCAGGCAATGCAAAGCAACTCAGGCGCGACTCCCTCGTTACGCTTAGCATTACCGTGGTGCTCATCCTGCTGTTTGTCGGCTTCTTCTTCCGCAAAAAGAGCGTACCCCTCATCATGATGTTGCCTGTCTTGTTCGGTGGTGTTTTTGCCCTCGCAGTTATCGCCCTCACCCGCGGAAGCATTTCGAGCATTGCCATTGGCGCGGGCTCGGTGGTGCTCGGCATTGCCGTCAATTACTCCCTGCATTTTTTCAGTCATTACAGGCACTGCGGCTCGGTTCAGCAAACCATCAGCGATTTGCTTTCGCCCATGACCATCGGCAGTGTGACCACCGTAGGCTCTTTCCTTTCTCTGTCTTTCATGCAATCGCAAATACTGAACGACTTCGGCTTGTTTGCCGGTTTGAGCTTAGTGGGCGCCACTTTCTTTGCCCTAGTATTTCTTCCGCATTTTATCCCGGCAAATCTCCATGCACTACAAAACCGCCATGTGCAATCGCAAATTGAAAAACTCCTGAACTTTAAAATCAAACAGAAAGGAATTTTGTTCCCGCTTATTATCCTTCTCACCGGCTTCCTTTTCTATCATGCCCGCAACGTCTCCTTCCAAACCGATTTGAACTCCGTGAACTTTATGAGCGAACAAACTAAAAACGCTCAAAACGAAATTGACATCACACAGAACGATACTTCCAAACTGGTGTTTATTGCAGTAAACGGAAACACCGAAGAAGAAATGCTGCAGAACAACGAAATACTCCTTCGGCAACTGCACGAAGCAAAGTCGAAAGGTTGGGTAGAAAAGTATTCTTCTTTCAGCCGCTTCATTCCCTCTCAAAAACAGCAGCAGGAAAAAATAAAACGCTGGAATGATTTCTGGACGAAACAGAAAAAAGAAACTTTGCTTGCCGCTGTAAAGCGCGAAGCCGCAAAGGCGGGATTTTCACCCACAGCCTTTCAAAGTTTCGAAACACTGCTTGCTAAAGAATATGTTCCGGTTACTGGTGAATACTTTGCTCCTGTCAGGCAAACTTTCGGAAGCGAATATTTAATTGCTTCTGAAAACCGGCAAACCGTTATCAATGCTGTTCAGGTAAATAAAACGCAGAGGAAACTTTTGTATGCCGAACTTAACAAACACCCCTTCACCGTAGTTCTCGACAAACAGATAATTACAAACAAGTTTGTAGAAATCATTGTCAGCGATTTCAATTCCATACTGCTGCTTACCTCCGGTCTGGTATTCTTTGCCCTGCTTATCAGCTACGGAAGGCTTGAACTTACCATCATTACATTTTTACCTATGGCTATCTCCTGGATTTGGATTTTGGGAATCATGAGCTTAATCGGCTTGCAGTTTAACCTCATCAACATCATCATCTCTACTTTCATCTTCGGGCTGGGCGATGACTTCAGCATTTTTATTACTGACGGGCTCACAAGAAAATTTAAGGAAGGGAAAGAAACACTGGTCTCGCACCGGGTTTCTATTTTCCTGTGTGCGGTAACTGTTCTCATCGGGTTAGGCGCATTGCTTTTTGCGAAGCATCCGGCATTGCGCTCCGTAGCACTGGTTTCAGTCATCGGAATTTTTTGCGTAGTGGTTATCGGGCAAACCCTTCAGCCGCTTCTCTACAACTTTTTTATTCAAAGCCGGAAAGAAAAAGGACTGCCCCCATGGACTATTCCTACTCTCCTGCTCTTCTGGATTGCGTTCGGATACTTCGTTACCGTTTGTTTACTCGCTACGCTCGTAGGCTATATTCTCATTTATCTTGTTCCTTTCCCCGGAAAGAAAAAGCGAAAACTCTTTTTCCACTTTTTAGTTTGCCATGCCCTCAGGGTGCTCACTTACATGATGGTAAACGTACGCAAAACGCACATCGGGAAGGAAAACATGGACTTTTCGAAACCGGCAATAATAATTGCGAACCATGCATCGTTCCTCGATATTTTAGTCACCGTGATGCAGCACCCCAAACTGATACTGTTGACGAATCATTGGGTTTACTACTCCCCGGTGTTCGGAAAAGTGGTACAACTGGCCGATTATTACCCGGTAATGCAGGGAGCCGGTGCCGCTATCGACAAATTCGCTGACATTGTGAATGATGGCTATTCGATTGTCGTGTTTCCCGAAGGCACACGCTCACCGGACGGAAACCTGAAACGCTTCCACAAAGGAGCTTTCTATTTAGCGGAACAACTAAACGTTGATATTGTTCCCGTGCTACTGCATGGAACAGGTGATACGATTCGCAAAGGAGATTTTATGGTGATGAACTCACACATGACAATGAAATTTCTTCCGCGCATTAAAGCTGGCGATAAAAGTTTTGGCGATGGATATGCGGAGCGTACGAAAAATATATCGTGGTACTTTAAAGCTGAATTTGAAAAGCTGAAAGAAGAAAAAGAAACTCCGCGTTATTTCAGGCAGCGTTTGCGCATGAGTTATATTTATAAAGGACCTGAACTGGAATGGCTGGCGGTGAAAGAAAGCAGGAGAGAAAAATTTTATTCGGCACTCGATAAAGCCTTGCCTGAAAAAGGCATGATAACTGAACTGGGTTGCGGGTATGGGTTTATCGCTTACATGCTTTCGTTCACCGGTTGGAGAAGAAACATTACAGGTATTGACGCAAGTGAAGAAAAAATTGATGTGGCGAATAACTGTTTCTCGAAAAACAGCACTGTGAATTTTGTTTGTGCTGATGTAATGAATTATCCGTTAACAAAGAGCGATGGTTTTATCATTAATCGAAAGAATTTACGGCTGAGTGAAGTGGAACTGAGCGGCTTAATTAAGAGGTGCAAAGATAAACTGAATGAAAACGGAGTGCTTGTAATTATAGATGGGAAAGTTCCAACTGCCTATTCTTTTGAAAAAGCCTGTGAAAGCGTGTTCGTTATGAAATAATTGAAGCCTGTGATTTATTTCATTCTCCTGATTTTTTGAGCATACAGGCTGTCTTCGGCATAAGACCTGTGTATCTTGTTCAAATACCTCTGTTGTATTTTGCAATAACAGGCAATGTTATCTTTATACGATTCAAAAACCGCATGACCTTTTCGTTCGCCAACAACATAAGGGCATTGGTGGACTTTAATGCCGAACAAGTTGCGGTTATTAACGGCTATATCCGAAGTATAATTTCCACTTTCAATCCGCGCCTGTGCAACAGCTACCGATGTCAGGACACACTTGTTTTTAACTAATTCTACTAAAACCGTGCTATCCGTGGGTACAATGTCGCCCGGCCTGTTTAACGAAAAACTGTACCCGGCTATACCAGTAGTAAGTGTTGGAGCTTTTAAACGGAACGCACATAAAAGCAGCGTCATTAAAAGCAGTGCATAAACGATGCGGATTTTTTTAGGGGTAATAAACTGTTCTTTAAAACAAACGGAACAGTAATATCCATTTTTATAGTGCTTAACCGAACTATTGTGACAGGCTGATTTCATAACTTTCTTGTTTAGTTGTTAATCGTCCTATTTCTCTGTTCTTCTTCCGGTTTTACTGTGTTGCTTCTGGTCTTCTTTTTAACATTTACTATTACAAAAACGATAAGAATAAGGTAGGTCAGCCACCCTCTTTTGTCAAAGTATTAACGGTAATAAGGGGTAAAAAATTATATAAAAAGCCAATGAATATTGAGCTAATCAGTACGGGTTGTGTTTGAAACTTAGCAGGTTTTGTAAAGAATTCAGTGTATTTCATCCTCACACCCTACAGAGCCGCGCTCGGTTTCGAGGGTCGCATGCTGAATATTGAGAAGAACCAGGTCCTGTTTTACCCGGTCTTTTAATTGTTGTTCTTCGGCTGAAGTCAGGGTTTCGTCAATGACCAAGTGGGCGGTCATTGCATTCACAGTAGTGCTCAAAGCCCAGATATGTATGTGGTGAATTTCCTTAACACCATTAACTTTCATTACTTCTTCTTTCATTCTCTCCATGTTTACATTTTTCGGAACGGCATCAAGTGATAAACGAAGGCTATCGGAAAGCAAACTCCAGGTGCTGTAAAGAATTACTGCCATTATCGCCAGACTGATAACACTATCCAGCCAATACCAATTGGTAAAGACAATAACTACACCAGTAACGACAACACCCAGTGAAACCAGCGCATCAGCCGCTAAATGCAGGTAAGCCCCTTTTATGTTCAGGTCTTTGTCCTTATCACGGAAAAAGAGGAGTGCTGAAATGGTATTAATTACAATGCCAACCCCTGCCACAACTGCAATAGCTTTGCCTTCCATAGGTTCGGGCTTAAGGAACCGTTGAACTGCCTCCACTCCAATGCTTCCAATCGCGATAAGTAGAATAACCGCATTAGCAAGAGCTACAAGGATGGTTGTTTTACTATACCCATAAGTAAAATGTTTGTCGGGCTTTACCCTCACCAAACGAAACGCTATCAACGAAAGCGCAAGTGCCGCTACATCACTTAAGTTATGACCTGCATCTGTAAGAAGCGACAGTGAGTTGGTCAGGAATCCTGCAATCACTTCAACCACCACAAACAGAGAATTCAGCACGATGCCAACTATAAAAGCACGATTCAGCTCCTTTATCTCTGCTGCGTGTTCGTTATGATGATGATGCGCCATATCAACTGATAAAAAAGGCAAGAATGCCTATTAGGATTAGTACGACACCAATGATTACTTTTTCATTTTCCTCCAGCCAGCCAAAATTAAATTTCGCAATTCCTTTAAGCGCAATAGCTACAAGACCGACCATAGCCGAAACCGTAATCACAAGATAAACAAGCGAAACAATCAGAATTCCCTCCCAGCCGTAAGTACCGGCTGTGAAATAGTAGGACTCCAGTTCAATGCAAGGCGAAAAAAACATGCCAATACTGAGAGAAAAAATAATTGCCGGAACTGACGTTTTGTTTTCGGGAAGTTTTCCAAAATGGTTATGCTTGTGGTGATGGAAGAAAAACTGCTTTCCGATGTAAAAAATGCCCAGCCCTACTAAAATAACAGGAGCAATAACCCTCGATATCCACCAGTAAGATGAAGAAAGCGTATAACCAGCCCATCCCACTGCAATACCAATGAGAATAGTACTTGCAATGTGAGCAATACCGCTTAAAGCGGTAGCCCAAAGTGTAGTGCTTCTGCTCCATTTCTCTGCCCGGCTGATAGCAACTATCGGTAGCCAGTGATTGGGGATCAGGGCGTGAACAATACTCAATAAAATGCTGCTGAAAATAACCTGTAACACGGATGAAAAATAATGATTAGTTCGTTCCTAATCGCTGTTTTTGTTTTCGATAACAATGACAAACTCTCCCTTAGGTTCTTTCTTTCTAAAATGAGCAAGCAGTTCATCAGCCGTACCGCGAACTGTTTCCTCAAACATTTTAGAAATTTCTCTGGAGGCAGATACTTTTCTTTCGCTGCCGATATGTTGCTTTAATTCCTCCAGAAGTTTTACGACCCGGAAAGGCGATTCATACAGAATAGCAGTTCTTTTTTCCTGAGCAATTTCTTTCAGCCTGGTTTGCCTGCCTTTTTTGTGCGGAAGAAACCCGATGAAAACAAATTCGCCTGTATCAAAACCGGAATTAACCAAAGCAGGAACAAACGCTGTACCACCCGGCAAACACTCAACAGTAATATTTTGCGCAATACACTCTGTAATCAGAATTTGCCCGGGGTCTGAGATTCCCGGTGTTCCCCCGTCACTCACTAACGCAATCTTTATTCCTGATTTTAATTTTTCAGTAATTGAGGCAATCGTTTTGTGCTCATTAAATTTATGATAAGCAAACAGTTGTTTTTGAATTTGATAATGAGCAAGAAGTTTTTTGGTTTGGCGCGTATCTTCAGCAAGAATCAAATCTACTTCCCTCAAAACACGAATAGCGCGAAAGGTTATGTCCTCCAGATTTCCGATTGGAGTGGGAACTATGAAGAGTTTCATTGGCTGACAGTTGACAGTTGGCAATCAACGGCTGAAACAACCAACTGCAAAAAGCTCATGGGAGAATTATTCCTGATGAACTTCATATTTATAGCCTTCCATAATCGGGTTGGCTAAAAGTTTCTTGCAGGCTTCTTCCACTTTGGCATTGGCTTCTTCCTTTGAAGCAGCGTTCAGGCTAATGGTAATGTGCTTTCCGATTCGTACATCGGCAACTTCATTAAAATTCATTTTTTGCAGACCGTGAGCAACGGCTTTCCCCTGCGGGTCTAATAGCTCTTTTAGAGGCATTACATCTATCTCGGCTCTGAAATTCATTTTTTAAAAAATTTAAGTGTGATTGAAAAAACGGTGTAAAGTACAATGATTAAACAAACCGCTGCGAATTTAAGTGTTGCCAGCAAAATCGCTGAAAGAAAAATAAACACATAACGTGCTTCATTACCTTTCCATTTAAACGATTTAAACTTAAATGCCAGCATCGGAATATCGGTAAGCATGAGAACGGAAAGGAGGGCAACAGTACCATATAAAACTTTACCACTGAAGACAAATGCACTCATACCATACGAATTATCCAGAGCCAGGAGCAATATCCCAACTACGAAAATGGTTGCTGCTGGAGTAGCCAGTCCGTGAAAACTATCGGTCTGTCTTTTGTCTAAATTGAACTTAGCTAACCGCAATGCCGCAAAGAGAGTCATGATAAAAGCGGGAGCCGAATAAAGATAGATACGTGTAAAAGAGTAAGGAAATTCTGCCGATTCAAACTTCTGAAACAGAAGCTGGAAAATAATTGCACCGGGAACCACTCCGAAGCTAACTACATCAGCAAGTGAATCGAGCTGCATACCTATTTCTGTAGAGCCTTTTGTAAAGCGGGCAGCAAGTCCGTCTAAAAAATCGGCTACAAGGGAAAACAGCACACAATACGGAACCCATTCCATCTGGTAATTGAAAAGAAAAACAATAGCCAAACAACCTGAAAAAAGGTTGATGAGGGTAAGGATGTTTGGAAGACTGAACAGCTGAAAAATGTTCGGGCGCGTTTCATTGTTGGCCATGAAGTAATTAATTTATACTGTTCATAAACTCCTCAATCTCCTCCGCCTCGACAGGAATATCCGCCATCAGGTCAACAGGTTTGTCTTTTGTAACAAGAATATTGTTTTCAATTCGTATCCCGATTTTTTCTTCGCGGATATAAATTCCCGGTTCGCAGGTAAGCACTGCCCCGGCTTTTAATTTTTCAAACCGGTTTCCCACATCATGAACATCGAGCCCGAGAAAATGAGCCGTGCCATGAGGGAAATATTTTTTGTATGCCGGTTTGTCTTTGTCTTGTTTGGCGATGTCACTTTTCTTCAGCAGGCGAAGTCGCAGCAATTCCGCTTCCATAATTTTTCTCACTTCATTATTCAAATCATTCAACACCGTTCCGGCAGTCATCATTTTCGCGGCCTGCTGATGAACGCGAAGAACTGCATTGTAAATATTTTTCTGTCGCCTGGTAAATTTACCGCTCACGGGAACGGTGCGCGTAAGGTCGGCATTGTAGTTGGCATATTCAGCTCCGCAATCCATTAAAAGCAAATCGCCCGCTTTGCATTGTGCATCATTTGAAATATAGTGGAGAACACAGGCGTTCTCACCGGTTGCTACAATGGGGTCGTAGGCATGTCCGGTTCCGCGGTTGATAATATATTCATGAGTTAGTTCCGCTTCGACTTCATATTCCCAGACTCCCGGCTTAATAAATTTCAGCGCGCGCAGAAATCCCTTGCGGGTAATATCAATAGCTTCTTTAAGCAGTTTAATTTCTTCAGCACTTTTTACAGCTCTCAGCTGGTGAAGTATGGGAGCTGAACGCTCGTATTTATGCAGCGGAAAATTGCCGAGCACTTTGCGGGCAAACTTCACTTCACTGGCTTCGCCCATCGAAATGCTGCGGTCATGCTCGTTAGCGTTCAGGTAAACATGCGAAGCGTAATGCATCAGCATGTTGAATATATCTTCAAATGTATCACTAGTAAGCACAGTTTCAACTCCCGACAGTTTTGAAGCCTCGTCTGTAGTGTGCTTTTTACCTTCCCAAATCATTATCAGTTCGCTGGTTTTCCTTACAAAAAGCACTTCGCGGTATTTCTGTTCGGGAGCATCAGGAAAAAGAATCAGGAAAGTTTCTTCCTGGTCAATACCGCAGAGGTAAAACAAATCGGGATTCTGGCGCCATATATAAGCTGCATCGGCACTGCGCGTAACTATTTCATTGCTTACAAAAACAGCAATTGAATTTTTCTTCATCTGTTTGGAAAAATTCTTCCTGTTGAGCTTAAACAACTCAGGATTTATGGGCGCATAACGCATAAGCTTTTAACGTGTTTCGGGCGAATGTAAATGAAATATAAACAGAGCGAAATTTTAGGCGTAAATTCACTCTGGAATCGTTTTTATGATTCGATTCTTAATTTATTTTTGCCGCCTTTCAATTGCGATAAAAAATTTCTGCCGGTATGAATGTTGTTGGTCCGAAGAACCCCTCTGCAAGTCTTGAATCTCTTGGAATAAAGAACACGCAAACGCAATTCTGGAACCTTACTGCCGGACAGTTAATCGAAGAAACAGTAAAAAGAAAACAGGGAGTAATCACAGATACAGGCGCGCTTGCCGTTGATACAGGCGAATTTACCGGACGCGTTCCAAAAGATAAGTTTATTGTAAAGGATGATAACACCAAAGATTCGGTAGATTGGGGTGGGTTCAATAATCCCGTTTCGCCCGAAGTTTTTGAAAAACTTTACAATAAAATAACCGGGTATTTTGAAGGCAAGGATGTTTTTGTACGCGATTGCTATGCCTGTGCCGATGAAAAATTCCGATTGAACGTTCGGGTAATTACCGAATACCCCTGGGCTAATTTGTTTGCATACAATATGTTTCTTCGTCCCGAAACGGACGAATTAAATTCAATAGAACCCGACTGGTTGGTGATTCAGGCGCCCGGACTGAAATGCGATGGCACAAAAGACGGTGTCCGCCAGCATAACTTCTCCGTTATCAATTTCACCAAGAGGATTGCGATTATTGGCGGCACAGCATATACAGGTGAAATCAAAAAGGGAATTTTTACCGTTCTGAATTATGTATTGCCGCATGAGAAGAATGTCCTCTCTATGCATTGCTCGGCAAATGCCGGTAAGAGTGGCGATGTTGCCCTCTTCTTCGGTTTAAGCGGCACCGGTAAAACCACTCTTTCTGCCGACCCCAACCGCCCGCTGATTGGCGATGACGAGCATGGCTGGCACGGTAATTCAGTTTTCAATTTTGAAGGAGGCTGTTATGCCAAAACCATTGACTTGTCTGCCGAAAAAGAACCTGATATTTACCGCGCTATCCGCAAAGGGGCTATTTTAGAGAACGTAGGTTTTTATCCCGGAACTAATACCGTTAACTTTTCCGATAAAACAAAAACTGAAAACACCCGCGTTTCGTACCCCATCCATTTTATTGACAATGCGCTGAAAAAATCTGTAGGCGGTGCGCCTAAAAATATTTTCTTTCTTACTTACGATGCTTTTGGCGTTCTGCCTCCCATTTCAAAACTTTCGGTGGGGCAGGCCATGTATTTCTTCCTTTCAGGTTTCACCTCGAAAGTTGCAGGAACTGAGGCAGGAGTTACCGAGCCGCAGGCTACATTTTCAACCTGCTTTGGAGCTCCTTTTTTACCCCTTCAGCCTACAAAATATGCCGCACTTCTTGGCGAAAAACTCCGGGGCTCAAACATCTGTGTATGGCTTTTGAATACCGGTTATACAGGCGGAGTTTACGGAGTTGGAAAAAGAATGAGCCTGCCGCATACCCGCTCCCTGATTACCGAAGCCCTGAACGGAGACCTGGATAAAGTGAATTATGAAACCCACCCTGTTTTCGGAGTTTCGATGCCGAAAAGCTGTCCACACGTTCCTGCTGAAATCCTGAATCCGAGGAGCGCCTGGAAGAATAAAGAGGAATATGATGTGAAAGCAAACGAGTTGGCTGCTGCTTTCAACAAGAACTTCGAAAAGTTTGCCGCTAAAGCCGAAAAGGAAATTTTAGACGCAGCTCCTAAAGTAAGCGAGCCGGAAAACGCCAGGCATTAAGGGTTAACTCAACGCCAAAAGAGGCGTGGCAATACCGGAGTAAGCCCTGCCTTCCAACCTTCTGCCATAAGCATAGCTTTATATTGGAGTTTCTTAACGCAATATGAAATATCCAATCGTGTGTAGCACGATGACACAAGCAATATGAAATATCAAACCGCGTGTAGCACGGTGCCGTAAGCAATGTGAAATATCCAATCGCGTGTAGCACGGTGCCGTAAGCAATGTGAAATATCCAATCGCGTGTAGCACGGTGCTGCAAGCAATCTGAAATATCCAATCGCGTGTAGCACGGTGCCGCAAGCAATGTGAAATATCCAATCGCGTGTAGCACGGTAGTGCAAGCAATCTGAAATATCCAATCGCGTGTAGCACGGTGCTGCAAGCAATATGAAATATCAAACCGCGTCCGGCAAGTTGCCAGATGCAATTGGAAATATCAAACCTGGTCTGTGAGGATGCCGCAGGAAGATAAAGCGTTTGTTTGGAGAACCAGACTGGGTAAAACCCAGCCTCTTTATGGTTTTGTGTGGCGAATTCTCTAAATTTTACCGTCTCTTACCTTCTTTTGTTTCTGCCTCCCGAAAACTTTCCCCGCTTTTTTTCAAACTGCTTTGCGGGATTGTATTCGGGCGCAGGTCCTAAATTTTCGGGTACAGGAAGTTTTTTCACTTCGCCTTCAATAAGCTCTTCAATGCGCTTAAATTTTCTCTGGTCTTCGGGGCTGATAAAAGTAAGTGCCACACCGGTTGATTCAGCCCGCGCAGTTCTGCCCACGCGGTGAACATAATCTTCGGCATCACCGGGTACATCGTAGTTAATCACCAAACCTATGGAGTCAATATCAATTCCACGCGAGAGGATATCGGTGGCTACAAGCGTTTGCAGGTTCTTGTTTTTAAACGAGCGAAGCACTTCGTTGCGCTGTTCCTGCTCTAAATCGGAGTGGATAGCCGCTACGTTAAATTTTAACCGGCTAAGCTCGCGCTCCAGTTCCTTCACTTTATCTTTTGTAGAAGCGAATACAAGAATGCTGGCAACTTTTCTGTTCTGAAGCAGGCTTTTCAGCAGCGGAAGTTTTTGAGTTCCGTAAACCACATACGCGCCCTGCAAAACTCCGGCAGCAGGCTTCGAAAGGGCGATGTTTATTTCCTTGGGCTGGTTTAAAATCTTTTTTGCCAGCGTGCGTATTTCACCGGGCATGGTGGCAGAGAACATAATGGTTTGCCTTTGCTTAGGTAAATAGCTGATAATCTTATTCAGGTCATCGCTAAAGCCCATGTCGAGCATACGGTCGGCTTCATCAAGTATAAGATGTTGGAGGTGGTTGATTTTTACATAGCCCATGTTCAGGTGGGCAATGAGCCTGCCGGGTGTGGCAATAATTACGTTAGCGCCATGAATGAGCGCTTTCTTTTCCTGCTCAAACGAAATGCCACCGGTTCCGCCATAAATAGCGATGTGGCTGATGGAGGCAAAGTAGGCAAAGCCTTCCAGCGCCTGGTCAATTTGAATGGCGAGTTCGCGGGTGGGAACAATAACAAGTGTGTTGAGCGTTTCGCTTTTTTGGTGAATAATTTGGTTAATAACCGGAAGCAGGAAAGCCGCTGTTTTACCGGTGCCGGTTTGGGCGCAGGCTATCAGGTCAGTACCTTGCAGTATAACCGGAATGGCTTGCTGCTGAATGGGCGTTGGTTTTTCAAAACCCATAGCCTGAAGCCCTTCAGTAAGCTCAGGCTGAAAATTAAAATCGCTGAAGGTCAAAGGAGGCAAAGGATGATTTTACGGGACGCGAATATGCGGTTTCTTTAATGAAAGTAATTGGAAAGAAGATTTCTCGTGGCTACAAATCAGGAATAAATATTGCCCGTGTTAAATACCGGGGCTTCCAGCTCAATATGAGCAATCTGTTCAGGTGAGATCTCCTCGCCTTCTTCAAGATGGAGAACCAGCGAATTGAAAACAACACGGTTACTAAGAACTTGACCAGAATCGAGCGTAACCCTTACCTTATGCAAAAAGCGCCCGCTTTCAGGAAGCAGTGCCAGTTGCTCGGCAAATTTCTGAGGCAATTCAATGGTGTTTGTTCTCATAATGTTGTTAAAGATATAAAGATGAAACAGAAAACCAAATTAATTATTGTGGATAGGGGAATAATTAAAAAGGGGAAACTTGTTGAGATAGATTTGACAAACAGCGGTTTCTATCAAAGCAAACTGCCAATGGAAGTTAGTTAGATGTAGTTTCGCTCCGTATAACCTAAGGTAGCAGCCCACTCATAATTTTTATTTTCGCCTCCCTGAATGAGTAGCAAGGGGGAAAAATTTGATGCAGTAATCATCGGCAGCGGGCTGGGCGGTATGGTTTGCGGAACTATCCTGGGCAAGGAAGGCAAACGAGTTTGCATTATTGAAAAGAACGAGCAGTTGGGAGGCAGCCTGCAAACTTTCAGGCGCGAGGGGGTGACTTTCGACACAGGCGTTCATTACATAGGCGGATTGAACAAGGGCAAAAACCTTTACCAGCTTTTTAATTACCTCGGTATTATGCCCCGCCTCAAACTTGAAAAAATGGACGAGCAGGGTTTTGATGTGGTATTATTTAAAGATGACTCCACGGAATATCCCTATGGCATGGGTTATGAAAACTTTATGCGCATTATGTGTTCCAAATTTCCTGATGATGTAGCCGCCATTAAAACTTATTGTGCCGACATGAAGCGCATCTGCGATAACTTTCCTTTATACAACATTCGCGTAGAGGGTGATTATAGCGACACAAGTGTTTTCACCACAAGCGCCAGGCAGTATCTCGAAAATCTTACCGGCAACAAGAAACTGCAGAATGTATTAGCCGGAACAAACCTGCTTTATGCCGGCATCGGGAATAAAACTCCGCTGTATGTCCATGCTCTGGTGGTGAACAGCTACATCGAAAGTTCGCACAAATGCAAAGAAGGTGGTGACCAAATTGTGAAACTGCTGGCCCGCGTGATTAAAGAAAACGAAGGAATTATCTTACGCAAGAAGGCGGTAAAAAAAATTCATGTGGAAGGAGGAAAAGCAGAATATGTAATGCTGGCAAGCGGAGAAAAAATTTATGGAGATATTTTTATTTCCAACATCCATCCGGCTCAAACACTGAACATGACCGATACACCCGTTATCCGTCCGGTTTACCGCAACCGGATAAAGAGTTTGGAAAACTCTATTTCCGTATTTGTGATTTACGCTATTCTAAAACCCGGCACATTCAGGCACCGTAACCGTAACTATTATTACTTCGATGAGGTGGACGTATGGAAATGCATGGATTATTCAGAGGAAACATGGCCTTATACTTACGCCATGTTCGAGTGTGTACCACAGCATCAGAAGGAATACACCGAAGCGCTCACCATCATGAGCTACATGCGGTTTAATGAAGTGGAAAAATGGAAAGACACCTTCCACACCACGCTCGATGAAAACATACGCGATGAAGAATATCAGCAATTCAAAAAGCAGAAAGCGGAAAAATTGCTGGATACTGTGGCTGTGAAATTTCCAAACATCCGGGAATGCATCCAGACGTATTACACCTCTTCGCCCCTTTCGTACCGCGATTACATGGGTAACGATGACGGCAATATGTACGGAGTGATAAAAGATTATAACAATTCGCTCAAGACAATGATTTCTCCCAAAACAAAAGTTTCCAATCTTTTGCTCACCGGGCAGAATGTAAACCTGCATGGAGTGTTAGGCGTAACAGTTAGTGCTGTAATCACCTGTATGATGCTTTTAGGGAAAGAATATCTGGTGAAAAAAATTCTGGAAGCGAATGAAGAGCACCTGCCTGAAAATATAATGTCATAATTCATGAAGAAGCTGCTGAAGTTTTTCATTTATGCTTTCGGTCTAATAACAGTACTGCTGTTTGCCTCATTAGCTTACATTAAATGGGGTTTAGCACCGGAAATTCCGAAGGTGAAAGATAAAAGCGCGCTTCAACTGCAAAGAGAAAGAGTCGGAGAAAATTTTTACCGGATTGGGAACAACTGGCTGAGAAAAACGAATAACGGATTGTGGGAAGAGTATGTGGAAGGTGAACCTTTCGAGCGCGGGGTGATAACAGGCATGCTCGAAAAGGAACTCCTCTATTTCCAGGAAGAAGCTTTCGTTGAGCAGATTCATATCCTGGTTCCGAATGATTATTACCTTAAGTTCCTCGGAATGTTCACGCGTGTTTTTAATCGCCATTTAGAAGAAAATGTACCGGAGGAAAACAAATTGGAAATTTACGGTGAGTCGTTTTCCGCTCCGAAAGAATTTGATTACATCGCCCCGGCTTATGACCGCATGCTGAATTATCATGCCGCTCATGACATCGGTCACGCTTTGCAAAACCTGGCGCTTGTCGGCTGTACTTCGTTTGCTGTCTGGGGTGGGCGTAGTGCTGATTCAAGTATGATTATTGGAAGAAACCTCGACTTCTACCTTGGCGATAAATTTTCAGAAAATAAAATTGTTTACTTCTGTAGCCCGAAACAGGGAAATAAGTTTGCCACTATCACCTGGGCAGGTTTTATGGGTTGTGTGTCGGGGATGAACGATAAGGGAATAACTGTAACCATCAACGCAGCAAAAAGCGATGTGCCCACTGAAGCTAAAACTCCGATTTCATTATTGGCGCGGGAGATTCTTCAATATGCATCGAACATTGATGAGGCTTTTGCCATCGCAAAAAAGCGGAAGACTTTTGTTTGCGAAACGCTGATGATAGGTTCTGCCGCAGACCATAGGACAGCGTTAATTGAAAAGTCGGTGAGTAAAACAGTTTTGTTTCATAGCGATTCAAACTATGTATTCTGCTCAAATCATTATCAGAGCGATAGTTTTAAAAATGATAAGAACAATATTGAGAATATGGGAAGCAGTTCTTCGTTTTACCGTTTTCTGCGTGTGAAAGAATTAGTGGATAATGCAGGAAAGTTAAATTACTCCGATGCAGCTTCCATTCTCCGAAATAAGAAAGGATTACACGATAAAAATATTGGCACAGGAAATGAAAAAGCGCTTAATCAACTTATCGCTCATCATGCGGTTATTTTTCAGCCGGAGAAATTGCGCTTTTGGGTTAGTGCTAATCCTTACCAGCTTGGCGAATTTATCTGCTACGATTTGAGAAAAGTATTTGAACACGCCCCATCGCTTAAAGATACCAGCCCGCTTCATGAAATGGATTTAGGTATTCCTCCAGATTCATTTCTTGTGTCTGACGAATGGAGGAATTTTATTCGATTTCGGGAATTGAAAAAACAGCTGAAAGAAGCGACCGGTGAGAAAAAGAAAATAGATGATGAAAATCGTTTTGCTTCTGAGTTTATAAATTCAAATCCCCAGTTATGGGAAACATACTATTTGTTGGGAGAATATTTTAAATCGCGTAATGACACGAAAAAGGCGGTGGAATTTTTCTCAGCAGCACTTTCTAAAGAAGTAAATGCTCAAAACGAAGTTGACAAAATAAAAGAGGAAATCAGAAACCTGAAAGCGAACTGTCAATGATTATCGGAATCGGAACAGATATTATTGAAGTGGCACGCATAAAGAAAGCTGTCGAGAAAGTAAATTTTAAGGAGAAAGTTTTCTCGGCTCGTGAAATAGAATATTGCGAGAAAGATAAAACCGGGCAAAGCTATGCAGCCCGTGCTGCCGCAAAAGAAGCTTTTTTCAAAGCTCTCGGTACCGGATGGAGGGATAAAATGAAGATTAACGAAGTGGAAACAATTAATGATGAATTAGGCAAACCCTCCATTCACTTAAGCGGAGAGGCGAAAAAAGTATTTGAAAAAAAGGGAGGAAAGAAACTCCATGTTTCACTGTCGCATACTAAGGAATCGGCAGTTGCTATTGTAGTGATTGAAAATTGAATTGAGATGGGTGTAAGCCAATTGTCGCTTTCGGAACTAAAATCTTTACAAGAAGAAAGGCTGAAAGTGGCATTAATTTACCTGAAACAAAATTCTCCTTATTATAAACTACACTTCGAAAAATACAAAATTGAAACCGAAAAAATAAAAACGGTTGAAGACCTTGTTAGAATTCCGACAACAACTAAGGATGATTTCAGTAATCATAATTTTGACTTTCTATGCGTACCTAAAAACAAAGTGGTTGATTACACCACCACATCAGGAACAACAGGAGCACCGGTTACCGTTGCATTAACCGAAAATGATTTACAACGCCTTGCTTATAACGAAGAACAATCTTTCATTACCGCTGGCGGAAAGCCAACGGATATTTATCAGCTCATGCTTACGCTTGACCGGCAATTTATGGCGGGTATGGCTTACTATCTTGGTATCCGTAAACTCGGTGCTGCCGCAGTTCGTGTAGGAGCGGTCTCTCCGCAAATGCAGTGGGAAAATATTTTTCGCTTTAAGCCCAATGTCTTGGTAACGGTTCCTGCGTTTCTTATTAAGCTGGTTGAGTTTGCTGAAACAAACGGAATTGACATCAACAAGTCGGGAATTGAAAAAGCCGTTTGTATCGGAGAGCCGATTCGTAATGCAGACCTTACTCCGAATAATCTTGCGAAAGCAATCCGTGAAAAATGGAATCTGAAACTTTTCGGAACTTATGCGTCAACCGAAATGCAAACTGCTTTCACGGAATGTGAGCACGGTATTGGTGGACATCATAATCCAGAACTAATTGTTGTTGAAATTTTGGATAATGAAGCGAACCGGCTTAAAGCAGGCGAGTTCGGGGAAGTTACCATTACCTCGCTCGGAATTGAAGGAATGCCGCTACTACGCTATCGCACCGGTGATATTTGTTGCTATTACGATGAACCCTGTAAATGCGGTCGGAATACGATTCGTCTTTCACCAGTCGTTGGCAGGAAAAACCAAATGCTGAAATACAAAGGCACTACCCTCTTTCCGCCTGCTATTTACGATGCATTAAGCCTGGTGCCTGAAGTGAAAGATTACATAGTTGAAGTAAGCCGCAACGGACTTGAAACCGATGAAATTAAAATTCATATTTCGCTTCAGGGTGATTTAGATTCAACAGAGCAAAAAATAAAAACATCGCTTCAAACCAGGCTTCGCGTAACCCCATCATTAAATTTCGTTTCAGCTCAACACTTAAAGGAAATGCGTCCTGATGAAACCCGCAAACCAGTGAAGATTATCTTCAGATAAATCAACAGAACAATTTTCTATTTTTATTGCATGAGAAAAATGTTTCTGTTCCCTGTTCTTCTCCTTCTATTTTTCGTTCATAATGCTCAAGATACATTTTCGATTGTTGCCGTTGATTCAGTTACAGGTGAAGTAGGAAGTGCAGGAGCAACCTGTCTGCAAGCACCCAATCCTCCGCAAGGAGCACTAATTATTTCCGATGTTATTCCGGGTAAAGGAGCCATTCATACACAGGCTTTATGGAATGCCAATAATCAATTATATGCCCGTAACTATATGATGCAGGGCTACTCAGCTAAAGAGATTTTGTATGAAACAAATCTGTCCGACTGGACAGGAGATTCAACTATTCGCCAATATGGAGTGGCTATGTTTGACTCAACAGGCAGACCGCAGGCGGCAGGTTATACCGGAGTAAATTGTTACGATTACAAAAATCACAACCTTGGTCCTTATTATTCCATTCAGGGAAACATTCTTCTTGGACAGCAGATAATTGATTCTATGGAAACAAGATTCTTAAATACAACCGGCTCCTTAGCTGAGCGGCTGATGGCTTCATTGCAAGGGGCGAATGTTCCCGGTGCTGATACGCGCTGTATGAGCGAAGGTGTTCCGTCTTTGTCATCCTTTCTTCGTGTGGCAAAACCTACCGACACAGATACTTCACTCTATCTTCACTTAGTGGTAAAAAGCCGGCCGTATGGAATGAGCCCGATTGATTCACTGCAAACTTTGTATAACACATGGAAACTTGCACATCCTGTATCAAGTGAAGAAATAAAGAGCGATGAGGTAAAAATTTACCCTAATCCTGTTAAAGATATCTGCAACTTACGGTTTGCCACACCTGAAAAACGAATTGTAGAAATTCTCGACATAACCGGAAGAGTTGTTTATCAAGCTACAACCTTTGCCAACTGTCTAGTGTCAACAGCTAACTGGACTAAAGGCGTTTACTTTGTTCGGGTCAATTTTTCGGTTTTCAAATTGATTGTTCAGTAGTGCAGATAATTACTACACAGGACGGCAGCCATACCTTATTTTCTGAACAGTTCAACGAGATTTATCACTCCCGCCACGGAGCCATTCGGGAGTCGAGTCACGTTTTTATAAAGAGCGGTTTGGATTTTGTATTTCCTTCCCCTGTAGGGGAAGGTGTCCGCAGGACGGATGGGGTAGGCATTAGAATTTTTGAACTTGGCTTTGGCACAGGACTCACTGCTCTGCTTACCATGCTCGAAGCCGAAAGGCGAAGCATTAAAATAGAATATACCACCATTGAACTTTATCCGGTTCCCATTGAAACCATCAAAGAACTTAACTACACACAACAACTCGGTTACGAGTTTTGTTATGGACCTTATCACTCTCTACATCTCAGCCGCTGGAACGAGGCCCATCAAATCACCCCTCACTTCTGTTTCAAAAAAACCCGCGACTCGGTATTAACCTGCCACCTGCCACCCGCAACTTTCAACCTCATCTACTTCGATGCTTTCGCTCCAACTCACCAGCCCGAACTTTGGACTACAGAAGTTTTCAAAAAAATGTATGATACTTTAGTTTACGGAGGAGTTCTTGTAACTTACTGCTCAAAGGTTTCGGCTCAGAAAGCTATGAAAGAAGCCGGTTTTATTATTGAAAAACTCAAAGGTCCACCCGGGAAAAGAGAAATGTTAAGGGCACATAAGTCATAAGGGTATCCTCACTTTTGTTCAGAGTAATTGCATTTTTAAGCAACGTAAGTGATGCTGCTCACATCTTGTACATGGGCTGAGTTTTTATATTTGGAGCTGTTTGAAAATCTGCTTTTATTGTTTCATGCTGAAATCTGATAAAATGAAAAAGTTAATTACAGTTGTATCTATATGCTTGCTTGTGCTTATTTCTGTTTCTGCACAAGATGTTACCCTTTCCGGTCCGGGAGCATGTAACGGAACTGCTGTTTCCGGTACATGGGTGGTACCGTGTAACGTCAGTTCCATCACCGTAGACGTTTATGGCGCTGGCGGAGGCGGGGGCGGAGGCGGAGGCGGAAGTAACGGAGGTTTGTTTAATACCCGGGGCGGTGGCGGAGGTGGCGGGGGTGGTTATACAAGAATAACTATCAATGTGGTTCCCGGCTCTTCGTTTACATATAGTATTGGTGCTGGCGGTTGTGGAGGTAGCGGAGGTTCTGACGGGCAAAGCGGCAATAACGGTACTACCGGAGGAAACAGTACATTCAGCGGCACTGCTCAAGGCGGAACACCCGTAAACCTTGTCGCTAACGGAGGTGTAAGAGGCACGCCCGGTTCGGGTACCGGTGGAAGCCCCGGAAATGGAGGTGCCGGTGGTACAGCCAGCGGAGGAACAACGAATACCACCGGTAGCAACGGGGTTAACGGCAGCGGAGGGAATGGAGGAGCGGGAGGTGCCGGGGCAGGACCAGCCGGTGGTGCTGGCGGTGCTAGTACCAATGCCCCGGGAAATCCTTATGGCGGAGGCGGAGCAGGTGGTGGCGATTCACCCGGAGGGGCAGGAGCTGCAGGAGGAATTCTGATAACATATGTAACTACGGTTCCGCTCCCGGCAACACCTGTCATTTCAAGTACGCCACCCACATGTTTAGCCGCAGGAACAAGCACTATCAGCAACTACGATGCTTCAACTACTTACACATTTACTCCTTCAGGACCTGTTGTAAATGCTGGCGGAGCAATAACCGGCATGGTGACAGGCACAAGCTATACTGTTGTTGCAGGCTCAGGAAGTTGCGCATCAGCGCCAAGCGCTCCTTTCAGTAATGCTCCTGCAACTTCTCCGCCTGCTGTGCCAACGGTTTCAACCACTCCGCCAAGCTGCTCTTCAGATGGAGTGGCAACTATTACTAATTACAATGCTGTTTTAAACTACATTTTTACTCCTGCAGGGCCTGCAGCAGGTGGTGGGGGAGTAATAAGCGGAATGGCAACAGGAACAAATTACACCGTGGAAGCCAGTGACGGTAGTTGCTCGTCCGGACAAAGTTCTTCCTTCAGTATAGGCGCGCAACTGCCCGTACCGGTTGCTGCTATCAGCGGCTCCTTAACTTACTGCACCGGTGGCAATACAACCCTGACGGCAAGCGGTGGAAGTACTTATTTGTGGAGCACCGGAGCAAACACCGCTTCGGTTACTGTAACACAGGGCACTTATACCGTAACCGTAACCAATGCCAGTATGTGTACGGCTACTGCCGATGCTGTAGTTACCGAGTTAACCAGCTTACCGGTAACCATCAGCGGGGCTTTGAGCTATTGCCCGGGCGGAAATACAACCCTTACTGCCAGCGGGGGCATCGGTTACTTATGGAGCAATGCAAGCACCACACCAAGTATTACCGTAACTGCGGGTACATATTCCGTAACTGCTTCCGATGCCAACTTCTGCACCGGCTCTGCCAGTGCTGTTGTATCTGCATTTCCGCAACCGGTAGTAACAATCAGCGGTGCATTAAGCTATTGTGCGGGGGCAAACACTACCATCACAGCAAGCGGGGCATCAAGTTATATGTGGAATGACCTGACGGGCAGTACAACACCTGCCATTACCGTAACGCAGGGAAGCTATACCGTAACAGGTACAGACGGAAACAATTGCACCGCCAGCGAAAGCGCAACGGTTACCGAAAATCCTTTACCGGTAGTAAATATCAGCGGTTCGCTAACTTATTGCACAGGCGGAAATACAACCTTAACCGCCAGTGGCGGAACTTCTTACTCCTGGGATAACGGGGCTACTACAGCTTCAATTACGGTTACACAAGGCACTTATATGGTTACGGCAACCGATGCAAACAACTGCACCGCAACCGCATCTGCAACCGTTACCGAATTAGCCAATTTAATTGTAAGCATTACCGGAACGCTGACCTACTGTCCGGGTTCAAATACCACACTTACGGCTACCGGTGGAACAAGCTATAGCTGGAGCGATGGAAGTTCCGGCAGCAGTATTATGGCAACACAAGGAACTTATTCGGTTACTGCAGCCGATGCCGGATGCACAGGAACAGCTTCGGCTACTGTAACTGAGTTTCCGGCTGTAACGGTAAACATTACCGGGGCACTGAGTTATTGCCAGGGAACAAATACAACGCTTACCGCTTCGGGCGGAATCAGCTATTTATGGAATGATGCCAACAACAACACCACTCCGGACATTACTGTAACTGCGGGTTCATATACCGTAACTGCTGCCGATGCAAACAACTGCACCGCTAGCGCTTCGGCTGTGGTTACCGAAACACTCCTGCCTCCGCTAAATCTGGGCGGCACTATTTCCAGCTGCCAGGATTCTGCATTAACTGTTGATGCCGGCAGCGGATATGCCAGCTACTTATGGTCAACCGGAGAAACCACCCAAACCATTTCACCGCTAACTGCCGGTATCTATTCGGTAACAGTGGTTGATACCATTGGCTGCAATCAATCCGGCTCGGCAAACGTGGTCTTTAATATCTGCCAGGACTATACCGTATTTATTCCCAATGCATTTACTCCTAACGGTGACGGGAATAATGACCGGTTTCAACCCTATGTAACGGGGGTGATTTATGCTGATGTGGAAGTATTTGACCGCTGGGGCGAAAAGGTGTTTGAAACCAATAATGTAAACGAATACTGGGACGGAACATACCGGGGCACCGAATGCAAGCCCGGTGTGTTTGTTTACAATGTTAAAGTGGTAGGCTTTACCGGCAACACAGCCCGGTATAAAGGAACCGTCATGCTCATCAGATAGCTAATACGCTGATTTACAGCCTGCTGTCAGAAAAAAATTTGCTGAATAAGGTACAGGGAATGGTGCATTTGCACAATGCAGTTTTGCATTTGTAACGGGCGAACCCGCATTTGTAACAAGCGAACTCGCATCTGCCATGAGCGAACTCGCATTTGTAAT
>CAZWAD010000018.1:39386-74144 GCA_964631835.1 uncultured Chitinophaga sp.
CCGCATTTGTAACAAGCGAACTCGCATCTGCCATGAGCGAACTCGCATTTGTAATGAGCGAACTCGCTTTTGTCATGGGCGAACCCGCTTTTGTCATAAGTGAACTCGCATTTATGATAAGCGAATTCGCATTTGCACGGGGCGAACTCACTCTTACACAGAGCGAACTGCCTTTTCCGAGGAGCGAACTCCTTTTTCCGAAGAGCGAACTGCTTTTTCTGAAAAGCGAACTGCTTTTTAAACAATTGGGTCTGTTCAATAAACTGTGTCATTATTAAATTTGCGTTGTTGAATAGACTCTAACCTTTATGCGACAGGCCGGCAGAGTTTTAGACTTTATAGCTATGCATACCCGCTAAACCCCGGGGGTAGAACCGCTACGCATACCCCTAACCCCTAAAGGGGAACCTCCACCCAAATGAAAGCCTGTATTAAAAAGCATAGCTTTACCCCTTTAGGGGCAGGGGTCTGCACAGATTGCTTCGCCAGTCCGCAAAGCCGGACTGCCTCGCAATGACAATTTTTTTTTGTTTGCCGCGCACATCCATTGCGCTCCCGCCTGCTTTCTTTGTATTTCCAATTCTTATTTTGCAACCATGCTCCGCATTTATAAATCATCAGCCGGTTCAGGCAAGACCTACACTCTTGTAAAGGAATACCTGCGCATGGCGCTGTCTTTCCCTTCCCCTTTAGGAGAAGGTGTCCGCAGGACGGATGGGGTAAAGTATAGGGGTATCCTCGCCATCACATTCACCAACAAAGCCGCAGCCGAAATGAAAGAACGCATTCTTGCTTCGCTTCAGGGAATTGCGTCTGCTGATAAAAAATATGCCCCGCTCACCCAGGAGTTATGTGCGCTCACAAAAAAAAGCGAAACCGAATTGCGGCAGAATGCTTCGGCTATTCTGCGAAACATGCTGCACAATTACAGCGATATATCCGTCAGCACCATTGATAGTTTTGTTCACCGCATTGTGCGTTCGTTTGCTTACGACCTGCACCTGCCCATGAATTTTGATGTGGAGATGGACAGCAACAAACTGCTGAGCGAAGCTGTTGAGCTTTTGCTCGACCGGCTCAACGAAGCCGACCAGCAGGTAACACAAGCGGTGCTGGATTTTGCATCTTCAAAAATTGAAGAAGGCAAAAGCTGGAATGTGGACCGCGATATGGCGAAGTTGGGTGGCGAGTTGTTTTCGGACGAAGCCCTGCCGCATATCAAACAACTGAGCGAGGTTGAATTCAGTAAGCTAAAGCAGGTAAGGGCAACACTTCATGCCAAAACAACCTCGTTTGAGAGTAAATTAAAGGAAGAAGGAAATGCAGCATTTCAATATATACTCCGCCACGGACTTACCGCTAAAGATTTTCACCAGGGTGTGCGCGGAGTGTTTGGCTATTTCAGCAAATATGCCGATGGAGATTTACCTAATGATGTGCGGGGCAATAGTTACGTCCGTGCAAGTTTTGAAGAAGATAATTGGGGGAAAAAGCCCCCGGATGAATCGGTAAAGCTGGAACTTCAAAGGCATTACCGGAATATCGTTTCACTATGGGAGAATGATGGTAAAGACTACTCACTTGCACAATTGCTTCTGCGCAATTTTTACTCCTTCATCCTGCTTGCCGATTTGCAAAAGCTGCTTGAAGAACTGAAAAAGGAAAACAACATTCTTCACATCAGCGATTTTCAACAGAAGGTGTACGAAATAGTTAAAGAACAGGAAGCACCGGTTATTTACGAGCGCATAGGCGAGAAATACGACAATATATTGATTGATGAATTCCAGGACACTTCGGTGCTTCAGTGGCGCAACCTGCTGCCGCTGATTGAAAACTCGCAATTCAAAAGCGAAGACAGCCTGATTGTGGGCGATGCCAAACAAGCCATTTACCGATTTCGCGGTGGCGAAATGGGGCAGATTGCTGCTTTACCAAAAGTTTTAGGCAGCGAACATGATTCTCTTTTAAAAGAACGTGAAGTAGCTATCGGCAATTATGGCGTTGAAGTTCATTCCTTACAAAAAAACTTCCGCAGCCGGCAACAGGTAATTGATTTCAACAACGCTCTTTATGAGCAATTGCTTCAACTGCCCGAATTGAAGAACAAAAGTATATATGAAGATTATTTACAACAGCGGGGAAGAGACAGCGAAGGGGGCTTTGTCAGTATTGAATTCCTGAATGACGGGGAAGAAGAGCTAACCATCAATGACTATCGCTGTCAGCGTGTTGAACAAATTGTAAATGATGTGTTGAAGCGCGGATACAGTTATAAAGATGTGGCTGTACTTACCCGCTCAAATGCAAACGCAAGTATAATCGCCTCTTACCTCGCAGAACGGGGAATGAAAGTGGTTTCGCCTGAAAGCCTCCTCATTGACCGCTCACCCAAAGTTCAGTTGTTATTATCTGTATTCAGATACTTAGACAGAAAAGACGACCACATTGCACGTGCAGAAATTTTACATTATGCGCATCTTTTGCAGAAGCAGGAGGTTCACTATGAGCAGCTCGAATACAACGGCAGCTGGGCTGCATTCGAAAAAGAAATCAGCGAAGAAATTTCGGTGGATTTCGACAGCACAAAATTTCTCACCGGCAAATTGAGTGACCTTACTCAACAACTTATCTATCTGTTCAATTTGGACGAAGATGACCCATTCCTGCAATTCTTTGCCGATGAAGTATTGCTCTACACTTCGCGTTACGGAAACGGAATCGGTGATTTCCTGCTCTGGTGGAGCGATGTGAAGCACAAAAAATCCATCATTTACCCCGAAAATATGGACGCGGTGCGTATCATGACCATTCACAAGTCAAAAGGATTACAGTTTCCGGTAGTTATCCTTGCCGATGCGGACGGCAGGAGAAAGCTCAACAAAGATTTTTTCTGGGTTGATTTGAAAAAGAAATGGCTGCCTGATTTGAAAGTCGGTATTCTTCCCGTCAGTAAGGATGTGAAGGAGACAGAGTTTGCAGAACTATATGAAACAGAAGAAGAACATTCTTTCCTCGACTTGCTCAATCTGTTTTATGTAGGGACAACCCGGCCCGAAGATGCGCTTTACATTCTGTCAGCGGAATTAGAAAAAGAACCGGAAGAAAATAATTCCGTAACAGCGTTGCTTGTTTCATTTCTGAAAGCTATTGGAAAATGGGATGGATTCAAGGCTTATTCTTTCGGAGATGAGCGGTTTGCAAAAGAGTTAAAAACAATGAAGCCTGAGAATAGTTTATATGAGAAAGATAGAACTACCTCACGAAATACGCTGTCATCCGCAATCAAAATCCGCATTCGCGCTGACTTGCTTTGGAGCGATGAAACCACCGGCAGGATTGATGAAGGAAAACTTTTGCACGAAGCACTGAAACAGGTGAAATACGAGGGTGATGAAGAAATGGTTTTGAAGCGAATGCTGGCAGAAGGGATAATAAGCGAAGCTCAGTTTATCGGCTTGCAAACTAAATTGGAGAATGTAGTTAAGCACAAAGAGCTAAACAGATTTTTTAAAAAGGGGCTGAGTATCATAAATGAAAGACCATTGCTGAAAAACAATGAAAAAGTGCGAATTCCTGACCGGGTGATTTTGCAAAATGATGAAGCAATTATTATTGATTACAAAGCAGGAAAGGAAAGAGCAGAGTACAAGCAGCAACTGAACGACTACGCAAAACTTCTGGAAGAAGCGGGCTTGACGGTAAAAGAGAAGATTATTTTTTACATGGCATCACAAAAGATGGAGGTGGTGGTATGAAGAAGTTTCTGGAGGGCATAGCTGAAAAAATTCTTTCTAAACACGGTAATAACCTCAGTCATATCCTGATGCTGATGCCTAACCAACGCTCGTGTATTTACTTCCAAAATGAATTAAAACGACAGGCAAAGCAGGCAGTTTTTGCTCCTGAAATTTCAACCCTCCGGGACTGGACTTTTGCTCAAAGCAACCTTGTAGTGGCTGATAACATTGAACTAATCACAGAACTCTTTGCTTGCCATAAGTCCATTGGCGGAGAATTAAGTCTTGATGATTTCATCGGTACTGCCAACGTTATGTTATCTGATTTCAACGAACTGGATTTGCAAATGGCTGACTCAAAATCGTTCTTTCATAATCTGGAGTTGCTGCAAAGCATGAAAACTTACGAACCGGGTGAGCAACCGACTGAATACAAAATTAAATACCGCAGGTTCTGGGAAGAATTCGGATTGCTTTACCAGCATTTGCGTAAGCGCCTCAAAGAAAATGGCAAAGGCTATACCGGTATGATTCTCCGCGAAGTGGCTGAAAATATTTCTTTTACCGGCAACACCCCTGTTTATCTTATCGGCTTCAGCGGCTTGAATAAGACTGACGAAGTAATCATTGAAAATTTACTCCAAAGTAGCAACACGAAAATTTACTGGGATGCGGATGAATATTACGTAAAAGATGAAATGAACGAAGCAGGATTTTTCTTCAGGAAATATCAAGCGAAATTTCACATTGACAAAGAGCAATATCATAATGAGATTGCAACGCAGCCTAAAAACATTTCAGTAATTGGAGTGGCTAAAAATATAGGGCAGGTAAAAGTTACGGCCGACATTCTTCAAAACAAGCTGACTCTTACGGAGAAAGATTTATTGGATACCGTAGTTGTAGTTCCTGATGAGAAACTTCTTGGTCCTTTGGTGGCATCTCTTCCTGGTAACATTTCATCGGTGAACATTACAATGGGATTGAGTATCACGGGAACCAATCCCGCAACTTTTCTCGGTATTCTGTTTCGGTTGTATGAGAACTCAATGAAATACAAATCAGCAGGCGTTCACCGGTTCTATTACAAAGATATTTTTGAATTACTACAGCATAATTTTTTCCGGTTGCTTTTCAGTCAGTTGAAAACTGATGTTTTCCTTGAAAAGATGAAAGAGCAAAACAGGGTTTTGATAAGAAGAGAAGAGATTACTGAATTCTTTGAAGGGAATTTAGACAGGCTTTTTTTTGCAGGAGAAGATGCGAAAGACTACGCAAACAATCTATCTGATAATCTCACAGCTCTGTTGGATGAACTGATAAAAAGAGCAAGAAAAGGCAACACCATTCTTGCATCTGACGCAGAAGTAACTTATCGTTTGTTGAACGTTATTCAGAACACGCAAAACATTTTTGCTGCTAACGAAACTATTTCCATCAAGACCTATATCGCCTTACTTAATAACAACATGCATATCGAGCGTGTTTCTCTGGAAGGAGACCCGGTAGCAGGCTTACAAATCATGGGTTTACAGGAAACACGTTCGCTCGACTTTAAGAATGTCATCATACTTTCTGCCAACGAAGGCATTTTGCCGTCAGGAAAGAGCATGAGTACATATATTCCTTATGAAGTACGAAGGGAATTTCTAACAACCTACAGAGAGCGGGATTCGGTAACTGCGTATCTTTTTTATCGCCTTCTTCATAAAGCAGAAAATGTTTTCATCCTCTACAACACCGAACCTGATGACTTAGGCGGAGGAGAAAAGAGCCGTTTTATTTTGCAATTGGAACATGAACTGAAAGCTGCCAATCCAGATGTCCACATAAGTGATTTGGTTTTTGCCGTTGACCCGCCATCGGCAATGGAACAACAATCGATAGCTATTGAGAAGACAGAAGCAGTGATAAAAAAACTTGATGAGATTCTTACCCAATCGGGCATCTCTCCTTCAGCGCTTAATAGTTATATCAATTGCACACTTCAGTATTACTTCCGTTACATAGCTGGACTACGGGAGCAAGATGACATGGAAGAAAATATGGAGGCCGCCACTATAGGTTCAGCCGTTCATTATGCTTTGGAAAAAATTTATGAAATCAGGAAAGGAAAAATTGTATCTGCTGAATATATAGAGGCAGCAATAAAAAATAAATCAAACATCGAAAATCTGATTAGTGAACATTTGTCAAAACGCTTTGATAAAGAATCACTGAGTAATGGGAAGAATTTGCTGTTGTATAAAGTATGCGTAAAACTCACAGAAGAATTTCTGAAATATGAAATTCAAAACCTGAGGCAACTTACAGATGCGGGTGCAGAAATGCAAATCGAAATGCTGGAAGAAAAGCTTTCTCATACTCTGAACGTGAACGGAAGGCAAGTTCTTGTATCAGGTAGGGTGGATAGAATAGAGAGAACAGGGGGTATTATACAGATTGCCGATTATAAAACTTCCACCAAATCAACCATTCCGTTACTAAACGAAGAAACATGGAAAGCTTTAACTGCAGAACCTAATTTTTCAAAACCTGTTCAATTGCTGATTTACGCCTGGTTGTATTACCGGATTTACGGGAGCAAGGAACTTCGTTCCGGTATCTACTGGCTGCGGGACGCGTACAAGAAACTTGATACCCTGCGAATAGGAAAAGTAAGTGATGTAATTGATAAGGAAACTATCTTGAGGTTTGAAGAGAAACTAAAGCAACTGTTGTCTGAACTGACCAATACCAAAATTCCCTTTACTAAGACCGATGATATAAGGCGCTGTGAATATTGTGAGTTTGCGAATATTTGTGGAAGGAATTAATTCATATTTTAAGTAATTAGTTTAGCCGAAGTTACCGGTCAGACTTATGTCTGACAGTGTAAAAACATACATTCGCGCCCCATGCATTACGTGAGTGTTGAAAATCTTATCAAATCTTTTATTGAAAAGCCCTTGTTCACCAACATTGGTTTCCATATTTCCGAAGGCGATAAAATTGCGCTGGTTGCAAAAAACGGAGCCGGGAAAACTACTTTGCTCCGCATCCTTGCCGGAAAAGAAACTGCTGACAGCGGAAAACTTTGGATAAATAAAGAAGTGAATGTTTCATTTCTTGACCAGGAGCCGAAGTTTGACGAGCATAAAAATGTTTTGGAAAACATCCTCATTCACCAGCATCCGGTGATGAATCTTGTCCGCGATTATGAAACTGCACTGGCTCATCATGATGAGAAAAAACTAACCGAACTCATTCACAAAATGGATGAACTAGGCGCCTGGAACTTTGAAAGCAAAGTGAAGGAAATTCTGACTCAGCTCTCGATTACCGATTTCGACCAAAAGGTAAAGTCCCTTTCAGGCGGACAGAAGAAACGGCTGGCTCTTGCTAAGGTTCTCATAGAAATTTCATTCGGTGAACGCAATAATTTTCTGATCCTTGATGAGCCGACTAATCATCTTGATTTTGAAATGATTGAATGGCTGGCGGATTTTCTAAGCGATTCAAAAACAACTTTACTTCTTGTTTCCCACGACCGGTTTTTCCTGGACACTGTATGCAACCAAATTCTTGAACTCGAAAACGGAGAACTTTACGTTCACCGTGGAGATTATCAAAATTTTTTACAGCGAAAAGCAGAAAGAGAAATAAGTGAGGTTTCCTCCTTAGATAAAGCCCGGAACCTTTACCGTAAAGAACTGGCCTGGATGAGAAGACAACCCAAGGCACGTACCACAAAATCGAAATCAAGACAAGATAGATTTTATGAGGTTGAAGAATATGCTACTTCAAAGAAAAGTGAGGACAAACTGGAATTGAATGTAAAAATGACTCGCATTGGCGGAAAAATCCTGGAGTTGAAAAAAGTGAATAAAAATTTTGGGGATAAAATAATTCTTAAAGGGTTCGATTATACCTTCAAGCACCGCGAACGAATTGGGGTTATCGGCAAAAACGGAACTGGCAAGTCAACCTTTTTGAATGTAATTCTTGGATTAGAGAAGGCTGATTCGGGTAAAATAAATCCCGGTGAAACTATAGTCTTTGGATATTTCTCGCAAAAAGGTCTCGAACTGAAAGAAGATAAACGGGTGATTGAATTTGTTCGGGACATTGCGGAAAATTTTCCCTTAGCCGATGGAACAAAAGTTTCAGCGGGACAATTTCTTCAGCTTTTCCAGTTTCCACCTGAACAACAGTTTACTTTCATTTCGAAACTAAGCGGAGGAGAAAAGAAACGATTGCAATTACTTTCCATTCTGTTTAAGAATCCAAACTTTTTGATTTTGGATGAACCTACAAACGATTTGGATTTGGTAACACTGAGTGTTTTGGAGGAATTCCTGGAAGAATATCAGGGTTGTGTGATTATTGTTTCGCATGACCGCTATTTTATGGACCGCCTTGTCGACCACCTTTTTGTTTTTGAAGGCAATGGTGTAGTAAATGATTTTGTAGGTAACTACACAGAATGGAGAATTTCGGAAGGTAAAAAGAGGCGTCAGGAATCAGTTGATGTTAACACAAAGGCAGGTGGAATGAGTAAACAGCAAAAGGACAAACCCCAGCCAACAACAGAAAAACGAAGACTAACTTTCAAGCAGAAAATTGAGTTCGAGAATTTAGGAAAAGAAATTCCCGATTTAGAAAAGGAAAAGGCCGAACTGAATGAGAAGTTAGTTGCTGGAAATATTCCTTATACGGAAATGAACAAGATGATAGCCCGAATGGATGAAGTCTCAAAACTGCTTGAAGAAAAAGAGATGCGGTGGTTGGAACTGAGTGAGTTTGACAACAAATTGCAATAACTTTACGTTCATTTTCCACGAAAGACTTTCAGGAAAATCTTAACTAAGTCTTTTACCCTCCACCAAACCCATCGCACAAAGCGGGCTAAATTTTTTCGATACCAAGATAGGTCTTTCCTATCCCCGGTCGCGGCTGCTTTGAAAATGTTTCTGCAAAACCCAATAAAATCATACTCATCAAGATAGGAGAAAGCTAACTCAACCAAATGCCAGCTAACTGCGTTTGTAAGCACCTCCTGATATTCCGGATAAAAATAGGCACGGGTATTTTCAACGAGGTAAATGTTGTTTTTCCAAAGCGGAACTTCTCGGGTATTCATTAAAATACTTTTATCATGATACCGGTAAACTCCCATAACTTCATCCAAATAAATTCCATCTCCTTTTTTAAGCAACAGTAAAAAGGTGAGCCAGTCCTGTTTTATGGCGTTCATGAAAAAGGCGGGTAGGGGATTAGGCAAACACGAGGTTTTAAACATTACAGTAAGCGTTGGGATATAACCTCCGCGTTCAATGTAACTTTTGAAAATTATTCTTCCATTTGTAACGTTCGGAATGGCTACAGAAACCAGCTCACCTGTTTTTTGAGTCAGTTTGAGAACATTCGTAAAACAAAATGAGCAGTCAGAATTTGACTCTAAAGCATTAACTTGTTTTTGAAGCTTAAGCGGGTCGGTCCAATAATCGTCACCTTCGCAAAGTGCAATATACTTTCCTCGTGCAGCATGATAAGTTATGGTAGATACATTACCAATAGCTATTGAAAATTGATTTTCTTTCTGATAAATATTTGAAAATAGTTGCGGATATTTTACTTCATATTCTTTTACTATTGCTACCGTATTGTCAGTTGAGGCATCGTCATGAACAATGATTTCAAAAGGGAAATTTGTTTTTTGCATTATGAAACCATCAAGAGCTTTGGAGATAAACTTCGCGTGGTTATATGCCGGGCAAACAATAGAAACTAACGGAACTTCCCGATTCATATAGTCTGAATGATTTTTAATTTCCGGCTTTTTACAACACATCTTTCAGGTAATGAATCGAAAGTTCAATTCACTATCCAGGGTTTTCTTTTGCTTATTGCAAATTGCATGTACATTATAATGAATGGGAAATAAATCGCGGCCAGGTGTTTCCAGGGTATCTATTTCAACAACATCAAAATCTCTTAAAAGTACTTTGAAGCCGTGTTCCGTAAACCGCCAACAGTCAGGTATTGGCCCGTGAATACGCCAATTGAGTGGTGCTGAGACAATCAGGTGTCCGCCATGTTTCAAAATTCTTCGCATTTCACGCACGGCTGCAAATGGTTCCAGTGTATGTTCAAGAACTTCCATGCCGAAAACGCAATCGTAAGTGCTTTCAGCTATGGATACGTTTTCCCGGGTTATGTCGCCAACGTGTGTCGGCTTGTAAGTATCAATTATATCAAAAGTGTCGATGCTGTAATTTTTGAAAAGTTCGCGAACAAGGCCCCGTTCCTGAGGTCCTATTTCGAGTAAGCGGCCTTTTTCTGATTTTAGGAGGCGCGCAATTTTTCTTATAAAATCATTGATATGGTTTCGAGCAAGTATGCCAGTTTCATCATCGAATTTTGATACGGTTGCCATTGTAATGAATTAGGAGGTAAAAAGTTTTATCATAAACAATTCAAATAGGGATATTGTTTTCGTTCAGCATTTTTTCAAGCTTCGCTATTTTAGTCACCCTAGACCATTTAAAAAATCCAACAGGATTATTTTCGCGATTAATGAAAAAATCGGTTTGCCATTTGCCTCTTAAAATTTCTTTTCCGCTAGGGTCATCAGCCGGCTGCAAAATAATATCTGCAACAATTCTGTCTATACCTGCTTCATTTTTACCTGATGTATGCCATATCATACTGTTCATTATTGCGACATCACCGGGGTTCATTTCAGGAGTAAATTCAGGCCATTTTTCAGCAAAACTTCCGGGGTTTACCTCACCGGCATCTCCGAGGAAACCATACTGATGGCTCCCGGCATAAAATGTAAGTCCACCATTTTTTTTACCTGCGTAACTCAGCGCCACAAAAAATGAAGCTTTATTGGGCCAGCCTAAATGGTAGCAAAAATCCTGATGTAGGAAAACTTCGCCCGGGCTGTATTTGTCTTTAATCACAAAGCGAGAGTTATAAAGGGCAACGTTTTCGCCAAACACTTGTTCAGCCAGATTTAAAACGGATTCATGCTTGTAAAGGGTCGAAAGTTTCTCCGGCAACTGCTCCTTCAAATCCACTGGATTGTTCTTATTTACATTTCGGCCACCTGAAAGATTTGACTCGTAAAAACTACTCCATTCTGCTTGCCACTCCAGCATAATATTTTCCGGAATTACGTTCCTTACAACAAAAATACCCGTAGCATCAAAAACCTTTTTATCGAAATTTTCCGAATCGGCTTTAAATAACAACTCCAATACTTTTTCTGGCATAACTTTTTTCATTGTACAACTATTAAAGCAAGAAAACTTTAAGCATTTACTTTCACGACTCAAGCTTTCGGCATGGCAATAACTTTTTCTTTAAATTTATAAAAAACAGTTGAATCGCTTTCAACATCTTTATCAATCGTCATTCCAGCCTGAATTACATTTCTGCTTCCAATGCTCACATTTGGAATAGCTGTTGAGCGGATACCGAAAAAATTCTCATCACCAACAGTTACATTTCCAGAAAGACCAGCAGTTGAGAAAAAGTTGTTGCTTCCAATTTTACAATCGTGACTTATAAAACTGTATGCGGTAACCATATTATGGCTGCCAATTTTGCAATTTGGACCTATTATGCAAAACGGATAGATAATATTCCCATCGCCAACCACAGTCGATTCCGAAATCAGAGAAGTGTAATGAATAAACCCGGTGATTTTTGCGCCCCGTTCTTTTAAAATGGAAATCATTTTCATCCGAAAAGGGATATTTGAAATGCCTACGAGAAAATTATCAGTTTCAAATATGTTGTAAGTATTTATATCTCCGAGAACCGGTTTTGCCAATTTGTATTTTGCCCAATAGTTTTCAATATTTTCTTTCAAATCCAGATAGCCGAGAAGATTTAGGTGCTTGCCCTGCTGAACATGGCGGTTACTATCTTCAATATACTGAGTAAGTTCAGCAGCTACAGCACCCGAGCCAACTATAATAACATTCATATTGCTTCGTTGATAAAGTTACTTATGCTGAAATATTAATTGACCTGCCACCATCCACAACAAATTGTTGCCCGGTAATCCATTTCGATTTTTCTGAAATTAAGAAGGCAACCATCTCGAAAATATCTTTTGTTTCCCCTAAACCCAAGGGATGCTCTTTCAGCATTTTTTCTAACAGTACGGGGTCGCTGTAAATGCTCTCAGTCATTTGCGTTTTAATAGAACCCGGCAAAACCGAGTTAACCTTCACCTGAGGCGCCAACTCAACAGCAAGGGAACGCATCAATGAGTCCAAAGCCCCTTTGGAAGCGCTGTAAATATTAAAACCTTTTACACCGCCAAGACTTGCAATACTTGAAATAAAAACCACGCTCTTTAAATTTTGTTCATTTAGTTTTTTAGCAAGCAAAGTTTTAATTATTAAAGCAGCGGAACTAAAATTCACATTCATGGTTTCATGGAGGTTCTGAAGTGTTGCCCTTTTCAAAGGCAACATTTTTAGAAAACCTGCACAGTGAATAAATCCGGAGACAGAAATTTTTTCAGGTGTCAGAAAACCAGCAAGTGACTGTTCAAGTGCATCAATATTCTGCAAATTGCAAACCCAAGTTAAGTGCTTTTCACGATTCACACATAAGCTTAATGTCTGCTCAAGTTTTTCAACATTCCTTCCGCTGAGAATGAGGCTATATTCTTTTGAAAGACCAACAGCTATTTCCCTTCCGATGCCTGAGGTTGCTCCTGTTATCAGTATATAGCTTTTGCTGTCCATTAATAATTTATTGTGCTGAAAAACCGCCATCAACACTCATAATAGAGCCCGTAACCCATTTACTGCTATCCGAAAGCAGAAAAGCGCAAGCATAGGCAACGTCATTTGCTTCGCCAAGTCCAAGCGGGTGCAATTTTTCAAGTTCTGTATTATAGTTATCAGGAAAAAAATGACTCGTATTGTTCATCATGTTTGTTTTCACAAAACCCGGTGCAACACAATTTACTCTTATTTTTTTGGGAGCCAATTCTACAGCCAATGATCTTGTGAGCCCATGCAGCGCAGCTTTACTCATGGCATAACCGGCATTACCAGCCGAACCAACTAAGGCATAAACAGATGATACAAAAACTATAGAGGCGGGCAGCCCGTTACTAACCTTTTTGTTAGCAAATGCTTTTGCGATTTCAATAGCTGCGAAAGTATTTACCCGCATAACTTCCGAATACTGCGCTTCGCTTAAACTTTTTAATGGTGATATATACGCAATGCCGGCTAGATGGACAAAGCCATTTAGCACTCCCGATTTAGTACTGACATCAAATATTAAATCCTTGATTCCTGAAGTTTCTCTGAGGTCTGATACTATCATTTCATCCGACTCCCTACAAGATTGTTTCGTTTCACTCAACCCTTCAGAATTCATATCCATTATAATCAAGTCAGCTCCCAGTTGTGACAGTATAATGCTTGTTGCCCTTCCTATACCTGAAGCAGCTCCGGTAACAATAAATTTTTTCCCTGTAAGGCTGAAAGGATTAAAATTCGTTTTCATCACCTGTTATCCTTTTTTGACAAGAACAGCGCTTTTAATCCACTAACCGTTCCGGCTGTATTTACTTCCTGAGCAGAAACAGTGATATGATGACTTTCGTCTGCGTATGCAATTATCGAGAGCACAGTTAGTGAATCCCATGCATCAAAATCTTTTAATACATCGCTGTTTGTCACCGAATCAACTTCCAGCAATTCAGCAATTTCAATCTCAAAATTTTCCATGGTTTAAACTTTCAGTATTCAGAATTCGATGGTTTCACAAAACGAAAAATTGTTCATGGATAACAAGATTGAACCCCAGGTAAGGCCTACACCAAACCCGGCCAGACACATTTTGTATTGGCCGTTGAGCAGTTTGCCGTTTAAAGTACTGGTTATTGCCACCGGAATGGTAACTCCGCTTGAGTTGCCAAATTTTTCAACAACATGGTTCGGCATTTTTTCATAAGGCACACCTAATTTATCGGCCAGTTTCTGAAGCATAAATTTATTCGGTTGGTGAAACATGAAATAATCAATCGTATTAAGCGATGTATCGGCAAACTTAATCAAGTCTTCAATCATCACGGGGACTTTACTTTGAACAAAATTGAAGACTTCATCACCTTTCATCACCAAATTGTCGGATGAACGAACATTGCCGCTGGCATCTTCAACCATTTCTGCCGTTTTTTCATTGGAAGGCAACCGAAACCCTCCGGCTGGTATAAATAAAGCATCCGCACCGGTGCCATCCATTTTAATGTTGGCAAAAATTTCTGAACCCCGATTTTTATCCTTCTCGATTACAGTAACTGATGCTCCGTCACCAATCAATGGATTACTGTTTCTATCTCTTTTGGAAACTTTCCGGCTGAGAACATCCGCATTAAGCAACACAACCTTGTTTATTGCCTCCTGCTCAAGCAAAAGAAAAGATTCAAACAACCCGATAATAAATCCTGCACAGCCCTGATTAATGTCCATGCAAATTATGTCTTGTTTTAATTGCAGTTTGCCATGAATAATGCTGCTGGTTGCAGGCATAAAGTGGTCCGGTGATTGAGTAACTAAAATCAACGCATCAATTTCTTCCTTCTTGAGAAAACTTTTTTCAAATAAGTAATTCAACCCTGCAATACATAAATCGGAAACACAAACACCTTGTTCAACCACTCTGCGGGTGTTGTACCCCATTACCGCTTTTAGCTTTAAAGATTTTGCTGTGGAAAAACTGTAGTTCGACATTTCATTCTCAAACCTTACCTCGTTCTTGGGTAAAACAGAAAGTATGCCGGATATACGTTTTCCTTTAAATTTCAAATTCATAATCTTATTCCTTTCTTACTAAGCAGCATCTTAATGGCCTTAAGATTTTTAAAATTTTCGGGAACAATATCAACCCCGTCAATAGAAATGGAAAATTTCTTATCCAGTTCTGTTACCAGCGTAATTAAATCAAAGGAGTCAAGAAGTCCATCGTGTATAAAATCGGAAGATGATACAAAATCTCCCTCAGGTCGAATTTTTTTTAAAATTTCTATCACCGCATCCATCTGTAATTTTTACTAGTTTATTACAGTTACATCAAGGGAAACAGAAAATCCTTTCTCTGCAATATGTAATTTATTGTCGCTCAAACTCACCGTTCGCCCTATAATTGCCGGATGATTTTTTAAGTAATACTTATTAACGCTATACCATTTATTTTGAAAACAAACTTTCGGCTTCTCAAAAACATTAAGCACACCATAATCCAACGAGCGTAAAAATGCTGATATCTTTTCAGTTGACCACGCCATATTCAATATTCCGTCATTAGGAGTCTCGTGCGAATAATGCATCTTGAAAGTTTTACTAGAATTTTGAGGTGTTGTCTTATAGTCATTGTCCAATAAAGAAGGTGAAATTTCTTTAAAAGTCTGCAATCCGATATTCACGCAAATACGAGTCAAATCAAAAGCAGTAATAGAATCGTTGATTGGAATTGTTTTTTGAATGATAATATCCCCTTTATCAACTTCCGGAACCACTTCGTGCCAGGTTATTCCTGTTTTTTTTTCCATTTCATAAATAGCCCAGCTTGGGGCATTTCTTCCCGGATGATTTGGCAATAAAGAATTGTGAAAGTTGATTATCCGTAAAGATTTGTTTTCCAAAATTTTCTTGCTGAAAAGAAAACTATTGTGTATGCTGAATGTTAAGGTAGGTTTATCTACAGAACAGAAAAAAGTTTCCAATTCTGTTTTCCGCATAGAGGAATAGTATGCAATATTGTTTGATTTGCATAAAGACTCCAGATTTGAAAAGGCCTGTTTTTCAGTTTCGATGCAAGAGATATTGCCCGGATTGAAACTCTGAATTACTTGAAGGCAACTGACTAGTAAACTTCCATTGCCAATAACAATTATATTCTTGTAGTACATAATTAAGCAGACAAAGTTCCTTTTAATAAGTTCCTGTCTATCTTACCATTCGGATTCCTCGGGAGTTTTTCGTACATGAAAAACTGCGAGGGTATCATGTATTTAGGAAGATACTCTGTTAGTTTTTTCCGGAGTTCTGAAACAGGAGTTTTATTACTGTCTTCATAAAACAGACAGATTTCTTTTTTATCCTGATTATATAGCACACAGGCATTGTCAATACTTGCCAATTGGTTAACAATTACATGCTCAACCTCGCTCAGGTCAATACGGTAACCCAAATGTTTCACCTGAAAATCTTTCCGCCCGGCAAAATGAATTACACCGGAATCGTCCTGGTAAACTACATCACCGGTGCGGTAAATTAATTCAGAATACTTACCATTCAGCGGATTTTGAACGAAAGCCCTGGCAGTTTTTTCGGGATCATTCCAATAACCCAAAGCCAGTGAAGAGCCTCTTACACACAACTCTCCTTTTTCATTTACCATAGCCGCCTTGTTTTCATCAGTAAGAATAAGAACATCTGTATTTCTACAGGGATAACCAATTGGAATTGGAACTTCGTTCGGAAAGTCTTTTTCAACAACGAAATATGTGCAGTCTAATGTTATTTCTATAGGACCATAAAGGTTCACAAACATGGCCTGAGGAACATGCCTGCGCCAATAGTTCAGATGCTTGGTCGGAAAAACTTCGCCTGCAAAAAGAATTTTTTGCATTTGGCTCATGTTGAAACCGGAAAGAATATCGAAGTTTGCAATATTGACCATAATCGTGGGAACCCAGAAAATAAAGTTGACCTTTTGCGCCTCTAAATATTCCACCAATTTTACAGGAAACATGGCAAGCTGCTCCGGCAAAATAATCAGCGTGGCAGATTTTGCCAACAGTAAACAAAGTTCGTAACTGTAAATGTCAAAATACAGCGGTGAGAGACTTCCTATAATTTCGTTGTCATGAATTTCCAGCGTAGATATTGACCACTCTGTAAAGTCAATAAAACTTCGGTGGTTCAGTACAACTCCTTTGGGGGTTCCTGTAGACCCCGAAGTATTGATAATGCAATAGGGGTCAGTATCAATAACTTTTTCGAGCCGCTTAAAAAGAATTCCTTCATCTCTGTCGGAAGTTTCCGACTTTAACACTTCTTGAATATCTAAAATTGAAGCATTTTGTAGAACCAGAGTTTGAATAAGTGGTAGCAATTCCGTATTAGTAATGATTAATGTTGGTTGTATTTTTTCCAGAATCACTTTTATTCTTGCCTCTGGATTTTTAATATCAAGATTCATGTATGCATTTCCACTGTAAGTTATTGCGAGATTGGCAATGACACTTTCTATGCTTTTGGGAAGAAATACCGCTACCGGGGCATTTAAACAATCCTTTTTCCCAAGTATGGAAAAAGCAACTTGTTTGGATTTTGAAACCAAATTTGCAAAATCCAAAGTTCTACTTCCGTCAATAACGGCAACTTTATCAGGGTTTTCTTTTACCGCTCTGTTCTCTAAATACTCAATTACGTTAATTTGCATTTCCTGAATCCGGCCTCTATACCGTTCCTGTTTCAGGCAAATAAAATCATTCTTCTTTCATCTTTTAATGAAGTAAAAAACTACCGGCTTTACCCTATTGAAGCTATTCTTAGACGCTTTGATATATTCTCTTGGTACTTACCACCGCTTTGTCACATTTATCGTCTAATTTTAGCACTGCATTAGTTACATTAACGCAGTTATTGAACATGCGAATAGCATTTCGTTTATCAAGTTTGGCCATAATTTTTGCAAGCTGGCTTATTCCCAAAAGTTCAATTGCCCAAACCTTACCCAATCAAATTTCAGGACTATCATTATGGCTAAGAGCAGATAGCTTGGTAACCAAAGACGTAAACGATTTTGTAAGCAGTTGGAGTAACAGTACGGGAACTGGTGCAAGTTTCAGCCAAAGTACTTCTGCCGCACAACCCAGATGGGTTGACAATGTCTGGAACGGAAAACCAGTAATACGATTTGACGGCTCTAATGATTTTTTGAATGGCGGAAACAACTACCAGATGGGAATGAATAACCGCACTTCGTTTATTGTTTGCAAAGCCAATACTATAAGCGGTTATACTTTTTACTCACAGGCCGCTACCTGCGGTGGTTCTTTCCGGTACAGTTTCACACACAGTAGCGGTAGCGGTTTGTTTATTTATTACAATGATGGTCCCGACATTTTTTTAAATACGAGTCAAAGCCCCTTAAATTCCAATATCTGGAGCAATGTGATTAACCGCTCTGCACTGCAAATGAAGTTGTATAAAAATAGTGCTCAAATTCCACAGGTTTTAAGTTTAAATTCCACAGCCCCCTTTGTAAACATCTGCAATTTTGTAATCGGCTCTTACGACCCGGGGCAAAGTTTTCTAAACGGAGACATTGCCGAATTCATCATTTACGACCGTGCGCTTTCCGATGCTGAACGGAATCAAATTGAACTTTACCTTGCCAGGAAGTATGCCCAACAGATAAACCTCGGACCTGACATTAAACAAACAACCGGAAGCATGTGTTCCATTACTTTAGATGCCGGAGCCGGTTTTCCCTCCTATACATGGTCAACCGGTGCCGGTACGCAAACCATCGCTGTAAATCAGCCGGGTATATATTGGGTTAGTTCCACCGATGCATTCGGATATACAACAAGCGATACCATCAAAGTGTCATTTATTACAGTGCCGGATACTATTCTGTGTCCCGATTCAACTCTTGCGGTTGGAACAGGGTTAACAGGTAGTTACACATACACATGGTCAACGGGTGTTAATACACCAATTATCAGCATAAATTCAGCCGGAACTTACCGGGTAACAGTAAGTGACGGAACCTGCTCCCGAAGCGATACATTCACGGTTACGCTTAACTCGTTTCCTTCTTTAGTTAGTCTTGGACCAGACACCACGCTTTGTTTGGGAAACGCTATCGGTTTGCAATCTGGTTCACAGTTGGTAAGCTCCTACCTTTGGGCACCCGGTGGAGCAACTACACCTTCAATTTCGATATCCGGTTCAGGAACTGTCAATTACTCGGTAACAGTAACCGATTCGCTGGGTTGCAAAGCGGATGACAACATATTGGTAACTATCGCGGGTGCTGCTCCTTCTGCCAATTTCAGAGCCGATACAGTTTGCCAAGGTGTAGCCACAAGCTTTATAAACATGTCTACCCCCGCCCTCATTGATTCATTCCTTTGGAACTTTGGTGGTAGTAACACCAGCACGCTTGAAAACCCTACCTTCACTTTTAATTCTCCGGGAATTCATAACGTTACTCTTACGGTTACATCCGGCACTATTTGCAAAAACAGTATTACTAAACCTGTTTTTGTTCGTGCAGGTCCTTCCGTAAGTTTTAATGTTCAGCAGGATGCATGCGTTGCCAATCCGTATTTCTTTTCGGGAAATGTAATTATAGATACAGGAGATGCGGTTACAGGTTATAATTGGTCGTTTGGAGACGGAAGCCCGAATTCAAATCAGTTAAATACTTTTCACACTTATTCTTCAACCGGAAATAGAACCGTTACCTTCACAGTAACCACACAAAATGGCTGCACCGGTGTGTATACCGGTACCTTATCAGTTGTTTCTTCCGCGCCCATTCCCGGTCAATGTACCCTTAATTATCCTCCACAAGGATTTATTGGTGGCAACTACCCTCTTCGCTTTTCCTGGAATGCAGCAACCGGAGCCGCAAGCTATACCTTACAAATTGCGCGTGATAATATCTTTTCTATTCTGCCTTATGTTATTCCTGGTATTACAGGTTTGGATACTACACTATTTATCTCTTCTGGAAATTATTACTGGCGGGTTTTATCGGTTAATGCCTGTGGCGATAATGTTGCTTCTGCCGTCAGGCAGTTTTCCATCATTGACATTAACAGTGTCAATTGCCTTAACCTCTGGCTGAGGGCTGACGGACGGGTAGACAAAAGCGCAAACGATACCGTGAGCAGCTGGAGAAATGAAATTTTGGCAAGCACCGTCAAATTCGATTCGGCATCTTCTGCTTCTCAGCCCAAATGGGTTAATAATGTTTTAAACGGGCGACCTGTAATTCGTTTCAATGGCGCTGAAGATTTTTTGAGTGCCGGAGATGTTCTGGATGTCAGGCAAAACAGCCGCACTGTTTTTACAGTGAGTACCACCAACACAACTACTTACACTCTTTACGCAAAAGCCGATGGGCCCGGGAAAAGGCTCGGCTTTGTGGCAGCAGGAAGTCTTTATGTTTTCTTCGATGCCGGCAATTCTGTGCAATATACTCATCCGACAGCACCCACCGGCAGCAATATTTTTACCTATAAAGCTGACAGGTCTCAGCAAATCCTGAGATTTTATCGCAACAGCGGGCTCTTGGGTTCGGCTACTCCGGTTTCCACCAACGATTTGGATGTTGACGAGCGGTTTTTACTTGGCGCTTATAACCAGGGTGCTACCAACCAGATTTTTTACCTCAATGGCGACCTTGCTGAAATGATTATGGCTGATTGTGTGTTGCCCGACAGCGTGCAAAATCAAATTGAACAATACCTCCGGTTTAAATACGCCCCTCAGATAAATCTGGGACCGGATATTACGGTTTCCTCTGGCGTATGCCCCATTAGCCTGAATATTGGCTCCGGATTTACTTCTATACAATGGAGTAATGGTGCCACTACACCTTCTGTTTCACTTTCTACGGGCGGAACATATTGGGTTACCGCTAAAGATATTTTCGGATACACCACTGCCGATACGATAGTAATAACCCTGCCCTACCAGGGTATCAATGCAGGAAATGCCACCATTTGCTTAGATGACTCCATACCGCTGATTCAGCAAATTTCCCCCACAACAGGACTTACCTTTCAGTGGTATTTGAATAACAATCTTATTGCTGGCGCGGTATCTGATACTTTCCACGCTTCTGTTCCCGGAAATTATTATTCCGTTATCAGCGATGGCTCCTGCTCCATATACTCCGATACTATTGCCATAGGTGTTGATACCTTTAAGTTAATGTCGCTTCTTCCATCAGATACAACCATTTGCGGTGGTAACGATATTGCTGTATCTGCTCCGCAGGCAACTTCCTATTTATGGAGTACCGGGTTGCCGGATACCACTTCCGGCCTGGTAATAACTTCAACCGGTGATTATTCAGTTACTGTGACCAACTCCAACTCGTGCGTTGCAACCGACAGCATTCATGTAATTATTAAAGGTGTTGCTCCGCTTACTGATTTTGAGATTCGCGATATTTGCAATGGCGATGTTATAACCTTTACCAATAATACAGTTCCTAATCTTCCGGACTCTATCCATTTCTGGCAGTGGAACTATGGTGACGGAAACACAGATACATTTCAAGCCGCAGTCAGCCCTTCGCATGTATTTCCGTCCATAGGCTCTTATCCGGTTACTTTATTTATAGTAACCGATTCGGGATGTACCGGAATTAAGACAAAAACCCTGGGTGTTTATCCTTATCCGAGTGCCGATTTCAGCTATACGCCTCCGGCAATTTGCGCGCAAACCAATGTTTCCTTTCTTGGCAACAGCCAAATTGCTTTCCCCGACTCCATAAGCACATGGACCTGGGTATTTGACAATACCGATTCATTTTTTACGAAAAACGTTTCGCGAATATTCATTGATACAGGAACTGCCAACGTAACTTTCAAGGTAACTTCCAACCACGGATGCTCCGATTCACTTACCCGTTCCGTTTACATTTATCCTGCTCTGAATGCCGACTTTGAATTCAGCAATATTTGCTTTGGAGGTTTTACTTTGTTTGCCGACAGCAGCACCGGTGATTCCATCATCTCGTATTTTTGGGATTTTGACGATGGCAGTTTTCCATATACCTTACCAAACCCCCCGCACCAGTTCCCAGCGGCTGATAGTTTTAATGTACGGCTGATAATAAGGAATGCCACCGGCTGCGCTGATACGGCCGTAAAGCAGGTAGTTATTGTTTCCAACCCGGTTGCTTCGTTCGTAAGCCCTAATATTTGCCTCGGTTTTGATTATGCCCCGGCAGACAGCAGTATTTCGCTGAGCGAACCCATTGCCATGCGGAGGTGGTTCATCGGTGATTCTGTTTTTACTACTTCTTCGCCTCATTATTTGTTTTTTAATACCGGAACCTACCCGGTTAAGCTGGTGGTTTCTACCGGCAGCGGCTGTTCCGATTCGGTAGTGAAGAATGTTACCGTTTCTCCTAACCCCTCGGTGGTGTTTTCGTTCGCGCCTCTTTATGGCGAGGCTCCGCTGGATGTTACTTTCGATAATTTCAGCACTAATGCTTCTGCTTTCCAGTGGGATTTTGGTGACGGAAGCAATTTTTCAACCGCATTTGCGCCCATGCATACCTATCTGCTAAATGATACCTTCAACATTACGCTTACTGCTTCGTCCGATTCGGGTTGTATGAACTCTTCTATCAGGCGTTTGGTGGTGGCTCCTACCGAACTTGACATTGCTGTTGATAATGTTGACGCGGAAATCATTAACCAACAGGGGGGCTCGGCATTAGTAAAGGTAAGCGCCCGCATAAGCAATGTGGGAACGCGCCTTATTACTTCGGCCAAGCTTTATGCCATGCTGGGTGGCGGAGGTGTTATTGCCGAAGACCTTACCGATACGCTGAACCCGGGCGATGTTACCGTTTATGTTTTCGATGCACAGTTTGTGCTGGCTTACGGAAATACCGAAACCTATGTATGTGTGGAAGCGCGCAGTACTAATAATGGCGAAGCCGAAAAACGTTACGATAACAATGCGGGGTGTACCTCGCTCGATGGTAATATTCAGCTTATGGGGCCTTTCCCGAACCCGGTTAACGACAAATCGGTGCTGGGCGTTATACTTCCGAAGACCGGACGGGTAAAAATTTCAATTGCCGATGCCCTCGGGCAGTATGTTTACAAGGAAACCGAGTTTGTATTGCCTGCCGGCAGAAGCGATTTTGAAATTCCTGCGCAGCAGTTGAGCGCGGCAGAGTATTTTATCCGCGTTATATATAATGATGAAAAGTATGTGAGGAAGTTTATCATAAAACGGTAATGATATGACACGAATTTCACGAAGATCATTGAACAGCCTAAGAGATATGACACGAATTACACGAAGAACATTGAACAGCTTAAGAGATATGACACGAATTTCACGAATAATATTGAACAGCCTAAGAGATATGACACGAATTACACGAAGAACATTGAACAGCCTAAGAGATATGACACGAGTTTCACAAGAATATTAAACGACTGAATGAATAAGACACGAATTTCACGAATTTCACTAATTAAATGCGAAAGAATTATTCGTGTTGTTCGTGTAATTCGTGTCTTATCATTGTATTTCTCCGGTGCAATTCGTGAAAACCCTGCCAAATCATGAGCAGCCTTATTTATAAAGAAGAGTGCTACAAGATTATTGGCTGTTGTTTGGAAGTTCACAAAGAGCTGGGAAAAGGTTTGAATGAAGTAGTTTACAAAGATGCCTTAAGTATGGAGTTTAAAGAACAGCTTATTCCCTTCGAGCGCGAGGTGCAATACGAAATTGAATACAAGGGGCACATTCTTCCGCATTATTATTATGCCGACTTTATTGTTTTTGATAAAATAGTGCTTGAAGCGAAAGCTATTGAAGGATTAACCAATAGCCATGTTAAGCAAACGCTGAATTACTTAGCCGCTTCCAAACTCAAACTGGGTTTACTTATTAATTTCGGTGAAGATTCTCTTAAACATCAACGAATAATACTTTAACCCCAATTACCGAATGATTTTTTTGTATTTATTTCGGACCATTCGTGTAATTCGTGTCAATCTATCACCATGAAACACATTGCCATATTCGCCAGCGGCAAGGGAAGTAACGCCCGGGCTATTATTAATTACTTCCAAAACCATGCTTCGGTAAAGGTTGCGCTGATAGTTACCAATAACCCCGAAGCGGAGGTGGTAAAAATTGCCCATAGCCAAAAAATTATTTCGGCTGTGGTAAGCAAAAAGTTCCTCAACGATGAAAAGGAAATGCCCAGGCTGCTCGATGCCCAGAAAATCGACTTCATTGTTCTTGCCGGATTCCTTCAGCTTGTTCCTTCATACCTGCTTAACCGGTATTCGCAGCGCATGGTTAACATTCATCCCGCGCTGCTGCCCAAATTCGGAGGGCAGGGCATGTATGGCATTAAAGTTCATGAGGCGGTGCTGGCTGCGGGCGAAAAAGAAACCGGCATTACCATACATTACGTAAACGAAAAGTATGACCAGGGCGAAATCATTCTTCAAAAAAAACTGAAAATAGCCCCGGGCGATACTCCCCAAACCCTTTCGCCCAAAGTTTTGGCGCTGGAGCACAAATGGTATCCTAAAACCATCGAAAAACTGCTGGTTTAATACGTTTTTCACTACCTTTTTCGGGTTTTTATAGCCTTTTCCGAAGATTTTATTCCCGTTTTATAACATTTCACAAGCTATTCCGAAGATTTTATTCCTGTTTTATAACATTTTACCCTTTATTTTCACCACGTTTCTAATCATTTTCACCACGTTTATTAATTTTTCACGTGAAATTTTCATATTTATGGTGAAAATATTGGCACTTATGGTGAAAAAATAGGCTTTTATGGTGAAAATAAAGGCATTTATGGTGAAAAAACAGGCACTTATGGTGAAAATAATGGCACTTATGGTGAAAAAACAGGCACTTGTGGTGAAAAAATAGGCACTTATGGTGAAAATAATGGCACTTGTGGTGAAAAAACAGGCTTTTATGGTGAAAATATTAACTTTTGTGGTGAAAAGAATCAGGTTTGTGTATGAAATATTCAGTTTTCTGTGAAAAAGAATGGCTTTTCTGTAAAAAAAACAGGGCAATATCTTTAAAACATGAAGAATAAAGGGGCAATAACTGCCTTAGGGGTATAAAAGAGCTACGAATCAGGGTGCAGGTTTGGTTGGCAGTTGTATTTTAAAAGCGGTTTGTCATGTTGAGCGTAGGTTTCCGAAGCGAAACATCTTGTATTTAATACAAGTTCCTTCACCTCGCAAAGCCTCGGTTCAGGATGACAACCGTTTGTTTCCTGCCAAACGGAGAAGATGCCGCAGGCTGATTGTTTTTCGTATAATTCGTGTAATTCGAGTCAGCTCCCTACGCGTCAATGCGGGCAAACTTGGCGTGGGTTTCAATAAACTCTCTGCGCGGGGGCACTTCATCGCCCATAAGCATACTAAAAACATAGTCGGCTTCGGCAGCGCTTTCAATACTCACCTGCTTGAGGGTGCGGGTTTCGGGGTTCATGGTGGTTTCCCAAAGCTGCTCGGCATTCATTTCGCCAAGCCCTTTGTAACGCTGCACATTCACCGAGGTTTCGCTGCCGCCCTTGGCAAGTTCCTTAGTAGCGGCTTCGCGCTGGGCATCATTCCAGCAGTAAATGCCTTCTTTTCCTTTTTTAACGAGGTAAAGCGGTGGCTGGGCAATGTATATATGCCCGCCTTCGACCAGTTCTTTCATGTAACGGAAAAAGAAAGTGAGGATAAGGGTAGTGATATGTGAGCCGTCCACATCGGCATCGCACATAATAATTACTTTGTAATAGCGAAGCTTTGAAATGTCGAGGGCTTTTGAATCTTCGGCAGTGCCAATTTTTACACCGAGTGCGGTAAACATATTGCCTATTTCCTCGTTGTCGTAAATCTTATGCTCCATGGCTTTTTCCACGTTCAGAATTTTACCGCGCAGCGGAAGAATAGCCTGAAACTCGCGGTTGCGGCCCTGTTTGGCGGTACCACCTGCCGAATCGCCTTCCACCAGGAATATTTCGCTTACCTGCCGGTCCTTACTGCTGCAGTCAGCGAGCTTTCCGGGCAAGCCGCTGCCGCTGAGGGCTCCCTTTCGCTGAACCATTTCGCGGGCTTTGCGGGCAGCAAAGCGCGCAGTGGCAGCAAGTATTACCTTATCGAAAATTATTTTAGCCTGTTTGGGGTTTTCTTCGAGGTAGTGTTCCAGCCTTTCGCCAAAAATCTGCTCCACGGCACCGGCTACTTCATTGTTGCCCAGCTTGGTTTTAGTTTGCCCTTCAAACTGCGGCTCGGGAACTTTCACCGAAACCACAGCCGTAAGCCCTTCGCGAAAGTCATCGCCCGAAATTTCCACTTTTACTTTCTCGAACAGCTTGTTCTTTTCGCCATAGGTTTTAAAAGTGCGGGTAAGCGCACGCCTGAACCCCGCTACGTGGGTTCCGCCTTCAATAGTATTGATATTGTTGACGTAACTATGAACATTCTCGTTGTAAGAAGTATTGTATTGCAGTGCTACTTCAACCGAAATATTGTCGCGCCCGCCTTCCACCCAAATAGGCTCGGGAATAAGGGGCTCGCGGGTACTGTCCAGAAACTTAACGAATTCCACCAGCCCGCCTTCGCTGTAATAATGGTACGAAAGAAATTTTTCTTCTGCGGGGGTTTCACCTTCTGCGGGAGCAACCTTTTCCCGCTCATCGGTAATATGCAGGTGAATGCCCTTGTTCAGAAAAGAAAGCTCGCGCAGGCGGGCGGCAAGGGTATCGAGGTTATAAACCGTTTGCTGAAAGATAGTAGCGTCAGGCTTAAAGGTAACTATAGTTCCGCGGTAGTCCGAAGCTCCCACCTCGCGAACCGTATAAAGCGGCTTACCTTCGGAATATTCCTGCTCGTAAACCTTGCCGTTGCGGTGAACCTGTGCTTTTAAATGAGTAGAAAGTGCATTAACGCACGAAACACCTACCCCGTGCAAGCCACCCGAAACTTTGTAACTGTCTTTGTCGAATTTACCTCCGGCATGAAGCACCGTCATGACCACCTGCAGGGCGCTTACTCCTTCCTTCTCATGAATATCAACCGGAATACCCCGCCCGTCATCCTTTACCGAAATGGAATTATCGGTATGAATAGTTACGAAAATGTTTTTGCAATGACCGGCAAGGGCTTCGTCAATCGAGTTGTCAACTACTTCATAAACTAAGTGATGTAATCCGCGAATGCCCACATCACCGATATACATGGCAGGGCGCTTGCGCACCGCCTCTAAGCCTTCTAAAACCTGTATGCTGCTTGCTGAATAGTCCGTTTTCTTAATCGTTTCTTCCATAGTAATATTTGCCGATTCCCCGCCCATTTTTCTTGTAAAATAAAGTTGGGCGAAACTAACAAAATTGCCCACCCGAAGCCTGTTTTAAGCGTCTTTTTTTAGGATTAAAATCATGTTTCTTTTCTATTAGGAAAATCTACATTTGTTGACAAATCCTTTACCATGAAAAAGCTCATTACACTGCTTTTGGCAGTTTCTCTTCTTCTGCCTCTTTTCGTCAAAGCAGGCGAAGACATCACCAACAAACAATTAGCAGGCAAATGGAATTTGACCGATGTAAATATCACTAACTCGCCAGCCGCTGAAAAGAAAGTAACCTACGAAAACTGCTACCTCTGCGACATTTACAAAGCGCAAATGGGTCTTGTATTTACCGAAGACGGAAAGGTGGATTACAGCAACTACGGAAACCAGAATAAAGTGCGCTATACCATTAACGGAAATGTTCTTTCCCTGTTTGCCGAAACTCAAACCGCTGGCGAAAGCGAAACTTCAACAGAGTTTGTGGCTTCATTGAGCGGTGATGTGTTAACGCTCACCCGTATCTTCCCCGACTTTACCGAAACCTACACCTTCACCAAATAAATCCGACACATGAAAAAAAATATCCTCCCGCTTACAGCAGCTTTCTTGATAATAAGTTCACATGTCTTTGCTCAGAATGTAAACCTGCAGGTTCTTGTTACCAAAGTGGAACGCAGTTCATACTCCGACTGCGTGGGCTGCGGAGATGCCGACCCCACCTGGAAAATTCAGGGAACTCATAACGGGCTTGGCGCATTAACTTACGGACCTTACTGCTGGCATTTTGGTTCCATGGTTAATACCATTTGGGATATTTCTGATTATACTATGATGAACCTGGTTAACACCAACGCCACTAATTTCACTCTTGGTCTTAACGATGCTTTTGAAAAAAGCTGCAGCAACAACAACTGCACATACGAGGCTTATAATTTCTTTACCTGCTTCCCTTCGGTTTATGGCGATAGCCGCAGATGCCAGAATAACTCGCTTGCTGTTGTCAACTTCAGAAACTCACAGCCCTGCCAGTGGCATACGGCAGTCTCCTCCTGGTGCGGTGATTTCCGTTTTGAGTACTCCTACTACTGGTCGTTTAACTATGCTCCCACACTTCTTGTTCAGCCCGCGGCTAACACCGAGTTGTGTATGGGCAGCGCTACTTCGCTTACCGTAGTTGCCGGAACCGATTCCTACGGCTGGAACATGGGAGTTAATTACCAATGGCAGATTTCCGGCAGCACCGCCTGCCCCGGTACCGGATGGCAGGATATTTTTGGCGCTACTTCCGGCACTTTCATTCCATCACAAATTCCCGGAACAAGGCTTTACCGCTGCAAAGTAACCTCTAATTGCAATCCTGACTTTTCAAGCAATACAACCATCTCCAATTGTTCAGTTGTAACTTACAGTCCAATCGGGTCACCGGGTGATTTGCCTCCCGATATTGTCTCGGGAATCTGCGGCTCGACAGTTCTTCCCGGCTCTACTCACGTTCTTGGAGTTCTGGCTCCGCCAACACCCGGTGCAGTGTTGGGTCTTTCCGGTTACACCTGGTCTGCATCCGGTGGCTCGCCAACATCCGGCAGCACCCCGCAGTTTACATGGACTGCTCCCGTAAACCCCGGAACCTACAACATCAACCTTACGTACAACGACAACTGTCCTCAGCCCGATGCACAAGCCAACGTTTGCGTAGTAAATGTAGGCTCAGCCACCTGCGACTTTGCCTATGTGGCAACTTACGGAGTAGATTCCGCCTATCGCGGTGGCCCCGATAACCCTTATAAAACTCTGTTGTATGCTATATCACAACTGAACGGAAGAAAATATATCCGTATTGCCAACGGTGTTTACAACGAAGTAAACCCGCTTCAGCTTGCAACGGGATTGGTTATTGAAGGCGGCTACAAAGTAACCGGTAACATCTGGTCGAAAAACAATTCCGACTCTACCGTTATCGTTTGCTCCGGCACTCAAATAATAAATACTGACGTTGCTCATCGTGTCGGCTTTATTTCCAATGCCGCATCAACGTGGAGGCTTCAGGATTTGGTGATAATAACCACAGATATTTCCATTAAGACAGCTACCGGTAAGGGATATTCCAATTACGGGCTTTTGATTCTCGCGGGCTCATCGGGATTTGAAGTGGTGCGCTGCAAAATTTACACCGGTAATGCCGCTGCGGGAACAGACGGCTCTACACCCGGGGGCTCCGGAGGTGCGGGTGGTGGTGGTGGCGGTGGTTCCGGTGGCAACGGAAGTACTTCCGGCTGCGGAGGTACCGGTAACCCGGGCAGCTCGGGTTCATCGGGTAACGGTGGCGCGGCTGCAGGAGGCGGTGGCGGAGGATGCAGCGGAGGCGGATGCAACATCTTCGGCTGCGATGCCAGTGGATGTACCGGTTCAAACGGTGGTGGCGGCTCAACCGGTGCTGCCGGAACCGGCTATGCTGCCGGAGTAAGACCTGCTACACCCGCGGTTGTTTCACCTTACTACATTCCTGCCGGACAATCGCCTTCGGGTAATAATGGTTTTGGCGGTGGCGGTGGCGGTGGTGGTGGCGGTGGCGACATAGGCACCTGCTGTACCTGCGGCTGCGGAAGCGGTAACCCGCGTGGCGGAGACGGAGGTAACGGTGGCGGTGGCGGATTACCCGGTTCGGGTGGTGTGGGTGGCGGAGGCTCATTTGGAATTTACGCATCGGGTGCCGGAACAGCAGGAACAATAACCACTTCGCTGATTGTTGCCGGTAATTTTGGTCTTGGCGGCAATGGTGCAACCGGTCAGCCCGGTGCAGGTGGTGCAGGTGGTGCAGGTGGATTTAATCACGGAGGCTGCGATGGCGGTGTGGGCGGTAATGGCGGAACCGGTGGAACCGGTGGCGCTGGCGGCAGAGGCCAGGATGGTGCTAACGGCTTAAACCAGGGAATTGTTTCTGTAGGCGGTGCTGCTGTTACAGGAACTTCCACCGGTGTGCCGAATACGTTTACCGTAAGTGTTGATTACCTGAATTCAAAAGCCTGTATTAATTCAGAAATTGGTTTAACCAAATCCTCAGGGGTGTGGACTTTACCCACCGGTTTAGGTTTTGTAAACGACCTGCGCGATTATCCTGCCGGTTTCCCGGTATCTAGTTACAATGCTTCAAGCAGCCCGCTGCTGGTTTATACTACAACTCCTTCGGTGGAATACAACCTCACTATCAACGGAAATAACTACGCCAAATATCTTTCTATTGCTGCCGATAACCGGTTGCTTCCCTCTATCATTAATACTTCGCCAACTATTTGTATTAACGGAATAGATTCCTTAAGCGCTACCCGATGGGGAAATGAAGTGGAATACGACTGGCGGATTTACCAGGGAACAAACGTCAGCAGTCCTCTTTATCAATCCACCTTGCCGAGTCCATCTATCAACTTCTTCGGGTTTACTCCGGGAATTTACGTGGTGCGTTACCGCGTTCGCGAAAGCTGCTGCGGATGGTCAAAAGCAGTGTTCGATACTATCCGCATTGTTCCCGAGCCCACCATTTTCAATGCGTATGGCGGGGGATATTACTGCCCCGGTTCTGCCGGTGCCGTGGTAAATCTCAGCGGTTCCGAGCCGGGGGTTACTTACATTTTATATTTCAACGGGGCACCGGTTGATACATTTGTGGGCACCGGGGGGCCTGTTGCCTTTGAACCGCAGACCGGAGTGGGTAATTACACAGTTGAAGCTACAAGATTTACCGGTTGCAATTCTACAATGTTCGGAACGGTGAGCATTGGCTTGTATCCGCAGCCGCAACCGTTCAGTGTTTCGGGAGGAGATACCATTTGCTCATTTGGCGGAAGTATTTCTGCTACAGTTACCCTGAGCGGTTCTGAACTTGGTGTTAATTACCATTTATATCGCAGCGGAAATCTTCCTACCGGTGCGCCACTTCCCGGAACCGGTCTGGCACTTTCGTTTACCAACGTTACCACTCCCGGAGTTTATACCGTGAAGGCGGTAAATCCCGTTACTACCTGCCAAACCGACATGACCGACAGCGCAGTAGTTGTACTGGCTCCGAACCCCACTGCATTTAATGTAACCGGTGGCGGCTCGTTCTGCGATGGTGCTGCCGGTGTGGTAATCGGGCTCGACAGTTCCGAAACAGGATTTGTTTACCAGTTGCTTCAAGCCGGTGTGGTTCCTGCCGCACCACCGGTAACCGGTACCGGCTCGGCTGTTTCGTTTGCTTCGGTGAATGTTCCCGGTTATTACAAAGTAAAAGCCACAAGCATTTACGGCTGCGATGGATGGATGAGTGATTCTGTTTGGGTGAGGAAACTCTCCAATCCGTTTATTGCCGGGGTGATGACTACCGATGTGCGCTGCTTTGGCGATGCCAACGGAACGCTTACCGTTAATGCTTCCACTCAAAACGGTGCGCTGAGTTATTCTAATGACAGCGCGGCAACGTACCAGCTTTCCAACACTTTCGGTTCCCTGCTTTCCGATTTCTATCATGTTTATGTGATGGATGACAGCGGTTGTGTTTCATCGTACACTGCCAACCCGGTTGAAGTTGCCACTCCTCCCCTGCTTATTCTTTCGCTGCACGGCACGAATCCCGACTGCTACGGCAACGCCACCGGTTCGGCTACTGTACAGCCGAGCGGAGGCATCTCGCCTTACTCGTACGCCTGGAATACAGTTCCCCCGCAGAATTCTTTCATCATTGACGACCTTGCCGGTGATAATATTTATGCCGTAACTGTTTCTGATGCCAACCAATGCAGCGCTTCGGGAAGTGTGGCGCTGACTCAGCCTTCTCAAGTTACCGTTACCGTGGTACCGGTAAACGTAAAATGCTTTGAGGGTAATGACGGACAAGTAACTATTGTTCCTTCGGGCGGTTATCCGCCTTACGATTATTACTTAGACGGCATTTACCAGGACGACAGCATATTTACCGGACTGGTTGCCGGTACTTACATTGCCACTGCCGAAGACGCCAACCACTGCAAAGGCTCTGCTACTTTTTCTCTTACACAACCGGAGGCGTTCAGTGTGAATGCCGGTGCTGACCAAACCGTACTCATTGGGCAAACGGTACAGTTGAACGGGAATGCTGCTTCCTTCAATGGCATTATCGGCTATTTCTGGCAGCCCGATTTTCACTTAAGCTGTACCGCTTGCCAAAATCCGGAAGCCACTCCCGACACCACCACCACCTATATATTAATGGCGATGGATGGCGATAGCTGTGTGGGTTTCGACTCGGTAACCATTACCGTGCGTATAGGAGTGCAGGTGTTTATACCCACTGCGTTTACTCCGAATAATGACGGGCTGAACGATTACTTTGAAATGAACCTGCTGGGGGCGGAGAAACTTGAAGTAGCTGTTTTCAGCCGCTGGGGCGAGCGCATTTACTATAACCCCAACCAGCACAACGGCTTTTACAACAATGGCGATGCCTGGGACGGAAAGAAAGACGGCAAACTGCTGCCTTACGATACTTACGTGTACCAGATTAACGTTGATTTTGTAAACAACACCAAAGACACTTACACCGGAACGGTTACGCTGATGAAGTAAGGGATGACGGGTGACAGATGTCCGATGTCCGATGATGGGCCGGCCGGGTGTTATTTTTGAATAACTAACTTCTTCGTTGCACTTCTACCGTCTTTGCCGGTAACGGCTACAAAGTAAACACCGCCTGCGAAGGCAGAGGTTCCAAGTTGCAGGTTGGAGGTTTCAAGTTGAACAGCCGTTAATATTCTGCCGGTTATGTTGCAAACAGTAACTATGCCTCCGGTGAAGGTTTTGTCCATCTCTAAAGTTACGTTGTTGCTGGCAGGGTTCGGGTAAATGCGAAGCAGTTCCCCCTTTAGGGGGTCAGGGGGTAGCGCGGTAACAACAGCTAATGTATTAGTCGTAGTATTCGTCACCACAGGTGCGTTGAAGTCGAAGTAGATGTAGGCGGTGTTATTGATGACTGTGCCTACCGGTGCGGTGCTTTTCACCTTTACTTTGTATTGCACATAGCCGTGGCTGAGCGGCTCGTTGGTGGGGCTGTCAACCAGCATAATGTTCGGGAAGTTGAAGCGCACAGCGTTCTCCTTAATCTGCACTAAGGGCTGGTGGCTGTAAGCAAGCAGCTGGAAAGTAGAAACATCTAAATCAGCATCGAGTGTGTCGGTAATATAAATATGAATAGCCGTATCGGTGCCGGTGTTTTGGAAGTTGATGGTGTAAGTAAGCCACCGCTCCCCGTTTACATCCACATCGCTGAGCGGGTAAACTTCTTTGTTGTTAGGGTCCCAAGAGAGACGTAGCGGGAAGCAATGAGTTCTAATGTTGTTGACAGGAGCAGCATCTGTAACTGGCGAGGAAACCGTAACGGTAAAGCAAATGGTGTCACCAATCTGAGCGGTGGTATCAGTTTGCACCATAATGTTGAAACTCCTGTTGAAATTAACCGTGCCGAAATCGGCAATGTTGTAGTTAATCATATTGCCGTTAATGTTATCAGGAGAAAGTGCCCCTGAGGCGGGAGAAACATAGCTTGCCGGGCCGGTAATAGAAGTAGTTACGTTGCCGCTTATACCAGCAGAGCAGTTTATTCCATAGAAGTAGCTGGTGTTACCTAGATGAATATTAGTTGTGGTAATAGCAGCGGGTCGAAAACGCCATGCACTTATACTCCACACAGCTAAATCAAAACCGGGCTTGCACTCCATCGCAAAGTCTCTGTTGTAAAGCAACGAATCAATGGCAGTTATCACAGCCGTGTCAGTGCTGCTTACCGGGCAAAGTACAAGAAAAGGAATATTGGCACTATCAATTGTTACTGTATACGTATCGAAACTGTCGGTATCGAAAGAATAAGTGCCTATGCCTGAAGTGAGCGCCTGTTGTTCGAGTAAATTGTTTCGCCACAATTTAACTGGTATATTGACCACGTTATTTTCAGCGTTATCTTGCAGACAGTTGAGGTTGTTATCAAGATAAACCTTGCCGCTGATGTTCCAGAAAACACTACAGCCATTAGCGTTAAATTCATCACAAAGGGGTAAAGTATTTAAAGGAGGATTGCTGCTTGTAATATTGCCATAGTTGGGCAGGCATGTGACAAGAGTATTCGAAAAATCAAAATTTACAATGCGTTTAAGTAAGGGAAGGCAAGTAATGGGGTTATTATAAATAACGCAGTTAGTTAATGAATCAGGTAATTCAGGAAGTGCAGGGAGTTGGTTGCTAAAACATAACAAAGTACGTAAACCCATCGGGAAAGATGGAAGACTGCTTAACTCATTATCATAGCAAATCAATTCAACCAAATTATCCGGTAATACTGGAAGACTGTTAAGCTGATTATTAGCACAGGTTAAGTGAATTAAACTATTCGGTAATAGGGGAAGATTGCTGAGTTGATTGCTTTCGCAATGTAATTCCCCAAGATTATCAAAATATTCAATTCCGGAAAGGTCACTGATGCCGTAATTATTACAACGAACTAAAACTTGACTCACCACTGCCGGACAACTGGTATCCATCTGCCAGCCCACCTGATTATTCCCCTGTAAGCAGACTGAGTAACCATTGGTGTTCAGCCAGGTTCCAAAACTGGTGTCGGGTATGCTTACCCACTGAGCTTTGATGGTATAAATGGAGAAAAGCAAAACGGTAATTGCAACGAGAGGGCGTAAACGTTTATCCATAGTGCGGGTTTTGGTAATGCTGTATCTTCAAATTGGATACCATTATCAGTTCTATACGCCTAATTCCCTCTGAAATCAGCCTCGTTCATATAAGGCCGGTAATTTTTTTGTGTTGTATCTTAAGGACAAACTGATGTGTGATATAGACACAAAACAAAAACCCCGCTCCTTGCGGGGCGG
>CAZWAD010000019.1:0-16681 GCA_964631835.1 uncultured Chitinophaga sp.
ATCCGGCAAGTGTACTGACTTCTTAACAGTTCTCACACGATTAACGACAGAACCTGTTTTTGAGCAAAAAGAGGGGAAAACGGGGTATTTAGGGGTTATTCTTTGGCGAAATCTGGCGGAGGCTATAATCTGCTCTTTCCCATTTAAAGTTCTTTTATTCAGGCTATAAAGGTTTCAAAGGACTTCATGAATGCGAAGCGCATTTGCCTTGATGCAAAAGAACCAAAAAATCAAGGCTGTGTAACTTTTGGCTAAAAATCATTTCGCTTCGCTAAACTAAAAGAACTCGCCAACGCCAAGGCCAGGCAGGCTCAAACAGCTTTTAGTTTTTAACGCTCCGTTACATGATTTTTTTAACGCCAAAATTTACAAGGCCGTAGGGGAAAACATTTATTTGGCGAACCTGCCTGCTGCCACTATGTGAGCCCCTCTTTTAATAGAGACATGGTAAAGCCCGGAGGCGAACAGGGAAACATCGAGTTTTTGAAAGCCTGAATACATGGGGAGGTTTTGGCTGAAGATGGTTTGACCGAGTTCGTTTGTTATTTGCAACTGTATTGCGCCTTTGCTCCAATCGGTGAAGCTGTAGTCGATGGTTAGGAAGTTAGAGGCGGGGTTGGGGAAGATGCGTACCAAGTTTTCGGTGAAGACATTAGAAATACCTATTCCGGAAATAGATATGACATTCGACAATGAGGAAGATATACTTCGGGTGGCTGTGCACGAATAGGAAAAGTTTGCGGAAATACGGTAAAGCGCATTAGGATGCTGGTTGTAACCGACATCGGTCGCGGTATACTGGTTCCCCGGTACACTACCTAAGATTTCCCAATTACCATTGGACAGACTATCAAGATAAACGTCAAAAGATGAAACCGGAGTGGTTTGGTTTTCTATGGCATAAACATTCCAAGATAAATTACCCCCTCCTAAATATTGTAAATGAATAGTATTATGATAGGGACTCAAAATGCCTGTATTATGGCACGAATCAAAAGCCGAAATTTTGTACCGGTATGCTGTGAAGTTCGGATTAGAACCATAATCGTGATACTCACTCAGTGAGTCGCGGTAAATAGCCGCAATCTGTGAATAATTGTTGGTTGAAATTTCGCGATAGATAAAGAAGCTGTCCGTGGCAGGTTTGTCCAACTTTTCCCAGGTAATAATGTTATGGGTGGAAGCGGAATCCACTGTAACCAAGCAAATTGTCTGCGCAGGTGGGGTAGCCATTTCAACCGTAATATTTCCCGATGATTTGCAACTTGTAATAGTATCAGTTAACTCGACATGGTAAACAGTGTTGACCATGGGAAATACGATCGGGTTAACTACTGCTGAAGTGAAACCACCACCGCTCCATGCATATGTACAGTTTGGTGTAGACATGCCACCCAGAATTATCCCGGCACCAGGACAAACGAGAAAAGATGAATCCGTGATATTTAACAGCGGTGGGTTATAGCTATTTATGGGTCGAATATTATCTACTAAAATATATGGCCGTGCGCTACATCCCAAATTATTTATACGAAACATCATCCAGGTATAATTTTGGTTAGGAGTGAAAGTTACTGTATCACTTATCCATGTATCATAAGGAAAGATATTACTAGAATTCCACAATAGTTGACCTGTACCACTACTATCATCACAGGCAACAAAGCCACCCCATACTTCCAGTTCGGCACAGCCGGGTTGTATCCCACCCATTGTAGAAGATGAGTTTGCTAAATCAATGGTGAAGGAATATTGCCCACCTGCGACTAAAGCGAGATTTAGTTGTTGAGATACACCTTCTTGCCAAATTTCTCCGGTAATGAAATCAGGTATAGTGTCACTTACTAATCCAAGATAGCTAGTTCCATCGGTGGGAGTTAAAGATATCCCCCAACTACCGGGTTGTGTATCCGGAGTTTGGGCAGGCATACACTCTGTCCAAGTCGGTGGAGGAAGGTGCGCTTGAAGGGCTCCCTCAAACGAAGGATTTGCAAACATGACCACCGGACATTGAGCAGTAATTTCAATACTTATTGCAAACGTTATGAGTAAGATAAAGCAGTGTAAAGCTGGTTTCATTTTTTAGGTTTAGATAATAAAGATGAGAATTATCTGTTGAATCCTTTGTCAATTTAAAGATAGAAGATTTCTGGTAGCGCCATTGACTGTAACCCAAAGTAAACCTAAAAACCTTTTGCCATGGCTTTCTTTTGCGGATAAAATTCGGCATCTTCACGCTCCTTTATTTTTAAAACATGAGCCGGTTCAGGAGAGAACAGACACTTAGCGAAGAGAAGATAAACTCGATAACCCATGCGGTGGGGATTGTGTTTGCGCTTATTGCTATTCCGTTTATGATTGTGTATGCGGCTGAAAAGAGCAATGCTTCGACCATTTGGGGAGTTTCGGTTTTCGGATTTGCGATGCTAATGGTTTATGCCGCGTCAACGGTTTACCATGCCACCAGACAAAACACGAGGGCGAAGCGAACACTGCGGGTGTGGGACCACATCAGCATTTTTGTAATGATTGGCGGGAGCTATACTCCGCTGGTGATAAAATATACCGACTCACTCACCTGCCTTGTTTTTCTGAGTGTGATGTGGAGCATTGTTGCGTTGGGCAGTTTTCTGAAAATATTTTACACCGGCAAATATCTTCTTATCGAAGTAATACTTTACATCGCACAGGGGTGGATGATAGTTTTCATTATTAAACCGATTATTGCGAACATGCCTTCGGAGATTCTTACCTATATTATTGTGAGCGGTTTGTTTTATATGGCGGGGGTTGTTTTTTATTTGTGGAAGAAGCTGAACTATCATCACGCGGTGTGGCACGTATTTGTTTTAGCGGGAACGGTTACCCATTTTTTCGCTGTCTATAATAGTATCCCAATAAACATTAAATTTTCATAAACACTTCTTGCCTTTTTACGAGTGAAACATATCTTCGCGTTTTCAGTAAAAAGAAACAGAAACTATTGCAATCGGGAAATTCTACAACAGTGAAATCAAAGACGCTAATCTTTTGTGCGCTGCTCTTTTCGTTTTTGCTGTACCCTGCCGTTAATGTTTCCTTAGGCGCTGAACAAAGCCCTACTGCTGCCAATAACGAAACCGGAAACTGCCCGGAGGAAAATTTTGCCGAAAATATTTTTGACATCTACTCTAAAAAAGTTGCAGCTCAGATTGACTCCTTTTACCGCAAGCGCGTAAAATACGACCACTTTAACGGGAGTGTGATGATTGCGAAAGACGGCAGGCCGATTTACTCTGCTGCCTTTGGATATGGCAATCTTACCGATAAAGATACCCTCAGCATTCAGTCATCTATTCAGCTTGCTTCAATTACCAAGACTTTTACCAGCACAGCCATACTGATGCTGGCAGAAGAAGGATTGCTTTCGCTGGAGGATACCGTTCAGAAATTTTTTCCCGAGTTTCCCTACCAGGGAGTTACCGTCCGGTTGCTGCTATGCCATCGTTCGGGGCTGCCTGACTATACCTACTGGGATAAAAGCTACATAGGAAATAATGCTGAATTTCTCACTAACCAGACGCTTATTGATTTGCTGATTGCAAAAAAGCCACAGGTGCGCTGCAAGCCTGACCGCGTATTTATTTACTGTAATACAAACTATGCAGTGCTTGCTTCAATCATTGAAAAAGTTTCGGGGCTTACTTACCAGCAATATATGCATGACAGGATTTTTTCGCCCCTGGGTATGAGTAACACCTTTGTTTACGATGCCGAAAATGCCGGTGGATTGTATTGCACCATCAGCTACGATTCGCGGGGAAGGATGTGGAAGGATTGCCCGGCAGACGGTGTTGTGGGTGACAAAGGAATTTACTCATCGGCAGAGGATATGCTGAAATGGGATAATGCACTGCGCACCGGTCTTCTGCTGAAAGAAGAGACTTTAGCAGAAGCTTACAAGCCACAAAGTTTAGACTATTATTCCTTCCGCAAAGACCGGACGAGGAACTATGGCTACGGATGGAGGCTTACCAGGCAACCGGATAAAAGCTACCTTGTTTATCACAACGGTTTCTGGCACGGCAGCAACAATGTGTTTGCCCGCGATATGAAAGATGGCTTTACGGTGATTGTTTTGGGCAACAAATCAAACCACAACAATTACCAGACTTATCCTGTTTGGAAAGCGTTGGGGCAGATTAAAGACATTGACGCCACAGCCGAGGCGCAGTAAACATTTGTCTGTTTCTTTCCGTGTTTACCTAAGAATATTTTACTCCTATTTTCCCCGCGTGAAAAAGTTTTTTCCGCTTAGCCTTATTCTGCTTGTAGCCGGAGTTTGCGCCTGGTGGTTTTTTTCATCAAACTATCCGGAAAAAACATTCAGGAAGAAAAAGGCAGGCCGCCTGCCTGCCGATACCACTAACCCACAGCTCAAAAATATTTACTACCGCATTGATACATTTTTCACTAACCGCAGTATTAAAAGCGGCTTCAGCGGCAGTGTGCTCATTTCGCTTCGCGGTGAACCGGTGTATGAAAAGTGCTTCGGCTATTGCGATTACCGGAGCAAAGATTTAATGCATGATACGGCAGCCTTTCAGCTGGCATCGGTATCAAAAACATTTACCGCCACGGCTGTGTTGTGGTGTGCGGAAAACGATTTGCTCTCACTGGATGATACTCTGCAAAAGTTTTTTCCAAAATTTCCATATACAGATATCCGTGTAAAAGATTTGCTCAGTCACCGGTCGGGGCTGCCCAACTATATTTATTTCTGCAGCGGAAAATGCGAGAAGGGGGAATACCTCACAAACGAAAAAGTTCTTACCCTGATGAGGAAAGAGAAGCCAGCGATGTATGCCAAACCCAACCGCAAGTTCGAGTACTGCAATACGAACTATGTGTTGCTGGCTTCGATTGTGGAGACAGCTTCTGAAAAAAAGTTCAAGGACTTTATGAGGGAAACTTTTTTTGAGCCGCTGGGCATGAACCATACTTTTGTTTACGATTACAGGGATACTACCGACCGTGAAATTGCCAAGAGCTACAATTCCAAATGGCAAATTCAGAAAGATGACTGTTTTGACGGGGTGACCGGTGACAAGGGAATTTACAGCACTGTACAAGACATGTTTTTATGGGATAAAGCATTTTATCAAGGTAAGGTGCTTTCAGAGGAGATGATTGAAGAAGCATATAAGCCGCGCAGTTTTGAAAAGCCCGGTAAGCGCAACTATGGCTACGGCTGGCGGCTTCTGCAAAAGCCCGACAGCACTTATCTGGTGTATCATAACGGCTGGTGGCACGGCAATAACACCGCTTTCTACCGCAACATCAGCGATACAACTTCCATTATCATTCTTTCCAACAAGTATAACCGGTGGGTGTATCACATGCAGCCGGTGTGGGATATCTTATACGGAATAAAAGCCGATACCGTTGAGTTTGGTGCGGAATGAAACTTTTCAGAAAGGCACACGGATTTCAAAGTTGAAGCGAATTCTATCTTTGTCCCTCTAAAAATCGTTCAATGAAGTTCGGAACCAAAGCCATTCATTCAGGATTAGAACCCGACCCAGCCACCGGTGCAATCATGACTCCCATTTTTCAGACTTCTACTTACGTGCAGGAGTCGCCAGGCAAACATAAAGGCTATGCCTACGCCCGGGGAAAAAATCCAACCCGCACTGCTCTTGAAAAAAATATTGCCGCACTGGAAGAAGGGAGATTCGGTTTGTGTTTCAGCAGCGGAATGGCGGCAACCGATGCGGTGATTAAACTTTTAAATCCCGGTGATGAGGTAATTACCTGCAACGATTTATATGGGGGCTCGTTCCGGATGTTCGATAAGGTTTTTGCCAAATACGGAATCGGGTTTCATTACATCAATATGCATGATGCCGGCAACATCAGCAAGGCCATTACTGAGAAAACGAAACTCATCTGGCTCGAAAGCCCTACCAACCCGCTGATGCAGATTGTTGATATAGAAGCCTGCTCGAAGATTGCGAGACAGAAAAATATTCTACTGGCGGTTGATAACACATTTGCTTCTCCTTATTTACAGAACCCTTTAATGCTTGGTGCAGACTTGGTGATGCACTCGGTTACCAAATACCTCGGAGGACACAGCGATGTGGTGATGGGCGCGCTGGTGATGAATAACGAAAAGCTTTACGAGCAACTTTATTTCATTCTTAACTCCTGCGGCTCCAACCCCGGACCCATGGATTGTTTTTTAGTGCTGCGGGGGATAAAAACTTTACACCTGCGCATGGAACGCCACAGTTACAACGGAAGAAAAATTGCAGAGTTTTTAAAAACACATCCTCGTATCGAAAAGACTTACTGGCCTGGTTTCCCTGACCACCCGAATCATCGCATCGCTAAAAAGCAGATGAAAGATTTTGGGGGTATGATTTCTATTGTTTTAAAAAACGGTTCAATTGAAGAGACATTCAGGCTGGCATCTTCATTCAAGGTTTTCTCGTTGGCGGAATCTTTAGGCGGAGTTGAATCGCTCATCAGCCATCCGGCAACAATGACTCATGCTTCAATTCCGAAAGAAGAAAGAGAAAAAGTTGGTGTAGTAGATAATCTCCTGCGCCTGAGCGTTGGCGTTGAAGACGCAGAAGACTTGATTGAAGATTTAAAACAGGCACTTTCCTAAAGCACCAGGTCCTTAGCCTTTATATCCTGCTTTTGTTTTTTCACAATAAAAGTATCCTTATCCAGAATATTTCGTACTGCTCCGTAACGTAAAAAGCGGAGCTTGATATAACGTTTCAGGTTAAGGTCGGTAATTTTTGTGAAGTTGGCAGAAATTTCATTCACGTTTTTAATAATGGGCTCCCGGATTGATTTGTAATAGTCTTCCTGAGTTTTTTGGTCAGCCGGAGACGGGTAACTCTTTCCGGTTACGCTGTCAACAAGCAAGTTTACAAACGGGGCATTTTTCATCAGGTCTTCCATGTTCTCCGCGAGGTCGCGAAGCGGATTCAGATACTTCTCGTTATCGGTAATCATTTTAGCTGAAGCCATATCGTTAATACTGTTGAACAAACTTTTAGCCTCATCTAAGCGGAAATTAATCAGAGCATCATAAGCTCGGCATTTATCGCCCATAGACATATTACCTGCCCGGTCATAAAGCTTTGCCGCTAATTCATAGCTGCCCTTATCGAAAGTTTCCTTAGCAAGTTTTTCCAATGCTTCATCATTATGCTTTTCGGCATACTTATCGCCCAACCTTACAATCAGGTTATCAGCCTCTTCATTCCTGTTTTCAGTGTATAAGTAATCTGCGTATTTTCTGATTCCTTCTCCAACCCCACCGGCTATATAAGCTTCGATGGCTTTGCCGAACTCACCCCGGTCATAAAAAATATCACCGCCTTTTTTATAGCCGTCTTTGGTCTGCATTTTTAAATAAACCTCTGCAGCAGTTGCTTCGTTATCACCTCCTTTATTGAAATACTCCGTAGCAATTTGTTCAATTTTTACAGTAGCCTCGCCCATCAAATAATAGTCAAGAGCCTTCATGTAGCTGCCAAACCCTTTTTCGTAGAAACGGTCTCCTATCATTCGAGCACCTTCCTTAGCAGCATCTGCTTTGGTGAAAAGACTCATTGCCTTGGTCAGGCTTTTCGTTTGTGCCCTTTCATCTTCATTAAATGCTTGCTCAACATAGGCCTCAGCTACTTTTCTTAAGCCTTCTTTTTTCAGTTCTTTGGTAGAGGCATTATAAGAGTTAGTAGCATTTACGAGGTCGCCCTTGTCTAAGTATGCATCACCAACACGGGCAGAAATTTCCTGTGGTTTCAAGCCGCCTTTCATAAAGCTTTCTTTGGCTTTATTTATCATATCCTGCCGTTTAGCTGCGTCCTTTTGTTCCATAGCCTTTGCCAGTGTTTCAGCACCCTTATCAATATTTTTATCCTGTGCTGAAACCTGTAAACTGCAAATGAAAACCACCATACCCGCAGCAAGTATGTTCCTGAATGCTCTTGAACTCATAACTGATTTTTTTGTGAAGTTGGATTAAAGATAATATTTGGTAATATTTCAACGGTAAATGAACTCATTTCTTTGATGAATACAAATAACTTGCTTTGATTTTTATGCAAAAAAGTAAACCGGCTAGGGATTTTGTGTTTGAGTTGCTGGAGAAAAAATTCAAAGAATACAACTCGCCTTCCTTTATAGAGAATGACCCTATCAGTATTCCTCATCAATTTTCAAAAAAACAGGATATTGAAATAGCCGCTTTCTTTTCGGCTACCATCGCCTGGGGCAACAGGAAGTCAATCATTGCTTCGGCAAATCAACTGATAAAACTCATGGATAACTCGCCTTACGAGTTCATCCTGAACCATCAGGAAAAGGATTTAAAACGTTTCCTTCACTTTAAGCACCGCACTTTTAATGCTACCGATACGCTTTATTTTATAGAATTTTTCAGGCAGCATTATTCAAAATACAGTTCCTTGGAAACCGCTTTCTTAAACTCAGAAATTGACAATTCACAATTCGGAATTTTATCTGGTTTTCACAACTATTTTTTTTCGCTCGAAGATTCTCCTCATCGAACCCGTAAACATGTGGCTACTCCCACCCGCGGAAGTGCCTGTAAACGTATGAACATGTTTCTTCGGTGGATGGTGAGGAAAGATAAAAACGGTGTTGACTTCGGGTTGTGGCGGAATATCAAGCCTTCCCAACTTTTAATTCCGCTCGATGTTCATGTTGACCGGGTAGCCAGAAAACTCGGATTAATAAAACGCAAGCAAACGGATTGGGAAACTGTTGGTGAACTTACTGAAAACTTAAAAAGATTTGACCCGAATGACCCCGTGAAATATGATTTCGCATTATTTGGGTTGGGGGTTCTTGATAAAATGCAGATACATTAGCGAAATGGAAATTCCGAAATCGCTTTTCGATTCTTTTGAGATTGATACCCAAAACATTCCTGTAACAACTAGTAATGAAGATGAAAAGTTTAAAATGATACGGCAATTGCTTATTCAGCGAATTGATGAGTTGATTCACCGCGACATGGAAAAACTCAAATGGATTTTGTACCGGATTGATGTGAGCGAAAAAAAACTGACAGAAGCTTTGAGGAAATCTGATGCCGATGCAGCTACTATTATGGCTGATTTGATTATTCAGCGGCAGATTGAAAAAGCAGAAAGCAGAAAAAAATTTGGTGATAACGAAAATGATTGGAATTTTGATGTATGAGCAGAGCGAATAATCCAAACTTGAAATCATGGGTGGAAGTAAAGCCGAAAAGCGATTTCCCGATTCAGAATCTCCCCTTCGGAATTTTTAAAACAAGTGAAATTAGTCCACGGGTGGGAGTAGCAATAGGCGAGTTTATCCTTAACTTAAGTGTTGTTGCTGATGCCTATTTGCTCAATTCGGTTTCTATAGATACGAAAGTTTTTTCTGAGGACACTCTAAATTCATTCATCTCGCAAGGCAAGCTTGTTACTAATGCTGTTCGCGAGATAGTTTCAGATTTACTACGCGAAGAAAATCCCGAATTGCGCGATAATGTCGAACTGAAATCTAAAGCATTGCTAAAACAAAGCGAAGCACAAATGCTCATGCCGGTTCATGTGCCCAACTACACTGACTTTTATTCAAGCAAAGAACATGCAACAAACGTTGGCTCCATGTTCCGAGACCCGAAGAATGCTTTGCTTCCCAACTGGCTTCACCTCCCCGTTGGCTATCATGGGCGGGCTTCTTCGATTGTTGTTTCTGGTACGCCCATCCACCGCCCGAAAGGACAAACGAAAGCTGATGATGCTTCTTCTCCTTCATTTGGACCTTCACGGCTTTTAGATTTTGAACTGGAAATGGCGTTCATTACCGGTAAGTCAACTCAACTTGGTGAAAGGATTTCAACCGCTAAAGCGGGAGACTACATTTTCGGTCTTGTGCTTTTCAACGACTGGAGCGCCCGTGATATTCAGAAATGGGAATACGTTCCCCTTGGTCCTTTCCTGGCAAAAAATTTTGGCTCAACTATTTCTCCATGGGTTGTAACCCTCGAAGCGCTTGAGCCTTTTCGTGTTGAATCGCCAAAGCAAGAACCGGAAGTACTTCCTTACCTGAAGTTTGATGGAAATAACAATTACGACATCAACCTGGAAGTAGAAATTATTCCCGAAAGCGGGAAAGGTAAAACTGTTTCGCACAGCAATTTCAAATACATGTATTGGAACATGGCTCAACAACTTGCCCACCACACCGTGAATGGCTGCAACATTTGCGTAGGCGACATGTACGCCAGCGGAACTATCAGCGGTCCGACTCCTGATTCGTACGGTTCTATGCTAGAAATTACCTGGCAGGGAAAGAACCCGGTTAAAATGCCGGATGGAACAGAGAGAAAGTTTATTCAGGATGGCGACACCGTGGTGATGAAAGGTTATTGTGAGAAAGATGGAGTGCGCATTGGTTTTGGAGAGTGTTCAGGAAAAATATTACCGGCTTTGTAATAAGGATGTATGTTCACCATTAAACCCGATGGAATTCCCCTGCCGAAGCTGCATGAATATTTACTTCATGCTGTAGCCCCACGTCCCATCGCTTTTGCTTCAACGGTTGACAAAAGCGGAAACGTAAACCTTTCTCCGTTTTCTTTTTTTAATTGCTTTGGTTCTAACCCGCCTATTTTGGTTTTTTCGCCAGCCCGAAGCGGAAGAACCGGTGCTACTAAAAACACACATGACAATGTAATGGAAGTGAAAGAGTGCGTGGTGAACATTCCCAATTACGATATGCTTTACCAGATGAACCTGGCAGCACACATGTATGCGAAAGGAGTTAGCGAATTTGAAAAGTCGGGGTTGACTGCCGTTCCTTCGGTGATGGTAAAACCTCCCCGCGTAGCGGAATGTTATGTGCAGTTTGAGTGCGAAGTGAAAGACGTAATTGAAACCGGAAAAGACGGTGGTGCGGGAAATCTCGTGATTTGCGAAGTAAAGCTTATTCATGTCAGTGAGCACGTACTGGATGCCGAAGGAAGTATTGACCCCTCTAAGATGAACTACATCGCCCGGCTTGGAAAGCAATTCTGGTGTCGCATTAGCGCTGAAAATATTATTTCAGTTCCCGGCTTTAAAATGGCAAATGAAGTCGGTATAGGCTGGGATGCTCTTCCTGAAAGTATTACTAAGTCCAAATACCTTTCAGGAAATGATATTGCGCGGGTGGCTTCGCTGAATGTGTTTCCGACTAAAGAGGAATTGGACAAATTGCGAGACGCTGATTTTGTCCGGGAAATCTTTGCCCAGCATGAGAACAATTCAGAAGAATTACAAAAGGCACTTCATCTGCGGGCAAAAACAGAAATTGAAAGAGGAAGTCTGTCTCTTGCTTTTCAATTGCTGATGTTGAAAAATGAAAAAGACTGATGAATAGCAGGTTCACAATCTTTTTCATTCTCACACGAACGCTACTAATGCTGGTGCCTTTGGGCCTCTTGCCATTGCCTTTCTTTATTTTCTTTAATAACGATTATAAATATGAAGACGAACCTCATCTCGCGCCCGCAATTATCGCTGCCCTTATTATTTTTCCTTTTGTTTTTCTGATGGTCAAAAACTATAAAATCATCCGCATTAAGTTAGATGACACCACTATTGACATTATTAATGTGGTGCGACTTCAGAGGATGCGATATAATTATTCAGACGTCAAAAAAATTGATTTACATAAGCACAAGATTGAAGGATATCAACAGTATGAGTCAAGCAAAACGGAGGATATAAACTACGTTACTTTCACTACCATCTGCTTTAAAGATGGATTTGAACTCGAAATGGCTTCGGATGTTTACACCAACTATCGTGAAATGATAGCTTATATTGAATCTCATAAGCCCGTAATCCAAACAATGTAGCATGCCTTACGTTCCTCTCTTTCTTTTAAAAACCGCTTTGCGCAGATTGAAGAAACGCAGCGATTACACCAACCCGCAAGTGGCGCGGGCAAAGTTCGAAAAGCTAATCGGCAAGTGGAACAAGCCGCTCAAAGGGTTTACTTACCAACCCGATAATGCAGACGGAGTTACGGGTGAATGGATTTTACCTGCCGGCTGTGACAAAACCAAAGTGCTGCTCTACTTTCATGGGGGAGGCTATTTTGTGGGCAGCACCAACACGCACCGCTCCCTTGCTTCACAAATTGCAAAGAATGCAGGAGTCTCTGCATTCAGTATCAACTACCGGTTGGCGCCAGAGCATCCTTATCCTTCAGCTATTGAAGACTGTGCGAAAGCGTACGAATGGCTGCTGAACGAAAAGAAGTTTCTGCCGCAGCAGATTTGTTTCGGTGGCGATAGCGCAGGTGGTGGCTGCGTCATCGGCACCTTATGTTACCTCCGCGATAATGGCTTTGCGCTTCCCAAATGCGCCATTGCCATTTCGCCCTGGCTCGACCATACTTTCAGCGGACACTCTTTTCCCTCGCACAGCGAGATTGACCCCATGCTTCTGGCTGACGGATTTCCCACCGTGCGCGATTATTATATGCAGGGCGTTGACCCCAAGGCGCCTTATGCTTCGCCTGTTTTTCATTCGCTCAAAAGCCTCCCGCCCGTTATGGTTCATGTGGGCGACCACGAACTGCTTTTGAGCGACTCCACCCGCTTCGCTGAAAAAGCAAAGGAAGACGGGGTGGATGTTCGCCTCGAAGTTTTTCCAAAAATGTTTCATGTGTTTCATGCCTTCTGGCGCGTGGTTCCCAAAGCAAGGGAGGCGAATAAAAAACTGGGGGCATTTCTGAAAGAGCAACTATCTAAACCATAATTTCATCTTTAATAAAACTTTGCAATGAAAAAATCACTTCTGTTTGCTGCCGGCTTAATTTTTCTTATCACTTCCTGTAAAAAAGAAGATGAGAAGATTTACAAAGTAGAATACTCAATCGGCTGTACCGACTGCCAGGTGATTTACGTTTCGGACCAGTCGGGAACTCAAACTACCGAATTTCATCAAAACAGCAGTTGGAATTATTCCTTTAACTCGAAGAAAAACCAGGAAGTTCTTCTGCTGGCATACAACACTTCAACGGCTCCGCAGGGTGTTACTGCCACCATTAAACTGAACGGGGCAGTGCTTAAATCGCAGACTACCTATTGTGCTGTTTCGGGATTATCGTTTTGTGCCGATACGGTTCGCTGATACCGTTCCGGTGCAGTCAAGCGCACGGATTTTTTATTTTCGCTCGCCAAATCAATAAAGTTTCTCCCCTTTAGGGGAGAGTAAAGAGGGGTTATGAGTCAGGAATTAAACGACCAGGAAATTGCGCGCAGAGAAAAGCTGAGCAAGCTTGCCGAGCTGGGCATTGACCCCTATCCGCCCGAAGCATTTGAAGTAAACTGTACCGCGCAGCAAATTCTGAAAGAGTATAACGATACGGAGAAAAACTTCCAGAGCGTGAGCATTGCCGGAAGGATTATGAGCATCAACTCGAAGGGCAAGGTGACGTTTTTCAAAATCCTCGACCAGACCGGAAGGATTCAGCTATTCGTAGGCATTGACAATGTGTGCCCCGGTGAAGACAAAACTTTTTACACTACCGTGGTTGCCCACGTACTCGACATCGGAGATATTGTTGGAGTAAAAGGCGAAGTGTTTATCACCAAGACCGGTGAAACTTCTATCCGCGTGAAAGAGATGAAGCTGCTCTGCAAGTCGCTGCGGCCGCTGCCGGTGGTGAAAGTGAAAGACGGAGAAACCTTCGATGCCTTTGCCGATGTGGAAATGCGCTATCGCCAGCGCTATGTGGATTTGATTGTGAACCCGCAGGTGAAGGAAACTTTCGAAAAGCGCACGCGGCTGATTCAAACCATACGCGATTTTCTGAATGAGCATGGCGCTCTCGAAGTAGATACACCGGTGCTGCAGAATATTCCCGGTGGGGCGGCTGCGCGCCCGTTCATTACGCATCACAACGCGCTGGATGTGCCTTTCTATCTGCGTATTGCCAACGAGCTTTACCTCAAGCGTCTGATTGTTGGCGGCTTTGATTTTGTGTACGAGTTCAGCCGCAATTTCCGCAACGAGGGAATTGACCGCACCCACAACCCCGAGTTTACCGTGTTGGAGTTTTACGTGGCTTACAAAGATTATTTCTGGATGATGGATTTCACTGAAAAGCTGATGGAGAAAATTGCCGTGGCGCTCCACGGCACCACCGAAGTGCCATTTGGCGACAAAACCATTTCGTTCAAAGCGCCATTTAAACGCATTGGCATTATGGATGCCATACAGGAAGCCACCGGTGCCGATGTAAACGCTATGAGCGAAGCCGCACTGCGCGAGCTGTGCAAAAAGCACCGCGTGGAAGTGGACGACACGATGGGCAAAGGCAAATTGGTGGACGAGCTTTTCAGCGAGCTGTGCGAAAAGAATTTTGTGCAGCCCACTTTTATTATTGACTACCCGGTGGAGATGAGCCCCCTCACCAAAAAGCACCGCAGCAAGCCCGGGCTGGTGGAGCGCTTTGAGCTGATGATAAACGGAAAGGAAATTGCCAACGCCTATACCGAGCTGAACGACCCGCTGGAGCAGCGCGCCCGCTTTGAAGAGCAGGCGAAGCTGATGGAGCGCGGTGATGACGAAGCCATGTTTATTGACCACGACTTTCTCCGTGCCCTCGAATACGGCATGCCACCGGTATCCGGTATAGGCATTGGCATTGACCGCCTTACCATGCTCATGACCAACCAGCAGGCCATACAGGAAGTGCTGCTATTTCCGCAGATGAGGCCCGAGAAAGCGCCAGTAGCTACAGTGCAGCCGGAGGATTGAGTATCTTGAAACAAGCACAAATAAAATAGTATGAGAAAGTATTTGGTGGTTTATGAAAAGACAAAGACAGGATACTCTGCTTACGTTCCTGATTTGGCAGGTGTGATTGCTACAGGCAAAACGAAAACAATCACTGCAAAAAATATTTATGAAGCTATTTTGTTTCACCTTGAAGGGCTAAAAGGTGAAAACCTGCTTGCCCCGAAGCCCACAGCCGAAAGCGAAACATTGGTTTTTGCCATTTGATATTGAATTACCGGTGGGTGTCCAACTGTAAAGCTAACAGGAAGTGCTCTTGTTTCCGCAGATGAGGCCTGAGAAAGCGCCAGTAGCTACGGTGCAGCCGGAGTGATTTTTATTGCTCATTAAAGAATATTCCAATGCTAAGCAAAGGGAGACATTTCGCGGACTTAAATAAAATTATTCGATTACAATTTCTAATTTTCTTGCAATCTCGTCAAGCAGTGCATTTACCCTTCGATTACTAACACAAACTATCTTACCGCATTCGCTACAACAAAGCACTTCTTCAAAGTAGTTTTCCTGATTAGAACCGGCATATCTCACATCAAAATTTGAATTGATTTTACAAAAGGGACATGTTGCCGGGGGTGTGCTATTGTAAATACTCATGATGTTGAATTTTATTGCAAACCTACTTGTTAATCTTTCTTTTAAAAGCAAAGGATGATATTTGGTTCAATCTTTAACACAACGGCATGAAAAACCACTTTCTTTTTCATAAGGACCTCTAGTTAAATACTCGTCACCAAAATATAGTACACGATTCCATGCGAAGCCGGAATCCAGCAAGGTAGTTGACCAATATCCACTATATTCCCACATATCGCTAAAAGAGCCACTTGGGTTACGATAACCACTGGGTATACCAGTAAACCCGGTAGAATTATCCGAATTGGGATTTGGTGGATTCCATTCATTGGAGGTTTTCATTTTTCCACCAGCGATTAAACTTTCCTGACCCCAATAAATACCAGTACTCACAGCGTTTCTATCCACTGCCAAAACAAAAGAATGCCATTCTGAATCTGAAGGTACATGCCAACCAACTGGGCAGATTCCTCGCACATCAGTAACAGCGTGCCAATTGTATAATTTCCCAAATGATTTATTGTTAGTAGAATCGCTTTCATAATAACACCAAGCTCCTTCAGCGACTTGTTTTTCAAAATTTTTCGACCAAATTACAGAGTCGTTTGCTTCTTCAATAGTAGAACCGTCACGGTAGTGTATTGTTTTTAAATTTTCTTTCATCCAGCATTTATCTCCTATTTTAACTACATTATAAATGTTTCCGTCAATATCGGTAATGGTGTTCGGGCAATTTATTTGAGTTGAAGATTTGCAACATTGAATAAGAAGGATAAAAATTGTTATGGAGAATATAAGTAATGTTGTTTTCATAAATAAGTAGGCACTTCCCAATTTAAAGATAACAAACCTCCCGCATTTACCCTCGCACTCGTCCACACCTCCTCACGATAATCTCTCAATCTGTCGTTAACCTACTTTCTATTCAACCGGCTGTTACTTCCAGTCGAAGAAAAACTTCGGCTCTACCTTACAGGCAATTGCCAGCTTGCGGATAGTATCGAGGGTGGCTATAAAAAGACACAAACAGGGCAAAAACCCAGTTTTTGCGTGTTTTTTGCTTAAAAATGCGGTATTTAACCAGCCCTAACCCTCATTATTACCTGCAAAAGGTCAATTAGTATTAGTTGGCCGTCAACTAATACTAACTGACGGTCAGGGAGTACTAATCGGGCATCAACTAATACTAATTGACGGCCAAGGAGTACTAGTCGGGCGTCAACTAATACTAATTAACGGCCAAGGAGTAC
>CAZWAD010000019.1:16781-25347 GCA_964631835.1 uncultured Chitinophaga sp.
TAGTCGGGCATCAACTAATACTAATTAACGGCCAAGGAGTACTAGTCGGGCATCAACTAATACTAATTAACGGCCAAGGAGTACTAGTCGGGCATCAGCTAATACTAATTAACGGCCAAGGAGTACTAGTCGGGCATCAACTAATACTAACTGACGGTCAACGAGTACTAATCAGGCGTCAGCTAATACTAATTGCGGATAACGAGTACTAAATCTCCGCAGTGTCTCCTTTTACAAAGTTTAGGGGACGCAGTTTAGGGGACGCTGCGATTAAAAAATGAAAGCGCAGGTTCCCCAATACTTCGCAAAGGGAGAACTTTCGCGGATTAAAACTTCGGCTCTAACCTTACAGGCAATTGCCATCTTGCGGATAGAGTCGGAGGGGCATTTCGCCTGCCTTCTTCCATTTGAGTAATGTCGGTGGTGCGCAGCCCCGCCATTTTTGCAAGTTTATACCTGCGCGTTTACACAGGTATAATTCAGCGGTAATAGAAACATCACGAGGGTTGACTCGGGATTCATCCTTAATCATCCCTCCATCTTGTTTTCTTTAAAATGTTCGGTTTATGCCACCTGCTGTTGTATCTGTGCTTGCTGCGCTTATGTCGTGCTTAACCAATCAAAACAAACTAAAACACTTCGTCAAATATCAAAACGGCTTCGAGGAGCCTGACAATCCTCCTTAAGAAAGAAAACCCCGCGGGTGCGGGGTTTCTGTTTAAACTCATGTAGTGTTTCTTTAAACTATACCGGCAGTTTACTCAATCAACAGTTTCTTCACCGCCTTAATCCCTTTCGCACTGCGAACGGCAACAAAATAAACTCCGCGGCTGAAGCCACCGGTTTCAATATTCAGTAACCGGTTTTCGATGTTTGATGTCAGCAGTGTCCTGCCTGTAATATCGCTCAAAGTAACTATGCAGCCGGTCAAACTTTCGTCCACCGAAATGGTAACCCTGTCTTTTGCCGGGTTGGGGAAAATACGCACTACCGGTGCGGCACGAGGGCGGTTAATCACCGAAGTTACTTTTGCCGCCAGGGTGTTCAGGGTGGTATTGGTTACTACCGGTTCGTTAAAGTCGAAATAGATGTAAGCCGTGTTTCGTATTTCGGTACCCAACGGCAGATTGTCTTTCAGTTTTATCCGGTACATCACAAAGCCGTGGCTGCCCGGTTCGTTCACATTGCTGTCGGGCAGGTTGATATTCGGGAAATTAAACCGCAGTACATTGCCTTTCATCTGCAACAGGGGCTCGTGGCTGTAATCTGTCAGTTGAAAAGTGGAAACATCTAAGTGGGTATCAAGGGTATCGTCAATATAAATATGATGCGCTACGTCAGTACCGGTATTCTGGAAGTTAACCACGTACGTCAGCCACCGGTCGCCATTTATATCCACCTCTGCCGGTGGCGAAACCTGCTTATTGTTGGGGTCCCAGGAGCCTACTACAATAAAGTTCTGAATAAGAACATTATTAGCCGGATTGTTATCGCCCGTAATCGGGTCAACAATCAACTGCAGGCAAACACAAGCACCGATCACTTCGCTGCTGTCGGTAGCTACTATACAATTCAAAGCCCGCCAAAAGTTGAGGGTGCCGAAATCGGCAATGTTCCAAATCACCGTATCGCCCGAAAAGGAAGAAGGCATCAGCGCACCTTGAACCGGTGCAATAAACCGTGCCGACCCTTGTATAACCAGTTTAACCGTGCCGCTGAGACCGGTAACACACCTTAACCCGTAAAAGCGCGCCAGGTCGCCTGCGTTGATATAAAGAATGCTCTCCGTACCCGGGCGGAAACTCCACCCGTGAACACTGCGGGCTTCCAGGTCGAAGCCGTCTTTACATTCAAAGGCAAAGTTCATGGCATAATGCATGGAGTCGGAAGCGCTGACTGAAGCGCTGTCGATACCGCTGGCAGGACAGCTTACATTAAACGGAATGGTAGAGGTATCAACCGAAATAGTATAGTCAGTAAAATTATCTACATCGAACGAATAGAATCCCCGCCCTCCTGTAAATGTTTCCTGTACCAGCGAGCCACCGCTGCGAAGCTGAATGCGTGCATTGCCGATGTCGTTGTCGGTTAATCCTTTCAGGCAGTTGCGGTTCTTGTCGTAGTAAGTATTGCCGCTCAGATTCCACATGGCTGTACAGCCGTTAGGGTTAAACAAATCGCAAAGCGGCAGGGTGTTCAGTTGCGGCAGGCTGAAATCCACCGTTCCGTAATTAGGCACGCAGGTAACAGGTGTATTGTAAAACCTCAGGTCGCGCATGTACCTCATGCGCGGGAAACAAGTGAGCGGATTATTTGAAATATAACATTGCATCATCGAATCCGGAAACTCCGGCAGGCTGGTAATCTGGTTGCTGTCGCAATACAGTTGAATAAGTTTATCGGGCAGGGTAGGCAGTGTGGTAAGCTGGTTCGATACGCACCCGAGAGTAGCCAGTTTGGGCGGCAGAGCAGGCAAACTGGTCAGTAAATTATTACCGCAAAATAAATTAGTAAGGTTGTCGGGCAGCGTGGGTAAGCTCGTCAACTGGTTGGAATAGCAGCACAGGTAGTTCAAATGCGCTGGCAGTGCCGGCAGGCTTGTGAGGTTGTTTCGGTAACAATACAAACTGTTGAGCGAAGCGGGCAGGGGAGGCAGAGAAGTAAGAAAGTTATCGGTACAGGAGATATATATTAAACCGGAAGGCAGTGCGGGAAGGCTGGTAAGAAAGTTCCCGTCACATTGCAGATATGTCAGCGTATCGGGGAGAGCCGGCAAACTGGTTAACTGATTGCCCCTGCAATGCAGGCTCCTTAAACCGGCAGGAAGCGGAGGCAGGCTGGTCAGCCGGTTGTTGTTGAAGTTCAGAATTCTTATTCCCGCGGGTATCACCGGTACCGAGCTGAAATTGTTATAGCTGCAAGTAAGGTCCGTTAAACTGTCGGGCAGGGGCGGCAGGCTGGTAAGTAGATTATCGCGGCAAACCAAAGTTTGCAGCCTGTCGAAAAACTGAATACCCCACAGGTTGCGGATGCCGTGCCCATAACAACTTACAGTAGCTGCATTGACCACAGCCGGGCAGGTGGTGTCCAACTGCCATCCGGTGCTGTTATTGCCCTGCACACATCCCGAAAAGTGAGTGGTGCTGAGCCATGTTCCAAAATTTGTGTCCGGCAGGTTTACCCATTGTGCATTGGCAGAAATGGATAAAAGCAGAAGTGCAAAGAGTACACTCCTTGTGTAGGGTAAATTTTTCATCATGTGAAAGGGATTTAGAATTTGAAAATAAGCCAAATCCCCCACAATCACCAAAAATTATTTTCGGTGCAGGGCTGGCTACTCCGGCTTAACTTCCTTAGGCAGTTCGGGCTGTTTTTTTGGTTCGCCAAACAGCGGAACTGGCACTGGCGGGTTGTCGGCTTCGTTAATGGCAAAGGTGAATACTTTTTCCACCCAGTTCCACCGGTTGCTTTTCCAAATAAAACCTTCGTAAGTGCCATCGGGCACATAGCTGAAAGTAGCGCCTTCGGCTTTCTGCTGAGGAGGCGCCACATGGTCGAAAACTATCATGCTCAGTGCAGTGTCGTAATTCAAAACGGTGGAAGCATTGTATTTGTATTCGATAAAGAACCGGTTGAGGGTGTCGCGCATTTTGGCGCGGGTGGAATCATATTTGAAATAAAACAGCGGGGCGCCAAACTTAGGCTTGCCGGAGTCATCGAAGGTGAGAACCTCAACCACCTTTCTTCGCGTAATAGCATCAGCCGCTTCAAAACCGAAGAGTGTATAAATGGTTTTCTTGTCCGCCTGTTTGGAAATGATGTTGTAATAAAGCGCACCGTACCAGTTGCTGTGGGTTGTAACCAGTTGCGGGTGATAAGGCATGGTATCGCTCATGTCAAAGAGCGGAAACATTTTCAGCTTGGTGCTCTTCATTTGAATAACCCCATAATAGCGGAACTTTCCCCTCGGCAATACAAGCTGCCAGGTAAAAATGCGGAACAGGCTGTCGGGCGAATAAATCTTCGACACCGTTTCAAACGAATCGAAGGGATAATAGAAAGAGTTATCGTGTTTGAGCGCACTCACGAACATGGGGATAAAAGCGTAACAGGCTTTTCTGCGCTCTTCCAGAAGCGTATCACCGGTAAACCGGTTCGAAAGCAGATGCAGCGAATCTTCCAGCAGCTTTATCTTTTGCAAATCGGATTTGGATATTACAGGGCGGGCAGCCGGCTCAACCGCTTTCTTCGGTATGTTCTTCATTTGTGAGAAAGCGGTAACGTATGCTGCAACAAGAAAGAGAACGAGAGAAAACTTTTTCATTTCGCTTTATACTAAGTGACTAAGGTATAAACGAGTAATAGCTGAATATAAGTATGTGTTACCTTAACACCTTAACACTTTCGTGCCTTAACACAGTTCAATAACCACCGCACTCGCCCCGCCTCCTCCATTGCAGATTCCCGCACAGCCGTATTTGCCGCCTTTGTGTTTCAGCACAGAGATAAGTGTGCAGATAATCCGCGCACCGCTGGCTCCTACCGGATGCCCGAGAGCCACAGCACCGCCAAACACATTCACCTTTGCCGGGTCAAGACCAAGGAGCTTGGTGTTAGCCATCGTAACATTCGAGAACGCCTCGTTGATTTCGAAGTAGTCAATGTCTTTTTGCTGTAATCCTGCTTTGGCAATTGCCTTAGGCATGGCAAGGGCAGGAGAGGTGGTAAAATCATCGGGTGCCTGTTCAGCATCGCCATAGCCGAGAATCCTGGCAATGGGTTTTAAGCCGAGTTCTTTAGCCTTGGTTCCGCTCATCAGCACAACTGCCGCAGCGCCATCGTTAATCTTAGAAGCATTCACTGCGGTCACCGTTCCGTCTTTACCGAAAGCAGGTTTAAGCGAAGCCACCTTCTCCGGACGAAGTTTCTTGTATTCCTCATCCTCTTTCACAAACGCTGACTCTCCGCGACCTGCAATCTCCACATCAAACAACTCATCGCTGAACCAGCCGTTTTTGTAAGCCTCCGAAGCTCTCCGGTAACTTTCCACAGCAAACTTATCCTGTTCTTCGCGGCTGAAGTTGAATTTCTTCGCGCACCGGTCGCCACTGTTGCCCATCATTTCTTTGCTGTATGGGTCCTGCAGGGCATCGCGGACCACAGCGTCAATAATCTCACCATTGCCGTACCGGTAGCCGTTTCTTCCGTTGGCAATCATGTAAGGAGCGTTGGTCATGCTTTCCATTCCGCCTGCCACTACAATGTTTTTATCGCCAAGCATAATGGACTGCGCCCCGTAAATAATGGCTTTCATTCCCGAAGCGCATACTTTATTGATAGTAGTAACCGTGGCATTGGCGTGAACACCAGCCGCCAAAGCCGCCTGCCGTGCAGGAGCCTGACCGGTGTTTGCCTGTATCACATTACCCATAAGCACTTCCTCTACATCGGTTCCTTTTATTCCCGCGCGCTCCATCGCCTTTTTAATTGACTGGGTTCCCAGTTGTACGGCACTTAACTGGCCCAGCACCCCACTCATGCTTCCGATGGGTGTCCGCGCCATGCTTACAATATACACTTCGTTCATAGTTTATCTTTTGATGTTTAATCCGGTGCGAAATTATGAAAATAGTTTACCGATTTTGCCCCCTGGTTTCCGGCTTTATGAAGTTGTGGCATTCTTTAACCTTAACACTTTAATACATTCGCACCTTAATACTTTGGATATATGCAAGCAGTCGGAGTTCTCGACAAAATGCCCACTTCTTTTATCAACCCGGTTCAGTATTTTTTGAATCTGGGCAGCGATAAAGTGCCGGTGAATACTTTGGTAGGCTACAAAATCAAAATGCAATGGACCGGCAACATTTACTGCACGGTTTGCGGTAAGAGGACTCCGAAAAGTTTTGGTGAGGGCATGTGTTACCCCTGCTTTGCCAACGCACCGGAAAATGCCGAGTGCATTGTTCGCCCTGAATTGTGCGAAGCCCACCTCGGCAAAGGGCGCGACCCCGAATGGGAAAACCGGAATCACTTCAAACCACACTTCGTGTATCTCGCTTTAACCAATGCTGTAAAGGTTGGCGTAACCCGCGAAGACCAGATTCCCACACGCTGGATTGACCAGGGCGCACACAAGGGAATCATTCTTGCCGAAACTCCTTACCGGCAGCTCGCAGGATTTATCGAAGTGGTTTTGAAGGAACATCTTAGCGATAAAACCAACTGGCAGAAGATGCTGAAGAATGAACCCTGGAACGGAAATGATTTGGCGGAGGAAAAGGAAAGGATTCTTCAGCTTATTCCCGAACATTTTCAGCAGTACAAATATGAAAGCGATGAGGTGGTCGAGATCATTTACCCGGTGCTGGAGTATCCTCAAAAAGTTACCAGCCTGAATTTCGAGAAGATGCCTTCGATTGAAATGAAACTTACCGGCATACGCGGGCAGTATTTTATGTTCGAGGGCGGGTATGTTATTAATATCCGCAGCCGCAGCGGGTATGAAGTGGAGTTAACCGCTTAATCAATACTTCGCAGTTCCGAAAACCTTTCTCAGAATTTCACTTACGCGGGCGGCAGGGTCTTTGCGGATTTTAGCTTCTTCGAGCGAAATCATGTAAAACAAACCGGTAATGGCCTTTCGGGTAACATAGTCGGGTAAGTCCGTTTCCACCTTGGTAACAAAAGGAATGCGGTTGTATTGAGTCATTACATCGCTCCAGTATTTGGTGGCATTAACTTTATCAAGCGCAACTTGAATGGGCGGCTTGAAAGCAGAGACCAGCTGCTCGGTGGTGGTGCGCTCCAGAAACCGGGTGGCGGCATCCTGCTGCTTGTTGTTTACTATGCTGATGGCATCGTTCACCGTCATTTGTTTGATGGCATTCACGAAAATAGATGTAGCTTCTTTAGCCGCGCTTTCAGCTGCGCGGTTAAGCGAAAGCACCACATCGTCAATCATGCTGCCCAAACCCATGTCGCGAAGGGTATTCTCCACCCGTTTCGCATTTTCGGGAAAAGGAATTTTGATGATGTCGTTTTTGAAATAGCCATCGGTAACCGAAACCTTATCAACTCCCTTGGTAATTCCGTTGCTGAGCGCTTCTTTAATCGCCTTTACGGCTTCGGCTTCGGTAAAGCCGCCTTTTGACGAGCTGCCGCTGATACCTGTTACCTCTTCCGCTTTTTTAAACACTTTTTTCCCCAGCCCGCCTAACTGGGCTTCGGAACAGGAAGAAACCAAGAGGAAAAAAACCAGCGGGAAGAAAAATTTGTTCTGTTTCATAAATTGTTTTTGTTGTTGATTCTATAACAATGCCAAAGTAAAATTATTTCACCGCTTTGTGTTTTCTTAACGAATGCTTCAGTTGTGACCCGGTTTGACATAAAAAGAATTGTTGTCATCCTGAACCGAGGCTTTGCGAGGTGAAGGAGCTTGTATTTAATACAAGATGTTTCGCTACGGAAACCTTCGCTCAACATGACAAATCCCTTTAATTTCGTTTCGTCAAACTGAGGCATTACCAACGTTTCACACAAAGACACGAACGCGCAAAGTTTAAATTCCTTTATGCAAAGATTTGTTTTGTTGTTTTTTCTTTGTGTCTTCGCGGCTTCGCGAAAAAACATAATGATGGAAAATATACAACAGCAAATTGAGCAAGCCTGGGAAAACCGGGAGCTTTTGAAAACCGCACCGGTTCAAAAAATTATACGGGATGTTATTGAACTGCTCGACAAGGGGCAGGTGCGCATTGCCGAACCGGCTGCCGGTGGCTGGAAGATAAACGAGTGGCTTAAAAAAGCTGTTATCCTCTATTTCCCGATTCAGCAAATGGAAACGATTGAAGTTGGCCCTTTTGAGTTTCACGATAAAATTCCGCTGAAGAAGAATTACAAAGCGCTGGGAGTGCGTGTAGTTCCCCACGCCATTGCCCGCTACGGCAGCTTTGTGCAGAAGGGCGTAATTATGATGCCGAGTTATGTGAACATAGGCGCTTATGTAGATGAAGGAACTATGGTTGACACCTGGGCAACCGTGGGCTCCTGCGCGCAAATTGGCAAGAACGTTCACCTGAGTGGCGGGGTGGGCATTGGCGGGGTACTGGAACCGGTTCAGGCGGCACCGGTTATAATTGAAGATAACTGTTTCATCGGCTCGCGGTGTATTGTGGTGGAAGGTGTGCGGGTGGAGCGCGAGGCGGTGCTCGGGGCTAACGTGGTGCTTACCATGTCCACCAAAATTATTGACGTAACCAAACCCCAGCCGGTGGAATATAAAGGCTATGTGCCCGCCCGCTCGGTGGTCATACCCGGCAGCTATACCAAAACGTTTCCGGCAGGCGACTACCAGGTTCCCTGCGCTTTAATCATTGGCACCCGCAAAGAATCAACCGATAAAAAGACTTCGCTGAACGATGCGTTGCGCGAGCATAGTGTGGCGGTGTAAGCTAAAAAGCGGTACAGCATTAATTTTCCCCTGTTTTTATATGGAAAAGGGCTTGCGGTTGCAGCTTTCCGGGGCTTCCGTAGCCGGAAGGGGCACCGGGTTGCAACTTTTCGG
>CAZWAD010000019.1:25447-74088 GCA_964631835.1 uncultured Chitinophaga sp.
GGTTTCCGTAGCCGGAAGGGGCACCGGGTTGCAACTTTTCGGGGTTTCCGTAGCCGGAAGGGGCACCGGGTTGCAACTTTTCGGGGTTTCCGTAGCCCGAAGGGGCACCCGGTTACAACTTTCCGGGGTCTCCATACCTGCAGAGGGCACCCGGTTACAACTTTTCGGGGTCTGCATACCTGCAGAGGGCATCAGGTTGTAACTTTTCGGGGTTGTTCTATACTTACTGCGTCAGCTCTTCGCGGCTTTTGGGCTTGCGCTCAATTTGCCAGTTAAAATCCTTGAGCTTGTACTGTTCGGGTGTCAGCATTTTCATGGGCGTAAAAACCGCTTCGGGCTTTTTAATAAACACAATCTTCTCAATCTGCTTCTCCTTGAAGTAAATGGTAATATCGGTGCAAATGGCTTTGTTCACCCCCACATATTTCTCCTTATCGTTTTTGCCGAAGTATAAACTTTCGGAACTACCCTTAACATCCATCTGCCGAAGTTCGTTCTCCTCGAAATAGCCAAAGATATCGGTGCCTTTAATCTGGTCGAAATACTTTCTGCCCGATGGCGAAATGATAAACCCCGACCGGTAAATGTCGAACCGGTGGGCTTTTTTGTTTTTGGTATGAAGAAAAGCGGTGTCGCCACTGATTTGAACATTGCTGCTCCACAGCACCGGGCTGTAATACATGCGGAAGATAGAATCGCGGAAAGTATAAAACAGCGAGTCGCAAACGCCCTGCATGTCTTTCATGAACATGCGCACTTTATGGTAAGCGAAAAAGTTGCGCACCGTGTCGCGCTCCGATTCGTTTTCCGATTTCAGGGTGTCGGCAGTCAGGAACAACGAGTCGTTGTCCATTTGGTAAATGAGCAACGGCTTTTGAGTAGCCATAATAAACTGTTTTTGGTCGAAGAACTCGCCATAGCTGCCGAACATTTCGGTTTGCATGGAGGAGTCAACCCACTGAAACCTGCCGATAGCTTTTCCAAACCCGCGGAAGCGCTCGTAGTACAGGCTGTCGGCAAACAGCCTTTGAGGCGGGTCAACCACCACGGTGTTTTTTCCGAAAGAAGAAACATCGCTCTTGCTGTCGTACCAGCCGTTGTTGCAGTAAATGCGGCTGCTTTTGTTATGGATAATGGTATTGCCGAAAAAAGTGGAGACCTCCGTTTCCACATGATACTTCAGCGTATCGGAAGTAAGGTTGTAGTTAGGGTCGGTAATGATTACGTTGTTGTTGAAGAAAACCTCTTTGGTACTGCTGAAGTAGTATCCTTTGGTGCTGGTAATTTCGGTGGAGTCTTTGAACACGCGCCCACCGGTGAGGTAATAACTCTTCTTGTTTTTGATATCGTAAAACAATTCATCGGTGAAAAGAATCATTTTGCTGTCGCTGAGGCGGGCATTGCCTTTCAGCTTCGAAAACTTTTTGTTGCCATCATGAAATAAAGTCTCGGAATGTGCATGAACGGTATCCTGCTGAATATGCACATGCCCCCAGGCTTCTACCGAATTGGTTTCTTTATTGAGGTTGGCGCTGTCGCACCACATGTGGATTTCATCCTGTTTTAGTTCAACATTGCCCACTAAGCGGGTGAACTTCTTTCCGCCAATTTCCTGCATCTTCAGGTAATCGGCATTGATGATTTCTACTTCTTTGGTTTGCTCCTGGGGTGTTGCAGTAGTAACAGCAGATTGAGAATAGCATATCGAAAAGAATGAGAAATGAGAAATGAAAAATGAAAAATGCTTAAAGCACCTGTTTCTTTCGGGAAGTTGTTTTGACAATAGCGGCAGTAAGGCGGATAAGCTCATCGCAATCTGCATAAAGAGAGTTAAACATTTTTTTGTCCATGTAATTGCAGGTAAATAAAAGGCGCAGCCAAAAACGGGTTTCGCGTGCCTCTTTGTAAGCAACTCCCATTTTTGCCGAAAAGTCCTTATAAGAAAATCCGCCTGCGGCTTCTTCAGCATTAGCACCTATTGATGTTCCGCTTCTTGCAATTTGCGATGAAATGTGAAATTCTTTTTTCTGCTCGCGAAGATATTTTGTAAGTTTTATGATTCGAACAGCAAAAGCAAACGATTTTCGAAGAATAATATTCTCTTTCTCATCAGCCATTTCTCATTTTTCATTTCTCATTTCACATTTATTTCTTCTATTTCATTCCGCTTTCGTTATACTTTACAGCTCTGCGCTCTTCGGCTTTTTTGCTGCCGAGAACATTGATGCTGATATAGCGGTAAGGGCGCTCTTTTACATCGCGCAGCAACACGTTCAGGTTCATAACGGCTGAATCTACTTTGGCGTACAGCTCATCTTCTTTAATCACCTTGCCTAGGGTGCCGTTTCCTTCGTTAATATCTTTTACAATTTCGTTGAGCTGAGTAATGGCCGTGTTGAGGTTTTCGATGGTTTGCTTGATGTTGGCCTGCTTGAGTGAGTCGGTAAAGTCACCGGCATTGTTCAGGATTTTTGTGATGGTTTCGTTGCTCTTTTCCACGTTGGCGGTAATGCTTTGCAGGTTGCTTATGGTGAGGCGGAGGGTTTGCGAGTTCTGGGCAAGGATGGTGTCAATCTGCTTGAGGATTTGGTTGATTTCGGCCAGCGAGGTATGAAAACTTTGAGGGTTTCCGGCATCGAACATCATCTTTATTCCCCGGATGGTGCTGTCCAGCTGCGGCATCATGCGCTGAATGTTAATCATAATAGGGTCAATTTGGTTGCCTATTTGTTCGGTTAAGTCTTGTTTGAACGAAGTGCTTATGGTGTCGCCCTCTTTATAATATTCCTTTGAGTTGCCGAAAACGAGGTTTACCTTTTTGCTGCCGAAAAAATCAGTAGAAACCAGCGAGGCAATAGTGCTGTCGCTTTTGGGAATGCGCAAGGTTTTATCAAGCGCAAACTTAACTATGATTTTACCGGTTTCTGTATTCCGTTTCATTTCGCTTACACGGCCCACGGGGAAGCCGTTGTATTCAACAATGTTGGATTTATTAAGACCGTCAACGCGCTCGTAAACGGCATAGTAGTCTTTGGTGTTTTCAAAGAGGTTGATGCCTTTGAGAAAGTAGAAACCGAGGACAAAAATGATAATTACTATAGTAGAAAAAATGCCAACCTTCGCCTGATTTGTCACCGGATTAAATTTCGCCAAAAATATTGTTTTGAAAGAGAAATAAAAATCAACTTACTGCGATTCGAAGGCTTTGAGCATGTCAGCACTCATGCGTACTCCATCTTTAAAGCCGACAATGTAAGCGTCTTTGTAGCTATTGGCATGTGCGGACTTGAGGAGGTCTCTGGCTTCGGCATAAAACTCGGTGCTGCCGCCATAGTAGCGGGTAAGACCTGAATCAAGTTCATCGCAGCTTAAGGTATTAAACAGCTTGAGCAGCCTGCTATAGTCTTTCAGTTCGCCTTTAAGCGTAAACAACTGTACTTTGAAAACAATTCCCTTTCCAGGTTTGTTATCAGGCACCAGCGGATGGCGGTTGGAGCCGGGCTTGGGCACAATCGGTTCGGGTTTGGGAGTGGCGGGTTTAACGGGCTCAGTTTTTACCGGTTCCGGTTTCACTGGCTCCGGTTTAGTTTCCACCGCAGAAGTGGTTTCCTCCTTTGCAGGTTCGGTTTTCTTCGGCTCCTCTGTATCTTTCTTTTCAACTGCAGTTGGCTTGGCAGATGTTTCCGGTTTTACATTTTCAGACGCAGACACTTTTGAAGAGGGTTCACGTTTTACAACCGGCTGTGCTTCATCAAAAGTATCCTCAATCATTTGGGTTGAGCCTTCCATTTCGTTTTTGTAATCGCGAAAGGCATTGAATAAACCGGCTGCTATCTGGTCCTGCCCCTTTACCGAGTTCAGAAATTTTTCTTCCTCGGCATTGGATATAAAGCCTATTTCAGCCAACAGGCTTGGCATTGCGGTTTTATAAAGCACGTAGAAGCCTGCCTGTTTTACTCCCAGGCTCTTCCTCTTTGCATAAGTCTCCATCTGGTTTTCCACCTTCGAAGCAAAATCAATGCTTTGGTCGAGGAAGGCGTTCTGCTTCATGCTCATGATAATATGACCCTCGGGAGTATTGGGGTTGAAGTCGTAGTTTTTATCGCGGTCGTCTTCTAACAGAATAACAGCGTTCTCGCGCTTGGCAACTTCAAGGTTGGCTTCGGAACGGTGCAAACCCAAAATATAAGAACTGGAGCCATAAAGACCATCGTTAGTTGATGAATTGCAGTGAATGGCTACGAACAAATCAGCTTTGGCTTTGTTGGCAATCTCAGCCCGCTGGTGAAGTTCGAGAAACACATCAGTTTTTCGGGTATAAACCACTTTTACATCCGGAAAGTTTTTCTGAACGTACTCCCCGAACTTTAAAGCTACAGCCAGTGCCACATCTTTTTCGTATGATTTGTTGGCACCTATGGCTCCCGGGTCTTTACCTCCGTGTCCGGCATCAATCACAATGGTTTTGAGCTGAAAATTGTTTTTAGCACTGGCTGAAAAAGCAATCAAAAAAGTCATTATGAACAATATGAGGCGGAATCGCACGTTTTGGTTTTTTTAATTTTGACGCAACTTTAAGGAATTTCCATCATTCAAGGTCGAGTTGCTTGTCATTAATTCGGGAAGATTGAATTTACTGAAACAAATATACTCCGGCTGTACAGTTTTCAGAGGAAAATTCAGCTTGTATTTAGCCACAGTTCTCATAGGGTTGTCTAATTTATTAAGTGCGAATTCCGTACCGCATTATACTTCAGAAGTTTTGATAACTGCGGAAGTGTTTAATGCAAGCGATTCTATTGTAAACGCTGCTTCCGATTCAATTATTGCAGATACACTGATGGTAAATGATACTCTCGATTTAGCTGACCAAAGCGAAATACAGGATATTATCACTTACAAAGCCGAAGATTCTATAGTGTATAACATGAGTACCAAGAAGATGTACCTGTATAGCACTACGGAACTTCATTACCAGAAAATAACCCTGAATGCGGACCAGACCGAGTTCGACTGGAACACTTTTACGCTTACTGCCCGCGGCACAACGGATAGCACCGGAAGCATGAAAGGCAAGCCGGTTTTCAAAGATGATGATAAAGAATACAAAGCCGACTCAATGAAGTATAACTTCAAAACAAAAAAGGGAATGGTGTATCATGTGCTTACTCAGGAGGGTGATGCGTATGTCCACAGTGAGCAGGTAAAAAAAAATGAGTTTGATGAATGGTATGGTAAAGGCGCTAAATACACTACCTGCGATTTGGAACATCCGCATTTTTACTTCAAGGCAAAGAAAGTAAAGGTTGTTCCTAACAAGGTAATGGTTACCGGTCCTGCAAATTTGTGGGTAGCTGATGTGCCAACTCCGCTTTATCTTCCATTCGGGCTTTTTCCGGTGAAGAAAACCCAGCATTCCGGTCTTATTTTACCGGAGTATGGTCAAATAGGCGTGCAAACTTTCTTTTTGCGTAACGGAGGTTACTATTGGGCGGTAAATGATTATCTCGGTTTAAAGTTTCTCGGACAAGTAGCAACCAACGGTTTAGTTGGCGCAGGAATGAATGCCCAATATGCGCTTCGCTACAAATTTACCGGTAACCTGGCTTTTAATTACATACGCACTCCGCCTGCTGACCCTGATAGACCGAGGGCAAGGGCAAGTAACTCTTATAATCTTTCATGGTCGCATAATCAGGATTCGCGCTCTATCCCTAATTCTAATTTCGGAGCAAGTGTTCAAATGATGAGTGCTGATTATTATTCGGCAAGTTTTGAAACGAGCGAAAAACGGCTGAGTACTAATTTCAGCTCGGCAATTAATTTTTCGCATACTTTTCCCAGAACGCCTTTCAACATTACCATTAGCCTGAACCACAGTCAGAATTTGCTCACGCGCAATATTGATTTCACACTTCCCAATTTTCACTTCGGGGTATCGCGCGTATCTCCGTTTAAGAGCAAAATCCAAACCGGTAAGCCCAAGTGGTATGAGAGCATCGGGTTTACTTACTCATTCGATTTCAAAAACCAGTTGAGTACTTACGATTCGGTTCTTTTCACAGCTGAAAGTGCAGACCGGTTCCGGTTCGGTATTAACCAGCAGTTTAATGTAGATGCTCCCCTTCGTATATTGAAGTATTTTAACCTTACGCCTTCGTTCCAGTACCAGGAGCGCACTTATTTTAAAGGCGTTGTGAAATACTGGGACCCCGATACGGTTTTTGTGGTGAACAACAACGGAACCGTAGATACGCTCGCAGGGCAAATCAAGAGCGATACCATTTGGCGGTTTAATTCGGCACGAAATTTCAGTGCACAGATTTCAATGAATACCAAAGTGACGGGTATTTTCAAATTTCGTGGCAAATACCTCAAGGGGATTAAACATGTTTTTACTCCCACTGTTTCGTTTTCATATAGTCCGGATTTTGCCAGCGAGCCGTTTAAATATTATGGTGTAGTGCAAAGCGATGCAGGGGGTAGCGAAACAAAGTATTCGGTTTTTGAGCCTAACGCTATATTCGGAGTTCCGGCAAGTGGGCGTGTGGCTCAGCTTAGCTGGAGCCTGAACAATAATTTTGAAATGAAAACTTATTCAAAAAAAGATACGATTAATCATGAGAAAAAAGTGGGATTTCTCGACCAGGTTACATTAAACGGAGGGTATAATTTTATGGCTGATTCGCTTAGGTTGCAGCCTTTTAACCTCACGGTGGTTTCGTCACGAATTTTTAATTTAATCAACCTGAACTTTAATGCGGTGTTCGACCCATATGCAGTGGATACGAACAATCGTAAAATAAATAAGTTTGAGTGGAATGAGCACCGGAGACTGCTTCGTTTTTCATCCGCGAATATTAGTGCCAGCATGAGCCTGCATAGCAAACCGCGTTCTTCCCAGCCTGACCTGGCTCCCGCACCTGCATTTATAGCCGATTATGTTTCGTACAACCCCGACAAGATTTATGATTTCGATATTCCGTGGAATGTTAGCCTTTCATACAATTTTAACATCACCAAAGGAACTTTTGCCAATCCCGATACAATATTGACAGTTCAAAGTGTGCGGGCTTCGCTTGATTTTAATATTACTCCTAAATGGAAGGTTACCGGCAACACTGGTTTCGACATAAGCCGCAGGCAAATTACCCTCACCAATATTTCGGTAATACGCGACCTGCACTGTTGGGAACTTACTTTTACCTGGACACCGCCACTGCCTACTTTCCCCAACCAGCAGTTTACTATTTTATTGCATCCTAAATCTCCAACACTCAAAGACTTGAAGCTGGAGAAAAAGAATGCGTTGAGGCAGTTCTGAGTATTTATTTATTTGCCAATTGTCCGCAGGCGGCATCAATATCTTTACCGCGGCTTCTACGTACGGCAACGTTTAAGCCTTTGTTGCGCAAGTGCCTCACAAACGTATCGCGCTTTTCTGGTTTGGCCTTGTAGAAATCTACTCCTTCAACTCGGTTGTATTCAATGATATTGATGAATGAAGGAACTTTTTTGTTTAGTTCCAAAAGATCGTTCGCATCCCCAATGGAATCATTGAACTTGTCAAACAGGATATATTCGAAAGTGATTTTATTGCCGGTTTTTTCATAAAAGTAATTGAGCGCTTCAAAAACTGTTTCAAGATTGTTGGAGCGGTTAATGTCCATAATTCGGTCGCGTTTTTCGTCATTGGCGGCATGGAGTGAAAGAGCGAGGTTGAATTTTACGTTGTCGTCAGCTAGCCGTTTAATTCCTTTGGCAATACCCGAAGTAGAAACCGTAATTCGTTTCTGAGCTATGCCTAAACCTTCTTGCGAAGTAATGTGTCGAATGCTCGTCATTACATTTTCATAGTTGAGCAGAGGTTCACCCATACCCATATAAACTATGTTGGTGAGCGGTTTGTTGTTTTGGTCGAAAGCATACTTGTTCAGTAGAACCACCTGGTCGTAAATTTCACCGGCATCCAGATTTCGTTCCCTCTTTAAGAAACCCGTTGCGCAGAAACTGCAACTAAGCGAACATCCAACTTGCGAAGAAACACAGGCTGTGTTCCTGTCATCATCGGGAATCATTACTCCTTCAACTAAGCGGTTATCATGTAACTTCATGCCTAGTTTTACCGTGCCATCCTTACTTCGCTGAACAATATTTTCGGAAACAGGGGAAAGTGTAAACTGTTCGGATAGTTTTTTACGTAGCTCTTTTGAAAGGCTCGTCATTTCGTCAAACGAACGGGCTGACTTTTTCCAAAGCCATTCATAAACCTGTTTGGCTCTGAACTTTTGCTCACCAATCTTTTCAAACTCGGTAATGAGTTCTTCCACTGTAAATTTTCGAATATCTCTTTGCAGGCCCATTAACAGCAAATCTAAATGAGTAAAAACAAAAACGGGTCTGAGAATTCCCAAACCCGTTTATACAAGGAAATGATTTTGGTTAGTGAGGAGTTACAGGTGCCGGAGCAGGCATTACCGGAGTTGGATTTGCCGGATCGTTTTTACCGGCATTCGGGTCGTTAACCGTTCCCTGAATCTTCAATGTTTCATTAGGATTCTTGGCATTTGAAGTGACAGTTACAGTTTTAGTAAAAGGACCTACGCGATTAACGTCATAGTGAACTTTGATAGAACCTTTTGCACCGGGCATGATTGGTTCTTTCGGACAGGTGGGAACTGTGCAACCACAAGAACCCCTACAGTCTGAAATTATCAGCGCAGATTTTCCGGTGTTAGTGAATTTGAATTCGCGGGAAGCAGCATTCTCATCACCTTTGGTAACTGTACCATACTCTAAAGTGGTTGTTTCCCATTTAATTTCCGGGGCGTTCGGATCCGGAACAGGAGTTACATTTTGAGCGGGGGCGCCAGCCGGTGCAGGAGTTGGAGTAACCTGCGCCATACCTAACACCGTTAGCCCGGCAAAACCTAACATCAGAAATACTTTTTTCATTGTTGTTGTTTTAATGTTTTTAAATGTTTGTCGTTTGTAAAACAAATGTAATGCCTTTTACCGCTCATTCAATAACTCCTGTTACTATGTTTAACGTTTTTTGGGTGTTTCGTTCAATAATTAAGACGGGCGCACTTCAGGTGAAGTTTCCAGGTTACAGATTTTATTTCAGAATCATTCCAGAGAAGGTTGAGTTTTGGAAGCAAAACTCCGAGCGGCTCGTTTTTTTCACGCCTGATATAGTTGTTATAGGAACTCCAGCTTTGAACATAGTTAAGCCATTGGTGTTTGTTCCAATCCATGTGACAAATAAATTCAGGAGTCTGAATTTGTTTAAACGGGAATGGAAGAGTTTCATACTTATGGCGCACATACCACCGGCCATCAGGCCAGTAATCGTGAAGAAAATCGTACATAAACCATTCCATTAGATTGTCTATCTCGTCAGAGATTTTTGCTTCAGAGTAAGTCCATACTGCAAGAATACCCTCTTGTTTCGCTACCCTTTTAGCTTCGGTGTAAAATAAATCGTGTTTAAACCAGTGAGCCGCTGTGGCTACAGTAATCAAATCTACCGAGTTGTTTTCGAGTCCACTCTTTTCGGCTGCCGCAACGCGGTATTCGATATTATCTTTGGAAATAGCATGCTGAATTTGTTTCTCGCTGGCATCAGTAGCAATTACTTTCTTAAAGTGCTTATACAGTGAAATAGCTGCCTGCCCGTTGCCTGTGGCGCAATCCCAGCAAAGTTGGTCAGAGGGAGAAATACTTTTCAAATACTGAAACAATTCATCAGGGTAAGTGGGACGGGCCTGCAGATAAATTTCAGACTGCCGGGAAAAATGGTCTTCAAAAGTCATCTCGCAAAGTTTAAAAAACGATTGAATAACTCAATTCTACACCTCATCGTGCCTTTTGGAAACTTTAAGAATTCTTTTTGTTTCCACAGTTTTTAAAATTTACATTTGCGCCCGCTTGAAAAACGAACAGTTTATCCTTTTACTGGAAAAGTCGAGTGAGTTGTTCAAAAAGTATGGTGTTAAAAACCTAACGATGGACGATGTGGCAAAAGAACTTGGCATGAGTAAAAAAACAATCTACCGCTTTGTGCAAAATAAAGCCGAACTGGTTAAGGTTACTATGGAGAATTATCTGGATAATGAGCGCAAGGAACTGGAAACTATTTTAAGCCCATCCAGGAATTCAGTGGACGAAATGATTCAGATGATTTCTTACTTTTTCAACCAGGTTCGTGATTTCAATCCTTCGGCATTAACCGACTTGCAAAAGTATTACCCGGAAACCTGGAATATTTATCAAGAGTACCGGTTTCACTTTATGCTGAAGAAAATTCTGGAAAACGTACAAAACGGGATTGAGCAAGGCTATTACCGGACTGATTTGAATGCTGACGTTATTTCAAAAATTTATATTGCAGGCGTTGATTTGCTTTCTAACCAGGAATTTTTTCCGGTTAGAAAGTACACCTTTATTGACATCTATAAAGAGTATCTGAACTATCATTTGCGCGGAATTGTAACTGAAAAAGGGTTGAGGTATTTAGAGGAGCATAATTTATTCAAGAACTAAACGACTTTGAAAGGCTTGTTTTAATGAAAAAGAATTTTTCTGTTTTTGTTTTTTCACTTCTTCTGCTTCCCTCGGTTGTTTTAGGGCAGGTGAAAATCATTCAAAGTTATTCTATAAGCGAGGCGGTGGATTACGCGCTCAAATTCAACACTACGATGAAAAACGCAGTGTTGGGACAGGAGCAGGCCAAAGCCCGTAACTGGGAAATTATGGCAACCGGTCTACCCAATCTAAGCGCAGAGCTGGGGTACAATTATTACTTCAAGCGTCCGGTTTCTCCTGCGTTCAACCAGTTCTTTGCCGATACCACGAGTTCCACAGCTAAAGTTTTCAATTATCTGGCTGCCAACAATCCTGACATCAATAACATCCTTTACCAAAGCGCCATTGCAAGCAAGGACGCAGAGTTCTCATTCATGTTGCCCCATAACATTGCATCATCGCTTACGGTTTCGCAACTGATTTTTGACGGACGGTATTTTATCGGACTAAAAGCGACTAAAGATTTTACCAAAACTGCCAGGCTTCAAAAAGATTTAAACCAACAGGATGTAAAATACGCTGTGATGAAAGCCTACTATCAGGCTGCCGCGGCAAAAGAGAGTGTTGGGATGCTCGGAAGCAACCTTGAGGTTATTCAAAAATTATTGGAGGGTGTACGTGCAACTTATAATGAAGGTCTGGTTGAGGAATTGGATGTTGACCGCCTTGTTTTAGTGGAAACCCAATTACAAAATCAGATTAATCTACAAAAACAATTGGCTGATGTGGCTCTTGATAACCTTAAATTCCAAATGGGCTTGAACCTTAATGATGAAATTATTTTGAAAGATAATTTGAATGATTTGAGGGCTCAAGTTATTATTGATACAGAAGGTAAATTTGATGTGTCACAAAGGCTTGAAAACCAAATGCTCGAAACCGCCATTCGCATTCGCGGGTATGATGTGGCACAACGCAGAAGCGGCTATTTCCCTTCCATGTTTGCTCTTGTAAATTATGGGTGGCAGGCACAAAGTCAGAGTTTCAGCGACCTGTTTAAATCCACCACTATCACTTATCCCGATGGCGATACTCGCAAGCAAACTCAATGGTTCGACCAGGGCTGGGTAGGCATTACTCTTAAACTTCCCATTTTCGATTCGGGCAGCAGAATGGCGAACGTAAAGCAGGCAAAAATTGACAAGCAAAAAACGCAGAATGATCTGGAAAATTTTAATAATGCTGCTGAACTTCAGTTTCGTGCTTCGCGCAGTGCTTTTGAAGCTGCTTTGGTAGATGAAGCCAACAACAAAAGAACTACCGAGCTAAGCGAAAAGATTTTCAGGACCAACGAGATTAAATACAGAGAAGGCCTAGGAACCAGCTTTGAATTGGTGCAAAGTGAAAATGACAAAACTGTGAACCAGTTAAGAAGAATTCAAAGTGTTTTGAATTTGCTTAACACAAAAGCAGATTTGGATAAAGCAATGGGAGTCAAATAGGAAGTGATACTAAAAAATATAAACATGAAGATTTTTAAACTAAGCCTTGTGTTTCTCGGAATAGGATTTCTTATCTCGTCATGCGGTGGTAAAACCGAACTTGAGAAAAAGAAAAAAGAACTTGCCAAATCAAAAGCCGAGCTGAAAAAAATTACTTCAAAAATTGAAACACTAGAAAAGGAAATCGCCCGGCTGGATACAACCGTAAAGATTGCAGAGAAAGCAAAACTCGTCCAGATTGAGCCGGTTAAAAAGCAGGAGTTCAAACATTATATCGAAGTGCAGGGACAAGTTGATGCCGCAGAAAATGTGCTGGCTTTATGCCAACAACCCGGGATTGTTACAGCCGTTTATGTGAAAGAAGGCGACCGTGTAACGAAAGGACAATTGCTTGGAGTTACAGAAACTACAACAACCATGGAAGCCGCTATTCAAACTATACAAACGCAGTACGATTTGGCAAAAACGGCTTTTGAAAAACAAGAACGCTTGTGGAATCAAAAAATAGGAAGCGAAATTCAGTATCTCACAGCTAAAACACAAAAAGAGGCCCTCGAAAAACAAATTGTAGCCCAGCGCACCCAATTGGAAATGACAAAAATCAAAGCGCCTATTTCCGGAACTGTTGACAAAGTAAACCTGAAAGTGGGCGACATGGCAGTTCCTTCACAGCTTATGCCCGGCATCAGGATTGTGAATGCTTCAAATTTATCGGTCAAGGCGAAACTTGCAGACAGCGATTTGGGAAAAGTAAAAGCAGGGGATAAAGTAGAAATTGAGTTTCCTGACATCCAAGAAAGCATTACAGCTACCGTTCATTACGTTTCAAGAACCATTGACCCGCGTTCGCGCACTTTTGAAGTAGAAGTAAAACTGAATAACGGAAGCAATAAATATGCTGCCAACATGATTGCCAAACTTAAGATAAACGATGCTACGTATAAGAATGCACTCGTAGTTCCAAGCAACATAATCCAGAAAAGTGCAGACGGACTTTATGTGCTGATTGCTGAAGAGGAAAAGGGGAACGCAGTTGCCCGCAAACGAATGGTGGAAACAGGCACCGATTATAATGGCAAAACAGTTATTGAAAGGGGGCTGGCAGAAAACGACCGGATTATCACTTTCGGATTTACTGAAGTAGTTGACGGACAGAAAATCGAGTTTTAGTCAGTCGCTGTTGAATCTATTAAGCTGAAAAATGAAATCAGAAAAACTCAAGGAAATATTTTTTACCAGTTGGTCTATCAACAATGCCACGAGCATCTATGTATTCGTTTTCATGATTCTTGTTTCAGGACTCATGGTTTACAACAATTTGCCCAAAGAACTTTTCCCTGATGTAGTTGTTCCTACTATCTCCATTTCCACTATTTATCCGGGAGCTACACCCGAAGATATTGAGAACCTTATTACCAAGCCTCTTGAAAAGCAAGTAAAAGGCTTAACCGGTGTAAAAAAGATTACCAGTAATTCCCTTTCGGATGTCAGCATTATTACGATTGAATTTTCAACCGATTTGAAACCTGCCGATTGTAAACAGAAAGTTACAGACGCGGTGGACAAAGGGAAAAAAGACCTCCCCAATGATTTAGATAACGACCCTCAAATTCAGGAGTTTGACTTTAATGAATGGCCCATAATGAATATCAACCTTGCGGGCGACCTGCCGCTGAACCAAATCAAAGAATACGGGGAAGATTTAAAAGACCGGATTGAGAGCATGAAGGAAATTACACGTGTTGATATTGTGGGTGGACTTGACCGGGAAATTCAAATCAATGTTGACCTGTATAAAATGACTTCAGCAGGTATTGCATTTATGGATATTGAAAATGCTGTACAACGCGAAAACCTGAATATATCGGGAGGTGAAGTAAGGGTAGGCGATTTGCGAAGAAATCTTCGTGTAACTGGCGAGTTCAAAGACCCGAAAGAATTGGAGAATATTATCGTTCGCTCTTTCACCGGAACAACTGTTTTTTTGAAAGATATAGCTAAAGTTGAAGATTCTTACAAGGAAAAACAAGACTTTGCGCAATTAGACAAAAAGCCGGTTGTTACACTTAACGTAATTAAGCGCAGTGGTGAAAACCTGATTATTGCCACCGACCAGATTTACAGAGTGTTGGAAGAATATCAGGAAACAAAATTCCCAAAGGGGCTTGAAATCAGAGTTACAGGTGATACGTCCGAGAATACGAGAATTCAACTGCACGATCTGCTTAACACCGTAATCCTCGGATTTACGTTTGTTGTTTTTGTACTCATGTTCTTTATGGGTTTCACTAACGCCTTTTTTGTAGGAACTTCTGTTCCGCTTGCCACTCTCTTTGCATTCCTGCTTATGCCCGGTTTGGGAATGACCATGAATGTGATGGTATTGTTCTCGCTTTTACTCGCACTTGGGATTGTAGTGGACGATGCCATTGTGGTGATTGAAAACACCCACCGCATTTATCACCGGTACCATTACGATATTAAGCAAAGCGCCAAATATGCTGCCGGTGAGGTGTTCATTCCGGTGCTGGCAGGCACGTTGACCACGCTCGCTCCATTCTTCCCTCTTTTATTCTGGCCAGGTGTAATTGGGAAATTCATGAAGCATCTTCCGGTTACGCTTATTATCACATTGGGAGCTTCGCTGCTTGTGGCATTCATTATGAATCCTGTGTTTGCAGTTTCATTTATGAAAAAAGAAGACCATAATGCGCCCTCCAAACTTAAAAACTACAAATGGGGTTTTATCTTCTTTGCTGTAATAGCTGCTGGAGGTTATTTATCGGGTAGCATGGGTATAGGAAATTTTGCGATGCTGTGTATTCTTTTGATACTGGCTTACCATTTCTTTTTTCACCGCGCCATTATTTTCTGGCAAACTAAATTCTGGCCAAGTGTAGGAAATATCTATCGTAAAATTTTGCGCGTCTTCATCCAAGGGAAGAGACCGGTGGCTGTAACACTGAGCACTGTTTTCTTACTTGTTGTCAGTTGGGGAATTTTTCTTGCCAGCAAAACACCTGTTGTTCTTTTCCCGAGCGGTGACCCGAACTTTGTTTATGTGTACTGCAAACTGCCAATGGGCACCGATGCCAACGTTACCGACTCCATTACCCGAATTATTGAACAGCGCGTTTACAAAGCCATAGGCAATAACAACCCCGATGTAACTTCGGTTATTACCAACGTGGGCTTAAGTGCTGGCGACCCGCAAAACCCCGATAAGGTACCTACGCCCAACAAAAGCAAAGTGACCGTGGCGTTTAAGAAATATGCCGACCGGAAAATTCCTCACACCATTATCTGGCTGGATAGTGTGCAAAAAGAATTTAAAAAGCAGGGAATTCCCGGAGCTGAAATTTCGGTAGAGCCGGAGCAAAACGGACCGCCAACCGGCAAGCCTATTAACATTGAAGTAAGCGGTGATGATTATTCAACGCTTGCAAAAATTTCTGCCGAACTAAAGCGCAAAATTGAAGACAGCGGAATCGAAGGAATTGACGAACTGAAGAGCGATTTGCAAATCAGCAAGCCTGAAATCATTATTGATCTCGATAAAGAAAAAATGCAGCGCGAAGGTATTTCGCTGGGGCAGGTTGCCGGTGAATTACGCACCGCCCTGTTCGGCAAAGAAGTTTCAAAATTTCGCGATGTGGATGACGATGCCCCTATTCAACTGCGCCTACGGGCTGAAGATCGGATGAAAGTAGAACAATTAATGAACGTGTATATTTCATATATGGATTTTAGCACAGGGCAGTTCCGCCAGGTGCCCGTATCATCATTTGCCAGTGTGCGGTACGACAACACCATCAGCGTAATTAACCGAAAAAATCAAAACCGAATGGTTACGCTTTCGAGTGATGTAACCAGCGCATTCAAATCAAGACCTAATGAGGTCGTTGGGCCGGTTCAGGAATTGATTGCAAGTGTGGACGTGCCCGAAGGCTACGAAGTAAAAATGACCGGTGAGCAGGAACAGCAGGAAGAAACCGGTGGGTTTCTTGCCGCAGCATTCGGTGGCGCGCTTTTCCTCATGTTCTTCATTATGGTAATTCAGTTTAATTCGGTGGTTAAGCCGCTGATTATTTTTACCACGGTGATGTTTTCACTTATTGGCGTGGCGATAGGTTTTTCGGCTACCCGAATGACCATGAGCATTGTAATGACAGGTGTGGGTGTTTTTGCTTTAGCCGGAATTGTAATCCGTAACGGAATCTTGCTCATAGAGTTTATTGACGAACTACGCGCACGTGGCGAAAATGTTTACGATGCCGTGGTGGAAGGTGGCGCAACGAGGATGACTCCGGTTATTCTTACCGCCTCGGCTGCTATCCTTGGTTTAATTCCCTTGGCGATTGGGCTGAATATTGACTTTGAAACCCTCTTCAGCCATTTCGATGCCCGCTTTTACCTTGGTGGAGATAACGTGGTTTTCTGGGGACCGCTGTCCTGGACTATGATTTACGGACTTATTGTTTCTACTTTCCTTACTTTGTTGGTAGTACCTACCATGTACATGCTGGGGTATAAAAGCCGTGAGTGGTTTAAGAAAAAGTTTTTAGCAAAGTATAGTTAGAGATCGTTAGGCACTTTTTCTCAACTCATCACTGCTTTCATTCAATCTTCTTGAAGCGGGAGAAATGCTGAACGCTTCGTATATTTCTTCGATTGAGTAATTAGCCTGGCGCAGAAGTGCGGGCATGGAGCTAGCCATGGTTTCGAGCATGTGATTGATATCCTGTATCGTGTGGTTTCTTGTCAGGGCTATTCGCATACCGGCATTTTTTACAGACACGGCCGGAAACTGCGCCAGGTTGCACAATACTTTTTCTTCACGCAGGATATCCGCCAGCTTAAATCCTATTTCGGGTTTACCCACTGCTATGTAAAATATTGGTGTGAGTTCGGAGCTGATGAGCGGCAGTTCGAGGTGGCTGCATTTTTCAATCAGGAATATCATGCGCTCAAACAAATCATTCTGGAGTATATCAATTTCATCGGAAAGATGAATGTCGCAAGCAGCATTTATGGCGCCAAGAACGGCAGGCTGCAGGGGACCGGAGAAGATGAACGAACTTCCACAATTCTTAATCAACATCTTTTGTTCCTCGTTGGCAAAAACCAATGCCCCACCGCAGTTGCCAAAGCCCTTAGCAAGTGAAGTGGCAACTAACATACGCTGATGAAATGGCATGCTGTGCAGGGCTAATCCACGCCCGTGTTTACCGGTCCAACTCATACCATGTGCATCATCTACATAAAAATTGAATTGGTCGTATTTGTCCAACAGTTTCCAGATTTGTGCGAATGGGGCTTTATCTCCATACATTGAATACACCCCATCGGCAAAGTACCACACACGATCATAGTTCTGTTTCAGAATCTGAATGCGTGTTTCGAGGGTGTCCATCCGGTTATGGGGCAGTGTTTCTACGTAGATGCCATCGCCTTTTACCATCTGAATAGCATTGCGAACACTGTTATGAACCTGCTGGTCGGCCACTACTGCATCGCGCTCACCAATGATTACCGGTATGGTGGAAATATGTCCCAAGCTGGTAGTAGGTGCAAGCAATGTCGGCTGGCCGAAAATCCGGCTTAATTTATCTTCCACTTCATCGTACATACCCATTTGAAGAAAGGTGCGCGAACAAGAAAACTGTGAGCCGTATTGCTTTACCGCTTGTATTGCTGCTTCTTTTAGCCGCTCATCCGTTTCAAGACCGAGGTAACTGCATGAACCATAATAAACCATCTCCCGCCCTCTCACGGTAACATGCTTTCCGTCAAGTTTTTCATCCTGAGTAGAAACGTGAATCAATCCAAGTTCGCGGTTCTTGTTGAAAATCTTGTTTATTACATCAGTGAACTCTTTCTTCATATACTCATTTTAGTTTTGAGGCACAAATATCTCTTTCTTTTCAGCCGTAACTGCTATGTTAAAGACTTGTATTTTACAAGTATGAAAAAATGGAATTCACAGTAAATAACGTTATGCACTATCCACTCCATTCCGTGGGGTGTCCATTCGGCTAATCTAATTTTCAGACGATATGTGTAGATGTGTTGTAACATTTTTGACTTCCGTAAGTATCATTACAACAGGTTTACAAAAAGCAGGTTTGAAAAAAATTCTTCAGCGGATTACCGGTGAGTCGTACTGGAAAGAGCGGCTCATTACCGGATTTATGGTTGCCGGTTACTTAGTTGGCAACGGTGTTGAACTGGCAATGGGTAAAGTAGCTGATGACCCAGCTGTCATCTGGATACTTGGAGTCTTAATTGGGACCTTAGTTATTTATTTCTCGGTAAGCAAGAATCCATCTGTTAAATCATACACCTCACCCGCATTCAAATTCTTCCTGCTCTACCTCAATTTCAACATTATCTACGCCTATTCAAAGAGCGTACAGACTCCTGATGACGGAGGCGAGTTTTTCTACATGCTTTTCAGCTACATCTTGTTTGTTATTATCTGCTTCGCGCTCGATTCGCGCAAAGAACTTCTCCTTTTTACCATTGCTGAAGTAGTATTTTTCTCTGCTGCTGTTTATCTGAATTATGAATACAATCCAATGCTGCTGAACCCCATTCACATCTTTGCTTTCGGTATAGTGTTGTTTGGAAATTACATGGTGAACACACAGCGTATGATGTATTCACAGATTTCACTTGACAGCAGCGTTCAGTTTAAAGTTATCAGCGAGAATGCCCGCGATGCACAACTTATTTTAAACAGCAAATTCAAATTCATTTATCTGAACCCGGTTGTGGGAATCCTCACCGGGTACAAAGTAAGCGAACTGCAAAAAAAAGACCTGAAGGATATAACCACTCCTGAAGATTACGAGCGTATTACTTCCATCTTAAAGCAAGTGGTTTCTCAAGTAGGCAACCGGGAACAGGTCGAATACCAAGTTCGTAATGCAGAAGGCGACCTGATTTGGGTGGAAAGTATTTTCAGTTCTTTTCTTCCGAAGGAAGACAGTCGAGATGTGTTCATATTTGCCGAAACCCGTGACATACGCCAGCGCAAGAAAATGGAGGAGGAACTTCTTCAACAAATGAAAGTGGAGGAAATGCTTATTAAGCACTCCAACCAGTTTATCAATTCCGAACGTACCGAAATTCTTCAGGGTATTGATGTGGCTCTTGGAGAATTTGGTAAAATGTTGAATTCCGATGGCGCACTAGTATATCGCACACAAGGAAAGCTGAACGATGAATTCCGTTCCACCAACCAGTGGTTTTCGGAACATGCTTCAGCCATAAGCCGCGATTTTAACTTGGTGGTAAAACTCAGTCCGCTGCTTGGTGATTTTCTGCGCTCGCTACGCGGAAGCAAATCTTCACACGGAAATTTTATTCCTGCACAAAAACTGGAAGAAGTAGAAATAATAACCAAAGCGATTCCCTACAAATCATTTTACATTATTCCGCTTCAAAGTGGCAATGCAGTAATCGGACTGGTAGTTTTTGTCTTTGATGAAAATGCCGAGCAGCCCCAGCATGGCTTTTTCGGTTTAATCGGTAATATGGTAGCAAGCGCGTTTACAAGGCTTAGAACTGAAATGCGCCTGCACGAAGAGCAGTTAACAAATGAGTTTATTCTCCGTGCATTGCCCGACTGGCTTTACATTGTAAACAAAAATGGCGAATTTACCGGAAGCAACAGCTACTCTACCCTGCCTGCTTATATTCCCGACTATAATCTGGCGGGAAAAACGTTCAACGATGTACTACCAGGTGAAACTTCCGAAATGTTCACCCGCTCCCTAAACGATGTTATTGAATCGGACCTTTCTTCGGCTTTTGAATTTGAGGATACTATCATCCACAAGAACCGGTTCTTCAAGGTAATTATAGCTCCGTTTAAAGCCAACGAGTACTTGGTTATTATCCGTGATATAACAGATTTGAAAATGGCTCAGGCAGAGTTGGAACTAAAAGCCCGTAAACTGGCGTTATCTAATAAAGAGTTGGAAGAATTTGCCTACATCGTAAGCCACGATATGAAACAGCCCATTCGAACTATTATTTCATACCTTACATTGCTGAAAAAGAAACACGGCAACGCACTAAACGAAGAAGCTTCGGAATTCCTAAACTTCAGCATTGATGGAGCTAACAAAATGAGCGACCTCATCCGCGATATTCTTCAGTATTCTAAACTGGAGCAGGATATTAAAGTAACACCGGATGTAAGCCTTGAAAAAATTGTTGGCAAAGTGCTTGCCGGCCTCCATGAAACCATTACCACCAACCATGCGGAAATAACTTACGACAAGCTGCCGGTAATCAGAGGCAACGAAACTATGCTTACCGAACTTTTCCAAAATCTGATAGAAAACGGGATTAAGTACAACCTCAGCGAAAAGAAAACTGTGCAAATCAATGTATCGCCCAACGGTACGCACTGGAAATTTAAAATCTCGGACAACGGTATAGGCTTTGAACAGCAATATGCTGATCAGATTTTTAAGATATTCAAGCGGTTACACAGCGATGGCGAGTTCCAGGGAACCGGTATCGGCTTAAGCATTTGCCAAAAAGTGGTAGAAAAACATGGGGGCAAAATATGGGCTGAATCAGAAAAAGGCAAAGGCAGCTCATTCCATTTTACATTGCCGAAATAACAGAAAGAAGCAAATTACAGTAATTTGCATTCTTCAACCGGGAGTTTGAGTGAAATACTTCGCTTTCAGCTAAGGAAACTCGTTAGTTTAAAACTGATGATAATCTTGAAATAAAATCTTCACCCTGATTATTGAAAGATTTACTTACTAAACCGAAGGTTTTAAGAAAATTTCTTTTGGATCTTTTGCAACAAAGGAAATTTGGATGGAAGTTTACTGCCCGCAGGATTTCAGAAACATTGATTTCTCAATCTCTCTAAAAACATAGAGGGTTGTTTACATTGGTAAACAACCCTCATCACCATCACCCAACATTATTATTACACCACATGTTACATTTTGGTGAATTTCTTCACCACGTTGACATTATTATTGTACAACCTGATAAAATAATTACCGCTGTACAATCCGATTAACGGAATATCCATCAATACATCAGTAAGGCGGTAGTTTGCCACTGTCTGCCCGATTGCATTCGTAACATCCACATAAATTACTTCATCAAGTGAGCGGGAACTCAGCAAGGTAATATGGTCAGTTGCAGGATTCGGATAGATATTAAATTTCAAATCTGTTGAAAGTATTTCAGGTAATTCAGTAGTTGTATTTTCATTAAATACAGCAAACGGGCTTAATGAAGTAATGTTGTTTCTCTGTAAGCTGAACATTCCTCCCGTATGCGCAGTTGCTGAAGTTGTTGCTGTTGCATCCCAACTGCCCGAAGTATAATGAGAAATATAAGCAGCCGCCCGGTTGAACGCGTTCACCTCCATACTACCCGACCACATTACCTCCATGTTCAGGTTCAGGTTGGCGATTATGTTGGAAGATATATGCCAGGTAGCATCAACCAACGGTTGATTCGCTGATATATCAGATCCTCCGGTTCCCTGAGCGTATACGTTCCCGTTAACACCTGCGTTAACCTGTCCGCTTGCTGAACCATAATTCAATTGAATATTAACAGGGGCAAAATTAACCGGTGTACCTATCGGAAATTGAGTTGAACTGCCAGCACTAGCTGACAACTGCATTCCGAGATAACCATTCATTCCTGTAATAACATACGAACTGCTTCCCGCTCCTGTTATGGAACCACCGGATGCTATTTCAATACCATAGTTTCCTATATCAATACTGCCGCCCATGAAATTCAGAGTTCCGTTCACGGTTAAATCCGAACCGAGCATGACTGAACCGCCTGAGCCTCCGATATTGATATTGAAATTATTAACTGTATTTCCTCCTGTGGCAAAACTGATAGAGCCGGAAGGGGAAAGTACGCTGCTGATTGTAATGCTTGACGAACCGGTTGATGAAACATTTCCGCTGCCTCCGGCCATAATGTTTCCTGAAATACTCAGGTTATAACCATTAAGAACAAGTGTTCCGCTTTGAAGGCTCAATGTTTCGGTAACTGCTAAATCGGCACCAAGAGTTACAGTATTCCCACTTCCGGTATTTATCACCAAAGTACCGATGACACCACCCGTTATAGAAATAGGTGTTATAATTGTGCCACCGGTATTGATGATTAGGCCGGAGCCTGTGTTGGCAGTGAAGGAACCGGACCCGCTTATTGTGCCGCCAACTGTCAGTGATTGTCCGTTTATGTTAAGGTTGCTTCCGCCTGTAAAAGTTAATGCTCCCGAAACAGTAAGATTAGAGCCCAGTGCAACAGAATTTCCTGAGCCCACGTTTATTGTAAAATTATTTACAACCTGTCCGCCTGAGGCAAAAGTAATTCCGCCCGAAATACCACCCGGGGTGTTGATTGTAATATTTGATGAGGCGTTACTGCTCAAAGTTCCGGAACCTGTAACATTGCCATTGATGGTAATTCCTCCCCCAGGGAAATTAAGGGTTCCGTTGGTTAGCGCTAAGGTCCCGCTAATTGAGAAACTGCCTCCGGTTTGAACCTGGCTGCCCGATCCCACATTTATAGTAAAATTATTGACAGCATTTCCATTTCCGCTAAAATTCAGTATACCTGAAATTCCGCCCGAAGCGTTAACTGAGATATTTGAAGAAGCTGTTGATGAAATACTTCCACTTCCCGTTGCTGAAATATCACCGGTTGTGGTTATTGTCAGATTATAACCATTCAAAATCAAGGTTCCGCTCTGAAGAGTTAAAACACCCGAAACAACAAGGTCACTTCCGAGGGTAACAGTGTTTCCGTTTCCAACATTAATGGTTAGGTTGCCAATGCTGATGCCTGTTAAAGAAAGGTCACCAGTAATTCCGCCTGAGGTATTTATTGCCAGACCCGAAGAAGAGTTAACGATGATAGAACCCGTACCGGTTATGTCACCGCCAACAGCAATACTTACTCCACTAATATTAAGGTTACTTCCGCCTGAAAGATTTAGTGTTCCTGATACAACAAGATTCGTTGCAAGCACAACAGAATTACCTGAACCAACGGCTATCGTCAGGTTATTGAGCGCCTGACTACCTACTGTAAAATTGAGTGAACCCGATAAACCCCCAGATGTAGTAACTATAAGATTAGAAGATGTACTAGCACTCAAAGAACCCGAACCCACAACATTTCCATTAATAGTAAGGTTGGCACCGCTGAAATTGAGGGTCCCGCTGGTAAGCTGAATTGCTCCGTTTACTGTTATGCTTCCGCCAATCTGAACCTGGTTGCCTGTTCCCACACTTACACTGAAATTATTAACAATGTTGGCGCCTCCGCTAAAATTCAAAGTGCCTGAAATTCCTCCGTTGGCATTGATGTTAATATCTGCTCCTCCGATTGAAGATGAAATTGTTCCGCTTCCCGAGGAAGAAACATTCCCGGTAATGGTAAGGTCATTCCCATTCAACGCTAAAGTTCCGCTGGTTAAGCTCAAGTTACCATCAACAAATAAATCGGTTGTAAGCGTAACGGTGTTTCCTGATGAAACATCAATAGTTACATTATTCAACCCAGAACCTGTTAATTCAACACCTGCATTTACAGAACCGGATGTATAGATTACATTATATACTCCTGAAAATCCGACTGTGCCACCGTTTAGGGAAACTAAACCGCCTGATATAGTTATTGTACTATTATTACCCACGTTCAAACTTCCGCCTGTTGCAATAGCTAAGGTTCCTGCTGTTAAGTTAAGAGCCTGGTTTACGATAATGTCGGCAGCAATCTGAACTGCTAATGCCGAAGTAGTTACTGTATTTGCTGTAAGCGTACCGGTAAATGCAACTACAGCGCCTGTACTGATTGTAACCGCTTCAACACTTATGGCTCCCGTTCCTGTTAACGTTCCAAGGCTTGAAACAACAAGTGAGTAATTTGATACTCCTGATAACGAACCCTGAACATCCAAAGTAGCAAGCACTCCGCTAATGCTAACATTACCATCCATGGCCACAGAAACTCCGCCAGGTATAACAACTACATCGGTGGTTAACGAGTTAGGCGGCACAGATCCACCCCAGGTAGCTGAGGAGCTCCAAGTGCCTGATGTTACCGCTGTAAAAGTTGCTCCGGAAACCGAAGCTACTATCAGTAAAAGTCCAACAACAAGTAAACTAATTTTTTTTGATAATCGTTTTATTGGTTTCATACAATTGATTTTGGTTAGATAATACATATTAAGTAAACTCTTTTTGCTCCATTTTATGATAGTTGAATTTCAGGTAACAAACCCATTTGACGGAGCATGTCAGCTCCATCCCACAGGAATGTTGCCTTTATAATTTTCCCATCTTTTAATTCCAGGAAAGAAGTGCCGTTCACTTCCAGTCGTTTTCCTGTAGGCGGAATACGATTATAGCTTCCTTTATGTGTGCCGTTACCCACCCATAGTATAGACACCTTATTATCCTGTTCAACAGTTTCTTTCAGTTCGAAATGTAAATCGGGAAAAGCAGAAAAGAACCGCTGCGCCATCTCTTCAAACGAATGCCGGTCGGTATAAGAGTAATCCTCACTTATAACTTCGCTCCCGAAGTTATCACCGTAAAAAGCAAGCAGCTTTTTAATATCGTGCTGGTTCCATGCTTCTAGCCATTTACTTGAGAAGTTACTCATGGCATATGAATATTAGAGGTTGTAAATTTTTCACAACACAATAATCGTTCGAAACCTTGTTCGCTCACAAGGTCAATTACTGCTCACTTTTTGCTCATTTTGTTAAAATCTCATCTTCAAACCGAAGTTTCCTGTCTCCACAGAATTTCTGAAACAAGGGTAACTGCCTTTTTCAGTTGTCTGCGGTACGTAGAGAACGGAAGCGAAAGGAACTCAGCAGTTTGTTCCTGTGAGCCAACAGGGTTTATAAAAGTGCGGTAAAGAATACGGTGTGCTTTCTCATATCGGGGTGACTGTTCAATTTTTTTAATGGCTTCATCAAGTTTTTCCCGGAGTACGACCGCACATTCGCCATTTTGGAGATTTGTTCCTGCAGCGGTTACTACAAACCGTGAGCGGGTAAGCGGGTTATCTTCTAATCTTTTTTCGCGGTGGTAGTCTTTGAGGGCACTATAAATGCTGTCGTAGAACTCAGTTTCGTTCAGGATGGTTATCTGTAATTTTCTTTCCGCCAATTCCGCTTCCGGGGCGCTTGAAACTTCGCCCTCACCCAGAAGCTTTATCCATGCCACAGGGGGAGTTATTCTCCAGTCGTTCATGTAGAAACCGTGTGTATTTTTTTCGATTACATGCTTAAGCTCAGGTACGGGCTTTAGGTTCAAATAACTTAAAAAATCGTTCCAGAATTCAGGCTCGGCAACATGGAATAAATGCACGGCAAGACCGGGTGTCATAAGGTAATATTGGATAACATGGAGAAAGATGGAAGACTGGAGCTCCGAAACCTTCTGGTAATTTTCAGAAGACATCCAGAAACGAAAAACAGTACACACTTCTCCCTTCCGTAAGTGGAATTTTTGATTTGCATACGCCAAAACGCGGCTCATTACTTCATCTCTTAATTTTTCCTTTTCGGACAATTCGTTGATGTTGATTCGCATCAAAAAACCGCACTGTGGGTTTTCAATTGTTCTCCAAACCCACACACGCGCGGCAGGATGATTGACCCAAAACTTAAACGCATTACTTGATTCATCACCTTCAAATTTTTCAACTATTTGTAAAAGCGGTTTAATATCCTCCTTTTTTAAAAAATCAACTTTGTAATGTTTATTTTCTTGCCATCGGTAGAAAGGTCTTACTACCGGGTGATTCCGGTGCAGATAATTTAGTTTAATTAAATATTTGCGCTGTTCTTCTCCAGTGGCATTTTGCAGTTGGCTGATGTAGTATGCTTTTATCTTCCGGTACAGATGTTTGAACCAGTCAGGATTTCTCCACTTTAAATCAGCCACAAAAGTTTCGCGTGCCAGGTCGTGGGGATATAATCCCCAATTACCCGAATCAATAAAAGAAAGGCTCCTCAGCCATTCAAAGAGTCCGCTGGCATCTTCCAGCTCCATTGCTGAAGCAAGAAGCGATTCGGTGGTAATAGAGGCCATAGCGCAAATTTCAAGCGCTGTTTTGTGCGCGGGCGATGGTGCTTTAAGCAAAAAATTATCAAGCAGTGTTTGGACGATGTCCGGTGATTCATCTGGTGAAAAATTCCTCTTCGGGTTTTGAACTATGGTATCAGCCACAAGTGAAAGCGCTAGGGGATGCCCGTGAGTAAAGTCAAGAATTTTCTCGTGTTGTGCTGAAGGTATTTTTCGTTTTTGCAAGTAAGACATACTCTCCTCGGAAGTAAAATTCTGTATTGGAAATATCCGGACTATGTTTTTCCATGCGGGTTCATCTGTCCAACGGGGCGAAGGACCATTTCTGCCTGAAAAAACGGTAAGCACATTTTCAGGGAACTGCGGCAAAAGTTCAACATTCACCCACTCGTCAAGGGATTCAATCTTTTCGTAGTTGTCAACAAAAAAAACAAATGTTTTTCGCTTTTGCTCAAGCAAATCAAGCATTTCAGGAAAACCGGGAATGCTCATGTGCTTCAGCAATGCTTCAAGAAAACCGGCAGAAGTAGGAATAATTTCGCTGCAATTGAGCTGGATGTATTCGTTATGGTTTTTGCAGCATAACTCTACAAACTCATTGAGCAAAGTGGTTTTGCCTTGTCCCGCAGGCCCGTAAATAAAAACCACATGCTCTGATAATTCCTTTCCTTCCAAAATTTTCCCGAACTCTGTTATTTCCTTTTCGCGCCCGGTGAAAAAATATCTTCGGGTGCGTGACAGTATTTCTCCAATTCGTGCCATATATGTTGGGTAAACCACCAAGCAGCAACCCTATTCTGCTTGAAAATAAAGTTTCCGTATCCGTTTTCATTTCACTTTTCATGGCGCAAGAGGGCTGTTTATAGATTCAACGCCATACATAAAATCTTAGTATCAGAAATATATAGGAAGTGAAAAAAAACCATCTGGAATTCTTAAATCAATGGATGAAATTAACGCAAAGGCTGCTTAAACCGGTGAAAAGAAATAAACCTGAGTTGGTGTACGTTTAATCAAAGTCGAGTAACTTTGAACAAACTGAAGCAGATGTTTTAAAACGAAATGAACTAATTCCATGAAAAAACTTGAGGACATTTTGTTAATTGATGATAACGAAGCCGATAACGAATATCACGAAACGCTGATAAAAAAGGCTGAAATTGCATCTGCGGTAAAAAGTATTTCTGACAGCGCAGAGGCATTCATGTATCTTGAGGACTGCTTGAAAAAAGGTAAGAACCCCGAGCTTATTTTCCTGGATATTTTAATGCCTCACCTTGATGGATTTGAAATGGTTGATAAGTATAAAGAAGCACTCTTGCACGAAAATTACCCCCTGAAAAATATAAAGGTGTTTATTCTCAGCGGGGGTTACGACCCGGAAATGGAATTTTATTTAAACAGTGGAAATTATCACGACCTCATCATTGGCTATCGCCAAAAGCCCCTTACTGTTGAAATGTTGCATGAAATTGTAAATAAATATTTCTAAAATTTGGTTCGGGTTCAGTTATGGCAGAAGGTGGTGTTTTAGGCAGAATAAGAGATATTTCCATTGCCAAGAAATTATACTTTGCAGTAGGTATTATGGCTCTGCTTATAGCCATAGAGTTATTCACACTTTGGTTTTCTATTTCTACTCTTTCTTCAGTGCGGGCATTTGTAGCGGGCGAAGGGTTGTGGTCGAAAGCGCAGAAGGATGCAGTTTATCATTTACGCAAATATGGCCGTTCTTACCAGGAAGAAGATTATCAGCAGTTCCTGGAATTTATGAAAGTGCCTTTAGGCGACCGAAAAACGCGGCTTGAATTAATCAAAGAAAATCCCGATTTGAAAGTAGCAAGACAAGGATTTCTGGAAGGGCGAAATCATGAACAGGATATTGACGGCATGATAAATCTTTTCAGAAGGTTTTATTGGGTGTCCTACATCAAGCAGGCTATAGCGATATGGACAGAAGCTGATGAACAAATTACTCCGCTGCTTGCTATAAGCGAGCAACTTCATAAAGAAATAAATTTGCCGGCACCGAGTACGAAGAAAATTGATAAACTGCTTTACGAAGTGGATGCAGTTAATGAAAAACTTACTGTTCTTGAAGATAATTTCTCATACACTCTTGGTGAGGGTTCGCGTTGGCTGGAAAATCTGGTTTTGAGTTTATTGTTTATCGTGGCACTGACTGTTGAGATAACTGGCCTGTTGCTTACTATCTCTGTAAGCCGTACTATACAAAAGGGGCTGAATGAAATTATCCGGATTTCGAAAAAAATTGCCAAAGGGGATTTTACAGACCGCGCAAAGGTGTTTTCGGGTGATGAAATCGGTGCCCTTGCAAATTCATTCAACACAATGGCAGATGAGCTTGCCGAGGGAGAGGAAAGACTTGAAACGATTTTTAGTCATGCTCCAAGTGCTGTAATAGTGATTGACAGCTTTGGAAAAATTGTACGATGGAATCCTAAGGCGGAAATAATTTTCGGATGGAAAGCGGGGGAAGTGACGGGAAAATTTCTTCATGAAACAATAATACCGGATCAGCACAGGACAGCCCACAGGGAAGGAATAAAACATTTTCATTTAACGGGAGAGGGAAGAGTTTTAAATAAACCTATTGAAATAACAGCCCTTAATAAAAAAGGTATTGAGTTTGATGTAGAACTAAGTATATCATTGACTAATGTAAAAGGCAAGCATTTTTTTATCGGCTTTGTGCGTGATATTACTGAGCGCAAAAAAGCAGCAGAAGAATTAAATATTTATGCCCGCAAACTTGAACAATCAAACGAAAGCCTGGAACAGTTTGCTTATGTGGCTTCCCACGATTTACAGGAACCACTTCGCACGATTACCAATTTCGTCAGGTTACTTGACGAAAAGCAGCCGGCAAATTCCGACAGCACTTCTCGCAGGTACATGAATCATGTAGTGAACGCTTCAAACCGGATGAAAGCGCTTATCAGGGATATGCTTTATTTTTCACGCATAGGCAAGCACCACGAAAACAAACTTGTAAATTGTGAGAAAGTACTACATGATGTTCTGCAGGATATGGACTTACTCATTAAGGAGAAACATGCACAAATTAAAGCTGGTTTTTTACCTATGGTAAAATCGAGCGAAACAGAAATTCAGCAGTTATTTCACAACCTGATAAACAACGCTATCAAATTTCACAAACCAGGTGTTGAGCCGGTTATAGAGATTGAAGCAAAAAAACAAATCAACAACACCTGGCTGTTTTCCGTAAAAGATAATGGCATTGGCATTGACGAAAAGTATAAAGACAAAATTTTCGTTATTTTTCAAAGATTGCACAACCAAAACGAATATCCGGGTACAGGTATAGGTCTGGCAACATGCAAAAAGATAGTCGAATTGAATGGCGGTAAAATTTGGGTTGAATCACAACCGGAAAAAGGAAGTGTGTTTTATTTTACTTTTCCGGAATCAAAATAAATTTCTTAAAAACTCATTCTGAATATAAACCTGTAACTGTGAGGAAAGTGAAATCAATCTTATTGGTAGATGATAACGATTCGGATAACGAGTTCCATGAAATAGTAATTAAGGAAACCAGTATTGCTGAAACTGTAAAAAGTATTCCAGACAGCCGCAAAGCATTGGAATACCTGCAGCAGTGTTTTGCAACTAACGGGGGGGGCGATTATAGCCTCCCCGAACTGATTTTTCTTGATATTAATATGCCCGCATTGAATGGTTTTGAGTTTCTGGAAAAACTAAGAGAAATGACGGTACCTGCCGATATGAAAAAGAAGTTCAGAATTTTCATGCTCACCGGCTCGCTTAATCCTGATGACAGAGAAACTGCCATTACAAAATACGCAGACCTGGTTTCTGGATTTTATATCAAACCACTCACAGATACTGTCTTTCTGAAAATTATCAAGGAGAATTTTTAAACTTCCCGTTTTGTTATTTACATACCCGGTTTTAACACTGGCTCTGTATTTTTAACTATTTGCCGTACAATAATTGAAAAGAACCAACCGTTAGAGAAAGGTAGTGCAACAGGTTGTAGAATTTGCTGCATGATTATTTTAAATTTTTTCTTAAAACCAAAACTAAAATCAATAGGTATGGAAACCAATCAAAACGGAGCAGTAAATAAAAAGGGATATATCAGTGCTATTGTAGTGCTGCTGCTCATTAACAGTTTTACCCTTTACATGTTTTTTTCAGAACGCACAGTAAAAACGGATTTAACATCACAAAAAATCGAGTTGCAGCACCAATTCAGGGATTTGTCAGATACGCTCAACCTTCGCAATACGGAGTTGGAGCAGTATGTGGGCAAGAATGCCGAACTTGATAAAATAATTGCCGAAAAGCAGGAAGCAATGGACAAGCAGAAGAAGGAAATTGCCCGCCTGTTTTCTAAAAACAAAATGACCCAGGCAGAGTTGAGCAAAGCCAGAGACCTGATAGCACAGTATCAATCCTCCATCTCTGATATGACAGCTAAAATTGAGCAGCTGACTCGTGAGAATGAACAGTTGGTGGCTTCTAACCAGCAACTTTCAACAGATTTAACTTCCGAAAAAGCCACTACTGCAAATCTTACTGAGCAAAACAAGGGGCTTTCTAAGAAAGTGGAAGTCGGTTCGCTTCTTCAGCTGAAGAATGTTGATGTAGCTGCTGTGAAAACCCGTAATAATGGAAAAGAAGTGGAGGTGAAAAGAGCTAAAGTGGCTCAGAACCTGCGCATAAAATTTGAAACTGGTGAAAATAAAGTGCTCGACCCCGGAACGGTGAATCTATATGTAAGAATCATCAATCCGAAAGGAGAAACCATTGCTGTAGCTGACCAGGGTTCAGGAACAATAGCCTCTGCGGAATCTACCGAACCTGTGATGTACACTAAGAAAGCGGAAATAGATTACAACCAGGCTAACAAACCGGTGGTGGTGTATTGGGGAATGAATATACAGGAACCGGGAACTTATAAAGTAGAGGTTTATCAGAACGGGCATGTAATCGGACAAGGCTCGGTTCAGTTAAGTTAGAAAGTAAAAGAGTGGTTCCCTTAAAAGAAGGGTTTCCTCTTAGTTGGGTGAGGGGTCCCTCCGGTAAAACGGGGGGACTTTTCCTTTTTAACGGATCAGTGTAACAGTACCGGTAAACAACTTTTCGGAGTAGTTGTCAATGTAAACAACCTTTACGGTGTAAACAAAAACTGCCGGGTTCAGTAACCGGTCTTTATAAACCCCATTCCATTTAAAATTCATATCACTGTTCTCGTACACTTTCTCGCCCCACCGGTCAAATACTTTCACATCGAACTGTTTCCACGCTTCCTTATTACCGAAAACCTCAAAGTAATCATTGGCTCCGTCACCGTTGGGAGTGAATGCGTTCGGGATAAACACTGTGTATGCGGGAATTACATTTACACGGACGGTGTCGGTCGCAATACAGCCGTTCACATCGGTGCCGGTTACCTGATATGTAATGCTTTGCAGTGGCGATGAGACGGGTGAAGTGCAATTTGTGCAGTTTAAACCATGTGCAGGAATCCAAAACACTGTTCCGAAACTGCTTCCGAAAGGAGTAACATTCAGGTTTACGATTTCACCGAGGTCAATGGTAACCGTATCCGGTGTAGCATCAATACTAAAAATGGAATCATTTCCCACATAGAAGAAAGAATCTGCCGTACAGTTGTGTGCATCGGTAATTACTATAGAATATATGCCTGTATCAAGTGCAAATAAATCTTCGGTAGTTGAGCCATTGCTCCACAAATAACTTAAAGGAGGAAAGGAAGTAGTTGCAACTATATCTATAGAGCCATTTTGCAGTGGAAAGCAAAGAACATTTGTAACCACTCCATTCACCATCACTCCCGGAAGTTCGGCAACAATTAAATTGTTTGCTGAAGATGCACATCCGTTATTGTCGGTTACCGTAACACTATAATTCCCTCCTGAAAGATTTGAATTAATCTGCGAATTGCTTCCGCCTGTGCTCCAATTGAAAGTATAGCCCGGAGTTCCTCCCGAGGGATTTATGTCAATGCTTCCATCACCGTGGTTAGGACATGATACATTAACAATAACCGGGTTCAGGGTTATGGCTGTAGGTTCGGTAATTGAAATACTGCCGGTGGAATAACTGCAGTTGTTGGCATCGGTTATAGTAACAGAGTAAGTTCCCGCAGGCAATCCCGTTCGGTTTGGAGAATTTACAGACGGGGTCGTATTCCATTGATACGAATACGCAGGCACACCACCGGTTACAGTGATTGTTATTGCTCCGGTAGAAGCACCATTGCAATCAACATTTGTAAACGATGAAGTTGCTTGTAGCTGAAGGGGCTGATTGATAACAACGCTTGCTGTTTGAAAACAGAAATTGGCATCAGTCACAACAACTGAGTAATTTCCCGAAGCCAGAGAACTGGCTGTTGCTGTTGTTTGAACCGGATTTGTATTCCACGCATAACTATAGCCGGGAGTGCCTCCTGCAGCTGTAACCGTTGCGCTGCCGGTTGCATTACTAAAACAAAGCACATCAACAGTTGAAGTTGATAAACTTAAAGGCGCACCAGGCTGAGAAATTGTTTCGCTTGCCGTAGCTGAACATCCCTGAATATCGGTAACAGTAACATTATAAGTTCCGGCAATCAATTGTGAAACCGAAGAAGTGGTTTGAACCGGATTTGTATTCCAGTTATATGAATAGCCACCGTAACTGCCACTGGCTGTTACCGCTACACTTCCGGTTGCATCGCCAAAACAAAGAACATCGTTATGAGAAGTTACAAGTGTTAATGCTGTAGGTGGCGGAGCGATAGTAATTGTTGCTGTGGCTGAGCATGCCTGAGCATCTATTGCGGTTACGGTATAAGTTCCCGCTGGAATATTGGTAACATTCTGTGTATTCTGAACAGGAACAGTATTCCATGAGTACAAATATCCCGGTGTTCCGCCCGAAGCATTAGCGGTTGCTGTTGTTGCAGGTTGCCCGAAACAAAGCGGTGCGGTTTGTGTTGCTGTTACACTTACCGGGGTAGCCGGTTGATTAATAGTGGATGAAATACTTGCCGTACAGTTATTCGCATCGGTTACAGTAACTACATAAGTTCCTGCCATAAGGTTTGATGCAGTAGATGTGGTTTGTGCCGGTGTGGTGGTCCAACTGTATGTATATCCGGTTGTTCCACCTGATGGAGTAACCGTAGCGCTTCCGTTATTTCCTCCAAAGCATGAAACATCGGTGTGAACTTCGGAAAGTGAAAGTGGCGATGCCGGTTGGCTGATAGTTCCGCTTGCGGTAATTGTGCAAGTGTTTGCATCGGTAACGGTTGCCGTATACGTTCCCGCTGGTAAATTAGAAGCTGTGCCCGTTGTTTGAGCTGGTACGGAGTTCCAGTTATAAGTATAACCGGAAGTTCCTCCCGAAGGGGTGGCAGTAATTGTTCCGGTGCTTTGCCCGAAACACAATACATCGGTTTTGGTAATGGTTGCGGTTAATGCAGTTGGCTGTATTATTGTAGCGCTTGCACTTGCTGTACATAAAGTGACATCAGTTACTGTTACTGTATAATTTCCGGCAGGCAGGTTCACTGCGTTTGCAGTTGTCTGCACGGGAGTTGTATTCCATGAATAAGTAAAACCCGGATTTCCGCCCGTAATGTTTGAAGTGATTGAGCCGGTGCTTTGACCAAAGCAGGCAACATGGGAAGGTGTTAAAGTAACTACCGGTGAATTGGGAGGAGGGAATAGTGTAAACGATGCTGAAGCCGTACATAAGTTCACATCGGTTACCGTTACCGTATATGAGCCGCTGCTCAGGTTTGTAGCTGTGGGTGTGGCTTGCACCGGTGTGGTATTCCAGGAATATGAATAGCCCGGTGTGCCGCCTGTAGGAACAGCGGTTATCGTTCCTCCCACGGTACATGTAGGGTCAACGGTTGTGCCGGTAACGGTTAACACGGTTGATTGTGTAACTACAATACTCGCAGTAGCCGTGCATGAGTTGGCATCGGTGGCGGTAATAGTATAAGTTCCGGCAAAGAGGTTACTGTTGTTTTGGGTGGTTCTTCCGTTGCTCCACAAAAAGCTGAAAGGCGCAGTGCCGCCCGAATAACTCATATATGCCGAACCGGTAGCTCCGCAGAGGGCATTATTAACCGTTGGAGTCAGCACAATGGGCTGCGGCTGGGTAATATTTACTGTGGCGGTAGATGTACAGGTATTAGCATCGGTTACTGTAACGGTATAACTTCCGGGGCCGACATTATCAAGCACGCTGTCCGTTTGAACCGGTGTGGAGTTCCATGAAAAAGTAAACGGAGGATTTTGCCCCACCGGATGAGCTGTTGCCATTCCGTTGTTCATTCCTGCGCAGGAAACATTTTGATTCAATGCCACTATTACGTTCACATTTCCGGGCATCACCGGTCCTATATTATCTACCAGAATGTAAGGCTGGTCGGTACTCAAAGGGTTGCATCCGAGGCTGTTGATGCGGAACATCACCCAGGTAAAATTCTGAGTGGGAACAAACGAAACCGTATAAGTCATCCAAACATCCATGGGGGTAATGTTGCCCGAACTCCACAGCAGCACACCGCTGCCTGAATTATCATCGCAGGGTCCGAAGCCGCCCCATATCTGCAACTCGGCACAACCGGGAACAATGCCTCCGCCTGTAGTTGATGAATTGGCAAGGTCAATGGTAAATGAATAATTGGTTCCTGACACAAAAGGAGTGCTCAACTGTTCGCAGGCACCTTCCTGCCACGAAGCTGATACCTGGTGAACCAGACCGAGGTAAGAACTGCCGTTGGTGGGCGGTAAAGTTACTCCCCAGCTTCCGGGCTGGGTATCGGGTGTTTGCCCGGGCATGCATACCGACCACGGACCGGGAGTAACATGCGGTTGAGGGGTGCCCTCAAACGATGGGTTTACAAAGTTGATAATAGGCAATGGCGTACACTGTGAGTAACCAGCTTCGACTATTAAAAGAGCAAGGAAAAATGACGTTAGGCGTACAAATATTTTCATTAGCGGGCGACTGATACAAATAGAATGAAAAAAAGGCAATTGAGTTGTATGCCTTAGAAAATAATTATTGACAGAGCAGGTTGGGGGTAAATTAAAGCGCAACACCTCCATTGCTGTGCAAAGGGAGATGTTGCGGGGGCTATAAAATTATTTTGCTAGTCGGCTTTGCATTTCGGGAATAACATTATCATAAACCCTTAGTAGTCTATCCCATGTTTCAAATTTTTCATCTTCTCTTGCACTGGTGGCGGTTTCGCTTCTCTCAGAAATTATTTTGACTTTATAGGAAAGTGGATTTTCATTACCCATTTTTATCACAAGCCGTGTGCGTATGGTTACAGGGCCGAATTTTTTAACGGCCCATGCTGTTCTTAAATAACCGGTGCTTTTATCGGTTACTTCGATAACATCGAATGCACCCGTAATTATTGAACTTAGCTTTTTCCATGCTTCTTCTTCTGATTTATCGGTTTTTATATCTATATCCCTATTGGCTAAATCATTTGTGCTGGAGCTCTCGAAAGAGGCGTCTTTTTGTAAGGCGATGAATTCGCTTTTGGGCAATTTCATGACGCCATCGTTTTTGTAGTTTCTTTCTTCGGTGATGTAACCGGTTTTTTTCACTTTTACGTTAACGGTGGAATTTTTTGCCACTTTAATTTCGGCTTTGCCGGACGAAACCAATGAACCGTTAACAAAAATTTGTGCATCGGCATCGGTAGATAGTTTAATTGTAACCGTGCCGGCAATAGTTAAAGTTGCTGCGCAGAAAATAATAAATAACGTTGCTGTAATCTTTTTCATCTTCTTTTCTTTTTATAGTTATTAAATAATTTATGCAATTCCAATGGCAAAGGGGCCTGTCCAGGGGCCAGAGAGCTCGGGGCGTTTGGTATTGTACCAGCGCAGGTAAACAAGCGCCAGCTTGCCTTTGCTCAACACCCCGAAGTTAACAATGAACACCGCTTTGGTAAACAGCTCCTTAACCATAGCCTGGGTATTAGGGTCGGGCAGCCCTTCGGGTGGTTCGGGGTTGGGGTTTGGTCCGGGGGTATTTCCAACACCGCCCTGCAACTGGTGGGCTACCTGAATAGCATCGGCATCGGGGTGTTTGCTGGGGTGCTTGCTGTCGTGCCCGGGGCGGCAGGTAAATTCTACCAGCCCGCCATTGAGCGAAACAGTTTCGTAAACTACCGAATCGGTAATGGGTGAGTGGGAGTGGGTAGGTTCAGCTCTTTCAATTTTAAAGTTAAAAACTGTTTCATCGTCACTGGTAGCATCGGGGTCGGCAACCATAATATTGAGCAGGGGGCGTGCGAATTCGCTGAACTCTTTCATAAAGTTGCGCACCTGCTCTTTCACTGCGCTGGTGCTTTGCAGCGGGTCAATGTATTTGGGGTAAAGGGTATCGCGCCAAAACACCCGTTTGGTGTTCCAGTCGGTGCCGTTTTGAATACTCAGCCCCAGGCGCTCGCGGTTGGTGGGGGTGCCTGCCGCCAGGTAATCATCGGTGTTGTTAATGTAAGCGTTAAATTCAGGGATAGCTTCGGGGACGCGTGAATTACTCATGACTTAAGGTTTTAGGGTTAAAAAATGGGTTTTTGATGAAAAACGAGGTGAAATTGGCTTTCCGCCACGTGGCGGAAAGTTTGCGCCATCTGGCGGAAGAGTTCCGCCACCCGGCTGAAGGCTTGCGCTATCTGGCGGAAAAGCTCCGCCATCAGGCGCGGAGTTTAAGCCGCCTGGCGTAAGTTTTGAGCCACGCGGCTTAAGGTTTCCGCTGCCTGTCGTAAACCTTGCGCCAACTGGCGGCAAATCACAAAAATTAGTAAGAAGAGTATTTGAAAATAGAAAACTGCGTGCGATACTATGCGCATGCCTGCCGGCAGGCTGGAGTACTGCCCCCGGCTGTGCAAACGATAAATTACTTAGTGCCGGGGCCGGTGAAATAAGAGATGCGAAAGGCGAATAAAAATTCATGACGAATTTTTTTATTCAAAGCCGGTTACAATATCGCTGTATATCTCAAAAGTGTCCGTGCAAAGTGGCTTTGCGGTAACGAATGTAGAAAGAGAAAGGGAAAAAGCAAATATTTATTTGCCGTTTAAACCTTTACCAATTCTGAGTTTTCACTTACTGCCTTTTCAATCCATTCAAAGGTGGTAAGTATTACAGCCTTATGGGGTTTTACTAAAACGGTATGCTCAAAATGGGCTGAGGGAGTTCCGTCCTGAGTGGCTACGGTCCAGTGGTCTTTTTTGGTGTAAACATCTCTGGCGCCTAAGTTTACCATAGGCTCAATGGCAATTACGCAGTTTTCGGGAAGTTTTGCGCCATCGCCCTTGCGCCCGTAGTTGGGCACCTGAGGGTCTTCGTGAAGGGTTTTGCCCACACCGTGCCCCACTAATTCGCGAACGCATTTGTAAGGGTTTTTATGTTCGCAATAATCCTGAATGGCAAAGCCGATGTCACCGGTGCGCTTGCCAACCGTGGCATGTTCTATGCCGAGGTAGAGCGATTGTTTAGTGACTTTCAAAAGCTGAAGGGTTTCGGGTTTTACATTGCCGATGCCGAAAGTGTAAGCCATATCGCCATGATAGCCGTTCATAAATACTCCGCAGTCAACGGAAATAATATCACCGTCTTTGTATTCAACGGCTGTGGGAATGCCATGAACTACCTCATCGTTCACCGAAATGCAAAGCGCAGCGGGGAAGTTGTTGTAGCCTTTGAAAGAGGGCTTGCCTCCGTTGCCGGTAATAAAATCTTCGGCAAGTTTATCGAGAGCTAGTCCGGTGGTTCCGGGCTTAACCGCCTTAGCAATTTCAGCCATAGCCTCCGAAAGCAAATCGCAGCTTCTGCGAATCAGTTCAATTTCTTCGGGTGTTTTTATTTTAATGGCCATACTCCCAACTCCCTAAATGGGGCTTTAATACAAAAAGACAAAAATGAATCTGGCATTTCAAAGTCCCCGTTAGGGGATTTAGGGGTTTACATTCCTGCGGTAGCAAATCCCTGCCTTCCTTTAATTCTGCCCGATGAAGTTAAGCCATCGTAGTGGCGGTTGAGCAGGTAGGTTTCAATGGTTTGAAGCGTATCAAGAACCACACCCACCATAATCAGGATAGAGCTTCCGCCAAAAAACAGGGCAAAGGAAGTGTTTACGTCAAACTGCATAACTATAGCAGGCATAACCGAAACAAAGCCGAGGAAAATAGCTCCGGGCAAAGTGATTCTTGAAATTACATTGTCAATAAATTCTTCGGTTTTCTTTCCGGGCTTAATGCCGGGAATAAAACCGCTGTTGCGTTTCAGCTCATCAGCAATTTGAGTGGGGTTAACAATCAGGGCGGTGTAGAAATAGGTAAAAGCAACAATCAACAGAAAGTTAATTACGTTATACCAAAACGAACCGATGTCGGTAAGCGTCATCAGCACCGGGCTGTTGGCATCGAGCCCTGTAAGCTGCCAGATGGTTGAAGGCAGAAACATAATTGCCTGCGCAAAAATAATAGGCATAACCCCCGAGGCGTTCAACTTCAATGGCAGGTATTGCCGAACACCGCCAGCCTGCATCATCTTGCCGCCCTGAATAATATTTCTTTTGGCATACTGAACCGGAATTCTGCGCGTACCCTGAATGAGAAGAATACATGCGCCTATAACCACAACTAAAAAAACCATTTCAATCACAAACTGCATCAGTCCCCCTTTCTGCATGCGCGTTAAAAATTCTTCGAGCACCGAACCGGGGAAACGCGCCAGAATACCCACCATGATAATCAGCGATATTCCGTTGCCTACGCCTTTGTCGGTTATGCGCTCACCCATCCACATTACAAACAGGGTTCCGGCAGTAAGCACAAACACTGTTGAGATGGAAAACAGCAGAGGCGAAAGAGTGGGAATCACCGCACTGCCATCGGTGTTTCTCAAATACACCACATACCCCGCGCCCTGAAAGGCAGTAACCACAATAGTAAGCAAGCGGGTATATTGGTTAAGTTCTCTTCTGCCGCTTTCTCCTTCTTTTTGTAACTTCTGGAAATAAGGAATAGCGAGCGTCAATAACTGTATGGCAATTGACGCGGAGATGTAAGGCATAATTCCCAATGCAAAAATAGAAGCGCGCGAAAACGCACCGCCTGCAAAAAGGTTTACCAGTCCGAGGATACCGGAAGAGCCCTGCTGGGTTACTTTCTCGAGTTCGGTGGGGTCAATGCCCGGCAGGGTAATGTAAGTGCCTAAGCGGTAAATAACAATTAAACCGAGCGTAAGAAGAATTCTTTGGCGGAGTTCTTCTATGCTCCATATTTCTTTTAATTTTTGGAAAAGCTTCATCTTCTTTTATTGGAATGTTGAGTGGGGGGCAAATGGATAGAAAAAAAACTGAAACATCAGCCCTGCGGTATGATTATTTCTTCACAATGGTAACCGTTCCGCCCAATGCTTCAATCTTTTGCTTAGCTGATTCGCTGATAGCATGAACAGAAACATTCACTTTATCTTTCAATTCGCCACCGGCTAATACTTTTACCAAAGCTCTTTTAGCAAGCAAACCTTTTTCGCGCAGGTTCTCTACGGTAACTTCTTTCAGGGTTTTGCTTTCCAGAAGCATCTGAATTTTGTCGAGGTTAAGAGGAATGTATTCCGTACGGGTAAAGTTGTTGAATCCGACTTTCGGCATTCTTCTTTGCAAAGGCATTTGACCTCCTTCATGGCGGGGCTTCGATTTATAACCGGAGCGCGACTGAGCGCCCTTATGCCCTTTGCCGGAAGTGCCGCCAAGTGTTGAGCCTTGTCCTCTTCCTCTTCTTCTTTTTCTTCCCAGCGAACCTGCTGCGGGTTTCAGAGTATGTAATTCCATTTTCTTCCGAAGTTTAAGTTTATAACTGTTCTACTTTTATTAAATGCTGTACCTTGCGAATCATTCCGGCAACAGCAGGAGTGTTCTCCAATTCATTGGTTGCTCCAAGTTTGTTTAAACCCAGCGCTTTCATCGTTCTTTTCTGGCGCTCATCTTTTTCGATGGTGCTTTTTACTTTTGTTACCCGTATCTTTCCCATTGTATTTGGTTTTATCTCTTGTCGTACCAATTATCCTTTAAATACTTTTTCCATCGAAACTCCCCTCTTGCGCGAAATAGTGTAAGGGTCGCGCAGTTTGCTCAACGCATTCAAAGTAGCTTTAATAACGTTTGCCGGGTTGGCACCTCCCTGCGATTTTGCCAGCACATCTTTAATGCCAACGCTTTCCAACACTGCGCGCATAGAACCTCCGGCAATTACACCTGTTCCCTGCGAAGCGGGCTGAAGCATTACTTTTGCCGCACCGAACTTTCCATGCTGAACATGAGGAATAGTTCCCTTGAAAAGAGGAACGCTGACCAGGTTCTTTTTAGCGTCATCAACTGCTTTTTGAATGGCTTCCTGAACTTCGCGGGCTTTACCGAGACCTTCGCCAACTATTCCGTTACCGTTACCAACTACAACCGTAGCTGAAAAACTGAATGTGCGTCCGCCTTTGGTTACTTTCACCACCCTGCGGATATTCACCACTTTCTCTTTCAGTTCGAGTTCGCTGGCTTTAAATTTCTGAATGTTTACTGCTGACATTTCTGTTTGTTTATTCTGTGTAATAGATTTTTAGAATTTCAATCCTCCTTCGCGCGCACCTTCGGCAATGGCTTTTACTCTACCATGATACAAATAGCCGCCACGGTCAAAAACTACTGTAGTAATGCCTTTTTCAGCAGCTTTTGCGGCAATGGTTTTCCCAACGCTTTTGCTTTGTTCAACTTTATTACCTGAACGCGAGAAATCTTTATCGCGGCTTGAAGCAGCAGCAAGTGTGGTTCCGTTGTCGTCATTAATAAGTTGGGCATAAATTTCTTTATTGCTGCGGAACACGCTCAAACGCGGCCTTGCCTCTGTGCCTCGGATTTTTCCACGAATACGGCTCCTTATTTTTTGCCTTCTTGATTCTTTAGTTACTGCCATGTCTTTTCAATTAACTGTTAACTAATAATTGTATGGTTACGCTTTCTTAGCTGCGCTCTTACCTGCTTTTCTTCTCAATACTTCACCTACAAACTTGATACCTTTTCCTTTGTAAGGCTCAGGCTTACGAATAGTGCGGATTTTTGCACAAACCAGGCCCATCAAATCTTTATCGTGGCACTCAAGCGTGATAATCGGGTTCTGACCTTTTTCCTGGCGTGCTGAAGCTTTGATTTCGCCTGGAAGTAAAACAACAACCGGGTGCGAATATCCAACACTCAATTCCAATACTTGTTTATTAACTGAGGCACGGAAACCCACACCAACCAGCTCAAGCTCGGTTTTGTATCCGTCAGAAACACCTTTCACCATATTATTAAGCAGCGAACGGTAAGTTCCGTGAAGTGCTTTGTGTCTTTTCTGCTCGGTAGGGCGGGTAAGAGTAACTACTCCGTTATCTACTTTAACAGAAATATCCGGGTCAACTGCCTGGAACATTTCGCCTTTCGGGCCTTTAACTTTCATTACGTTGCCGCTCATAATTTCAACCGAAACATTTTTCGGAAGTGTTACCGGGGCGTTACCTATTCGTGACATACAGTTTATTTAGAATTTAGAATTTAGTGTTTCCGATTTTGTTTAGAATACTTCACAAAGAACTTCACCGCCAATTCCTTTTGCTTTTGCTTCTTTTTCAGTCATTACTCCTTTTGAAGTAGAAACAATGGCAATACCCAATCCGCTTAAGACTCTGGGCAACTCGTTAGAGCCGCGGTACTGGCGCAAACCCGAAGTTGAAATTCTCTTCAGGCTTTTTATCACCGGTTCCTTAGTTTGGGCATCATACTTCAGGGCTATTTTGATAACGCCCTGATTGTTTTTTGTATCTTCAAACTTGTATTTCAGGATATACCCTTGTTCATACAGAATTTCGGTTATCCTTTGTTTTACTTTTGAAGAAGGGATTTCAACAAAGCGGTGCCCTGTCTGCTGAGCGTTTCTTATTCTTGTAAGAAAGTCTGAAATTGGATCGTTTACCATATCTTTTATCTTTTCTTGTTGTTCTGATTTTTTTACCAGGATGATTTTGTTACTCCGGGAATTTTTCCTTCAGTAGCCAGGTCGCGGAATTTGATACGCGAAACACCGAACATGCGCACATATCCTCTTCCTCTTCCTGTTAAAGCGCAACGATTGCGGAGGCGCACTTTTGAACTGTTCTTAGGCAGCTTGTCGAGCAGTGACCATTCTCCTGCTTCTTTTAATGCCTTGCGTTTTGCTTCGTATTTTTTTACGAGTCTTTCGCGTTTGCGCTGACGTGCTTCTACTGATTTTTTTGCCATTCCTTATTTTTTAGGATTTATTTTTTGAATGTTATTTCGTATCTTTTTTAAACGGCATACCAAACGCTTCCAAAAGAGCATAAGCCTCCTCGTTGGTGCGGGCGGTAGTTACAAACGTAATGTCCATACCGTTGATTTTGGTTACCTTGTCAATTTCTATTTCCGGAAAGATGATTTGCTCTTTTACCCCTAATGAATAGTTGCCTCTTCCGTCAAAGCCCTTATCGTTTACGCCTTTAAAGTCGCGCACACGGGGAAGTGACACGGAAAGCAGGCGGTCTAAGAATTCATACATTTTGTCGGAACGCAAAGTAACACGGGTGCCAATAGGCATTCCTTCACGAAGTTTGAAGTTAGATATCGCTTTACGGGCGCGTGAGGCCACCGCTTTTTGACCGGCAATTGCGGTCATTTCAGCAACGGCAATATCCACTAATTTTTTATCGGAAGTAGCTCCGTTTACACCCTGATTGAGGCATATTTTCTTTAAACGGGGAACCTGCATGACAGAAGTGTAGTTGAACTTCTTCATCAGTTCGGGAACAATCGAATCGTTGAAACGCTTCGCTAAGCGCGGAGTATATTTTGACTGGCTCATAAAATGTTTTTGGACGATTCCCAACCGTCCGGTTTTTAAAAAGGGAGTGCAAAAGTAGAATTTAAGCGCATAGTTCCAAATAATGGGGCTGGAAAATGTAAAGGTTATCTCACCCTTCTTCCCTTTATATACTTGACAATGAAGCTTTGTTTGTAACGTGGCTGTATCTGGCTTTGCCAGTATTTTTTACATTCTTCAAAAGTGGCGTAGCTGCCCAGCACGTATTTGTAAAAGCTGTCTTCCGTAAAAACTTCGTAGCCCTTGAGGTGGGTATAGTAATTGGTGTCAAGCGGAATGAGTTTCTTGAGGGCATAAAATTGAATGCGGTAAATAGTGTCGGCAATTACCTGCATGCTTTCGGGAGCAATGAAAGGCAATTCGAGTTTGGCGGGCTCTTTAGGCAAGTTGATGGCAGCCGCTTGTTGCTGTGGAATGATTTCAATTTTCTTTTCGGGTGCGGGTGTGTCAAAAGCTATGGTGGCTTTCACCCGTTCATTGTCAATTTTTTTATTGGAAGCAATGGGTGGTGCTTCTTTCTCCGGTTCCTCATAAATAGCCGCCAGCGATGGAGTATTTTTTGAACCTTCGACTGTAACCGGCAGCACCGGTGCTTCACCGGGTTCCACATCTTCTTCGCGAACGGGTACAAACTTATTGTTCACCGATGAGTTGGTGATGTTAATGACTTCCTGCACGTTGTTCACTACCAGTTCATTGAGGTTATACTGAATTTCGTCAGCCGTGGAGCCAAGCATCTTGCGTATTTCATACGCGCTGTTTACAGCTCTGCGCTTTTCGATGTAAGGAATGTTTGGAAACAGGTCGCCACTTTCAATACCGGAACACGGCACCGAGAAAACTTTAGTTTTGCCTTTTACCGAAACCGTGTCATAATAAGTATAAACGGGAATCACGCCCCAGTCGTTAATCGCTGTTTCACCGGTGTAGTTGTTTTTGCGAAGCTCCATGTCAATCACGTAGCCGTTGCGGTTCTTAAGTTCCTCGTTGCTGGAAATTAAACTGCCGAGAGAGTAAGCCACAATTCCATCTTTAGAAGCGCCCTGGTAATTGTAATGGATATAATGAACAGGCAGAGGAGTGTTGGGCTGAGTGCCTACCACCAAATCAGCACCACGCTCGAAAGTAAATTTGGCAAGGTCTGTTTGCTGAAACGAAGGTATGGCGAGGTCGGCAGTGCCCCAGTCGAAATACACAATGATAAAGTCGGGCTTGTTGATGTGCGCCATGCGCATATCGCGCTCAATGGCAGACTTATCAATTTCGTTAATCACTAAGTTTTTTGAAATGGCGGGGCGCGAATGGAGCATCGTGTAATTGAGCACCGCAATGCGAAACCCTTTTTTATTGATAATGAGCGGATAGTTTCCGGTGCGCTGAAAGTTATCCGCAAAAGCTCCGGTGTGAAACATGTCGTACTGATTAAGTAGGTCACGTGTGCGCTGAAGAGTTGGTCTATCAATGTTGGCAGTGTGCGCGTTGGCGTGCATCACTCCATTGATGCCGGAATATTTTACCGCTACGGCAAATTCATCGGGCGAGGAAAACATGTTGGCGGAAGTATTTCCGAACGAAGTTTTAAGATTTACCATTGAAACATCGCCCAGGTTCAGGATGGGTTGAATGTATTTCAGCTCGTTGCTGAAATCGTACCTGCCGGTGGCATCATCGTAAGCGTAACGGATGTGTTTTTCCGTCTGATACACATTGCCGGCAATCATCAAATGCAGCCTGCGGAACGAGTCAATGGTTTCTACATCGTTATGCAAGTCATCATGCTTCGCGCTCACCAGCCGCTGCCTTACATCAATCACCGGTGGTTTCTTTTCCTGCGAAAACGAAGAGTGAGTAATGCCGGTAAGAAAAATGAGAATAGCTGCTACCCGAATCATGAATTACTTTACCAGCTCAAAAATTTCATCGTTTTCAATTATACGTACGCCTTCGTTTTCAGCAGTTGCCATTTGAACCATCACCTTAGCAAGCAAATCAACCGGAGTGCCTTTATACTTTTTCAGAGGCCCGGCAAACAGGAACGAAAGTTTTTTGGCCGCCATCTGCCCGATAGCTTCACCGGTGCGTTTTTCTTTCCTATCGCCCAATAGTATTGAAGGACGGAAAATAAGAAGTGAGTGGAAGTTGAGTTTAGCGAGTTCATCTTCCAGTTCACCTTTTACCCGGCTGTAAAAAATTCCTGAAGAGGCATCGGCACCCAGCGAGGAAACAAGAATGAATTTCTCCGCTCCGTTTTGTTTAGCTATCCGCGCTACTTCCGTAGGAATTTCATAATCTACCTTGCGGAATGCTTCCTTGCTTCCCGCCTTACCAATGGTGGTTCCCATAGCGCAATAAATATGATGGGCATTTATCTTTTCGCGAATGGCTTGAAGGTTTTGAAAATCGGTAACAATATTTTCAAGCTGCGGATGAGTGGTTTGTAGTTTGCTGCGGGTTAGTGCAATAACTTTCGAATAATAAATAGAAGCGAGAAGTTCTTTCAGGCATTCTTCACCGGTAAGGCCGGTTGCGCCTATTATCAATGCGGTTTTATTCACCCGCCAAAAATAAAAAAGGCGGAAGTTCCCCTTCCGCCTTTACACACAATCCGTATTTTTTATCGCATAGCGGTGTAGTCGCTCAGTTCGGCTACGCTGCTGCTGAAGGTAAACTCATTGTTTACCTGGTAGTAATTTTGCTGGTCAATAGTTTTAGCGTAAGCCATCTTCGCTACTTCAAGTTTTGTGCTTTCAAACCAAAACTCGTTCATCAGCTCGCGAACTTGAGCGGTGGAAAAGTAATTGTAAGGCAGCGCCTGTTTAAATATGCTCAGTCGGTTGCTTTCAAAAGCCGCGTTGTGAAGCGTATTTTTCAACTGCATGAGGTCGGCCGCGCACATCGCAACCGGTCCCACCGGAACCGGGGTTGCGCAGGTTGGCACGGGTCCGCCAATGGGGCGCATCGGGTAGAAACAGATTTCCGGTTTGTTCCATCCGTTTTGCTGCGGTTCGCAAAGCGCCACCACCCGGTCAATTTCAATTTTGTTACACATTAAATTCACCGTAGCAAACGTTTCAGTATTACAGTCAATGTTTATGGTTCCGTAAAAAACCGGGCGCATTCTTCCGTAACCTCGGCCTCTGCCGCGGTTGTCGGGGCTGTAAATTTCGATGCGGTGGCGCCCGTCAGCCAGTCCGTTAATTTGTGTGCGGTTCGCCATTTCGCCCGTGCAGTTGCCGTCAACAAAAATTTTAAACGTCTGGTTGTTGCTCAGGCGAATGTTTAATACCGAACCTTTGCCGTGCGCCTGTGCCATTTGGGTGGCAAGCGCAATTACCATGATGGTCATAATCTTTTTCATACACTGTTTCCTCCTGTTATTTTGGTTAAAAAATATGCAGGTATGATTTTGAAATGACGCTGCGGTTTAAACCCGCTTTGTGAAAAAATGTAAACAAGCTTCTCTTGATGTTGAACAAAGCGTTTCAAACTTTGCAGCAGATGACACAAACTCTAAAACAACTGTTTTGAACACTTGTACAGATGATGCAAGGTCTAAATCATCTGTTTTAAACCTTATCACAGGTATACTAAACCTTAAAACAACTGTTTTGAATCATTGTACAGATGTTTTAGAGTTTAGAACAACTGTTTTAAACTCCAAAACAGATGCTGTAAACTTTCAAACATGATAACAGAAGCCCTAGATACGAGCACTAACAATCAGTATTTTTCCACAAAACACACAAATCGGCAACATTGTCCTTATTAAACAGACTTAAGTGGACAAAAAGGCTTAAAAAATGCCCTGGTACTTGGTTTGAACTACCCCCGCCAGAAAACAAAATTCAAAACCAATAAAACTAAAAGCTATGACAATGCTCACAGTAAAACCCGAAAACCGCAGAGTTCATCTGCCCCGCTTCTCAAACCTGTTCGATAACATCTTTGAAAGCGAACTGCCAACGTTCTTTAACAACGAATGGGTAAAAAACGTAGCCCCTTCAGTAAACATCCGCGAAACCAAGGACGCCTACCTGCTCGATGTAGCTGCGCCCGGCTTTGCCAAGGAAAACTTCAACGTAAAAGTGGAAGACAACCTCCTGACCATCAGTGCCGAAACCCGCGATGAAAAACTCGAAGAAGGCGAAAAGTTTACCCGCAAAGAGTTTTCTCAGGCCTCGTTTACCCGCAGTTTCACCCTGCCAAAAACAATCAACAGCGCCAACATTGGCGCAGGCTATGAGAATGGTATCCTTAAAATAACGCTTCCCAAAATTGAAGAAGCCAAATCAAAAGGAACCATCGAAGTAAAGATTTCATAAAAAGAATGGTGTTGGTGAATCGGAAGTCCCTCTTATGCAAATAAGAGGGCTTCCTTTTTTATAGAGAGGAACAAGAAATAGTTTCAAGATTTCTTCCGAATCATTTGCTGAATCAAAAACTGCATTTATATTTGCGTCCCCTTACGAAAAAAAAAACGTTCTTTACAAACAAAAGGGAAGAAGAATAATCACACACAAAGAGGAACATTTAATGCTCCCCACCGTAAATAGCAAACTTTAAATTCAGGTTTCAAGAGCTTTACCGCCACCTGAATTGCTTCCGCTGCGACAGCGGTCTCAATAATTAAACATACTAGGTAAATCGACTGATACCTGAACACAGGTAAAAGGGTTTGTCAGCCTGTAAATTGCGATTCTGAAAAAATAATTCTTTCAGAATTTGGAAAAAAGAAATCGCAAAACATATATTTGCGCCCCGTTTGAAAAAACGGATTGTTCTTTAAATCGGTTTTCTCCTCTGAAAAAGAGATTAAATCACAAAAATCAATCGGCCTTTTGCCTCGTAGGCAATCAGTCAAATTGATGGAAGTTCTTTGAAATATTGGATAGAAATATAGATGATTCCCGACATTAAGTCGGGATGAACTCCCCCGATGAAAATCGGGGGAAGCATCAAGGTAAGAATAACTCAATTATTATTTTTCTTTTCTTTTTTGCCCGCCCTAGCTTTAGCAGCAAAGGCGGGTGTACATTCAGAAAAGGGATCATCTCTTTTACAACGAAGAGTTTGATCCTGGCTCAGGATGAACGCTAGCGGGAGGCCTAATACATGCAAGTCGAACGGTAACAGGGGTAGCAATACCCGCTGACGAGTGGCGCACGGGTGCGTAACACGTACACAACCTGCCTTATACTGGGGAATAGCCCTGGGAAACTAGGATTAATACCCCATAACGTTTCGGAGCGGCATCGCTCTGCAACTAAAACTCCGGTGGTATAAGATGGGTGTGCGTCCGATTAGATAGTTGGTGAGGTAACGGCTCACCAAGTCAACGATCGGTAGCTGGTCTGAGAGGACGATCAGCCACACGGGCACTGAGACACGGGCCCGACTCCTACGGGAGGCAGCAGTAGGGAATATTGGACAATGGGCGCAAGCCTGATCCAGCCATGCCGCGTGCAGGAAGAAGGCCTTCTGGGTTGTAAACTGCTTTTTTCA
>CAZWAD010000020.1:0-72158 GCA_964631835.1 uncultured Chitinophaga sp.
CAATATTCTGTAGTCGAAACTGATAATTCTGTAGCCGAAAGCCAATATTCTGTAGTCGTTTGTTAAAATTTCACGTGAAAAATTAACATTCGTCTCCAAAATTTACCCTCTTAAAGCCGTAAAAACTCAGGCGGCAGCAAATTATCTGTAATAAAAAATAACAGGGCAGAAAAGGGGCTGGGGTTTAGGGTTTAAGAAAGCCGATATTTCTTTTAAGCCCTTTAAATTTGGCTCGCTTTACGGGCGAATTTTTAAACAGCCTGCGATAAGTTTCTTCGTTTAATTCTTCCCAGTCTTTTTTGTTCATGCCAAGCAGTTGGTTGTTGGGCTGAAAGCGCGGCTCGTTGTGCGGTTTCGATTGGGAGTTGATAGGGCAAACCTGCTGGCATATATCGCAGCCGAACATCCAGTTGTCGAACTTACCTTTTACTTCAGAAGGAATGATTTCGTCTTTCAATTCAATAGTAAAGTATGAAATACACTTGCTTGCGTCAATGTTATAGGGTTGGAAAATGGCGTTAGTAGGGCATGCGTCAATACATTTGGTGCAGCTTCCGCAGTAATCGTTAACGGGGCTGTCGGAATCGAGGTCGAGGTCGCAAATTATTTCGGCAAGAAAGAAGAAAGAGCCTGTTCGCTTGCTTAAAATGTTAGTGTTTTTGCCTTGCCAGCCAATACCGCTGCGCTGCGCCCAGGCGCGCTCCATAACCGGTGCCGAATCAACAAAGCAGCGCCCGTTTATTTGCCCCGCTTTGGATTGAATAAAGCCGAAAAGCAGTTCGAGCTTTTGCTTTACCACCCGGTGGTAGTCGGTTCCTAAAGCATACATGGCAATTTTGGGAGCGGCAGGGTCGGTTTGTTTTACCGGGGTGTAATAATTATACGAAAGCGAAATAACACTCTTAGCCCCGGGCACCAGTTTTCGCGGGTCGGTGCGCTTGTCGAAGTGGTTAGCCATGTAACTCATTTTGCCGTGCATGTTTTGGTTCAGCCAGTGTTCGAGAAGTTTGGCTTCAGCGGTAAGTTCTTCGGCTTTTGAAATACCGCAGGCACCGAAACCTAAGCGCAGGGCTTCGCGTTTAATATCTTGTGTAAGGGTGGCGGTGTTCATGGCGTAAACTTCGTTCTAAAAAAATGAAAAATAATGAGTAATTGCCTGAACATTGCAAAACGTTTGAATTACATTTGCATAGTGATTTTGCCGCGGTTGATGAGTTGATGAATTTTATCCGAAATATATTTCTTCTTTCCTGTTTTCTGGTATTTAGTTTTACAGAGTTTGCAAAAACTTCCGCTCCGCTTGCCTTAAGCGCCCCTCAGGAAGCAGCCGGTGACGAAAACAACCTGAAAATCCTCTCGTGGAATATTTACATGCTGCCGAAAATAGTTCCTCAAAAAGGTAAACTGGAGCGCGCACAAACAATTGTTGACTCGGTTAAAAAATCTGATTTCGATATTATCGTTTTTCAGGAAGCCTTTCTGCCCGAAGCGCGCGAACTTATCTTCAACGGGCTTCAGCCTCTGTATCCGTATCAGTATGGTCCGGCAAACAGCGGAGGGTTTACCGTAAAAATAAACAGCGGGGTTTGGGTTATCAGCAAAATGCCCATGAAAATTCTGAATACCACCCAGTTTAAAAACTGCGCTGCCAACGATTGCTGGGCGCGCAAAGGCGCCATGCTGCTTGAAGGAGAATGGAACGGCAAAGCTTTCCAGATATTAGGAACACATTTACAGGCCGATGGCTTCGACCGCATACGCGAAAAACAAATGGACCAGATTTACCTGGAACTTCTCGCTGAATATAAGCGCGATGGCGTTCCGCAAATTATTTGTGGCGATATGAATACCGAAAAGGAAATGAAAGAGCACTACTGCGAAATGCTCGAATGCCTCGATGCCGAAGACGGAGATATAAGCGGTCTGGAAAAATGCAGTTACGATGGAGTAGATAATGAAATTGCCAAATCGTTCGGAGTAAATAAAAAAACCAACTACGATTATATCCTGGTGCGAAACAACGGAGCAAAAATGAAAGCCATTAAGCGCGTAGTAAGCATCATGAAAAAAGGAAAGAAACACCTTTCAGACCATTACGGCATTATTTGCGAGTTAAGGTTTTAGCCGGGTTTCGTTCTGCCCGGGTTTGTTATTCAAAAGGTTTATTGCGCCCTTCCTGCCTGTATAGCTTACCGGTATTTATCAACATCAGCCCCCCGGAAATGAGTTTGCTGAATAATAAAAAACCACATATTCGCGTTCTCATTAAATAAATAAAACACTCATGCAAAAAATCCTTTTGTTTTTCTTTATCTCCTGCTTGTCTTATTCAGGTTTTAGTGCCGAAAGCGAGGCTGTTCTTGACTTCCGGAATGTTCTTTGGGGCACCCCGATTGATTCTGTTTGGCGAAACGGTAAAAAACTTGAATTTATAAAAGACAAAAACTCACTTTTTAAGAATGCCTACTATCTCAACGGAGATGATATGACCATAGGCACCGTGAAACTCGACAGAGTGTTGTATATTTTCAACGATGATAACCGCTTTTACCGGGTGTTTCTGTCAGGAAGCTATGAACAGCTTGAGCAAATGAAATTTATTCTTACTTATAAATTCGGTGATTACCGTAACGAAAGCTTTGTAGACGACAGTCATATTATGCAATGGTTAATTAAGGATGTAACATTTACCTTAAAGGAGGTAAATAAGTCGCGTTTTGAACTAACCATCGAAAGCAACTGGCAAGCCAGCGAAGACTACAAAAAAAATACTTCAGTTGACGATTTTTAAAGCCATTTTGCCGCATACAAAGCAGGTATTGTTTTAAAAAACACCTGTTTCGTGTTTGTAAATAATGATATTGAATGTTTGGCTTTTCGCAAAATGAGGGTAAATTCGGAACATAAATGACTTGACAAAGCGAAAGGAGTTATTTATATTGATTAGTAATAGAGAAAGATCTGTTTATGCAAAAACTTAAAATCAACGCTATGAAAAATTTAAAAACAATCCTGGGAGCAGCAGTTATAGCTTTCTCCCTGAACGTATATGCAGCCGATTGTCCCCCTCTTTCAGGCGAATTCATAATCGGAGCAAGTGAGGATGCCGATTTTGCTACAGTTACTGACGCAGCTAATGCGCTGAAGTGTGGTGGTGTTTCAGGGCCTGTAAACTTTTTGATAGAAGACGGAACCTATAATGAAAGAGTTTCTCTTTCGTCTATTGCAGGTTCATCTGCGTTCAATACTATTACTTTTGAATCTAAGTCAGGTAACAGTGCTGATGTGGTTATCAGCTATGGAACATCTGATGCTACTTTCGTTTTAAACGGTACTTCGTATGTTTCATTTGAAAACCTAACGATTGACCACAAGGCAGCTACTTACGGAAACTGCATGAGAGTTGACGGCAAGGCAAGTAACCTTAATTTTAGAGGAGTAATTTTTAACGGAGTGGAAGTTACCCGAACAGGTGCCAACAGCGCTACCGTTTCTTTTGCTTCAATGGCACCTATTACCGATATTTCTTTTGAAGATTGCGAAATCAATAATGGCAGCGTAGGAATTTCAAAAGGCGGGGCGAATGCAGAAGCCATGGATAGTAAAACTTCAATTTCTGGAACTCTTTTCTTCAATCAGTTTGAAACAGGTCTCGCACTTAAAAATGAAGATGCACCTATTATTACCAATAATGTAGTAAGTACCCTTTCTAACTTCGCATCATACAAAGGTATAGCTTTGGACAATGCAGCAAATGACGTAATCGTGAGCAACAATATTGTGAATGCGGCAAACGGCTCGGTTGGTTTAGCGATGAATGACTGCACCGGGAAGCCCACTAATCTCGGGCAAATCAGCAACAATTCTATTGCAGTTGGAGGGAAAGGCGACACTTATGGAATACATTTTACCGGCAGTACCGATAACCAGGTGTTAAACTTTAACCGTCTTAAACTCACCATCAATACAGCGCCATCTTCTACCCAGGCTTATTACAGGAATTCGAGTACCGGCAATAACATTAATTTGCTGAACAATATTCTGTATGATTTGAACTCAGGCGGATATACCATTCTCGGCAATACTTACAAGGACCACTTTAACCAGTTGCCTTCTCAAAGTAATGCAGCGCTTTCAGTATCAGCCAACGGCCTGATGATTGAAAAAGTAACTCCTATCAAATAGTCTTATTTCGTCTATTTTTTAACGCGGCTCCGGTGTATAACCGGAGCCGCGTTAGTTTTAATATTCATATTTTCATCGTCAGCAAATTATAACTGCTAATGAAGGCGTTGATTCCTGAATTTGATTTTTTTGAGAATTATTCTGAAGCCTTACTTATCACAAATAACAGCGGTTTGCCAGTGTTTGTCAATAACACATTTAGAAAGTTGACAGGTATGGACTTGCAAAAAATAAAAGCATCTTTTCCCAATGGATTTTCAAACCCGGGAAAAGAGATGGTGTTTCAAAAACATGATGAAAAATTATCGTTGAAAGTTTCTGTATCGGAAATGAATTTTACCGATAAATCGAAGGGTAAAGTTTATACTTTAAAAGACGTTAGTGAACTTGACAGGGCTTGGCATCAACTTCGCGAAACGGAAAGCCGTCTTACCGGTGAAACGGACGAGCTGCTTTATGTGATTTCGCACGATATGCAGGGTCCTATGCGTACGGTTATCAGTTATTTTCAGCTAATTGAGAAATCAATTGAAAAAGGGGACACAGCCAACATAAAAGAATTTATAAAGTTTGCTAAGGAAGGTGTAGTGAAAATGAATGCATTGCTGGAAGACCTTCTTCAGTTTTCGCGCTTCATTCGTAAGGAGACTGTGTTCGCGAAAACGGATTTGAACTTGGTTATCGAATCTGTTATGAAAAGTTTATCTAATCGAATTACAGAGTCAGGCGCATTAATAAGTTCACAAAAACTTCCATCGGTTTGCTGCGATAGAGCATTGATAGAAACCTTGTTTAAGAATCTGATTGATAATGCGCTTAAATTCAGAACGTCAGATAGAAAACCGGAAATAAAAGTCAGCGTAGAAGAAAAAGCTGATGAATATTTGTTTTCAGTCTCAGATAATGGACTCGGTATCGATACTAAATTCTATAATCGTATTTTCGTTTTGTTCCAGAGGCTGCATTCAGGAAGTGAATATCCGGGTACTGGAATCGGTTTGACTGTGTGTAAGAAGATTGCGGAGCGGCATCATGGGGAAATATGGGTGGGATCAAGGATCGGAGAAGGGTCTGTATTTTATTTTACATTGAAGAAAAATGATGATTTATAAATTATGACTAATCCCAATAATAACGGAAAGCTAAGTGTACGAATTCTTTTAGTTGAGGATAACCGCGGGGATGTGCGCCTGACCCAGGAAGTACTCAAGGATAGTTCAGTTAATGCCCTGCTCGACATTGTTTCTGACGGAGAGCAGGCTATTGATTTTTTGCGGAAGCAAAACGGGTTTGCAAACGCACAACGCCCGGATATTATTTTGCTTGATTTAAATTTGCCGAAAAAGGGCGGCATGGAAGTACTTAAGGAAATAAAAACTGATAAAGCTCTGAAAAAAATTCCGGTGATTATACTTACTACTTCCGATGCTTCTTATGATATCGAAAAAGCATATGACCTTCACGCCAATTGTTACATTCAAAAACCTGTTGATTTTGATGATTTTGCCAGAGTTATCCGGCTTGTGGAAACATATTGGTTCAGCGCTGTGAAACTTTCATCGGAATAACCGATTATGGAAACGAAAGAACTTAAAGTACTTTTGCTTGAAGATAATCCCGGGGATGCTTTTCTTATCAAGTTTTATCTTGGAGAATCCTCTGCTCCCACTTTTCAGGTTTCACATGCTGAATCTTTAAAATCAGCGATTGACTTTTTAGCAGAAAATAAATACGATCTGATTTTGAGCGACATGAATCTTCCGGATAGTTTCGGTGTAGATACCATCAGGACTATTCTTGAACAATTTCCAGGTAATCTCGTCATTGTTCTTACCGGGTTGACCGATGAAAAAGTAGGGTTGGAAACCGTGCGCTACGGTGCACAGGATTTTTTAGTAAAAGGTAAATTTGACGCACAAGTGCTTGTTACTACAGTAATTTTTGCCTACGAGAGGTTCAAATTCCAAAACAAGACACTATAATTTTATTCCCGCTTAAGGAGCTACTGTACATCGCTTAGGCTTCGGATAGAAAGCTGAGCTCCGCTGAAATCGCCTAAAATACCGGTAAATGTTTTCGTTCCGGCAGGCATAGAAGTGGTCGAAAAACTTGCCTGACTGCGTGTATAGTGCGAAAGTGTACCGGTTATGTCAGTTAATGTTTTTGTTCCGTTGTAGGTAGTTCCGCTTCCTGTGATGGTGGCGTTCTGAACAGTAATGAGTGTTGACTCCCATATATCCGCATTAGCCTGAACATCTGCACAGGTAGCTATGCGTGGTGTTACTGTTCCGGTTCCTGTTTTTACAGCATTGGTATTGGGGGTATTTATAACTTCAATCAGGCCGTTATACGAAGTGAGTGTCAGACCCGATAAGTCAACAGTAACATTATCGCCCAAAAGAAAGCTGTGATTAGAATTAAAGCGGATTACCATGCCACCGGTTGAATCCTGAATCACCATATTCTTAGGGTCGGTATTGCCGGTTGCTCCGTCAGAAATAACAATACCAGCTACAGTTTTTCCAGAAGCAATGGAAACATCAGCACCACCATAGAGATTCCTGATACCTATTAGCCCATTTCCTCCTCCGCTCCCGCCACAACGAGTACTGTCAAGATGCAAATCGTTTTCATCGCGAAGCAAAAGCTGACCGGTAGTATTATAAACGCTGTAAATAGCTACTAAAGTTCCGTTACCTGTCGGTGTCAGATGATTAGCAAAATTTGAATACCCGCTGTTGTAGGTTGCTATAGAGCCCCCGCTGCAGTTTTTTATCACACGCGAAATTGAAACTTTATTGAAGCCATCAGCATAAGGTTGTCCCGCATCGCTTGCCTGAAATTCAACATTAGTCAGTCGAATCAACTGATTTTGGTAAGAGGAATTTAATTGGGTGATGGTAACCGTTTTTGGAACTATTTTATGGAAGTAAGTTCCCTTTAAGATAAACCTATCGTAAAGGGCAGTCGGAATTCCATTGAATGAGCCATCAGGTGCGATAGACGCAGCTAATTGAAATAGACCGCGATACTGTACTAAATACAAACCTTTCAACTTTATAAAAATTCTTCTTCCTATGGGATAGTCGTTAAAAATACTATTGCCTTCAAGCAACAAAGAAATACCTGCGGTTGAATCCTGAACAATTATCTGCTTATAGAAGTTTCCTGATTTGTCATCAGCTGAAATAAGCACTTTAATCACCAGGTCTTCATTGATATAATAACTTGAGCCGGGATATTTTGCTAAAAGTGAAGCAACTGTACAATTCACTTCAATGTTCGGGTCGGTGCCACCCGTTGGCGGTGTATCATAATCTTCTTTCAGGCAGGAAGAAAAACTGAGCAAAGCAATTAGAACTGTTAAGGCTGGATTTGTTCTTTTCATATTCTCTGTATTAACTGTGTTATGTGTATTTTGTATTGAGTGCCAACTGGCTTACTGCATTCTGAATGCCACACTTATAAAATAAGTAGTTCCGTAAGCATAATAGTAACGGGATGGAAACTTATCCGCATTCTTCTGAAAATAATCGTATCGTAATTGCTCATACCCACCGGTAATCAGATTTCTGTTGTTGGTCACATTAGTAACACTTGCGTTGAAAACAAGGAAATATCTTTTTTTCAATTTGGAGAACTGATTGTTAAGCAGCCACGAATAACCAACTGATAAATCCATGGTGAATTGCCCTTTCAGGCGCTCCTGATTTACAATGTTTCTAAAATTTTCCGAGCCCGGTTCAACTAAATCAACGGCTGATTCTGTTCTTCGTGCGGGGTTATACGTAAGCCACATCCAGTCGAAGTAGTTGAAGTTGACACTGGCAAACCAGAATTGTGGTGAGCGGTAATTGATTCCGAATGAAGTGGCAAGTTGAGGTGTTCCGCCTATATTGAAATATTTCTGATAAACTTTTTCTACTGCTTTATATTCTGGGTCGTTGTCGTAAATAATAGTTGCGTCCGGTCGTGAAATGTAAGTATATCTTCCTATTGAGCCAACTGCCGAAACACTAAAGCCTCTCCAAATTTTTGCTTCTAAACCAATTTCAGCTCCCCAATGACGACTGTTAATGCCTGTGAGTGTGTAGTTCACAAAGCTTCTGAGGTCATCGTGATAAAACCGGTTAGTCCTGGTTTGGTTGGTAAACTGTGTGAAAAACAAATCGAATTTCAACTTTACCGAAGGGGTACGGAGATTATAACCTAACTCAGCGGCATAAATCATTTCGCTTTTCAGGTTCCCGACAATGGTATTCTGGGTGCGGGGGGAGATAAAGGCATCATCAGGAAAGGGAGCGCGGTTATCAAACGCTCCGTTGGCAAACAGATAATTCCTGCCGTCAATCTTATAAGTAACTCCTCCTTTCACTCCTCCGTTCACAAAAACTTTCACGTCTGACATTCCCTCGCTCCTGTCGGGTTGAAGCCCATACCTGGTTTTGCCATTACGCCAAAATGAAGTAACTGAAAGCTGAGCAGCCACAAAAAAATCAACTCTTTTGAATTTGAAAACCGATTGCATCCATGCCCCGCCTTTATGCGTAGTAATAAAATAATGGTAACCGAACTTATCTCCTTCTTGTAAAATCCGATTTGGCTGATTCAAATCATTTTGAGCAGCACTGAAGCTATCAGGAAAATCGCGCTCGGCAAACTGGTTAATATCCACCGTGAAATCAGCGCCCAGCAAGTCATCCACTTCCCGATAGTATTCTGTGCGCATGAACTGGTATGTTAAGCCGGCAGTTATAGCTACACGTTCGTTGATAGCGTTGTTATACGTAGAAGCAAAATTGAATTTACGTACATCTTCTGCATCCTTATAAATAAAATACCGGGCGGTTTTCCCTCTTACAGTGTTTCCGGTAATACCATCGGCATTCTCTATTGAATCATAGCTCATGGCATTAGCTTCATAAAGCGCGTTCCAGTCGAATTGACGCGAGTTTTCGTTAGTACGGTATTCGTATTCTACTAACCTGCGTTGTATGGAATCTTCGATATAGCTTGGCAAATTCCGGTAATAGTCGGGGCGCGGAATAGCCGCATTGAAAGAAAGTATGTTGGTTCTTTCTCTTTTACCGAATGAAAAACCGGCAGAAGTAACCATGCTTTCGTGGTTATTCATTTTCCATTCGTGCGTAAAAATGAACAAAGGCTGGTGAGTGTTTCCAACAACTGTATTCCGCTTTTTACCGTTCAACCATCCCCAATTCGGATTGTAATAATGATTGGACGCAAGGTCATACATTTCCTGCGTAGTGGCAGATGCCTTGCCATCGCGCACCGGTGCTCCAAGCATGGTTAAAGCAAGTGAATGATTATTGCCGAAAAATTTCTCAACCGAAAGAAAATATGAAGTGCCGTCATAAAATGTTCCGGGTACATATCCTTCACTTGCCCATCTGCGACTGGCTGCTACCGAAACTGCCCACCCGCGTTTCATAATACCTGTGCCGTAGCTTGCCATTAAGCGGTGCCTGTAATTACGATTGGTAGAGGCATACGAAACATGGAGTTGTTTCCGTTGTTTTGATGCCCTTGTATCAAGCGAAAACGAGCCGCCAGCTCCCCCATAGGCAAATGTGTTGGCTTGTAAACCAAGACTGTTTTCGCGGTTGTAAAACATTACATTCAACCCGCCCCACTGAGCCCATACAGTTCCACCGTCTTCCAAATCGTTTACAGGAATACCATTAATGTAAGTGGTAAAGTTCTCATTTTCGTAGCCGCGGATTCTGAAGCGGGCGGCTCCGAACACAAACGAAGCCGTATTATAAAAAGCATCGCGCGAAGCATTTAGTGTGCTGGAAACATTTTCGCCTCCCTCATCCCTGCCTTCATCGTCTGAAACAGAAATGACGGGAATATCCTGGTCGAAGTGTTGTTCAAAAATTTCTGGGGCCGGTTTTGCAGCGGTACCAGTTGTGTCAGTTTGCTGCGCCCATAAAAAAACCGGAAATACAGCAATAGCAAGAAAAAGGATTCTGTTCATCAAACTTGTTGTACCCTGATTTTGGGGCGGCTAATGTAGCCAAATCCAAATGCGGAAAAAGCAGATTTTATGGAGGTGGATAAGTTTTAATTATAAGTGGTTTCTAATCATTCTGAAAAAATTTAACAGCAGTTAGCTTATTTTCCTTTAAACATCATACGTTTGCTGGTCATGGCGGAAAGCACAACCATAACCATTAAAGATATAGGTGAGTTTAAGCGTAAGGCATTGTTGTGGGCAAATCATTTTAATACGGTTTGTTTACTGGCTAGCAACAGCTATCCCTACGAAAAATACGGAGCTAAAGATTGGATGTTGACTGCTGACGCAACATGTGAAATAAAATGTGGTGAAAATGCCTTTAAGGAGCTGATGAAGTTTAATATCGAATCGAAAGCAAACATTTTCGGTTTCTTGTCATACGATCTGAAAAATCAGGTTGAGAAACTGGAGAGCAACAACCATGACGGTATTAAGTTCCCCGAACTTTATTTTTTTCAGCCCCGGTATATTTTTGAAATTAGAGGTGACCGGTTAACCGTTAATCGCAATTATCTCGAAACATACCATTTGATTGAAGCGATTAATAACAGCCAGATGCCGGTTGGCAGCAATCAGTTGCTACAAAGGAAAATTTCTCTTACTGCAAGAACGCCCAGGAAGAGATATCTGGAGAACGTTGAGCAAATCAGAAAGCAAATTTCCGAGGGCGAGTTTTATGAACTGAATTACTGTAACGAATTTTATGCTGAGCAGGCAGAGATAAATCCGGTGGAAACTTTTCTGAGACTGAATGATATCGCACAGGCGCCTTTCAGTTGTTTCTTCAAACTGGGGAAAAAGTTTTTACTGAGTGCAAGCCCCGAAAGATTTTTGAAAAAGGAAGGAAACAAACTGATTTCACAGCCCATTAAGGGGACTATTCGAAGGGGTAATACTGTTGAAGAAAATGAATTATTGAAAAGAGAGCTTAAAAATAATGAGAAGGAAAAATCGGAAAATGTAATGATTGTGGACATGATGCGGAACGATTTGTCAAAAAGCTCAAAGACAGGAACAGTCCGCGTAGAGGAGTTGTATGGCATCTATGAGTTCAACACCGTTAATCAAATGATTTCAACTGTTGTTTCGGAAGTAGCGGATGGAATTGAAACTGTCGATATTATTAAAAACGCTTTTCCGATGGGCAGTATGACTGGTGCCCCGAAAGTAACGGTAATGCAGAATATCGAGAGATACGAAGATTCGAAGCGCGGCTTGTTCTCCGGCTCAGTAGGGTATGTTTCTTCCGATGGTGATTTTGATTTTAACGTAGTTATAAGAAGCATTCTTTACAATGCTGAGCACAAATATCTATCTATACAAACAGGAGGGGCAATTACTCATAATTCAGTACCTGAAAAAGAATACGAGGAAATTTTACTCAAAGCGGAAGGATTGGTTGAAGTGCTTGGTGCGGAAATCAAGTGTTGATTATAGTTGCTGGTAAAGTTTGAACACACCATTCGTTGAAAGGAGATACTCCTTGTGATACAAAATATACTTGCATTATCTCTTTCATTTTCCTGAAGTAAAACAAACGAGCTATCCTCTTTGTATTTTGTTTAGGGGTCAACCTGTATTACCTTGCACAACTGAAAATTAGTCATAACCACTGAACTTTAGACGTGCATTTCAATTTATTTTCAGTTAATTTAGCATATAGAGTAATTGCTATGCGAAAACTGATGATACCTGTATTTGTTTTTTCCGCTGTGCTGGTATGGGCGCAGGACGAAGATAAAATGAACATGAAACTGGCTAAAACAGCCGTTGAAAAACACAACGACTACGAGCAGGCAGAAAAATATTTAAACCGGATTAACCTTTCGTCACCACTCAGAGACAGTATTGACTTTCTGATTTTCGATGCTCTGGTAAACGCGAACGTTGCCGACAGTTCCCTGGTGCCTAAGCCTGACAATTACCGCAAAGCCCTGAACAACTATGAAAAGGTTTATTTCTTAACCAGAGATGAGTTACTCATTGACCGTATTGCCGAACTCAGATATAAATATGATAAAGCCCGTGAGCCTGAAAAAGAAAATCCAGGGGCAAAAGCTTCCGAGGCAGATTCTGTCTCACTTGACTCGGCCATGCAGGCGTATATTTCGGGCAAGCAAAAATTGGCGAGGTTCAACTTAGTTCTGCACAAGCCTGCCTGGCATGCGGGACTCAATCTCGGTTTCAATTTCGATTATTACAATTATGGTGAAAGGCAAACCGATTATCACGAAACACGGCTCAACGATGTTATTTCCGATTCGATAACTACCACGGTGCCGGTCTACAAAGCCAACCCCGGTATGGGGCTTATGTTCGGTTTTGAGTTTCATCCGTACATGAGCGATTATGTGGCGGTGGGCCTTCATTGCAGCGGAACAGTAGGCACAACACATTTGATTTTTTCGGGCGGAGGAGAATTTGAGAAAACCGATACTTCCAAATACTTTAATGATACCGAGTATTTGTACGGAAGCCTCAACTACGGGATTGAATTTACTGCCGGGTGGTATTGGATAAAGGTTCTTGCTGTATACGACCACAGCCTACGCCATACTTCGCTGAGTTACTTTGAAGATGAGTTTAAATCTACTACCACAGCAGGAGGGGAAGAGTTAAAAAAGCATACCGGGCGCTATGAATTTGAACAAGAGTTGCGGCATGAAGAGCTAACGTTTGGCTTGCGCCTGTTTCCATACACAAAAGATAAACTGCGCATCAAGCGCCCGTGCCTGCTTGATTTGGCATATACTTTAAACAGGGATTATGATTTTGGTTTTAAAAACAGTACTTGGAGCTATGCTTCTTTAAATAATTTTTACCACGGGTTTAAAGTAAAACTTTGGGTAGAGAGTATTTTGGGAGCTTCGCTCAACATAAGTTTCCCCGAGGGGTATTTTAAAGTTAAAAACAGTAATGTAAATACGGCATCCGCCAAATGGCTTCCTTTTATCAGCTTGAGTTTATTTTACACCGGTGATTTTTTCGGTCTGGGGTATAAAGGCAGGTAGTAATACTTCTATAATTTTTACACATACACAAGCAAATCATCGAGTATTGAGGATGCATCCTGCTCAGGTTCTGCCTCATAAAAAAGAGTATTCTTATCTTTTCGCTTGGAATAAATTTCTGAAAGTGTAACCGGTTTGGAGAGATAGTGTTTAAAGCTCAACTACGAATACAGAAGGTTGGCATCAAGCGCATTCAAGGTTTAAATTCTTTATGGGCAATAAGCCTGCCGGGATGCAGCAGTGCGCTGTCAAGTTTTTTCAGGTTAACAATAAATATGCAGATAATTTGAAGCTAGAGGCATATCATGTAAAAGCCAATCGCACATATTCAGGAGGTTGGTTATGCCGTGCAAGTTGGCAGGCCCTAAAAGTCTCTGTCGTGGACTTGCTGTGCCAGCTCAAGGAGAGGTTTTTTATTAGCCGAAGGAGCCTTGAGGTCGTAAAGCGAGGTAATAGCCTTGTTGTATAATTCGTTCATAAATATTTCGGTTGCTGACTTTACACCGAGTTCCTCGAAAATCTTTTTAGTACCGTCTATTTTTACCTTTTCTTTCTTTTCTTTCAGTAACGCTTGTAACCTGGTTTTTTGTTTCTTATCGGCTTTGTTTAACGCATTAACCAACAGGTACGTTTTTTTGTTGTTGAGAATATCTCCACCAATTTTTTTACCCACTTTACTACCTATGCCAAAAGCATCTAAATAATCATCCTTAATCTGGAACGAAAGCCCCAAGTTGAGCCCGAAATCGTAAATCATTCTCTGTTCGCGAATTCCCATGCCTGCGAGGATAGCGCCTATTTGAACACAGCAAGCCATAAGCACCGAGGTTTTGTATTCAATCATTTTGATGTATTCGGCTTCGGTTACATCAAGACGCTGTTCAAAATCGAGGTCCATTTGTTGCCCCTCGAAAATTTCAATAGCTGCTTTATTAAAAACCTGCAGAAGGTCAGGGACAAATTTTACGGGGACATCGGTAAGATATTTATAGACATAGGCGAGCATGACATCACCTGCCAGTATACCGGCATTTAAACCGAATTGCTTATGAACTGTGGGGATACCCCTTCTGATTTCGGCATTGTCCATAATATCATCATGTACCAGTGTAAAGTTGTGAAACAGTTCCATGGCAAATGAGGGGTTGAGGGCGTCTTTTACCTTTCCGCCAAACAAATCGCAACTCATTAAGAGCAACAGAGGGCGAATCCGCTTGCCCTGCATCCGCATTATATGCTGAACGGGGCGGTATAGGTTAACGGGGGTCTGGTTAAAACTTGCGCTGCTGAACTTTTGTTCAAAAAGGGAAAGCAGTTCATTTCTGGAATGCATATATGGGTTTAAGGGCGGCAATGATATAGAATTTTACTAACAGATTCTTCAGGAACAAAGTACGCTTTAAGTGAAACAATACAGCCTGAGCGTGCGTATAACTAATTTGAGTTGATGGTGTTAAAGTATCGTTCAATTAATAACGCGCAAAACCGGCATGAAAACGATTAAGCGTAGTCTTACTCTCATTATATCTTTTGTTCTGTTCTCGACTTCGGCACAGGCAGTAATTATAAGCGAAACGCATATTAATGTAACCTGTTTTGGAGGAAATGACGGAAGCATTGACATTACTCCCTCAGGCGGTGCAGCCCCCTACACCTTTTTATGGAACGGAGGGATAACCACGGAGGACAGAACCGGTATTCCGGTCGGAACTTATACGGTTGTAGTTACTGATAACATCGGAACAACCGCCTCTGTTTCTATAGCTATTTCCGAACCATCAGAGATGTCATTTTCCAAATCGATTATCAATGTATTTTGCGGAGGCGACAGCACTGGTCATGTTGATTTGACAGTAAACGGAGGAACGCCCGGATACACTTATTTATGGTATGATGGTGTTACAACAGAAGACAGGCATTTTATAACAGCCGCCAATTATTACTTTACGGTTACCGATTCCAGGGGATGCACTAAAGATGATTCAGCCAATGTAACCCAGCCGCCAGGCATGGTAACTACCATATCTTCAACCGATGAAGAATGCACTGGGAGTAACGGGACAATTGACCTAACTGTTCAGTATGGTATTCCTGGATACAGTTACTTATGGAGTGACGGGACTACAACGCAGGACAGAACGGGAGTACCATCAGGAACATATACTGTAACTATTTCTGATAACAGTACCTGTACAGTTTCCGCTTCTGCGGTTGTGGGGCTTACCATTAGCCCGATGAGTATTAACACCACAAGCACCAATCCGACCTGTATGGGCGGAAATGACGGGGCAATTACCATAACTTCGGTCATAGGCAGTGTTAGCCCTTATACCTATTTATGGAATGACGGGGCAACCACCCAAAACCGGACAGGTCTTGGAGCAGGCTCATACACGGTAACAGCTACATCAGCAAATGGTTGTACAGCCAGTACATCGGAATCATTAACGGTGGCATCGTCTATAACTATTACTTTAACACAGATACCTGTTAGTTGTTTCGGGGGAAACAACGGGGCAATAAATACAACGCGCTCCGGAGGCACTTCACCTTATACTTATTTGTGGAATGACGGAGCGTTTACCCAAAACCGAACCGGACTTTCAGCAGGTACTTATTCCATAACCATCACCGACTTTGCTGGGTGCACAGCGAGTGCTTCGGTATCTGTGATACAGCCTTCGCTGGCGTTGACAGCCACTGCAATTCCATCTCCATTGGCTTGTATTGGCGGACCTTCGGGTTCTGTAGTAACATCTGTGACGGGTGGAACTGGACCATATACTTATTGGTGGGGAGGTGGAGTGGTATCTCAAAACAGGATTAACGTAGCTGCCGGAACTTATTGTGTAACGGCAACAGATGCAAACGGATGTTCTGCCAATGCCTGTGCCACAATACCGGGCTATACCCCGCTTTCGGTTTTCACAACTCGGGTTGATGTTACCTGTTTTGGCGATAGTACAGGTTCAATTGATGTAACAGCATCAAACGGAACTACTCCTTACTCATATTTATGGAGCACAGGAGAAACCACTGAAGACCTGAATATGCTTAAAGCTGGAACCTACATTATAACCGTAACTGACAATAATTCGTGCACTATGAGCCGCACGGTAACTATTTCTCAGCCTTCTTTCCCGGTAACTATTAATTCAACAGTGTCGAACCCGCAATGCTATGGAAGCAATGACGGATCAATACTGATAAGTACATCAAACGGAGTATCGCCTTATAGTTACATGTGGAATGACAGTGTAACTACACAAAACAGATTATGGATCAGCTATGGAAATTTTTTAGTAACGGTTACCGATAATTCGGGTTGCTCTGCTTCGGCAACCATGACAGTAACCGAACCCACACCTATGGTTATTGTCCCATCTGTGATTGATGTTACATGCAACGGAGCGAGTACTGGAGCAATCAACTTGAGCGTAACGGGAAGTTTTGCCCCTTATGCTTATGACTGGAGTGATGGTGGCGATACACAAAACAGAAGCGGGATTATTGCCGGAAATTACACAGTTACAATTGTTGATAACCATAACTGCACTGGTACTGCCAGCGCGACAGTAACCGAACCCACACCAGTTGTTATATCACTGGCTAAAGAAGACGTTACTTGTTTTGGTGGAAATGACGGATGGATTAACACAGTGGTAAGCGGAGGGACACCTGCTTATTCTTTCGATTGGGGCGGAGGAATTACTACGCAAAACAGAACTAATCTAACAGCAAACAATTATTCTGTTTCGATTACAGACAATGCAGGATGCCTGTTTGTAGCTTCAACAACTGTTAGCGAACCGGTTGCTATTTCTATCTCATCAGCTACTACGGGTGTAGCCTGCAATGGCGGAAATGATGGTACAATTACATTGTTTGTGACAGGAGGGACTTCCCCATATTCTTTTGATTGGGGAGGTGGTATTACTACACAAAGCAGAACCAACTTGATTGCCGGGTCGTATTCTGTAACGATTACTGATAGTGCAAACTGCACATCAACTCATACAGCAACTGTAGCACAATCTACCATGCTGAACGTTTCTTCAACTATAACAGATGCTTCGTGCTCTACCGCAAATAACGGAGCAATCAACATAAATGTAACCGGTGGGACAGTACCGTACTCTTTTTTATGGAACGACAACCAGGTTTCTCAAAACATAACTAATCTTTCTGCAGGGACATATACGGTTACAGTAACTGACAATGCCGGATGCACTGCGGTGAACACGTCAACAGTTTCAGCCTTGCCCGGAGTTACAATTATTTCTGCAGTAACTGATGCTACATGCAGTTCATTAAGCAACGGGGCGATTAATATCGCGGTTTCGGGAGGGGCTGCTCCTTATTCGTTTGGATGGAATGATGGGGTAACTACTCAAAACAGAGCGGGAATCTTACCAGGGGCTTACTCCGTATCGGTTACAGACTTTACCGGTTGCAATGCAACTCATTCGGCAACGGTAACTTCACCGGCAGAAATATCAGTTACAGCGACCACAGTTGATGTATTATGCAATGGAACAAATACCGGCTCAATAAGTATTATAGTAAGTGGTGGGGTTTCTCCTTACTCTTTTGTATGGAATGATGGAGTTCTTACTCAGAACAGAAACTCAGTTTCTGCAGGGAATTATTTTGTAACGGTGATGGATTCCAGCTCTTGTTCTGCAAGTGCATCAGCAACAGTTTCTGAGCCTACTGTAATTGGAACTGTGGCAGTTGCGGTAAGTGCTTTCTGTTTCGGGTCTTCAGACGGAAGTATTGACTTAACTGTGAACGGTGGAGTCGGTCCGTATTTGTTTTCATGGAGCAACTCATCGGTTTCAGAAGATTTAAACGGGATACCAGCGGGGAATTATTTAGTGAATATTACTGATGCAAACAATTGTGTAGCTTCCACTTCAGCTACAGTAAGCCAGCCTTCCCAAATGCTTTTAAGCACAACACAAACCCACGTAGGATGTGCCAGCCCCAATTCGGGAAGTATTGACCTGACGGTTACCGGTGGGGTGCCGGGCTACACATACGTTTGGAATAACTCGCAAACTACGCAAAACCTTTCGAACCTTACAGTTGGAAATTATTCTGTAACAGTAATGGATAATAACTTTTGTTCGGCTGTTGCATCTGCATCTGTAGTTCAGTCTCCACCGCTTGTTCTATCCGAAACGCATACTCATGTTAGCTGTAGTGGAGCTAACGATGGAACAATCACAATAGGGGCAACTGGTGGTGTTACACCTTATTCGTACGACTGGGGAGGAACTGTATTTACATACAACAGAACAAGCCTTTCGGGCGGATATTATTCGGTTACTGTTTCAGATAATTCAAGTTGTACGGCAACTATTGATATAACTATTAACGAGCCTTATCCTATTTCACTGATGGTTTTCAAAGTTGATGCTTCATGCACAGGTCAGGCTACGGGGAGAATAAACCTGACAGTGATTGGTGGTACAGCCGGGTACTCATTTAGTTGGAATGATGGATATAGCACACAAAACCGAACAAACCTCCTTGCAGGGAGTTATACTGTGACTCTTACAGATGCTAATTCATGCACTGCAACTACAGGTCAGATTATTGTATATAAAGATTCGATAATTACAACATATACAAAATCCGATGTAACGTGCAGTACAGGAAGTAACGGTTCGGTTGATTTAAGTATAACTGGCGGGACAGCTCCTTATGCTTATAACTGGAACAATACTTACACCACTCAGGATATATCTAATCTGAATGCGGACACATATATGCTTACAGCAACTGACTTCAATGGATGCAGCACAACCAATTCAGTAGTAATTACTGAGCCGGGTGCTATACAAATCACATTCATTTCAAACCATGTAAGTTGTTATGGAGGGAGTAACGGAAGCGTTGACATTACCGTAACCGGAGGCTCTGCACCCTATACTTTCCTGTGGAATAACACACGAGCTACCGAAGATGTTTCGTTACTTGCTACAGGTAATTACAGAGTAACGGTAACTGATGCCAATTTATGTTCTGTGGTTTCAAGTTACATACCGGTTAACCAGCCATCACCCATAAGTGCTTCTTCAACAGTTGTTGATGAAGGGTGTGTGAATCGTTTTGACGGTCAAATAAGCGTGAATGTAAGCGGAGGGACACCTCCTTACACATATTTATGGAATGATTCAAATACATCTCAGAACAGAATAAATCTTGGTGTCGGGAATTACCAACTCACGATAACCGATTTTAATGGCTGCACTAGCGCAAGATCTGACACAGTTAGAATAATTTCACCGATAAGTATTACCGGGCTTACCGAAAGCACTCCTTGTCCACAGTTGCATGACGGAAGTATTGACATATCTGTAACCGGAGGAACTTCGCCCTATATTTTTAACTGGAGCAATGGCAGCAGCTATGAAGATATTTCCAGTCTGAGTTCAGGAAACTATACCGTTACCGTAACAGATATACATGACTGTACTACCCAGGCAGGATTCACCATTTCTTACAGCTATGATTTTGAATTATCAGCACAAGTTGAAGCGTTTATTGATGCGGGAGAAACTATTCAGTTAACAGTTAATCCTTCTGCTGATTTTGGCAATACGTATTTGTGGACTCCGGAGCAGCAGTTAAGCTGTCCGATTTGCCCTACAACAGAAGCGACACCGCAGACCACCACCTACTATCATGTTATTGTAACCGACAGCAACGGGTGTTATGCCAGTGCTACTGTTGTGGTAAATGTTAAACCGGGAACGGATATTTTTATTCCAAATGCCTTTACCCCTAACAACGATGGGATCAATGATTTCCTTGAACTATATGGTGATAAAAATGGAATTGCCTTTCTTGATTTTGCTGTTTTCAACCGTTGGGGTGAAAAAGTGTTTCAGTCTAATAATCAGAATTTCACTTGGAATGGAGTTTACAAAGGCGAAGTAGTTCCACCGGGAGTTTACGTATATGTAATGAAAACTGTATTTGAAGCCGGAGTTTCGGTAAGCGATATTAGAGGCTCTATCACTGTAATTCGCTGATAAAGAATTTCATGCTTGGTTATCAATAAAAAGCGTCCCGCAAATTTGCGGGACGCTTCAATTTAAAGAGGGCTACCGACTTAATTCCGCCACGTTATCTTCTTCAATCTCAGTTGACGAATTACACCTTCAGGGTCGGACACATTACGCGATAAAGTGGAGAATCCATCGGGTGCATGACGAAAAGTAAGCGATAGCCCATTTCTTAAAAGAGTTGGGCGAAAATAAACGGACATATACATTCCGGTTATGCATTTATTCACATATTCATGTGTATTTGGAATCGGTTTACTATCAAGTAACAAGGAAAGTTTTGTAAAGCCAAGGGAATTGAAAAAATGAAATACAACAAAATACTTTTACTTTTAATCAAATTTGCAAATTAAGTCAGACTCAAAACCTTTATCCGGTACCGGAATAAAAATTCTCCTTTCATTTCTTGTCATAGCAGTAGTAGGTGTCACCGTTGCCGTAATTGTTTCAATTTTACTTACAGCGAAGGCAATCGGGCAGGTGTTATCGTAAAATTTTCGAAAAAAGGATACGTTTTTAAGACCCTTGAAGGTGAATTAAATATGGGTGGGATGGGTAATGTGCCCAATACAGCACAGATGAATCTTATCTGGAGTTTTTCTGTAAATGAGCAAGCGATTGCGGATTCTTTAATGCAGTTAGAGGGGAGAAAAGTCTCGTTACATTACCGTGAAATAATTAAGAATATGCCTTGGCAGGGCGATACAAAATATTTTGTTGACGGGGTAGAGGTGATAAATTAAATAAGGATATAAACCCCTCACATTGTGGTACACGAATATGGGTTATGCTTATACAAGGAGGTTCTTGGTTAATATTATTACTGATTAGTTTAGTCTAAATGCAGGATTAGGCGTAAATCATTTACAAGGCCAGGTATTCGGCATCAGCACTTACAGGATAGCGCATCAGGAACTTCACTGCACGCTCCATACTCAGCCCCTCAAAAACAACTTTGTAAATGGTTTGAAGCAAGGGCGCATTTACCCCAGTATGCTCGACAATCAGTTTGCCGATTTTCAGTGTTCGCACACCTTCCGCCACTTCACCAAGTGAAGTAAGAATATCTTCAAGTTTTTCGCCTTTGGCGATGCGATAGCCCACTGTAAAATTTCTTGATTTGGGCGAAGAGCAGGTGGCAATCAAATCGCCAATTCCGGCCATTCCCAGAAAGGAGCGTTTATCAGCGCCAAGGGCATTTCCGATGTAAATCATTTCTGCCATGCCACGGGTAATTAAAAGAGCACGTGCATTCTCGCCAAAACCAAGCCCGCTCATAGCTCCTGAAGCAAGTGCGACATAATTTTTTAAAACTCCTGTAAGTTCTATTCCCAAAATATCCCTGGTTCCGTAAACCTGAAACCGGTCACTTTTCAAGGCGCTTACGCCTTCACGTATCACCTCGTCAAAGCGACTGGCCACAACTGTAGCGGCTGGTTGCTTCTCCATGATTTCGAGAGCTAGGTTAGGACCGGCAAGGCTCCCCACCCGGACTATACCTGTTTCCTGCAAAATGAGTTCACTCATGGTTTTAATGTCTTTCAGGCGGATGTTTTTAGGATTTGCTTTTTCAATATCAAATTCGCAGTGCAAACCTTTTGCTGCGTGAATCATAAGATGATCAGGACGGAGATAGGGGGAGAACTCAACAATCATGTTTTTAAAATACTGTGAAGGTATTACCGGGAAAATAAGATAACACAATGAAGCAATCTGTTCAATGGACTCGGCCATATGAATATTCGAATGCAAATCAAAATCCCTAATTTTGCGCTCACGCTTGATTTGTTCCACATACTTCGGGTTGCGCTCATAGAGCAACACTTTCTGATTTTCAGCCAATAGGTTAGCTATTGCTGAACCAAAACTTCCAGCACCTATAACACCTACAACCTTATCGGTATTCATAGTTTAAATAATTTTTTCGAGTTCATAGCCTACTAAACGGTTGTGGTAATAGTAAAGGAGCTTTAAATCTTCGGTTCCGATTTCATCGCCTTTTCGTGTGAGCGGAGATGTTGTATGATACATATTGATATTACGCATGCCATGTTCAATTATTTTTTCAACGTTCCATCTCAGTTCAGGTGAAATCAGAACTTCCCCGCATTCATACATTTCTTTTAATTTCTCTTTCAGTATGCCAACCTGATGGATTACCTCATCGTAAGATATTGAAACATCACCTGCCGGAATTCGAAGGAATGAGAAGAGGTCGTAAGCCTGATACTTCTTTTTTAGCAATTCAAAAACAGTAAAGCAAACCAGGTGGCTGGTGAGCACTACATTATACCGGTGATAATTTTCAACAATACGCTCACCAAGAATTTTGGTGTACTCTGTGTCGCGTTGTTCATCATCCCGCAACTGCCCATTCGTGATGAAATATTTTTTGACATCAATTTTTTGTCCGAGGTGGTTGTAACTCTTTCCTTCCTCATCAACTTTATTACCGAGCACATCCATCACTTCGCCAAATGATACTGAAAGCGAAGAAGAGGCCGACAGAAATTTGAAAATAAATCGTACAAGTTTAAAAGAAGTTGAATACTCGTCATTTTCCCTATAAAATCTCTCTTTACCTGTTTCAGCCAAGTAATCGTTAATAAGCCCCTGAGCTTCAAGTACAAAATGGTAATTGATAACACAAGGTGCCACAAATATTTTCGGAGCAGTTTCCACGGGAAAGTTTTTATAGTGAAGTTTTTGTGCTTCGACCGCTGTGCCGAGCAATCCGAGTTTAAGTTTTTTTTCTAATTGCCCGGAACGCGAACGTGTACCACCGGGAAAAAATATACTATGCGCCCCGCGCTGTAACGCAACGGTTGAATATGTTTTCAGCGTTTCAAGATAAACGGCATTCTTTTTTCTGCGATCAACTTTGTAAGCACCTAAACGGTTCATGAAAAAAGAAAGAATTCCAATACTAAATAGGTTTAGACCGGCACCATAAGTAAATGCAGGCAAGCCAAGTTCATTTAAAATCCACCCCACCATAATTGAATCCATGTTGCTAAAGTGTGTTGGTACTACCACAACCGTTCCTTTGGTAGCGAGATGACGGATTTTTTCAATATCACCGGTAATTGGAATCTTTTCGTGAATGGTTCTTACATTTCCGGCAACAGTCTTAAACCACCGCCCTGGAGCTGCGCTTAGTACACGGCCAAAAAACTGGGGAAGCATGGCTTTAGCAAAGCTAAAGGCTCGGACATCGAATTCGCCAGCAATTTCATTCGTGTAGCGGTCAATAATTTCATCCAATATAGCCTCAACGCTAAGTGTGGAAAGGTTTTGCGACTGCTCAACTTTAATGAGCTTGCTTTTAATATCGCTCCAGAATTTACGTTCATCTGGAGGGTCTGCTTTCCATGGCTTTTCAGTTAAGCGTATTTTCTCTTTGTAAAGGACGGTTTCGATCTCATTGCGCAATGCTTCTTGGCTAATATGTCCTGAGAGTATTTTCTTGCGTACGCGCTCCTTAACCTCGAGGGTGAAATCAATTTTATGTTCTGTTAGTTTGTAAATAGGCCAGTCGCGGACATTTTCAATTACATATGGAAGGGGATATTCATTATGCTTATATTCTCTTCCGCTCATAAGGTTTTAAAAATAGAAGAATTTGGCTGTTGAAGAATTAAGTTGCTCTACAACTTTATAAACCGCTGTATTTTATTGCCGATGTGGAGAAAGTAAGAACCCGAAGTAAGGGAAGATAGGGGAATAAACTCCCCATTTGATAAAACAAGGTTCTCAAATAAAATTCTTCCACTTAAATCATAAACAGAAATTATTTCACCTGGTTTTATACCGGTAACTATAAGTTTATCCAGAACCGGATTGGGAAATGCGGAGTAAGAATTATTTACACCCCATTTATATACCGAAGTGGGGTTACAAACCTGCGAGGAATCAACATTCAGCACATCATCAAAAACAAGAACTTTTCGTCCATCCGCTTGTATTGCATGGAAACAAACATTATTCATAAGCAGTGAGTCAACATGGCGAACGTAAAGTCCTGAAGCAGGCAGTGTATCTCCGAAAATTGTTGCCTCAGGTCCACCACTAATGTTTTCAGGAACTGTAAAACCCGGGGGAACATCGGCCCAACCACCGGGAAAAGTAAGATTAATATTATCAAGCCGAATATCACTTGCGTAATACCCAGGTATTCCGGTGATTGAACTTGTGATATTAGTTGTTGCAGTTGCAGTAATGTTACGCAACTCTATATTTCGCAGAAAACCTACTCCTGGAGTCGGAGCTGATGACATATATTTGCGCCCGCGATTTCCTAATCGAATCATGATTGGGGTTTTAATTCCGGTCATGTTAATATTTTCAATCAACACATTGTCCATACTTCCGCCATCAACAACAGAAAGATTGATTCCGCATTTAGCAGCATAATTACTTCCGAAAGGGCCGAGAGTACTGAACTGAACCGTAATGTTATTGACATGAATGTTTTCAAAAGGGCCATGTGTTTCAGTTCCCAGTTTTATTCCACGCGAGTAAGTGGCCACTGTGCAGTTGCTGATAGAGATATTCCTACTTGGTATAAGTGAGGTTGTTTTAATCACCAGCGGGTCATCATTACAATCGGCAAAAATACTGTCCACAATTACCTCCCGGCAGCCGTCAATGTTTACCCCATCGCCATTACCGAAATTCTGATTAACGATATACAGGTTCTTAATCACTAGTGTATCAATATCCATGTTGTGCATCATCCAGAATCCGGAGTTGCGCATGGTTAACTCTTCATAGCGGACATTGCGGCATGAAATAATGCGAAAGCCATAAGGCTTATTGCCGGAGTCAAGAAGAAAACTGCCTGATATTCCGTTTCCGTTGAAAGTTCCCGAACCGGTTATTGTAATATTACTTTGACCTTCGGCATAAAACACAGAGCGCTGAGTATAGTTATCGGTATAACTCCGGATAAGAGGGATAACATCTGGGTAATCGGTTGTATTTGGGGCGCCAGTAACAGTGGCTCCCGAATCAATCAGGAAAGTAACATTGCTTTTTAGAAAGATAGTTGCAGTAACAAAATTTCCCGGTGGAACCCTTACAATCCCTCCCCCTGAGTTGCTGCACGAATCAACTGCCGCCTGAATAGCAGCTGTGTTGTATGTGCTCCCGTTTCCTATGGCTCCGAAATTTGTAATATCAAAAACCTGGGCCTTTGCTGCTAAATGGGGAATTACAAGCAGAACTGCAAAAAAGAATTTCATGTATTACTGAACTACAAGCTTATGAGCAATCCTGTCGTTACCGGTTATTATCTGCAAAGTATATGTACCGGCTGCCAGTTTTAGTTTCACCGCATCAATTTCAATGACGGTATTTCGGCTTGTTACTTTATCGTTAAAAACTTCAATTACTCTTCCCGAGGCATCAACCATGTTCATCGTTACCTGGTCGCTTCCTTCTACTTCAAATGAAACCACCGTTGAATTTTTGAAAGGATTTGGAACAACTTTAACCTTGCGTATGGGCTTGCGGTTAACTTCATCTACCGATGTGGGATAAGCCAGTTTGTAAATAGTAAAATCATCGCGAATGTTTCCATAACCATCCAAGTGGCGACCTTGCAACCGGTTGCTATCCAAATCCATTATAAACGAACCAATGCAGGTATCGCAACCATAAGCGCTGTACATTAACGGGTGATTAAGACCAGGGCTGCTGGTGGTACTGCCTGAATTTCCATTTACGACATAAACAGTTCCTAAATTTGGGTTTGGCCCGTTCGTATACTTTGTATAAGCCTGATTAGCCGAATCGTAACCACTCGTATTTTGAACATAATTAAAGGCAGTTATAGCTGCATCGTCACCATAAGAGCCGTGAACTAAGTAGCTGCGCTCATATACATGTGAGTGACCGCAAATAACTAAGTCGGCCCCATACTGCTCTATTATTTCGCAATAGTTTTCGCGCATGGCTTTCATATATCGCTCTATAGGATTGCTTGATTGGTGAGAACCATCGGTATATGGTGGTTGATGAAAATATACTATTGTCCATAGTTTGTTGTTTGCCTGCAGATCCTGGTTAAGCCACTGAGTTTGTGGCGAAGAGGTGAAACTGCTAATCAGGTTTGCGCCTATCCAATCGTGGCTGGCATTGAAAAGCGACCCGAGTTCCGAATTCAGAGATACAAAATGTGCATTCCGGTAATCGAATGAATAAAACAATTCATGTCCGGTTGCTATACCACCCGCTTCTGCATTTCGGTATGTCTCTACAAAATCGTAATACGGACCGCTATGTTGCAAGGGGGGCTGTGAACTTTGAGGGGGTGAAATGTTTGTGTAATCATGGTTTCCAGGTGTGGCTTGAAAAGGCAGATGCCTCATTACATTCTTGTAGCCCCAAACTGAATCAAACACTTTATCAATGTACTCCTGCTCTAATCCATCATCATAAACATTATCGCCAAGCCAAACCCATAAGTCTGTTTCAACCGAGTCAAAATTCAGGTATGCATCACGGACTTTTTGCTGCTTGCTGTTCCCTTTGCCGAAATCGCCAATAGCCCACAGGCGAATATGGCCCGGGTCGTTGGCAACGGGAAATGTGCGAAAGTAATGCTCGTTATCGGCTCCGGCACCAAAATCGTTTCCATTATAAATGGCATAATAATATCTGGTGTCTGGATTAAGTCCTGTAATTAACACCATATGTTTGGTGACACTGTTGTTATCAGTAACAGTCATGGTGAGATTGCCTGGGTTGGTGCCGTACATTACTTTAGATGTGGCGGCAACATTACTCCGCCACATCACTTTAATAGATGTAGTTGTGGGGCTTTGCAGGTATGGACCTACAGTAACAACTGCTTGTGAAACACCAATGAACCCAGAAATCAATGTAAACAGGAGAGTAGTAAGTTTTTTCATGTGTAATTTTTTTGGCGAAGCAAATTAAAGAGATTTTAAGGTTTACTAAAGTTTATTTGCTGAATCTTGCGAGAAAAAGTAAAAAAGTAAATAAGAGTTTCAGTGCCCCGTTGGAACTGCTCAATGAAGTTTACTCGTTTCATTTGCAGATGAAGTAGGTTTTTACGAAAACCAATAAATATTGCTTTAGCCTGTTGCAACCTGCTAACTTGTTTCGGACTTGCTTGAGATTAAATTTAATAGACAATGCTTGTGATTTCAACACTTACTGTATTTTGAAGACTGCGAGTTTGCAATAAGTTTGAACCGAAAAACTGAAAATTGGCAAGCAGCAAAGGAATTTCTTATCTCTATTCCATATTCGGAATAGCATTGGTGTTAATTGTATTGGGAGTTGCTTCTGTATTAGCCTTTGAGGTCAGAAAGATTTCAACAGGGTTTAAAGAAAACTTTACAGTAATAGTTGTGTTAAAAGATGATGTGGCTAAGACAAAGGTAAACTCGCTGCAATCACGAATTCAAAAGAAACGGTATTCTAAAAGCATACAGTATGTTTCAAAGGATGATGCCGCTGAGTTTTTGAAGACAAACAGCGATATTGAAAAAGACTTCCTTGATATTCTTGGCTACAACCCTCTGTATGCCTCATTTAAGTTAAACCTAAAGGAAAATTATGTGAATAAAGACAGCTTTGAATTAGTGAAAAAGGATTTGTCATATTTTGATGAGGTAGCGCAAATAAATTTTCAGAGTAGCTTGCTGGAATCAATTGACAAAAAGGCTGGAAATGTATCGCTCGTGTTAGTTGTTATTGGGGGAATATTTCTCTCCTTTGCAGTTTCACTTATCTTCAGCACTATCCGTATTGCTATGTTTTCCAACCGGTTTGTTATAAAAACGCAGCAGCTTTTCGGAGCCACAAAATGGTTCATCATCAGGCCATTTTTATGGCGAAGTATTATCAACGGATTGATTAGTGGTGTATTGGCATGTACTTTTATAGGTGGGTTAATTTACTATTTTAACTACATCATTCCTGACCTTGGTTTGCTTAGTGATTTATTTACTTTTGGCGCGCTTTTCGGATCGCTGATTTTATTCGGAATAATGATTTCCTTTTTTAGCACTCTGACGGCAGTTCTCCGCTATCTTCGCGTAAAAGTGGAAGACTTGTATTAAAAAGCAATGTATGGCAAAACAACAGGTACAACAAAAAACTAAGCAACAAGCTCCTCAACAAAAGCAAGTTCCTAACACATCGCTAACTCCATTTATTTTCAACAGCACCAACTACATTATTATGATTGCAGGAGTAGTAGTCATTGCCGTAGGATTTTGGCTGATGACAGCCGAAAGCACTACCGACCCAAATGTATTTCCGAAAGAAGAGTTGTACAGTTTCCAAAGAATTACCCTCGCTCCGATTGTAGTTATGTTCGGTTTCGCAATCGAAGTTTTTGCAATACTGAAAAGACCCAAAGCTGAATGACAACTGCTGAAGCAGTTATTCTCGCCATTATTGAAGGGCTTACAGAGTTTTTACCGGTTTCTTCTACAGGCCACATGATTTTAGCGCAATCGCTCATGAAGTTGAAGAACGAAGAGTTTGTAAAAACTTTTGAAATAGTGATTCAGCTCGGAGCTATTTTGTCAGTTCTGCTTCTATATACTAAACGATTTCTTGTTGGAATAAATATCTATTTGAAACTTTTTGTTGCGTTTTTGCCTACGGGTATCGTTGGCTTGCTTGTTTACAAAATCATCAAACAATATCTATTCAATCCTTTTACAGTAAGCATATCGCTTATTGCAGGCGGAGTATTGTTGATACTACTCGATAAATGGAGTGAAAACAGAAAGGCTGAATTTGCGGACCTGGAGGAAATCAGTTTTCCCAGTGCGTTTAAAATCGGACTAATACAATGCCTGAGCATGATTCCCGGTGTTTCTCGTTCTGCGGCTACGATACTTGGCGGTGTTTTTTCAGGCTTTGATAGGAAACAAGCAGCTGAGTTCTCGTTTTTGCTTGCCATACCTACCATGTTTGCCGCCACTGGTAAAGATTTATGGGAATCTCGGCACTTGATTCATGGCGACAACATCATCCTGCTTTTAACCGGAAGTGTTGTAGCTTTTATAGTTGCGGCTATATCTATAAAAGGGTTTATTACCTTTTTGACCAAATATGGCTTTAAATATTTCGGTTGGTACCGCATTACCTTAGGAATAATTTTTCTTGCCTATGCTTTATATACAGGATTAGAACTTACCTTGTGAATCTCTCGCTTGAAAAAATTGTTGAAGGTGAGGTGTTGCTCATTAACAAGCCCTTACAATGGACTTCGTTTGATGTGGTAAACAAAATACGTTATGCTATTTCGAAAAAGACCGGAAAAAAACTAAAAGTGGGACATGCGGGAACACTTGACCCGTTGGCAACCGGCTTGCTGATCATATGTACCGGTAAAATGACCAAGCGTATTGCTGAGTTCACAGGGTTGAACAAGGAATATACAGGAACCTTTTTTCTGGGAGCAACAACCCCTTCCTACGATTCAGAAACAAAAATAGATGCAACATTTCCAATACGGCATATTGATGAAAAAATGCTGGATGAAACAACGACAAAGTTTATTGGAGTAATTCAACAAGTTCCTCCTATATTTTCAGCCATTAAAGTAGACGGAACAGCGGCCTATATAAAGGCTCGTAAAGGAAAAAATGTTGAACTGAAAGTGCGCGCTGTCGAGGTTTCAGAACTTCAACTCACGCGAATAGCTTTGCCTGAAGTAGATTTTCGTGTGATTTGCAGTAAAGGAACATATATCCGTTCATTAGCTAACGATTTCGGCAAAGCATTAAACAGCGGAGCTTACCTGCAAGCCCTTTGCAGGACAAAAATCGGTGAGTTTGATTTGAAAACTGCTGCGACAGTTGAGGAATGTGTAACTATAATTTCAAGTTTGTAACATTGCTGTTAATAAACTTTTCCGGTAATTTGTTTTTGTCTTATGCGTGTTTTAAGTGATTTAACTAACCTGCCCGAGTTTAAAAATTCGGTGCTTACTATTGGAACTTTTGATGGTGTTCACTTGGGGCATCAAAAACTAATTGAGCGGATTAGCGAGTTGGCGCAGCTAAGTAAAGGTGAAAGCATCATTATCACTTTTCACCCCCATCCTCGCATTGTGATAAACCCGGAGGATAAATCTTTACGACTTCTTAATACGATTGAGGAAAAAATTAAATTGCTTGAAAAATACGGAGTTGATAATTTAGTTATTGTCCCCTTCAGTCGCGATTTTTCAGAGCAATCAGCGAAAGATTACGTTGCAAACTTTCTGGTCAACTATTTTCATCCTAAACACATAGTTATCGGCTACGACCACAAATTCGGAAGGAACAGGGAAGGAGACTACAAGTTGCTTGAAAAAATGAAGACACCATTTGGTTATTTGATGGAAGAGATTCCAAAGAAGACGCTTGATGACTTGGATGTAAGCTCCACTAAAATCCGTAATGCTCTTCAACAGGGGGAAGTAAAATTAGCCAACGAACTACTGGGGCATAACTATACCATAACAGGGACTGTTGTTCGCGGTCTGCAAAACGGGCGTAAACTTGGTTTTCCAACTGCCAACCTGCGGGTAAATGACGAATACAAACTTATTCCCCGAACGGGAATATATGCAGTAAAGGTTTATCTTGAAAAAACTGTTCATCATGGCATGTTGAGCATAGGTTATAATCCTACTTTTGAAGGTAAGGAGCAAACCATTGAGGTAAACATTTTTGATTTTGACAAGGACATCTACGGAGTACCGCTTACTCTTGAGTTTATTGATTTCCTCCGCAAAGAGCAGAAATTCAGAACTGTGGAAAAATTGATAACTGCTATGAAGCATGATGAAATCAGAAGCAGGCAGATTCTAAATCACTGCAGAAAGAATATGCATAATCTGCAATAGAATATCGGATTTCACAAACCTACCAGAAGATCAGTTTTCTTTTATAACTGGCTTTCAATCGCTTCCCTGACTTTCAATTCCTCAAGCATATTCATGCACAAAAAATGATTTTCCGGACATTGATTGAAGCCCAGTTTGGAGCAGGGACGACAGTGTAAATTCTTGATTTCTAATATGGTGCTTTTTACATCGTCCTTTCCGAAATGCGGGCTCATGCCAAATTCGGGAATAGTGTTCCCCCAAATCGAAACGATTGGTTTTTTGAAAGCTGCAGCAATGTGCATTAAGCCGGTATCATTGGTAGCAACAACCCTTGCCTGTTTGACAAGAGAAGCGGATTGATTAATAGAATATGCTCCGCAAGCGTTTAAGAAAGGTGAGTGTTTCTGGCTTCTTATTCCCAATTTAATTCTTTCCCCTGTATCGAAGTCTTCTTTCCCGCCTAAGCAGATTACCGGATAATTCAATTGTTTTATGACCCGGATAATTTTTTCGGCAGGAAATTTCTTAGTGTCCTGTTGACCGCCAATTACCCAGCCAATATATCCGGTTGAGAATTCAGAGGGGAGGCTTTTTAAATCAACTTCCTCATCTGCAGAAATAAAATAGTCCAACCCTTTATCGTCATTTTCAACTCCGAAAGTTATTACTGTTTCAAGGTAGCGGTCAACAATATGCTTTTGCGGGAGCCGGTTTATTTTGAAATTCACAAGCAGCCACTTTTCGAAATTTAATTTACCATATGAAAATGATTTTGTCCTCAAAAGGTTTTTAATTAAAAGAGTGCGCTGATTATTGTGTAAATCAATAATGCAGTCGAATTTTTCCTGTTTAAGCCTGTGAATTAAGTTTATAAGTGAATTATCAAGCAGATGAATTTTGGTCAGGTAAGGATTGTGCAGAACAACAGGTTTGAATGATTTCTTGGTTGCGTAATGTATTTCCGAATTTGGAAATTTCTTTTTCAGGCAACGGATAACCGGTGAGGTTAGCACTATATCACCTATAGATGAAAAACGGAGGATGAGAAACTTCATGCGTGCTTTCCGGTAATAGTATCAATAGCATGTTTAGCCAGCCTGACTTTCCAGCTCCTCGTAAAAATTTTTATAAAAAACAACGGAATGCCTTTGAACAAATCACTCACTTCGCCTCTGATAGCATCTACCGGTTTCATATTCGCAGCACTCCATGCCGGTAAAAAACCCGCTAAAATTCCGGTTACAACGGAGATTGATATTCCGATAAAGATATTGTAGGAGGTAATATAAAAGGTAAATTCAGTTTCAGAATAGTTAGCGATATACCAATTCAATATATTGAAAAGGGCAACTACAGTTACCAGTCCAATACCCCCCCCGAACACGCAAAGCATAACGGCTTCCAGAAGGAATTCGAGTAGGATATAAATTTTCTTTGCTCCAAGAGCTTTTTTGATTCCAATCTGGTAAACTCTTTCCTGAACGCTTACAAACATAATATTGGCAATACCGAATGTACCTACCAGGATTGAAAAACCGCCAATAATTAAACCGGCAAAGTTGATAATAGAAAAAATAGAGGCTATACCTTGTGTAAAGACGCTTACCTGGTTGATCGCAAAATTATCTTCTTCAAAAGGGGAAAGCCTTCTGATGGAGCGCATGGCTCCTTTCAGTTCGTATCTGAGTTCGTCAATGGGAACCCCCTTTTTGGGGACAATGGCTATGAGTGGGTCATTTCCAATGTCGTTTACATTTACAAACATGCTCATAAAACTGAAAGGGACAATTAGATTGTTGTCTAGTGTAAAACCGAATAAATCGCTTCCTTCTTTTTTTAGAACACCTATGATTGTCATTTTTACCCCTTTTACCTTAATCTGTTGCCCAATAATCCGGCTTCGGCCGGGAAATAAGGTTTCGGCTACCTCTGCACCGACAATTGCAGTTGCCTGAGCGTTGTTTGATTCAGCAGGGGTGAAGTATCGCCCTTGTGTAAATTCCATTTCTTTTATTTTATTGTAATCATAAGTAGCCCCCTGTATTTGTATTCGTTCGGCAACATTTTCACCTGCAATTACATTGGCGTTGCCTGAAAAATATAAAATACAAATTCCTTCGGCTCCTTTTACTTTTTGCTGCAACTGTTCTAATTCGCGTCTGTTGGTGTTCGGTCGGTTGAGGTACTTCCACCAGGCGTAGTCATTGCCATCGCCCCAAATCCAGGGCCACTTTTGTATATATAGGATGTCGTTACCGAATGAAGCCAGGCTGTTTTGGATATTCATTTCCATCGAATTGACAGAAGTGCGAACAGAAATAATACACAAAATACCGATAGTAATGCCAAGCAGAGAGAGGGCGGAACGAAGTTTAGCCGCCCTTATTTCTTCAAACGACAACACTAAACTTTGCCTGAAGATTTGCAGAAATGTCCTCACCTCGCAAACGTAAACTATTTCTATAAAAACAATTAGGAGTTTCGGATTCCGCGATTATTTTTGCGCGCTCAAATTCAGATCCCGGTCTGAAAATTTGAATTCCGTAAAATTCAAAAAGTAACTCATGAAACTCTCCAGTTTTGGATTTAATATTCCTAAAGATGCTGTAGCCCAATATCCGCCTAAAAACCGCGATGAAAGTAAGCTGATGGTAGTTGACCGAAAAACAAAGAAAATTGAACACAAAAAGTTCAAGGACATCATCAAATATTTTGGGGATGGTGATGTGTTGGTTTTAAATAATACTAAAGTATTTCCCGCTCGCTTGTACGGAACAAAGGAAAAAACAGGGGCAAAAATTGAAGTTTTTCTTCTCCGGGAGTTGAATCAGGGACAATTTTTGTGGGATGTATTGGTTGACCCTGCACGAAAAATCCGTGTAGGCAATAAACTTTACTTCGGTAAAGAGGATGACTTAATTGCTGAAGTAGTGGACAACACTACATCACGCGGCAGAACTATCCGTTTTTTATTCGATGGCGACTATGATAAATTCAAAAAAATACTTTTTTCATTAGGCGAAACTCCGCTGCCTAAATATATCAAGCGTCCGGTTGAGGCAATTGATGCCGAACGTTACCAAACTGTTTATGCTAAAGTTGAAGGAGCAGTTGCCGCGCCAACCGCAGGTATGCACTTTAGCAGAGAACTGTTGAAGCGGATGGAAATTAACGGTGTTGAATTGGCAGAAATTACTTTGCACACAGGTCTCGGCACTTTCCGCACTATTGATGTGGAAGACCTCTCGAAGCATAAAACCGATGCCGAGGAAATTATTATTCCTGAACGGGCGGCAAAAATTGTAAATCATGCAAAAGACAGAGGCAAAAGAATCTGTGCAGTAGGGACCACTACTGTCCGCGCTGTTGAGTCGGCTGTTTCGGCAGAGCACTACCTGAAAACTTTTAAGGGATGGACAAACTTGTTTATTCACCCACCCTATGATTTCAGCATTGCCAATGCTATGGTTACTAACTTTCATCAGCCCAAATCGAGCCTGCTGATAATGACTGCCGCATTTGGTGGTTATGATTTGGTAATGAAAGCGTATGAAACAGCTATTAAGGAGAAATACAAATTTTTGGCTTATGGCGACTCAATGCTTATTTTGTAGAGTAGTTTAAAGATATTGAGAAGCAGCATTGCCAAACTACTACAAAGACGAATAAGCATTCGGCAATACGAGGCAGCATTATAAACCCTTAGGTAGCACAGGATTTACGAAGCTTTACGAAGTTTTTTGATTTTTGGAAGTTTGAATGACCGTGCCGGATTAAGTTCCTTTTGAATGATTTTGGAAATTTCTTTAGCGCGGTTGACAATCATAAAATGAGTGCCTCCTTTAATCCAAAAGGCGTTTTTAATATAGAAGTTAGGAAAAATACGGTCGCGTGTTCCATGGATATGAATCAAATTTTCGGGAACTATTTCATTTTTCCAATGAATAACCTGGTCAACGGCCCATTCATTGAATTCAATATCTGCCTCACGAATCATACTTTCTATTAGCTCAAAGTCGTGAGTGTTAAGTTTACCTAAAAGCCAATTTAACCAAAAACGGAAGTGAACTACAATTTTTCCTGGTACAAGACGATGGAATTTTACCGAATTTAGAAACAAAAATTTGAGTGGTCGCTCATGATAGGTTTTAATGCTGGAGATAATAATAGTCTTACTGGGTTTTATAAGTTTGGCGAGTTCTATAGCTACAATCCCACCGAAAGACATACCTATGAAAATGGGTTGCGTGTCCTTTTTAATTTGTGGTAATAGCTTTTTTACGTAAGTTTCAATATGTTCTTTGCGGGTGTGTTTGGGCCACTTCAAGTGAACTACTTCGTATCCGGGAAGTTCAAGGTTCTGAAAAATTCTGTCGTTTGCGCCAACTCCCGGAATAAAATAAACTGTTTTTCCCATGTGGAATAGTATGGATTCGTAATCGAATTTAGGACTTACATTCGCACCGCCAAATTTTTTTTCAACATTATGCCAAATAAACGTAAGGTAAAAAAAACGGCTGACCGGTTCAGCTACGTTCCTCCTCATAAAAATTTTATACGGGCTTCTATCGCTCCATTCAAATTCTATTTTGCACCTCAGTTTTACGGATTAGACGAGTTGGATGTTTCTAAACCTGCGATGTATGTTAGCAACCATACTGTACTCGGAATTCATGACGGGTTTCCGTTTGCTGCTGAACTCTATTTGCGCAAAGGTATTTTACTTCGGGCTTTGGCAGATAGTAATCATTTCCGCATTCCCGTGTGGCGAGATTTCATTTCGAAAAACCTGGGTGTGGTTGAAGCTTCAAGAGAGAGTTGTCGGGAGCTAATGATGCGTAAGGAGAGCTTAATGGTTTTCCCGGGTGGAACACGTGAAATATGTAAAAAGAGGGGAGAAGAGTATATACTGAAGTGGAATGACCGTAAAGGATTTGTGCGCATGGCAATGGAACATGGTTACGATATTATTCCGGTCGCTGCGGTAGGGGCCGAAGAAACTTTTACAATTATTAGAGACGCGGATGATATTTTAAACTCACCGTTCGGCAAGTTCCTAAAGTTGATTGGGGTGGCTGAAAAATATTTCAAAAACGGAGAATTGATGCCACCAGTTGTTCGTGGGATAGGCAATACGATAATACCACGTCCCGCAAAACTTTACTTTAGTTTTGGAAAGAGAATCTCTACCACACGCTATAAAACGAAATTCAATGACGAGAAAACTCAGGAAATGATTAGGCGGAAAGTAGAAAGCGCTTTGCTGGCTCAGTTCAAAGGATTGTTTGAAATACGCAGCCGTGATACAGACCGAAGCAAATGGCGAAGGTGGTTGAATATGAATAAAACAAAGCCTTTGCCAGTTCGGGTCTGAAAACTGGATTCAGAAGCGGAGAATCACTTTTTTTTGTTTTTCCACCAGGCTAAATCAGTAAAAAACAGCTTCAGTCTATTCTTGTCCGTTACCAATAAAAAGGTCAGCAAAAGAAAAGGGGCAGCTATTGTGCGGTAATGAACCAGGGCTCCCGCTATCGGTACTGTAAGTCCAATAATCAAATAGTTAAGCAATGCGAACGAGCAGCAAAACAATCCTAACCATATTTCTTTCCCTTTCGGAATCTTAATAAAGAAAAGCTGAACAGTAATAAAAGTAAGGAACAAGGTGTTTTCTATAGCCGAGAAAAACTCAAAAAGGCTGAGATCTTCCCACAGGAAAGGACGTAATATTGCATCTATAATTGCAGGGGGGATGAGCGAAAATAGTTGGTTGCAGCTCGCAGATGTAAGCACATCTGCAGCATAACTTCGCGCTTTCTCATTCATAGCGAGAGAAATAAATTCATTTCGCTTGGTTATAATTTGCCAACAAAGTCCATCCCTCCATTCAGGAGCGATGGCAAAGACAAATACCATTATTGCAGCAGCGATGCAGCAAACAGTTGTAATCCGCCTGGCATTAGAGATGTTAATATCTGGAAGAAAAATTATCGAAGCAGAAAGACAAAGTGCAACGGATGGCTTTATGTGATAAATAACGGAGACAATTATCAGCTTGAAAGTCAAGGTGAGAAAAAGTCTTTTTTCACGAAAAATTCTAGGAGTGAAAAAAAAGAAACCTAGGAATGTGAATATAAGCTGCTCTTTCAGTAAACCGTTACCCCAGAATACCACCGAGGGCAAGAGATAAACAGGCACGCAAAGTATCAGTGGAAATTCTGCAAAGTATTTCGAGAATGATTTGTAAAAAACAGTTAATCCGGCAAACGAGAGAAAATTAAGGAGAAGGGTATTGATGTAAATGTTATTGAACGATAAAAAATTCAATACAGAAATGACTCTGATGATAAAAGTATTATTGGTTGCGAAATCATTTTCGGGATGGCTGAAGTACTGCGTAGGTAGAAGATGCCTGAAGGTTTCCGGTTCATTCATGCCTATGCCCGAAATAACCTTAATCCATACCTGGGGTTCGTGAAAAACTAAAGATGTGATGAATTTGCTGTCGTTAAAGTACCGGTAAATGTCGGCTTTGCTTGTATCGGTATAGTAATAGGTATAAATAAGAGTTAGACAAATTCCGGCTGTAACTTTCAGAAGAAAGAAACCAGCCAGGTATTTTTTGCTTATATCTTTTATGTCAAAAAACTTCCATCGAAAGAGGATAAAGATAAAAATACCGAGGTACAAACAATAAAGCGCACTGTAAGTAAACGTATTCACCACATCTAAAATCATAAAATCTTTGAAAGGTTTTAATTTGCCGTTCAAATTTTGAATTGAAAAAGCAAGTTTTTTTTACAGTTCTCGCCCGTAGTGGTTCAACTGCCTTTAATTTTTTGATCGCGCTTTTAATCGCGCGTCATGCTGGACCCTCCGTAAAGGGTGATGTAACTCTAATGATCACTATCATGTACTTTTTCATTTTCCTAAGTAATATTTTAGGCGGGCAAGCTTTAGTTTATCTCATTCCGCGCAACAAAATAGAACTGCTTGTTTTCCCCGCTTACTTTTGGACTGCGGCAGTGGCAGTTAGCGGTTTTGCATTTCTGAAAACCACAGGATTTATTACCGATAAACACATCCCTTCTATAGCTGTTTTTAGCTTTTTTTCTTCGATTATCATTATTCACCAGACTATCTTACTCGCAAAAAACAAAATTATAACTTCAAATCTTATTTCCGCACTTGCGGTTTTGATGCAGTTAACTGGTGTGATTATCTGCTTTTACTATTTCAATATTCATGATGCATACGCTTACATCTATTCTTCCTTGACTGCTTATTCATTTACAGCTCTGATGAGTTTTATTGTTGTAAAACCTTATGTCCGTATTACCCATTTCTTTTCAGACTTTACTTGGGAAGACGTAAAAACTTCGTTCCGATACGGAGTTCTTTACCAGCTGGCTGAAGTTTTTCAACTGCTTAACTTAAGGTTTTACTTCTTTCAGTTAGGATTACAACAAGGAATACAATACCTCGGTGTTTATTCAATAGGTATATCTATTCTGGAAGCAGTTTGGATTATTCCCAGAAGTATTTCAACGGTTAATTACGTTTCTACATCCAATAGCAGTAAAGTAAAGGAAGATGCAGGAAAAACCATTCGGTGGCTAAAACTGAGTATTGTTATAAGTCTTATAGCGCTTCTCCTGATTTATTTGTTGCCTTCTTCAGTTTATATTTTTGTGTTTGGTGAGGGATTTAAAGATGTAAAACACAGTATCCGGTTTCTCTTCCCCGGAATCCTTTTTTACAATTTGTTTTTAGTGATAAGCAGTTTCTATTTTGGCATTGGCAGATATTTACAATTGATTACTTCAAGTTTTGCAGGCTTTTCTGCATTGGTTATTGCAGGCCACTTTCTCATACCGGATTACGTAATGAGTGGAGCGGGACTGGCTGCAAGCATTTCGTTTACCGTTTCTTCGTTGCTTCTGTTTACATTTTTCATTGCAGAAAACAAAATCGGGTTTTCACAGTTTTTGCTTAATCGCGAAGATTTTGATAGTCTGAAAAAACTATCAAAAAAATTATTATCCAGACATAGGCGGAAGTTGGAGGGTTGACATGCCGGAAAAAACCTTCATTATTCATATTTTCACTCCGTGCATATTATCTATCAAATCTTAAAGCAGTATTGGGGTTTTGAAAAATTCAGACCTTTGCAGGAAGATATCATTCGTTCAGTTCTGGACGGAAAAGATACCCTCGCACTTATGCCTACGGGAGGAGGCAAATCTATTTGTTTTCAGGTTCCGGCATTAGCGAAAGAAGGATTGTGCCTGGTTATTTCCCCTCTTATCGCATTGATGAAAGACCAGGTCTACAACCTTAACGCAAAGGGTATAAAAGCCGTAGCTGTTTATACAGGAATGTCGCATAAGCAGATTGACACTTTGTTAGACAATTGTATTTACGGAAACATAAAATTTCTATACGTCTCGCCCGAGAGACTGATAAGTGAAACTTTTCGTATACGGCTATCAAAAATGAAAGTATCGCTCTTAGTTGTTGACGAAGCGCATTGCATTTCGCAATGGGGGTACGACTTTCGGCCACCATATTTAAAAATTGCTGAAATCCGTGAAAATCTGAAAAACATTCCGGTGATTGCGCTAACAGCTACAGCCAAGCCGGAAGTGACTGATGATATACAGAAGAAGCTTCTTTTCAATTCAAAAAATGTGTTGAGAAAAAGCTTCGTCCGCAAAAACCTGAGTTATGTTGTAAGAAAAACATTCGCTAAGGAAAAGTCGGTTCTGGATATTTTAACTAAGGTAAATGGCAGCGGAATTGTTTACACACGAAACCGCAGGCGAACGAAAGAGTACTCTGACTTCTTGAATAAGAATAATATAAAGGCGGATTTTTACCATGCAGGATTGCGACCGGATGACCGCTCGAAGAAACAGGATGATTGGATAAAAGGAAAGACGAGAATTATTTGTTGTACAAGTGCTTTCGGAATGGGAATTGACAAACCCAATGTTAGGGTAGTAATACATGTAGATTTACCGGAAAGCATAGAAGCCTATTTCCAGGAGGCAGGAAGGGCCGGGCGCGATGAGAAGAAAGCTTATGCGGTTCAGTTGCTTGAAGCACGCGACTTTACAGACTTGGAAAAAAAGATTTTAGAAGGTTATCCCACTATTGATTTTATTAAGAATGTTTACGAGTCGCTGTGCTTATATCTACAGGTTGCAGAGAATTCGGGAAGAGACGAGGTTTTTGACTTTGATATTTCCGGATTTTCAGAGCGGTTCCATTTGAATCCGCTCAAAGCGTTAAGTGCTTTGAAGATTTTGGAACAGCAGGAACTGATTTATATAACAGAAGGGATAAAGGCTTTGTCTAAAACAAAGTTTATAGCGGGTAAAGATGAATTGAATAAAATTCTGCAACAGAACAATTCCTTTGAACCATTGGTGAAATTTATTTTACGAACATCAGAAGGCATCTTTGAAGACTTTACTTCGATTTATGAAAAGGTAATTTCAGTTCGTTTAAAAATCACGATTGACGAAGTTATCCGGCAATTGAATATGCTTGATAAGCTCAACATTTTAGTCTATTTGCCTCAAAAAAACAAACCGCAGCTTATTTTTTTGAAAGACCGGGTTGTGAAATCTAGCCTTCAGTTGGATTTAGAGTTCCTACACCGAAGAAAGCTCGATTTCGAGAAACGCCTGAAAGACATGCGCAATTATCTTACCGAAAATAATGTCTGCCGCACCTGTTTACTTGTAAAATATTTTGGAGAAAGTATATCAGATAGTTGCGGGGTTTGCGATGTATGTGTGGCTCAAAATAAATGTGGTTTGAGCGCCCGGGAGTTTTCAGAAATTGTAAGCCACATAGAAACAGAATTAACGAATTCACCTCTTAAAATAGAACAACTTAATTCAAAGCTTAAAATACGAAAAGATACCCTGTGCACAGCTATAGATTATTTATCAGATACAGGTAAAATCGGGAAAAACCAGAAAGGCGAATTACAGTTAACCAGATGAAAATTATTCTTTGTGTAACCAACGACCTCACCTATGACCAAAGGATGCAAAGAATTTGCCGCAGCCTTGCCAAAGCCGGCTTTACTCTGGAGTTGGTTGGAAGGGAACTCGATTTTTCAGCACCACTTCAAAGAGAAACATACCGTCAAACACGCCTGAAATGTTTTTTTAATAAAGGGAAGGTTTTTTACATTGAATATAATCTGCGTCTGCTTTTCTATCTCGCTTTTTCAGACTTCAATGCGGTGTGTGCTATTGACCTTGATACTATTTTTCCGGCTTTTATGATTGGTAGATTAAAGGGGGCAAAACTTGTTTATGATGCTCATGAATATTTTACTGAGGTTCCGGAAGTAGTTCGGAGACCTAAGATAAAAAAGATTTGGGAAGTTGTTGCGCATACTTTTATTCCAAAATGTGATTTGGCATATACGGTATCACCGGTATTAGCTGAATTATTTTCGAAAAAATACGGGAAGAAGTTTGAAATAATTCTCAACGCTCCGTTGCATTTTTCATCGGTTACAGGTCATCGGTCAGCAGCAATACTTTTATACCAGGGAGCGCTAAATGAAGGTCGCGGGCTGGAGTATTTAATTGAGGCAATGAAAAACGTTGATGCCCGACTGAAGTTAGCAGGCGAGGGTGATTTATCGGGTAAATTAAGAGCTTTGTCAAGGAGTTTTAATGTTGAAAGTAAAGTTGAATTCCTGGGTTTTGTAAGACCTGATGATTTAAAAAAGATCACTTCCGAAGCTACCATTGGAATTAATTTGCTCGAAAATATAGGTCAGAGTTATTACTATTCACTATCTAACAAGTTTTTCGATTACATACATGCAGGTGTCCCTCAGGTGTGCATGGATTTCCCGGAGTACCGGAAAATCAATAAGCGGTTTAATGTGGCTCTGTTAGTAAAAGAATGCTCAGTCCCGGAAATAATTACTGCAATAGAGCGTCTGTTAAGTGAGCGTGATTTGTATTCTCAGTTGCGGAAAAATTGTGAAGTTTGTGCCCACGCTTTGAATTGGCAAAACGAAGAGGAAAAACTGCTTACATTATATCATGAACTTCTCCGGTAAACAACTCCACATAGTTTCGTTTAATATTCCTTACCCTCCTGATTATGGCGGAGTGATTGACGTGTTCTACAAAATGAAAGCGCTGCATGAACTCGGGATTAAAATTCATCTGCATTGCTTTTATTACGGGCGCGATGAAAGCGAAGAACTGGCTAAGATTTGCACGAGTGTTAATTATTATCCGCGCAAGAAATTCTTTCAAGCTATTTACAGCAAGGTTCCATACATTGTTGGTTCAAGACAAAGTGATGAGTTGCTGAATAATCTGTCTGATAACGATTACCCGGTGCTGTTTGAGGGGTTGCATACCTGTTTTTATTTGAATCATCCGGCTTTGAAAGATAAACTGAAAGCTGTGCGTATGCACAATGTAGAGTGGGATTACTACCGAAGTTTAAAGGAATCGGAAAGCAACTACCTGATTAAGTATTATTTCCATTACGAATCCATGAAGCTCAAAAAATTTGAAGATGAGCTGAAATTTGCCGACAGGATTTTTGCTATCAGCAAAACCGATTATGAATACCTGCGCCAGAGTTATGAAACTATCAGCTATGTTCCCGCATTTCACAGTAACGAAAGTGTAACCAGCCTTACCGGTAAAGGAAAGTATATTCTGTATCATGGAAATTTAAGCGTGGCGGAAAACAACCAGGCTGCACTTTTCATCATCAAGAAGATTGCCGAGGGCATGCCCTTCAATTTTATTATAGCTGGCAATGAGCCCACAAGCTCTCTTAAAAAAGCTGTCAAAAATGTTCCAAACATTAGTTTGGTTGAAAATCCTCCATTTGATAGAATGGTGGAGTTGATGCGCGATGCACACATCAACCTGCTGTTTACTTTTCAACCTACAGGCATTAAACTCAAACTGCTAAACTCCCTGTACCGTGGCAGGTTTGTTGTGGTGAACAGCAAGATGGTAAACAACACAGGGCTGGAAACACTCTGTGTGATTGAAGATAACCCAAACGCTACCAAACGCATAATCAACGACCTGATGGAAACAGATTTTAGTCAACCTGAAATGGACAAGCGCAGACTTGTGCTTGACAAGGGCTTTGGCAACGAGGCGAATGCTTTAAAGATTGTGGGGGAGATTTTTGGCTAATATTTCTCTTACAACAAGCCGGATATATTAACCTGTTAAGAAACTATTACCTCTAGCGTATCTTCAATCATTTTCGAAACCACTTTAGATGGGTTTTTACTGAAAGTATGGTTAGTGCGGTTGGCAAGTATGGCGTTGATTGAAAGGCAGTGATGTCCGAGTAGGTTTCCCATTCCGTAAATGCCGGCAGTTTCCATTTCTAGATTGGTAATTCGGAAATGTCTATGACCGAAACGGTTAAGGACACTTGTAAAATCAAGGAATTCATGCGACAGCCTCAGCGTACGGCCCTGAGGGGCATAAAACCCGCAGGCAGTAACGGTAGTGCCCTTAGGGTAGAGGTTCTCAAATCTATGCAGTAGGTTTTCCGAAGCCGAAACAAGATATGGTTTAACTCCACTGAAGTGCGGCTTTATGTAACTGGTAAAAGCTTCGAGGTAAACGGTTTCGTGAATCGTGTTTTCATAATCGTAAAAATGCATCAGCCCATCCATGCCAATCGCGATTTCGCTGAGCAGAACAGTATCCACCGGCAGCTCCTCGCGCACACTTCCGGAAGTGCCAAGGCGGATGATTTCGAGTGACATGAGATCATCCTTTACCGTGCGCGTCTTAAAATCAATGTTCACCAGCGCATCGAGTTCGTTCATCAGTATATCAATATTATCTGTTCCCATGCCCGTTGAAATAACTGAAAGCCGCTTGTTATTGAGGTAACCGGTATGGCAGATAAATTCACGATGGTGACTTTTGCTTTGAATACTGTCAAAATGCTTACTCACTGCTTCAACCCGGGCAGGGTCACCTACGGTAATAATGGTGGAAGCGATTTCTTTCGGCTTCAGGTGAAGATGATAAACACTTCCATCGGGGTTTATAATCAGTTCTGATTCTGGAATACACTCTTTCATAGCCTACATGGCTTTGCACCATTTGAAAGTTTTTGAAGCATTATTGGTGCGCAACGTTATCAAATAAACTCCGTTAGGAAGGTAGTTATTTTGATATAGGAAACTTGAGCCGGATATATCAATAGAAGAAATTATCTGACCGGTGACGGCTACAATCTGCATTTGCAACTTTTGTAATTCCGGGTTTGTAACCCTGAACAAATTTATGTTTTGCTGCAACTCAACGTTCAGTTCACCCATCACATTTAATCCAACCGCACACATGGCATCAGCAGAAGGATTATATGGAGCAAAGCCATAATGAAACATATTGCGGTATATAGGGCAGTAATATCTGCCGTTGGTGAGCATGGTATCAGCTTCTACCAACAGGAAATAAGCATCGCGCATGGAAATATTTTGCGAATATGAGTAATGAGTCTGCAAAATGAGACTGTCTGTAGCAATTCTGCCTATTTCATTATGAAGGGCGTATAATGCAGAAGCCCACATTTCGCCATTGCGGTAAATGCTTGTAAGCAGGCTGTCAGGATACCTCCTGGTTGTAGTCAATACTCGCCCTTTCCAAAACTGATTGTGACCGTCCCAGTTGAAAGTCCAGTATTCATTAAACGAACTGAGCGCCTTGGAATATGAACCCGCTATATAATCGCCAAAACCTTCATCGAGAGCATTACGTTCGTTACCAAAATTGGTTCCCATAGCGCTGGTTTCGGATATGGAATGAGCATACTCATGTACGCATACATCCGCATCTTCAGCATCGTCAACACCGCCAGTACCATGATAAATACGGTGCGGGGTTGAACTGTAAACAAAATATGAGTTGTCGGCTCCGTTAAGAGCATGCGGGTCAACTTCAACCAGCCCGTTAGCCGATGTGAAACCAAGTGATTGAATATGATTTTGAATAGTGCTGATGTGATAATAAGCATTCACATCTTCAAAGCCTGACTGCGAGCGGTCAAAATAAAAATACGGAGTATCGGATGTAACTACGGGAATGTTGGGCAAGTCGAAATCGACAATACGGACGTAAGGATTTTTGAGGGTAAAAGTAGTGCCATCAAAATCGGTTTTAAAAGTAACTGTTTGGTATTGCGCATCAATCCATGTTGAGTTAGAATCAGAATTATCTTTGTATGCCGTACCTGTATCATAGAACTGCTGTGCAGTTGTCAACGGGTCGGGGTTAAAGATTTTTCCACTAACCATTGAATCAGGAGCAGAGAAATAAACTCTCAAATCGTGCGTGAAAACAATTTCACCGTTGGCAGCCAGAGTCTCGTAATAATTATTCTCAATACTCTTTTCAGCCAAAACAGGCAAACCGGTTTCAGGATGAATGGCAATAACCGGGTTTTCTGTAGCTACAGTAGTGTTTACATTCCACCCACTTGTGTTTTCTGAATTATCGAAAATGGAGCGGATAATATTGTTTTTGTCAAGGTTCAGTTTCACTTCGCTTTGGTAAATTTTTATACCGTTAAAAGTTTGAGTAAAAGAGTAATGAAACCCACCAGGGCTTTCATTGACATAATTCAGGTGGACGGAAACGCGATGGTCGCGCAGGTTCTCAATATTCTTTATCAGGTAATTTCCAACATTTGCTGCACTGTTTTCGCCCTCTAACTTTACCTTTGGGAAATACGATTTACAGTTTGAATTTTTGTATTGAACAGGGGAATAGTTGCCGTCTGTTTTTTGGGTAAAAGCATAGGTATAGGAAGCAATTGCTAAAGTGAGTAATATGTTTTTCATACAGTTTAAAGATAGACTAAATTTAGCATTAGCAAAGGTTTTAAACGTTAGGAATTATTGGAAACAATAATCAAAACTATGGCTACAACGGCAAATATGAGCCCCAACAAATTAATTTTTGAAATCTTTTCCTTAAAAAAGATAAACGCAGCAAAAGCAGAACATGCAATTGTAGACAGGTTGCTTACCGGGAAAACAACCGAACTACCCCAATTCATCGTTTCCAGAGATTTAAGCATAAATACAAATGAGAAATAATTCGGAATTCCTACAGCAATACCCCCTGCAACATTTCTCCATTTAAATTTTGTTTCACGGCTTATAAACCGGTAAGCCAGAACAGTACTCCCGAATGTTGCGGCAGTGAAAAAATTCATGGTAACAAAAGGAATAATGTCGCTGCTGCCTAAAAGCACTTTGTTGGCGTATTGCACACCCGAATCGCACAAGCCACTGCCTGCAAAAACGATAAATGGAAACAGCATCTGCAATTTGGCGTGCTTGTGGTGCTCATCTAAATGCCGGTAGGTGGAAAGAATTACGGCTACAAAAGCAAAAAGGATTCCAATCAGTTTTAGGCTGTTGTACGGTTCCTCGTAAATCAGAAAGGCGAATATCACCGGGAAAACAAGCCCGAGTTTCATGGAAACAGAGGCTGCTGAAACGCTGAACAGGCGGACTGTTTCACCCGTTAAAGTAAAAACGGTAATGAAGCCAGCTCCCAGCACAAAAGCAAACCAAAGCCAGTTGGCATGAGCAATATCACCGAAAGTATTTTTAGGAACAAAGAACACACCGCAGCCAAAAGCCACCCAATAATTAAAAACTATTGCATCAAATGTTTGGATGGCATATTTTTCAAATACTTTAAACAGGAGGATAAACGCAGCCGTACAAAGAACAGACAGAACGAGATAAATCATGAATTCGGGTTGGTGAAGATTTTCAGGAGGTCGTTTTCTATATCGCTTTCTTCGATTAAAGTTCCGGTAACCTGAGGGGCGGGCTTCCCGCTTTGAAGTTGATGCGGAGTGAAAAATATCCGCGCTTCATCCCAAAGATTTTTGCAGATAAAATAATTTAACGTTTCAGCACCACCCTCAATGATCACAGATGATACATTTTTTTGGCTAAGTGTGTGGAGTATTTGTTCTTCGGTATTTTCTTCAAAATCAACTTTTATGTGTTCTGTATTCCTATTAACTGAACTTTCTATTTGATTGAACACTATTGTTGGAGCGTCTCTGCTGAAAATGGAATGGTTTGACCCTAGTTCAAGGTTTTTATCTATAGTAATTCGGATAGGATTCTTGCCGTGCCACAGCCTCACTGTAAGTTGTGGGTTATCTGTTTCCACGGTTTTTCTTCCAACAAGAATTGCCTGCTCTTCGCTGCGCCACTTGTGAACTAACTTTTTCGATTGTACGTTGGTTAACCAAAACTGTTTGGATTCCTGTGGCGCAATAAAGCCATCAGAACTCTGTGCCCATTTTAGAATAATATAAGGGCGATGCTTGACATGAAAAGTGAAAAATCTGCAATTCAGAAAATCAGATGCTTTCTGAAGTACTCCTAAACTTACATCTATACCGGCATCCTTTAATTTCAGAACTCCTTTTCCTCCTACCAATGGGTTCGGGTCAATGCTTCCGATAGCAATACAGGGGATTTTTTTTAAGATTATTAAATCGGCACATGGTGGTGTTTTGCCGAAGTGCGAACAAGGCTCCAGGTTTACATATAAAGTGGATTGTAGTAACAATTCCTGGTTTGAAACAGAGTTAATGGCATTAACCTCTGCATGAGTACCCCCAAATCTTTCATGATAACCTTCCCCTATTATCTTCCCGTCATGAACAATCACACAACCTACTAGGGGGTTAGGAGCAACATTGCCAAGCCCCTTTAAAGCAAGGTCAAGGCAGCGCTGCATAAATTGCTCATCAATATCCATTGAAACGAAAATAGTAATTCAAATTTCTGATGGTTTGGAGAAAGCTATTTTTGAACAATGACAATCAGTGAAATTCAAAAGCAATTTAGGGAGAAACTTTCTGTAATTTATGATGAACGCGAAGCGCAAGCAATTACAAGAATTGTTTTTGATAAAATATTCAAGGCTGAAACATACAGGCAATCCTTAGACCGGTTCAGAATTCCTACTTCCGAACAGGGCAAGGAGATAAAGGTTATTCTCAGTCGTCTGCTAACTTATGAGCCGGTGCAATACGTTTTAGGTGAAGCTGATTTTTACGGGTTGAAATTTAAGGTAAATAGGTGTGTATTAATTCCCCGCCCAGAAACAGAGGAGTTGGTTGCTTGGATTGTTTCGGAGTTTAAATTTAGGGGCTCGGATTTGAAAATCCTTGATATTGGAACTGGGAGCGGCTGCATCTCAATTTCACTGGCAACGAGATTTACTGAAGCGTTAATAGAAGCATGTGATGTAAGTAACAATGCTTTGAAGGTTGCTGAAGAGAATAATGCTGTCAATCACACGAAGGTAAATTTTTTCAGCATGGACATTCTCAGGGAAAGGTTGCCTGAAGATGCTTACGACCTGATTATCAGTAATCCCCCCTACATTTCTGTAAATGAAACGCTAAATCTTGGAAAGAATGTTTTGTTGTATGAGCCTCATCTGGCGCTGTTTCCTGAAAGTACTGATGATTTAATATTCTATCGAAAAATTTCGGAGCAGGCTATTTCCGCTTTAAAGTTTGGCGGAAAATTGTTTTTTGAAGTTAGTTACCTGAAAGGAGAGGACGTAATGAATATTCTGAAAGAGCAGGGGTTCAGAAACACGGAATTAAAAAAAGATTTAAGTGGAAAGGATAGAATGGTTAAAGGAGAGAAATAATCGGCAATTTAGGGATAGATTTCGGTTAAACGTATTTATGCACGTTATCACTAGTTCTCGCCTGTTTGATGTAACTTAGCCCCCGGATTTAAAGGCATGAAAAAAACACATATCATTTTACTATTGCTGGTAGCTGTCAGTGTTGGCGTTATTATTGCCCGTACAGGCGATTATACCACGTATGAAAACTTTCCTCACGCCAAAGAAAAAGGAAAAGCGGTGAATGTGGTTGGTTATCTGGTAAAAGATAGACCAATGAACTATGACCCGCAAAAAGACCCCAATTTTTTTTCATTTATCATGACTGACAAAGATGGAAATGAGTGCAGGGTGATATACAAGGGCGCAAAGCCTCAGGACTTTGAACGAAGCGAACAACTTGTTGTTAAAGGAAAAATGGAAGGTGAGGTTTTTAATTGTTCTGAAATTTCAATGAAATGTCCATCAAAATATGTGAATGACGAAATTGTTTTGAAGGAAACAGAAGTGACTGTGAAAGCGGGTTCATAATGTCAACTCTATGACTCTCCTCTTTAACCTGCAATGACTTTTGAACTAAAGATTTAAAATGCTTGAATTTTTTTCCTCCCGTTTTGGTGCAGAAGGTTTTTTGAACGAAAAGCTATGGCTCGGTCACCTCGGCCATTTTTTTATTGTATTCAGTTTTGCCGCTTCGTTGTTGGCATTTGTGGCATACTTTACTGCAGAGTTTTCGTTTGATGATGCCAAAAAGAAAAGTTGGAACCGTTTGGCGCGTATTTCATTCGTCTGTCACGGTGCGGCCGTGTTTGGAGTTTTTGTTCTGCTTTTTATCATGATACTTAACCACATGTTCGAGTATCATTATGCGTGGCGACATTCGTCCACTGAACTCCCTCTCAAATATATCATCAGTAGTTTTTGGGAAGGGCAGGAGGGGAGTTTTCTTTTATGGCAGTTTTGGCTGGTAGTTTTGGGGATTTCAGGAATCTTTACTCTGAAAAACTATGAAAACCCGGTGATGGGGGTTACTTCACTTACGCAGGTCTTTCTCGGCTCCATGGTTTTGGGTATTTATTTGCTCGGATATAAAGCCGGCAGTAACCCATTTGTGTTATTGCGCAACGAAATGGCTGAGGCACCGGTGTTTCAAAAGCCAAACTACCTGGATTTTATACAAGATGGAAACGGGCTTAATCCCTTGCTTCAAAATTATTGGATGACTATACACCCACCGGTTTTGTTTCTCGGCTTTGCATCGGTTACTATTCCATTTGCGTTTGTGATAGGAAGTTTACTTAGGAAAGATTGGGAAGGCTGGGTAAAACCTGCTTTGCCTTGGACTTTGTTTTCCGTTGCAGTTCTTGGCACAGGAATTTTAATGGGCGGTGCCTGGGCTTATGAATCGCTGAGTTTTGGTGGTTTTTGGGCATGGGACCCGGTGGAGAATATGAGCTTTGTGCCATGGCTGATGGTGGTTGCAGGCTTGCATATGCTTCTGGTTTACCGGTACACAAAACATTCCGGAATCAGTACGTATGTATTTTTTATTCTGGCTTTTGGCTTTGTTCTCTATTCCACCTTTTTAACACGCAGCGGCATTTTGGGCGACACTTCGGTTCATGCATTTACCGATTTGGGAATGACCGGTCAGTTGTTGCTGTATATGCTTTTTTTTCTGGTCTTGTCCTTTACACTACTTTTTATCAGGTTGTTGAAAAGGCAAATTCCTTTTGCTCAAAAGGAAGAAGAATTACTCAGCCGTGAATTATGGATGTTTATTGGCGCTCTCGTTTTATTGCTCTCTGCGGTGCAAATGACGTTTACCACATCAATCCCTGTTTGGAACACCATTTTTGAATCGCTGTTTCAAAAGCTGAACATGGAAAAACTGGCGCCACCGGTTGATGTTGTTGACCATTATAACCGGGTGCAGATTTGGCTGGGTTTTTTAGTAGGTCTGCTCACAGGCCTGGTTCAGTTTCTTGCTTACAAAGTTGGTAAAATTCCCGGTACAGCGAGGTGGGGCTTGTATTCATTTGTTTTATCGGTGGCAGTTTCTGTTGTTATTGCTCTTTTGATGGGTATAAATTTTATTGAACAATATGCTTTTGAAAAATTCAACTTTAAGTTCTGGTTTATCTCCGGTGCTTTTGTTTTTTTGGGGGCTTCTCTCTTCGCTATCTTCGGCAATCTTTCCTATCTCTTTTTTGTAATTAAGGGAAATACAAAACTTCTGGGGGGAAGTATTTCTCACTTTGGTTTCGGGGTATTTTTGCTGGGCGTTTTGATTTCGCAGCACTCGAAGGAAGTTATTTCTTACAACTGGGCGGGCATCAATTTCGGAAAAGAATTTAAGACAAATGAAAAACTGGAAAATGTTCTGCTGCTGCGCGATTCCACAGTGGTCATGGGTGACTATCTTGTAACTTATGTGGGAACCAGGGAAGAAAAGCCCAACCATTACTACGAGGTAAAATATCAGTGCATGGATTCAGCCACTGGAAAAATTATGGAAGAGTTCACTTTAAAACCAAATGCTCAAATCAATCCCAAGATGGGCTTGATTGCAAACCCCGATACAAAACATTATCTCACAAAAGATGTGTTTACCCATGTTTCATCAGTACCCGACAATTCTAAACTGAAAGACACTATATTGAATGTGGAAGCTGCGGTAGGGGATTCTTTTTTTACCCGTTCATCTCTTATCATTCTCGAATCTCTGAACCCCGATCCGGGCTTGCCGGCAGGTTTCGATAGAACCGGTAAATTGATGGTAGGCGCTAATCTTTCCGTAAAAGATGAAAAGGGGAAAACTTTTCACGCACAACCGGTGTTTGTAATTGATTTGGCAAACGGAAACTCTGTCAATTCCGTACCCGCAGAAGTGAAAGAACAGGGATTGGTTGTTGACATCTCAAAGATAGACCCGCAAACTAAAAAATTGAACCTGCTGATTCGCGAAAGCGAGAAACCGGCCGATTTCATCATCATGAAAGCTATTGTCTTTCCTTATATCAACCTCGTTTGGCTGGGTGGAATTATTACCTTCCTCGGTGCTTTAATAAGTATGGTGAGAAGGGCACAGGAGAACAGGCGGACGGCTTGATTTTTTTCAAAAATTTTTCTTCACGGGCAGTTAAAGGAAATTCACCGATTGCGAATAACCTGCGTCAAGTTTAATTGAAGAACATGAAGATAAATTTGTGCAAAATTACCGCACAAGCAGAACCATTCCCTTACGCTCCACTTTTACACCATCTTCGGCATAAAACTGAATAAGGTAGGCATATCCTCCCTGCTGTGCTTCTTTACCATGATCGGTTCCGTCCCAGCCTACATCGGGGTTGTTGCTTTCAAAAATGCGCGCTCCCCAGCGATTGTAAATTTGAAGGGTATAACCTTTCGGAGCGGTGTTAAATATCATGGTAGGTTTAAAAGCAGCATTAACAGCTACCGGACTTTCCGGATGAAAAGCAGTTGGGATATAAATGATGGGCCGGTGAATGATGCACACCTCGTTTGACCAACTTGAAAGCGTGGCTGAATAGTTGGCATCAGGCAAATTCAAATCGTAAACGGCCTCAATACGATAACAGAAAATTCCCCTTTCACTCAAAAACTGTTGCAGTGAATCAGAATAGGAATTAACACCGAAAGGAAATACCCTCAGTAGCTGGTAGCCGGAGCCATAGTTGCGGTATAGTTTATATTGCGTTACTGTTGCGCCATATAACTCATAATCATTCCATTCTAAATTAGCAATATAGTAATCGTACAACTCACCCCTTAGGTTTACCGTTTTTACGTAAGGTGAAGGGTGTTGCGATTGGCAACTGTCGAAAGCTGTAACCTTATAAAAGTATGGATTCTTTTCCGGTTGAATTCCTGTTGAATCTATATGTGTTTCAAAAGCATTAAGTGGCGATGGAGCCGAAAACTGAAGGATATTAGTGTATGACACATTGTTGGAGCTACGTTCAACTTTATAAAAAGTAAGTTCACCCATTACATCAATCAGCCAGGTAATGGAAATATGATTATCCAAACCAACCGTAGCGTTGGTAATATAATTATAAGCTGGCGGCTGCACCAGTGATGCTTTCAGGCAAAGCTTATTACTATTGGAAACAATATTGGTGTCAGCAGCGCTAATGGCGCGTACTATTACGCACAGCGAGTCTCCATCATTGAAACCTGTGTAATTGAACATAATCATGCTGCTGTCCACTGAACCAACTACATCATAAGGTCCGTTATTCTTGCTTACAAGTATCCGGTACTCCTGAACACCCAATGGCCAGTTGATATACTTTGTCCAGTTTAAATTTACCCTGCGCTCACAGGCCGATGAGCCGGCAGTAAGATAAATGGTATAGTGAGGCGAAGTATTAAAAGCGCTTATGCTTCCGCAACTGTCAACCGCAGCAACGGTATATGCAAGCACACCGGAATCGGGGTTAGCTACCGCATCAATTGTAACTGTATTATTTATTCCGCAAACAGTATCGAAAGGCACAGCATTGCCATTCACCAGATAATAGTAGAGGATATAACAATGGGTTTCAGGTGAAGTACCAGGTTCCCAGATAAATACTACATCGTTGTTTGGTATAACATCTACGCTTACTATATCCGGTGTAACCGGGTTCAGGTTATCGAGTGTGTCGCTTTGCAGCGATGTAAAACCGGGGCAGTTGTAATTTGCTTCCATGTAAAACCACCAGTAAGGTGATGTGTTCAAATAACCGGCAAGTGTAAATGACTGAGTTGTAGATGATGTCACGGCAACCTGTGTATAAGGGCCTCCTATTCCGTTAGATGAAGCGTAAATAGTATATTGAACAAATGCCCCGCAGGCATTTAAAGGTGGGTTAGTCCAGTATAATGTTATATCCCCATTGGTGGAATTGTTCTGAACGCACTGCAAATCCGGTGCGGGAATGGTTTGGCTGATACCCTTTGCAACAAAACATAACACAAAAAAAGGTGTGAAAAGAAATTTATGTTTCACTAAGTCAACCATGGCTGCAATTATAAAGAGGAATACTGAAACGCTTTAGTTGCAAGAATGTTTTATCATCAGAAGAATGTTTTTCTATTTTTAAGCACAAACAAATATCAATGACCTCTGAAGCGAACATTCTTGCCGATACTTACGAAATGGCCTATGGTCTGGTGAGGTATTACAACAGTAACCTAAAAACTGTTGACCCTTTCAAACAATGGGAGGTAAACGGAGTAAAATTGAACAGTGTAGCCTGGCTCAACTGCCATCTCTGTTGGAGCGAGAACTTTCTGCTGCTTCAGTGTACCAGTGGCAAAACAGCCAATATCCCCTGGCTGGAACATTACAGTATCGGCAGCGATGGAAATCTCCACGATGTAAAAACGGATATGAAAACCATTCTTGACGACCGGAAGGTTGTTCATGAGGCGGCCATGAACCATATCCGAACATTAACAAATGAAGATTTACTGAAAGAAAATCCCATGGGTTTTGAGTTTGCCGGTTCAAAAACAATAAAAACATTTATTCAACACGCCATTAGACATGAAGGCACACATGCCGGTCATTTAGGATGGCTTTGCAAGATTAACGGAATAAAAACCGTGTAAGGTGAAAACAATATTTTCGTCATATAATAAACCTCTTGTTATGAAATCAAAAACTGTACTGACATTTTTCGCAGCATTACTGCTGGTTGTTTTTTTATCGCAGTGCAAAAAAAAGCCTACCGAAGCCGACAAAATGCTGTTTGACAAAAGTAAAGTTACTACAGGCTTTACCTATTATCAGAACAACAGTTCCGTCATGGCTTCTTCTCCGCAAAGCGCCCATAATCCCTTCTTCCGGGTGCGGTTTAATGCTGTTGCCTGGGCCGCCCTCACCGATAGCGGGAGGCTGCCTGCCGGTGGTTCTTTTCCTGAAGGTTCACTCATTGTTAAAGAACTCTACGATTCTCAAACTGGTAGCCTTAAACTGCTTGCCGCTATGGAAAAATCAACAGGCAACTCGCTTGCAGGCGCTAATTGGCTTTGGGGTGAATATAAAGATGACGGATCTCTGGGTTATTCTGTTTCCGAAAAAGGCTCCGGTTGTACCGGTTGCCACGCTAGCACCGGAAACAGAGACTATGCAAGGCTGTTTGAATTGTTCTGACACCTTTTAAAAACTTCTCAATCACCGCTAAGCCGCATAAATTAAAGCAGAAATAATAAGCAATTCAATACGACCATTTGGCAAAAGGACCTACAAATGAACTTTCGGCAAAGCAGCGCGAAGAACTGCTTTTGGTTTTGAAAAACAGGTTTCAAAAAAACATGCTCCGTCATAAATCCTTCCTTTGGTCTGAAGTGCTGGCAAAACTGAACCCCAACCCAGGCAAACTGAAATCACTTTTTGAAATGGAACGAACCGGGGGCGAACCGGATGTTGTAGGATTCGATAATAACACACGCGAATACATTTTTTTTGACTGCTCACCCGAAACTCCTGAAGGGCGCAGAAGCATTTGCTATGACCGCGAAGGGCTTGAATCTAGAAAAGAACACAAACCGCATAACAATGCCATAGACATGGCTGCATTTATGGGTATTGAAATTTTAACCGAAGAACAATACCGTCAACTGCAAACCCTCGGTAGTTTTGATGCAAAAACATCCAGTTGGGTGAAAACACCTCCCGATATCCGAAAAGCCGGTGGCGCACTCTTTTGCGATTTTCGGTACGGCAAGGTTTTTCTGTATCATAACGGAGCTCAATCTTATTATGCCTCTAGGGGTTTCAGAGGCTCGTTGAGAGTTTGATTTTTTCAAGTATCCAACTACGCTAATAGATTAAAACACGTAGTAGATTTTATTAAAATCACTGAAGTTAATTAAGGCGTAACAGTTCCGTTGTTGAGTCTTCGTTCAGATGCTGATACTTTAAAAAAGAGACATCCCTGACCTCCTTTACCCTCATTTTAACTCTCTTTTTACAATAATCGCCCGCGTTCCGCAACGCAATTGAGATTGTCAGCAATGCAATCGCACTCGTCCGCAGCGCGCACACCCCCGTCTGTAAAAAAATTACCGTCATCAACAGTGCCAACTTCCGTAGCTTCTACGCAGCTTGCTTTCCCTATCGGGCAAAAAAAAATGCCGAATGGATTGGATTCCATCAGCGTAGAACTTTGTTCATCGTGTTCAACACTTCTGTTCGACATTATTCAAAACTCATGAATACCTGGTAAAACAAAATGAATAATGTCGGGTTAATCCCCGTCCTTTTTAATCCGCTTTTACCATCTTTACAACCTTTCTGCTCTCGCCTTGCCTTACTTCAGCAAGATAAATTCCTTTCGAAAGTTCAGCACCGTAAAAAAGTGTTTCAGCAGGGGGAAGAGAAGAATAGTCTGCTATAAGCTTTCCGGCAACATCATACACCCGCAAATAAACAGGTGCGGGGTTTTTGTCACTCATTGCTAACTGAAAATAATCCGAAAACGGGTTAGGGTACAGTTTTACTTCCTTCTGACCCATAACGAAATCTACCGTTTCATCAGTTTTAAACGAACCAGAGCAGGATTGCTCACATCTGCCCAATCGGTCATCAATATGACCGGGAAAGTGAGAAGAAACTGCGTTTATTGAAACAGCCAACGAGTGTGAGCCTCCCATGCTATTTGGCAATACATGACATACATAAATCTTTTGACCATCAGTACCCGGAACCCGAACATCTAAAACACAAACTGTTATGCTGCACGATGAAATACAGCCTGTTGAATTAGTAACTCTGACTGTAATAGTGTAATTACCTTCGGCTGCCGGAGTAAATACCGGTGACGGGCAATTGGTGCAACTTAAGCCTGCTGCAGGCGACCATGCGTATGAAACTGCCGAGATACCGGTAACGGATAAAACTGTGCTTTGGGCCCCGTAGCCTAAATAAATGGTGTTAGCTGTTGAAGATATGTTACAGGAAGATGAAACCTGACCGGAAACAGTAACCATGGCATTGCATGAAGAAGAATTACCCGATGCATCAGCTATGGTAAGTATAACATTGTTGTTTCCGATATTAGAGCAATTGAATGAAGCCGGTGAAACAGATAAAGTGAAATTACAATTATCTGAACTACCATTATCAAGCTGCGATGCAGTAAGGATTGCGTTTCCTGATGGATTAAGAACTACCTGCGCGTTTCTACATCGGGCAATTGGTTTTATACTATCAATTACTGTTACAATGGCATTGCATGAAGAAGAAAGACCAGTTGTATCTGTAACAGTAAGCGCTACTGAATTCGTACCCCTGTTAGCACATAAAAAAGATGCAGGCAAAACTGTTCGGGTAATACTGCCGCAATTATCCCGGCTTCCTCCATCCACATCCGCTGCGGTAATGGCTGCACTGCCTGAAGTATTAAGATAAGCAACTGTGTTTTTGCATACAGCAACCGGAGGAACATTAGGAAAAGCAACTACAGAAAATGCCGCAGTTGCTGAACAAAAACCGGTAGTAACAGTTACGGAATACACTTTAGCTCCACTTGCCGTTACCTCAATACTCTGCGATGTTTCTCCGGTACTCCACACATACGATGCACCTCCGCTGGCCGTGAGTTCTATTTTCTGACCCTGACAGTAACCGCTTACGCTTGCAGGTTTTGGAATAATGGAAGCGCTCAGATTGCAGGAAACAACTTGTATAACAAAAAACTGCTCGCTGTGACCTGCGCAGTGGTGATATATGTCTTCTGCATCTAAATGAACCGGATAACTTCCTGCACTTCCGGTACCCGGAGTGCCGCTTAACGTAGCAGTCCCGTTACCGTGGTCGGTAAGCGTTAACCATGAGGGAATTCCAAAGCCAAGGATATTTAGTTCATCACCATAAGCAGTATCTGGGTCGCTTACAGTGATGTTGTAAACAAAAGGCTGGTTCTCGGAAATAACTAAGCCGGTGGGCAGAGAAGTGAAACTGGCTGAAGTATTTACAACCAGGCTAAAATTTCTCGAAGCGCTGTTGCCGAGATTGTCGGTCACGGTGAATAATAAATTATTAGGTCCCCAGTCTGAGGGAGTTGGAGTCCATTCTAACTCTGTGATTGTAATTGAAGAAGCCGGTGTGGGTAAAGAAGGATTTAGGGTGGCGGAAGCGGGAATAACTGCTGATGTAATCTGAACGGTTAATAATTGATCGGGAGAATGAGCCTGTATTGTTGCAAAATATGGGACATTGGTAGGAATGCAAAATCCGCTGCCCTCAGCCGGTGTGGGCGGGCTATCGAACACAGGTTCAGTGCTTACAATGATTGTTACAAATGTAGAAGTTTGGTTGCCCGACAAGTCCTGAGCCATAAAACTTACAATCTTAGAACCGAGATCGGTAATTGCAGGAGTCCAGCTAAAAACAGACCGGACAGGATTTCCTCTGACCGGTAATACCGGTGTCATGTTTGCCCCAACCGGTAAACCGAATGCTTGCAGAGTAACCGTATCGCCAACATCATCGTCAAGTGCTTCAACGGTAAAGGTAAGCGGAATTCCCGGCTCGGTTCTGTATACAAAACCATTTACAGGAGTAAGCGCATAATTAAAATAGGGCGGGTTCGACTGCCCTACTATTTTAATCAGGAAATCAAGAGTTATAATTCCTCCTCTTCCATCGCATATGCGCACCGAGGCACACCACATTTCATCAATTGCCCTTCCTATTGTATTCCAGGTTACTTCGCCTGTCAGCGAATCAATGGTTAGCCCGGTCGGCTGAGAGAGGTTGGAATCACCCATTTGAGTCGGAGTTGATAAATAATATCTGATAGGGTTGCCATCGGGGTCGTATGCCGGAATGGTAAAAGTTGCGGCAGCTAATCCGGTGGAAAGGTTTACAATCGGCTGTAAAGTGGAAATAGGGCTGTTGTTTGCTGCTGATAAATCCACCAGAGTTTCAACCCGAAAGTTACCGTCATTGTTATTCTGCAAAGTGCTGATGCGGCAGCAACTTCCGAAGTAAGCGGTCCAGGGTCCTGAACCGGAATAGGTGTGTGTTATTGTTGCTTCGCCATAAAACCAGTTTTCAGCTAAATTAACCGCGGTGACGCTTACATTCATCGGTGCTGATGTTGAATCGCCAAAAAAGAAGTTTCCGGTAAACACAGGCAGCCCGCCCACTACCGGTGGAGTGTTCCATGCAAAGCTTCGCCTCCAGGCCTGAGTAATGTGAAAAGTTACAGTGTTATTGCCTTGATGGCTCCACGTTACATTGCCATAGCGGAAATGTGTTGCTCTTGATTCACTCTGCAAAACGAACACAAGAAAGAACAACGCCAATAATGTTTTAGTTCCCTTATGGCACTTGTAACACTTGTTTTTTAGGAAGTGGTTTATTTCGGCTAAAAAGATCACTTAACGGGGTATGATTATTGAGGTATAATTTAAGCCAAATTAGAGGAAAAGTCAATAAAACATACCTGAATTTACCGACAGACTAAGTCCCTATAATGCATATAATAAGTGAATAATACCGAAATTTTAAAAATGTCCTTTACTATCAGTTCGTAATCTTTGAGGGCCGAAAGAGCAAAATGTAAGAGTTCTCGCACGCCATGAAATAATCTGGTGCTTTCTGGCAATAAAGGTAAGAACTACCGGTTATTCTTTATCCGGATTTCTCTTGTTTCAAAATTTTTCTATCACGTATGTAACCTTTTTCCCTGTTTTTCAGTTTAAAAGAGCAGGAACTGTATTAGTTATTTCATAACCGATGTTATACAAAGTGTAATTTGATACATCGTGATTAAAACAACGAAACGAGTGAGAAGGATATTTACCGCAACTGTTTTCCTGTTACTTTTTACACAGGTTGATTTACGCGCACAACTTAACTGCGCATTTGCCGCATCGAAAATTAATGGCTGCCCACCGCTGACAGTGAGTTTTACCGACCAGTCAACCGGTGGCGCTACCAGCTATTACTGGGAGTTCGACAACGGCAATGTATCTACACTTCCCAATCCTTCCGCCAATTATGCCCTGCCGGGTATTTATAATGTAATGCACGTGGTAAGCAACGGTTCGGTAAGCGACACCGAATATTTGCAGATAAAAGTTTTTCAGCCTGCCAATGTAAATTTTATTGCTCCGGGCAGAACCGGTTGCAACAGCCCCTGCTATAACGTAAACTTTGTTAATCAAACCATTCCCGGCCAGGCACCCGTATTAGAATATATGTGGGACTTTGGCGATGGCTCGCTTCCTGAACCGGGATACAACATTTCGCATTGCTATAATCAAACCGGAACCTTTACAGTTACCCTGGTAGCGCGCGACAGCAACAACTGCCAGAGCAACAAGGTAATGCCTGCATATATTGCTATTGGCTCTGCACCTGTTGCGGACATAACTGCAACTCCCGTAACCTCCTGTAATTCCCCTCAAACTGTAGATTTTACATCCAATGTAACTTCTACAAATGGCGCAGTAAGCTATGCATGGAATTTCGGCAACGGAAACACCTCGGCACAACAAAGCCCTTCACAGGTTTATTCTTCGGGAATTTACACCCCGCGCCTGACCGTAACTGACTCATGGGGCTGCACCGACACCGCTTCAGCTTTGGTCGAAATCACAAAGGTAAAAGCGGGTTTTACCGCTTCTTCAATAAACGGCTGCGCAGGTATTCCTCTTCAGTTTACCGATACATCTAACTTTGCTTCATCCTGGAGCTGGAACTTCGGAGACGGAACAATTTCCAGCTTGCAGCACCCTGCTCATACCTACGCTGCTAACGGAACATATAATGTTACCCTTACTGTTACATACGGAAGCTGCAGCGATACAAAAACGCAAAATGCTTATATCAATATTTCAAGCCCGGTAAACTTTACATTAAATGCCGATGACACCTCCCAATGCACTGCACCTTTCACAGTAAATTTTACCAGCAATGCACCGGGAGCAACCTATTATTACTGGAACTTCGGTGACGGTTCTTTCGATTCAACATCGGCTGCTCCTTCGCATACTTATACCACTAAAGGAACTTTCACTGTTGTTCTGGGGGTGGCCAACTCTGCCGGATGTATCCGCCAGAAAACCCTCGATTACAACATTTCTGTAGGGGCCCTGAAAGCCGGTTTTACAGTTGACTCAGCCAATGGCTGTTCGCCTATGACTGTTCAGTTCTCTAATTCAACCTCATCCAATGTACCTGTCACTAATCACAACTGGCAGTTTGGCGATGGCGTAACATCAACAGTCGTTAATCCATCGCATACTTATTCATTGCCGGGCAGCTATTATCCTGCGCTGATAGTACGAAACGCAGAGGGGTGCAGAGATACCCTTGTTTCGCCAACACCGATAAATGTAGGGCAGGCGCTTAGCCCTGATTTCTCCGCTGCGCCACTGGTGCAATGTGTAAATCAGCAAATTGCATTTACCAACCTTACTGCAGGTGCCGACTCACTGACAACTTACCTTTGGCAGTTCGGTGACGGGCATACCGACAACGTCCCTAACCCGGTTTATTTCTACTCCGATACGGGCTACTTTACTGTTACGCTTACAGCCTTCCACCAAGGTTGCCCTGATAGCATTGAAAAGGTTGATTATCTGTATATTATGGTTCCACGTGCAGACTTTACTTATAGCTTCAACTGCCTTAACCCAACTACGGTTGCCTTAAGAGATACTTCTATCGGGGCTGATACCTGGCTGTGGAAATTCAGCGATGGAACCACCTCGACTCAGCGGCACCCCGTTCATGTTTTTCCGGCTGAAGGGACTTATACAGTTACCCTCGTGGTATCGAATTTAACCACCGGCTGTGTTGATTCTATGGTTCAGCAGATACCGGTTGGAACACCGCGCGCGGCTTTTACCTGCGACACGGTAGCGGGCTGTTATCCGTTTCCCGTGCTGTTTACCGACACATCGGCATTTGCCGACAGCTGGCTTTGGAAATTTGGTGACGGACTTACATCTACCCAGAAAAACCCTGTGCATACCTACGCGGACACAGGTCGCTATTCGGTAACCCTGATTATTAACCCCGGAGGCTTATGCACCGACTCGGTTAAAAAGACAAACTACATTACCGCCTATGGAATTAAAACCAGGCTGAGTGCGGTTCCTTCAACGGGCTGCGCGCCACTCACAGTGGTTTTTATTGATTCCAGCAGGTCATTTATGGGTACGATATCTTCGGTGAAGTGGTACTTCGGAACCGGTGATTCCGCCATGACCTCAACCGCTTCTTACACCTATACTACAGCGCCAACTTTAGGCTATAACGCCCGCCTGCGCAATACCGATAATCACGGTTGCACGGGTGCTTCACAAAGGGGCATTTATCCTAAAAAACCTGTATCGGATTTTAAAGCCGACACGGTGTTCTGCCCGGGCGAGCAGGTAGCTTTTACAAACCTTTCGCAAGGAACCCCTCTGACCTACACCTGGTTTTTTGGCGATGGAACAACTTCCACACAAATAAACCCGACTCATATATACACCACAACCGGTGCTTATTCGGTTACCCTGGTTTCTAAATTACCCATGGGTTGCACCGATACTTTCACCCGTGTAAATTATATTGCCATTGACACTCCCAAAGCCGACTTCTACGTTGCCAGCAGTTTTTCGCCCTGCCCTCCTTTTCCGGTTCAGTTTTATAATTCAACCAACCGGTTAGACCTTAAATGGCTGTGGCGCTTTGGCGATGGCGATACCAGCACCGCCCGCGACCCGCGCCATGTGTACAAATATCCCGGCAACTACTCTGTAACCCTTACCGCCTGGAACCCCGCAGGATGCAACAGCACTGTAAGCTATACCGAGTTAATTCGTATTCGCGGACCCGTAGGCAATTTTTCAGCCACGCCCGACACCGGTTGTGTGCCATTAACCATTTCAACTACCGGCTCGGTGTTTTCCACCGTTGCGGTTCATGCCGACCTGGGCGATGGCATGGCTTATGACGATGTCATTGACATTACGCATACCTACACTACTCCCGGAAATTACTACCCCAGCTATAAACTAACCGACAGCCTCGGCTGCCAGGTAACATATATTGTTGATACTATTGTGGTGGGGCTTATTCCTTACCCGAACCTGCCTGCCGACACCACGGTTTGCGCGGGTAACTACGTTCAGTTCAATCTTCCGCTGGGCGACCACTTTCAGTGGACTGCCGACCAGCCACAAACTTTCCTGACCTGCAACGATTGCAGGAACCCTGTTTCTTCTTCGCCCGATACCATTACCTATTATGTGGTGGCGAGAACAAACATAGGCTGCGAAGCCAAAGACACCATTACGGTAAATGAAGATGCCCTGCCGCGTATTTTCCCGGGTGTAAGTTATCGCATTTGCCCAAGCGATACCCTTCAGCTTCATGCAGGCGAGGGCGTTTCTTCTGCCACCTGGTCGCCTTCGTTATACATGAACGACTCTAATTTGGTGAGCCCGCTGGTGTATCCGCCCGATACCATGATTTACCGCGTAACGGGTAGAAATTCTACCGGCTGTTCCATTTCGCGTATTGTTAAGGTATGGACTATTTCAAAAGTGGTTGCCGATGTGTCGGTTGCTGATACCTCAATTTGCGAAGGCAGCCCGCTTCAGCTTACAGCTTCTGTTCTTCAGGCATCGGTTAAGGATACTTCGTTCCGATGGACTCCGCCCGGTTACCTCAGTTCGCCTTTTGGTTCAGCCCCGTGGTTCAATGCCCCTGTCGGTAATTACAATTACCGGGTGGTGGTGAGCAGTTCTACCTGCGTGCCCGACACTAACCTTATTCATGTGCGCGTTCTTTCAAACCCTGCTGCGCAGGCGGGTGAAAGCCAGACTGTTGCCGAAGGCACTTCTGTTCAGCTTTGGGCTTCGGCACCGGGCAACGTAACCTACCAGTGGCTGCCGCAGGCTGACTCGCTGAGCTGCGCAGACTGCCGCAGACCTTTTGTTACCGCTACGGCAAACCAGACCATTCCGGTGGTAATAGTTAACGAAAGCGGCTGCCGCGACACCGCCTTTGTTGAATTACGCGTGGTGGGCTGCGATGATAACATGGTGTTTGTTCCGAATACTTTTTCACCCAACAGCGATGGTTTGAACGACAAACTGTTTGTCCGCGGCATTGGCCTGAACTCGCTTCAGTTCTTCCGCATTTTCGACCGCTGGGGTAAACTGATTTTCGAAACCGAAGATATTGACCAGGGCTGGGACGGAACTTCGGGCGGCAAACATTCGCCTGTGGCTACCTATGTTTATTTGCTGAAGGGAGTATGCTCCAGCGGTGCCGAGGTTACCAAAAGCGGAAACATAACGCTGGTAAGGTAACAGCCGGAGGCTGCGTTTTTGCACACCGGTTGTTCATTTACCCGGCAGGCGATTATCTATAACCAACCGGTTAACAGGTTTACCGGTAAAGGCGCTTCGCCCTTCAGGGGCAGGGGAGTTTTTCCCGCAGCCTTTTGCCCGGTTTTCTACCCTAACTTTTTTCTGATTTCGCTCAGCGGAAGATTTTTCAGCTTATCTCCCAAATCAAGCGCGGGTTTCTTTCGAATTGCCTGAAGCGGATTTTCGGGATAGTCATCAGCCGGGTCATCGGGCTCCCACTCGTACAAATCGTCAACAGTGCATTTGAAAAAGAGGCATAGCTTTTCAGCATGTCTTGCTATCAGTTTCGGATATGTTCCGTCCAGATATCCTTTTGCCACCTCCTGGCTTATGCCCGCCTTCCGGAGTGCGGCAAGCGGAAACCTGATGTTTCTTTCTTTCATCAGTTGAGCTATTCTTAAAGTAAGCATAGATTGATTTTTTACTGTTTGTTGTTTATTTACCTCTCCCGATGCTTCATTTGCAGCCACCGGAGTGCTATTGGGTTAACGCAAACGCGCATAAATTATTATAAACAGCATGCCGGTAACGATAAACACCCAACCGGAAACGGTAAATGCGTAACAGGTTACGATAAATGCCTAACCGGATACGATAAATGTATAACCGGATACGATAAATGCCTAACCCAATACGGTAAATGCTTAACCGGATACGGTAAATGCCCAAGCGCGTACGGTAAATGATTAACTTTCCTGAAAATATGGCATTAGGAGCAGCCCTATTGTATCGGGGGCTGAAACAAACGGGGTTCTGCGCTGGGGGTTTGAAGCTTTGCAGCCGGTATATTGTTTTCGGGTAAGCCCGTATTTTATACCCGTAAGAAAAGTAACTGCCGCTGGGCGGGCAAATTTCTTTACCGCTAATAAATACTTCCTCTTTTATTTGCACCTTTAAACTTTCAATTGCATTAACCCCATGCTGCTGCTCGATGGCAAAAAACTGGCTGAAGAAATTAAAGCCGAAATAAAGAACGAAACCCTGCGCCTTACGGCAGGCGGCAGTCGCGCCCCCCACTTAGCCGCAGTGCTGGTGGGCAGCGATGGCGGAAGCCTGACTTACGTAGGGCATAAGGTAAAAGCCTGCGAGCAGGTGGGCTTTAAATCAACCCTGCTTCATTTTGATGAAACCATTACCGAAGATTTTCTGCTCAGCGAAGTGAAAAAGCTGAACGATAACCCCGAAATTGACGGCTTCATTGTTCAGCTTCCGCTGCCTAAGCATATCAATTCCGAAAAGGTAATTATGAGCATTGACCCGAAGAAAGATGTGGATGGCTTTCACCCGGTAAATGTGGGCAAGGTAACGCTCGGTCTGCCGGCTTACGTGTCAGCCACTCCGCTTGGCATTACCAAAATACTGGAGCGCTATAATATTTCTACCGAAGGCAAACACTGCGTAATTATTGGCAGGAGCAATATTGTTGGCCGCCCCATGAGTATTCTCATGAGCAGCCAGAGCAAAAGCGGCAACGCCACCGTTACCGTGTGCCACAGCAAAACCAAAAACATGAAAGAGCTGACCCTTCAGGCCGATATTATCATTGCCGCGCTCGGCAAGCCGGGTTTTCTTACTGCCGATATGGTTAAAGAAGGCGCGGTGGTTATTGATGTAGGAACCACGCGGGTTGCCGACACAACATCGAAGAACGGATGGCGTTTAAAAGGTGATGTTGATTTCGAAAAAACGGCTCCCAAATGCTCCGCCATTACTCCGGTACCGGGCGGGGTGGGTCCTATGACTGTAGTATCGTTATTATTAAATACCCTAAAAGCTGCAAAACATGAAGTGTAAAATTCATTTATCCGCTGCGCTAATCTGCCTGCTTCTGCTCACCGCCTCTTCCTGCAAGGATAAACGCAAGCCAGCTACGGCTGACGGAACACCGGCAGGCGGCATTCAAACCTTTACCGATACTTCCGTTTCATCGGTGCGCGTGTTCGACCAGAACGGAAGAATTTGCATACAGCAAAGCAATACATACTACGAAATGGCTGACCTGTACGAAGGCGCAACCCGCATTCCCCTGCTTCTGAAAATAAAGAAAACCGAACTCTGCTTTGCCGACTCGGTAAACAAACACAAGGTTTACGAAATAGAAGCCAACAGCATTCTCGATACGAAAAAAATTCACTGGCAGAACTCCTTTGTGGCTACCGGCATTCAGTTCAGCGACAATTCCCTGCTGGCAGTTCATGAAGGCGTTGAAACCGAAGAAGATTTCCTTACCCGGTACAGCTTAGCCGATGGAAAAGAACTTTTCAGCTGCTCGTACAGCGAAATGCGGGTGAAAATACCCAACGTAAGAGACAGAAGGTTTATCGGGTTCACTTCGCAGAAAACCGCTACGGAACCGGTTCAACAGTTTCGTGAAGAAAACCTTTTCGGGGTGGTGCGCTACTCCGTAGGAACCGGTGGGGGCAATGCGGCTAAAATCATTCTGAAGCGAACCAAAGTGGCGGCAAAAATGCCGCTCTACTCGCCCGAAATGATTCTGGTTTCAACGCATGAAAGCGCCACGGCTATTGATGACGGAAAAACCATCGTGCTGATGAAAGCCGATGAGCGTTATACTCCTAAAGATGTAACCGGTTTCTCGGTTCAGTTTGTGTTTTATTATGGCGAGGACAACGAAAGCGCAAAAATCCTGATTCCCGTAGTGGACGACCGCCTGGATATCAGCCGTGCGCAATACGATAAGGACATTTTCGAAATCAAATCTTTTTAACGTTTGCACCTGCAACTTTTCAACTGCAGTTTGCTTCTGTCAGTAAATAACATCAAATTTGATAAGTGAATAGAAGAATACAACTGCACATCATCTGTCCGGCAAGGAATAATTTATTTGCATTTAGCTGTATCGTATGTTTTCTGCTGGCCGGTATATCTCTGCCGGCACAGGTACCGCAGGCGGTCAATTACCAGGCCATAGCCCGCGATGCTGCCGGAACCCCGCTCGCCAGCCGTACGGTTTCCGTCCGTATTACCATTAACGATGGCGTTAATCCCGGGTTTCCGGTTTACCAGGAAACTCATTCGGCTGTTACCAACCCATTCGGGCTCTTTACCTTGAAAATAGGTTACGGCAATCCTGTACTCGGCTCATTCCCTTCCATCAATTGGGCGGGAGGCAACAAATATCTTCTGGTAGAAATGGATGCCAATGGCGGAACCAGTTATTTAAACATGGGTGCCTCGGAATTAATCAGCGTGCCTTATGCCTTATATGCTGCTAATGGCGGAGGCGGAGGAACAACGGGTCCTACCGGGCCAGCCGGTCCTGCAGGACCGGCCGGTGCACCGGGAGCTACCGGTGCAGGCGTTACAGGCGCCACCGGAGCAACCGGACCTCCGGGGCCCACAGGCGCTACAGGTGCAGGTGGAGGTACTACCGGCCCCACAGGACCTACCGGTGCCCAGGGTGTTACAGGACCTGCCGGAACCACCGGTGCAACAGGTGCGGGAACCACCGGAAGTACAGGCCCCACCGGGTCTGCTGGCCCCGCAGGAGTTACTGGCGCTGCGGGTTCAACCGGGGCTACAGGTGCCACCGGCACCGGAGTAACCGGTAGTACCGGAGCTACAGGACCCACCGGTGCAACCGGTCCAGGGGGCGGTGCTACTGGGCCCACAGGCGCTACCGGTGCCACAGGACCTGGCGGAGGAGCTACAGGACCCACCGGACCCACCGGAGCAACAGGTGCAACGGGCAGTACCGGGGCTACAGGTTTTGGGGCTACGGGTAATACAGGCGCTACCGGCTTGCAAGGTGCCACCGGACCCACCGGGCCCACCGGGGCATCGGGTGTAACGGGCAGTACCGGGGCTACAGGTTTTGGGGTTACAGGTAATACAGGCGCTACCGGCTTACAGGGAGCCACCGGACTCACCGGACCCACCGGAGCAACGGGTGCGGGTGCAACCGGCAGTACGGGGCCTACAGGCTCTACCGGTGTCACGGGTGCACAGGGCGCTACAGGGCCTTCGGGCATTGGTGTAACAGGAGCTACCGGAGCAACCGGCTTGCAGGGAGTTACCGGCCCGGCAGGCGCCACAGGCGCTACCGGAGCAAACGGGGCTACAGGGCCTGCCGGTGTAACAGGCGCCACTGGCGCTACGGGCGCTACCGGTCAAACAGGAGCTACCGGTGAAACAGGACCCACGGGCGCGGGTGGCGGGGCTACCGGTCCTACAGGACCCACAGGACCTACAGGTGTTGCCGGTGGGAATGAATGGCTGCTTACGGGAAATGCCGCCACATCACCGCCAACCAACTTTATCGGCACCACAGACACCAAGGACTTTGTTATAAAGACAAATAATACCGAGCGGATGAGGATAACCTCAGCCGGACAGGTGGTAGTGAATAATACGGTTGCACTGGCAGCCGATATATTTTCGTCTTATTCAACCGGTACGAGTAATTCCATCAGCGCTTATCCCACCGGCTCAGGCAAAGCGTTGTATTTGTACGGCACTGCTGCACATACCGGTAACTTAAGTGAATTTATTCAGCTGGGAAGTACCGGCAGGGGTCTTGATTTGTTTATGGGCAATACGAACAACGATTATGGAATTGTTTCGGTTCACAGCGGAACGGGCAGAGCCGGAGTTTTTCAATCTACAAATTCATCTTCGGTTCAGCCGGCACTTTTTGCGCAGCATATCGGTAACTCAAACGTGCTTACCGTTCAAAATACAACTTCTACCAATTCGAGTGCAGTTGGTTTCTTTAATCAGACTTCCACAGGACTTACCATCCCTACATATCAGAATGCAGCGGCAGTTTACGGTCAAACCGCAGGAGCACGGGCTGCCGTATTTACTTCGAGCGGTCAGTCAACCAACGTGCATGTGGTTCATGCCGAGTATGTTCCTCTTTCAGGAAGTTACGATGCCATTGCGGTTTACGGTAAATCGGCTACACCGGGCATGGGATATGGTGTGGTGGGAGAAGGGAACTGGTTTGGAGTATATGCGAATGGTAATTTGGGTGCTTCAGGTACCAAATCCTTCGTGATAGACCATCCACTCGATCCGGAGCATAAATTCCTGAAGCATTATTCAATTGAATCTCCCGAGGTGATGAATGTTTACAGAGGCAATGTTTTACTTGATGCCCATGGCGAAGCGGTAATTCAACTGCCTGATTATTTTCATGCAATCAACAGGGAGATTTCGTATGTGCTTACCCCCGTTGGCTCACCGGCTGATTTGTTTGTAAAGGCCGAAGTTGATGGGTCGGGTAAATTTATAATTGCCGGAGGAAGTTCGGGAATGAAAGTTTCGTGGTATGTATATGCCGAAAGAAGTGATTTATACATGACTACTTACCCGGAACAAAAAGCGGTGGAGGTTACCAAACGTCCCGACCAGGCAGGTAAATTTCTTCGCCCCGAATTATACAACCAACCCAAAGAAAAAGGCATTTTCTATGGCGGAGATTATAAGATCCTCCCTGCAGTATCTGATACTGTTCCCTCAACGAAAAAGCAGTAAACAACTTGCCGCCTCATTTGGTTGTCTTGAATTAAATTCAAGCTGTCGCTTGTGTTGATATAAGCATTCGGAGGTTAGTGTTTTTTAATTTCAATTTGCGGAATGGGATTGAAGAAAGGTGAGGCAAGGCTGCCTGTCATGGAACACTTCTACACCATTCAGGGGGAGGGGTTTCACCAGGGCAGGGCGGCTTACTTTATTCGCCTGGGCGGCTGCGATGTTGGCTGCACCTGGTGCGATGTAAAGGAAAGCTGGCCGGCTGAAAAGCATCGGCTGTGGAGTGCAGAGGAAATTGCCATTGAAGTTTCAAAATCGGGAGCGGAATTTTGTGTAATTACAGGTGGCGAGCCGCTGATGTACGATTTAAATGAACTAACCAGTGCCCTGCACAAAAAAAAAGTTAAAACACATCTGGAAACTTCAGGAGCATATGCTTTAAGCGGCAAATGGGACTGGGTTTGTGTTTCTCCCAAAAGATTTAAGCTGCCTCTGGCGCAATGTTTGAAAGCAGCAGATGAATTGAAAGTAATAGTTTTTCATCGCAGCGATTTTCGTTTTGCGGGGGAGTATGCATCAAAAGTGAGGTCTTCCTGCAAATTATTTTTACAGCCCGAATGGAGTAAAGAAAAAGAAGCGCTGCCCTGGATTACCGACTTTGTAAAAAGGAATCAGCAGTGGCATGTTTCGCTGCAGATTCATAAGTATATGAACGTTCCATAAATAATAAATTCCATGAACAGTAAAATCGGTTTTCTTGTTGCTGTAGTTTTAATGCACTGTACAGGCTTTTCCCAAAATGTAATAACTAAAAGTGATGCCCGGGGGAAAGCCAAAGAGTTTTATGACCGTGCCGATAATGATTTTGCATTTGGTAAGCTGTATTTGGCTGATTCTTTTGCCCGCGAGGCTGTTAAGGAGAAAGATAACTTTATTGATGCCTGGCTTCTTTTGGGGGTAATCAACCTCGAGCATCTGAACCGGTATGACATTGCGCAAAAAGCCTTTGAAAAAGTAAAATTGCTTTTACCGGGCTATGTCAATGATATTGACTTTCAATTGGCACGATGCCAAATTTTTAATTACGACTACACTGGCGCGCGTCTTCATCTTAACTCATTTCTTCAGCAACCAAAGATCTCCGCTACCCAGCGCTTTAAAGCCAATAAAATGTTGAAAGATTGCGACTTTGCCGAAACGGCAATGAAGAACCCGGTTGATTTTAAACCGGTGAATCTGGGCAGCGGAGTTAACACGGCTGACGATGAAAGTATGCCATCGCTTACGGCCGATGGGAAATATTTATGTTTTACCCGCCACACCGGAATGGGACGCTATCAGGACGAAGATATTTACATGAGTTTGCACACCAGCGCGGGTTATGCTCAGGCCACCAGCATTGGAGAAATGATAAACACGGAACAATATGTGGAGGGCGCACAAAGTTTTTCTCCCAGCGGTAAGTATTTGTTTTTTACTGCTGTCAACCGTCCTGACGGTTTGGGAAGTGCGGATATTTACATGAGCCGCAGAACCGGTGATATGTGGGAAAGCGCTAACAATTTAGGTGCGCCTGTAAATACTCCGGGCTATGAGACACAGCCTTGTATTTCAGCAGACGGTCGTACACTTTATTTCTCTTCTGTTCGAGCTACCGGTGAGGGCGGCAGCGACATTTGGATTAGCCATTTAAACGACCAGTCGGGATGGAGCGTTCCTATCAATCTCGGGAAGAGAATAAATACCATGTTCGATGAAATGCGACCCTACATTCACCCCGATGGTAATACGCTGTATTTTTCCTCAAACGGATTACCGGGCATGGGCGGTTACGATTTATATGTAAGCCGCAGACTCGCTGACGGAACGTGGGGTGAACCGGTTAACCTCGGATACCCGATTAATACCGCACGCGATGAATTGGGTGTTTATGTTACTGCCGATGGCAGCACTGCTTATTTTGCCAGTGAGCAAAAAGATTCAAGAGGGCAAATGGATATTTACAGTTTTGAAATGCCTTCCCTTCACCGCCCGGGATTTACTTCCTATATCAAAGGGAATGTTTTCGATGCGCAAACCCGCGAACCGGTTTATGCCAGCATACAGGTCTACGATTTAGAAACCGGTAAACTTTTTGCCACACTTTCATCGGATAGGATTAATGGAACATTCCTCTCAACTCTGCCATCGGGAAAGAATTACGGAATCGTAGTACTGAAAGACGGATACCTTTTCTATTCGCAGAATATTTCTCTGGTTGACGTAAAAGAGGGGGTGCCTTATGAAGTAGATATTGCTCTGCACAGAATTGAGGTGGGAGAGAAGGTAGTTCTCAACAATATTTTTTTTGAATCGGAGAAATTTGATTTG
>CAZWAD010000021.1:0-65176 GCA_964631835.1 uncultured Chitinophaga sp.
CAAACTTGGCTGTTGAAAAGCGGTGCCTTACCCCTTTCGGGGCAGGGGTCTGCGCAGATGTATTTCTACATCCTCACCAGCTTCCTCACTGCGCTGCCTTTGGAGGAACTTACCCGCAGCAGGTAAACCCCCTTGGGAACATCGGCACCGATTAACGATTGACGATTAACGATTAACGATTTGAATACCACCCTGCCGCTGGCATCAAACACCTCGGCAGTGCCGCCAAGCAGGTTGCTGCCTACTTGCAATTGCCAGTTACCGGTGGAGGGATTGGGAGAAACAACTATTGATTTATTTTCCTCTTGCTCTTTAATTCCTGTGCTTGTTGGCGGAACAACATTTACATATACCAGGGTATTGGTTGTACGCATCAGGTAATAGTTGTTGCAGAATGTATCACTGCAACCGGTTGTGTCGGCAACAATGAGGCAAATGTTGTAAAGCCCTGCTGATGCATAAGTGTGGCTTGGATAAGCCGCAGTATCTGAACTGCCGTCACCCCAGTCCCAGATGTATGTAAGGGACCCCGAGCCACTTGCCATGTTTATTGCAATATAATAGTGCGGGGTTGAAGTATCAGGATAAAGACTAAAATAAGCCCGGCAATTGTTTGCATAGCATTGAGAGGAATCAAGCGGCATAAAATTGACAAGCCCAAAGTTGATATTATCGTAGCCATCGTAAATTTTTGAAGAAATGATCGCGGAGTCGGTTGTGCACCAATAATTGTTGGGATATAAACCGTTACTTCCAAAAGCGACATTGTATCTCAAATTATACAAAGCATTGTTGCAAATTCTGTTACAAGTAATTTGCTCCATTACTCCTTGAATTAAAATTCCGGTCGTGTTGTTCTCGATTACGTTTTGAGTTATAGTATTTTCATCACCGCTAAAATTATTATAAACAGAATCAGTTATGCCTATCATACTGTTAGTTATTGTGCAATTGGAAACATCATTTCTGGTATTAAGTCTAATTCCAAGTATATTCGAATCAATTACACAATTAGTTAATGTTGCATACGCATTAGATGCTACACCGATTTGATTATTCGATATAACGCTATTAGCCATTGCAAAACCATCACCAGAATTAATTGCAACATTGTTATTCTTGAATAAACAGGAGTTAATGGTAAAGAAGATTACCGATGAGGAAATTCCCGTTACATTCCGACTAAAATTCGAATTAGTAATGAAAGCAGCGGTATCTTGACCTACATTAGAGTGAATTTTAAAAGCCATATTAGCATATTGGAAGTGGCAGTAGTTAAATCGTGATTTTGTCCCTCCATTTAAATTTAGATAAATCTCGCCCCAACTTCCAGGAAGAGGTGAACCCGAATTGCTCGTAAAAGTTATGGTATCAGTACTCGTTCCAAGTGCTACAAGTTTGGATTGCCGCATTTCCAATCTCATATCATCATCAAACTTCACCACCACCCCCGGCTCAATCGTAAGCGTAACTCCCGGAAAAACTACAACTGTATCAGTAACAATATACGGGCTGTTAGCCTTATACCAAGTAGTGTTTGCGTATATCCCTCCGCTTACATTGGTTTGCGCTTGCAGAGCGAAGCAAAAAATCAGTAGTGCGACTGTAAGTAGTTTTGTTTTCATGGTTTGTGATTTTAGCTCCCTAAAAATAACCAACCTTTCCTAACCCTGAAAACTTTATTGCATCTGCACTGCCATAGCCTTTTCCGTAACTCCTACGCTACCGATTTTTGCTCCCGGAGTGCCTCCGCACTTTCCGTGCTTACACTTCCCGTACTCCAACTACCATTTTATAATATACAGCGGCACTTTCCGTACAGAAAGTGGCGATTTATAACGTAAAACACCACTTGGAGTACGGCAATTGTTAATCTATAACATAAAATACCGGTTTGGGTAGACAAATTCTTAATCTATAACGTAAAACAGCAGTTGCGGTAAAAAAAGTGGTATTCTATAAATTAAAACACCGGTTTGGGTGCCGGAACAGGCAGTATATAAAATACAAAGGCGATTGGGGAAGGTAAAGCGGCAAAAAGAATAACCGGATTGTCATGGTTTTGTCATAAAACTTAAAAAGTGTAAAAAAACGCAATATCAAATAAACCTTTTGCGTTAAGGAGTCATCAAACCGATAAAAGAAAAAAATAAATGCAGCACGGCTACTTAACCAAAACAAAGTTTTATGAGTACCGAAAGTCCGTGGAGGTATCGTATCAATACCTTCGAAGTAAACACCCGCAACAGCAACATAAAAATGCTGTCGCTTTCCACCGATACGCACGCCAAGCTGAAGGCTGAAGAAAGCAGCCCGGCTATTGCCGATATTCTCCTGATTTACGAACCGGTATTTTTCGCTTACCGCGACCTCGACCAGCAGTACAAAGTGAAATCGGGCGAGTATGCCGGTACGACCACCGGTTTTGAAGAATACATGGAGCAGATGCCTCTTAAATTACGGCAATGGGAGAGTTTAATCCGTGCCGTGTATATTGAAGATTCACCTGAAGAAAGGGAAATTTTCCCGAACAAGCGCACTCCGTTCCTGGTTGGCACCTACGAAAATCGTTTAGATGCAGTTGGTGCATTGAAACTGAAAGTAGATGCCGATGCAGCATTGGCAACTGCAGCAGCCCAAATAACCAGTTTCTATAATGCATCTTTAGGTGCGCGATTAGTGCAGCAAACCAAAGAGGGCGCGCTGGGGCAAATAGGCGACCTGCGCGAAATTCAGCGGGTTATTTTATCGGAAGAACTGATGGGCGTATTAGGTAAGCTGCTGTTTATTCACCGGCATAGTTTGGAAGAGGTGGAGCGTTACTTCGATTTATCGCTGCTGCGCGACACCGGTGATGCAGGCACCCTGGAAGTCGAAGACGATGTGGCTTCGGCAATGATTAAAAACATTGTGCTGGGAGATATAAACCCTTCGGCTGAAACGATGGTGATGTTTGAAATAACCGGTTCTACGCTCAGGTTTTACTTTTCGCCCAATGCAGGTGATGCACCGGGGCCTGTATTTTATGAACGCGCACCGGGCACCACTACCATTACTATTGCCGAGTTTTCAACCTTACTCGGTTTTAGCGAAGGTGTTAACACAAAGCTAAACGTGCAGAATACCGGTGGAGCAAACGGGCATTACAAGATTACGTTCACCAAACTGCTTTAAGCAGTTTATGTCATTCACTCGTTCAGCAAACCCCGCTTCGAGGAACGGAGCGGGGTTTTTTATGAAATAAAAAAAGCCCGATGAAAATTCATCGGGCTTCGTATTTTAATCTTCTCCTTTAGGAGAGAAGGATTACTTCAAAATTTCAGTTACCTGACCGGCACCTACGGTTCTTCCGCCCTCGCGAATCGCAAAGCGAAGACCTTTTTCCATGGCAATGGGGTAAATAAGCTTGGTGGTAAGTGTTACGTTATCACCGGGCATTACCATTTCAACGCCTGCCGGAAGAGTGATTTCACCGGTAACGTCAGTAGTGCGGAAATAGAACTGCGGGCGGTACTGGTTGAAGAAAGGAGTGTGACGTCCGCCTTCTTCTTTGTTCAATACGTAAACCTCGCATTTGAATTCAGTATGCGGAGTTACCGAGCCGGGTTTGCAAACCACCATGCCGCGCTTGATTTGCTCCTTCTCGATACCGCGCAGCAGAAGCCCTACGTTGTCGCCTGCTTCGCCACGGTCAAGAATTTTGCGGAACATTTCCACACCGGTTACAGTAGATGTTTGAGCTTTTTCGCCCTCTTTCTGCAAGCCGATAATTTCAACCGGGTCGTTGGAGTTGATTACTCCTCTTTCAATACGTCCTGTAGCCACAGTTCCGCGGCCGGTAATAGAGAAAACATCCTCAACCGGCATCAGGAAAGGCTTGTCAACATCGCGGGGAGGAACCGGAATCCAGCTATCAACGGCATCCATCAAATCTTCAATAGCTTTTACACCGGCAGGGTCGCCATTCAAACCGCCCAGGGCAGAACCTTTGATGATAGGAATGTTTGCGCCATCGAATTTGTAGAAAGTAAGCAGGTCGCGGATTTCCATTTCGCCCAGTTCAAGAAACTCGGGGTCGTCAACCAGGTCAACTTTATTCATGAACACCACAATTTGAGGAACACCTACCTGGCGTGCCAAAAGAATGTGCTCGCGGGTTTGCGGCATAGGACCATCGGTAGCAGCTACCACCAGTATAGCTCCGTCCATTTGCGCGGCACCTGTAACCATGTTTTTGATATAGTCAGCGTGGCCGGGGCAGTCAACGTGGGCATAGTGGCGGTTAGCCGTAGCATATTCCACGTGAGCGGTATTAATGGTAATACCTCTTTCTTTTTCCTCGGGGGCGTTATCAATCGAAGAGTAATCGCGCACCTCGGCAAGTCCTTTCTTTGAAAGCACCGTTGTAATAGCGGCAGTCAAAGTTGTTTTACCGTGGTCAACGTGACCTATAGTTCCGATGTTTACGTGCGGCTTGTCCTTAATAAATTTTTCTTTAGTAGCCATTGTTACTGGTTTTAATTGAGTGTTTAATGTTTATTGAATTGTTTACTGTTTACTTTTTAAAAAATACAAATCTTAATTCCAAAATATCCTGAGCCGTTGATGAGAATCGAACTCGCGACCTCTTCCTTACCAAGGAAGTGCTCTACCACTGAGCTACAACGGCTTGTTAAGAAGCGGACTCATCAACCTCTTAATTTCTGAGCGGGAGACGAGGCTCGAACCCGCGACCTACAGCTTGGAAGGCTGTCGCTCTACCAACTGAGCTACTCCCGCAAATTATTCTGCCTCTGTATTATTCCCACCCGAAAATTAAGTGTGGGGAGATCAGGATTCGAACCTGAGAACTCGTAAGAGGACAGATTTACAGTCTGTTGTCGTTGGCCACTTGACTATCTCCCCCTTTAATTTTTAAAGGCGAATCTTCAAAGAACACTTCTCATCTTCTTCCGCTTTGCCTTCAACAGGTAATAAACCGGAAGACATCTGTTTGAGCCCGAGGATGGATTCGAACCTCCGACCTGCTGATTACAAATCAGCTGCTCTACCAACTGAGCTACTCGGGCTTATTATATCTCTTTCACCCCTGACTTTCCCGATACCATCGGAATGCTCTGCCAGTTACTCGGGCTTATTAAAAACAATCGTTTTGCAACTGCTTTTTATCTATATAAAATACAATGAACAAGCCCATTCGCAAAAACGGGACGCAAATCTAAACAGTTAATTTAATTTTCAAAAAGAAGGAAAAATAACGCGGGAACAGGATTTAATGCGCGAAGATAAAAAAAAGGCGGAAATCGTTTTCCGCCTTTTTCTGTATTTCAGTAAGCCCTGAATTTTGCTTTTTGTTTTTTAAGCTGACCGGCTAATGTCTGTATTGCCAGGTCGGTGCTTTCTTCAAACGTTTTTGAGGTTTTGGCTACGAAAAGTGTTTTCCCCGGGACATGAACCTTAACTTCAACAACCTTGTCTTTCACACTCTGCTTCGATTCCATTTTCAGAAATACCTCCGCCTCAACAATACGGTCAAAAAAGGTTTCGAGTTTGGAAAGTTTTTTGTTGATATAATCAACAAGCTGGGATGATGCATCAAAATGCACCGGATTAATTACAACATTCATAAAGAACAAATTTATAGGGTTAGAAAATAATTTTCGCAGTTCTAAGTTAATCAGATATTTCAAAACTATAAAGCGGGTTACGATTTTTTTTGAAAAAAGTTTTCAGAAAAAACTTTCTCATTAAATAACGAACGGAAAAGGAAAAGATTTTTCGCCTTAGGCTTTTGGATGCGCCTGTTTATAGATATTTTTCAATTTATCTATGGTATTGTGAGTATAAACCTGTGTAGCTGCCAGGCTTGAATGGCCTAAAAGCTCTTTGACTGCATTTATATCTGCCCCGTTATTCATCAGGTGGGTGGCAAAAGTATGGCGCAGGGTATGGGGGCTTTTTTTATCAACGGTAGTCACCAGATTCAGATATTTCTTAACTGTAGTGTAGGCGAATGCTGCCTGAAGTTTTTTACCCTTTTCGCTTACTAACAGAAAACTTCCTTCCTGTTCCGGTACGTTTTTTTTCTTCTCAGCAATGAATTTTTTAATTGAGTTTGTCAGCTCTGTATGAATAGGAATAATACGCTCCTTACTGCCTTTCCCCAAAACCTTTATTTGCGAGCTATAGGAATCAAAGTCGGTTTCCTTCAGGTTGATTAGTTCGCTTCTTCGTATTCCGGTTCCGTAAAAGAGTTCAATCAGCATTTTATCGAGCAGCCCTTCGTAACCTGCCGGAAACTCAATTTCCTTCAAAAGCCTGTCAATTCCTGTTAGCTCTACAAAAACCGGTAGCCGCTTAGATGTTTTCGGAGTTTGTACTTTTGCCAAAGGGTTCTTCTTAATGTGGCCCCTGCGCAGCGAAAATTTGTAAAAAGATTTCAACGCTGATACTTTCCGGTTTACCGAGCGGGCGGTAATTTTTTGTTCCATCATGCTCACTATCCAGTTTCGGATATCAGTGTGTGTGGCTTCGCTCAGCTGTTTTTCATAAGATTTCAGGAAAGAAGCAAACTGAGAAAGGTCGTTGCGGTACGACTCCAGTGTATGACGGGAGTATCGCCTTTCAAATTCAAGGTAATTGAAAAAGGATTGGGCTTCGGGTAACATTCTTCAAAGGTAAACGCGTAAAGGATGTTTTGATTGCACATTTCAACCCTCCGGAAGTAATATGGACATTTTCAGAAATCAAACCGGCATAAAAAACAAAACCCCCGAAGTTATTTCCGGGGGTTGTAAAAGCTTTAAGCAAGAATTATCTGCTTATGGTGATCCTCTTTATAGCTAATTTTTCCGCGGTTTGAACTTTAACTAAGTAAGTTCCGTTGCTCAGGTCGCTGAAGTCGAATGTTTTGGTGAATACCGAATTAACATCGCCTGCTCTGAAGGTTTTTACTTCGGAACCGATAATGTTGTATACGCGAACAGTAATGTTCCTTTCAACTCCATTTACTGTCATGGTAAAGTTACCGTTACTGGGGTTAGGCTGAAGCGTAATAGCGTTATCAAAAGAAACATCGTCTATACCACTGCCGGTGCAGAGAGCATTAGTTGCAGCCAATACGTTGACAGTACGGGAGAATGAAAACTTGCAGTTAGCGCTATCCATGGTAAGTTTTACAGTATACTGGCCAGGAGAAGCATAAGTATAGTTAGCATCGGTAGTATTTACCAAATCTCCGTTGCCCATGTCCCAAAGTGAAGTCCATGGCGAGGTTGAGTATTGTGAAGTATTGGTATAGGTTTTAGATTGATTCTGGCAAACCGGTGTGGTATAAGTAAAGTTAACCGCATTAGCTACACCGCCCGGATAAGAAACCGGAACGCTTACTGAAGCCGAACATCCCGAGTTATTGGTAACAGTAACACTATAAGTTCCGGCTGTGTTAACATTAACAGAAAGGGTCGTACCGCCAGTACTCCAGGCGTACGTTCTGCCTGACTGGTTACCGCTGGTTTGAGCCACAAGGGTAGTTGAAGCCCCACAGTTAAGAGTAACCGGGTTAGGAGTTACAGAAACGCCTATACCTCTGGAGGTAATGTTTATAGTAGCTGTAGTTGTTGCATTAGTAGCATCGGTAACGGTAACGGTAACTGTTGTTGATTGGTCAACAATCAGGGAAACGTTTTGATCGGTCGTAGAACTCAAAGTTCCGCTTCCGGTACTCCACTGATAGGTAAAAGGTGTTGCAGTTGAGCCGAATCCAAATGCGTTAAGGTTGAGCACCGTACCCGGGCAACCGGTTACAGAGTCGGCAGTAATAGCGGCACTGTACTGAACATCGGCAGTAATCCAGGGATAAATCCACCAGTTTTGTGCCGTCCACTGATTGCAAAGCGGGTCGCAGTTAAACTGAATAGAGTTAATTCCGGAAATATTTTGTCCGCCTCCTGTAATAGCATTGATATAATATAGGCTATTAGGTAAACCATTTGGATTGTTAGCTGCAGATTCTGCTGCTACACATGCATTAGCGCAATCATCGCGGAAACCGGCTTGTAAGAAGAACTTATTCGCTGTGTCTCCCGAAAAATCTACCCGTATTCCAAAAGTTTCGCCAAGGTTGTAGGCAATATTAGGATACAATGTAATTCCAGTCCAGGTTGGAGTTCCTCCGTTATTTACGTTTAAAGGAATTTGCGTATTAGTTACTATCAGAGTATCCCAACGGGTAGGAGTTACCAATACTGCAGTAGGCCCGCTACCTGTAATATTGAGCTGAGACCGGTCAAAAATGGTTATCCGGATAGAGTCGGGATTGTTAGTGGTATGTGTGTGAATGAAATAAAGATCAACACTATCAACCGTTAGAGTAGTTTTAGCTCTTGGGAAAAACGTAGGCATATTACTGCCATCCAAGTAAAGGATAGAATCATAAACCTGGGCGGCATATTTATGTGTAAAGGTTGAAGAGTTCGGATAACGGTTATTAATATCCAGAGTAGGGTCGTAGTAAAAATCAGTTCCTATGGCTGTGGCATATGCATCATCCACACCGGCATAGTCAATCATAACAGCCGAAACCGAGTTTCTGTTGCCTTGCTGAGCTTGTTTTTTAGGGAACGAAATAACTTTTTTAGGAGAGTGAGTCCTGGTGTACTCGCTTTTGTCAATACCTGCCTGTGGTTGCTGTGCATATACCACTCCAAGGGCAATCAACAAGGAGAATAAAGTAGAAACCTTTTTCATAGAGAGCCGTTTTATTGTTTTTGTTTAATTAAATAATTGTTGAGTAAAAATAGCCGTTTTACTTATAAGGGACGCAAATCAAACCAAAAAAGTGGCGTTTTCAAAAAAATATGACAATATTATGACAAAAGTCCCCCTTTAAGCTTTCTCTCCTTTATAAAAACAGGTTCGGCATCGGGGTTCGTAGTTTTCTTTTTCGCCCAAAAGAATCTTGCTTTTCTCAGCTGAAGTACGGTACGAGAAGTGGGCAATGTCGCCACACTTTACACAAATTGCGTGTACCTTGGTAATATAATCAGCTATAGATAAAAGCTGGGGAATAGGGCCGAAAGGCTTGCCTTCAAAATCCATATCAAGTCCTGCAACTATTACCCGGATGCCTGTTTGTGCCAGCTGTTCGCAAACATTGGGCAGTTCCATGTCCATAAACTGTGCTTCGTCAATACCAACAACTTCATTCCCCTGTGCCAGTAAAAGAATATTTTCAGAATGAGTAACCGGTGTGGAGCGAATAGAGTTAGAGTCATGAGAAACTACTTTGACCACATCGTAGCGGTTGTCCACCGAGGGTTTAAAAATCTCTACTTTCTTATTGGCGATATGCGCCCGTTTCAGCCTCCTGATAAGTTCTTCGGTTTTACCCGAAAACATAGAACCGCAAACCACTTCAATCCATCCTTTTCGCTCGTGCCCGCTTAATGGTTCAATAAACATATTAAATGGCTCTGTTTGTCGTTTATTCAATAGCGGCTGTTCAAAACTCGACAGGCGCACGTGTTAATTCCGGCTAAATTTGTTTCACGAAATAAAAATCCGAATGCGCTCAAAAGTATCAGAATTGTTGGAAAAGATTAACCGGCTTGCCGGTTCTCCTGCTTTTCCGCAGGTTTCCGATTTGGAATTTGATTTACTCCTGCATCACCTCCGAGAACTTTACAACGAATTGAATTCACTGAAAGACTCAAGCCTGGGAATAGTCCATCCGGCAGAAGTTGATAATAAAAATACTGATACAGAAGTTACTCCACCCATAGTAGCGGAGGAAAAGAAGATATCGTTTACAGAAACCAAATTAACAAGAAAGTCAGAGGCAAATATTCCGCAAACCGGGGCAACGCCCATTTCAAAAAAGACGATTAACGAGGTAATCCTCTCATCTGAATCGCTTCACACAAAACTTGCCGGTTCACCGTCTAAGGAAGTTCACCAGAAACTTTCATCAAAACCGCTGAAAGATTTGCTTGACCTAAATAAGCGCTTTGTAGTTATCAACGAATTGTTTAACGGAAATAAGGATGCTTTTTCCGCAGCTGTTCACCGAATTGATTCATCGGTTGATTACGTTTCGGCCGACTTATATATCCGGGCGGAACTGATGACCGCTTATGCCTGGAACGAAACCTCGCCTGCGGTAGCTCTTTTTTTAAACCTGGTTAAGCAAAAGTTCGGGGAGGTCTGACCGCTATTCGCGGCATTTTAAAATCATCCCTCCTGCGTTGCCCGGCTTGGAGTGAAGCACTTTCGACATCAGGGGCTTTTTCCTTTTCAACTCATTCCGGTCGTTTGCCACATCGCCATCATAAATGTCAATGCGGAGTGTATTTAGCCCGTATTTGCCTTTGTTCCATGCTTTGGAAATAATGTAGTTTTCGCCACCTGAGTCTAAAACTAAAATCCTTTTAATCATCCCTTTTTCGGGAATGTGAATCATGTCGCGGTTTACAATTACTTGTCCGTTGAAGATAATGGAGACCGTGTCATTATCTTCTTCCCCATCATCATAAATAAATGCGGTAACTAAACAACTGCTTATTTCTGCCTTATGTTCGTAGCTTACTGAATCGGTTCCGAGGCTCAATGCTTCATCTATTTTTTCGGGCACTACGATTGGCTCACTGAAAACATCGTTTTTGATAATTACACTATAGGTACACATTTGATAATTTCCCGATGGGTCAACCGCTCTGTATATAAAAGGATGAACGCCCACCTGTAGGAAGCATCCGCTCTTGGAGCCAACCACCTGAATAAAACTGTCAATACCGCAGTTGTCGCGCACAGCCGGTTCGCGGTAATAGTAAACAATCCCTCTTCGGGTCACGGGTAAATGAATGGTGGTGTCTGCCGGGCAGTTATTGAACACCGGTGCCTCTTTATCTTTCGGGCAGGGCTTATGTGCCGATTTGTAGTTCTTCAGCGGAACGGCATCGGGCTTCATGTCTGCCGGTATGTTTTCGACCGGTATGGGAACCACCGGTGGGGGAGTTTTTTTCTTTTCCTCTTTTACCGGTTCGGGTTTCTTTTCTTTTCCGGCTGAGGGTGGAAAAAAAGGCTTCTCCGCTTCTTCCTTTTTTTCCTTGAACTCAGGGTTTTCTGCCGGTTTGTTTTCAGCGGGTTCCTTTTGCCTTGTTTCTTTTACTACCGGTTGCTCAGGTAACTTCTTCTCCTCCGCCTTAGCTACTGCCGGCTGGACAGGTTTATCCGGCTGTTCAGTCTCCTTTACAACCGGTGGTTCTGGTGCCTTTTTCTCTTCGGTTTTTGGTCCAGCCGGTTTTCCCTTTATCTCAGGCTTTACTTCAGCGGTCTTTGTTGCAGTAACTGTTTTCTCTTCCTTTTTCATTTCAAGCGGGGGTGGCGCAGGCTTCTGAACTTCTTTTATAGCCTCTTTTACTTCCTCTTTTTTTACCACCACCGGAACCGGCTGTGCTTGTTCTTTCTCCTCTTGCTTTACTACCGGCAGCGGTTCAATTTTTTCCGGTTGTTTCGGCTTTTCTTCTTCCACAGTTATTATAAAACTGCACACACCCTTGTTGCCTGAAGCATCTTGAGCCTCGTGCGTCACCACGGTAACGCCCACCGGAAAATCGCTACCACTCTTTAAACCTGAAACTAATTTAACGGGGAGCCCGATTCCATCGTCATAAGCTACAGGAAGTACATAATTCAAAGGTGTTGATTTTTGTCCTGCCGGGGTTATGGCTTTAATATCAGCAGGGCAGGTGAGCACCGGTGAGGTGGTGTCGAGCACGGTAACCTTGAAGCTGCAAACGGTTTTGCCTGCAATGGAATCGTTCCATTCATATTCTATTTCAGTAACACCGATAGGAAACATGGAGCCGCTTGAAAGCCCTTTGGTGCGCGTCATGCGGATGGTTGTGCCTCTTATTTTCAAAAGCGGTTCATTGTAATTTACAGCAATATTGTATTTGCCGGGAGGAGAGTAAGCTACCTGGTCGTTGGTGCAGTGGTAAATGGTTTTGATGGTTTCTTTCAGGATTATTCTGATGCTGCATTCGGCTTTGTTGCCGGAGGCATCAGTGGCGATATACTGCACCATGGTATTGCCCACCGGAAACTCACCACCGCTCGGAGGACCAGATACCCGTTCCACCTTTACACCGGGGCAGTTATCGGTGGCAACCGGTATGGGGTAGTTTACGATGCCTGAGTTTTCGCCCTCGGGTGCACGCATGGTTACATCAGGCGGGCACTGAAACACGGGCGCCTGCTTATCGCTGATGGTTACGAAGAAACTGTCCACTACTTTTTTGCCGGTGGAGGTGGTAGCTTCGTAAGCAATTACATTTTTACCCGCATCGAACAGCGAGCCGCTGGGCAATCCTTTGATTTGTTTCAATTCGGTTTTCCCGCAGCCGGTAGTAACTGCAGGTTCGGCAAAAGCCACCACCGCAGAGCACTGTCCGGCATCGGCATTTTTCTGAATATCATCGGGAAAGGTGATGGAAACTTGCTCACCGATCTTACCGGTTTGGTCATTGAACAGGTCTGTAATTTCGCTGAAGGACAAGCCCCTGCGGAAAACGAATACATCGTCAAGACTGCCGCGGAAATATTTACCGGTGCTCAAATCGCGCCCTAATTCAAGCGCCAGGTTGTTTGCGGGCAGGGGCCTCATGCTTACCCCTTGGCAAATTAACTGGTTGTTGAGGTACACGTAAACAAAGGTTCCATCGAGGGTGATGGCGAGGAAATACCACTTGTTGAACTCAATGGGGTGGGAGAGGTAAGATGGGTCCTGTACCCAAAAGTCGCTGCTCAGAAAAATATCGGCATAGCTGTTACCAAATGTTTTTTTGAGGCTGAGGCAGTATTGCGCTTTGGCACCGGTACCGGTTTCGGAGCCGGCTTTTGAAATAAGCGGAAGGGTTAAGTTGCTGCTGCCGGAGGGGTCTTTTTCGGCTTTGAACCAGGCGGCCAGGGTGATGGAGAAGGTTATGGCTTGCAGGCCGGTGGCGTTAGGCACCGAAACATAACCCGTGGTGCCATCGAAACGGAGGGCACCGCAGGCATTGCCGAAGCGGTCTTCGGCTATGGTAACTCCGCCTTTCACTACACCGTGGTTGCTACCGGTCTTATCGGCAGCGTTGCCGTTGAGCGGATAATGAGCCGCCAGCCCACCGGAGGGAGCCTGAGCCACCGGTTCTAATGCATGTAAAAAAAGAAAGGCCGCTGTTAAGTATCGTAACAAGTATTGCGCAGTTTTCAAGTGGGTAAACTTAATATATAACGCAGTTTTATGCCCCGGGTTTTTACTTACAATAGCCGCTTTGTATAATATGTAAGACGTTGGAGTGGAGTTTATCCTCACAAGTGCTGAGCAGGAGGACGCTGTCACCCTAAGCCTGCGGGAGCGTGAATGCAAGATGCTTCTTCTCCGTTCAGCAAAAAAGGAAAGGCACTGGCACATTGAACTTGTCGAAATGTTATAATGGATGAATATAAGATGCTTTGGCTACGCTTTGCTCCGCTTAACTTGGCATGGGGCAAAAAATGAAGATTGCTGCAAGAACAAGAGCATACATCTGCTAAAAAAACTTTTAGCATTCAACCCGCCATAGTGGGTTTATTATAAAAGAAAAGGGAGCGGAAAATAAAAAAGCGAGCCTTTCCGGGATTCGCTTTTTATAAGTGAACAGGTTACCCTGCTTATCTTAAAACAACAGTTGCGGTTTCTATGTCCGATTCCAGAACCGGGGTATGGTTAACAGCCGTTTGGGTTTCAATTAAGTTTCCGGTAAAAACTTTGGTGCTGCTTCCGAACTGTGAAGCGGGCGAAGCATTCATTACGTTGTTGATAAAGTAAATTCCGTTGGCTCCGGCAGCGTTGCCGCCAAAGTTGTTGAAGTTATTGCCGGTAACCACCTGGTTGTTGTTGTCAATAGTTCCTTTGTTGTCAATATCCATTACCGCTTCCAGGCTCAGGTTATTGCTGATGGTTCCTTCATTAATAATACGCTTCATTACGGTGTTGCCAAAGTTTACAAACTTGCCGGTTTTGGCAACTACCAAGTCTTTCATGCCAATCATTCCTGCGCCTTTTTCAACCTGCAGGGTTCCTTCCACCACAATTGAAGTATTCATGGTTATATTGCCGGTGATGATAACCACATCATCAGCCTTAATAACCGAACCGATATACTGCCCGCCCCAAACCGAAGCATCGCTCCATTTGCCTGAGCCTACTACATAAGTTTTAGCATTTGCAGCGGTGAAGATGGCGAGGGTTGCGATAAGTGTGTAAAGTTTTTTCATACAGTGTTTTTATAGAAATATGGAATGGTTTACGCCTTCCACGTTGGGAAGTTGCAGGGTAAGGAGAAGTGTTTTACAGAGTAAAGAATGAGGAATACAAAGAGCCCTTTTTACGGTTGTTTCAGGTATCCTTCTGTTTATTTTTTTTACCCCTCTGTTCGGAGAGCATCGCTTTTTGTTAATAATACATACCGCTTCCGAAAAAATAATTTCATCATTGCACAATAATTTATTAGCCCTGCGTTTAAGTTCAGTTACCACATAAAACCGTGAAAGAGATTACCGCGAAGGAATTAGCCGCTTTGCTGGATGCAAGGCTTGAAGGAGACCCCGAAACAAAAGTTTCCAAACTCGCCAAAATTGAAGAAGCTGACAAGGAATCGTTCTGTTTTCTCGGTAACCCCAGGTACTTTCATTACGCGCAAACAGCAAGTGCAGGTATTCTTCTATGTGATGAAACCTTAGACTACAACCGGGCGAATATTTCAGCGGCCCTTCGGGTAAGGGAACCCTACCAGGCTTTTCAGAAATTGATGGAACTTTACGCCTCCATGAATGGCAGGGAAAAAACATCGCAGATTGAAGAGTATTCGCACATAGGAAAAAACACTGTCTACGGCAGCAACTTCCATTTGGGGGCGTTCAGCTATGTGGGGGATAACGTAAAGATTGGGAACAATGTAACCATTTACCCCAACTGCTATGTGGGCGATAATGCCGAAATAGGAGATGACACTATTCTTTATGCTAACGTATCGGTTTATTACGATTGCAAAATTGGCAGCCGCAGTATTCTTCACTCAGGCGCGGTAGTTGGTTCCGATGGGTTCGGATTTGCCCCTCAGGCGGACGGGAGCTACAAAAAGATACCTCAAACCGGCAACGTAGTTATCGGAAATGATGTGGAAATTGGCTCTAACACTTGTATAGACCGCGCAGTGATGGGTTCCACTCACATTCGCGATGGAGTAAAGCTCGATAACCTCATTCAGGTGGCTCACAATGTTGACATTGGCGAAAACACGGTGATTGCAGCGCAGGCGGGTATTTCGGGCTCCACCAAATTTGGCAAAAACGTGATGATAGGAGGGCAGGCCGGAATCACCGGTCACCTAAACATTGCCGATGGAGTAAAAATTCAGGCTCAGTCAGCTGTTATCCGCGATGTAACCGAAAAAGGGAAAGGAATTTCAGGCGCACCGGCTACTGATGCGCGCGAACACTACCGCATACTTGCTTCCATGAAAATTCTTCCGCAGTTAATCCAGCGGGTAAAAGAACTGGAAAAGAAAATAGAAGAATGGAAAAACCAGTTGTAAGGGATGAAGAGAAAAATTACCCCCCTTCTGTTTAATATTTTTCTTGTTGCTTTTCTTCTCGAAATATCTCTTCGTTTCGTTCCTTTCTTAAAAACTTCTTCCGAAAAAAACGAAGGGAGGTATGTAAGCTACTACGGGGCGGTGAAAAACTCGTGGTATCATACCTGGGTACCGAATTCAGATAACATCATCAGTGGAGGTAAAGAATTTTCTTATCCGTTTAAAGCCAACTCGCTTGGCTTAAGAGAAAAGGAGTTTACCCTGGAAAAACCCGATTCCGTTTTCCGAATTATAGTTCTGGGCGATTCGTATGCCGAAGGAGTAGGCACAGCATATGACAGCGCCTGGCCGCGGTTTCTGGAAAGACTAATCCAAAGTAAATACGGAAAAAACTTTGAGGTTATCAATGCCGGAGTATCCGGCAGCGACCCGTTTTATTCTTATACCTTACTTCGCGATAAACTCATTCATTACTATCCCGATGCGGTTTTAGTGTCGATAAACACTTCCGATATCTACGATTTTATTTACCGGGGAGGTAAGGACAGATTTCAACCCGATGGGACAACACATTACAGGAAAGGCCCCTGGTTTGAGCCCCTTTATCATTATAGTTATTTCGCCCGCGCTTCGTTGTATTTACTTGGATACGGAAGAGGCCTGGTAAAAAGTTCGTCTATAAACCATTGGAACAGGGTCGCCACTGATTCTATTGCTTTAGTACTTTCAGACATAAAAAAAATTTGCGATACCAAAGGTATTTCCTTTGCTACTGTAATTCATTCTAACGGAGGCTTTTTAAAAACAGATTTTTTCAGCAGCATTCGGAAGTTTTTAGGTAATTCTATTCCCGACATTCAGATATTGGATAAGAAAGTAAGTTATGCAAACAACTTTGATATTACTCCCGAAATGCTTGATGTGATAAACGAAAAGAACAGTGATGAATACATTTGGCATTCGAATTATCACTTTACCGGAAAAGGTTACGAACTGTTTTCCAATATTTTGTTTGAAAAAATCATTCAAACCGATTCGTTGTTTTTCCTGAAGAGAAATTCTGACTAACCCCAATTACCCGAGCATGAAAGATGTCTTAAAATTTTACATTTGTCGCCCTTTAAAAAATTGTAAATGAATCATTCTTTACAACAAACTATCAAGCGGGAGGTTGAACTCACCGGAGTAGGTTTACATACAGGAGAAAGCGTTACGGTAAAGTTCGTTCCGGCACCTCCCAATCATGGTATCCGTTTTCAGCGGGTTGATTTGAACGATAAACCGGTTATACCTGCCGATTGCGACCTGGTAACCACCGTACAACGCGGTACTACCCTGGAAAAAGGACTTGCTTCTGTATCCACTGTAGAGCATGTAATGAGTTCTCTCATTGGTTTGCAAATAGATAACTGCTTAGTACAGGTAGATGGAATTGAAATACCTATCATGGATGGCAGCGCCCGGTATTTTGTTGAAGCCCTGGAGAAAGCAGGTATCCAGGAACAGGGAGAGGAGCGCGATATATTTGAGCTAAGGCAGAATATTCATTATGCCGACAAAGAAAGCGGGGTGGAGTATCTTGCCATGCCATCAAACCGGTATAAAGTTACCGCCCTCATTGATTACAAAAGCGAAGTGCTTGGGCAGCAGCACGCTACATTGGATAAAGTACATGATTTCAAAAGAGAAATCGCTCCGTCACGAACATTTTGCTTTTTACATGAGTTAGAAATGCTGTACGAAGCCGGCCTGATACGTGGAGGTGACTTGAATAATGCCATAATCGTAGTGGATAAGCCGGTAACTGAAGACGAGCGTGCCAAACTGGCTTCCCTTTTCAACAAACCTGATATAAAAGTAGTTGAAGAAGGAATTCTTAATAATGTCGAACTACATCATCACAACGAACCGGCCCGCCATAAACTGCTGGATGTAATTGGTGATTTAGGATTAATCGGTACACCGGTTAACGCTAACATTATTGCCACCAAACCCGGTCACAAACACAATGTAGAGTTCGCCAGAATTCTTAAAGCACATATCAGGCAGGAGAAAATGAAAGAGCCGGCTCCTGATTACAATCCCAATACCCCACCGGTATATGATTCCATGGGTATTGAAAAGATTCTTCCGCACCGCTATCCCTTTTTGTTGATTGATAAAATCATTTATTTGAACGATACCGAAGTGGTTGGAGTGAAAAATGTAACCTTTAACGAAGAATTTTTCCGCGGGCATTTTCCCGGTAATCCTGTTATGCCCGGTGTTCTTCAGCTGGAAGCTATGGCTCAAACCGGTGGAATTTTAGTCCTTCACAAATTACCGGACCCGCAGAATTACGACACCTACTTTATCAAAATTGACAAGGTAAAATTCAAAAACAAAGTAGTGCCCGGTGATACGGTTCTGTTTAAAATGGAACTTCTTTCGCCTATGCGCAGGGGAATAATTGAAATGCGCGGTACGGCTTATGTGGGAAATAAGTTAGTGAGCGAGGCCGAAATGATGGCCAAGATTCAGCGCAAAGAAGGGAAATAATGAATCAACCCTATTCGTACATCCATCCCCAAGCCGAAGTTGCCGATAACGTAGTTGTTGAGCCATTTGTTACCATTTCAAAAGATGTCTGCATAGGTGAGGGAACATGGATTGGCCCTCACGTAACCATTATGGAAGGTGCGCGCATTGGAAAAAACTGCCGCATATTTCCGGGTGCGGTTATTTCCGCTATTCCTCAAGATTTAAAATACAAGGGTGAAAAGAGTACCGTTGAAATTGGCAATAACGTTACTATACGCGAGTACGTTACAGTAAACAAGGGAACTGAAGTAGCTATGAAAACGGTTATCGGTAACAATACACTGTTGATGGCTTACGTTCATATAGCTCATGATTGTTTAATAGGCTCCAACTGTGTACTTGCTAACAATGCTAACCTCGCAGGGCATGTAGAAGTGGGCGACTTTACTATTCTCGGTGGCAGCACCAACTTTCAGCAGTTTGTAAAAATAGGAAGGCATGTGATTGTTTCGGGTGGATGTTTGGTGAATAAAGATATTCCTCCATTTGTACGTGCCGCTCGCCATCCGACTACTTATGCGGGTGTGAATTCTATTGGCTTGCGCAGAAGAGGCTATACTACACAGCAGATAAATCAGATTCTTGAAGTTTACCGCATACTTTACATCCGGGGCTATAATACCTCCACTGCCCTTAAATTGATTGAAGCCGATATTGAATCTTCGGCTGAAAAGGATGAGATAGTAACCTTTACCCGCGAAAGTGTTCGGGGAATAATGAAAGGCTTCAAAAGCTCAAGCGAAGAATAGAACAGAAGTTCATCTCATTTTGTTTTGATTCCGGTGGAGTTAATTTAGCCCGAAATGAAAAGCCTTTCTTCTGAACTTGTTCATCCGGTTTTTGAAATTGTTTCTGATGTAGCAGCCGAGTTAGATTACGAAACTTATGTTGTGGGAGGTTATGTGCGCGACTTGCTGCTTAAAAGAGACTGCAAAGACCTGGATTTTGTTTGTGTTGGTAGCGGAACGGAACTTGCGGCAAGAGTTGCGGCAAAAATCGGAGGCAATATACATGTAAACTATTTTAAAAACTTCGGCACTGCCCAGTTTAAGTGGAACGAACTGGATTTGGAATTTGTGGGAGCCCGGAAGGAATCATATCAACGTCATTCACGAAAACCGGTTGTTGAAGACGGCACTTTGGAAGACGACCAAAACCGGAGGGATTTTACTATCAACGCGCTTGCAGTCTCTCTCAACAAAAAATCGTTTGGCAGGTTAGTTGACCCGTTTAACGGGGTAAAAGATTTAGCTGACAAAATCATACGCACGCCACAAAAGCCCGATATCACCTTCAGCGATGACCCTTTAAGGATGATGAGGGCTATCCGCTTTGCCACTCAACTTAACTTTCAGATTTTACCTGAAACATTTGAGGCAATTAAAAACAATAAAGAGAGAATTAAAATTATTTCACAAGAGAGAATCACTGATGAACTGAACAAAATAATTCTGAGCCCTAAACCGAGCACCGGGTTTATCCTTTTGGAACAATCCGGATTACTTGGAATTATTTTTCCTGAATTTCAGAAACTGAAAGGAGTTGAAAATTATGAAGGCAAGGGACACAAGGACAATTTCTATCATACACTTCAAGTTTTAGATAACCTGACCAAAACATCCAATGATTTATGGTTGCGATGGGCTGCTGTGCTTCATGATATTGCCAAGCCACCGACAAAAAAATTTGTTGAAGGACAAGGCTGGACTTTTCACGGACACGAAGTGCTGGGAAGCAAATGGGTGCCGAAAATATTTGCACGAATGAAATTGCCAATGGGCAGCGAAATGAAGTTTGTGCGCAAAATGGTGTTCCTTCATTTGCGTCCCATCGCATTAACCAAAGAAGAAATAACCGATTCGGCTTTGCGCAGGCTGCTATTTGAAGCAGGTGATGATATTGAAAACCTGTTGATGTTGTGTGAAGCCGATATTACCTCAAAAAACAGGGAGAAAGTAAAACGCTACCTCGCCAAATTTGAGTTGGTACGCGAAAAACTTAAAGAGGTGGAAGAAAAAGACCGTATTCGCAACTTTCAGCCACCGGTTACCGGTGAGTTGATTATGCAAACCTTTGGCATTGGTCCTTCACGTGAAATAGGTATCATCAAAGAGGAAATCAAAGAAGCTATCCTCGAAGGTAAAATCAGGAATGATTATGACGAAGCTTTTCAGATGATGCTGCGTTTGGGTGAGAAGTTGGGATTGAAAAAGGAGGTTTGATGAGTTTTAATCCTAAATTCCTGGTCGTCATTTGCGGGCCGACCGCAGTCGGCAAGACTTCACTTGCAATTGAGGCGGCTAAAAAATTTGAAGCAGAAATCATATCTGCTGATTCCAGACAGTTTTATAAAGAGCTCAATATCGGAACGGCTAAACCCGATAAAAAGCAATTGAAAGAAGTAAAGCATCACTTCATCAGCAATATCTCCATTCACACTAAAAATTACAGCGCAGGGAAGTATGAAGCCGAAGTGCTTGAATTCCTGGAGAAGTATTTCAGGAAGAAAAATGTTGCAGTTCTTGTGGGCGGCTCAGGGTTGTTTATCAATGCAGTTTGCAGCGGCTTTGATAAGTTTGAAAAAACAGACGATAACCAGCTCTACATCACCCGGAAATTTCTGAACGAAAAAAACATCAATTGGCTACAAGATGAATTGGGGCGATTAGACCCTGAGTATTTTGCAGAAGTTGACAAAAACAATCCGGTTCGCCTGAAGCGGGCTCTTGAAATTATTTACACCACCGGTAAAAAATATTCCGAGCAGCGGATTGGAAAAAAAACGGAGAGGCCATTCCACATCATCAAAATCGGATTGAGCCTGCCGCGCGAAATACTTTACGAGCGTATCAATCACCGGGTTGATGAAATGATGAAAACCGGTTTGCTTGAAGAAGCTAAACAGCTTTACCTCCACAAAAAACTTCCAGCCCTTAACACCGTGGGTTACACCGAGCTATTTGATTTTATAGAAGACAAGATTTCTCTGAAAGACGCTATTGCCCTCATAAAACAAAACACCCGCAACTATGCCAAACGGCAAATGACATGGTTTAAAAAAGATGGAGGCATTAAATGGTTTGAACCTTCTCAACAGAAGGAAGTCCTGAATTACATTAGGTCACAGATTTTTGTGCAGGTAAAAGAGAATGATTTGGATTAATCTGAAGCCTGTTCAAAAGTCAATATTCTATTCTTTACAGGTAACAGATACGTGCAAACATCCCCTATATAACGCGCATTTGTTGCGTAAAAGTTGAACATCAGATACCAATTATCAAATAAATCGGTCTGCATCCATTAACGTCTGACTTCTTTCAGGCAATTGCCAAAAAATCTGTTTTTACGCTTCTTTTCGCAAAACTAAGGATAAATAAACCACAAGTTCCCGCATCCGCTAAAAGCGCAAGAGAGAACTCGAAGCACTTTAAACACAAATTTTTGCGAAATGTCTACGATACGAAGAAAACAGTCTATGTTACCATCTATCGAGTCTATGTTACATGCTGAAATGCCTTGAACAGCATCTGTCATGGACATGTTCGATGCTATCATGTCTATTACAGATTGAATCGTGTCTATTTCATTTCGAAAGCAAGGCTCGATAGCAAGTGTTTTGTCTGTGTCAGATTCTATCGTGTCTGTTTCACTTCGAATCATGTCTACTCCACTTCGTAACATGCCTGTGTTTGATGGTAACATGCCTATGATTCTTCGTGATGTGGACTCGTTTCGTGCTGGAATAGACATGTTGGAGAAAAGTGTGTTAAAGTTGCTGAAAAGTGAGCACAAATGAGGTTTTCGGCTAATCACCCCCAAATGTTTTGAGGTAATATTCGAATGCATGCAGTCTTTTTGCCCCGCTTTTGTGGTAATCAGATAACCTGAGGTATCGTTTCTTAAATCACCGGTTTACAATTGCTCAAAAAATCTATTTTTACGCACCTCAAAATCGCGCAATGCAGAAATATAAATTGCTCAACAACATCTTCGGATGGCTCTCCTTTGTTTTCGCTGCAATAGTTTATACCATGACCATGGAAAGCAGCGGAAGTTTCTGGGACTGTGGCGAGTTTGTTTCGGGGTGTCTTAAACTTCAGGTAGTTCACCCACCGGGCGCGCCATTTTTCCTGATGCTCGGTAGAATATTTACTCTCTTTTCCGGCTGGGATCCCATGGTAAACGGAAGTGGTGCTCATGTGGCGCAAACGGTCAACTTTATGAGCGGTCTTGCTACTGCCGGGGCTGTGCTTTTTACTTTCTGGACAACTACGGCTCTCGCCCGTAAATTTGTTTTCAGCGATGGCAATTATACCAATGGAAAAATTGTTACCGTTATCGGTGCAGGTTTACTCGCAGCAGGCGCATGCACTTTCCTGGATTCACTTTGGTTCAGTGCTGTTGAAGGGGAAGTATATGCCTTATCTCAATTCTTCCTTTCACTGATTGTTTGGGCAATTTTGAAATGGGAAGCCGATGAAAGCAAATATGCCGACCATTGGCTGGTGTTCATTGCGTATATGACCGGTCTTTCCATTGGGGTTCACTTGCTCAGTTTGCTTGCGCTTCCGGCAATTGCGCTTATGTATTATTTCAAAAGATTTAAGAATACTACTCATACGGGATGGTTTTTGGCGGTAATGGCGGGTTTTGCAGCGCTGGGAATTTATATGAAATATATTATATCCTTCACCCAGTCGTACCTGGCGGGAATGGATTTGTATTTTGTAAACACCCTGCACTTTGGCTTTAACTCCGGAATTGTATTTGCGGTTATTACACTTATTGCATTGCTGGTTTCTATTTTGTGGTACACCCATACCGGCAAAGACCGCGACTTTTATATTGCCCTGGGAGTTGCTGTATTTTATGTGGTGATAGATGTAATTATAACCGATAGCTGGACAGCGCGCTTTATCCGTCTTTTTTTTATTGCCGGATTATTCATGGCTCGGGAATACGGATACGAAGCAAGGCGTCTGCTGAATGTGACAATCCTTGCGCTTGCATTTTCTTATATCGGCTACCTTTCTTATGTTATGGTTCCCATTCGGGCAATTGCCAACCCGCCCATTAACATGAACCGCCCCGATGACCCGCTGAAAATAAAATCGTATGTTGACCGCGAGCAATATGGCGACCGTCCTTTGCTCAAAGGTCCGGATTATACGGTTACTTCTTACGACATTGAAGATTACATTAAAACCAAACGCTGGGTAAAAGATGAGAAAGCCGGTCGCTATGTGGATGGTGGCGATAAGATTGATTACAAGTTCCGCGATAATGTGCCTATGATGTGGTTTCCTCGTTTAGGTTTCTGGCAGGAAGAGGAAAAACATCCGGGTTACCGGGCGTGGTTGAATCCTGACCATTATATTATTGACCGGGCAAATAATAATTCTATTGAAAGAACATTCCCTGCAGGTACGCTGGATGAAGCAAGAAAATATGTTGCTGAACTAAACCGGAATCAGCCTAACCGGTACTATGTAAAAGATGCTATTACATTTAAAGACAACCTGCGCTATTTTTTCAAATACCAGGTAGGTTATATGTACTTCCGATATTTCATGTGGAACTTTGCCGGCAGGCAAAATGACATTCAGGGAACATACGGTAATGATGACGGAAGATGGATTTGCGGGATTCCTTTTATTGACAATATGCATGCTTTCTTCACTCCCGACTGGCCGCAGGAAAACCTTCCGAAAAGCGCATTGGAAAACAAAGCGCGAAATAAGTTTTACCTGATTCCGCTCATCCTGGGACTCATCGGGCTCATTTATACTTTGTTTAAGGACGAAAAGACTTTCTTTTTTGTTCTGGTACTTTTTGGCACTACAGGGTTGTTGCAGATTGTTTATCAAAACGAACCTCCAATTGAACCACGGGAGCGTGATTATGCACAGGCGGGTTCTTTTGTTGCATTTACCATCTGGCTTGGTTTTTCTTTAGTGGCCATTGTTGATTTGCTGAAGAATAAACTCCGCCTGCCCGAGTTTCCTGCGGCAGCGGGAGCGTTAATTCTTTGCCTGTCAGCTCCTGTATTAATGGGAACTCAAGGCTGGAACGACCACACCCGCCATAATCGCTATACCGCACGCGATTTTGCAATAAGCTATCTGGAATCATGCGCCCCCAACGCTGTGATATTTACTCAGGGCGATAATGATACTTATCCCCTTTGGTACGCGCAGGAAGTTGAAGGAGTGCGAACCGATATTCGAATCATTAATTTGTCGCTTCTTGGTGTGGATTGGTACATTGACCAGTTGCGTTATAAAATGAATGATGCTCCCGCACTCAAACTAACTTTTAGCCCCGAACAACTAAGAGGAGAAAGGCGCAATGCTGTTCGTTTTAAAAACGACCCCCGTATTCCCCAAGGTGAATTCAGGAATCTGAAAGACATCATGCATTTTGTGGCGAGTGAAGACGACCGCGATAAAACCATTCTTTATCAGGGAGGAGAATTGGAGAACTACATTCCTACGCGCAATTTTTCAATTGAACTGGATGTAAATAAAGTGCGGGAGATGAACATGGTTTCGAAAGAAGAAGATTCGCTGATTATCCCCAAAATGGAGTGGACACTTAACCGGGGCGTTCTGCTGAAAAATGATTTAGTGTCGTTGGATATTGTGGCGAACAACATCATGGAGCGCCCAATTTACTTTGCTGTTTCGGTTGGTCCCGAAGCCTATCTCGGCATGGAGAAATTTTTCCAGCTTGAAGGATTAACCTACCGTATTGTTCCGAAAATAAATCCGGGTGGTTCACCCTACAGCGCTCCTCCGCGAACTGATGTTATGTTTGATAACATGCTGAAGAAATTCCGTTTTGGCGGCATCGCAGAGAATCCGAAAATTTATCTGGATGAAAATGTTTTGCGCATGACAGTGAATATTCGCGGGAACTTTGGAAGGCTGGCACTTGAACTTCTCAAAAAAGGAGAGAAAGAAAAAGCTGCAGAAGTAATTGACTATGCGCTGAAGGTATTACCGCCTTCGCAGGTTCCCCATTCAGTATTTAATTATTCGTATCCCAAAGTTTATTACGAGGCAGGGCAAATAGAAAAAGCGCGTAAGCTTTTGAACGAAATGCTCGCCAAATCAAAAAACGAGCTTGACTATTATAAAACGGTTTACAATTACACCTTAGCCCAGGCAAGAGATGCCGGTGACCGGGCTTATGCAGCTCAATTGGAACAAGGTGCTTTTACCGAGCGCAGAGATGTGCAGGAGGAACTTTACATTATGCAGGAACTTACTCTGGCTTCGAAGCAGTTTGACGACTCTACATTTGCAGCAGGTGTAGAAAAGACATTTATGGATTACCGGATGTCGTTTGTTCAAATGCCGAAACAATAATTTACCAGGGAGCGGAGCGGAATTTAATTGACGCTCCGCTTTTTCTCATGAACAATACAAAACAGCACTTCTGCATCTTTGGCCGTATTCCGGTTATTGAAGCGCTTAAAGCCGGTAAGCGATTCGATAAAATCCTTCTGCAGAAGAATATCCTGAGCACAGAAATTAAGGAAATTCAAAACCTCGCTAAACAATCGGAAACACCCGTTCAAAATGTTCCCAAAGAGAAACTCGAAACAGTAGCAAGGAAATATTCACGGTATAAAGAGCCCAACCATCAGGGCATTATCGGTTTTCTTTCCCTCATTGATTACTACGCCATAGATGATGTACTCCATAGCATTTATTCCAAAGGAGAAACACCTCTTCTGCTGGTGCTTGACGGAATAACCGATGTGGGAAATTTCGGAGCTATTGCCCGCTCAGCTGAATGCTTGGGCGCACACGCGCTTGTTATTCCTGCTCAGGGTTCGGCTCAAATAAATGCTGAAGCGATGAAAGCCAGCGCAGGTGCGTTGAATAAAATCTTTGTTTGCCGGGAAAAAAGTTTGGTAACCGCTATCAAGTTTCTGAAGGTAAACGGCATCCGGATTTTCGGAGCTGAAATGACAGATTCCTCTGAAATTTCGACAGCGGATTTTGCGGTGCCCTGTGCCATAGTGCTTGGTTCAGAAGGTGATGGAATTTCAAACGAAGTTTTAAAACTCTGTGATGAAAAAATCAGGATTCCCATGAGCGGGAATACCGAATCGCTGAATGTATCGGTGAGTGCAGGAATAATTTTATACGAAATCAACCGAAGGCGAAGTCAGCATGAGTAAGGTTGCTGTTCAGAAACAAAACAACCAAAGAGCTTATGATGCGCTGCTTTTTGTTTTGCTCATTGTTTTTATAGCTATAAAGTTCAACGATTTATTTCTACCCTACTTTTGGGACGAACTTGGGGTTTATGCTCAGGCTGCGGTTTACCAATACAAATATGGATTAAGCCTTCTCCCTGCTTCACTTCCTCCGGATCTTTCCCGCGGGCATCCGCTTTTATTTTTTTTCCTGAATGGTGTGGCTCTGAAATTTTTTGGCAACAGTGTGGTTGTGGCTCATAGCATCAATTTGTTTGTCGCTGTTGTTTTACTCGTAGCTATTTATGCTTTTACGGTTAAGTATTACAATCGGCTTACAGCTTTTGTAAGTACGGTGTTACTTGCAACACAGCCTGTATTTTTAGCACAATCAGCACTGGTACTTCCCGAAATAATGCTTTCGCTGTTTGCGTTTTTAGCTTTAGTATTCTATTTCGAAAAAAAATATCTCGCATTTGCGTTTTTTGCTTCGCTGGCGATTCTCACTAAGGAAAGTGCCGTTATTTTGCCTTGTGTTGTTTTTGCTTATTCAGTATTCAGGCGAATTATTTTTAAGGAAAACAATAATGCTTTTCGGCCTTTTAATTTGCTCCTGACAGTTTTTCCGTATTTGGTTTTCGGAGGCTTTCTTTTACTTCAGAAAGCTCAAAACGGCTGGTATTTTTTCCCGTACCATATCAATCATGTGAGTTTAGATGTGGAAAATGCTTTCACGCAGTTTTCTGATTTTTTCGATGCTGTTTTTTGGCAACAGGGGCGTTACTGGTGGAAAAATTGCATGCTGCTCGCCTTGCCTTTCGCTTTTGTTACAAACAAATTCAGCCGTGAAAATGCCCGTAAAAGTATTTTGGTTTTGTTCGGCATTTTCATTCTCGCCTTTCTTGCATTCAGCTCGCTGAGTTTCTATATGGACCGGTATGTAACGGCTCTGATTATTCCTGCTTCCATTTTAACAGGAGTTTCAGTTGTCGCAATTTTCAGAAACAAAATTTTGGTTTTACCGGTGACTCTTTTATTGGGTTTTGTTGCATTTCAGCATTTTGAAACCAATACCTTTTCTTACGATTTTGACATGGGTTACAGGCGGCAGATAAATGTTCTCCGGCAAGCCATTGATTATTGCTATGAAATATCAGGAACCCGAAGACCGGTTGACGGAAACTTTCCGGCCTACTTTGCAGTAAATTTTAATGAAGGAGGTTATTTGAAAAATGGCGATAAAGGAAAATTCAGAAGGGGCACTCCCGAAGAACCGGGTTATTATATTTTATGCAATCCGGGTGATTTGTCAAATTACAATCATAACTTGTACGAAGGCAAATTGCTCAAAATTTGCAAAGATGGATTTGCCGAGGCTGTAGTTTATGAATTGAAACCCCGAGACCAATAAACCGGTTACAACGCCAGTTCATTTTTTCCGTAGCCACATACACAGTTCCATACCTGAATCAGTTTTAAGCATAAAGGTTTTGAGCATCGGCTCAATGAGGCGGGGCATTGGAATATCGCCAGCATAATACTGATGGAAAGCTATCTCATAGCTGTGTTTTTTGCTATGTTCTATGAAAGATTTGGGAGTAAACTCGTACAAATGAAAAGGAGAATGCATGGGGCTTATGTTGCCTACAAAACTGCTGCACTTTAAAAAATAATAAAGATTAATCAACCGGTTAATCAGCCAATCGGATGACGGAACTTCAACCTGCATAATCCCTCCGGGCTTTAACCATTTCATGGCTTTAACCACCGAAACCGATGGGTCGTAAATATGTTCCAGAACAGATTTGAAAGTGATGTAATCGAAAAAATTTTCCGGAAAGTCAGCTTCTTCAACCGATGCACATTTCAGTTTCTCAGGTGAAACTTTCATTCGCTCCACTGCCATGCGGTAAAACGGTTCCGAAGGTTCAAGCCCGTAAGCATCAAACCCCCCTCGTGAATACGCAATCATGCCTTTGCCAATACCGGCACCGATGTCGAGTGACTTGGCACCGGCTTCATACTTCATCAACTTGTTCAGCACTTTTACTTCGCCACGAAAGAACTTATCGTTTACAAAAAAGTAGTCTTCCTTCCAGTAACCTTCGGGCGAAATTCCATAATGGTCTTGAATGTCAGCGGGCACAGGCTGCGGGTTGGAATAGACTAACCCGCAATTTGTGCAGCGGACAACTGCAACAGAAATTCCGGTTTTTCTATCCGGATTTATTCCTTGCGATTGATTCAGCCTTCTGCCAAGAATTTTATGCGTACCAGACAGAGAACCGCACATATTACACTGCTCAATCTGCCGGAAAGTGTATTTTATTTCTTTTTGTACGCTTTCGCCCATAACACAAATATACTTTCCTGGCTAAATCTCCCTAACCGGTGCATTAAAATGAAGCTGCTTTGGTATAGATTTGCAGAAATAAAAAGACATGAAAAACATTTTTGTGGTGCATGTTATGTTATTTATTAGCCAAAACATGTTTGCCAACCGGAACATAAAGGCAACTATAGAAGCTGATAAAACCACCGGAAATCTTCCGCTAACTGTGAAATTCAATAGTGCTCAGAAGGGTTCGAATGTTTCCTGCAGATGGGATTTCGGCAATGGAAATACTTCGGTACTGAAAAACCCTACTGCTACATTTGTAAATCCCGGCAACTATAAAGTGAAGCTGGTGGTTAGTAGCGGAACGGAAACAGATTCTGCGTTTATTTCAATTAAAGTTCTCCCTAATCCAAGTATGCTCGATGACTTTCTGAAGTCACGGGCTACAACCGGAAAATAGTCACCTTCCATTGTGACTTTAACGTAATGCGTTAGTAAAATTACATTAACGCATTTTTCTATTTTCGTCCTCCGTCAATCCACATTCATGCAAAAAAGAATCTTGCCTCATGCAGTTGCGCTTTTGATTTTTGCGCTTGTTACAATTATTTATTTCATGCCTCTATATAAAGGCATGACACTTGGCTCGCACGATATAACCCAGTGGAAGGCTATGTCAAAAGAAATTATGGACTGGCGTGAAAAAACGGGTGAACAGGCCTTGTGGACTAACAGCATGTTCGGAGGGATGCCCACCTTTCAGATTTCTGTTCTCTATCCCGGCAATTGGGTTAATTACATTCCCAAATTTTTCCAGATTTTTTTCCCCGATGTTTCCGCGTGGTTTTTTTTGATGTTAGCAGGCTTTTATGTGCTGATGCTTTGTCTTGGAGTAAATAGCTGGCTGGCATTAGCTGGTTCATTAGCTTACGGTCTAGCTTCGTTCACACTTATTAGTATAGAAGCGGGACATAACACCAAAGTATTAGCCATGGCACTTATGGCCCCTGCCATTGGCGGAATGATTTTAGCATATCGCGGAAAGATTTTGTTAGGAGGTGCGCTCACTGCTTTATTCCTTTCTCTTGGTGTTAACGCCAACCATTTTCAGATTACTTACTACCTGCTTCTTACCATGGGTTTTTTCGGAATTTATTTTTTGGCGGAAAGCATCTTACAAAAAAAGCTGCCCGATTTTACCAAAGCGAGTTTTGTATTGCTGGTTGCTGCAGGCCTTTCTGTTATACCCAACATTGCCAACCTGTGGAGTACTTACGAATACGGCAAGCAAACCATGCGCGGTGGCGGAAGCCAGTTAACTGAAAAGAAAAATAAATCGGGAGGAGGACTTGATTTTGAATATGCAACCCGGTGGAGTGAAGGAGCAGACGATTTTGAATTTCTATCCATCCTTATTCCTAATATTAAAGGTGGTGCATCGGGCAGCGAACTTTCAACAAGTTCCGCTTCCTATAAAGTGCTAAACGAAAGAGGAATTCAGTCAGCGGAGCAGATTATCAAACAGATGCCAACTTACTGGGGAGACCAGCCGGGAACTTCCGGTCCGGTTTATTATGGTGCGGCTGTGTTCTTTCTTTTTGTGTTGGCGCTGTTTATTGTACGCTCACCTATCAAATGGGCGCTCCTCGGTATTTCTGTTTTCTTTTTATTGTTGTCGTTTGGCCATAACACCCCATTCTTTCGATTCTTCTTTGAGAACCTTCCGATGTTCAACAAATTTCGGACACCGGCAATGGCGCTCGCCATTCCGCAATTGTGCTTTCCCATTCTTGCTTTGCTGGCATTGAATGAAATTTTCACTGGAAAAATTAATGCTGATGAGTTAAAGAAGAAGTTATACATAGCTGGAGGAATAACCGGTGGCATCATTCTCGTGTTCGGGTTGCTTGGAGTGGGTGCAAATTTTACAGGCAAAGGAGATGCAGAAATAGCCAAGCAATTTCCCGACTGGCTGATGAGCGCGCTTAAAGAAGATCGCGCATCAATGCTTCATAAAGATGCGTTACGCTCCTTAGTATTTACCGGTGCCGCATTCGCTGTCATTTGGCTGTTCATAAGTAAAACAATCCCGGCAAGTATCTTCAAAGCAGCTCTCGGAGTTGTTTTCCTACTTGACGGATGGATGGTTGCGAATCGTTATCTCAACTCGGATGATTTTCAGGAAGAATCTACTTACACGCAAAACTTTCAGCCATCGCCCGTTGACCTGCAAATTTTAGAAGACAAGGATATTTACTATCGCGTATTCGACCGAACTGTTGACCCGTTCAATAACGCTTCACCTGCATACTTCCACAAATTAGTTGGTGGATACAGCCCGGCAAAGCTCCAGATTTACCAGGATATGATTGAACGCCATATTTCGCAAGGCAACATGAAAGTTTATGACATGCTCAATACAAAATATTTCAAGGTGGCAGATGATAAAGGAAATGAGAGAGTAATACCGAACCCTTCGGCATTGGGTAATGCGTGGTTTGTGCAAAATATTATCCATGTGAAAAATGCTGACGAGGAAATTGATACACTCGGTTCGGCAGTATTCATTCCGGGAAGTGTTGCAGTAATTCATACTGACTTCGACAAAATTGTTTCTGAAAAATCACTTGGCTACGATTCGCTGGCTTCCATCAAATTGGAAACATACTCGCCAAACAAGCTGACTTACGCATACAACTCTTCGGCTCCACAGGTGGCTGTGTTTTCCGATATTTATTATGCCGGCAAGCATGGATGGAAAGCGTATTTAGATGGAAAGGAGGAGCCTTATTTCCGTTGTAATTATATTTTGCGCGGTATGGCATTACCTGCCGGCAAACATTCAGTTGAGTTCCGTTTTGAGCCGGAGTCATATTACACCGGAAATAAAATTGCCTATGCTGGTTCGTTTATTCTTTTTGTTTTTGTTTTGGGAACACTCGGCTTTGCAGGAAGGAAAAAACTAAAAGAGATAGAAGCTGAACCCAAACCAACACCTGAAGTAAAAAAGAATCCTGCGCCTGCTCCTAAACATGGAAAGAAAAGGTAAATGAAGAAAGTCCTCATCTTCACCTATTACTGGCCTCCTGCCGGTGGAGTGGCGGTGCAGCGCTGGCTTAAGTTTGCAAAATATCTTCCTGAATTCAGCTGGGAACCGGTTATCGTGACAGTTGATAATGGCAGCTATCCTTATTACGATGAATCGCTTCTAAAGGAAGTTTCCCCTTCGCTTCGTGTTTACCGAACAAAAACATTTGAACCGTTTGAGATCTACAATTTGCTCAGAGGGAAGAAAGGGAAATCGCTTCCGGTTGTTTCTGTTGGCAATAAAAGCAACAAATCTTTCTTCCAGAAAACATCGGAATATGTCCGCGCTAATTTTTTTATTCCCGATGCGCGGAAAGGCTGGGTGAAGTATGCTGTAAGGCAGGGAGAAGAACTTCTGAATAATGAAAAGTTTGATGTAATTATTACCACCGGCCCTCCCCATTCTGCGCACCTGATTGGATTAAAGCTCAAAGAAAGATTCGGAGTGAAATGGCTGGCTGATTTCCGCGACCCGTGGACGGGAATTTTTTATAATAACATTTTACCACGAACACAATCAACTGCTCAACGGGACAGGGCGCTTGAAACAAAAGTTTTGCAAACTGCCGACTTCACAACAGTGATAAGTCCGGGATTGAAAAAGGAGTTTGAAGACCGGACAAGGAAAATTGAAGTGGTGTTTAACGGTTATGATGAAGATGACTTTGGGAAATCAGAAGGCAGAGAGCAGAAATCAAAAACTTTCACAATTAGGTATATCGGCAATATGATGTCGAGCCAGAATGTGGAAGTGTTTTGGAAAACTATTGGAGAAATCAGAAATCGGAAAACGGAAATCAGAATAGAATTTATCGGCAGGGTGGATGATGAAGTGAAACAGGCTATTGCCTTAAGCGGGTTGAATGACTGTGTAAGTTATCTTGATTTTGTTGACCACAGGAGTGCCATCAGCTTAATGCAAACTGCTGATTTGCTATTGTTTGTTATTCCTGATGTTAAGGACAATGAACTTATACTGACCGGTAAACTGTTTGAATATCTTGCTTCGCAAACAGAAATTATTTCGCTTGGTCCGGTGAGTGGCGATGCTGCACAAATCCTGAATCAATGCGGGAGAAAAAGAATGATTGATTATTCGGATAAGACTGAAGTTGAAATGCAGCTGAAAGCCACAATAGGTGTTTTTGGGAAAGGAGCAGGTTCTCTCAAATATTCCGGCAATACTCATCAGCTCTTTTCAAGAAAGGAGCAGACTAAGAAAATGTCAGTCTGTCTTAACTCAATGAGCTGAGTGGTTTCTCTACAGAAACTTTTTCATCCAGTAATGTGTAGCGGCAATTCTCCAAACCATAGCTGCATTGCTTGTGTCACCCGATTTGTATTTTTCAATTTCCCTTCTGGCAACATCTGTATTCATAAAGCTGAGCAGAGAATAATCTATATCCAGCAAGAATTTCAGCGGGCCGTTTAGCCAGAGAATTTCACCCGGAGTAACAAATCCCTTTTTGTCTTTTCGCTCATAAACTGCTTTCGGAAGCACAGTCTTTAATGATTCACGAAGAATGTATTTGGTTTCCGCCTTTGAATTAATCCGGTCATCGGCAGAAAGTGAAAAAGCAAACTCCGCCAGTTTGTGATTCAGGAAAGGCACGCGCGATTCAAGCGAAAAAGCCATGGAGTTGCGGTCTTCAAAATGCAGCAGCGTAGGAAGTGTAGTGTTCAGCAAAAGGTGATAAAGGAAGTTATTGAACCGGTCTTTGGTTTTTGTTTCAAACAATGCCCGCGAAGGCTGATGGAAATATTTATTGCCTCTGCTCAACTCCAGATTGTAAATCCGGTTTTCATCGGAGAATACAGAAACAAAACTTTTTGCAGCCACACTCAGAGATTTTCCCAAACTATAGCTCTCCCGGTTAATTAACGAACTGAATGTACTGAACGCGTTCCCAAACTGAAACGAAGCAGCCTGCGAAGCGAGTAACCGGTAAAAGGAATGAAGGTAACCTCCGAGATACTCATCGGAGCCCTGGCCGTCAATAACCACTGTAACTCCTTCGCTCTTTGCCAGCTTCATCAGAAAATACTGCGACAAATATGACGAACCGAAAAACGGAACATCGGCATGGTAAGCTGCTGTGTGAAAATGCTCAGCAATGTCATTTGCTGATGGAGAAAAATAGTACGGCTGTATGTTCTGATACTTTTTCACCACCTCATTTACAAACGGCCTTTCATCCACACCGGTTGCACCCTCGTAGTAAATTGAAAAGGATTTGATTTTGGAGTTTGGTAAAAGCGTGGAATACATACTGGCTATTGCTGAACTGTCGAGCCCGCCACTCAGGCAAATTCCGTTTTGCACATCGCTGCGCGAATGCAGTTGAATGCTTTCCTTAAAGAGTTGAAAGAAGGTTTCTTTCTTTTCTTCAAAACTTAACTGTGTCAAGCTGAGCTTGTCGAAGCTTACATCCCAATACTTATCGATTCGCAGCTTGCCGTTTTGCCAAATGAGGTTGTGCGCAGGTTGCAAACTCTTCACCTCTTTGTGAAACGTCTCTTGCTTATATACCGCCCAGCCCATCACAACTCCGCGCTGAAGTTGCTCCACATTAGGCTCGCTGTTGAAACCCTGAACCTGTTTCAGCGCTTTCATTTCTGAAGCGAAATAGAAACCACCGCTCTTTTCGAACCAGTAAAATGGTTTAATGCCAAACCGGTCGCGGCTGCAAAACAGTTTTTGCTTTTCGGTATCCCACAGCGCCAAAGCCCACATACCGATGAACTTTGTCACGCACTGTTCGCCCCACTCTTTGTAAGCCGCACATACAACCTCGGTATCGCTGCTGGTGCGGAACCGGTAACCTTTCTGCTCCAGTTCCTTTCTAAGTTCTATGTAGTTGTAAACCTCTCCGTTGAAAATTAGTATGACCCCGTCATACTTAAATGGCTGGTTGGCTTCATCAGACAGGTCAATAATTTTTAAACGGTTGTGGCCGAGGCTGTAACCGTCTTTTACATGCACCGAACTGTTCTCCGGCCCGCGGTGAGTAATAGCCCGCAGCATTTTGAAGGTAACATCCTTCTTTTCATCATCGGTAAGATTTTGATTAACAAGCCCTGCAATACCGCACATAAGAGGGGGCGAAGTTGCGGTTTTTGAGGGAATAATTACGGCAAATCCTCAATCCGCCACAAAGCCATTGCTTTATCCCAAAGCACTTTTGTTTTCGAATCAGGGACATACAAGAGAGCTTTGGGAAAATTAAAAGGAGATACTTCGAGGTTAATGGGGCGCCAATCACCGGTAATAATTTTTTTGTTGGAAGTTCTGCTGGTGTGAGTTGTAGTAAGAAGATACTTGCTGCCGCTCTTCTTGATATTCGTAATAGCGGCAAATACTTTGTCCTCGCTTAGGTGAATCAGGCAGTCACGGCAAAATATCAAATCAACTTTCGGCAGAGGGTCATTAATAAGGTCCAGTTTCCTGAACTCTACATTTTGTTTTTGGTACTTACCTGCTGTTTCATTTACAAGTTCCTGTACAATATCAGCCCCTGTATATTTTACATCACCTAAATTCACATGTTGCATCCAGTAAAAATCTCCGCAGGGAATATCCAGCATGGTTGCTATCTTGTAGTCAACCAGTATTACAGGAAGATTTTTTGAAATATTTTCGGTTTCGCTTTTACTGGAACCCACACCGGATATAGATTCCTCATCGCCCCAGTATTTTACCTTATAAATTTCATTGAAAACCTCATCAGTAGTCTTGTTCTCAAAACGTTCTACCCTTGATTTAAAATACTTCCAGTGCAAGGCTTTGATAAATTGAGGAAGAAACTTCCTTATCCTCTTTCTAAGAGTACTCATACTACAATCTAATAAGCGGTGAACATAAAAAAAACTTTAAGCGGAAGTATAAGCATATAACTGCCTCATTCCTTCACTCACTTCGCGAGGGCTGTACTTAGATAAAATACTTTTTGCAATATTTTGCCTGCTATATTTCGGATATTGCTCAACCATTGTTACCAAAGCTTTTGCCAGTTCCTTTGTATTTTTTATCTCCACCAGAATACCATTAGCAGAGTTCACAAATTCTTCAGGTCCTCCGCATTTAGTAACCACTACCGGCAACCCGTTCATCAGGGCTTCGGCTGTGGCAATGCTGAATGTTTCAAAGTTGCTGTTAAGAGCAAAAAAATGATGCGCCCGGTACAGCCCATTTACCTCATCATTTGGAATACTGCCGGTAAAAAACACCTGCTTGTTCAGCAAGCCGAGTTTTTCAGCTTGCTTTTCAAGCGGATTTCGGTCGGGGCCGCTTCCTACAATGGTTATTCGGAAGTCAGGTTGTTGTATGACCACCGTTTCAACAGCGGCAATCAATCCGGAAATATTCTTCTGATTATCGTCAAGATTGCAAATGCACAGGGCTTTTACACCGTTTGAAGCATCGGATGGCAAACCGGATACCGACTCAACCGGGTTTAAAACGTTGGGGGTAATAACTGTTGGCTTATTTATTAGTAGTTTTTTTTCAGCCAAAACATTTTTCAAAAAGTTTGAAACAACGGATACCGCTCTTGCCCGCCTGAAAGCGGAGCGGATAATAAAATGATGAACAAACGACAGGTTCTCATATCTTCCGTCTTCGTTTGCATAACCTGTCCAGTGTTCGGTAATCAGTAAAGGAATGCGATAGATGACACTCAGGAAAAGCGCAAAGAAACCCGCAGGAAAAACCACATGGTTATGAATGACAAAAGGCAAACCTGATTTTGTCTTTATATGATTGAACCCTCTCCAAAGGGAAAGCAGCAACAAGACTTGATTTAGAGCTTTACCTGACGACTGCCGATAGTACACCACTGTTTCGGTAAAGTTTTCTCTTTTATAGTCCTTTATGACAAATCTTCCTTTTTGCGGGAAGACTGCCGGTGCGGCATAAAGCACCTTCGCGTTTACCATTTGCGCAATAACTCTTACATGCTTGAGAATGAAAATGCCGCTGACGGGTGTATGTTCTGTTGGATACCAACTTGGAATGATGAGCGAATAACTTGGCGGCATCTTTGATATTGCATAGCGAATATGATTATTTGCATAGCAATCTGAAATATCACATGGGCGTCATCCAGCGGCAGGGCATTAAAAATACCGTCAGTTCTTATATAGGAATCCTGCTTGGCTTCGTTTCGCTGATTATTATTCAGCCGCAATTTCTGAAACCTGAAGAAATAGGGCTGGCGCGGGTGCTCTTTGCTTTCAGCACTATCATCAGCACCATCATTCCGCTGGGAATTACCAACGTTACCATCAAATATTTTCCTGCATTCAAAAACAACGAAAAAGGGCACCACGGGTTTCTCGGTCTTATTCTTGTGGTATTTGTCATCGGGTTTATTGTTTCGGCTGTGGGGCTGGTAGTGTTCCGCGAGTTTATTATTGCCCAGTACCGCAGGCAGTCGCCATTGGTGATTTACTATTACAACTTCATTTTTCCTTTCAGCTTTTTCCTCGGGCTGGTGAGTGTGCTCACCAATTACCTGATTGCGCTTTATAAGTCAACGGTGCCATCGTACCTGAGCGATGTGGGTGTGCGGCTGGCTTATATCGCCATTATTTTTATTTACTTTTTCAAGTACATTACGCTGCAGCAGTTTATCGGTGCGTATGTTGCTATTTATGCTTTGCAGTCGCTGGCGCTGGTTATTTATCTTACCCGCCACGACCGCCCCGCACTGCTTATTGACTGGCAATTTCTGAAACAGCAGGACTACCGCCAAATGTTTGGCTTCGGGCTTCTCCTTTCCACAACCGCCATGGCAGCAATAGGTCTGAAAATGCTCGATGTTATTTTTCTTGCCAAATTCAAGGCGCTGAATTTTGCCGGTATTTATACCATTGCCGCATTTATTCCCACCATTATAGAAGCTCCGCTCAATGCGCTTGACCGGATTGTGACCGGTGCGGTGGCTCACCAACATGCCAGCGGCAACCGCGATGAGCTGCGCAGGGTTTACTATCAGTCGGTAAAATATCTTTCAGTAATTGGCGGGCTTTTGTTTGTGGGGGTATCCATAAACATCGAGTTTCTGTTGAATTTAATCGGCAAGGACTATCCGGCAGGGCTCGGGGTGGTTTACATTATTTCGCTGGGTTCGCTGGTAACCATGTTTGGCGGCAGCAGCAACGCCCTGCTTATTTATACCTCCAAAGCATGGCAGGGCGCATTGATGCTCATTGCATTGGTAGCTGTTACCATCGGGCTGAACATGCTGCTTATACCGGTGCTGGGTATGAATGGCGCGGCATGGAGCACCGCCATTTCGGTTACTTTGTTTACAGCCGGCAAGCTGTTGCTCAATTACAGTCGGCTGGGTTTTCAACCCTATAACTTCAACACGCTCAAAGTGGTGCTCATTATTTTGCTGTGCCTCGGCATTAATTGGTTGCTTCCGGTAGCGGAGAGCAATGTGCTCAACATCATCATACGCAGTGTGGTCATTGGCGGAGTTTATCTGCTGCTCGTTTATCTTTTAAAGTTAGTACAAGAGTTTCACCAATACCTTCCCTGGGAGAAAAGATAAGCCACCGCAACTTTTAGTACGGCTTCAGTTTTTGCTCTGCTCTTTTAGTTCTGTTTTGGGGGAACTATACGCAGCTTACCGTTGAAACCGTTGGCAAGCTTGAGCAATTTAGGCAGTTTTGGAGTTTTAACTCCTTTTTCAATATTGCAAATATCTGAGCGGTCAACGCCCGATGCAGCTTCCAGGTCGCCTAACGACATATGGAAGCTTTCCCTTAATTCTTTAAGGTGGAGGCAAAACTCGCTGTGTAGAACCTGTTCTTTTTTCATGACTAAGAATTTTCAGCCAAGTTCATGAATGTTAAAATCCGTACTGTTGGCGTTCCCGCCAACAGTACGGATTACATCTGCCTTCATTTTTGCAGCGTAATCAATACCAAACCCAACATGCAATCAACCCGCTTCAGTTCTACCGGTACACAAATGAGCAGAGGCTCTGCTGAACTCCCGAGGGCTTCTGCAACACGTAACAAACCACAACCGGAACTCCCGAGGGCTTCTGCAACGTGTAACAAACCTCAACCGGAACTCCCGAGGGCTTCTGCAACGCGTAACAAACCTCAACCGGAACTCCCGAGGGCTTCTGCAACGCGTAACAAACCCCAACCGGAACTTCCGAGGGCTTCTGCAACACGTAACAACCCCCAACCGGAACAGCGGAGGGCTTCTGTAACAGGTAACAAACCAATTTTTAAACTATAAAACCCAATTTACCATGCCAAAACGTAAACTACCCCGTACCGATGAAGAGCGCGACACCGCACTTCGCACAGCCAAGAACCGCAAAGATGCAGTTCCGCCTCCGCTCATTATTCCTTATACCGGAGCTACCATCACGCGGCTCGACACTTTTCAGCCCGCATACCGCACCAAGTACCTGGCGGTAGCTTCAGCCAAGAACGCCCAAACCGCGCTAACGGAACAAGTGTTAGAAGCCAAGCAGCAAGCCACTTATTATATTCTTGATTTTATAGATGCGCTCAACCGCGCCATACGCAGAAAACAGTTTTTGCCTTCGGTTCGCGCCTTGTATAATATTGATGTGAATGACGACCGCGCACCTGAAATAGATAATGAAGCCGATGTAACCACCTGGGGCGAAAACATTGATGCCGGTGAAACCACCCGCATTGCTGCCGGTGGAGCGCCCATTACTTTTCCATCGCTGGCGCAGGTAAATACCGCAGTAGGCAATTTCAATACGCTGAACGCCCAGCAAAGCAACGCGAAAGAAGCCTATGACATAGCCCAGGAAGCACTGGCTGCCGATAACCCCGAAGCCGATAAACTAATTCTGAAGCTGTGGAACGAAACCGAAACTGCTTTTGACGAAGGCAACAAGAGCAGTATGAGGCGCAAAGCCCGCGAATGGGGGGTGGTTTATACCATTGCTTCGGGCGAAGTGCTCAGCCCCGAAGAGTTTTCGATTACCGGTAAAATATCCCTGTCGGTTCCGGGCGCACCAGTACCGGTTGCCGATGCGGTGATTACTGTGCTGGAAACAGGCGAGTCGGTACTCAGCCAAAGCAATGGCAACTACTTTATTACCGTGCTGCCTGCCGGAACCTACACACTGGTAGTGGATAAGGTGGGGTACACCTCTCAAACCATCAATAATGTAGCAGTTGTTGAAGGAGAGATAACTACGGTTAACGTTCAATTAGTAACAGCCGCCAGCAACGGAAGCATAGTAGGCACGGTTACCCTGGGCGGCAATCCGGCATCGGCTACGGTAAGCATTGACGGCACCACATTCAGCACCAACACCGCCTTTACGGGCGTTTATACCATCGAAAATATACCGGCAGGAAACATAACGGTGCGCGCAACCATTATTGCCGACCCGGTAAATTTTCAAACACAAAATGTAACCGTGGTTGCCGGTGTGGCCACCGAAGTAAATTTCAGCTTCCCGTAACCCTGTCATCCTCCGGAGTAGGTGTCCCGCTGCTCAGAGCGGAACCGAGAAGGTAAATAAAGGAAAAGCCCCAAACGGGGCTTTTTGCTTTAACCGAACTATAGGTTTTCAAATAAAAAAACTTGGTTATTTAAAATGAATAGTTACTTTTAGTCAAACAAAAACACACATTATGAAAAAAAATCTACAAGCTTTTGGTTTTTTCCTACTGTTGTCAGTAAGCGCATTAGCGCAAACACCCATAGCGTCCTACCCGCTTGATGGTAATGCTGTTGACGGCTCCGGCAATGGATTTAACGGGACCATTAATGGTAATCCAGTTGCTACATCAAACAGATTCAGCCAGACAAGTAGTGCTATGAATTTCGATGGTAATGGAGATTATGTCTTGCTTCCGCTTTCGGCTGATTTTCCAAGCAGAACAGTAATAGCGTGGGTTAACCCGGCAGTAATAGGCACCGGTGATGGTATTAATGTGATTTATGCCTGCGACTATGCAGCTATTCAAAACGGAGTTACCGTTTTGGCAACCATTGATGACAATATACAAGGTCCGATTTTCAAGATACAAGCTGACCAGATTTTCTATGAGACACCCGCTTTGACCAATCGCTGGTATCAGTTAGCGGTTACCCGTACCCCGTCTGAGGTAAAAATTTATATGGATGGCGCTCTCGTCCATTCCGGCACTAATCCGAATGGTTTGCACTCTGGGAATGGTATTTCGCAAGCGGTAATTGGCGATAGCCGTAATTTTGATGAGGGGTTTATCGGCAAAATTGATGATGTACTCATTTACAACACCGCTCTTTCCGATAGCGCTATTCTTTTGAACTACCAGGCCTGGCGCGATTCTATTGTTGAAATTACCGGCAAGGTGTATTTCGACAACAACCAGAATAATGTTTTTGATTCTACTGATCAGCCCATCCGCAACGTTACTGTAAACATAGGCAACAGCGTTACAGCCATTACCAATGCCAATGGCGATTACACGGCTGTTACGCTTTCCGGAAACTATACCATTACTCCGGTTCTGCCTAATAATATTTCAGCTTTCCCCGTAAGCCCTGATAGCATTGTTCTTGCTGCCGACACCCTCGGGCGAACCTATTCGGGCAACGATTTTGGCGTTCAGGCGCCCGCCAATTATTGCGATGGCAGTCTGGCTGTGGTTGCGGTGAACTTCCCGCCCCGCCCCGGATTTACCAACCGGATAAATGTGCGCTATGTAAACGATGTTTCGGTAACGCCAATCAACCAAACCATAGAGTTTCATTATCCCTCGCAGCAGAGCTATGTTTCAGCAACACCGGCACCTACTGCCGTAGATACCAATCAGCGCACCATTAGCTGGGATATTAACGCACTCCCCAGCGGAACGCTGTGGCAGGCTATGGTAACTCTTTATACTCCGCCAACGGTGGCCATGAGTTCGATATTAAGCATGACAGCGGTGGTTACCACATCTACCTGTGCGACACTTGACCTCCCTCTTGAAGATAATGCCCAGGTGATAGTGGTCGGCTCTTTCGACCCGAACGACAAGGCGGTATCACCGGTAGGCGAAGCACCGGGCGGAAGAATTGTGCCGTCAACACCTCAGTTGGATTACACCATCCGCTTTCAGAACACCGGAACTTTTCTGGCTGAAAACGTAAACATTGTTGACACCATTTCCCCGCATTTGAATATTTCCACACTGAAGGTGACAGCCGCCTCCCACAATTACCAGGTGTTGCTGGACGGGCGCACAGTTACCTTCCGCTTCCTGAATATTATGCTGCCCGACAGTAACAGCAACGAACCGCTGAGCCATGGCTTTGTTAAATATACCATAGAGCCTGCCGCCAGTTTTGTTCAGGGCACGGTTATACAAAACTTTGCCGACATCTATTTCGATTTCAACACACCGGTGCGCACCAACACGGTGCAGAACATGGCTGACATCACCATTGGAATTGTAAAGGCAGAGAGCAGCAATCTTACTTTTGATATTTTCCCCAACCCGCTTTCCACCGGCAGCTGGCAGTTGGTTGCTGATGAAACGGCTGTGGGAAAAGAAATCAGGATGTTTGACGCCACGGGAAGACAAGTTTATACTTCACGCATAACTAACCAGAGGACAGAAATAGACGGAACCTGGTTGCAACAGGGAGTTTACTTAGTCAGGATAGAGGGTTCGGTGGTTAGGGTGGTTAAGTTGTAATCTTATTCAATAACTCCATGAGAAAAAAGCTCCGCCCGTGCGGGGCTTTTTTTATATTTACGATACACGCTTTACCTGCATGAGAAAACTTTTACTTGCTATTCTACTTCTTGTTTGTTTCTCACAAAGCCGGGCGCAGCTTGCCTATACCAACCGGTGGTACTTCGGGCAAAATGCGGGGCTTGATTTCAGCGGAGGAGCACCTGTGGCTATTACCGGCAACACGAGTGTAGATGAAGGCACTGCCACCATTTGCGATGCCACCGGCAATGTGGTTTTTTATACAGACGGAACAAAAATCTGGAACCGGAATAGCCAAATCATGCCTAACGGTAATGGTATTATGGGCGGTTCCGGTTCATCGCAACAGTCGCCCTTGATTATCAAAAGCCTGAGTTCGCCCACGCAGTATTATGTGTTTACCATTGGCGACCATATTGCTCACATCAACCAGTTCAGGTACTCGGTGGTTGACATGTGTTTGGACGGAGGTTTGGGTGATGTGGTAACTGCACAGAAAAACATTTTAATCGGAACCGGTTACACCGAATGCTTAGTGGCTGTCCGCAAACCCAACAATACCGACCTGTGGCTCATTACCACCAAAATGAATTCCAACACCTGGAATGTTTTCACCTTCAATGCCTCAGGGCTGAATATGACACCGCTGGTAAGCAATGTGGGTCCGCAGTGCGGTAATGAGATTGGCTGGCTGCGGATTAACCATGCAGGAAACAAACTGGCACACTGCACCACTTTCAATCCCTGCCGTGCACTCATCCTTTTTGATTTTGACCGGGCCACCGGAATTATCTCCAATCCGGTAACTCTGAATGCGGCTAACGATTTTTACGGGGCTGAGTTTTCTCCGAATGACAGCATTCTGTATGTCACCGATGTGTGGTACGACAATTTTATTTTCCAGTATAACGTTTATACCGGTGCGATGGATACGGTGGACTATCAGCCTACTTCATTTGCCGGGTACTATCAGTATGGGGCTTTGCAGCTTGGCCCGGATGGAAAAATATATGTGGCGAATTTCGATTCCACATTTGTTTCCTGCATCAACAATCCCAATGTGTGGGGGGCAGGATGCGGCTTTGTGAAACATGCAGTTAATCTTTTGCCAGGTACACGCTCGAAGTTCGGATTGAACATTGCGTATCAGAATTATGTTATTGACCCCGATTCGGTGACTGATAATTTTTCTATTACTCTTTCGTGTAATCTGGCTTCGTTCTCAGCTCAACTTACCAGCACATACGATTCCATAAAATGGAATTTCGATGAACCTTCTTCCGGAAATAACAACACGGCAAGCGGAAATTCAGTTTCTCATGCTTATGCTTCTCTCGGCACCTATAATGTGGCGATGTATTTGTTCTCATCATGCAAAACGGATACGATTATCAGACCGGTGAACATCAGCAGTTTGGCTGGAATAACTCCCATTCAGCTTGGAAGTGATACCAACTACTGCGGAAGTTTTTCTGTTACTCTTTCTGCCAGCGATGCCGGCACTATTTGGAGCACAGGAGCAACTGCCGCTCAAATCAATGTAAACACCGGGGGCACTTACTGGGCAAGCTTTACCAACAGTTGCGGAACGGTAAGTGATACTATAGTAATTAATCAAAGTAGTTTGCCAATAGTGGGTCTTGGAAATGACACCACACTTTGCAACGGGCAATCGCTGATGCTCAACGCGGCAAATACAGGTTCCACTTACTTGTGGCAGGATAATTCTGTAACAGCTACCCTTCCTGTTTCGACAACAGGTGTGTACAGTGTGACAGTGACCAATTCTGCCGGATGCGCGAAGGCTGATACCATTTCCGTAAGCAGTTCCAATTTGTTTTTGGCGGTTTCTACCACCAACACCAGTTGTGGTATGAGCAACGGGGCTGTATTGGTGAATGTGCTCACCGGCTCTGCTCCGTTCACCTTTGTGTGGAACAATGGGGGAACTAATGATACACTCAGCAATCTTACTTCCGGAATCTATTCGGTCACTGTTCATGATGCCACCGGTTGTTCCTCAACTGCGGGTGCGCTGGTAAATTCTTCCGGTGCAGGCAGTGTAACTGTTTCATCCGATAAAAGTGTGATGTGCTCGGGCGACAGCGCTCATATATGCGCCTCCGGCAGCTTCGCCAGCTACTTGTGGAACAACGGGCAAACCGGTCAGTGTATTTACACTAAGCTGGCAGGAAATTATTATGTGACCGCCACCGATGCCGGAAACTGTACGGCATCTTCCACCGCGCTTCCGCTTGCGGTTTATCCGCTGCCACCGGTTTCCATCAGCGTAAATGGCGACACGCTCACCGGTTACAATGCTGTAACTTATCAATGGTATCTCGATGGCTCTCCGATAAGTGGAGCAACATCACCGGTATATATCGCCCAGCAATCGGGCGATTATACTTTACTGGTTACAGACAGCAATGGTTGCCGGGCTGTTTCAACAATCGTTGCCATCGTTATCGGAGTGAATGATTTACAATTTGAGGAGGGTGTAAATATTTTCCCGAATCCAAATGAAAATGGTGAGTGGCAATTGGCAGTTGGCAAAGAGTGGCTGGGTGGTTTTGCAGAGGTGTTTGATGTGGCCGGAAGGGTGGTGTACAAATCTGCAATCCGAAATCTGCAATCCGAAATAACTTTGGACGTTTCGCGGGGAGTTTACCTGTTGCGGATATCCTCGGTACAAAAAATTTATACAGTTAAGCTGTTTAACCTTTAAAGGAAAGTAACTTTTATATTACCAAAACAAGCAGCCATGAGAACTATTACATGCTTATTCGTTTTTCTCTTACTTGTTTCTTCCTGCAATCAGAAATCTTCAGACACTGTCAATGCTTTAACCGGTCCTTATTCGGGTACCGTGTGCGGTGGCGAACAGCCGGTGGATACAGCCTGGTATTCATCAGGCAAAAAAGCGCCATTGTTTAAAGGGTTGGAAGGAATTCATTTTCCCGTGACTACGAAAAATGAAGAAGCACAAAAGTATTTCGACCAGGGACTGATGCTTTCGTTTGGCTTTAACCATGCCGAAGCAGCCCGCTCGTTTTACGAAGCCGCACGACTTGACTCCACTTGCGGTATGTGTTGGTGGGGATATGCTTATGTGCTTGGACCTAACTACAACGCGGGCATGGAACCTGACAATTATACGCGCGCATACAAGGCTTCGCAACGCGCATTGCAAAATTCATCTTCCGCTACATCTTTGGAGAAAGATTTAATAAGCGCTCTTTCTTTTCGCTACTCTAATGACACCGCATTAACACGACCCGTTCTCGACTCCGCCTATAGTGCACGGATGAAAAAGGTGTATGAGAAATATAAAAGTAATGCTACGGTCACCGCACTCTATGCTGAATCGTTGATGGATTTGCACCCCTGGGATTTGTGGCTGAAGAGCGGAGAAGCAAGGCCCTGGACCGGTGAAATACTCGCAGTACTCGAAACCGGTTTGAAGCTTGACCCAAAACATCCCGGGCTGAACCATTTTTATATCCATGCCTGCGAAGCATCGCAACATGCGGAAAGAGCTATGGCAAGCGCGGATTTATTGCGGACACTCGTGCCCGGTTCCGGTCATTTAACTCACATGCCGTCACATATTTACATACGCACCGGTCGCTATCATGAGGGCACACTCGCCAATCTCCGTGCTGTACAGGTTGACAGCAATTATGTAGAGCAATGCCATGCACAGGGCGCTTACCCGCTGGCTTACTACCCACACAACTATCATTTTATTGCTGCTACCGCAACTCTCGAAGGCGATAGAGAGAATGCGTTGATGGCAGCAACGAAGGTGAAAGAGTTGGCACACAAACAGTTGATGAAAGACCCTGCCTGGTCAACGCTGCAACACTATTATACTATTCCGTGGTTTGTGAAAGTGAAATTCCAAATGTGGAATGAAATACTTGCTGAACCGCTGGACAGCACCGGGTTGAAATATCCTTTAGCAGTTCAGCATTACGCAAGAGGAATGGCCTACGTTGGCAAGGATGATGTTTCGAAAGCGAAAGAAGAACTGCAAAAACTTACTCAGCTTGCTGCTGATTCATCTGTTGTTCCTCTAACCATTTGGGGGCTGAATAAGATGACGGATATACTGGAGATAGCAAAAAATGTGTTGAGTGGTGAAATTTCAGGAAAGGAAAAAAATTATGCGGCTGCGATTGCTGCTCTTAAAAAAGCTGTAACTATTGAAGACCAACTTAATTACGATGAACCACCCGACTGGTTCTTTTCTGTAAGACATCATTTAGGGATAATGCAATGGTACGCAGGGGAAAAGGATGAGGCAATAAAAACTTATGAGGATGATTTAAAAATATTCCCTGAAAACATTTGGTCCTTACGCGAACTGTTTACTATGTATAAACAAAACCAAAGAGGGGAAAAAGCCGATGACATGATGAAACGACTAATGATTGTCTCGAAAAGTCAAGATGAAGTGATTAAAAGGTAAACAGCTAGGAATGCCTAAAACGTTTACTCAAATCTCAAACTTAATACCCTGCGCTAAAGGAAGCTTGGTTCCGTAGTTAATCGTATTGGTTTGCCTACGCATGTAGTTCTTCCAGGCATCGCTGCCGCTTTCGCGTCCCCCACCGGTTTCTTTTTCGCCACCGAATGCACCGCCAATTTCAGCACCACTTGTACCTATGTTCACGTTTGCAATTCCGCAATCGCTTCCACTTGCAGAAAGAAACTGCTCGGCTTCGCGAAGATTGGTGGACATAATAGACGAGGAAAGGCCCTGCACAACGCCATTCTGCAACTCAATCGCTTCGTTCAGTGTTTTGTATTTCAGCAAATAGAGAATAGGGGCAAAAGTTTCATGTTGAACAATTGCCATTTCATTCCGCGCTTCTATAATGCACGGTTTTACGTAGCATCCGCTTTCATATCCTTTTCCTTTCAACACTCCTCCTTTTACTAAAACTTTTGCTCCTTCTTTTTTTGCCTTTGAAATGGCTTCTTCATACATCTTCACCGCTTGTTTATCAATCAGCGGACCCACATGATTCTTTTCCTCCAGCGGGTTCCCGATTTTGAGTTGCGAATACGCTTTCACTAATCTTTTCTTCACTTCCTCATATTTCGATTCGTGGATTATCAAACGCCTGGTGGTGGTGCAACGTTGTCCGGCAGTTCCCACGGCTCCGAAAACAACCGCCACCATGGCCATATCAAGGTCGGCATCTTTTGAAATGATGATTGCATTATTGCCCCCCAGTTCAAGCAAACTTTTACCAAGACGCGCTGCGACATTTTGTGCCACGGCTTTACCCATTCTTGTCGAGCCGGTGGCCGAAACCAGCGCAATATTTGAATCCTTTGCCAGCCAATCGCCTACTTTCCAATCGCCCATGATTAAGCAACTGACTCCTTCAGGTAGATTATTTTTCCGAAAAACTTTTGCAACGATGTTCTGGCATGCAATTCCGCACAGCGGAGTTTTTTCGGATGGCTTCCAAATACAAACATCACCACACACCCAGGCAAGCATGCTATTCCAACTCCAAACAGCCACCGGAAAATTAAAAGCGGAAATAATTCCTACAACTCCAAGCGGATGCCATTGCTCATACATCCGGTGCTGTGCTCGCTCGCTGTGCATGGTAAGTCCATGAAGCTGACGCGAAAGCCCAACAGCAAAATCGCAGATGTCAATCATTTCCTGCACTTCGCCCAATCCTTCCTGCAAACTTTTTCCCATTTCGTATGAAACCAGTTTGCCGAGTGGTTGTTTGTACAGGCGCAGTTCTTCACCAATTTGACGAACAATTTCACCGCGCTTAGGTGCAGGAATATTTCGCCATTGCTTGAATGCTTCTTTTGCGGCTGTAATTACTTCGCGGTAATCTTTTTCCGATGTTGCAGCAACTGTTCCAATCAACTTTCCATCCACCGGTGAATAGCTTTCAATCGTCTCACCTTTTGTTTTCAGCCATTTTGTTCCGGTTGAAGTTCCTGAGTTGGAGGAATTAATGCCGAGTTGTTTGAGAATATCTTTCATAGTCACAAATTTATAGTCCCGACACTTGCCGGATAAGGTCAGCCGTTTTTTGCATTTGCCATTTCAAAGTAAAAGTAAAACGCTGATACCATTTAGTAATGCCAAGAATCTTCTGATTGTCAGTAATATTCTTTGTGGTAATAATGGGTAAATGAATTTCAATCATATCGCGGGCAATGATTGCGCTTAAGCCAAACTCGGCTGCGAACTCCGGCTTTTTCAAATCGTTCAGAACAAAAGCTGCATTCACAAACGGATTGATTGGGAAGAAACGATGTGTGGAAGTAGTGAGATTCACCGAACTCAGAAATTTATTGGTAGAACCGAAAGTGGTAATGGAGCGGAAAGCTCCATCCGTTTTTGCGATTTGTCTGGCAAGGTATTGATTGCGCCCGTTTCGGTCAATGAAATTTTCATCGAACATATAATCCTGCTGAAGCCAGTAAGCGAAATTGTTGTATGTTACCGTACTCAGATAAAAACGGGGGTTAGGTGAAGAAATATCGGAAGGAGATTTAAAATTCACCAGGAAGCCACCGGCAAAAACCCGTATTCTGAATCCTTCACCTTTACGTTTATAGCTGATAAGAAAATTCCCTTCAGCAGATAGGTTGGCGAACGAATTTCCCTCGCGTAGTGTTACCTGCACATTCAGCGGATTTAAAGTTGTTTTTCTTTCGAACCGGTATTTTACTTCGTTTACAAAATAACGCTGTGTTTCTTTTTTGTCGTTGTCGTAGCGGAGCCAGTCAAGCCACATGATTACGCTGCGCATGTTGAGCGAATGGGTAATCTTGCTGCGTGCGTTTTTCTTTTTGAATTCAATATTTATGTAAGGTTCCAGCTTGTTGAACATGAGGTTTTCAGGATGTAACAGATACGAAAACCTTTTCCCGTTTACTCCAACCGTAAACCGCTGAATACTTTCAGGATAGAAGTTATAGTTAAGTTTGATAAAACCGATGAATTGCTTTGAGCCGGTACCGATAGCCGGAATAAACAAATAATTGAATTTACGGGATGGAACAAAAGGACTGTAAACAGCCAAACCCACCTGCACTTTATCGTAATTGTTTCCCGCTATATAAGGTGCCCAGAAAACCTGTGTGCGGTTTTGATTTTCAATCGAACCGAGAAACTGAAAGCGGAGTTTTTCGAAGCGATGGGCAGACTTTTTAAAATTGTAAGTGTTGTTTCTTCGATTGGCTTCTGGGATTTGAAGTTGCGCGTCAATCTGAATTTTATCGCCAGCAAGAGCAGTTCCAATTCCAAATTCCTTATCTCCCGTAAATCCATCCATCCAAAGCGTGCCTAAAATAGAATCTCCTTTTATTGCCGAAATTGAAACAGGGCTTTTCACCTCACCGGCATTTTTTAAAGTAAACCCATGGATGATAAATGGTAGGCTATCCTGTTGTAAAACTGAAGCCCGTTTCAGTTTATAATCAATTTTCTTCTTCGTCTTAATTAAATCATCGAAAAACCAACTCAGATTTTTAGTGGTTTCAGTTTCAAAAACTTTCCTAATGTCTTCGGGTTGCGGATGTTTGTATTTCCAGTCCGTAAAATACTTCTGCATCACTGAATCAAACTTCGCTGTACCTAGATACGCTTCCAGATAATCGAAAATTAGCATGGTTTTTCCGTAAACCATTATGCCATAATTAATATCAAGAAATTTTTCGGATGAAGTTTCAATTGGCTCATCCAAATTTTCGCGCGCCATAAACTGGTAACCCAAGTCCATAAGGTATTTGTGTTTGTATTGGCTTACATCAAAGACCTTAGCAATTCCATGCGGCAAACTTCCCAGCATTTTTCTGTCAGGATATTTCGTTTTGATATACCGCTCTTCGTAATAAGTGTTTATTCCTTCATCCATCCAGGCGTGTTCACGCTCGTTGGTGCCCAGCATTCCGTAAAACCAGTTGTGCCCCACTTCGTGAGTAATCACGTTATCAAGCGAGAAAGCGCTGCCTACTTCACCAATCACTGTTACGTTCGGATATTCCATTCCTCCACCGGCACTCAACGCACCATCAACAGCAGTCACCTGTTCGTACGGATATTCCCCAATCCATTTACTGTAATAAAAAACTGCATCACGCAAATACTCAGGTGCCTTACTCCAAAGGGAAGGTTGGTTGTTGGTGAACAGACTCCAAGTGGTTACTTTTTGTTTGGAGTAGGGTAGTTGCACTTCTCCTTTCAGAACATGAAAGCGTTTATCTGCAAACCAGGCAAAGTCATGAACGTTTGTTTGTTTGTAATTCAGAGTTTTAGTTTCTGTTGATGAAGGCGGGAATTTCATGTCATCGCTGAACGTGTCAATTTTCTTCGTGACCTCCGAAAGCGAATCGAGCCATTTTTTTTCTTCTTCGTTTTGCAAATCACCTGTAGCGCCTACAATGTAATTCTTCGGCAAAGCAATGCTGACATCAAACGAGCCGAACTCGCTGTAAAATTCACCCTGGTCTAAATACGGCATCGGATGCCAGCCGTATTTATCAAACACCGCAGGCTTCGGGTACCATTGAGAAACCTGGTAGCTTTGTCCTACATGGCCAATGCGTGAAAATGTATAAGGAAGTTTTACCCGAAACGGAGTTGAAATCTGAATACTTTCTCCGCTGTTTAGTGGTTTGTTCAGATTCACTTTTGCAATTTCAAGCGAAGCGGAATCATAATCCCATTTGCAAACCTCAGCGTTCACTTTAAAATCAATGTGGTCAATAAACCCATGCTGCGATTCTTTGCTGAAGTGAAATTTTGTGTTTCCGTTTTCCAACTGCTGTTTAGCATAAGGCGTTGTATGGTCGCGGAATGCATTTACCCACAGATGGAAATAAATAAAATTAAGAGTTAGCGGAGAATTGTTCTTATAATCAATTGTTATAAAGCCATCGAGAGAATGCGCTGTATCGTTGAGAGTAACTTCAATTTTATAGTCAACTTGCTGTTGCCAGTATTGCTGGGAATAAGAAACCGCAGAGAGGAGAAAAAAGAAAGCAGAAATAAAGTATTTCACGTGTGAAATGTAAAAGAAAATGGCTGACCATGTGCGTTAACCATTTCTAATTAGCCTTGAGCTGGCTGAGGAACCTCTTCGGCTGTTATCTGCCGGAATGAAAACTTATAGCCCTCATAGATTGCAATTCCGTAAAACAAAACGTCCATAGGCTGAAAGCTTTCAACAAGGGCGTCAATAGCTGTGCCGAAATCTACTGTAGTAAGTACCTGAAAGAAACCGAGGTCGGCTTGCTTCGATGCGAAGGCAATAATGGTAAAATAATTCCCCAGCACACAACTAAGGAGGGCTGAGACAGCACCAATAATTCCGTAAATCTGGTCAATACCTTTACCCGCGAACCGGTTGGAAAAACCAACGAGTAAGCCGATAGCGATTGCCATGTAGCCAATCTGGTATTCAGTAGCATACGAAACAGTTGCCCAAAACACTGCTCCGATAAGGCAAGCGATGATTGAGCCAAAAATGGCGAAGGGTAAATTCTGCTCTCCCCGTAGGGCTTGCAGGTGCTCATAGGCAAGTCGTTGTTGTTCGGCAGGGTCAGCAGTAACCGTTGTAGTTACAACAGGAGTTTCTTCTGTGTTTGGAGCAGGTGTAGTTTCTTCCATAAAGGTGATTTTTTACAATTAAAAATAACCTTTTATCTATAGCGGCAAATTTCTGTTGAATAATTTTTCCAGAGGTTTGTTCTTGTAATTTCCCCAAAACCGTCTTAGTTTAGTTTCGGTTTTATACAATTGGAGATAGTATTGTTGAAAAAGAACTTGATATTATTGCAGGGCAAAATTATTTTCGGATTGTATCACAATAAAATCGTTCTTTACCAGTTGTGTTCAAATAGTATTCTTTCACATAACTAACCCCTATGGAAGAAAATGAATTTATGGAGCCTTCTTTTGGCGAAATCGCGGATTTAATCAGGCATTATGAAGAAGCAGAAAAATCGAAGCGACAAGTTTTTTTAGATGAAGATAATTATGAGCAAATAATAAGTTTTTATCAGGAAGAGAGGGAATACAAAAAGGCATTAAAAGTTATTGACACGGCTCTCGAGCAATACTCGTTTTCCTCATTTTTCTATACCAAGAAAGCGGAAATACTGGCTAACCAGAAGCATTTTGATAAGGCGCTGTCTTTGCTTGAAGACGCTGAAAAGTTAGATCCGCAGGATGTGAATATTTTCTTAATCCGCTCAGATATTTTTTTGTGGAAAGGAAGACATGGGGAAGCAATGCAGGAAGTAAACCGGGCACTTAGAATAGCAACAGAACCCATTGACAAATGCGAATTATACCTGGAACAAGCGGATATTTTTGAAGACCAGGAAAAATTTGTAGAAACAATTGATGCACTGAAAGACGCATTACGCTGCAACCCTGAAAGTGAAGAAGCATTAAACAGAATTTGGCTTTGTTTCGAACTTCTTGAGAAATATAAGGAGAGTGCGGAATTCCATGAGAAACTAGTGGAAGAAAGGCCTTATTCGTACCTTGCTTGGTTTAATCTCGGTCACGCTTATGTCGCATTGGAGCAGTTTGACAATTCTATTGAAGCATTCGAATATGCAATAGCTATTAACGAGAAATTCGACCCGGCTTATATTTGTTGCGGTGATGTAAAGTATAATATGGGCGAATATGAAGACGCACTTAACTATTATATCCATGCTATCAAACTTTCAAAGCCCAATAAAGAGTTGTACCTTAAAACTGCGGAAACGCATGAGCAGCTTGCAGACTTTTCTAAAGCCCGGTCTTATTTACGCAAGGCAATAGCGGTTGATCCTTACTATGATGAGGCTTTTTTCAAAATCGGTGAAACCTACTGCAGCGAAGAAAAATGGTTGAAAGCTATTACCTTTTTCGAACGTGCTGTTAAAATAAATAAAGAGAATCCCGAGTATCTGGCTTCTTTAGGCGATGCCTACATGAGCATTGATGAAGGAGATAAGGCGGTGGAAATATTTGAGCGACTTTTTCAAGTTGACCCACAGTTTAAACCAAACTGGGTTGCTCTTGCTGCCGCCTATTTTAATGTAGGAAATTACCACAAAACGTTTCAAGTGCTTCAGGAGGCGGAGCAAAAGTATGATAATAATGCTGACATCTTTTATATTAAATCAGTCTTTTACTTCCAAATAGGCAACCGGCACGAGGCACTGTTGAGTTTAGAGCGAGGCTTAATTACGGATTTTGATTTGCACCCCATGATTTTTGAAATAGAAGATTCACTGCTTGATGATCCGGCCGTACTGCAGGTAATTGAGCAATACAGAAACTGATTTCTCTCTCACCATTTCTTTTACATTTGCCGCCCTATGGAGCAACTGTTCGATTTAGCTTTTGAGTTTATTAAAAACATTCGCAACCCCGAATATATTTACCAACTTATATCGCAGTATAACACTGTTTTTTACGCGGTATTCTTTCTGATAATTTTTGTAGAAACCGGATTGGTGGTTATGCCTTTACTGCCCGGAGACTCGCTTTTGTTTCTCGTAGGTGCCGCTATTGCTGCTACCGGAGCGCTGAAACTCGAAATAACCATTCCGCTTTTGATTGGAGCAGCCTTGCTTGGTGATAACGTGAATTATTTTGTAGGAAAGTTTTTCGGAGAGCAAATTAAAAAGCGGGAAAGAATTTTGTTTTTTAAGCGCAAATATTTGGATGAAACACACCGTTTCTATGAAAAACATGGAGGCAAAACCGTTATTCTGGCACGTTTTATTCCTATTGTACGGACAATAACACCATTTGTTGCCGGTGCAGGAACGATGAATTATTCGCGTTACATTGTTTTTTGTATTACTGGAGCTATTCTTTGGGTAGGCGGAATTACTACCATGGGTTATTTGTTCGGTGGAATTGAGATTGTCAAGAATAATTTTGAGAAAGTTATTCTTGGAATTATTTTTGTTTCGGTATTGCCTATCGTATGGGGCATTGTGAAAGAAAAGTTTCTCACAAAACAAGCATGAGAAAATTCGGGCTTATAGGCTACCCGCTTACACACTCGTTTTCTAGAAAGTATTTTGAGGAGAAATTCAAACGTGAAAATATTTCAGACTGCAGCTACGATTTATTTCCGCTCAAAAACATTGATGAGTTTCCCGGATTTTTAGAATCAAATCCTGATTTACATGGATTGAATGTTACAATTCCATATAAGGAATCTGTTACGAAGTTTTTGGATACAGTTAATGATGAAGCAGAGGAGATAGGGGCGGTGAATTGTATTCGATGGGATAATGGGGAGTTGAAAGGATATAACACAGATTGTTATGGGTTCGAAAAATGTCTTATAGAATTTGTCGGTCATAATTTTAACGAGAATGCAGAAGGGATTTTTGTTTTAGGGACTGGTGGTTCTTCGAAAGCTGTTCAGTTTGTTTTGGAGAAATTGAAGCTGAGTTATTATTTAGTTTCGAGAGAAAGAAAACAGAATTCGGTTCTATATAATGAAGTTGAATCTTTGATGAAGTGGAAAAACCTGTTTATCAATACAACGCCTGTGGGAATGTTTCCGAATATAGAAGAGGCTCCTCAAATTCCTTATCACCGGCTAAGTTATCGGGATTTTCTATTCGATCTTATTTACAATCCCTCCGAAACTTTGTTCCTGAAAAGGGGGAAAGAAAAAGGAGCTAAAACAAAAAACGGCATTAAAATGCTTGAGTTACAGGCTGAAAAGAGTTGGGAGATTTGGAATTTGTGAGGCGAATCTTATTTCCTTAGGCCCCACCAAATTATAATCGCATTGAAAACCGTTACAAGAAATGCGAGTCCGCATTTCATCAAACCTGTACTGTGAAAGTCAGGAATATCAATTTCTGAAACGGCCGCTTTCATTACCATGCCCTGCCATACAATATATTTTTCAGAGATCCAGAATGAATCCAGAACTACAGTAAGTGTATAGAAAATGAATGTGAGCAGGTAAGTAATAAGTGAAATCTTTTTCTGTGCCTGTGAATAAAGATTCGATAAAACCATAAGCACGAGAAAGAAGAAATTGAGTGAAAAAAATAATACCTGTCTTGCATTGTGAAATTCTACTTTGCCCATTTCCAGAACCGGAGATGAATTGAGTACATGCAATGTCCAACCTGAAAGGCCTATTGTAACAACAACAGCTCCTGCAAAGGCAGACAAAAATATTTTACAGAGTTTTCGCGGTTCCGGATTGAAAAGCCTGGAAGTGGTATATGCTTGCTTGTAAAGAAAGGCCATCATAAAACCTATAGCGGTAATCAGCAGGTATATTATGAGGGAAAACATAATTATTCCGATGCTCTGTCAATAAGTATTTGAGATAATTGTTTGGTAGTTTTTGCTCCGAGTTCTTTCATTTTTTCTGCCCGCCTTACAAGGTTGCCGCTGCCTTCGTGCAGTTTTTTCATAGCGTCTTCGTAATCGATTTGAGTTTTCTTGATGCCGTTGCCAACTTTTATCAGGTCTTCCACAAACGCAACAAATTTGTCGTAAAGTTTACCTCCTTCATCAGCAATTTCAATTGCATTTCGGGTTTGTCTTTCCTGTTTCCAGATAGATGCAATGGTTCTTAAAGTTGCCAGCAGAGTTGATGGACTGACAATTACAATTTTTTTATCCCAGGCGTAATTAAACAATTCTGTATCACCCTGAACTGCTAAGCTGAACGAAGACTCAATCGGAACAAACAGTAGAACAAAATCAGGAGTTTCCAACCCGGTTGTTGTTTGATAATTCTTATCGCTCAATAATTTCACATGATTGCGCAACGACTCAATATGGGCTTTCAGAAATTTCATCCGTTCTTCTTCTGTAGAGGCATTTATACAGGCGTTATAAGCCACGAGAGAAACTTTTGAGTCAACAATTACATGCTTGTTGTCAGGAAGGAATATGACGACATCTGGTTTTATGCGTTCACCCGCATTGTTGGTGGAAGTAAATTGACTTTTATATTCTGTTCCTTCAGTCAGTCCGCTTCGCTCAAGAATTTTTTCGAGTACAAACTCACCCCAATTGCCTTGCTGTTTATTGTCATTTTTTAATGCAGCAGCTAACTGATTTGCTTCTTCACTTAGCTGTTTATTCAGCTCCAGGAGGTTTTTGATTTCGGTTTTAAGTGTAATCCTTTCAGCCGATTCTGCTTTATAAGTTTGGTCTACCTTCTGCTCAAACTCCTTGATTCGCTCTTTTAGAGGGTTGAGAATCACATCGAGGTTAGTTTTATTTTGCTCGGTAAACTTTTTGCTTTTCTCGTCCAGAATCTTGTTGGCAAGGTTTTCAAACTCTTTGGTGAAACGTTGGTTTAATTCTTCCAGTTCGTGTTTTTGTTCTTCCAGTTTTTGTTTCAGGTTATCATTATCCGTTTTTGCAGATGCCAATGACACACCAAGCAACTCTGACTTTTTTCTTTCATCACTGAGTTTAGTTTCCTGGTTTTCCTTCAGTAGCTTTATCTCGTTTTTTAACTCAATAATGTTCGCTTCCTGTAACCTTGCCTTTTCGTTAGCAGCAGCCAATTCACCCCCGCTTTTGCTTTTGAGAGATAAAAACGCCAAGGCAAATCCCGCAGCTAATCCCATTCCGAGAAAAACAAATTCCATTCTTATTGGTTTGAGTTTTAAAAATAGCAATCCTCAGAAGAACGAAAATTATTTTCAATTTCGTCCCCGGATTTTAAAATGAAAATAACGCCCGCTCTATTTGAAGACACACAAACCGCTTTTGCCGGTAAAAGCAATGCCGATTTGCTAAAAGCAAAAGCTCTTTTTCAATTAATAAATAAAAGTATGCTGGTGAATTTGGGCAGTTCATTAGCAACATTTGCTTTGTCGTTTCGTCTTCCGGTTTCGTCTTTGTTTAAGTGGACGGTTTACGACCAGTTTTGTGGCGGTGAGACTTTCGATGAGTGCAAACGCACTATTCAGCTTTTAGAAAAGCGCGGTGCAGGTGTGTTGCTGAACTACGGTGTGGAATTAAAGGAGAGGGAAGAGGATTTCGATAAGACGTTAGAGCAAAACGTGGAAGCGCTTGAGTTTGGCGGTGAGAACAAGTCGGTGAAAGGGCTATGCATTAAGCTGAGCGGATTAGGCCGATTTGAGTTGCTTGAGAAAATACAATCCGGTGACAGAGTTTCAATTAAAGAGAAGAAAGAGCTGGTTCGTTTTAAAAAACGCTTTGAAAAAATTTGTCGCAGCGCATTATTAAATGACGTACCGGTGTATGTGGATGCGGAGGAAAGCTGGATTCAGAACCCGCTTGATGAAATGACGGAGGAGATGATGCGGAAGTACAACCGGGGGAAGTGTGTATTGTTCAACACGTTTCAGATGTACCGGTGGGACAGGCTCAATTATCTAACCTCACAAATTGAAAAAGCGAAAAAGGGAGGCTACCTGCTCGGTGCAAAAATTGTCCGCGGAGCCTACATGGAAAAAGAACGGGAACGGGCTGCAGAAAAAAACTATCCTTCACCTATTCATAAAAACAAAGAAGAAGTTGACCGCGATTTTGATGAAGCCGTGAACCTGTGCCTGGCGAATCTGGAGCATGTTTTTGTTTGTGTGGCTTCGCAAAGCGAGGAAAGTAATTTGCTAGCGGTGCAGCACGTTGAGGAGAGAGGCTTACCTCGTCAATCCGAGCGGATTATTTTTTCGCAACTCTATGGCATGGGTGATAACATCACATTCAACCTGGCACATCAGGGCTTCAATGCCACCAAGTATTTGCCTTACGGACCTGTGAAAGATGTGATTCCTTACCTCATACGCAGGGCCCAGGAAAACACTTCGGTAGGCGGGCAGACAGGAAGCGAATTGGCGTTGATTAAAAAAGAAATTGCGCGAAGAAATCAGAAATGAATTTCACTCAGGCGAATACTGTGTGAAATCTGTTCTCCTCCTGCCTCATTAAAAGCTTTGAAAAATATTTTAGGGTCATTTTGGTTCCAATCAATTTCAATCATTCCGAAATTGCGGTAAATGTAATTAGTGCCAACCCGATTTGTATTTGGATAAGTTTCTCCATCTATCTGGGTTAATCCGCTGGATGTCATATCATAAACCGGGTATACTCCGGCAAGATTTATCAGTGAAAGCTCGGCAATGTGTACATCTCCAGAAATAAATACAACTCCGTTGGCGGTTGTTTCTTTAATGGCTTGAAACATTTTAGCTTGTTCCAACGGAAAATTTGCCCATGCTTCGTAACCGTTATGTGAACGTGCAAACTGGGTGCTGCTTCCGATAATACGCAATCTCGCGGGGTTTCTTAACTCATTTTTCAGCCAGTTCCACTGTGCTTCTCCAAGCATGGTTGCTAATGAATCAAAATTGGCGACATAATCACCGTTTGCATCTTCAATGAGTTGTGAGCGAAACGTTCTGCAGTCCAGGAGAATGATTTGAACGCGATGCGCTGAATCTCCATAGTAATAGGAGGTATAAATACCCGGATGAATTCTTCTTTCTGAAACAGGCGGTTCATTCCAGAAATCGAGGAAAATACTTTTTGATTCTTCTTTCTTCGGATACTCTGAACCCGCATCATTATCTCCATAATCATGGTCGTCCCATGTGGCGATTACTTTGCATGAACCAAGAAGATTTTGAAACTCGGACTTGCAGCTCAGGTGGCCATACTTGGTGAGCAGCAGATTCATATCTTCTGTATCACCGTATATGTTATCACCGAGGTAAACGAATATATCGGGCTGTTTTGAAACAACAGAATTGAGAATTGGTTGTTCTTTTGTTTCCTTCGAGCAGGAACCGAATGCGATTTTTGAAATGATTCCTGTTGGCTCACTGTGCAAAGGTCGGGAACAAAGAATAACGGGGTCAGTTTTGCAGGAAGAAAGAAGCACCAAAGTAAAGCACGAAAGTAAACTGCGCAGCACTGTTTGAAAATTGATTGGCTGAAAATAGCAATTGATTACATTCGCTTTACCATGAATAAAAACCTTCAGTCAGAAAAAGCTGATTTGTCAACCGAAGAACAGGAGGTCGAAAAATCCCTCCGGCCGAAGGTGATTGATGATTTCATGGGTCAGCCGAAGGTGGTTGATAATCTTTATGTATTTATTGAAGCCGCTAAGCAACGCAGCGAATCGCTGGACCATGTGTTGCTTCACGGACCACCGGGTTTAGGCAAGACCACCCTGAGTTATATTGTTGCCAGTGAGATGAATGTGGGCATTAAGATTACATCGGGGCCGGTGCTGGAAAAGCCCGGAGACCTTGCAGGACTGCTTACGAATCTTCAGCCGAATGATGTGTTGTTTATTGATGAAATTCACCGGCTGTCACCGGTTGTGGAGGAATACCTCTATAGTGCTATGGAAGATTTCAAGATTGATATTATGATTGACAGCGGACCCAATGCGCGCTCAGTTCAAATCGGCCTCAATCCATTTACACTTGTTGGCGCAACCACACGCTCCGGGTTACTTACAGCACCGCTGCGCTCGCGTTTCGGCATTACTTTCCGCATGGAATATTATGATGCTGAAATTCTTAAGAATATTATCAAGCGCTCAGCAAGAATTTTAAAGGCAGAAATTAATGACGATGCGGCTTATGAAATTGCACGGAGGAGCAGAGGAACACCGCGGATTGCGAACCTTCTTCTTCGCAGGGTGCGAGACTTTGCACAGGTAAAGGGTGACGGAACCATCAACCTGAAAATAACCAAACACGCGCTCGAGGCGCTGAATGTTGACCTGCACGGGCTGGATGAAATGGACAACCGTATTCTTGCAGCAATTATCAATAAGTTTAAGGGAGGGCCTGTGGGTATTACGACTATTGCCACGGCAGTAGGGGAGGAAACAGGAACTTTAGAAGAGGTTTATGAGCCTTTTTTGATTAAAGAAGGGTTTATCAAGCGCACCCCGCGCGGAAGAGAGGTGACTGAACTTGCTTATAAGCACCTCGGCAAGACTCCGCCAGCAGTTGGCGGTAGTTTGTTCCAGAATGATTGAGATTGTGGTTTTGTAAGACCTGATTCGGATGGAGCAGCTGTTTATCTGCCCCGTACAGGCTTAAATTCTTGTCTGTAACTATTGATTTGTTGACTGTAACTATTAGTTTGTTGTCTGTTAGGTATGATTTGTTGTCTGTAAGCATTAAGTTGTTGTCCGGCAGATGTAAATTGTTATCTGTTAGATATGAATTGTTGTTCGTTAGATACGTTTTGTTGTCTGTTATTATCTAATTGTTGCTCGTTAGATATAATTTGTTGGCTGTAAGTATTGATTTGTTGTCTGTAAGATGTAAGTTGTTGTCTGTAAGATTTAAATTGTTTGGTTTCAGGGTTAGTTTTTTTGGTTGTTTTGTAAGTTTTACTCCATAAAATGGCAGTTTTTGTGGTAAAAGCATTCATTTTTGATAAAAAGAGGGTAAAAGCTGGACTCTATGTACCAGATTCGTGTAAAAGGGATGGGATAAATAAGGGGTATGTCGCAACTACCCTTTTTGGGGTTTGTAAAAATTATTGCAGAGAGAGTGGTTTTGGAATAGGCGGTTTTAGTTTGCCCAGCGGTAATTCATGCCAGTGGTGTTCTGTTGAACGCCTTTCAGCCGGAGATAAATATTGAGAAGGGTTTTATAGAGTTTGTAGCGCCAGGTGATTTCGGAATAGAAATGGAAGCCTTTTTCAACGGTTGCGCCAAAGCGGATTTTAAACTTTTGGATGCCTTCATATTTGGTTCCGCTTACATCGCCTAATCGGAAGCCGCCCATGCAGTAACGCTTAATACCCTTTTGTTTCAGCAGTTTCATTACTTCAAGTTGCAAGAGTTTATTCGCACCGGGGTAGGGGCAGTCATCTACCCCGCCCGACTGATAGTAGTAAGCTTCCTGTGCGTTCCACAGCACTAAAGCTGCGCCATATACTTCGTTATCCTTTTCCACTACTGCAACCAAACAGTTCTTTTCACCAAGACTGGCTGCCATGCTACTGACTTCCCTCTCGGGGTCAAAGTAGATATTTTGTTTCTGGTGGGTGTGCTTATATAATTCATAAAAGACAGGGAACCGGTTGTTGCTGAAAACCACTTTCACCCCAGCGGCTAGGGCTTTTCGTATTTCATTGCGGTAGTTATCGCTGAAGGCTTTAAAAATTTCTTCTTCGCTTTTACTAAGGTCAACGGTTATAATTCCCATTTCGGTAAAGAGGCTTCCCGAAGGGACCGCCTGAAAAACAGAATAGTGAAGCGGGGGCATAATGAAGTCGCAAATGTTTTGTTGTTTACAGAATGCGAGCATTTTTTCGAGGAAAATATTTTCTTCTTCGGGGGAAAGGCGCAAGCCGTTCATAACCGGAGGGTATAAATACTGCGCCTGCTTAACCAGTTTTGCCTGCCGGGTTTTAAGGGGAATGATTGCTCCGGCTTCGTCAGCAATCAAAACCAGATTCCAGCCTTTGCTTTGCTCAAATGCTGCATAGTTTTGCTGAAAATACAAGGGGTATTTTTCTACTGCTTCGATTTGATGGAAAGAAACAATCTTCATAGGGCAAATCAACGGAAAGAACTTAATAATTGGGCTATGCGTTCTATTTCAGTATTAGGTACAGATGCTTCGGTAGAAATCTCGAAGAAGTTTTTTTGGTACTGATTGAACACCGGGAGGCTGCCTGTAGGATATACAGGGGGCTGTTCGAACAAGCTGAAATACGGGACTGAGTTATCTTTCAGATATGCGGCAAAGTTTCGGGGTTTATTATTTACATGAATCATGAATTTGAAATACATGCCTTTTCCATCGTCATATGCCAATGCCAGGTAAGGATGATTTTTAATTGCTTCGGATAAAAGATGATGGCGTTTCTTTCTTTCAGGGTTTGCCTTTGGTAATTCTGCAATAGCCATGTTGGCCGCTTTGAGCTGGAAGGAAGTCATGGTGCAGATGGTATTGTGAGCGGTAAATAACCGGTTCAGTTTTGCTGTTAACCGGTGGTAAATCTTTTCAGATACGGAGAACCGGTAACCGTAAATACGCGATTTGAAGAATAAGCGTGCGGCCTGGTCAGCAAGAAAATATCTGAATAATGAAGGAGTGTCAATATTTTGGTTGTAAAAAGTTTCATCTATCCGGGTTATCCATCCGCCCAGAGCAGAGGTTGTTGATTTGCCGGGACCAAAAGAGTAAACGGTTCCGTCACCGGATGAAAAATCATCTGCTCCGTAACATTGGGCAGCATCATGAATAAGCCGGATATTTTTTTCAGCACAAAAGCGCACCACTGAAGCGGTATCGGGGTGAACAAAGCCATAGAGATGAACCAAAATAACCGCCCGGCATTTTTCTTCTTCAATTTTTTGGAAGTTATAATTGCTCCAGTACGTGCCGTCATTTTTGAGGTCGAGATAAACCGGTGTGAGGTTTTCGGCTATAAGGGCTTTGGGAACCAAATCGCAGACAAAAGCAGGAATGGCAACAGGTGTTTGTTCAGGCAAATGAAAACTGCGCAGCAGCAGGCGCAAAGCATTTTCACCGGAATTGGTTGTGAAGCCCTGCAGTTCTGAAACTGCTTGTGGAATTATGGGTGAGGTGAAAAAAGACGGGAAAAAATAATTCACGTAATAGCATGTATTTACTGCTCAACCAATATTCTGGCAAGCATGGAGTTTTCGCCTGCCGGATTTATCTCAAAACTGAATTTATGCGAGGCTTGCAGTGTTTTTAACAGACTCTTCAACGGATGAACGTAGCCCACATCGAACCTGCGAACTTCTTTGGCTTCGGTAAATTGCTGTGCCTCGTCAAAATCAATTTTCCGCAACGAGTTTACAATCATAATTTCTTTATTAGTAATGGTCAGCACATGCTTTAATACATCTTCGAAAACAGCAGGAGGGATATAGTCAGTTGAGCCCATAAGCGTAACGAGGTCGAACTTTTCATTCACCTGCCGGACATCCAAGCAAAAAAACTTTGCTTTTGAATCGGGGTAAATATTTTTAGGGGCAGCGACAATGTCTTCGCTGATGTCAATACCCCAGACTTTATTTACAGAAGGAATTCCGGCAGCCATAGCAGCAAGCCCGCCCCATCCGCAGCCGACATCAAGCAAAGAAGTGTAATTACGCGCTTTCATTTCCGCCACCACCATCTGGAAATATTTGTTTTCCGAAGGCGGATTCCAGAAATACCAGCCGTAGCCGAGGTCGCTTTCCCAAAAACTTTTCTGATAGTCTTTACCGTTGGAAAGGGATATGAACTCATCCTGGTAATGTTTGTTGCCGGTCATAGTTTGGTTGATGTTGCGCACTAACACCATCCCCGTTCTGGAGTCCCTGAGCTTTTTATCAAGAGCAAGCTGAAAAACTTTTTTCCGGTATGCCGAAGATTTCAGGCGAATTCGGAAATAGCTATCTAAAATATCGCTGACGAGAAACATATTGCTTTTGTATTTCGTGCAAATTAAAAAAATCAGATTACTATGCAGATGACAAGGAAGCCGGGGGGCTTATACAATTTTTTTCCTGTTTCAATGTTACGGAGCAATATTTGCGATATTAGTCGTGAAAATTGAAATCCTAAAAACTTGTTTTGGCATGAGCACAACCTATTATGCGGTGATTTTTACCACTATCCGAACCGAAGGCGATAACGGCTATTCTGAAATGGCGAAGAGGATGGAAGAACTTGCCGCGCAGCAACCGGGTTATCTGGGAATAGAATCATCGCGCAATGAAACCACCCGCGAAGGAATAACAGTTTCGTACTGGAAAGATTTAGAGAGTATACGTAACTGGAAAGAAAATGCCGAGCACGAGATGGCAAGAAAACTCGGCAGGGAGAAATGGTATGAAAGTTACAGGCTGAGAGTTTGCAGGGTGGAAAGGGAATATGATTTTAGTAAATGAGATGGTGTCTTACTAATTCAGCCGAGATTAACCACTAAGGACACAGAGGACAAGTAGAGGACCGCAGCTGGAGCATAACCAAAGTATTTCCAAAAAGGAATTACATATTTGCGGGCAATTGACTAAACTTACTACTAACGGATAAATTTCTACACTCAAGGAATGGTTGCAGCAGGTGAAAAAGTGATGACGCTCGATAGCGTTGCTAAAATTCTTTACAGTAAAGAGAAAGTTTCTATTACCGAAGCTACGCTCAAACGGGCGGAGTTCAATTTCAATTTTCTGCGCGAGTTTTCTAAAAACAAAGTCATTTACGGCATTAACACGGGTTTCGGGCCTATGGCGCAGCACCGCATAACCTATACCGACCGGCTGATGCTGCAATACAATCTCATCCGCAGCCATGCTTCGGGCTCAGGTAAAAAAATTGATACGCTGTTTGCCAAAGCCATGTTGCTGGACCGGCTCAACACGTTTGTTCAATGCAAAAGCGGTGTTCATTCCGATTTGCTACTGCTGCTGCGCGACATGCTTAACCACGATTTGATACCCGTGATTTACGAGCACGGAGGAGTTGGCGCCAGTGGCGATTTGGTACAGCTTGCGCATTTGGCTTTAGCGGTTATTGGCGAAGGTGAAATTGAGCACGATGGTAAAATTTACAACGCCACCGACATTCTTCATCAGCACAAGCTCACTCCTTTTGCTATCCGCCTGCGCG
>CAZWAD010000022.1:0-63972 GCA_964631835.1 uncultured Chitinophaga sp.
GTTACAGCTGCTATTATTTCTTCGTCCTTGATTCGTTCTTTGTGGTGATTCTCGTAGCGCTCCTTTAAGCCGCGAAGAATGGAAATAGCATCTTCCACACTCGGTTCTTCAATCATCACTTTCTGGAAACGTCTTTCTAAAGCTTTGTCTTTTTCGAAATATTTTTGGTATTCATTCAAAGTAGTGGCTCCAACAGCGCGAAGTTCGCCACGCGCTAATTCGGGTTTAATAATGTTAGCAGCATCCATTGCCCCTTCGGTTGCACCCGCACCCACAAGCGTATGAATTTCATCAATAAAAAGAATGATTCTGCCGGCACTTTCTTTCACTTCTTTTACCACAGCTTTCAGCCGCTCTTCAAAATCGCCCCGATATTTTGCACCTGCCATGAGCGCTCCCATGTCGAGTGTATAAATTACTTTACTTTTCAGGTTTTCGGGTACATCGCCTTTAACTATCCGGTGTGCGATACCTTCGGCAATGGCAGTTTTCCCCACCCCCGGTTCCCCAACTAAGAGCGGATTATTTTTTGTCTTTCGCGAAAGGATATGCATTACTCTGCGTATTTCTTCATCTCTTCCTATTACCGGGTCGAGTTTGCCGTTCTTTGCCTGAGCATTTAGATTGATGGCGTACTTATCAAGAGAGTTGTAAGTAGCATCGCCCCCCTGCTCGGTCACTTTATTACCTCTTCGCAACTCGAGAACTGCGGTGCGCAGTTTCTTTTCTTCCAGACCGGTTTCTTTAAGCAGCTTTGAAGAATCATCATTAATGGTTAGAAGAGCAAGCAGAAGAATATCAATACCCACATAATTATCCTGAAATTCTTTAATGAGTTTGTTCGCCTGCAGCAACATTTTACCGAATGCCTGCGAGGGAACCAAATCAGTGGTTTGTCCAGATACTTTGGGAAGTGTTTTTAGCTTTTCTTCCACTTTACCCAACAATATGTTTTTGTTTACACCTGCTTTTTGTAAAATAAAAGGCAGAGCATCCTCATCTTTATCTAACATGCCCTTAAGCATATGGAGCGTTTCGAGTTGCGAATTAGAATTATTAAAAGCTTCCTGCTGCGCTGCGCTGAGCGCTTCAAGTGCTTTGGTTGTGAAATTATTTGCGTTCATTTTTTAGTATTGTTTAATGAGTATGTAGTAAACACATGATTGAAAAATACGGTAGCAAGTTTGCAAATCTCTGTCCAATGGCTAGTTGAGAATAATTTGTCAGTTGAATGAGGTTAGTCAATGACAAAAAGTAAGCGCGGTTTGTCGAAAAACGGAAAAAATTGCTGAAATAAAACAAGGCGCCTAAGGTGTAGGCATCTTGTTTATTGAATTTGTTGTTGGATTAATACAGGAAGTATAAATCTATATGGTAGATGTCGTATGACACGGAGTATTTTGCATCGCAGGCTCCATTGCCGAAATCAACGATAACAGGTGTCGGGTTTGTGCCGCTGTAAATGGTAACGATACCCTTTACGAGGTACCGGCAGTTGAGTTTCCAAACAACATTACTTGAAGAGGCATCAAAACTATTGCCGCTGAAACCAATACCACTGCTGTGCCCCCCACCGGTGTATTCATCATCGGCAATATTCAGCAGTGTAGAAAATCCACCGGTTTGAGTGGAGTACCGGGTGGCGTTCCAGGTACAGAAAGTGTTATCCGGTAAAGTAACTTTTGCATTGCTGATAGTATCACGGAATGTGCGTGTTGAATCGCTGAGCGAAGTGGTATTTGTCAGATCGTAAGTACCTTCCACTTTAGCCCCATTTACATAATAGTTGGACGGGGTAACGTGAACATGCGCTCCGGGATTATGCAGGTAGTCAGTAAAGACTGCGGTCAGCACTCCTTTCCGGGTTACACCGTATTGGTCGGTGCATCCGGTAGTGCCGAAATCAACAGTAACTGTATTAGGAAATGTGCCCAGTGCCTGAGATAAGGTAACTGTGGCACATGTATTATTCATAGAGCCTTCCATTTTTCCGCTGATGTTTCCATCGGCTGCAGCCGCATTTATCACTTTGTTGATGTCTTTAAAAATGTTGTCGGTAGTGGAATGAGAATAACCGGCATCGGAATCCCACTTTTCTCTTTTCTTGCACGAGGTAAATACAAGGCAGGTAAGAAACATAGCGACAAGAGGATAATACTGAACATACTTTTTCATATAAATGAGATTTGTTAAATTAAGCATAGTTCCATGCACGGCAAAAGAATGAAAAAAAGGCATTTCAGCAGGATGATTTTTTTCGGTTTGTGAAAACAACTTCAGGTTGCTAAATCACACATAACGAGTAATGGCGGGTAAGTTTCTGCGGTCTATATATAGGTTAGTAACAGGGTAATGCAACAAAGCACGTTCTTTCATTTCACTTCTATTTTAATGCGGTACGCTGTCGATTTGATGTATTTCAGGAGTAAGCGCAGGTGCGGATGGAAGTGTATCGGATTTAACAGGTTCTTCTGTTACAGGCACTACCGGTATAACAGGAACTGTTTCGGGTTGTGTCTGTGTTTCAGACTCCTGAACAGGGGCGGCTTCGGGTTTTGCTTCTTGCGGAACATCGAGTTTAGGTTCTTCTTTCGGAACAGAAATTCCCTCTTTCGGCTGTTCCTGTGGAACCTGTTCTTGTTTCGACTCTTCTTTCGGAACAATAATTTCTTCTTCAGGAACTTCCGGTTGTACTTCCAACTTCGGAGCAGCCTGCGGCATTTCTTCTCTCGGCTGTTCAACCGGAACCGGTTCAGGTTTAGGTTCTTCTTTCGGCTTATCCCTTCCCGGTGGCGGGCCTGAAAGAATATTCTGGTTGCTCATGCGCATACGCTCCATTTCGTTAATCTGCTGCTGTTGTTCAGGTGCCGGCTGAGTTTCTTCGGGCATTTGCTGTTCTTCTTCCGGTGCAGGGTCAGCTTTCTTTTCTTTTTTCTTTTTTCTGTCTGGGGGAGGACCGGAAAGGAGGCTTTGGTTGTTCATTTTCATTTGCTCAATTTGATTGATTTCATGCTGTTGTTGTTTCCTTATATTCAGTCCGTTCATGTCTGCCGAATCAGAAGAAACAGAATCACCGGGCATGATAATTTCTTCGGGAATAATTTCAATGTGCGGTTCGGGGCGGGGTTTGATGATTCCGGCAGCTTTGTCTTTCATATACTGAACGAAATCTCTTTTGTTGAGCGTTGAGCCAAGACCATAAACATAGAAACGCTTGTTGTCGCCTATAATCTTACGTTTGTCAGGAGCCACAGCGCCAATGCTGTTATTTATTTCGTCATAAGAGGAAACAATACTGAGCATACCCGGGCGATACTCAAAAAAGAACCAGCCTTTCGTACCGGTTTCGAGGTAAATAGTGAAAATGTCAGTGCCGCCCTTATACTGATACTCAATGTACCCTTCCAGTTTTTTGTTAATGACTTTTTTGCCTAGGAAAGACACGCCTATTTTACCTTCGGAGCGGAGCGAAATATCATCGCGGTCGAAAACAAAAGTGACATCGTTGAAAACAATGTTATGGTCGAGCGCTTTGGGGCGCTTGATGAAGGCAGAAGAAGCGTAAAACTCATCTAGGAGTTTCTTATCATCTTTTGCATCAGCTAAATTGCGGACAGCCTGTCGTTGCCTGGCGTTGTCGTAATTAATATCGGGCTGGTCGGCATTGTCACCGAGCATAAAGAATTCAAACTTCTCCTGCATCTTGTCTTCCAGTTTCATGTCAATGCCGAAAGTGAGGTTGAATTTGTATTTCGCGCTGTCGAGTCTTCCTTCTGCACTGCCTGCAGCCAGGGTTTTAATAATTCCGAAGTTGGTTCCGAAGTTGAATTTACCGTCTGCTTTTGCGATTCCTTTTTTGTCGTCATATCGAAGCAGGTTTCCGGGCTGGTCGTTGTTCTTTATTTTATTAGAGTCGCCAAAAAGATACTCCCCGGCTGCGTTTTGGGTGATGACACCGGTTGATTGAAAGAGAGTAATGTCGCGGGCTTCCTGTTTGGGGAACATGAGTGTGGTATAAACTGCGGGTGCATCGGGAGAAGGGTTGAGATGAATGCCTGAAGTAAGTTTGTTGCCGGTACTGCTCTTTGCTGTTGTATCGTATTGCAGAGACAGTGTGTTCGGATCAACATCCTGATTGATGAAGAAATCGGTAGTGGAGGCCTTGGGATATTTCAGCCCGAGTTTGGCATAACCTTTAAAATTGAGAAACTTATTGACCGAAAGCAGAGTTGCCTCTCCATTAAAGTTTACATCGGGATAAATGACAAAATTTTTCGATTCATCTAGATTAGCTTTAGCTGTGAGCAGGTAAAACTCTTTTTCCTTCCTGTTCTTGCCTTCTGTTTCGCGTTTGGTGGAAATATCATTAAAGCTGATGATTTCTTTAATGTCTTTTGTGTCGTAGTGATAATCGCCAATGGCTTTTAACTCGGTTTTGCTGTAAATATCAACCGTGCAATTTTCAATCCGGTGCGTTTTGTTCACGGTATCGGCAATAATCACTGCGTTGCGCAGTTGGTTCATCTTGGCATCTTCTTCAATAATTACAATTCCGCTGTCGGGAACTACGCTGGCATCGGCCACACGGATTTCCGGTACCTGTTCAATACGAAGCAGTGATGTAACGAGGTAGTAAATGGCGCGCTTGCCGAGGAATTTCAATCCTTTCTGGTCAGATTTAGTAGAGGTAAAATACTCACCGGGCCCGTCAGGCGGAGCTTTGAAGTCGAGAATTTTTTCATCCATAAACCACTTAAACTGGTTGATGGCAGTGGTATATTTATTCCAGGAAAAATCAGTAGGAATATTTTTTTCGTTGGAAACGAAATCGCCAATACGGGTGTCAAAATCAACCTTGGCGTTTACATTGGGAGTTTTGAAAGTAACTTTATCACCGGTGGTTTTAATATTAAGTGCGGAAGTATCAGCCGAAAGCGCCATGGTGCGGAATGAGAAATCCTTAGAGCTGAGTGTAGCTTCGTTCCAGTCGAGTGTTCCGTCACCGCGGAGACCGGTAGCAGTGAGGAGAAGATTTCCTTTGAAGGTAGTGAAGCCATCGTCATACATGGTAAAAGGCTTGGCTTTGTCAGTCATTAAAATGTGCATACTGTCGGCAGCCGGTTTCCAGAAAATCATGTCGGAGTTACCCGTAACGGCAGGTGTTTGAACGCCATCAAAAGTTTTTGTGATGGTGAAGGTGTCGGTGGTGCCGCGCATGGAGTCGGGGTAAAGAAATATATCGTGTGAGGTAAAATCAGCGGTGCTATGCGTGATTCTGCCGTCAGCCTGCAGACCGCTGTAGTTTAGTTTATAACTTCCGTAATATGTTCCTTTGCCATTATAGAGCGGATACCCATCGGGAGGAGATTCACCACCAAAACCAAGAGAGCGGTCCCGCTGAATAGAAATCCTGTTTTGGAGGTCAGGAAAAATTCCAGCTGAGACGAATGTGCCGGGCCAGTTGACCATACCAGGACTGAAGATTCCCATGCTGTCGAGACGGAAGGGTTCCAACTCGAAAAAGAAATTCTTGCGGGTATATGCACCTTTAGCGATAGCGGGGTCGTCATAATAAACGTTCGATTTCTCATTGCTGTGAAGTTTAGGAAACTGGAGCAAGCGTGTTCTTCCTGACTTATTAATTTTTGCATCTACTTCGAGGAGACCGGTGATGTTTTCGATACGCGATTTCATTTGCACAAGAATCGGATTGCCGAAAGGGTCGGTTCTGCCGGCACTGTCGGGAATGTAAAGAACCATTGTGTCCACTTTAGTTAAATCAACGGTAAACGGAGCATAATTGAATTTGTATTTCTGACCGGTGAGATCGGTACGACCGGCATAAATAACGCCATCGAACTCCATGTTACGGTCTTTTTGTAAACTAATAGCACCGTCTTTGGGTTGGAAATAAACAAAGGCGGTGTCGCTGATGGGAACTTTAGAAACCCATTTCAAGTCAATATTGTTGGTGCTGAAATCAATACGGTCGTTTTCTTTTTTAGGAAGCGAGTTGAGGTGAATAATGTCGTAGTCAATTTTTTTGGCGTTGGATAAAACATAGTTGATGGTTTTATCCTTAACGGTGATTATGCCGAGTTCTTCGTTGTAAAGAATAAAACCGTTTTCAACCAGTTCATATAGCAAAGATTTGATTTCTCCTTCTTTCATATTAGGGTCAATAGTTCGTGCGAATTCAGTAGGGTTTACATCGCGGGAGCCGGATTGCTCTGAAAGGCGCTTGAGCATGGCAAGCGGCTCATAGCTGGTGTATCCCTGAGTTTTTCGGAGAAGTTCTTTGTTGAAGTAATTGATGGATTCGTACACGCCCGGTTTTTGACCTACACCGGAAAGAATTTTGAGGTTGAGTACCGGTGAATCCATGTTCCAGAAAACAGCATCGGTCTGGAATTCGTAGTTGTGGTAAGAGTCGTTAAATTTTGATTTACCGATACCGGTTTCGCTGCGAAGCAGTCGCATTTCGCGCTTTGCCACCTTATAAACCAAGCTCAACTGGGGATGGTAAATAGAATCTGTGCCGAAGTAAATTGCAATTTCTGCTTTGTCTGCACCGAGCTGGTCGCCTTTTTTAATGGTGATGTCGGAGGACCTTGCGGACATGAGTTTTGTTCTTCCGTCAGCGGCATAGAAAGTGAGCATAGCTTTTTCTTCTGTAGTGCCGTAGCCGTAAACTTTAGCCCCGTTCATGCTGAAGCCACCGGTGTAGGAAACGTTGGGCGCAAAATCCTTTACGGTCATTCCTATATCATAGGAATAGAAGCGGGGGTAGTTGAGCGTAGCAGAGTCAGCACTGGTCATCATTTTGTCGGTAAGTTTACCTGAGAGGGGAGTTTTATAGTATTCGATGTGGACAAATGAAACCGTATCAACGGTGTAGCTGAAACTGGTAACGTTGACGGAGTATTTTTTAAATGTACAGTAAACTTTATCGGGGGGTAAGCCTACACGGCTCCAGTCCACGCGACCGGAGTTTCCTTCCCAGGTTGTTTCGAGCGGATAGTAGTTGCCGGAGGTTTGCTTGACAGAAATGGTATCGCCTTTAACCATTCCGTAAAGAGTGGTGAGAGGAAAGCTAACGAAAGGCCGCAGCCCCTCGCTGTTGAATTTAAAATCAACGGGGTCGGTTTTCCAGGTTTTGCTGGCAGTAGCCATCAGCGCATTTTGGGAGAAAAGCGCAGCGGAGAAATCCATGGTTTTGAGAAAAGGACCGTTATCGCCTTTCTTCTGGGCATCAATAATATCGCTTATAAAATCGCTCCATGCAGAGAACTGAGCGTCATTGAGGGGGCGTTTAGCAGCTTCGCCAACTGCTTCGAGGTAAGGAACGAAATGAGTAGCAGGGGACATGTTTCGTTCAGTCATCTGGTTGCAAAGTTTAGCCATTTTTTCGGACCATGCAGAGGGAAGTTTTCCATCTTTAGAGAGTTTTTCGAAAGCGTTCATGGCGGTTATGCTCACTTCCATTTTGTTCTGAGTCATAAAGAAGCTAAGGTCTTTAATGAACTGTGCGGGTTCATTAGAGAAGGTCATTACGGTTTGAGCGCGCACGGCAGAAACAAGAGATAAGCAGAAGAATAAGAGCCGGATATTTTTCATGGATATAAATTCCTGTGATAATTTTAGTTTTAATACATGTTGCTTCGCTTTGCAGAGCCTTTGCTCAGGATGACATTGGGTTTGCATTAAATGCAATTGCCACCCATCCTTCATTGCGTAAAACATTTTTTAGAGTAAAGCCGTTTTCAGCGGCTTTACCGATAATATCTTTTTCGTCATTCAATAATATTCCGCTTACGAGCAAAATTCCATTTTGGGAGAGCAAACTTTTCCACGATGAAATGTTTTTTAAAATAACATGGCGGTTGATGTTTGCGAGGATAACATCAAACTTTGAAAGAGGCATAGATTGTTCATTGCCTTTAATACACTGTATATTAACGCAATTGTTGCGGGCGATATTTTCGATACAGTTGTTGTATGCCCATTCTTCGTTGTCGAGAGCGATAATTGATTTTGCTTTGAGTTTTTCAGCGAGTATGGCAAGGACACCGGTACCAGAGCCGAAGTCGAGGACGTTTTTGGAGGAGAAGTTTTTTTTGAGCATAAGTTGAGCCATAAGGGCGGTGGTGGGGTGGTGACCGGTGCCGAAGCTCATTTTAGGTTCAATAATGAGTTCGAACTGAGTGCCGAGAGGAGGATGGAAAGGGGCACGAATACCCACGAGTTCAGCAATTACAACGGGGGAAAAGTTCTTTTCCCATTCTTCGTTCCAGTTTTTATCGGGGATACCGGAGGAAGAAAAAGAGATATGGCTTAAATCGTTGTCGTAAAGTATTTCGGTGATTTTTAAATCGGTGATTTCGGGAGAAATAGTATAGGCTTTGAGGGAGGAGTTGGTTTCTTCAAAGCCTTCGAAGCCGAAATCGGATAGTATTGAGATGAGCCAGCTTTGTTCCACTTCGTTTTGGGTCCGGAATTCGAAAAGGGTGTAAGGCATAGAGCGGGCAAAGGTAGGGAATGTTGACATTTCGTATTGCTGGGGTGCGTCAGCGAAGGTGAAAACACAGATTGCAACTGAGATTACGAGCCATGTGACATATGGGACTTTGGAGCCAATATTGGTTTAGGAAAATGCGGTATAATTTAACTGATAAGTATTGATGGATGTTAAAGCAGCAGGTAAGGTTGGGCTGATTTTGTTTCGGTTTTTGAATGATGAAGTGCGAATTGAAGTGATTTCACTGCTATTTGCATTCACTGCCCGGGGGGGGTGCGTTCACTGATTTTGATTTTGCAATAACTGTACAAGCGAATGTTTTCATTACCTGAAGAATTGCGTTAACTGACGATAGAATTGCTTTCACTAACCTTAGTTTTGCGTTCACTGCCAAAGATTTTTGAAGGGAAACAGGACTGAAAAGTTCAGGGTTTAGGTTTAAGGTTTAGGGTAACTTGGGGAGGAAAAGGCGGAATGGGTTTGGCGGAAGATGAAAGAAGCGAAGGGATCGTATTATGTGTAAAAGAAGTTGTCAAGAAAAAATACGGAAGAAATTTGGGGATATACGTTTTTTTTTCTATAACTTTAACGTCAAATCTAAATCCCCATGAGAAAGATTTTATCCCTCTGCATTTTTGCTTTGGCAATAACCGCAGCCAGTAAAGCTACCGGGAGCGAGGACACTCAAAAAGCGGTTCGTGTTCCATGCTCCTTTACAGAAAATCAAGGACAAATTACGGACGAAAATGGAAGCAGTGCCGGAATACTGGCAAAGGTTTCGCTTCCATTCTGGGATGTTTACATTACCCCGAAAGGAGCTTCGTATATCATTCACCGGTATGAAGAGGATACGGAGGCAGCACCCCATCCGGTGTATTTCAACGAGCCGAAACTTAAGTTGGGCTATAGCCGGATTGACGTTGAACTGCCGGGCAGCTCAATTACGGCCGGACAATTGTTCTTTTCGGATATGGCAGACTTAAAAAGCAATTACTACCGGGGCGGGTATGAGCCTGTGCTTGCGGCAAGCCATTATCAAACCCTGACTGTGAAAAATGTGTACCCGGGCATTGACTGGGTTTGGAAGGTAACGGCAGAAGGGAGGCTAGAGTATGATTTTGTTGTTCACCCTAACGGTGATGCAGGAGTTATAAGAATGAAATACCATTATGCCGACTTAGGCAGTTCAGGGAATTTTTTGACGCTGAAAACAAATAGCGGTACTTTGCTTGAAGGACCGCTGATGGCAAGAAGCGGCAACGAAGAAGTGGAGGTGAGATACCGGTTGAATGAAGAAAACAAAGAGGTAACTTTTGAAACCGGTACGTATAACCATTCTACAGATTTTATCATTGACCCCCCCCTTGCCCTGCAATGGAGCGCACAGTACGGAGGGATATTTGCTGATGGGTTCAGGGGAGTTTCGACCGATACTTTCGGTTATGTTTATCTTACCGGTTATACCACTTCGTTTGATTTTCCATCATTAAATGCAGGAGGCAGTTCATATTATGATGGTTCGTTCAACGGGGTTTATGATGCAATTGTGCTGAAAGTGGACAGCAATCAGAATTTGCTGTGGGCAACGTATCTGGGGGGTGCGGGAAATGATTTCGGGAATTCGATTCATACGGCAAACAACGGGCGGGTATACGTGACAGGGGGAGCCGAAACGGGTTTCCCGCTACAGAATCTTGGCGGAGCGTACAATCAGGGGACGGCATCAGCGCAGGATGTTTTTATTGCCCGGTTCAACAATACGTTGGCTTTAAACTGGTGTACTTTTTATGGCGGCACCGGTAATGAAGAAGGGCTTAAGATTCATACAGACAATGCGGATAATATATATGTATGCGGATACACCAATTCAACCGGCAGTTCTTTTCCTACACAAAACACTGGGGGATATTATCAGACAAACGTGGTAGGTAATGAGGGGTTTATCCTGAAATTTAATTCGAGCGGGGCGAGGACGTGGGCGACCGTTTACGGAGGCAATGATGATGATTACGCCACATCGCTGGCAACGGATGCTCAAAGGAATATAGTGCTGACCGGTTTTACATCCTCATCCAATTTTCCGATTACCACCACACCTCCGGGGATTTACCATCAGAATACAAATGCAGGAAATACAGATGGTTTTCTTGTGCGGTTCAATTCATTTGGTTCCCGGCTAAGCGGAAGTTATTTCGGGGGCAGCGGCAGCGATTACTTCACCGATGTAACCCTAGGTGCTGCGAATTCCTACTTTTTTACCGGCAGAACAAGTTCATCGAATTTTCCCTTGGTTCCGGCACCGGGGTTCGGGTTTAATCAAAACACTTTAGCCGGGGGATATGATGCTTTTATCATTAAGTGTACAAATGACCTGGCGGCATGGTGGAGCACTTACTACGGTGGAAGCGCGATAGACGCAGGAACGGGACTGGTATGTGATAAAGACGGAAGGCTATATGTTACAGGTTTCACGTTTTCAAATAATTTTCCTCTTGATTCACCTTTGTTTGCGGGGGCTTACTATCAGCCTATATATAAAGGACATGCTGACGGATTTGTAGGCGGGTTCAGCAATCTTGGAGTAAGTTTCTGGAGTACTTATAAAGGAGATACCTGTTATGAGTATCCGAATGATATAGCGTTTGATAATAAGTTCAACAAGTTTTACATAGCCGGAGAGGGTATGTTCAGATGCGGAGGACCTAATGGAGGACAAAGCATGCCTGACTCGGGATATGTAAATGCAGGAGGGTCGATGGCTGATGCTTTTGCGTGGGCGTTTGACGGAGAGAGCGGAGCAGCAACAGGCGGAGGCGGAGGCGGTGGAGGCGGAGGTGGTGGTGGCCCGAATTGTTTTGAATTGGCGCTGGGTAATTATAGGCAACCGTGTCCCCAACAATGTAACGGCAGGTCAACGGTTACCATTACAGGAGCAATTCCACCCTATCTGATTATCTGGTCAAGCGGTGAAAACGGATTGACTGCTTCGCAGTTGTGCAGTGGCGATGGCTGGGTGCAGGTTCAGGATGCAACCGGATGTGTGGTAGAGAGGGTTTTCGAAATGAACCCGATGAGACTTTCTGGATCATCAAATGGAATAGGATGCAGCGGAAATGCGGGTTCTGTGTCGGTTACTGCCTCTCAAGGAAACCCGCCATATACTTATTTGTGGAATAACGGAAGTACCTCTTCTTCTATAACCGGAATTTACCAGCCGGTAACCCGAACGGTTACCGTAACAGATGCTACGGGATGTACCGCGTCTGCCATCTTTTATGTTGATTGGGAGAATGACCAGGACTACAATATTGCGCAACTGAGGTTACCAACCTGCGGTCATGCAGACGGCATGATAGTGGCTCAGACATATTGGGGCTCAAATCCTGTGACTGTTACCTGGCAAGTATCGAATCCGGATACATCCTATACTATTGTTACCGATACCATTTTTAATGTAAGCGCAGGTACTTATTACACCATAGCCGGAGTTTCTGCCTGCTACCAGGGAGGATTCTATCCTTATATCTATTATCTTGAATCTATAGCCAATTACACTTTTTCGGGTACAGTAATTTCGGCAACCACGTGCGCCAGTACAAACGGAAGAATTTCTATCAGTCAAAATCCCTGGGGTATGGGCACTTTCAATTATTACTGGTCAAACGGTGCTTATGGTCAGACTGCATACAACCTTAGTGTAGGAAATTATACAGTTACTATTAGTGATTATGCGGGTTGCGATACTGCTTTATCGTTCTATGTGGGGGCAACCAATCCGATGACCATTGCACTTAATGGTTCGGGTATTACTCCTGTTCCCTGTAAAAATGATACTACTGGTGGTGGATTAAATACACCAACAGTTACCGGTGGTGCAGCACCGTTTTCCTATTTGTGGTCAACAGGAGATACAACCAATACGCTTTCTAATTTGCCATCAGGCACCTATTCGATAACCGTTACCGATGCGATAGGGTGCAGTGCATCGCTGGCAAATATTCTGATAGGTTATTCGGGCGGGAATTATATCGGCTTCGACTCCATTGCATCTCCATGTCTTGGGTCTTCCAGCGGATTTATTACTGCTGAGGTGATTACAGGTTTCGGTAACATGCCTTACACATATTCTTATTTGTGGTCAAACGGAATGACAGGTAATTCTATAAATAATATTACCCCCGGGATTTACTCGGTGACAATAACTGGCAATGGCGGTGTTACGCAAAGTGCTTGTATTAATTTGTCCGAATCGTTCAGTGCGTTTTCAGCAGAGATTGAGTTAACACCTTACGATTGCTCAACCGGCAATCAGGCACAGGCAAACATTACCGGGGGCAGTTCACCGTATTCGTACTGGTGGTCGGACGGAACATCTAATCCGGTTAACAATAATCCTTACACCGGTGAACTTGTTTTGCAAGTTACCGATAACAACGGTTGCGTAACGGCCGATACGCAGATGGTGGCTATAGCTACGCAAGTTGTTGCATCGGTTATAGCCAGCACTATTTATTGTTACGGAAGCAATTCGGTAGTCGCTATTTCAGCAACCGGAGGGTTTGCACCTTACGCGGGAACCGGAAACTATTCATTGCCAGCGGGAAACCATAGTTATATTATTACAGATGGCACAGGATGCCCCGCAGAAGTTGAATTTACGATAGAACAACCCGACAGCCTTAATGCTTACTATACTGTAAATAATGTATCGTGTAACGGGGGGCAATCAACAGTTACGATTACTGCGAGTGGCGGTACTCCGCCTTATACAGGCACGGGCACTTTTACTTACAGCGCGGGTAATTACACAGTGGTAGTTACCGACTTAAATGGATGTTCCGTTCCGGTTTACGTATTGGTACCGGCTTCCCTTGGTTTACAAGTGAATTTAGTTATCCCACCAGTTACATGCTCTATGGATACAGTTGAGGTAGTTGTTACTGCAACAGGTGGTAACCCGCCATACACCGGAACCGGCAGTTTCTTTTTTACTTCGGATGTGCTTTACAATTTTGTAGTGACTGACCAAAGCGAATGCCTCATTGACAGCCAGGTAAATATTAACCTGATTAACGACAGTGTTCGCACGCATACCACCGTAAGTACAATTTGTCCGGGCGAGTATATCATACTCGGCATACCGAGCGACCTTTCGAACCCTGTCTGGTCGCCCGACACTTCCTATGGTTACACTTACCTTGTGGCTAATCTTTCTTCCAGTGCGGTAATTTACGCTACGGGAATAAGTATTGATGGCTGTCGTGTACTGGAAATTTTTGATATTACTCTTGATGATTGCGGTCAAACCGGAACTGATGAGCTATCAAATGTGCACCGGATAGTGGTTTATCCGAGTCCCGCATCCACATCATTTAATATAGAAATTCGGTATTCGGAGGTTGCTTATTCGGGAAGTATGTATAATGCAACAGGTCAAATTGTAAGAAATTTATTTATCAATAAAGGGGTAAACCGCACAAGTGTTTGGGTTGACGACCTTGCCAGCGGAGTTTACCTTTTGAAAATAAGTGATGAAACAGGCAGTGCGGTGATAAAACGAATTGTTGTTAGTAATTGAGCATGGATCGATTGCTGCTGATTGGCGGTTATCAAAAACAAAGACAGAAATGTATCTTTAACACCTGACCTGCTTTCTGAATCATTTAAGGTATTAAAAGTGATATGAGTTTCCGGACTTTCTTTCTTTTCTGTTTTTTGAGTTTTTTCTTTGCAGCCGCTTCACAAACAAATATTATTTGCACAAACCCGCTGGCCGAACAGGTTATGATGGGCAATTATAGCCCGGGGAATTTCACTCCATCGGTTGTTATAGACGCTCCCGGAGCAATCAATTCCCGTATACAGAGTGATATTTCTCCTGATTCACTCAAGAGTTATTTGCTTCAATTGCAGACATACTACAACCGCAACACCGGCTCTGATACTGTTTCGCATTCCCGGGGTATTGGTGCGGCACGTAGGTGGGCGTATTCAAAATTTCAGGACATAAGCTTTGCGAACAACAACCGGTTGTTACCTTTCTATCTTCAATTCAATCAGAATATCTGCAATTCGTTTCAGCACAAAAATATTTGTGCAGTGCTGCCTGGTGCAGATACCTCAGATAAGTCCATCATTATTGTTGAAGCGCACATTGACAGCCGCTGTGAATCGGAGTGTGATACCGGCTGCCTGGCGGAAGGAATGGAAGACAATGGAAGCGGAACAGCACTTGTAATAGAGTTAGCCCGCGTAATGAGCGGTTTTACACTTGATCGGAGCGTTGTGTTTATGCTTACTATTGGTGAGGAGCAGGGCTTATATGGCGCTGATGCAATGGCAGATTATGTTCAGCAAAAAGTGATTCAGGTGAAGGCAGTTTTTAATAATGATATTGTGGGCGGAATTATTTGCGGTGAAACTTCCTCAGCGCCTTCCTGCCCGGGATTAAATGATATTGACAGTACGCATGTGCGTATTTTTACTTTCGGTGGGTTTAATTCCAAACACAAACAATTAGCACGCTTTACTAAGTTACAGTATAAGGAAAATATCCTGCCTGGTGCACAGGTGCCTATGGACATTGTGATTATGACACCCGAAGACAGGACGAACAGGGGAGGAGACCACATTCCTTTCCGACAGAAAAATATTACAGCGTTGCGGCTTACTTCCGCTAACGAACATGGAGATGTAATGATAGATACTTCATATACTGACCGACAGCATTCAGTGCGCGATATTCTTGGAGCAGATACCAATGGCGACCAAATCATTGACAGTTTTTTTGTTGACTTCAATTACTTAGCCCGAAATTCTGTTATCAACGGAACCGGAATTGCTATGGCAGCTTTAGGACCTCCTACCCCATCTTTTACTGTTGATACAGTACCGGGTAACAGAATCCGAATAGAAATACAGAATGAGTTTTTATACACACAGTACCGTGTTGGAATACGAACAGTGACGAACGACTGGGACAGCGTTTATTTTATTCTCGGCAAAATGACTGACACCATTTCTCTTTGTGATACCGGTACTTATTATGTAAGCGTGGCTACAATGGATTATCAGAATACTGAAAGCTTGTTTTCGAACGAAGTAATTGTAAAGTTGATGGATTCCGCGGGTTGTGTTTATACCGGCATTGAAGAAGAGGAGGTTTGGAGAAACGGAATTGAGTTGCTCCAAAACAAGCCAAACCCTTTTGATGAAGTTACCGCCATTTCGGTTCTGGTACGTGGTAGTTTCGCAGCAAAGAATTCTTACATCAGTATTACTGACATGAACGGAAAAGAGGTTGTGCATTTACCGGTTACACTACACGAAGGTATGAATGAAGTGCTTTACAAACACGGATATCATACAACAGGTGTTTATTTCTACACACTGTTCTTGGACAATAAGCCATTACAAACAAGAAGAATGTTTTTTGCGAATTAGAGTTATTGCTTCACCAGTTTTGCAACACCCGAAACCGAAGAAACTTTCAGGAAGTAAACTCCCGGGGCTAAATGGGCAGAAGGAATTATAGAAACTCTTTCAGTGATTATTCTGCGGAGTACCGTTCTGCCTAAGTTATCATTCACTACAATTTCTTTGCCGGCTAATTCTTCCCCGGCTTTCAGATTCCAGTTTTCGCTGTTTACCGGATTAGGATAAATTTCAAAAACAGCATTCTTAATTTCAAACAGGTTGCTTATGAGAACATTACCTACCGTTACACTGGTAATGGAAGAGCAACCGTGACCGTCAGTAACACGTACGTTATAAACACCAGCCGCCAGAGCAGTGGCAGTAGCTGTAGTTTGAGCTAACGGATCGTACCATAAATAAGAGTAAGGAGGTACACCGCCATTTACATTTACAGTTGCACTACCGAGTCCGGTATTGTTAGTATCGGGAACTGAAATGGTATTGAGCGAAGCGGGTGGATACACCTGCACCGCTAAGTTCTGAATGATGGTATCGTTCCCGAAAGAGTTTCCGGCAATGAGTGTAACATCGTAAAAGCCCGGTGAAGAATAAGAAACGGTTACTGTATCATCTGTGGAAGTGGAAACATCTCCCCCGGTAAAAATCCATTTAAGGGTGGAAGGAGTGCAGGAAGATTCGCTGGTATAAATTACAGACTGGCCGGGACATATTCCGGTTTTGTCTTGGCTGAACCTGGCCACAACCGGGTTAACGGTTATGAACGCTGTTCGGGTAATAGTATTACTCCCTGCGCTGTTGCCCACAGTAAGCGTAACCATGTAAGTGCCTGGTAAATTATAAGTAACTGAAGGGTTTGCGTTGTTGGCAGAATTAGGTGAGCCGCCCTGGAAAGTCCAACTCCAACTTGTGGGTGTGTTGCTTGATAAGTCGTTAAACACCACCTGCCTGCCTGCGCAAACAGAGACTGTGCTTGATGAAAAATTGGCCACCGGTGGCTGAGATGAAGTACCGGTGGAGTCCATGACGCGGAATAAATCCAGCCCACCTTCCACCAAATGACCGGTGCTGGTCTGGTCGAAGGTTCTTACGCGGAAATAAATATTGTTTCCAGGCGATGGGATGTAATTTTTTACGCGATAGCTTTTATAAGTCCACTGGTTGGAACTTGAGCCTTGCCCGACTTTATCAATGTCAATTACCTGTGTTCCGTTTACTAAAGAAACAACCAATGAGTCGTTAGGGGTACCGCTTCCTCCGCCATTATAAAACCATCGGTAATAGCGGACAACAGGTTCGGCATAAGATGATAAATCCATTACCGGTGAGGTGAGTGTAACTGTTCCGCCATCCACATCATCGTTTCCGGCACTGCCGCCTGCGTTACCAGTAACATAGCACTTGTCAAGAAAATCACCAGGTACATCGGATCCGGGGTTGCTTTGGTAGGTTATTCCACCGGCAGTGTAAGTGGTGCCGGTAGGAACAGCCCTAACCCATGCACCCGAAGTTGCAGTGGAGGCAGGGGTCCAAGCAAAATCGAACAGGAAATCATCGTAATAGCCGGGCTGTAGGGCAATGGTAATGAGCGGTGTTGAAGGAGTGAAAGATTGCGATGAAAGATAATTGGTAACATAACCCCACTTGCCTGCATAAACCGTGTAATTATCCTGCTGAAGATTAGGAATGATAAAGTTTCCGCTGGCATCGGTAACCAGGTTGTAATCTGCTGGGCCGTCCATATAAACTTTAGCGTTTGCCACCGGAAGGCTGGTAACGGCATCAATTACTCTGCCAGTGTATGCAAAGGTAAAAGGGATGGAGCAAACGTTTGAAGAAAGCAGTGAAAGCCTGCGTGGTGAGTTTGCCATCACCACCACCATTCGGTCTTTCTGATTTTGGGTAAAAATGTTCATGCAGGCATCGCCTGAATAATCCATATAATTTTCGACCATATCGTTGCCGGGGTCGGGGCAGGTGTTCTGACCGGTGGGGCAGTTGTAATTGGCCCCGCTGGAAGTGGGAGTATCATTACAATAATCGTTGCCGCAGTTTTGGTCGCCCCATATGTGACGTAGGCCGAGCCAGTGACCAAGTTCGTGAGTTAGGGTGCGTCCTTTATTGTAAGTTGCGGTAAGAGTTCCAACTCTTCCGCAGGCATTATAGCGAACCACAACACCATCAGTATTTGCTGCTCCATTGCCGCTAATTCCTTGTAAACCAGAACTGTTTGGAAACTGTGCATAGCCTAAAAGGTTTGCCGAGGTGCCACCAAAGTTTACAGTCCAGACGTTGCAGTACCGGTCGGGGTCCCAAATGGTGGCGGGTTTGAGAATATCATCAATGTCGGTGTCTTCCCAGCTTGATTGTCCGCGGTTCTGGCGGTCGATACCCGGTTCCGGTAAAATATTACCGTTTGGGTCAACTACTGCGGGGCAAAATTCAATTTCGCAATCAGCGCCAGCGGGGTGGGTGTTAAAGCCGAGGGTGCCTGCGGCTTTGCGGAAATCTTCGTTGAGCGAAGCGATTTGGCTGTTGACCTGTGCTTGCGAAATGTTTTCGCTTACACCCACTGCATCGCCATTATGAATCACATGGAAAATGATGGGGATGGTGATAACTGCGCGCGAGCCGTTTTGGTGCGAAGCTTTGTAGAGAGCCATTTTTGCCTGAAGCCAGTTTTCGAAATCAACGAGCGATTCGAGGGAGTGTTTGGCGCGCAAAACAGAGTCGGCATGCATAGTGTTGCAGCGAACATCCTGCTGGGCGAAAGTGGAAAGAAATACAAGGGACACGAAAATTGATACGAAGATTTTCTTCATGAATATTTTTTAGTGGGGCGAATATAACTCAGGAACAAAAACAACAAATTCTTTGGCAAAGATAGAACGCAAATAGTTAAAAAAGTATTGAGGTTGGTTGAATATGAGGACAAGTCAGGCGGCTCTTTGGTATAAAACTATTTTGTGAAGGAATTTGATTTTGATACCGCTGCTTTTGATTTCTTCTTTGCGGTTGAGGATGTTTTTGTCTTTGAATTTAAACCCTAAACCATTTTTCCGTTACTCTGCTACATTTGCAGTCCCAAAAAAATTTATACCCGGATTTTATATAAGTCATAGTCATGTTTGAGAATTTATCAGAGAAAATTGAAGGCGCGTTTAAATCGCTGCGCGGGCACAGCAAGCTCACCGAGCTTAACATTGCCGAAACTGTCAAAGAAATACGCAAAGCCCTGATTGATGCCGATGTAAACTACAAAATTGCCAAAGAGTTTACCGACAAGGTAAAAGAAACAGCCCTGGGGCAGAAAGTCCTTACTGCTGTTCAGCCCGGGCAATTGATGACCAAAATTGTCTATGATGAACTCACCCAATTAATGGGAGGTAAGGCGGCCGACTTCAACATTAAAGGCAACCCTGCAATTATTCTCGTGGCAGGTTTGCAGGGTTCGGGTAAAACAACCTTTACCCACAAACTGGCTTACTGGCTCAAAACAAAAAAGTTCAAGCGTCCGCTCATGGTGGCAGGCGATGTTTACCGTCCTGCGGCTATTGACCAGCTCATTATCCTTGGCGAAAAACTGGAGATACCGGTTTACCATGAAAAGGAGAACAAGAACCCGGTGCAAATTGCCATGAACGGAATAGCGCAGGCAAAGTCGCAGGGGCTTGATTGCGTCATAATAGATACTGCCGGTCGCTTGGCGGTGGATGAAGAAATGATGAAGGAGATTGCCGCAGTTAAAGCCAACACCAAGCCCGATGAAGTGCTGTTTGTGGTTGATTCCATGACTGGTCAGGATGCTGTCAACACTGCCAAAGCGTTTAATGACCGCCTCATTTTTGACGGTGTAGTTCTCACCAAGCTCGATGGCGATACACGTGGCGGTGCTGCGTTAACGGTTACTTATACAGTAGGCAAACCCATCAAATTTGTTTCCACCGGTGAAAAAGAAGATACACTCGATGTATTTTATCCCGAGCGTATGGCTTCGCGTATTTTGGGGATGGGCGATATTGTTTCCTTCGTTGAAAAGGCGCAAGAACAATTTGACGAGAAGCAAGCGAAAGAACTACAGGCAAAAATCCGCAAGAGCCAGTTCGACTTCAACGACTTCCTCACCCAGCTTTCGCAGGTAAAAAAGATGGGCAACATGAAAGACTTACTCGGTATGATTCCCGGTGTGGGCAAAGCGGTAAAAGACATTGACATCAACGAAGATTCGTTTAAAAAGGTGGAAGCCATTATCCTTTCCATGACCCCTCATGAACGCGCCAACCCGGAAGTGCTCAATGGTAAGCGTAAGCTACGTATTGCTACAGGTAGCGGCAACAGCATACAAGAAGTAAACCAGTTTCTGAAACAATTTGAAGAAATGAAAACCATGATGAAGAGTATGCAGAAACAAGCCAGCGCGGGAAGAATGATTAAAGGGCTTCCGGGCAGATAATCTTACGGTGTGAAATGTTCATGATTCAAAATCACCTGCTAACAATGAATATCATGGACATTCCATCTGACCTTTAAAATTAAATTATATACAGATGAAAAAGGTTCTCCCGATTCTCTTCTTGCTCCTTTTAGGCTGCCGGTTCTTCCGAAGCAAAGAAGTGAAGAATGAAGTGGTAGTTCCTGAAACCAACCCTGAGTTTATTGAGCTTAAGAAATATTTCACTCCCGATTCGCTTACCGGTGAACTCAATGCCAGGAACGTCATTCCTGATTCGCTGGTCAATAGGTTTCTCTCAGCAAAAAATGCCGTTGACTCCGATGTACATCCCGTTACTTATATCATCAACGACTTCGGAAAGTTCATCATCGTTCAGGTTCCCTGCAAAGCCGAACTGTACTGTAAAACTTATCATCTGTTCTCCTTTAAACCAGACGGCACTTTCGTCAGCGATATACAGGTAGGTCATGATATAGGAAAGGAGGGAAGTTCTGAGCTTTTCCAGTATCATACTATTTCCGACACACAACTCGTTACCTATCGCGACCGTTACGATGAAGCCACCGACCGCCACCTTCCTCCCATCGAAAGCACATACAGCCTTACTTTGCAGTAAAGTTTTACCTTATTTTTCATATTTACATTGCAGATGAAGACACTTCGCTTATATAAGCTCCCTTCTATTCTCATAGTTGCAGGGGCGGTGCTTATTGCGGTGGTTTGGAAAGTTACTATTAAATGGATTGCTCTTCCGGTGTTTATCATAGCCGCCCTGTTTATCCTCACCGGACTAACCATTGCCGGTAAGATTGCCGAAGCGCAGCTACTCGAAAAACACCCCGGCTACAAAGAACCTCTCGGCAAACAAACCATACCCGAGCGTATTTTGCATTACGCGGGTTTTGCCTTTGCTATTTCCGCATACTTCGCTTTTACCCTTTTAGGCAGGCATATTGAAAACATTATTGGCGGGGTTTCCTTTGCACTTTACTGTGCAGCTATTGGTTTGCTCCTGGGCTTTGTTTACTTCCGGCTTCTTAAAATTGTTTATCCTTCTTTTATCCGCAACAACGAACAGCGTCAGGGATCCATACTCGCATTTTGTCTTGGCATTGCTGTATGGAGCACTTTTGGTTTCGTGTGGTACAACAAACAATCTATTCACGTCATTCAGCAAAAGAAAGTTCGGGTAATCAGTAAAAGCAAGAATGCCCGGCACGGAACCCCCTGGCTTTTTTTAGATATTGACGGAAAGGAACAGCGATTCAGCCCGGTAAAAAAAGAGTGGGACAAAGCCCGCGAAGGCGACTCGGTAACCATAGCTTATGGCAAAGGAAAAATGGGTTACGAATACATCTTTAGTTTCAGGAGTGCGGAGGTGCAGGGTTTGAAGCAGTAATTACCCATACAACGCCTGAACATAATGTAGGCGGGAGTTTCGTTCGGGGTTTGAAAACTCAACGCACCATAAGCACTTGATATGCAGAAGCAGGGTGAGCCGATGCTGCTGCCTGTAAATTTGAGATGTAAAATTGCTTGACGGAAGCAAAAAAATCACGATAGGAAGTTAAAAATTTCATACAACACCTCGAACTTGAAAAATAACCGGTTGAAAACCCGAGTTAAGAGGTTAAAATCTGCTATTAAGAAGTTAAAAATATGCCCACAGACCTCTGAATTGGAATTCTTAACGCCTGAACTTAACCTTTTTATCTCTGAATTATATCTTTTAATCTCTGAGTAAGAACTTTTAATTCATTGCTTTCAGATATTTACTGCTGAGCCTGAATTTCTAATACCTAATGTTTCGATTTTAACTGCTGAACCGGCATTTTTTTTCTGTAATGTTCAATGGTTAATCTCTGAATCAGAACTTTTAGTGTATCATATGCTTACGTTGAAATGGTTTGCTAATTTATTGATTACTGACTTTTACAGGTAAGTTTACAGAGCGCAGCGCTTTTGCTTTGCCGACTGTTTTTTTTTACCCGTTATTGCAGTTGTTTATAAATGGCAAAAGGTTACGGGCAAACACCGGCAGGCTAAATCAGAGAATCTTATGACTAGTAGTAAAAAAAGAAAACCATATTTACAGAAACAAACTGCATGAAAGGATTGAAAGGTATTTTTACCCTGTTGTTGGCAAGTTGGAGCTTTGGCGCAATCGCGCAAAACAATGCACCGGTTCTTTCAAATGTGCAGGCTTTTGCTGATACGGTTCTGCATAAGCTCACTGTTTCGTATGATGTCAGCGATAATGAAAACGACAGTCTGGAGGTTTTTCTAAGCGTATCTTCCGACCTCGGTGTTACTTTCCCTTACATTACCTCCAATGCGGTAAGCGATATAGGCTATCCGGTTATTCCCGGTGCCGGTAAGCACATCTATTGGGACTATCCCGATTCGCTTTCATACAGGTTATCTGACCTGGCGGTAAAAATCACTGCCACAGACCACTTTGGTTATGACATTCAGCAAATTGTTGACCAGGTTGACACAAACCGGTTAAAACAAAACCTCCAGTTTATCGAAGGCATTCGCCACCGTAGTACAGGCAATATTCATTTGCAGGAAACACGGGACTCGCTCTCTGCTATTTTTAACCGCTACGGTTTGCAAACCCGTGTTCATTCTTTTCAGTACCTGGGTAATTACACCGGTAAAAACATAATAGGTCGTAAACCAGGCGAGGGGAACGTTACCCGCACCTATATCGTTGACGGACATTACGATACCGTTTCCTCAAGCCCCGGGGCTGATGATAACGGAAGCAGCATTGCCGGTATGCTCGAAATAATCCGCATTATTTCCGGCTTGCCGCTTGGTAACTCGGTTGAGTTTATCGGCTTTGATTTGGAAGAAGCAGGGCTCTCGGGCAGCAAAGCCTTTGTGGCAGACGGTATATTGTCTGAGGAGGATATTGCCGGGGTAATAAATACAGATATGATTGGTTATTATACCGAAACACCCTACTCTCAAACCGTGCCTGCCGGCTTTGAACTTGTTTTCCCTGATTTATATGCCCGCCTCGTTGCCGATAGTTTTCGCGGGAACTTTATTATCAGCACCGCTAATACCAACTCACGCCACCTGATGGTCCTCTTTGATACAATGGCTACCCGCTATGTTCCTGAATTGCTGGTAGGGTCTATTCAAGTTCCCGGTAATGGTGAACTGATTCAGGATTCCCGAAGAAGCGACCATGCTGCATTCTGGGATTCGGGCTATTACGCCCTCCACATTTCCGATGGAGCCGAAACAAGAAACCCGAATTACCATTCGCCTAATGATATAAGCAGCACAGTGAATTACAGGTTTATGAGTAACATAACAAAAGCGGTTTTGGCTACTCTTTTGGAGTTAGCCCGACCGCTTCATGCACATGCCCGGCAGGTTAACGTTACCGCCCGGGCATATTCAGAAGTTTTAGAACTGGAAAACGAGGGATGCCGGTTAATTGTTTCTCCCAACCCTTCGAATGGAAATTTGAGAGTCACTACAGTGGATTGTGGCGAAAAACAGGTTCAACTTAAAATATTCTCCAGCGAAGGGAAGTTAATCTGGCAATCTTCAGATTCAGAACAGGAGATAAACATTATGCTTGGTAATACCCAATTATCAGGTTTTTACATCATTGAAATGACCACTCCGGTCAAGTCGGTTTATAAAAAAATTTGGGTGAGATGATTAGCAGGAAGCGAAACTGAATCAATCGAGCATTGGCTATGCGCTAATGCTCGTCTTCATTAAAGAAGAAATCTTCTTTGGTAGGGTAATCAGGCCAGATGTCTTCAACACCTTCATATACTTCGTTATCATCATCTAGCTCCTGGAGATTTTCAATTACCTCTACAGGTGCGCCCGAACGAATACAATAGTCTATCAATTCATCTTTAGTAGATGGCCATGGCGCGTCTTCTAAGTGTGAGGCTAACTCTAAAGTCCAAAACATCTGCTATCTTTTTTTATCAGGGCGCAAAAGTAATTTTTTCCATAAAAGAACAAACTACCCGATGCTCTACGTTAGAGTTGAACTTCCATTGGGATATTACTGCTGCTTTGAAGATTTACCATACAAGAAATTAAAGCAAATGATTGGGGTGAACTAAAGTTACTCGCAAAAGATTCTTTGGAATTTTGAAATGTGAGATATCAGACTTCAAAAAATTCTTCTTATAAGCAAGTAAAAAGTTCCAGTTGAAATTTGCAAAAAACAGATAATATACCTATCTGAATAAAAAGCACAAGGCACGAGTTGAAAGTTACCAGCCTAATACTTTGAACGGAAAAATAGTTTATAAATATATATTAAACTTAATTTTATCAAACACGCTTAATTAATTGAAAATAAGCTAAATAAAACTATATATAATATTGCTTATTTAATTCCTGAAAATTATCATCTCTAATTTTTTTCTAACTATTGATTTTTTCTGTTTAACAGGCTATTTTATCAACGGAATTGATTACGCGAATTCAATTAAAGAGTTGGACAGTTTGACTTACATGGCGGGTTGATAAGCGGTACTGTTTATATTCTAACAGACGTGGGGAACAAATTTTAGAAACAAAACGTATAAAAACTTGATTGTAAGTACATGCCTTGTGCAACACAAAATATACAGAGGCAAATTAAAAGTGCCAAGTGTAAGGTTGTAAGAAAATAATGAAACAAGAAATACACAGGCGAATTTGTAACAAACACCGAATCATGAGAGAGAAGATGTACTTACCCCCGATAAATTTCAGAAGGAAACACTCAGTAATTATTTTTGCTTTGGTTCTTTTTACCGCATTTCTTCCGTTCACTGCTTGGGCTGTTCGGTGCCCTTCGGGAATTTCGGTTTCACCTTCAGCAACACAAGATGTATGCCTGAATGGAAGTGCTACCGCCCTGACAGGCACTATCACCATCAGTGGAACAGGTGGAGGCACTAATATTACTTACCAATGGTATTACAACATAACTAACAGTAATACCGTTACCGGAGCTACCGCAGTAGGCTCCGCTACCAATACCACTACATCTACCACGACAAACACACTTGCCAGCGGAAGTATTTCAACTACAACACCCGGGACAAGATGGTATTTCTGCCAGGTGACATCGACCAGCGGATGCAGCGGCCAAAGCTATGTCACAGCTACAGTTCAAATAAATGTTTCACTAATTCCTACTATCACCTTTGTCGAAACTTCGGGGACAACAAATAATGATGGTGTAATATGTAATGGCGCATCGGTTACTCTTACAGCAACTCCAACAACCGGACATACTTATAACTGGGCAGCGCCAATAAGTGCCACAGGCAACGATAAAGTTGTTTCACCTTCATCAACCACCACTTACACAGTAACGGTAACCAACTCTACAACCAATTGTTCGGCCACTGCTTCAGCTTCGGTTACCGTAAATTCTGTTTCGTCAACTATCAGCGTTGCAGAAACCTCGGGAACAACAAATAATGACGGCATTATCTGTACGGGTACCTCAGCCACATTGACCGCAAGCCCTACGAGCGGGATGACTTATTCCTGGGCGGCACCAATCAGCGCTTCAGGAAATGATAAGGTTGTTTCCCCTTCGTCAACCACTTCTTTTACTGTTACAGTAACCAGTTCGAGTACGAACTGTTCTGCTACATCTTCTACATCAGTTACCGTAAACTCTCCGCCATCTCCTTCAATCAGTATTGCAGAAACATCAGGCACTACTAATAATGATGGAACTACCTGTGCGGGGGATAACGCTACACTTACAGCAAACCCCGCTTCAGGAATGAGTTATTCATGGGCAGCGCCAGTTAGTGCAAGCGGTAATGACAAAGTTGTAGCACCAATATCAACAACTTCGTACACAGTAACAGTAACAAGCACATCTACCAATTGCGGAGCAACAGCTTCGGTATCTGTGAGTGTAAATGCTCTGCCAACTCCAACAATAACATTTGCTGAAACTTCAGGTGCAGTTAATAATGACGGGATAATCTGTACTGGTGATGCGGTAACACTTACCGCTAACCCTACCTCAGGAATGACTTACAACTGGGCGGCCCCTATCAATGCTACCGGTAACGATAAATTAGTTTCGCCCGTTTCTACTTCCGCTTACACTGTAACTGTTACAAACACTTCAACAAACTGTGTGGCTTCCGTGTCAGCCAGCGTAACGGTTAATTCTGTTTCGCCAACAATAACGTTTGCTGAGACATCAGGAACAACTAACAACGATGGAACAATTTGTAATGGCGCATCAGTTACGCTTACTGCTAATCCTTCATCGGGCGCAACTTACAGTTGGGCTGCGCCAATCAGCGCGAGTGGAAACAATCATTCGGTTTCGCCATCATCTACTACCGGTTATGCAGTAACTGTTACCAATTCAACCACAAACTGTTCCGCTTCAACCTCAGCTAACATAACAGTAAATAATTTACCCAGCCCGAGTATAGCTTTCAGCGAATACTCGGGAAGCACCGAAGATGATGGTGTTATCTGCAGCGGAATGGATGTGGTGTTGATTGCAAACCCGACAACAAATCATACTTACTCATGGGCGGCTCCCATCAGCGCTACCGGTAACAACAAAACGGTTTCGCCAACATCAACAACTTCTTATACCGTTAGCGTAACTAATTCAACCACCGGCTGCTCGGCACAAACATCTTCTTCGGTTACCGTAAATCCTCCACCGAACCCGGTAATCAGTTTTACGGAAACTTCAGGAATAACTAATAACGATGGAGTTGTTTGCAACGGTGCTTCGGTAACACTTACTACTACTCCCTCATCGGGAGTTCAATATGGGTGGTCAACCGGTGGAACAAATGATAATATTACAGTGTCTCCTTCATCAACCACTTCTTATTCAGTAACCGTAACCAACACAACAACTTCTTGTTTTAATTCAGTTTCAACTTCTGTAACAGTTAATCCGCTTCCGAGCCCTGCCATTTCATTTGCCGAAACATCAGGAACAACGAATAATGATGGTGTGATTTGTAACGGAAGTTCTGTAACTCTTACCGCAAATCCCACAAGCGGAATGACTTACTCATGGGCTGCTCCGATTAGTGCGAGTGGAAATGATAAAGTGGTTTCGCCTTCTTCAACTACTTCTTATGCAGTGACTGTAACTAACTCAACAACGGCTTGTTCAGCTTCTGCGTCAACTTCAGTTACTGTAAACCCCGTTCCGAGTCCTTCCATTAGTTTTGATGAAGCTTCGGGAACTACCGATGATGATGGTATAATTTGCGTTGGCGATAATGTAACTCTTACAGCAAATCCGACAACTGGTCACAGTTATTCATGGGCCGCTCCAATCAGTGCAAGCGGAAATGACAAAGTTGTTTCGCCTGCCTCAACGACTAATTATACTGTTACTGTAACTAATTCAACAACAAATTGCGCTGCTTCAGTTTCAGTTTCGGTAACGGTTAACTCAGTTTCACCGGCAATTACTTTCAGCGAAACTTCGGGAACAACAAATAATGACGGAATAATTTGTAACGGGGCATCTGTTACACTTACTGTTACTCCTGCATCTGGTGTAACTTATTCCTGGTCAACCGGTGGAACGAATGATAACATTTCGGTGTCTCCATCATCTAATACATCTTATTCTGTAACTGTTACAAACTCGACAACAAATTGTTCGGCTTCGATTTCAGCTTCTGTATCTGTAAATCCTGTGCCTTCTGCAACAATAAGCATCGCTGAAACTTCCGGCACAACCAACAACGATGGAATTATCTGTAGCGGTTCTTCGGCAACTCTTACTGCCAACCCCACGAGCGGAATGACTTACTCATGGGCTGCACCAATCAGCGCCAGCGGAAATGATAAAGTTGTGTCGCCTTCATCAACAACTTCTTATGCAGTTACAGTTACTAATTCATCAACGGCTTGTTCAGCTTCAGCATCAACATCAGTTACCGTAAACCCTGTTTCGAATCCTTCTATCAGTTTTGACGAAGTTTCGGGAACTGCAGATGATGACGGAATAATTTGCGCAGGCGATAACGTAACTCTCACTGCCAATCCAACAACGGGTCATACTTATTCATGGGCAGCGCCAATCAGTGCAAGCGGAAATGACAAAGTAGTTTCTCCTTCGTCAACAACTTCTTACACGGTAACAGTTACCAATTCAACAACAGCGTGCTCCGCTTCCGCTTCCACATCAATTTCTGTAAATTCTTTGCCTTCACCGACAATTACTTTTACAGAAACATCAGGAACTACTAACGATGATGGAATTATTTGCTACGGAGATAATATAACGCTTACCGCTAACCCGACCAGCGGAATGACTTACTCATGGGCGGCTCCGATAAGCGCAACAGGAAACAACAAATTGGTGTCGCCTTCATCAACAACTTCTTATACAGTTACAGTGACAAGCTCGTCAACGAATTGCGCTGCTTCAGTTTCAACTTCAGTGATTGTAAATACTTTGCCAAGCCCCACAATCAGCATAGCTGAAACTTCAGGGACAACAAATAACGATGGAATTATTTGCAATGGCGCTTCAGCAACACTCACTGCCAACCCGACAAGCGGAATGACTTACTCATGGGCGGCACCAATCAGCGCCAACGGAAATGACAAAGTTGTGTCGCCTTCTTCGACAACTTCTTATGCAGTTACAGTTACTAATTCATCAACGGCTTGTTCGGCTTCAACATCAGCATCAGTTACAGTGAATCTCAATCCGGGTTCTACGATTACATTTACTGAAACTTCCGGAGCAACCAACGATGATGGAATTATTTGCGCGGGTGATGCGGTAACGCTTACAGCAAATCCGGCAACAGGAATGACTTATTCATGGGCGGCTCCGATTAGTGCAAGTGGAAATGATAAAGTAGTTTCTCCGGCTTCAACAACGTCTTACACCGTTACTGTTACAAACTCTTCAACCAATTGCGCTGCTTCTGTTTCTGCATCAGTAGTTGTAAATTCAGTTTCACCTGCAATTACTTTCTCCGAAACTTCAGGTGCATCAAATAACGATGGAATTATTTGCAACGGAGATGCAGTTACTCTTACAGCCAACCCGACCAGCGGAATGACTTATTCTTGGGCAGCACCCATAAGTGCAACAGGGAACAACAAAACTGTTTCACCTTCTTCAACAACTTCATACACGGTTACTGTAACAAGTTCATCAACGAATTGTTCAGCTTCAGTTTCTGCATCGGTGACAGTGAACTCGTTGCCAAGCCCGACCATCAGCATTGCTGAAACTTCAGGAACAGCGAACAACGATGGAATTATTTGTAATGGCGCTTCAGCAACACTCACTGCCAACCCGACAAGCGGAATGACTTACTCATGGGCTGCGCCAATCAGTGCCAGCGGAAATGACAAGGTCGTGTCACCTTCATCAACAACTTCTTACACAGTTACTGTTACCAATTCATCAACTGCATGTTCGGCTTCAACTTCTGCCGCTGTAACGGTGAACCCATTGCCTTTAGCTACTATAAGTGTTGCTGAAACATCGGGAACAACAAACAATGACGGAACAATTTGTAACGGTGATGCGATTACATTAACCGCGAATCCGACAAGCGGAATGACTTACTCATGGGCTGCGCCAATCAGCGCCAGCGGGAATGACAAAGTTGTTTCTCCTTCATCAACAACAAGCTATACAGTTACAGTTACCAATTCAACCACTGCTTGTGCGGCAACTGCTTCAACTTCGGTAACAGTTAACGCTGTTCCTTCTGCAACTATTAGTGTTGCTGAAACTTCGGGAACAACAAATAATGACGGAACTATTTGTAACGGTGCTTCAGTAACTCTTACTGCTAATCCGACTTCGGGAATGTCGTATAACTGGGCCGCACCAATCAGCGCTACCGGAAATAACAAATCGGTTTCTCCGTCATCTACAACCGGATACACAGTTACAGTTACAAACTCAACAACATCATGTTCAGCTACAGCTTCGACAACTATTACTGTTAATCCGCTGCCATCTCCGACAATTAGTTTTTCTGAAACATCGGGAACAACAAATAATGACGGTGTGATTTGTAACGGTGCTTCCGTTACATTGACAGCAAACCCAACAAGTGGAATGACTTATAGTTGGGCTGCGCCTATCAGTGCCAGCGGAAATAACAAAGTGGTTTCCCCGAGTTCAACAACTTCATACACAGTTACCGTAACTAATTCGACAACAAATTGTGCGGCCTCAGTTTCAGCTACTGTTACAGTTGACCCGGTACCTGGCCCTACAATCACTTTTGCGGAAACATCAGGAACAACAAACAATGACGGAATAATTTGTAATGGTGTGTCTGTTACACTTACTGCTAATCCAACTTCAGGAATGGATTACTCTTGGGGTGCACCAATCAGTGCAACAGGAAATGATAAGGTGGTTTCGCCTTCGGCAACAACTACTTACACCGTTACAGTTACAAACTCAACTTCTGCCTGCGGAACAACTGCATCTGCTACGGTTACCGTTAATCCTTTGCCAAGCCCCACAATCACTTTTGCTGAAACATCAGGAACTACAAATAATGACGGAACTATTTGCAACGGTGCTTCGGTAACATTAACCGCTAACCCGACAAGTGGAATGAACTATTCATGGGCAGCTCCAATAAGTGCAACCGGAAATAACAAATCGGTTTCTCCATCATCAACAACTTCTTATACAGTAACAGTTACAAACTCAACAACAGCTTGTTCAGCTTCTACCTCAACATCAGTAACAGTGAATCCGAACCCGAGCCCGACAATTTCTTTTGCTGAAACTTCGGGAACAACTAACAATGACGGAATAATCTGCAACGGTGCTTCAGTAACACTTACTACGAGTCCGACTTCAGGAATGAATTACTCATGGGCAGCGCCAATCAGTGCGAGTGGAAACGACAAAGTAGTTTCTCCTTCGTCAACAACTAATTACACTGTAACTGTAACTAATTCGTCAACCAACTGCGCGGCATCAGTTTCAACTTCGATTACAGTTAATGCGTTACCAACACTTTTAACTCCAACAGCACCTTACTCAACTTGTTCAGGAACTTCGGCAAATGTTTCTATCGCAAGTTCACAGAGCGGAATCAGTTACCAGTTGAGGAATAATTCAGGAAATACAAATGTTGGAAGTCCGGTAACCGGAACCGGTGGAACAATCAATCTTCCAACAGGAAATTTAACAAGTGCCACTACTTTTAATGTATTGGCAACAAACACAACAACTAACTGTAGTCAACAGATGAACGGAACAGTAACGGTGAATGTTACCGCCTTGCCTTCTGTAAGTGCTACCCCTTCTACTGCTACAATTTGCCTGGGCGCGAGTTCGGTGATTACAGCTACAAACTCAGGAGGAACGGTTAATCAGGCATTCTCAGGTTCTGATTCGCCTAACCTTTCAATACCCGATAACAGTAATGCGGCCTATTCCTACTCAACTGTTACATTAAGTGGCAGTGGTGGAAATACGTTAAGTGCAACTGATATAGTTCAGGTAACACTGAACATCAACATTAGCAAGGTGCAGGATTTGGATATTTTCCTTGTTGACCCTTCGGGAACAAGGGCTATGTTGCTTTCGGCTGATAATGGCGGCAATGGAGTTAACTACACAAATACAGTTTTAAGAACAGATGCTTCCACAAGCATCACTTCCGGTTCAGCACCTTTCACAGGAACCTATTCTCCTCAGGGTTCAATTACAACAGCGCCTGTTCGTACGGGCGCTGCAGGGGGAGGAAATTATAACTCAGTGGTACCTGCAAACGCCTTAAACGGTGCGCCTATTGATGGAACCTGGTCGTTGCAGGTTTATGATGATAACGCAAATACTATAGGAACGCTTGTTTCGTGGTCGCTTGACATTATCAGGCCGAGCAATTACACAACCACCGTTACCGGTCCTGCAACTATTGGTTCTGTTTCTTACTCGGGCACCGCCAATTCAACAGCTACAGCAACGGTTACCCCACCGGTTGGCTCTAATACATATACTATTACTACCACCGATGGATTGGGTTGTATTGCACAAACCACCACAGAGGTTACAGTAAATGCTCCGCCAAGCACCTCCATTAGTATTGCTGAAACCTCGGGAACAACAAACAATGACGGAACTATTTGCAACGGAGCATCTGCAACGCTTACGGCTAATCCGACAACCGGAATGACTTATTCATGGGCGGCTCCGATTAGTGCAACCGGAAATGACAAAGTGGTTTCTCCGACTTCAACAACTAACTATTCGGTTACGGTTACAAATTCGACAACATCTTGTTCAGCAACTGCAACTGCAACAATTACTGTGAACAGCGTTCCTGCAACAATAAGTATTGCGGAAACATCTGGTACTGCGAACAACGATGGTATTATCTGCAACACTGCTTCCGCAACGCTTACTGCAAATCCAACAAGCGGTGTAACTTATGCATGGGCTAATCCTCCGGGGGGTACATCGAACAATCCTGTGGTGTCTCCATCGTCAACAACATCTTATTCTGTAACCGTTACCAATGCAACTATAGCTTGCTCGGCTTCAGCAACTGCTTCTATAACGGTAAACCCATTGCCAAGCCCGACAATCACATTTACTGAAACATCCGGAACAACTAATAACGATGGAGTTACTTGCAGCGGTGCATCTGTAACACTTACTGCAAATCCTACAAGCGGAATGACTTATGCCTGGGCAAATCCTCCGGGAGGAACAGGAAACAATAAAGTTGTCTCACCCACTTCAACAACAAATTACACTGTTACTGTTACCAACTCATCTACAAGTTGTGCGGCTTCGGCTTCTGCCACAATTACTGTAAATCCTTTCCCTACTCCGACTATTTCATTTACCGAAACTTCAGGAACAACAAATAATGACGGAACCATTTGCAGCGGAGATGCAGTTACTCTTACTGCTAACCCTACAACCGGTTCTGCTTATTCGTGGGCAGCGCCAATCAGCGCAACTGGTAATGATAAAGTAGTGTCCCCGACTTCAACCACCAACTATACGGTTACGGTAACCAATACAGTTTCTAACTGTGCTGCTTCAGTTTCTGCTGCTGTTACAGTAAATACATTGCCTGCCGCTACAGTCAGTGTTGCTGAAACATCGGGAACCACAAATAATGACGGAATAATTTGCAACGGAGCATCAGTAACACTTACAGCGAATCCGACCAGCGGAATGAATTATTCATGGGCGGCACCGATTAGTGCTACAGGAAATAACAAAGTTGTATCGCCAACATCTACCACTTCGTATGATGTAACAGTTACAAACTCAACTACCGCTTGCTCTGCGACTGCGTCAAGAATTATAACCGTTAATCCGCTGCCATCACCAACTATAACATTTACCGAATCATCAGGAACAACCAATAACGATGGTATTATTTGCGGTGGCTCGGTAACGCTTACAGCAAATCCGACTTCGGGAATGAGCTATGCTTGGGCAAATCCACCGGGCGGAACAGGAAACAACAAAGTTGTTTCACCTTCGTCAACCACCAACTATACTGTAACCGTTACAAATACAACAACTAACTGTGCTGCTACTGCAACTGCATCGGTAATTGTAAATTCTTTACCTACTCCTACCATAACACGTACCGAAACTTCAGGTACAACGAACAATGACGGAACTATTTGTAATGGTGATGCGGTAACCCTTACAGCAAATCCTACTACAGGTCATACTTATTCATGGGCTTCACCGATTAGTGCAACAGGAAACGATAAAGTGGTTACCCCATCTTCTAACACGAACTATTCCGTTACCGTAACAAATTCTTCAACCGGCTGCGTTGGTTCTGTTTCAACCACCATTACCGTTAATGCTGTTCCTGCTGCCACAGTAAGCGTTGCAGAAACTTCCGGCTCTGCAAATAATGATGGGACTATTTGTACCGGTGCAAACGCAACACTTACAGCTAACCCGACAAGCGGAATGACCTACTCATGGGCCGCACCGATTAGCGCAACCGGTAATAATAAAGTGGTTACCCCTTCATCAGCTACAACTTATGATGTCACTGTGACCAACTCCACCACTGCATGTTCTGCCACAGCGAGCAGAACAATTACAGTTAATTCTCCGCCTTCACCTATAATAAGTGTAAGTGAAAATTCAGGAACGGCTAATAACGATGGAAGCGTTTGCTCGGGAGCACCGGCCACACTCACTGCAAACCCCACTACCGGAATGAACTATGCCTGGTCAAATCCTCCCGGAGGAACAGGAAATAATAAAGTAGTTAATCCAACTTCTAATACTACTTACACTGTAACCGTGACCAATTCTTCAACTGCTTGCTCCGCAACTGCTAACACTACGATTTCGACTGTTGCATTACCTAACGCAACAATTTCGGTTTGGGATACTTCAGGTATTGCTAATAATGACGGGTTAGTTTGTGTGGGCAACCAAGTTGTTTTAACTGCAAGCCCGTCTTCAGGGGTTACTTACGCCTGGTCGTCTCCCGGTGGAACCTCTGCAACCTTAGCGGATTATCCAAACAACAATATGACCTACACAGTTACAGTTACCAGCCCAACAACGCTTTGCTCAAAGGTGGTGTCACAAGCTGTTACTGTTTATCCCGATTACTTTACAGATGCCTGGCTTTCGGGAAATATTGGAGTAGGTGTAGGTGTAGAAGGAGGGCAGTTTTGTGACGGAGATAACCTTAATTTTCACTGTACAGTAGGTGGAAACTCTACTTACGATTTCTATTGGACAGGACCAGGCGGTTGGGTAGGAACAAGCCGAAATCAGAACAGGCAAAACCTTGACACATTTGCAACGGGTATGTTCTATGTTCTAGTAACCGATGTGTATACCGGCTGCATCGGAAGAGACTCAATGTATATCATTGTCCACGATGAAATTCCGCTTCCTCCGGTACCAACTTCTAACTCTCCTCAGTGCGCTGATGTTGGTGTTACCATCTCCTATATTGGAACACCTCCTGACGGGGTAAAGTATTACTGGCAAAACACGGCAACGGGAACTTCACTAACCGACAGCCTCACCTCATACACTGTTTACACATCCGGAACTTACTATCTTCGTTCTTTCAATTACAATTACAACTGCTGGAGCGAGGCGAGGAGTATTGCTGTTGTGGTGGACCCTTTACCCATACCTACTATAACAGTAACTGAAACCTCAGGCACAACTAATAATGACGGTATAATTTGCGTGGGTGTACCGGTAACTCTTACTGCCAACCCTACAACAGGAATGAATTACTCATGGGCTTCACCAATTAACGCTACAGGAAACAATAAATCTGTATCGCCAACAGTTTCAACCGGCTACGATGTTACAGTAACCAACTCAACCACAGGCTGTTCAGCAACTGCAACAAGAGCTATTACAGTTAATGTCAATCCTACTTCAACCGCTGTTTTGGCTGATTGCATGTTTATTGACTCTTCACATATCCTTACAACTATTGATACTAATATTGTCATTGTTACAGGTTTTGGCGGAACAACGCCATACACATACGTTAAACCGGCAACCAGTGAATTCAGATTTTTAATTAACTCTACCAAGAGTGCGTTTACTGTTCCCGCTACTGACCTTACCCAAACTTATGGAGTGAGGGATGCAAACAATTGTCCCGGGCTTTCAACCGTAGAAACCAATGATGGCAACCCTAAGTCGGTTCCTTACACAACTACTACCGGAAGCGAAACGCTAAACTGCTACGGACGAAACTTTAAAAAGTGGCTTACTTTCCGTGATACTAGCAACCTGGCTGTGCTTTCTATACATGATGATAGCCTGGATTTAGGTATTGTAACGGTAACTGTATATAAGGACGGAACTACTCCGCAAGTATTACAAACCGGTACTGCACCAAACTGCCAGGGCTATTACTCAACAGCTATGCAGCGGCATTTTGTGATTACGTCAACAGCTTCGCAGCCTTTCAGCCGCGATGTTAAAGTGAGGTTATATTTTACCGATGCTGAACTTGATAGCCTGAAAACCGCATCTATGGCTAACGATGCCGGTGCCGCGCAATGCACATATCTGGACAACGTAGGTTCCATTAACGATTTGTATGTTACCAAATACAGCGACCCGAATACCAACAGCCCTACAGAAGATGGAAATTTCAATAATAATTTACCGTCAGCTTCAGGAGGAATTTATAAGGTGTATGGAAACACTACCATTTATCCGTTAGCTCCTAATGGACCTTTAAGTAAGAAACCCTCAGGTTTCGGTAATGTTTATCCGAATTCCATGCAGGCGCATCATTATGTGCAGCTTTCTGTTCGCGAGTTTTCTGAGTTCTGGATTCATGGAAATTCTTTTGCCGCTCCGCTGCCGGTTGATATGCTTTACTTTGAAGCAACAGCTATCGGTAACGAATTTATCCGCCTGCATTGGGCTACTGCTTTGGAAATAAATAACCGTGGATTTAGTATTGAGCGAAGCACCGATGGACAAAACTGGTCGGCTATCGGCTGGGTTGAAGGTCATAACAATACAACCGTGGAAACCGAATATGAGCACAATGACGCGAACGTTTTGCCGAACGTAAGATATTACTACCGCCTGAAGCAGGAAGATTATGACGGGCAGTTTGAATATACCGATATAATTACAGCTATTATTCGTGGCGAAACCTCGCTGAGCGTTAAAGACTTTATACCGAACCCTACTATGGGGAAAACAAATCTTATAATAACCTCTACCGGTGAACAGCAAGTTAAAGTTGAGGTGTATAACGCTATCGGGCAGCAGGTTTTAACCGAAACCCGTCCGCTTAACCGCGGAGCTAACATGTTTGAGTTCGATATGGCTAAATTTATGTCGGGCACTTACACCGCTATAGTAACTTCTGATAAGGCGGTTTATACCAAGAAACTGGTGGTAACAAGGTAATTAAGGGCTTATTTTTTTTCATATTGCTTAATATTGACTTTTTAGCTCCGGGCCATTTGCAAGCAGCATGAATCTTTCTAACTTCTTTTACTTTGACTACCTACTAATACTTGATTTGTTAACGGTATTAATAATAGAAAATTTATGAGGAACCGTGTTTGCAGTTAAACCGGAAGCGTACATTCCCCCGGTAAACTTGTATATTATCAGTGTTTTCTGTTTCACAGACCGGGTAAACGTTATAGTATCTTGGGTAATCTGAATGGCACCACTCTGAGAGAACCCCATACTATGCAAAGCAGGGAATAGCATGTTTCTCTATACTCTCTTATTAATCTGCAAGTTCCTTAAACCGTCAACTTAATCGCTGTCGAAGTGTCGCTACACTCATTCAATAAAACCTTTATCGTTTTATGCAATACCGGGTGAACAAACTCCGCTGAAATTTCATTCAGAGGCATAAGTGTAAATCTTCTTTCATGCAAATAAGGGTGAGGGATTATTAGCCCGGGTAAATCAAAAACCTCATTGCTGTAGAATAGAATATCAATATCAATAATTCGCGGCCCCCATCTCACCGTTTTTTTTCTTCCCGTTTCCTTTTCAATACTTTTTAAAGCAGCAAGTAAATCTGTCGGGCTCAAACCGGTTCTTACAGCCAATGCCTGGTTCAGAAAGCTATTTTGGTCCTTCATTCCCCACGCTTCCGTTTCATAGACCGGTGAAACGTTAATTATTTCTCCGCATCGAAACTCAATCAGCTTGCGGCAGTTGGCAAGGTTTTCTTCGCGGTTACCTTCATTAGAGCCAAGCAAAAGGTATACTTCTTTCATGCCTTTCAAAAGTATTATAATTGCATCGCGTTCAAAATTTGCATTCCAATCTCAAATTCACCTTTTATGAAACAGTTTTTCAAATTTGTTTTCGCCACTATTACCGGTCTTATGCTTTTTGTGGTATTGAGCATTTCGCTTGTAGTGGCAATTGCAGCTGCAGCCGGCAGCGATAAGAAAGCCGAAGTTAAGGCCAACTCAGTTCTAAGTCTTGACTTGAATTACGACATCCCCGAAAAATCACGAACAGGTTCTTTCCAATTCAATTTCACTGAACCTGATTTGAAGAAAGCAATTGGGTTAACTGAGATATTGGAATGCATTGAAAAAGCCAAGAAGGACGATAACATTAAAGGGATTTATCTTGAACTGGGGTTTAACAACAATGGATATGCAACACTTGAAGTGCTCCGCCACGCACTCGCTGATTTCAGAAAGAGCGGCAAGTTTGTTTATGCCTATGGCGATATTGTTACTCAAAAAGCCTACTATCTGGCTACTGTTTCCGATAAAATATTTATGAACCCCAACGGTGGCATGGAACTGAAAGGCTTTGGGCGCGAAATCATGTATTACAAAAATATGTTTGATAAGTTGGGCGTTGAAGTGCAGGATTTCCATTGCGGTGCGTTTAAAAGCGCTATTGAGCCTTTTGTTCGCAACAATATGAGTACCTCCAACCGCGAACAGCTGACTTATCTCTACTCTGATGTTTACCGGCAGTTCATCTCCAACATTTCAGCCGACCGAAAGATTGACACAGTTACACTCGCCAGAATCATCAACGGCCTGCTCGCTGAAACCCCTGAAAAAAACAAGGAACTGAACCTGATTGACGATGTGCTGTATTACGACCAGGTTCTTGATAAACTAAAAGAGAAAGTGGGTGCGGAGAAGAAAAAAGATTTGGAACTCATCAGTCTGAATAAATATATCACTACGGTTGAAAAGGATTTCAAAAGTGAAAATAAAATTGCTGTGGTCTATGCCGAAGGTACTATCGTTGACGGTAAAGGCAAAAAAGATGAAATAGGTGGCGACAAATACGCTAAACTGATAGCTAAACTTCGCAAAGACGAAAAAATAAAAGCTATAGTGCTGCGCATCAATTCACCAGGAGGAAGTGCGCTGGCAAGTGATATTATGTGGCGCGAACTGGTGCTTGCTAAAAAAGAAAAACCTCTCGTAATTTCTTTTGGCGATGTGGCTGCTTCGGGCGGGTACTATATCGCGTGCATGGGTGACCGCATCTTTGCTCAGCCCAACACCATCACCGGCTCCATTGGTGTTTTCGGCCTTGTTCCTAATGCCAAAAAACTTCTCAATGAAAAACTCGGAATCACCACTGATGAAATTGAAGTCAACAACCACGGTGTCCTTGGTGGGGGAACTAAACCCCTTGATACCGAAGAGTCAGCTTTTGCACAACGAAACGTGGAGAAAACCTACTTAGAGTTTAAAGCCCGAGTAGCAGAAGGTAGAGGCAAAGACACAACTTATATTGAAACAATTGCCCAGGGAAGAGTTTGGACCGGCAGCCAGGGAATTGCCAATGGCTTGATAGATGAGATCGGAGGACTCGACAAAGCTATTGCCTTTGCCGCCACAAAAGCAAACCTGAAAGAATACCGCACCAAGGCATACCCGGAAGAAAAAACTAATTTCTTCGAAAAACTTATGGAAGGAATTGATGAAGAAAAAGATGTCTTTATAAAAGAACAACTTGGCGAGGAGTTCGAAATCTACAAAACCATTCAGTTTATTAAATCCGCCAAAGGAATACAAGCAAGAATGGTGTATGATTTAGGTTTGTAAGAGCTTACTTTAGGTTAAGCACGGGAACATTTCTTTTATGCAGTTTAATCTTTCCCAAGCTGTTGAAATTTTAGAACGCACACCTGTGGTTCTACATGCACTTCTTCACAATGTCAGTGATGGCTGGAGTATGAGCAATGAAGGAAGAGACACCTGGAGTGCCTATGATGTTGTTGGTCACTTGATTCATGGAGAAAAGAAGGACTGGGTGGAACGCATGAATATTATTTTAGGTGACAAGGCTGATAAAAGATTTGAACCCTTCGACCGTTTTGCGCAGTTTGATGAAAGCAAAGGGAAGGCGCTGAATCAACTTCTGGATGAATTCACGGCTTTGAGAAAAAACAATATTACCTTTTTAAGAAATTTGGGTTTGAACGAATCAAAACTTAACCTCAAAGGCATTCACCCTAAATTTGGCGAAGTAACTTTGCGTCAGTTGCTGGCAACATGGGCAACGCATGACTTGGCGCATATCAGCCAAATTTGCCGGGTAATGGCTAAACAATACAAAACTGAAATAGGTGCCTGGGTGGAATACATGAACATAATTAATAAGGGGTAGCTTCACATATTATTCCTTAGCAGTTTGTTTGTTAGACTTTTGAAAGCAGAATGAAATTATTTTTCATGTCAAAAACAAAAAGGGTTTCAGAAATCTCTGAAACCCTTGCATGTATTGAGTGGGAGCTACAGGGTTCGAACCTGTGACCCTCTGCTTGTAAGAAAGAGGGGAATACTTTTCATCACTTTTCATAATTTATTATATTTCTGATAATCAGTGTATTAAGTAAATTACTAACTGTCGTCAATTGTCAAAACTTGCCTTAATTCATAAAATTGTTTGCAAATTGTTTGCAAATTTTATTTCTTTGTCTCATGATAGCAAAACCAACAATCGCAGTTTGGCTGGATAATAGAAGAGCTAAAAAGAACGGGAAGTTTCCGGTTAAGATTAGAATAATCCATAAACGCATTCCTTACTACTACCCTGCTAATATTAATTTATCCGAAATTGATTTTCAGAAAGCGTTAAGCCCTAAGCCAAGTTCCAAACTAATGGAAGCGCATTTGAAGTTGAATGAATTGGAACGACAGGCGAACGATACAGTTGATAAGATAGTTGATGAACTCCGCATGGAGTTTAGTATCGGACTCTTCGAAAAGTATCTTCACATCAACACCGCAGATTACAATGATCTCTTTAAGTGCTTTGACAGAAAGATAGAACAACTGACGCAGCGCGATCAGGTTAAAACTGCCGGAGGTTATGAAACCGCCAAAAATTCGTTGCAGAAGTATACAGGTAAAAATCAACTTTCATTTGCAGAAGTAGATGCAAAATTTTTGGAGGGATTTGAAACGTATATGTTGAAAGAGAAATGCTCCTTAACTACCGTAGGTATTTACGCACGTTGCCTTCGGTCTATTTATAATGAAGCCATCGAGCAAAAACTCGTGAATCCTGAGTTATACCCATTCGGTAAAAGTAAGTATCTGATTCCACAGTCTGCCAACAACAAAAGAGCATTGAGCACTGATGCGTTAGTTAAAATTTTTAACCACAAACCGGAAGAAAACTCATGGGAGGAGTATGCCCGAGATATGTGGATGCTATCATTGCTGTGCCAGGGCATGAATTTTAAAGATTTTGCGAATTTGAGGTATAAGAATCTGCAAGGTGATAAGTTGGTGTTCACTCGCGAAAAAACAAAAAGAACCAAGCGGGCTGATCAAAGAAACATCATTGTTTATTTAAGTAAAGAAGCAAAGGACATAATTAAGAAATGGGGTAACGAAGATAAGTCACCGAAGCAGTTTGTGTTTAAAATTTACGCGGATAATAATACTGCTTTGAGAAACCTTCGGCTGGTGGAGCAACAGATAAAAATGGTCAACAAATACATCCGCAAGGTTGCAGCAGAACTTAAAATTAAGGGGGATTTTTCGTTTGCAGCAGCACGCCATTCATTCGCGACCAGCCTAAAACGCCTAGGCAGAAGTACCGTTGAAATTCAGGAATTCCTCGGCCACTCCAACGTTAAAACGACTGAACGCTACCTCGCCAGTTTTGGCGATACCCACAACCGGACAATCATGAAAAACTTTGTCAAGCAATTGAAAAGTGCTTAATCATTCTTCTTGATTTCCCTTATAGCTGTCATCAAAACCGGCATTTGATTAATAATTACGATTATACAAACTGTAGCTACCATCATTGTAAAAGCCGGACTTTTCACAATAGCTGTTATGTTATCCCCGCTCATTTTCTTTGCTTTTAGGGTTAGGAATGATTACGGGGTCTTTCATAACCTGGTAGGTCATGTAGCCAACCCCTCCGATAATTACTACAGCAAGAATAATCGTCCCCCAAGGGATATTTCCGCCTTGCCGCTGCGGAAAATGTGTTTGTTCTATTAACATGGTTTCTATTTTTTAAGTTTGAACGAATAAATCATTGCGAGTAATAAATCGGAAGGTGATTTGTATTCAAAAGAGTATTTCTTCCCATCGGAGCCGTCAATTATATCCTTCTGACCCTTTAATTTATCGAATAGGTTTAGCAAAAACGGATGGCTAAGAAATCCCACGACAGGTGCAGCCACAGCTACTTTTGTTTGCAACTGCTCAAGTTCCTTCTTTTGAGCTTCTGACTCATTTTTAAGCCTTGAAATTTCTAAAGATTGAACCTCCTTTTCCCTTATATGCTTTTCAATTTCACCTTTTAGCTGCGCCTTTTCAATTGCAAACGCGTTTCTATTGCAGAGAATATTTTCCAGGTGCTCGCTCAGCGTGATACCCAAATTAGTTGCTTCCTCCGCCATCTGCAATTTTAGCTCCGGGTCGCATCGGAAGCCGGTAGTGATTTTACTAGTTGCATTTTCGATTGCTTCATAATCAATTTCTGTTTTCATTGTTTTTATTTTTAGTTATTGAATACTTTTTCTTAGGCGTAAGACACACCTCCTTAACAACTTCATCCGTGGTTTTTATCAGACCCTCGTTCATATACCTGTCCAAATCCTCTGTACGGTAGTAATTCTGCTTACCACGCTTGCTGAACTTTACCTCTCGCAGTGAGGAAAGTTTATAAAGTGCCGCTTTAGTCTTTTTGATATATGCAGCAGCCTCTTCATGATTAAGCCAACCGCCATTCTGCTTCTTACTTGCTGAGGGGAAGTTATTTTTCATAAAGACGGAGTACACCGATTCTCCTATTCGCTGATAGAACTCTTCCTCGGGTACCGGTACATAAAATATTCTTTCCATTTTCTTGAATTCTTGTTCCCTGCCTTTTAACTAATGGTTCTGTCAACTATTGAAAATTGACCAACGCCATTTCAGCAGGTTTTAATGGTAGACGAGGGAGGGGTGTTTAGGTATTTTCTGTATAAACAGCTTACTAAACAGTTTTTTTACCGTAGTATGCAAAACGCGGATTCAAGATGTCTTTAAGAGGAATGCGTTTATTTTTAGTCGGAGGCCGTTGTCCGTAAATCATATTCAGCGTGGCTTGCATATCAAAATTCTCAATTCTATCTTTCATTTCGTTGAAATATAAAAAATGTTCTACGATCCAAATAGCAATAGCTTTCTTGTCCGCTTCGATGAATCCATCTATAGCATAGACTCTGAAAACATCAATAAGCTGATTGGCTTGCCCGTTGAATAATATTTTTACGGATGGTTCCGCATTACCGCACAAAATTTGTTTTAAAGCGAGGTGAGTTTTTTTTCCGAAAAAATCGACTATATCGTTGAAAAGAGTATCCCGCATTTTCTCAATTACCTGAACCGGGTTGGTATCCTTCTGCTTTTTATTTCTTTTTTCAGTAACTATTTCGCTCGGAATATTTGAACCTGTCATTTTATTCAGAGCCGAAATAAGGCCATCGAATTTCGCAGTTATTTCAGATTGGAATTTTTCAAAATCCTTCTTACCATGCACCCAGTTCATTACCTTATCATGCTTCGCAAAATAATCTTCGGGGAACCTGTTAGTTCGAAGAAAGTTGCAGACCCGATATTCTAGTATATTAAAAAAATCTTCTGCTGTGAGAGAGCTTTTATCATCGGCAAGAAATTCTTCAAGATGGCGGTAGAGTATAGGAACTACACTTAATGGGTTACTAAGCGCAATAAAAATTCCAAGATAAGTTTTGTAAGAAGGATGAGTCGGTTTAATTACGCAGTAGTAATGATCAATATAAAATTCGGGGTCAAGTCCCATTTTCTGTAAATCATACCCAACACTATCCCTTATCTGCTTTTCGTATTGCTTAAAATCAAAACCGTTATACTTTTTCTTATATCGACCGAGTAAGTCATTCATTTGTCTGCTAAGAACGCATATATCTAAATCATAATCGTGCTTTGTAATTGGTCCCAGTCCTTGGTATATCTTTATGTATTCTTCTCTTTTGCTTTCAGGCAAACTTCTAATAAATCCTACAGGAGGAACAAATAAATTGTGATCTATTTTGTCTTGGTTTTCCATTTCTCAACCCCAAGTTACATTTTATTCTTCATAATATTGTCGGAACCCATTAAATATCCTAATGGTGGAGCAGAACAAAGCAGCACTTGCACAACCGTCCGGAAAATTTTTTGAAAAATAGCCGATAAGCAACGCAAAAACATGGAGGCTGCCGAATACAAGAACATTGTTCCCGACTTAATTTTTCTCAATTACTTTGCGGGATTGTAACCTAAAAGCATATAGCGTAATAGAAGAACAAACTCCAGTTGTGAAATATAAAAATATCATATCGCTTTTTCAGGAAGACCTCAATAAAGGGCTTGCAGCTCTTTTTGAAGGGTATGGGCAAAAGCTTTATGGCTTTGCTGTAACCCATTTTCATATAGATGAAGATGAAAGCTATGATGTTCTTTACAAAACAATGGATACAGTGGGGAAAGTAATTACCCGGTATGATTTCACTTCCGAAAATCATTTTGCCAACTGGCTTTTCAAAATTCACAAGAACAATATTCTTCAATTACTGAGAAGCAAAAAGAGCAGAGCAAAAAATTTTCAGGTTGTTTCTTTCAGTGATTGGGTAAATGAAGTAAATGAGTTGGAGGTTGAAGATTTGAACCTTGAAAGTTTCAAACCGGTAATAGAACAACTTTCCACTGTTGACCCTTACGAAAGCTCTCCAAAAAGCAACAAGTTGTTTTTTGCAATGCAAAAAGCTTTGGAGCAATTGGAGGAGGTTGAAAGAGAACTGCTTTTATTGAGAATGAATGATTACAGCTATGAAGAAATTGCAAAAATGTTAGGCATTGAGAACAACCAGTTAAAAGTAAAATTCAACAGGGCGAAAGCCAAAGTCCAGAAGAAAACTTTAGAACTACTAAAAGATACTTACAATGAAACAAAATAATAATAGAACTCCGTTTGAGAATTTGCTGATGGCATACATTGCCAAAGAAAGTCAGAACAGCCTGGTCTCTGCAAGTGCAGACAAGGAAGCGGAAATTGTTTTTGCAAAACAATTTGATGTGGTAATGCCACAAGGGAAAGTAAATGCTTTGCTTGCTTCTTTAGGGCAATCTTTATCAAAAGACACTTTAGGTTCTTTGGTTCAAAAAGCATTGTCATCCAGCAACACAAGTGTTACCGAATTGCAAAACAATACGGGCTTAACACCTTCTCTTTTAGAAGATATAAAAACAGATATGATTTTCACTAACAGTGTTCCTGTAAGGTCTTTAGTGAAATTATTAAAGCTGTTGAATGTTTCTATTGAAAAGGCACAGGCAGCCATTGATACCACCTTTGAAAAGCTGAGCGCAGAAAGCAAAATGTTTTTAACCATTCCGGCTAATGCACAACCCTCATTTAGAAAGGGTGCATCAACCAATGCTGTGGGCTTTGACTTAATGAGGTTGAAATCTGATGAAAGTTATTTGTATCAAAACAAAGAAGCTTTGGATAAATACACAAAACGCCTTGGCGAATTATACAACGAACTTTAAAATAGGTAAGTAAAATGGAATGGAGTATTTCAAAATTATCTGCTCTCAGGCAATGCCATAGGAAATTTTATTTCGCCTACGAGTTATCTGATTTCCATTTTACTCACCCTATCAGAAGGAAAGCATTTGAGTTGGGACAATCAAAAAACCTTAGAATGTGGCAAGGTTCTTTGATAGATAATTTTTTTAGCAAGAAAATTATCTCAAAGTATAAGCACAAGCTGATACTGGACTTTAATACGCTAGCAGATGAGATTGTGGAGATTGCTCAAAAGCAGTTTGCCTTTTCAGAACAGCATCTTTACAGAGACAAATCGATGACCAAAACCAAAGGTGGAGATGCTTATCAAATTTTAGATATTCATGAATGTGGAGTTCCTTATACAGAACAGGACCTTCTAAACGTATATGCAACTATAAAGGAAATCATTTTACAAATCCCGGAATATCCAAGCCCCGAAGAGGGAAAAACATTACATGAATATTTAGTATCCTCTACTTATCTACAACCTGATATTAAATATTGGAGCTATGAATTTGAGGGCGTAAAACTAAATCCTCAAATTGACTTAGTAAGGCACAAGAACAAAGCTATCCATGTAATTGATTGGAAAGTTTCAGACAGTAATACAAGCGACTATTCTAAGCAACTTTATCTCGCAGGTATAGTTACTTATCACAACATCAAAAAAAACAATCTAGAAAACCAGCGACCCTTGGCAAAATTGGAAGATTTTTCCTTGTTTGAAATCAACTTAATGAACGGCAACAAAAGGGAGCACCCCCTTACAAAAGAAAGTGCGGCAGGGGCTTTAGATTATGTGTATCAGTTCAAAGATGAGCAGGAGCAGCTTTCATTTGGTAAGAAATGGAATGAACTGAATATTGAAGATTATATCACAACAGACAAAAGGGAAACTTGCATGTTCTGCAAGTTTAAACCATTGTGCATTCACTTAATTCAAAACAATTTAAAGTATGACGAAAACGAATATTATAAACTGGTTTCGCCTCAACAACTGGTCTGAATTTAACTTTCAATACCGTTTAGTTGATGTTAAGGTTGATGGAGTTGGCAACGACATAAAATTGTTGAACAAGGCATTTTACAATGCCTTAAACCATCTTGCTTATTCAACAAAAGGAGTTGTTGCTACTGCATACCACGAAAACAAAAGATATGTAGCAGTAAAAGCCGATGCTGTGTTAAAGCAAGAAACAATTGCCGGAAGTCCACTGAATGTAATACTTACTCCATTGGAAGGGGTGTTTGAATTAAACGCTAAAACAATGGATGAGGAAAATCTTGATTTGGCTTTAAAATTTTTAGACAGTGCTATCAATTGGCAACTTAACAAAAACAGAAACCTGTGGGATGCCGGTATAAATACATTCTTGAAAAAAGTTCCTCTTCCGCTTTCCAACGATATGGAAACAGATATATACCAGGGCTTCAAATTCAGGCTTGTTGCAGAGGATAAAAACAATGTTTTTATCTGTCTTGATTTGGCATATCGTTATGCCGATAAGAAAACACTTTCCGAATTATTAAAATCAATTCCAAAAGAAAGACACAATGATTTAGTTGCCAACAGAAATTTTCTTTACCTCAATGGTGATGATTGGTATACTGTAAAAGGCAAATCAATTGGAGGTCCTATTTCGGAACACATGATGGCAATAAACCAAAAAAACATTTCCGTGTATGATTACATTGCAAATGACGGAAAATATGCCAACGCAAAGTTCAAAGCACCGCTTCATAAAAATTCCGAAACACTCTTTTATTCCTACACTGCCAATGCGGTAAGCACTTTTGCAAGCGCTGCTTGCTTAGCAAAACGAATTCGTTTTGCTGAAGACGAACTTCACAAACACTCCATTAACGACCCAAGCAAGAGGTTTTACAAAGCTGAGATGTTTATCACGAACTATTTTCAGTATTTTAAGTTCAATGGTGTTACTCTGAATATAGATAAGAAACCTTATAAAAAGGATTGCAAAACTTTTGCATTGCCTGCATTAAAATTTGGCAAAAATGCCATTCTTAAACCTTATGAAGGCATTGTAAAATATGGTCAGCCAATAGATTTTTATCCTAAACGCAGAAGAGAGTTTGTTTTCAAGAATGGAATCTTATCCGACACTCCATTTTCTAATCAATATTTGTTTCTGCCGAACAACATGCCTTTAGCTTTTGGCAAAACACTTAAATACTATTTGGACAAAGGAATGAGAAGCATTGCTCCTCATTTCCCCGGCTTCAGTATCCACGAATATTCTACAAAGAACGCCCCTTTTGCTCACAAAGTTTTTTCTGATTTGAAAAAATACATCGAGCAAAATCGAATGGCAGGTGGTAACGCAATTTTTGTTTTACCGGAAAACATTGGTGATGATGGTTCCTACATAAGGAATTTGCATAAAATTATCAAGAAAGAATTTTTTGATACAATTAAAATCAAGTGTATTAGTGCAAGTAGTCTAAAACGCTACTTGAAGTTAGGAGTGAATGAAAAATACCCGCTTTCATACTCAGTTCCTGATAGTCTGATGCGAAACTTCATTTCTTATCAAACAAATACATTGTTTGAGCATCTTATCATCAATAAGAAGTGGCCGTTTGCTTTGGCTGAAAATCTTAACCACGATCTATACATAGGCATCGATGCGCATGAATTTTATGCTGGCTTTTGTTTCTTCTTCGGAAATGGCGAAAAAATAGTCTTTGAATTAGACAAAGTTTCTAAAGGCACTGGCACAATCCGCAATGAGAAAATCAATTACAAAGTAATTGCTGATAAAATCTTTACCGTGCTTTCAAGACACTTATCTGTTGCAGATAATAAGCCCAGAAGCATTGTAATTCTTAGAGATGGAGTAAGCTATGGTGAAGAAGAAAAAGCATTGTTAGACGCATTACAAAGATTGAGTGATGCAAATTTATTGGACAAAGACACAGTGAAAACAGGTGTAATTGATGTGGCAAAATCCACCGCTGTTCCCGTTAGGGCTGCCGCTTTTAATGGAGATGTCCGCTCACTTGAAAACCCTGTTTGCGGCACTTACTTTTTTATGAATAAAAAAGATGCCTTTATTTTCAATACAGGTAAACCATATAATGTTCCGGGCTCATCAAAGCCAATTCATGTCTCGTTTACTTGCGGAAATATTGACTTTGAAAAGGCGTTGGAAGATATTTTTCGCTTAACGCAAATCACCTTTTCATCCCCAGATAGACCAACCTCTTTACCCTTGCCTTTAAAGCTGATTGATACATTGATAAGAGATGTAGCCCATGAATATGATTTTGCATTTACACAGGAAAAGGAAATCAATATACTTCAACCATCATTAAACTAACAACGCTATGAGTGATTTTAGTTTGCTATACAAAAAGTATAGTTCTGTTTCAAATCTTACAAACGATTTGAACAACTCTGTAATTACCTTAAAACGCAGAGGCATTTCTTCTATCAAGGAGTATAGAGAAAAGCACCCCAAGCTGTCAGTTACTCAGGATGAAGTAACCAAAGCCAATTTCTTGCTTGTGGAAATTCTCTCGCTGTTAGAAATGTTTTATAACAATCAGGACACCAAGAGTGAACTCTACGAGTTGATGGATAATACTATGTTTCAAAATCAAATTTTAAAGAATGTAGTGTTTAAGGATGAAATTATTAAGGTGCTGGAAAAACTGAAAGCCGAAAAAGATTTATCTGCTAAAGACTTGTCTAACATAGATAAATTCATTTCTATACTTGATAACGAAGCAGCAGTGCTTTTTAGAAAACTACGCACAAGCAGGGGATGAATAATTTTATCAAAGCACTTTATGCCGACTTGTTACATAGAATTGATGTGGTTGTTACCGACATCAAAATCTTGTCCCATCATAAGGACATTAAGGATAGATTTATTGATGATACGTTAAATCAATTTTCAGCTATCCGCTATGAGTTGCAAGGCGCTTTTGATACCGGTGTTTTAGAAATTGAAATATTTGCAGGGAATAACCTCTTTAGATTTAACAGGGTTCACCGGGAGTTTAAAGCAATTCATTCTTACCGTTACTTAGCTATTAAGAATTACAAAGACCCTGAAATATTTTTTTATCAGGTTATTACACAGATTTATGCAGAACACCGGATAAATGCTTTACCCCCGATTGTTTCTACTATTAGCAACCACGATTATTACTATTGGGCAGTTCCTTATTTTGAAATAATTGCTTTGCCTTCAGGAGAGGAACATAGCTTGTTGAATCTACCTGATATGTATCACGAAATTGGGCATCTTCTTCATTCAATGTTCGGAGGTAAAAGTTGTGAGGTTTCGGGCGTTTTAATTGACAAATACTTTGCAAAAGAAATTGTAAGAATTATTGATGACGGCACAGCTGCCCATTTTCAGAAAAAGCTTGAAGAGGCAAAATACTTATGGGATGCATCCTGGTTGGAAGAATTTACGTGCGATTTAGTAGGAACATACATGACCGGTGCAGCTTATGCCTGGACAAATTTGAAATTATTATCAACCGGGCATGGATCAACCAAAATTTTTGAATACTCTCAATCGCATCCGGCAGACGAAGCCAGAATGAGAATAATTATTTTGATGCTTGAAAAGTTGGGCTTGACCGATGATAAAGACAAGGTTGAAGCGGCATGGAAAGTGTTTTTAAAAGATACAGAAGTTTTCAAGCCAAATGAGTATTCCCTTTTGTATCCGCAAAAATTACTGCAACAAATTGTAGCTGAGTTTTTTGTTTTCTATCAAAATGCAGACTTAGCATCTTATTCGGATTTAGTTGGTAAAGGTGCAGGTTCCATCAGCCAGCTTCTAAATGATGCTTGGAACAATGCTCAAACTTATCCTGCTGACTATTTTAATTATGAAACTACTTCAATAAGCAATTTAAAAGCTCGCTATGGCTTAAACCATTAATTGCAAATTCCCCTTTTGACTGAAATGGTTAAGGTTCGCTCTCTTCGGTTAACGGTAAGTTGTCGAACTAAAAAATCCTGCCGACAAATCTGTCACCATTCGCAAAGCGTTAACGCAAGTGCGGGTGCGGAAAAGTGTCACCAACTTTCAGTCATTTCATACCTCGAAAATAAAAGATGCTAAAATCGAAACATCGCATTTAGAGAGGGAATTGTTAACACTCGTAAACGGCATGCTGAATAAGGAACCTCTCTTGTATTTCATCAATTATGAAACCATCAAACAAAGACACCTAACAATACTCCTGTTGGTAGAAACTAAGAAATTCGCGCTTACCACCGATATTGGGTCCTAAATAAAGCCGTTAACGCGCGTTAACGGTTGAGATATATCGTTAACCGGTTTGGATGCGCTTTATTTGTCGTTTGACAGGCTGCCTTACTGGTGTCCGCGAGTGGACATCAGTAAGAAACAAAAGCGCATACTTTCCTTATCTGTCAGCCGAAACAAAGAAGGGAGATTATTTCGACCAGTCCTCTAAAGTGATTCCCTTTATGCGCTTGAAATGGTCGGTGTTGTTAGTCACCATTATCAAGTTATGAGTTACCGAAGTTACACCAATTAAAAGGTCGAAGTCGTCAAGAGGAGTTCCTGACTTTCTTAGTCGTGCCTTTTCTTTAGCATACAAGTCAAGCGAATGAAAAATGGGAACAACCTTTATCCCTGTCAAAAAATTGTCGAGTGCTTTCTGATTCTTCTCTTTCTTTTCGCTGTTCTCAACACCAAACTTTAATTCTGCAAGAGTAATTTCAGAAATGAAACAGTTGTCGGGGTCGGCTTTCTCAAATTTTTTATTGAGTTCAAACTTGCCTTTGATATAATAAATGCAAGTGTTGGTGTCAATGAGATACTTTTTCAAAACTGTTCTGTTTGCCGGCTAAAGGTTCTGCTGTTACGAATGTCGTTAATGATTTCGTCAGCCGATTGTTTTGATTCCCATGCACCGAATGCTTTGTAAAAAGATTTCTTCTTGTCGGCAATGTCTGTCTTTACCGAAAGCGTGAGTTTGGAAATAAGGTCAAGTTTATTATTCGGACTTAGATTGTCGAGCAATTGCAGATAACCTTCAATAAGAGTAGTATTTATATCTATCGTTTTCATTTTATGGCTTACTTTATTTGCAACGCAAATCTAACAAAAATGGATTTGGGAGAAAAGGGAGTGTATTTGCAGGGATGTATTTGGTCAATGATTTACGTCTATCACTACGTCAGCATCACTTTTATTCCACTCAGGATTGAGTAGTATATCTCTAATCTCTTTTGCTTTTGACTTGCTAATTGAATAAGCAACTGCTGTCCCAGCAAATAATCTGATTCCAATGTCAGCACCAAAAATATAATTGCGAGTAGAAACGTGTCGGACAGATTTGAAAGCATAAACATCTTCTTGTGAGCTTATTAAATACCAATTTCGTTTTCGTATTGTAATGCGTTTGTTGTCTATGTCTGCGATGATATGCCAAGGAGTAACAATGTTCCAAAACCCTACTGGTGATTTTGCTTTACCTCTACCTTTTTTTTCAGCGATGTCTTCAAGAACTAAATCAGTAGCTTGTCCAAGCAAGCTCCATATTGACCTTGTAAATACGCTTAGGAAAGTTGACTTTGCCTTGATAATATTTGCCATTTTATTTACTGAGTTGATGAAAATTATTTGTGCATCCCTAAAATTGGATTGACTTGTAAAGCCATATCAAATTCAAGTAACCCAATCAAGTTACTCATTTCAGGTTCAAACTCAAAGACCACAAGTCTCAAGGTGAGCGGTATATGTCTTGCCCAATAATAAAGTTGAAGTCCTTGTGTTCGGTTAACTTTGTAATAGCCCAAATGCTGAATCAGTCTGCCCCACATATTTTTTTTGGCTTTACCTACATAAAGAATTTTGCTCGAAGCAAAATCGCGGTTAACTGGCGGTGTAGTCTTGGAATTTGGTGTTGTGGAATAAACTTCAAAAGACTTTACAATGTCGTTTGGCTCGTGCTTAGAAACTATTTCAAAATAGTAAACTGCTGGTCCCGTTATCTTTTCAATTTTCTCAAAGAGAGATTTAAAATTTGGAGCTTGTCTAATGTCTGAATTGTTGTAGTCCTCTAAAGTAGAGCAGTCAATGATAAACTCATTAACTGTTTTCGCTCCGACTTCAGAAACGTGAGCCAAAGGTTTCAAAGCATTCTTGCTAATTTGCTTTATTGTCTCTGCTGTCATTTAGTTAGGAGCATTTTGCGATAGCAAAACAAGCGATAAGTATGAGCATTGCAATGAAGTATTGCTTTAATGATACATCCTTGCCTTCCTTTTTCTTTGCCATATTTTTTTGTTTTTAAGAGGTTTAATCAAGAATAGAAATTTAATTCGGACTTGCCTTTACTTTTATGGGGCACAATTGTCACTATGCGGTTTGTGTTTTTAATTTGATGTTGTTTCTGTCAGCCCACAGTTTTATTATTTCTGTGATGCCGTCCACATAGGTTGCAATCCTTTCGTCACTATGATTTGTGGTGCTCGGATGAGCGCAATGAATGTAAACTTTACTGTCTTTTAGCCAGAACTCATGCTCATAGTCAAAGTTGAATTCCGCTTGGTCGAGTGCAAGGTCTTTATGGAAATGCCAAAGTGTATTACCTCCGATAATAATGTCAGGATTATAAATTTCAATTTGTCGTTTAAGAATTTCTTTGTGGTTGTTATACCCCGCCTTTAGTTTTGCGGGCGGTGTGGTTGTGCCGCCAGGAATTTTTAGAATATTCATGATTGCGATATTTTTCAAAGCGTCAACAACTTTCGGTTCTTTGTCAGGGTAGCTAATCCAATCGCAAGGTATCGTCCCAGTGTGTATTGCGTATGAAGAATAAATCACAGGAAGCCATGTTTTTGATTTGTGAAGGTTATGTTTTGGTGAAACAAGTTCCGTCCCACTTAAATTAAATACTTCCGAGATTGACCACCCTCCACCGTCTTCGTCATAGGGTTCTTTTAATATCCATAGAACTTTGGGGCTGGCTTTATAATACTGCTCCAAATTTATTATGCCGTCACCCATAAATTCAAACTCACCCTTTGTCTCGTATGGCATGTAGTGGGTTTTGATGTCAGTTGCTAATGCTTCTACATTCTTTTTGAAATCTGCAAATGAGAGTTGCTCGTTCATATGTTTTGTTTTATAGTTGAGTAGATAATATACCCCTGAAATAAACAATCTTTAATCCCATTTGTCGCAACACTTTCTCAACTGGTTTCCTGTATTTTTCGTAAGCAATTAAGAATAGGTGGCTTCTTTCATAGTCAAAGAAGTTGTCCAGTTTAGATTTTTGCATTGACGTAATGAGAACATCTAAAAAGTCCTCTGTCACGCGAGAGTGGGGAATTACTTCTACTTGCTCTCTTCCTGTTCTACGAACTTTTTCAAGCTCTTTAAGTTTTTCTCTGTCTACAATAATTATAGAGGAGATTTGCTCTTGAATAAAGTATTGCAAATAGAAATTCCTGCGACTACTGCTTACAGTCTTGGGTTGTGTCAGCATATAATTTAGTTCCTTACAGCCTCGGAAGATGGGTTTTAAACTCTTTAGAACTTTGTCTCGGTCTGATAACTCTTTCATGGTTTAAAAATTTACTGCAAACTAAAGGTCGCAGAGCGCAATGTATTTGCGTTGTCATAGATATTTTTCAGAACAAAAACCAAGTCGGCTGTTTTGTATTTGCGCGTCAGCGCAAAATAAAATGGATGATTCAAGTTTAAAAATAGACGAGAATTATCTCTTTCTTTTTGCTAAAGGATAGCAAATGGGCTTAGCCCTTGTATTTGTATTTTGTCTTTAAGCGACTACCCTACACAACCTTGTCAATAATTTGCGTGTCAAAAGTTGCGGTTAACTACTAATTACGTACACAAGCCAATAAAGTAGAATGATCTGATGAAGCAATTACTCCTGTTAACCGCGTTAACAGAGGTTTGGCAGTGATTATATCGGCTCGCATCCGGTTTAAAAAAGGTATTAACCGTTTACGCAGACAGTGGAGGCAAGGGCAAGCCTACTTTAGATATATCTAAAGCGGTTAACGCCATGAAAGAAAAGCCGGAGGTTATCCTACAGATGATGCATGAATATAATTACCATGTTTACTTTAAAGTCTGCACTCGGCAGAAGTTAACGGTCATTCTCACTGCAAAGGAACAAGTGTTAACGCTCGTAAACGGCAGCGAGCGGTCTAGTGAACTCCCGTAAACGGTAAAGAGCAATTTATAAACAAGCTTACTGTTATTTCAAAAGGTATTTGCTTTATGTAAATCAACTGCGGGAACGGTCGTTAACGCATAGGAAATTGCTTTTTTCAAATAGCGTGAGCAAGGTTCGCAAAGTTTACGAGCGTTAACGTTAGGGTTTACACAAAGTGGATAGTTTACTCGATGACCATGTCAGAAAAACGAAACGATAGGGAGGACATAAAAAGTAAATACTCGTTAACGATTGCTACTCATCATAAAGCGCATCTTCCGTGAATGCAGTTATCAGTTCGATGTTCAGTTAACGAAAGAATATATTGTTTCCGTTAGTCGAGTTTTGGAGTAAGAAGAAATGTTTGCGGGAAAGTGGCGTTAACGGTAGTCTATCTTGTCATATCACCTTGTTAACACCAACCAGTGAAAAATATTTTAAATTTATAATCTCCGAAATGCGCGATTAAGCAAAAAAGAGGATGTAGTTAGAAATGCTGGTCGGGTTAACGGTGGTTAACAGAATGATAAACTATAACGAAAAATATAGTCAAGTCAATTGAAACAAATGTTAGCAGCATAATCGCTTCAATCAGCTGCCCAATCTGCCCATTAAAAGGGAAGGTCGTCAGTTTGGTTGGAACTTACATACTCGGCTAACTGCTTTACGCTTATTTCAGGTTGCTCCTCATAGACATTTTCACCAGTTAACGACTTTAGGTAAGAAGAAATTGTTGTTGCAGAAACAGTTGCGTTGAGACCATATGCGGTGAGGTTTTCTCGGTCGCGATATTTAAGAAATAGCGAGTTCAGTTTATTGTCGTCAATTAAACCGAACCTAAAAAAGTAGAAGATGTAATGGTTAGCAATTAATTTTTTGAACCCTTCATATTCGTCTTCTGGCTCAAAGATTTCTGTATAGCCGCAACTGTATGTATCCCAAAACTCTTTCTCTGTCATACCCAACTCTTTCTCCTTGTCCTCACCAAGAGAATCCCACCAGTCCTGAGCGGTAAACTCTGTATAAGGGTAGTCAAGCATAATCTGTCTGTAACGGTCGTCAACGTTTGAAGGGTTAATGAAGTGGCGCATTAGAACGCGCTTCATGTCCGCCAACACTAAACTAAAATAAGAAAGACAAACTTAATGCTTATGACTTCACGCGCCATTTCATTTAACCCTATGTGTTTGTTGCACAACCAATTTGTACACATACGTTGAAAATAAAAAGCGACCTGCATTGAGTTGAATAATTTCTTTGCGTGATGCAAGGTAAAAAACAATACACAGAGAAACTATTCACCAACTTTCAGTTAAGTGAACGAGTCCCGGCAGAAAACTTCTACCGCAGATTAAAAGAAGAGCTTGACTTAAACTTTCTGCGGAAAGCCACTGCTCTGTATTACGGCAGCGAAGGACAGAAGAGCATAGACCCCATCGTGTTCTTTAAACTCATATTGGTTGGTTACCTCGAAAACCTCAACAGCGACCGCAGGATTATAGAACACGCCCGCATGCGCTTAGATATTCTCTACTTCATCGGCTACGAAATAGATGAAGAGTTGCCGTGGCACAGCACCTTAAGCCGCACCCGTCAGTTGTATGGTGAAGAAGTTTTTCTGCAACTGTTTCGCGAAGTGCTGAAGCTGTGTATAGACAAAGGCATGGTAAGCGGACGCAGGCAGGCGGTGGACAGTGCCTACATTAAAGCCAACGCCAGTTTAGATAGTTTGATTGAAAAAGAGGTGCTGGACGATGCCGGGACATTTACCGAAGAGTTGGCAGACAACGAAGAAGACCCTCAAAAAAAAAGACCGTAAGCTACCTGCGCAAGAAAAAAGTAGAACAACACCATGCGTGGAAGGCAAGAGAATACAAAGATCAGCCATCCAATACTAACAGCAAACAAACCGATGAACACGGCCATCTCATTCGCCCTAAATTTCTGAGCAACCACACGCACTACAGCCCCACCGACCCCGATGCGCGCATCAGTGTAAAGCCCGGCAAGCCGCGTCAGATGAACTATACGGCACAAACGGTAGTAGACACCAGCCATCATGTTATCACCAACATACAAGCCGATTACAGCGACAAGCGCGACAGCCAGAGTTTAGCCGCAGTGTGGAACAAACTAAAGAGAATCTTAAACCACACGGAATAGAAGTAGAAGAAATATTAGCCGATACGGGATACAGCAGCGGCACGGCCTTGGCGTATCTCGAAGAACAAAATATAACAGGTTACATCCCCAACTTCGGGCAATACAAAAATGAAAGAGAAGGATTTATTTACAATAAAGAAAAAGACCAATACGAATGCACACGCGGCAACAAAGCCATACTACCCTATCGGGGCACCGATACCGATGCATTAGATTATACGAAGAAGAAATACCGCAGCAGCCAGACCGATTGTTTAAAATGTCCGCTGAAAGAACAGTGCATAGGCAAAGCAGGCAAATACAAAAAGATAGAAGACAGCATCCACAAACCGCACTACGATAAAATGCACGAGCGCTTGCAAACGGGTTATGCTAAGCGGATGAAGAAACTACGAAGTTCAACCGTAGAGCCGGTGCTGGGCACACTCATCAACTTTACCGGCATGCGAAGAATCTGGACACGGGGAATAAAAGCCGCCAACAAGTTTATGCTGGGAGCAGCCATTGCTTACAACCTCAAAAAGATGATGAAGTTTAAAGAGAAGACCATAAAAGTGATACCGATGGCGCTGCAACTTCCAAAAGAGTCAGAAAAAAGCCTGGCAAAGTCTTGTTTTTTGTTTTTCAGCCCACCGCAATACCAATACGTCCTCGTGTGCTAAAAGCAAGAACCAACCGAATCGGTTGGTTCTTGCTTTTTAAGTCGGCTCTCAAATGAGAGTTGTGCAACTGCTACCTATGTTAGCAGCATTGTGCCACACACTTCCATGTTAGGGTTTCACTAAATAAATTATGTCGTCATGTTCTTTGCCTGTCGGTGAAAGGGAACTTTGCCGAAGAACGACTGAACCCCTGCGCGGCTTCCGCTCTCTTTACAAAGCCGCAATCAATATAATTCAGACGAGCGCGGCTTTGGAATGGGAGCGGATTGCGTGGATGTATTCGGCTGGCTGTTTGTCTGTCCCGCGATGGAGAGTGTGTCGTCACGCGAATGAGCGATGAACGGGCATTACAAGATTACATTTACTAATCTCGGAACGGAGTAACGAACCCATAGAATGTAAAAAGAGCCGCTCGGTAGAGCGGCTCTTTTTACATTGTTAATTGTTAATACATGCAGCATTTGTATATTGGGGTGTTCCCATAATCATATCTGTATTTTTTTAATAGTAGTTTAGGTTAGCTAAGTAAATGGGAGTAAATTCGCGGATGGGCGATAGTTCTGCCATAAATTTGACGATGAAAAAATTACTACTTTTTTGTTTAGCATTTATCCAACTTGAAATTGGGGTGGCACAAAATTGGACATGGGCGGAAACTGCTGGTGGCACTCTGCCCGATGAAGCGAATGGCTGCACCGTAGATAGTGGCGGAAATATATATGTGAGCGGCTTCTATTTCAGTAGTTCTATTGATTTCGGAAACGGGAACTCATTAAGCAATGCAGGGCTTAGTGATGGATTTATAGTGAAATATAATGTAACAGGAAGTGCTCAATGGGTATCGAAAATAAAGGGAAGCAAAGAAGATAAATCAACAAAATGTGCAGTTGATAATGCAGGAAATGTAATTGTGACCGGGTATTTCGACAGCCCCTCTATTCAATTTGGAGGCAATAACGCACATAATGTATCCAATTTTGACGCCAGCGGAAATACGTTTGACTGTTTCATCGTAAAATACGATGCTTCCGGTACACCTTTATGGTTTCAAGCTATTGGCAAAAATGATGATGATGGCGGGAGCAGTGTGGCTACCGACAACTTCGGTAATATTTATGTTACAGGATGGTTCAGGGCACCCTCTATTACAGCCGGAAGTTTTACTTTATACAATACGAATTCGGCAGGAGGTTCATCGGATATGTTTCTTATCAAATATGATCCTAATGGCAATGTGTTGTGGGCAAAAAATGCAGGCGGTACCGATGACGATAAGGGCAATGGATGTGTGGTAGATATTTTTGGAAATGTCATAGTATCTGGTTATTGCAAAGGCGATTCCATAAATCTTGAAGGAAACAATTACCTTACTAATGGAGGCAAAGATGTTTTTGTGGTAAAGTATAGCGCCAATGGAACCTTTATGGCTGGAAAGGTGTTTGGTGGTAGCGGTGGTGAAGAAGCCTTTGCGTGTTCTACCGATGCAGATGGCAATGTGTTTATGTGTGGTAGTTTCTCGAGCGGTAATGTGGTTTTTGATGCCGATACCGTAACCAATACAGGCAGTGGGTCGGCTGTTTTTTTAGCCAAGTTAAATTCCTCGCTCAATACTTTATGGGCATTGGGTGCAAGTAGCAGTTCCAATGATCAAGCAAGAGGCTGTTCTACTGATACTTATGGAAACACGGTTATTACCGGGGTTTTTAATGGCCCTTCTATTACTTTCGGCAACACCGTATTAAATAATAATGGAGGCGATGAAATTTTTCTTGCAAAGTATGACCGTAATGGCAACTTGCTTTGGGCAAAAAAAGCAGGGAAAAGTAAAGATGATGGTTCTAATGATTGTTTTATAGATAATAATGGCAGAGTATTAATTGCGGGTTATTACAACAGTTCATCGTTAACCTTTGGAAGTATCAATCTGAATAATTCTTACGTGGGAATTTCCACTTCAGATGTTTTTGTGGCAACCACTTGTAATACCCTAAAAGGCATCTACACCCAAACATCGTGTAATTCATTTATTTGGATAGATGGCAATACTTATACTAACAACAATAATACCGCAACGTTCAGCTTACCCAGCGCAGCAGCAAATGGTTGCGATAGTATGGTAACGCTCAACTTGACGATAACTGCGGTTGATACTGGAATTACCGTAGCAATTCCATATCTTACTGCAAATTCCACTAACGCGACATACAGATGGTTGGACTGTCAGAACAGTTTTGCTTTTCTGCCGGGGGAAACAAATCAAACTTTTACCGCATTTGGCAATGGAAGCTATGCCGTAGAAGTAACGAAAAATTCTTGTGTAGATACTTCAGCCTGTATATTGATTTCAACAGTTGGTTTTGGAGAAAAGGAAATATTCAACCAAACAACGATTTATCCTAATCCGACTACCGGCATTGTGAATTTTGATGTTGGATTGTTTAAAAATGTATCTGTCAATGTAAGCAATACGAATGGTAAATCTGTATATAACAAGGCTTATACCCAAACCGGCACTTTTCAATTTGAATTAAATGAAGCTCCCGGTATTTACTTCGTAGAAGTTGTTTATAAGGGTGAAAAATTTAGATATAAGTTGGTTCTGGAATAATCATTTCCTGAATCATCTTCCCAAAATTTATATTTCAATTTAATTTTCGAATCTGCATTGGCATCCCGTCTTTAACCCTCAAAGTTAAAGTCGGTGCTATTTCAGGCGCTGATTTACCGATGTAGTTAAAATCAAATTGCTGAATAACTTTGGTGAGAATAATATCGGCTTCCAATAAAGCAAAATTGTTTCCGATACACATTCTTGGTCCCGCAGCAAAAGGGAAATAGGCGAACTTATCTATTTGCTTTACTTCTTCTGTCTCCCAACGTTCAGGGTCAAATACATCAGGGTTTTTCCAATAATCAGGATGCCTATGAACAATATAAGGGGATATAAGAATGTCCGTATCTTTCTTTATAAGATATTCGCCCACTATGTTATCTTCTGTTGCCCTGCGCCCTATTAACCAAACAGGTGGGAACAATCGCATAGATTCATTCAAACAAGCCTTTGTATATTTCAGTTGTTGTAAATGCTGAAAGGTAATTTCACCGTCACCAACTACGTCTTTCACTTCCTTCTTTAATTTCTCATATACTTCAGGATGCTGCTTAATGAGAAAGAAAGTCCATGTTAGAGCAGTAGCAGTAGTTTCATGCCCCGCTAAAAAAACAGTCATCAGTTCATCGCGCAGTAAATTATCAGGCATTGCTTCCCCGTTATCTTCATATCTCGATTCCATCATCATATCGAGTAAATCGCCTTTTTGAGGTCCCGTTTTTCTTCTGTCGTCTATCAGTTTATAGATAATTGCGTCTAATATTTTTCTTTTGTTTTTAAACTGAATATTAGTTGCAGTAGGCATCCACAAGGGAAGATTAACCGCGCTCAATGCTTTCTTTTCAACGCCTTTTAAAAGGTAGGTTAAGGCAACTGCAACTGATTTTGCTTCGGTTTTAAAGTTGGCACTCAACATTGTTTTGCCAATTATTTGAAGAGTAATTTTCATCATTTCCTCTGCAAAATCAATTCTGCCTCCGTTGTCAGCCACTACTTTCCATTCGTTTATCATCTCGTTGGTGCAACTCAACATACCATCAAAAAGGTTATTGATATACTGCTTATGAAAAGAAGGTTGAATTAGTTTTCTCTGACGCTTCCACAACTTGCCTTCGCTCGTAACCAGCCCTTCGCCCAATAACAACTTCACCTGCTTGTATGCTGAGTTTTTTACATACTGTTTTTGATTGGTTTGCAGCACTGCCCTCACTAATTTAGGGTCGGTTAACAGTACCATATTCAAATGCAAAACCCGCCACTCAACTATGCCCGGGTAGTTTTTGTTCAGGTCTGTCAAAAATTTCAGCGGGTTTTTCTTCATTCTGCCCCCATTGCTGAAAATACTTTTGTCTTTGGGTCTGGGAATTGCTATGCCTGTCATTTTACTTGAAATTTTAGTTTACCGACAATTATTTTACGCTCTAAATTATTAAGTCTCTTTTCGAAGCACACTATAGACACATCTTGCAAGGGCTACCGGCTCTTCTCTTTCATTTTGAAACAATTCTACATCAACTTTAATAATTGTTTTTCCGTTTTTTATGATTTGAGCTTTGGCATAAATATCACCTTTTACTGCCCCATGCAGATAATCAATGCGCATATCAATGGTGTTAAGTTTATCAAGCGGGGAATTAAGAACTGTTGCACCTGCAACACCTCCTGCGGTATCGGCTATACTTGCCAAAAAACCACCATGCCATCTGCCCTGAACAAAATCACCTACAAATTCTTCTTTAAAGGGTACGAGAATCAGAGTGTAGCCTGATTTTATTTCAATAATTTGAATGCCGAGTATTTTATTGGCTGGCATTAATTCTGTAATACCCTGTTTAATTAAATTAAGTTTTTCCTGTTCGTCTTTAAAAGTAAAGTCCATATTCGTTGAAAAGAATTGTGAGGGTTGTTTGATCATAGTGCCTAGCATTTATGAATTGCGTTAGTGGTGAGTGATTTAATATTAGTTGTCCTTTACATCACCCCTTGCGAATTGATAGGAACGGTAAATAATTTTCTTGGCTACTTCAATTTCTTCTTTATTTCTTGGTGCGTAGAGCATAATAAAATTGGGAGGGAGCCATCCCTTATTAACCACAGGATGTAATTCGCCCCATCCTTTTTCAATAACTGCCTTTACGTCAACCAGAGGCAAGCCTAAATGCATACTATAATCGGGATGCGGATGAAAATGAGCAAATTCGTTAGCTACCATAAAAGCATTGCAGTGGTCGCAGGTTTTATCTTGGTTTAAGCACATGGCTTGAGCACCCGGCACAGAGATTTTGCTGTATTCCTTTTGAATATCATTAAGTGAAAATGCCCATTTCATTAGGTCGTATATGATAGTTGCATCTGCCGGTTGTTGATTCAATTGTGTATGCGGATTAGAGGGGGTAGTCGTTGGTTTTGTTCCTTCTCGGTGGGGCAAGCTATTCATATCATCAGGTTTTTTTGAATCATTTTGTTGATTCGATAATAAAACTACGGTCGCTAAAAGCAGGTAAAAGACTTTCATAAGTATGTCGGATTTCATCTGTATTGTCCAATAATGCCATCGAGTAAATCAACGGAAGGTAGTGGTCGGGTGTTGGGGCTGCAAGATTTCCAAGTTTTGTTTTGCCATAACCAATTAGGCTATTCAGATCTCGATCATCAATTTTTTGTTTTGCCCAATCATCGAAATCTTTATCCCATCCATAGACAGTGGTATTACCTTTAAAGATTCTTTCACTTGCCAGTTTTAAATTGTGAACTATTGCACCGCTCCCTATAATCAATACCCCCTTTTCTCTGAACCTTTTTAATTGTACTGCTAAATCATAGTGATATTGAGCTGATTTGTAGTAATCAATACTTAGTTGAAACACCGGAACGTCAGCATTTGGATATAGATGGCGAAGCATAGGCCAATTTCCATGGTCGAAGCCCCAATCTGTGGTTGTTGTTATCTGCGGAATTTTATTGGCAACTTCCTTTGCCATTTCAGGAGCACCAGGGGCGGGATATTTTAAGGTGTAATAATTATCAGGAAAGCCGTAATAATCATAAATGGTTTCGGGCCAAGGAGAAACATTTACAAAACTTCCATTAGTACACCAGTGTGCCGAAACAACTAAAATAGCCTTTATTTCATAGGTTTTTCTTAGTTGTTTGCCGAGGTCTCCAAGGTAAGATAGAAACGGATTACCAAAATGAGGCAACGGAATATCCATAGGATTGCCATGCGAAGTGAAAAGAACAGGCATTTTTTTTGAAGCCGGAAGTTTATTTATATAATTGCCGAGGGTATTTAATTTAAAGGTTGCCATGCCAAGGGTTGTAACCGCTACCATTTTGATAAATCTTTTCCTTTCCATGTAA
>CAZWAD010000023.1:0-61751 GCA_964631835.1 uncultured Chitinophaga sp.
AGCGGTAATTCTTTCATACTTCCCGCATTGGTGGTGCTCATTGGTAGTTGGAGAATTTTTTTGCCTAACCTTTCCGCCAACGGAGGTTTGGGCTGGGATGGGTGGAAGTACTACGATTTAACTGTAAACGCCTTTGATAGTCAGGTACTCGATTCATATTTAATTCTGCGTATTCTCCCTAGTTATTTAATTCATATTGCTTTTAAACTACTTGGTATTCCATTTGAAGTTGCAAGTGTAATTCTCGCCTTTAAAATAATGAATACTGTGTTATTGGGTATCAGCGGATGGATGGTAAAAAAAATTTTCGAAAAGTATCAGCTAAATTCTGTTTCGCAGGTTGTGGGATTTGCTTTGGTGTTTTTAAATTACGGAGTACTACATTTTACTTATTACTATCCAGTAATGACCGATACTCCGGCTCTTTTCCTTGCAGTAGCGCTTTTCTATTTCTTTGTACGGGGCGAGTTACTTAATGTGTTGCTGGTGGGTTTGCTGGGGGCATTTACTTGGCCGTTACTTTTACCAATGTCATTTGCACTCAGCTTCTTCTCAAATAGCAACGTGCCGTTTTTGACTTTACCGAAAGTGATAAAATATTTAGCAGGAGTCCTGTGTGTGATATATGCATTAGGGGTTAGCTGGTATTTTATTATTCATAAAGGAGAAAGAGCATCGGACATGTATACGTTACCAATTAGCGAAAAAATGTTGCCGGCAGGCTTTCTGTTTATTGCCTTGCTTTACTTTTTTTTCTCTTACACTCTGATAAATAAAGAATTTCTAAAATGGAGTTATTACCGTTCGCAAATTAGCGCTAATAAAATTTTTGCAATAACAGGCTTTGCATTGATTTTTTATTTAGTCCGCTCATCTTTGCAAGTGAATGCATCCTCTGAATTTTTATCTCCATTTACTCAAGTAGCAATTACAATGGTTTACGCCTTTCAGCGTCCGATGATTAGTTTGGTAAGCCACTTCAATTATTTTGGTGTTGCAGTAATATTGTACATTTTATTCTGGAAAGAACTTTCAGCATTCATTTCGCAATTCGGGCTTGGTGTTTCAGGAATAATTTTTTTCAGTTTGTTTTTGTTTTTTGCTCAAGCTGAATCCAGGAGATTAGTTTACTTCTTTCCCTGGATGATGATTATTATGGCTTTGTTTTTAGGGAAATACAGGTTTACTAACATCTTTTACATTATTTTAATACTACTTAATTTCGTAACCGCAAAGCTTTGGATTATTCCTGGCATTCCTGCAGAAGCTCGCTTACTAGAGGACGGCACCATTAACTTTCCTGAACAGTGGTTTTTTATGCATCTGGGAAGGTGGATGACCGAAGAAGTGTGGCTTTGTCTGTGCGGAGTAGTTATTATTTCACTTCTTGTCCTTGTTTTATCACTATACAAAATTAAATTCGGCACGAGTAGTGTTTTATTTTATAAAAAATTTGAAACCGTGAATTATGGCTGAACCGGATTCTAAAACAAGTAGTGAAACTGAACCTTCTTTCAAGCTGAATTATGCAACTGTTATTTTATTGATTGTAATTTTAATTCCGGTGATTTACACAGTCGTAGCTAATTTGCAAAGACCGCAACCGGTTCCTCAGATTACTCCTCAAACTAAAACAACATCTAGCAGTTCCGGGGAAGGACCCGATACTGTTACTGCGCTAAATCAGGTTAAGCAAAATCCTGGCTATCAATCATATCTCAATCTTGGCTTGATGTATTATCATTTTGGGAAGTACGAAGAAAGCATTAAGGCTTGGGAAAAAGCGCTTGAGTATAATCCAAAAGGGGTTTTAGCATACAATAATATTGCCGCAGCTTACGGAAGTCTGCAAAATTATGAGGCAGAAATTGCGGCATGCGAAAAAGCACTGCAAATAGACCCGAACATGGAACTCGCGAAACGGAATATGGAATGGGCAAAATCAATGTTGAAAAAAAAATAGGGCCAAGATAAATGGAAGATACGGGTAAAACTTTTATTCTAATTCCATCTTTCAACGAAGCAAAAGTTGTCCGCGATACCATAGAAAAGTTGATAGGGAAAGGCTATGAAATAGTATTAATTGACGATTGTTCCACCGATAACACTCGTGAGGTAATTAACGACTTGCCAGTTCATTATTTACGACACAGTGTTAACCTGGGGCAAGGAGCTGCGATTCAAACAGGAATTCAATATGCATATCAGCAAGGAGCAGCGTATGCAGTAACTTTTGACGCTGACGGGCAGCATGATTTTAACGAAATACCTAAAATTCTTGAACCGGTTATTGACAACCGCGCAGATATTACTTTCGGCTCGCGGTTTATTAAAGGAGGTGTGGCGGAATCAATTCCACCGGTTAGAAAACTAGTGATAAAAATTGCCATTATTATTAATGGACTGCTTACTGGCCTATGGCTTACCGATGCACATAATGGCTTTCGCGCAATGAACCGGCTGGCATTGAGCAGGATTAAACTCACTCAGAACCGTATGGCTCATGCCACAGAGTTTCTCTCTTTGATTAGGAAAAATAACTTACGCTATGAAGAAGTTCCTGTTCATATTGTTTACAGCGAGTATTCATTAAATAAAGGCCAAGGAAACCTAAACTCGGTCAATATCTTAATTGATATAATCATCAACAAAATTTTCTGACATGATTACTCCCATCAAAATTATCCTACTTATCCCTCTTGTACTGCTTGTATTTCTCTTTGTTGTGCAAATGCGTAACCGGGTTGTTTACCGACTTAGCCTTGTTTTCATAGCCTTGGTAGGAATTTTTTTTGTTCTCAGTCCTGAGACTTCAACCGCGCTCGCACACAAACTGAACGTGGGTCGGGGAACAGATTTACTATTGTATTTGTGTGCTATTGCCGGTTTTATTTCAGCAACTGTAATCTATTCTAAACTGAGAAGAATAGAAGCCGTTCAAACGGAGATAATTCAGAATATGGCTATAGAAAACGCACGTAAACAAAAATGATAGATTAAACCTGTGTCCGGCAATTTTAAGATTCTACTCTTTTCTGGCTTACTCCTGGCTGCAATATTTGCTACGTACTCCAATCACTGGCATAATGATTTTCATTTTGACGATGCGCACACTGTTCAGAATAATGTATATATCCAGAATGTAAAGAACATTCCTCTTTTTTTTAAAGACCCTAAAACATTCAGTTCTATACCATCGCACTGCTCGTACCGTCCGTTAGTTTCAACTACGCTTGCCATTGATTATTATTTTGGCAAAGGGTTGAATCCGTTTTACTTCCACCTTTCTACATTTATCATGTTTTTGTTGCAGGGTGTTCTGATGTATTTTATGTTTGCAAAGATTATCTCTTCAGCTTTTGAAAATAATACAGACAAATATCTTGCACTCTTCGCCACCGCGCTTTACATGCTGCATCCCGCGCTTGCCGAAACTGTAAACTATATAATTTCTCGTTCCGATACACTTTCCACGCTCTTTGTGATACTTGCTTTTGTCGTTTACCAGTATTCAGTAGTAGCCCGCAAGTTTTATTTGTTCCTCATTCCAGTAATTATTGGTGCGATGGCAAAGCCAACAGCCATCATGTTTGCGCCTATGCTACTGGTATATCACATTCTGTTTGACCAAAGAAAAGATTTGCTGGCGGTCGCAAATTATAACTGGAAAAAATTGCTTTTTGTTTCAATCCCAATTTTTGTTGTTGCCATTGTTTTATACTTTTTTATCAAGAAACTGGAAGAAGGGCTTTTTGAAGCTGGCGGATACTCGTTCTACCGGTACTTTATCACCCAGCCATTTGTTTTTGTTCATTACGTTTCCCAGTTTCTTCTTCCGACACAATTAAGCGCAGACACCGATTGGGGAACATTTGAATCATTGGTGAACCCGAAAGCTGTCATTGGTTTTGTGTTTTTATCAGCTACGATTTTCTCCATCTTCTATCTCTCCAGGTGGGAAAAATGGCGGCCGGTTTCATTTGGCTTATCGTGGTTTTTACTGGCTCTTGTTCCCACCACTTTGGTTCCGTTGGCAGAAGTAATGAACGATCACCGGTTGTTCTATCCATATGTGGGTTTGTCGCTCGCTTTGGTTTGCGCTTTATATCAGGTATTAGAGAATGTAATCGGAAAAATTCCGAAAGTTGTTTTTGTGGGCGTATTGATTTTGGTTTTGTGCATCTACGGCTACGGAACATATCAGCGCAACGAGGTGTGGCGAACGGAAGAAAGTCTTTGGAGAGATGTGAGTATCAAAAGCCCGGAAAATGGAAGAGGTCTGATGAATTACGGTTTGGTTTTTATGGGACGTGCTTCTTATGATACTGCCAATTATTATTTTACAAAGGCACTGGATTATACCCCTCGCTATTCGCTCCTTCATGTAAACCTGGCAGTGCTGAAAGCTGCCATAGGAGATAAAACTTCCGCTGAAAATTATTTCCTGAAAGGAATTTCTTACGGACCGAACGAAGCAGGCAACTATTATTTCTATGCCAGGTTTCTTAATAATGAAGGTCGCAAAAATGAAGCCGCTGAAAATCTCTACAAATGTTTGCGCTTGGTGGAATCCAGAATGGATGCCCGCTACATGCTTATGCCCATTCTTTACGAGCAAAAACGTTTGGAGGAATTAAAAGTTCTAGCTGCACGAACACTGGAGCTTTCACCGGGTGATGCAACCGCAAACATGTATTTGCAATTGGCGACAACCGGCAAATCACAGTTGCAGGTAGCCGAGGAAAACAGCGCGAATTATAAAAGGCCCGAAGAATTTCTTAATCTGAGTCTGATGTATTATAACGCGAGTGATTATGAAGGATGTATCCGCGCTGCGCAACGTGCGCTTAGGTTAAAACCCGACTATGCCGAAGCGTATAACAACATCTGCTCGGCATATAACGCTATGAATAAATTTGAAGAAGGAGTAAAAGCCTGTGAAAGTGCATTGAAGATAAAACCAGGTTACACGTTAGCGCAAGGAAATCTGAACTACGCAAAAAGCAAATTGAAAAAGTAAATTTTAAAGTCTAAACTCTTTGAACAATACCGGTAAAGTTGCAGTAGTCATTCTAGGATGGAACGGCAAAAAATACTTAGAGCAATTTCTCCCTTCGGTAGTGAAGCATACTTCTGCGAAACTGTGTGAGATAATTGTTGCCGATAACTGTTCAAACGATAACTCGGTTGATTTTGTTCGGAAAAATTTTTCTCAAATCAGAATTATTCAGAATGCACGAAACGGAGGTTTTGCTGGCGGATACAACGAAGCGCTTAAACAAGTTAACGCTGAATATTTCGTTCTTTTGAATCAGGATATTGAAGTTACGGAGAACTGGGTAGAGCGGGTTATTGCTGAAATAGAGCGTGATAACTTGATAGTTGCTGCACAGCCCAAACTGCGGGCTTTTCACCAGCGGGAGCACTTTGAGTATGCCGGAGCCTGTGGCGGCTATCTCGATAAATATGGTTACGCCTTCTGCCGAGGAAGGATATTTAATACGGTGGAAAAAGATAAAGGACAATACGATGATGTGACCGATGTTTTCTGGGCAACCGGTGCCTGTCTTTTTATCCGTAGCGATGTATTTTGGAAGATGGGAGGATTCGATGAAGATTTTTTCGCCCACCAGGAAGAGATTGATTTGTGCTGGCGCATTAAAAATTCAGGTTACCGGGTTATTTGTGTACCATCATCTGTGGTGTATCATGTAGGTGGGGGGAGTCTGCCGCAGGGCAATCCGCGGAAAAGTTTTCTAAATTACCGTAACAACCTGTGCATGCTTTTTAAAAACATGAGGAAGGGAGAAGTGCTTTGGAAGTTATTTGTGGTACGGTTAATATTAGATGGAGTGGCGGCTCTTTACTCCGTGATTAAGAGTAAAAGCTTTTCTGAGTTTGGAGCTATTTTGAAAGCACATTTTTCTTTCTATGCCCTAATCCCCGACCTAATTAAAAAGCGGAAACAAATTCCTAACCAATCAGCAATTTATCTTGCTGATGTGAGTATAGTGTGGCAGTATTTTGCAAAGGGAAAGAAAAAGTTCAGCGAATTACATTTTGCTTCCTTTAAAAGTTAGCTATTCCTTCATCTTCAATAATTTCTCATGAAAAAACTATTCAAAGCTATCGCCATAATTCTTCTGATTATTATTCTTATTCCCACAGGCTTTGTATACCTGCGCCCCAACCGCATTATCAGCAAAGAGCAGGCGAAAGCGGAATTGAGTTTACCAGCATCACGGTTTTTGAAATGGCGCGGTGCGGAAATTCATTATACCGATGAAGGAACTGGTAAACCGGTGCTGATGATTCACGGGTTCGGTGGTTCGTACCATAACTTCGACAAATTGGCTACACTGATGAAGAACGATTATCGTGTAATCCGCATAGACCTTCCCGGTTTCGGGCTTTCTGATTTTCCACCGGTGAACAATCACGAGGACTACACCGCAGACTATAAAAACTATTTTAATTTTCTGCTGGATACTCTTCACCTTGATTCGTTGTATGTAATTGGCAATTCGATGGGCGGAGGAATGACATGGATGCTAGCAGGTGACCACCCAAACAAGGTGCGTAAAATTGTACTGCTGGCTTCTGCAGGATACGAAACCGAAAAAGTGGCAGCTAAGCTGGCTATGTTCAAATACAAATCAGTAAGCAATATTTTTGATAAAGGCATGCCATTGTTTATGAGCGAAAGCGGGGCGAAAAACGGATATGCCGATGATTCAAAAATTGACCCGGCCGTAACTGTAGTTAACAATAAATTCAGCAACCGTGAAGGCAATATTGCGCACATGCTTAATCTGGCGCGAACTGCAAAATTTCCCGATACCGCGCTTATTCAGCTAGTGCAATGCCCTACACTGATTATCTGGGGAAAACAGGATATGATTGTGCCGGTGGAACATTCTTTGCGCTTTAACCGAGATATAAAAAACAGCCGCATAATTTATTATGACCCCTGCGGACACATGCCCATGATGGAACTACCCGAGCGAACTTATGCTGATGTGGTAAAATTTTTCAGCGAAGCGGAGTGATTTTATCGGTTCAGGAATAACGTTTCCCGTTTGGCTGAATAAACTCAATTCTTCTCGTGGTAGACAATATCAATGGCGAGTCCCGCTATAATAAGCAAAGCCATAGTTCCTGCGCTTTCTTTCACCGAGTCATCAAGTGAGATCATGTAGTTGTCAGAGCCGGTGAATAATTCTTTGCCAATACCTGCCCACTTTTTGGTGACTGTTCCAAGTTGCTTGCCTGAAGTGTCTTTAAATGTATAATTCCAGCTTAAAAACTCACCGGTTACTTCTGCAAGCTTAGTATCGTTACTGGCAAACACATCAAACATTCCCTTAAGAGAAAATGCTTTGCTTTTGAAATAACCCACCGGATTTCCGGTAGAATCCATAACCGAAACTTTAGGTGCCCAAAAACCTGATTTTTGAATAGTGTAAACTACATTCCCTGAAGCTTCTTCTTTAATGTCAAACCGGGTACCGAAGAATTGCTTCTTAATCAGCAGTCGCGAATACTTTTGCAACGGGCTGATGTTTTCAGCCGCAATGGCTACAGTTTTCTGGTTTTCGGGGTCAATAATGAAATACTTGCTTGTTAATTTAAGCAATGCGAATTCCTGCTTGATAAAATAATTGGCTTTGTTGAACATAAAGTTTGAAATGTTTGGTAAGTTGCAATGAAGCGTAAAAAATCTCAACTTACAAAAACAGAAAATAGGCTGGTTTAACCAGCGCCTGATTATGCCTTTGCGAACTAAATGGTTCTTTGCATATAATTATTTAACCTTGCCAGAGTGGAAAACAATATTGACGATACTGAAGAGCAATCCACTTCCGCAAGCGATGAGTTGATAGAGGAGGTAAAACTTACCGTTGACAAAGGCCAGCAGCCCATCCGTATTGATAAATTCCTCCATAGCCATCTTGGCAACAACATCAGCAGAACCAAAATTCAGGCTGCAGCAGGTGCCGGCAGTATTATCGTTAACAATAAAGCGGTTAAGAGCAACTACAAAATCCGCCCTGCTGACGAAATCCTTCTTCTCATTCCTAAACACGAATCAAACTACGATATTGTTCCCGAAAATATCCCTATTGATATTATATATGAGGATGACGAAGTGATTGTCATCAACAAGTCAGCCGATATAGTAGTACATCCAGGCTTGGGCAACCACCGTGGCACACTTCTCAACGCAGTCATGTGGCATTTCGATAAGCTGCCGAAAGGAAGGGAAGACTTCCGTCCCGGGCTTGTTCATCGTCTTGACAAGGGAACTAGCGGCTTAATCGTTCTCGCCAAAACCGACCATGCATTGGCTCATCTTGCCAAGCAATTCTTCGACCGAACCGCCAAACGCAAATATGTTGCCTTGGTTTGGGGCGATATAAAAGAAGAGGAGGGAAGCATAACAGGTAATATCGGCCGGGCTTCGCGCGAACGCATGCAGTTTGAAGTCTACCCCGATGGTTCTCAGGGTAAACATGCTGCCACTCATTTTAAAGTAGTCGAACACATACACTATGTCACTTTGGTCGAATGCAAACTAGAAACCGGGCGTACCCACCAAATCCGTGTTCACATGAAACACATCGGTCATACCTTATTTAATGATGCCCGCTACGGGGGCGACCAAATATTAAAAGGGACTGTTTACACGAAATACCGTCAATTTGTCGAAAACTGCTTTAAACTGCTGCCAAGGCAGGCGCTTCATGCAGCAACATTAGGTTTTGTCCATCCTGCTACGGGCAAAGATATGTTCTTCGAAACTCCTCTACCTGCTGATTTTCAGGCTGTCCTAGACAAATGGCGCAGATATTGGTTAAACATTAGTGAGCAAACCAATCGGGAAATAAACAGCTGAAATTTTTTCATTCTTCCTGTCAAAGTTTTCAGCTGTCCTGACAAAAATTCTTTCTTTTTTAAGTGGTACAAAGTCTGCTATATTCGCACCCGCTTAAAAACTACCATTTATTAAACTCTAAAACCAATAATTACTATGGCACAAGCAAAAACGCAAGTGAAAGTTACCCCTCTGGCAGACAGAGTGCTGGTAAAACCTGCCGAAGCAGAAACAAAGACTGCTGGCGGAATCATTATTCCTGACAGCGCAAAGGAAAAACCTCAGCGCGGAACTGTAGTGGCTGCCGGGCCCGGCAAAAAGGATGAGCCTACTACAGTTAAAGTTGGCGATACCATCCTTTACGGAAAGTATTCCGGCACCGAACTTCAGATTGAGGGAGTTGACTACCTTATTATGAGAGAGTCGGACATTTTCGCAATTCTTTAATTATTTAATTATTCTAAAACTTAAAACCAAATAAAAATGGCAAAACTGATATTATTCGAAAAAGACGCCCGCGATAAGCTGAAAAGTGGCGTTGACAAACTGGCTAACGCAGTAAAAGTTACCCTTGGCCCCAAAGGACGCAATGTGATTCTCGACAAGAAATTCGGTGCTCCACAAGTTACCAAAGATGGTGTTACCGTAGCTAAAGAAATTGAGCTCGAAGACCCGATTGAAAACATGGGCGCTCAGATGACCAAAGAAGTGGCTTCTAAAACTGCCGATCAGGCAGGTGATGGAACTACTACTGCTACCGTTCTTGCACAGGCAATTGTAGCTCCCGGTCTTAAAGCTCTTGCTTCTGGCGCTAACCCTATGGACCTTAAGCGTGGAATTGACAAAGCCGTTAAATCTGTGGTGGAGAATCTTCAGAAACAATCAGAAAACGTAGGAAAAGATTTCAATAAAATTGAGCAGGTGGCTTCAATTTCAGCTAATAACGACAGCGAAATCGGAAAAATGATTGCCGATGCTATGAAGAAAGTCGGAACCGAAGGCGTTATCACTGTTGAAGAAGCCAAAGGAACAGAAACCGAAGTTAAAACTGTTGAAGGTATGCAGTTCGACCGTGGTTACCTTTCTCCTTACTTCGTTACTAATGCCGAAAGCATGGAAGCTGAGTTGGAAAACCCGCTGTTACTTATATACGACAAGAAAATAAGCAACATGCGCGAACTTCTTCCTATTTTGGAAAAAGTAGCTCAATCAGGGCGTCCTCTCCTAATTATTGCTGAAGAAGTAGAAGGAGAAGCACTGGCTACATTGGTAGTAAACAAACTCCGTGGAACTATTAAAGTATGCTCGGTTAAAGCTCCCGGCTTTGGCGACCGCAGAAAAGAAATGCTCCGCGACATTGCTATCCTAACAGGCGGTATTGCTATCAGCGAAGAAATGGGTTACAAACTCGAAAACGCTGATTTCAGCTACCTCGGACAAGCTGAAAAAGTGGTAGTTGATAAAGACAATACTACCATCGTTAACGGCAAAGGCGAAAAAGACCAAATCAAAGCCCGTATAGAGGAAATAAAAGCTCAAATCGAAAAAACAACTTCCGATTACGACCGTGAGAAACTGCAGGAGCGTCTGGCTAAGCTTTCGGGCGGTGTGGCTGTTCTTTATATCGGAGCGCCTACCGAAGTGGAAATGAAAGAAAAGAAAGACCGTGTGGATGATGCTCTTCATGCAACACGTGCTGCAGTTGAAGAAGGAATCGTAGCTGGTGGGGGAGTAGCTTACATCCGCGCACAGGCAGGTCTGGAAAAGCTGAAAGGTGAAAACGATGACGAAACCACAGGCATCGCTATTGTTCGCAGGGCGATTGAAGAGCCTCTGCGCCAGATTGTTGCTAACAGCGGAGTTGAAGGTTCAATTGTTGTTCAGAAAGTTCGCGAAGGCAAAGACGACTTTGGTTACAATGCCCGCACCGATGAATACCAAAACCTGAAGAAAGCCGGTGTTATTGACCCCACAAAGGTTACCCGTATTGCTCTTGAAAACGCAGCATCAATTGCTTCCATGTTACTGACTACCGAAGCTGTAGTAGTTGACAAACCTGAAGAAAAGAAAGGAATGCCCGACATGAGCGGCATGGGTGGCGGAATGCCAGGCGGCATGGGTGGAATGATGTAATTCCTGATTCCAGCCTCAATAAATACAAAAGCCTCTTGTGAAAACAAGGGGCTTTTTTTATTAAAAGGAATTGAAAGTTTTTACTTATTGGAATCAACTACTTTCTAATAGAATGTATCTCCAAATTTGCGAGGAGACATCCTGCAAGCACTAAAGCAGCCATTTAAATATGGTTACAAGCCCAACTAAAACAGAAACTATCAGAGTTATTACTACCAGTCCACAACCCAATACAACCAATTTGTCGGCAACTGTGCCTTTGTAGTCTTCTTTGGGTTTAGCTTTTTGTTTGTCGGCAATTGGTTCAATATAGTGAATAAATATATCGCCTTTTTCATCTATCCAATCTTCGTTAATGTCGATTGTTATAATTGTTTTTTCAGGATGATTAAGTGTCGTTTCTGTCTCTTTAGCTGATTTTAAGAGTTGAAGAGCAAATAATTCAAGTCCTTCTTTGTTAGCCCTGATGAAACTTTCATCTCCACCGCCACCAAATTGAAGGATACCAAAAATACCTTTCTGTTTCAAGGCATTCTCGTCAAATTGTTCAATCAATTTATTTAACTCTTCGTTTGTCAAGATTCTTAAATTATAATTCGCATTCAGTTATGTTCAAAGTCTTAAGCAACCTATCTCACCACCATTCTCTTTATTCCAATTCCTTTCTCCATTTTCAGTTGAATGAAATACACACCGCCTGCAAAGTTTTTGTTGGCGATGTAAAAATGTTGCTCACCGGAACGCGTTTCACAAACTCTTCTGTCCACCAGTTCACCAATGGTGTTAAGCACTTTCACTTCAACAACTTCATTTCCTGTTGAAACTATCCACAGCGAAAAAGCTCCTTCATTCGGATTAGGGAAAATATTCCATTCGGCTTTGCTCAACTCATTTATTCCCACTCCGGTTAAGTCTATACAGGCGGTATCTTCGCAGTTCACCCCATTGCTCACAATCACACAATAGAAACCACCAGCAGGTGGATTATAAAACTGATTTACTGCGCCATTAATAGGGTTTGCTCCCGGGAAGCCGTTATACCATTGGTAACTGTATCCCGCAGGGAAAGCAAAAAGCGAATTGCCGTTCTGTGAAACGCTTGCCACCGGTGGTGGCACAACGCAAATCGTGTCAATACAATCCAGCGGCTGCTGAAGATTGTTAGTGATGATGCAAATAACCTGGTGGCAACCCACGCTGTTATATGTAACAAAGTGAGGACCTGGACCGGTAGCTGTGGAAGGCGAACCGTTCTGGAACTGCCAGTTGAATGTAAGACCTGCCGGGTTGCCCACATAGTTGTAAGAGGTAGTTTGCCCCACGCAAAGAGAATCTTCGAAATGCAAATCGCACATGGGGCGTGGCGGCACTGAATCGCAATGGAAGGTTAGGCAAATGGTTGTGTCGGCACAAAAAATATTGCCGTTGCCCATCACAAAAGTGAGGCATACCATTGTATCAGTTGCATTTGATGGAGTATAAACCCCGTTAATCACCGCAGTATTCCCGGTCATGATTAAGGGGTTATTGCCAATGATGGAGGTGTTCTGTCCCGTTTGAATTTGCAATGTGCCACAGCCATTCACCCTAAACTGGAAGTTGAGTGAAGTACCCACAGGACCGGCACGGCAGTATATTGTATCGCTAATAAAATTCAGATAACAACAGGTTGTGTCAATATGTCTATCGCAGGTATCCAGCACCACACAGTCGGTATCGCTGTAACAGCAGATTAACTCCTGACCTAAAGAATCGAACGCAAGAATATGTGAGCGGAAACAAAGGGAATCACCGGGGTTGCCATTGTAAATAGTAGTTGAAAGCTGTGGTGAAGTTGATTGACTAGGAAGGGTGACGAACACTACCGCAGGGGCAAATGCAATATTCAGATTGGGCTGAAGCACTTCAATATTCACCTGCGAAACAGGAATCTGCGACTGGTTCGCCACGTGATAATACATCACGTAATTTCCGTTTGAATCACATGCCACCGAATCAATCCAGAAATCAGCACACATACTATCAGGACATGGATATAATGTCAAATCCAAATCACCGGTTGTGTCCACACATCCGTAACTGTTGGTTACAATTACGGAATAAACTCCACTCAAACTGGTAGTTAAACACTGCATGGTATCGCCCGGCATTGGCACTCCGTTATTCAACCACTGCCACGAACTTCCGTTAGGCGCGCAAACCGTAAATGGTGCGCAGGTATCGAAACATCCTTCGTAGAAAGAACAAAGTTCAGGAAGAGGATTCACCGTTACACAGAAACTCGCGCTGCTTTCGCAGCCATTGGTGTCGGTAGCGGTTACGTAGTAGCAACCGTTTTTAGTAACCTTAATCGTATCGGTCACATCACCGGTGTTCCATTGCAGCATAACAGTGGAATCAGGGTGAGAAGCAACCAGAGTAATCGTATCGCCATCGCAAACAACTGTGCTGCCTATTGCCGCAATAGTTGGAGGCACCGGCAGCGGATGAACAATAATGATGTAAAGGAGTGATGTATCACTGCAACCGGTGGTGGTATCGGTTATCATTACCTGGTAAGTATAAGTACCGGGAGGTGTTGTGGGAAGAACTGTTACCGCGTTTGCAGTGCTTCCGTTCGCATTCGGGTCATTGCTCAACCAACTGTAAAGCCAGTTAATGCTATAAGTGGTGGAAAGATTGGTGAATTCACCGAAACATAATTCGTCATCGCCACTGTTGGTGATAATAGCAGGCGGCCCGTTGTTGACAAGAATGGTTATGGAAGTAACATAAGGGCAGCCATTTGCATCAGCAATGGTAACAGAATAAACTCCGGTTGTATTTACGGTGATTGAGTCGTTAGTGGCTCCATTGCTCCATAAGTAAGTGCAAGTACAAGCAGGAGCAACGAGCAACACATTTGTTCCGGCACAAACAATAGTGTCAGGATATGCAGAAATAGTTCCGCTGATACCTGGAGCTACAATGGTGATGAGTTGCTGCGTAGTATCAACACAGCCGTAAATATCACTGACGATTAAAGTAACCGTATCAGTTCCGGCAGTTGTATAGCTGTGAGTCGGATTTTGATTCAGTGAAGTTCCACCGTCACCGAAAGCCCAGTTCCAGTAATTGATACTGCTGAAAGAGGCATCGGTAAACAACACGGGGTTATTAATACAATTCGGACTGTTGAAAGTAAATGCAGCAGTAGGTTGTGCTGGAACAATAATTGTATCGGTAAATACATCGGTACAAACTCCATTGGTAACCGCAAGTGTAACAATGTAAGTTCCCGATGTGCTGTACAAATGACAGGGACTTTGCACTGTAGAAGTACTAGCATCACCGAAGTTCCACAACCAACCGGTGATGTTGTTGCCCGCAGTGAATGTGCTGATGTCGGTAAAACATACGCTGTCGTTCCAGCAGCCCACATCTACATCAAATTTTGCCGCCACCGGAATTTCAATTTGTGCAGTGTCGCTCATCACACAAGTATCAACACCATTTGTGCTTGGCACATAACCGCTCAGTGTAACAATGTAGAACCCTGCCTGCGAATAACTATGCGTTGGATTGGTAAGGATGGACGAAGTGAAATCGCCAAAGTTCCAGCTAAAACCGAACGCATTCACCGAAGTATTCGTAAAAGAAATCGGATTGCAGGAAGTATGTGTGAAGTCAACTAACCCGTTGGGTGTACATGAACCGGGCCCGCCTCCGTTGCATGAATCTTCAGTTATAGTAAGAAAGTTGGAGAGCGCTGTGCAGTTATTTGTAATGTCGGTTACCGTTACGGCATATGTGCCCGGTGTGTTGAAACTCCGGCATTGCGTAGCTGGACCTCCTACATTCCATGCGTATGTGTAATTAGGATTTCCAAGCGCACAGATATTTACTGAATAAGTAGCGCCAATACAATAGCTCAGATAGTTGAGTGTACTGATACTCGCCACCGGTCCGCTTACATTTTGAACCGTTATCTGAGAAGCTGCAGTGCAAGTATTGGCACCAGTTACTGTTACCTGGTACAATCCATTCAGAAAAATGGTAGAGGGATTGGCAACCGAAGAATAGCCGCCCGGCCCGCTCCACTGATATGTGCCTCCACCGGTTGCCTGAAGTTGCGCACTTCCTCCTGCACACAAACTTCCCAACTGTGTAACAGTAACTGTTGGTGCGATATTCAGATTTGCGATAACAGAATTCTGATACGGCTGTCCGCAAGCATTTACGGTGAGAGTAACTGTTACTGTTTGCGGAGCATTATTTCCCCATTGTATTAGAATAGCGCTTGTTCCCTGTCCGCTGGTAATAGCTCCAGCATTAGGTGGAGCAATGCTCCATGTATAAGTGCTTCCCGCAGGGTAAAGTGTGGTTGTTGAATAATTGCTGTTTCCGTTCGCGCAGGCAAAAGGATTGCTGGTAATAGCGGGAGGAGTTCCGGAAAACATCAGGACATTTTGTGTAGCAGTGTCAGAACTGCAATAAGGTGAACCGGGCATTTGTGTGTACGCCTGTACCGTAAAAGGAGGAATGCTTCCCCATGTAACGGTTACACAATTTCCAATCGAAGTAGTTGGCGTGCCGCCCGTAATAACCCAGTTCACCGTGTTGGTTGTAGGGCTTGCACAATACGAATAGGAATTGTTAGGGCACACTACTGTATCACCGGTAATGACGGGCCTTGCAGGCGGTGCTACTACTTTCACGAAAATAAATGCGGAATCGTTGCACACCTGGTTTGGATTTTGCGGAGCTGCAGTAATCACAAATGTTCCTGTCATCCCACCCCAGTTCACACTTACACTCGGGGCGGGGCTTGGTGAAAGAACAGGACCGGCAGGGGAAATATTCCAGAAACAATTTACCCCGGGAAAATTCGAGAAGAATGAAGTAGAGTTAGAACAAACAACTTTGCTGCCTAGAATGACAAGCTCAGGTCGAAGGAAAATGATAAGTTGCCCTGTTCCTCCGCAATGCAAGAACGAATCGTAAAATGAAACAGTGAGAGTATCGGCACAAGCCATTGGAATATTAGGCCAGCAGATTTCAAGTTTCTCACAGTTTGTAGAATCACTGATTGTGCCGCATGAGCCGCTATTCAAACTCCATGTGTAAGTTGCTCCGCTGAATAGTGGTAAAGAGTAAGTATGACAATCACCGGGGCAAACTTTGTTAGGTCCGCTGATGGTTGCTATTGATGGAACAATAGGAATGTACACGAGAGTAGTATCGCTGCAAGTACCTACACAACCTGTTACTACTAATCCGAGTGTGCCGAGTTGTCCGGCACCCCATGCCACTGTTACAGCCGGAGTTCCCTGTCCGGCAATAATTGTTCCGCCAATTGCAAACCAGGTATAAATACAACCTGTTCCCGAAGGCGTACTATATGTGGCTGTATCAAAGGCACACAATGTAGAGGGACAAGTAATGGTCGGACCGGGAAGAGAGTCAACATTAATTACGCTCTGAAAAGTATCGGAACAGAAACAATCGTTAAAAGCAATCAATGTAATGGTATATGTTCCTGCGTTTGAATAAGAGTGCGTAGGATTTGTAACTGTTGAATTTCCGCCATCACCGAAATTCCACTGATAAGAAGTAGCTCCGGTTGAAAGATTGGTAAACAACACCGAAGAGAATTTACACACACTGCTTTGGTGGGTAAAGTTTGCCACTGGTAAATCAACTTTCTCTACACATGCTTCTGCCGAGTCAACACATCCCCACTGGTTGGTTTCAATGATCAGCAAAGTTCCTACTCCGGTTGAATCCCAGGTTACAGTTGCGCAATTAGTAGTAGCCCCTGTTACATTCTGGGCACCGCTAACAATCCATTGGTAAGTGCTGCCAGTATTCAAAGCAGTGCAGTAAGTGATGGTAGAAAACTTGCAAACCTTTTCACAAGGAGGTTTGTTGTCCGGTAAATGCCCTCCGCCCTGCGAACCGCTACCGGTATCGCCCGGACAAGTCTTATAAGGGGCATGGGTAATTACAGGATTCGGATTAGGATGAATGGTAACCGCAAGAGAATAACTGGCAACCGGATTTATTTGAGACAGAATCAGAATGCCGGTTCCTACATTACCCCATTTAATGGTAACGCTATCGACAGATGGTGAGCCAATTACATTTCCTCCTGTAACACTCCAGGAATAACCAGCCCCGGCGGTGGGAGTGATGTAGTATTTCACCACCTCACCTGCACAAACCGATGTATCGCCAATGATTTGTGCTGAAATATTTTGAAGAGATAAAAAACAGGCGAGAGAAACAAATGCGGAAAATTTCTTCATGACACTTTAATTTAGGTTGCCGAAAGATAGAGGTGTATTAATAAGAAAGTGAAAAGGGACGAATGTTTTTATCCACTCACTAAAATTCAAAACGGATGGAATTACGAAATCCCCCGAACACGATTGTAACAATCCCAAGACGGAATGTGTAGCTTTAACATTTGGAGGTCGTTTTCTGTATGGCTATAGCCGAAAAGGAAGACAGGGAATATACCTTACCATAGTGAAATGCGACCATTATAATTTCATAATTTACATTATGTAAAGTAAAAATGGCAAAGAAAAGGGGTGTTTTAATACACCCCTTGCCTATTCTGCAGTATAGAGTTCTATTTGTTTCAGAACCCGGTTGATTTGCGCATCATCGGGTTCTATTTCATGAGCTTTGTCTAAGTACGGCTTGGCTTTCATGTAGTATTCCCTGCGCTGTTTTTTCAGTTCGTCATACTTCTTGGTATCAGCGGCTGATGTTCCTAGTTTGTTCATGGGTTCCACTAACGCATTGGCTTTAGCTACATACAAAGCCCCGAGGTTGTTTAAGGGTTTAACGTTCTTGGGGTTAATCTCCGCAGCCCTGGTATAGTAATGAATAACCGAGTCCTCATTGCCCATTTTTTCGTAAGCCAAACCCTTGATGAATAATGCGCCATCGTTATTCGGCTCTACTTCCAGCAGATTGTTGACATAAGCCAGTGCATCGGTATATTGAGTGTTTTCGAGGAAGAAATTGATTTTTTCAACCAGCAGGTTGGCATCTTTAGGATATTTTGCCAATCCCTCATCAACAATTTTTTTGGCTTCGTCAATTTTCTCCATTTTTTTGTATGCCGCACCGAGATTCCGGTATGCTGCCGGGTCCGGAGTTAAAGCCAGCCAGTCCTTGTAAACGCTTATTGCCCCTTCTGTATTTCCCGCATTTTCAGCGCAGATAGCAGCATTTTTCAGGGCAACTGCTAATTCAATATTCGGTTTCAGCCCCTTCCCTTCCAAAACTGCATTAACATCTTTAATGGAATAGAAATACTGATAAGCCTGGGCGTAATTCCTTTGCCCGTATAATTCAACAGCTTCGTTGAATACATTTGTTGCAAGGGGAATAATATACTTGGAAGCATCGTCCCACAATTTAAACTTGGGGTCGTTGAGTTCGTACAGCTTTTTGAAAGCTTTTACCGCCTCGAAACCTGCATTGCCATAGCTCTTTTTTAATACCGTATCAATAAACACTAGGGTGTAAAGCTGTCCGCGGTAATACCATGTTTTCCATGCGGTTACGGTTTTTTCATGAACAGCTGCCTCATCGCTGCATTTGATGGCCCGCTCGAGGTCACCGGGGCCTCCGCCTGTGTTGTAGGTGTTTATGGCGTTCCATACGCAAATGTTGTTTCCGTCCTGTGCATTGGCAATAGAAAATACTGCCATAGCTATTATGATACTTATTTGTTTCATGTGTTTATATTGTTTGTGATTAGACATCCAGAAATCTTACCAAAAGCGCTGTTTTGTCAACTATTAACTATTCGGCTTCGGTTTTGCCCAGCTCGCCATCGCGCTCGGCATTGTAATTCAGCTTGCCGTTAACGATTTTAGCTACTGCGGCTATTTCATCGCCATCATCGAGTTTGATGATGCGAACGCCCTGGGTGGCGCGCCCCATAACGCGCAGGGAATCAACCCCTATCCGAATGGCAACCCCACTTTTATTAATAATCATAATATGGTCATTATCAGTAACGTTAAGTATGCCAATTAAATGACCGGTTTTATCAGTTACGCTGATGGTTTTTACTCCCTTTCCGCCCCGGTTTGTAATGCGGTAATCTTCCAGGTCAGTTCGTTTGCCGTATCCTTTTTCGGAAAGAACCATTACGGTTTCCTCCTTATTTTCGGGGTTAACCGAAATCATACCCGAAACAGCATCGTTGTTATCTTCGAGGGTAACACCCCTTACGCCCATGGAGTTTCTGCCTACCGCGCGAACGGTTTCCTCATTAAAGCGAATGGCTTTACCGGCTTTGGTGGCAATAATCACCTCGCTCTTACCGTTGGTAAGCAGCGCTTGAACCAGTTCATCTCCTTCCCTGATTTCGATAGCATTTACACCCGCTGCGCGAACATTGCTGTAAGCATCGAGCGCAGTTTTCTTAATTGTTCCCTTCTTAGTGCAGAAGATAACGAAGTTATTGTTGAGGTATTCTTCGTCTTTCAGGTTTTTTACCGGTATGTAAGCCATAATCTTATCCTCTTTTGGAATGCTGATAAGATTTTGAATGGCACGACCTTTACCCGCCTTCTCCCCTTCAGGAATTTCATAAACCTTCAGCCAGAAACAGCGACCAAGTTGAGTAAAGAAGAGAATGTAATTATGGTTAGTAGCAAGGAACATGTGCTCGATGAAGTCCTCATCGCGTGTAGAGCCGCCTTTGCTGCCGCGTCCTCCCCTGTTTTGAGTTTTGTATTCGGAGGAAGGTGTGCGTTTGATATAACCGAGATGCGAAATGGTAACCACCACCTCATCATCGGCAATCAGGTCTTCCATGTTCAGTTCTCCTTCGGCATATTCGATATTGGTTCTGCGCCCGTCACCGTACTTATTGCGCACTTCGAGCATTTCTTCTTTAATCAGTTCCATGCGAAGGGGCTCTTCGGCTAACACCTTTTGAAGCCACTGGATGGTTTTCATCAACTCGGTATATTCTTCGCGTATTTTATCTCTTTCTAATCCGGTTAAGCGCTGCAGGCGCATTTCCAGGATTGCCTTAGCCTGAATTTCGGTAAGGTTGAAATTCTGCATCAGCCCTTCTTTAGCAATATCCGCATCGGCAGAAGCGCGTATGAGTTTGATTACCTCATCGAGGTGGTCGAGGGCGATGAGCAAGCCGAGTAAGATATGAGCACGCTCTTCAGCTTTGCGCAATTCGAATTTGGTTCTGCGCACTATCACCTCATGGCGGAAATCAACAAAATGGCGGATTAAATCTTTGAGGTTAAGAACCTTGGGAACGCCATTGACGATGGCCACATTGTTTACTCCAAACGAAGTCTGTAAATCGGTTTGGGCAAACAGTTGATTGAGAACTACATTGGCGATAGCGTCTTTCTTCAGTTCAACAACAATTCTGATACCTTGCCTGTCCGACTCATCGCGCACTTCGCTGATGCCTTCAATTTTCTTTTCGTCACCAAGCATGGCAATCTTTTCAACCAGGTTGCTTTTAACCACCTGGTAAGGCACTTCGGTAATAATGATTTGCTCGCGGCCGTTGTCGAGAGATTCAATTTCGGCTTTGCCGCGAAGCACCACGCGCCCGCGACCGGTGAGTAGAGCCTGCTTCACTCCTTCGTAACCATAAATAGTACCACCGGTAGGGAAATCAGGGGCTTTTACATACTGTATAAGTTCTTCAACCGTAATGTCTTTGCTTTCGATGTATTCGAGAATGCCGTCAATCACTTCGGTAAGGTTGTGGGGCAGCATGTTGGTGGCCATACCCACAGCAATACCGCTTGAACCATTGACGAGAAGATTGGGAATCTTTGAGGGAAGAACCGTAGGTTCTTCGAGACTGTCGTCAAAGTTAAGGCGCATGTCCACCGTTTCCTTGTCAAGGTCGGCAAGTAATTCCTCAGAAGTTCTGCGCAAGCGTGCTTCGGTGTATCGCATTGCCGCTGGCGGGTCATCGTCCACGCTGCCAAAGTTACCCTGCCCGTCAACCAACGGATAGCGAAGGCTCCAGTCCTGCGCCATACGAACCATAGCGTCATACACCGAGCTGTCACCGTGGGGGTGATATTTACCGAGCACCTCCCCTACTATACGGGCGCTTTTCTTGTAAGGCTTGCCGGGGCTTAATCCAAGTTCATTCATTGCAAAAAGAACTCTCCGGTGAACCGGTTTAAGTCCATCGCGCACATCGGGAATAGCGCGCGAAACGATAACCGACATTGAGTAATCAATGTAGGCGGTTTTCATTTCCTCCTCGATGTTAATAGGAATGATACGCGGGTTTTCTTCTTTAGGTATTTCGGGGTTTACCGGTGGGTTGAGTTCGTCTGACATTTTCTTTACTGTATTGAGGTGTTAAGGTGTTAAAGTGTTAAGGTTTATTGAGGCTGCTCATTCAACCTTAACACCTTAAAACTTTTGCACTTTCGCACACTGATTTTAAGCGGCACGAATATAGAAGAAAAGCGATGAGTTGCGCCTAAAAAAAGGGGTAATTTTCAACAAAAAAATGAAAGGGGAATAAAGAACAATAATCCTTGTTCAATAATCGATGAGCAATGACCAAACAATGACCGAATATCTAATGACTGAAACGGGTTTTATTCATTGAAACATTTGAACATTGTTTGAAAATTGGTTATTGGTCATTATTACTCATTACTCACAGGTCATTGGTCATTAAAAACGCCCGTCTTTCCGGGCTGCCAGTCGTTGTGCTCCATGCTTGTTATGTGTAAAGGCGCGCAAGTTTGCTTAAGTCGGTTGTCTTAAAATCCAAAGTTTACGACCACGGTAAACTTCTGCAAGTCAACAAACCGATGAAAAGTGGAACACCGTCACAGGCCCCGACAAGGGTCTGTTCAAATTGCGCCACCCTGCACAAATAGTACAAGCTAAGGTATAATTAAGCGGGAATTGAATCAGGTTATTTTTTGCCCCGGTCATAGTTTTAGAATTACCTCCCGATGATTAAATCAGCAAAATGGTTGCAAAGGCAACCAATTAAGCCGGGCAACATTCTTTATAGTATTAAAACCAAAATCATGAAATCAAAAATCGTAATCTTAAGCCTGCTGATTACCTTCCTGGCAGGATGTAAAAAAGAGGAAGTTGCCCTGCCGCCAACTACCGAAGAAGAACAGCAGCAACAAAACATTGTTTTAAATTTTTCGGCAAATGAAGCGCTTGTAAAATCTTCATCCGATTTTTACTTAATAGCCGATGTTGAAGGGATGGCCGGTGTTACAAAGCTCAACATTCAGGACCGCAAGAGCACTTGTTTTTACGGGTGGTCGTTTAACGCCTGCCCCGGAGCAAGCCACTGTGCAGGTAATTTCGATTTTAACTATAATATTTCAGGCGTTACGCAAAAATGCGAAGTGGAGTGCGGCTATTACGGAACCGGTGAAGGACGAACCGGTTTAATTACCGCACAAAACACCAAATTTATTACCCCGGCTGATGAAGATTACGGCATAAAAATTTGGCTGAAAGCTCCTGACGGAACTTACTACTCCAGCAAAAACTGTAATAACCCCGCTTTGACCTGGACAAACATTCAACTGGCGGAACGCACCGCTTACGGCTCAAGCACCACCTCTGCACTCATGCCCGGTTATTATGTAAAACTGAAATTCAACTGCGAGCTTGCCAGTACCGCTAACCAGACAAAGAAAATACGCCTGAAAAACGCCATTTTACGGCTGGGTATGTAAGAATGCTTTTGGGGGCTTTGCAGGACTTATTTACACAAACACAATAGTTGTTGCGTGGTGTTTACCTGGTTAAGAAAAATAGAGATTTCATTAGGATGAGATATCATTTACCTTTGCTTTTAAAACAACTCTTTTTTTTGTTGCTGGTTTCTTCGAAAAATTTCATTTGCTTATTTACCCATTGCACTTATTTTCGCGTGTGACCCCGACCCGTGCAGAACATATTGAAGAAGTAAAAAACATCTTCTCCGCCTACTTAGAGCGCAAAGGACAGCGCAAAACCGTAGAGCGCTACACCATTCTCGAAGAAATTTACAAGCGCGATGACCACTTTGAAGCCGAAGCGCTTTACGCCTACTTTAAAAAAAAGAATTTCAACATCAGCCGCGCTACTGTTTATAATACACTCGACCTGCTTGTAAGCTGCGACCTGGTAAAGAAACACCAGTTCGGAAAAAACCTGGCACAGTACGAAAAAAGCTATGGTTATAAACAACATGACCATATCATTTGTATAGATTGTAAAAAAGTAGTTGAATTTTGCGACCCGAGGATTCAGCAAATTCAAAGTATGATGGGCGAACTGCTTAACTTTAAAATAACGCACCACTCGCTTTACATGTACGGTATTTGCGGAAGCTGCCGCAAAAAACGCGATTTGAAAGCCTCAACAACTAAAAACGAAACCGTAACTATTTAAACCAACATTATGAAAAACGAAACCAAAGACGGAATTCTTGTTATCAGCCTCGAAGGCAACCTGCTGGGTGAGCATACCAACTCGCCCGTTATTGAAACCCTTCAGAAAAGTATTGATGAAGGAAACAAAAAAGTGCTCTTTAACCTGGGCGAAGTAAAGTTTGTAAACAGCACCGGGCTGGGCATGCTGCTCACTGCCGTTTCAAAAGTGCGCAATGCCGGTGGCGAAATGGCGCTTTGCTCCCTGCCCGAACAAATGAAAAAACTCCTGCAGATGACCAAACTCGATGGCGTATTTATTACCCACGCTGACGAAGCTTCGGCTATTTCTTTTTTTAAGGGAGCATAAATTCAGTTATGTGTTTTTACTATTCACGATTCACTATTCACTACTCGCTATTTTATGAACGTTGACATTCTCTTAGGATTACAGTGGGGCGATGAAGGAAAGGGGAAAATTATTGACTTCCTATCGCCCCGTTACGATATTATTGCCCGCTTTCAGGGAGGCCCCAATGCCGGGCATACCCTGGTTATAAATGGCGAAAAAACAGTTTTACATACAGTTCCTTCCGGCATATTTCAGGAGCGACCGGTTAACGTTATCGGCAACGGAGTGGTTATTGACCCGGTAACCCTCAAAAAAGAAATTGAAACTCTTACTGCCAAAGGCATTGAAATCAACAAGCGTCTTTTTATTTCCAAAAAAGCGCACTTCATTCTGCCCACCCACAAAATTCTTGATGCCGCCAGCGAAGCCGGCAAAGGTCAAAGCAAAATAGGTTCTACCCTTCGCGGCATCTCTCCTACTTACATGGACAAAACAGGCCGCAACGGCTTGCGCGTAGGCGATATTCTAAGCCCCGATTTCAAAACTCTTTATGGAAAAATAAAAGAGAAACACCTCAAACTGCTTACCATTTACGACTTCGAGTTTTCGCTCAACGAAATTGAAAACACCTGGTTCGAAGCCATTGACTTTATGCGCACCCTGAACCTTATTGATTCGGAATATTTTCTCAACAATGCTTTGAGCAGCGGCAAAAATATTCTTGCCGAAGGCGCACAGGGCGCCATGCTCGATATTGACTTCGGAACTTACCCCTTTGTTACCTCATCGAATACCATTACTTCGGGTGCCTGCAATGGTTTAGGCATAGCTCCCACAAAAATTAAAGAGGTAATAGGCATTGCCAAAGCATACTGCACCCGTGTTGGCAGCGGTCCTTTTCCTACCGAGCTAATGGACGCCACCGGTGAGTTAATCCGCAAAACCGGCAACGAATTCGGAGCCACCACCGGTCGCCCGCGCAGGTGCGGATGGCTCGATTTGCCAGCTCTCCAATACGCCTGCATGATTAACGGAGTCACTCAAATAGCTATGACAAAAGCCGATGTGCTCAACGACTTCGAACAAATTGAAGCCTGCACCGAGTACAAGGCAAACGGAAAAATTTCCCGCCAGGTTCCCTACGATTTATGCAACACCGACATTGAACCGGTTTACCATAAGCTCTGCGGCTGGAAAACCGACCTCCGTAATTTCACTAATTACGAAGACCTCCCCGAAACTTTCCTCGGTTATCTCGCCTTTGTGGAAGAATATCTGGAAACCGAAGTAACTATGATTTCTACTGGTCCCGAGCGCGAAAAACTTCTTTTAAAAAAGCAACCCGAACTGCACACAACCTGAGTAATCCGTAAAATGCTGCGTATCGGAATTTTAGGAGGCGGACAGTTAGGCAAAATGCTCCTTGAAGCTGCCGTAAATCATCCGGTTGAAACTTTCGTTCTCGAAGCCGATAGTCATGCTCCCGCGGCTAAACTCTGCAATCATTTTATTCCGGGAGACATAAAAGATTTTGCCACCGTTTACCGTTTCGGTAAAATGGTAGATGTGCTCACCATCGAAATCGAGCATGTAAACCTCGAAGCTCTCTTTAAGCTCGAAGAGGAAGGGTTGAAAATTTTTCCCCGCCCGAACACCCTTCGCATTATCAAGGATAAAGGATTACAGAAAGAGTTTTACAAAAACAACCACTTGCCCACAGCAGGTTTCCACCTGATTAACCGCAAGTATGAATTGAATAACTTTCTTGATTTCCTGCCCCTGGCTCAAAAATTGCGCAGTGGCGGTTACGATGGCAAAGGAGTTGAAATCATCCGCTCCGAATACGATTTCGCCAAAGCATTTGATGCCCCCTCAGTGCTGGAAAAATTAGTGGACATTGAAAAGGAAATATCTGTTATCGTTGCTAAAAACGAAAAAGGAGAAACAGCTTTTTTCCCACCGGTGGAAATGATTTTTGACCCCAGGTATAATCTGGTTGATTACCTTCTCTCACCTGCAGAAATAACCGTTGAGCAGACTGAACTTGCAAAGCAAATTGCTGCCCGAGTAATGAATGCTTTGGATAGTCCCGGCATTTTTGCTGTTGAAATGTTTCTTGATAAGCAGGGAAACATTCTGGTAAACGAAACCGCACCCCGTGCTCACAACAGCGGGCATCAAAGTATTGAAGGCAACCGCACCTCGCAGTACGAAATGCAAATGCTTGTGCTTCAGGATCTGCCTCTTGGCGATACTTCAACCATCAAACCCTCGCTCATGCTTAACCTTATCGGTGAAGCGGGTTATTACGGTAAGGTAAAGTACGCTGGTTTAGACGAAATAGATAAAATGAATGATGTCTTTGTTCATATTTACGGCAAAGAAGAAACCCGCCCCGGAAGAAAAATGGGACATGTTACCATTCTTGGTGACGATAAGGAGGAGTTGCTCGAAAAGGCCGCCCTGATAAAGGCAAAACTGAAAGTTGTTTCATAATTTTAGCTTTGCAATAAATAAATTACAATGAGCAAACCGCAGGTAGGGATCATCATGGGCAGCGAAAGCGACCTGAAAGTAATGCAGGATGCTGCCGAAGTTTTGAAAGACTTCGGAATTGAATTTGAGCTTACAGTAGTTTCCGCCCACCGAACTCCCGGGCGAATGATTGAATATGCCACCTCTGCCAAAGAAAGGGGGTTGAAAGTGATTATTGCCGCTGCCGGTGGCGCTGCACATTTGCCGGGAATGGTTGCTTCAGTCACCACCCTTCCGGTTATCGGTGTTCCTATTAAATCTTCCAACTCTATTGACGGCTGGGATTCAGTTCTTTCCATTCTTCAAATGCCTTCCGGTGTTCCGGTAGCAACGGTGGCACTGAACGGAGCCCGCAATGCAGGCATTCTTGCCGCTCAGATTATCGGCTCAGCCGATAAAACTGTTTCTGCTCAGCTTTCTACTTTTAAAAATCAATTGAAAGAAAAAGTGGAAACAAGTATCCGTGAGATAAAAATAGCAGGATACAATAATGAGTTTGACGAGTAGTTAAACTCCAGCTATTCCGGTTCTATGTGAAACAAAACTTCACATATTTGCATCTTAATTTTTCAAAAAAGAATGTCTCCTCTAATTCTCACCATTGACCTCGGCACATCCGGTCCTAAAGTGGCGCTGTTTGACGAGCGAGCTAAATGCATTGGATATGAATTTGAAGAAGTCCCTTTGCTGCTTTTTGACCATGGAGGTGCGGAACAACGACCTGCCGACTGGATTACTGCAATTAAAAACTGCTACAAAAGACTTATTGCAGAGCATAACATCAATACCAAAAATATTACAGCCATCAACTGCACCGCCCAATGGAGCGGGACTGTTTGTGTAGATAAGGAAGGGAAAGAGCTGATGAACTCTGTAATTTGGATGGACACGCGTGGAGCTGAGTTTGTTCAGCAACTCACTCACGGACCTATTCGCGTTGAGGGTTATGGTGTGGGTAAAATTCTGAAATGGCTCCGCCTTACCGGTGGAGGGCCGACCAAAAGCGGAAAAGACTCCATTGCCCACATTCTTTACATCAAAAACAAACTACCGGAAGTTTACGAGAAAACCTACAAGTTCCTAGAGCCGAAAGATTATCTCAATTTATGGCTTACAGGCCGCTTTGCTACTTCTTTTGATTCCATCACTTTGCACTGGATTACCGATAACCGCGACATCAATAACATTGTTTACCACGATGGATTAATTCAACTGACCGGAATTGAGAAGGATAAACTTCCGGAACTTGTTCCTACAAACTCAGTTCTTAACAATGTTCGTAAAGAAATAGCGGATGAATTTGGTTTATCGGCTGATGTTAAAGTTATTTCCGGAACACCCGATGTTCATAGTGCTGCAATAGGGTCTGGTGCGGTGCAAGATTTCGAAGGTCATTTGTATGTAGGCACTTCCTCGTGGCTGGTTTGCCATGTGCCGTTTAAGAAGACCGACATTTTCCATAACATGGGAACGATTCCTTCGGCTCTTCCCGGAAGATATTTGCTGGTAAACGAACAGGAAACCGCAGGCGCTTGTTTAAACTTTTTAAAAAACAATTTGATTTATCACAATGATGAATTGAATACTGGTGCTGCTCCAAAAGATTTTTATAAGCTGCTCGATAAGATTGTTGCAAATGTTCCAGCCGGGAGCGAAGGAGTTTATTTTCTCCCTTGGCTGTATGGTGAGCGCTCACCGGTTGATGACCATAGTGTTCGCGGTGGGTTTTATAACCTTTCTCTTAACAGTAACCGTTCACACATGTTCAGAGCAGTTTTGGAGGGCGTTGGATTAAATGCTCGTTGGCTGCTCACCTTTGCAGAAAAAATGACCGGTAAGAATTTTGATGCCATTAATTTTATTGGTGGTGGTGCAAACTCTGCTGTTTGGAGCCAAATGATGGCGGATGTTTTTAATCGCCCGATCCGGCAGATGCGGGAACCACTAATGAGCAATTCGCGGGGAACAGCTATCCTTGCTTTGCTGGCATTGAACAAAATGAGCGTCAATGATGTTTCTAACTTTGTAGAACATGAAAGGCTTTTTGAGCCCAATTCCCTGAACAAAATCGTTTATGATGAAATGTTTGAAAGGTTTGTGGAAATTTACAACCGCAATAAGCCCATTTGGGCTAAACTGAATAAATAAACTGAGCTGATAAATTTTTCTATGAAAAATCTGTTGATACTTGGAGGAACCAATTTCATAGGTAGAGTGCTGGTAGAAGAATTGCTTAAGGAAAACCGGTTTGATATAACGCTTTTCAACCGGGGAAGAAAAAACGGAGATTTGTTCCCTCAGTTAAAACGCATAACCGGTGACAGAGAAACAGATGATTACCGGCAAATTTCAAATCATTCTTGGGATTGTATCGTTGACCTTTCCGGCTATTATCCACATTCTTTTGAAAAGCTTGTCACTTCGCTTGATGGAAAAGTAAAGAGGTACATTTTTATTTCCTCTATTTCAGTATATGATATTGTTTCATTCAATGGAAGAGAAATCTCTGAAGAAGACCCGATTCTTTCCTGCTCAGCAGCGCAAAAAACATCCAAGCTTCCCGATTCTTATGGCGAAAAAAAAGCTGAAATGGAGCGTATTCTAATGCAACAAAAATGGCTCGATAAAATTATTATTCGTCCGAGCTTCGTGTACGGCCGTTACGATTTCACAGACAGGTTCTACTACTGGTTTTGGCGCGGCAAAAATCAAAAAAGGGTCTTATTACCTTCTGCTAAAGATTATAACTTAAGCTTAACCGAAGTAAATCAATTAGCGCATGGAATTATCAGCGCTATTGATATCGGAAAACATAACACCGTTTATAATGCTATTACTTTCTCCAAATGCAGGTTAAGGGATATTGTTGCCCAAGGTGAACAGCTGAGCGGAGAGCATGTTCATGTAATCCGTGCTCATAAGCATATTCTTGATAAATGCGGACTAAACGAAAACCATTTTCCCTTATACTCTCCCTTCCCATTTTTGGTAAATGATTTAAAATGGAAAATGGATTTTGGATTAAATGTGCCTGGAAAGTTAGTTACTCCCGATTTGGTTAGCTATTATGAAAAACTGAATTGGTACGAACCCAAGACCGGTTTGAGTCCCAATAAGGAATCAGATTTAATTTCGAATTTGTAAAAAAAAGTTGAACATGAACATTGAAGAAATATCTGAAAAACTTGCCTGGCTACCCCAACCAATTACCCGTTTTATAGAAATGCGGATGAAAAAAATTCCTTCGGTAAAAAAGCTGATTGATACCGAAAACGAAAGGACCATGAAAACTCTGGAGCATTCCCTTCGCCCGTACGATGGGAAATTTGAAAAGCACCCTTCGTTACCTCAATCAGGCGTTTCACATGAAAAAATACTTCAAAGCATTCAGCAGATGCATGATTTGGAAACCGTAAAATGGAAAGAAGGGTATGTAAGTGGTGGAATTTATCATGGTGACACTGAGCATATTAATTTTCTGAACAAGGTCTATGCCCTTCAATCGCAAAGCAACCCTCTGCATTTCGATTTGTTTCCTTCTGCTTCAAAATTTGAATCTGAAATAGTTTCTATGGTAGCTCACTTACATGGAAAAGGGAAAGGCAAGGGCAATGAAAATATTTGCGGAACAGTGACAAGCGGAGGAACAGAAAGTATTTTGTTAGCCATGAAAACCTACCGGGACAAAGCAAAAGAGGAAAAAGGAATCACCGAACCGGAGATGATTCTACCGATTACAGCGCACGCGGCTTTTGACAAGGCTTCGCAGTATTTTAATATTAAACAGGTGAAAATACCAGTTACCAGTGACTGCATAGCTGATGTATCCGCTGCCAAACATGCTATAAATAATAACACAATTGTAATGGTTGGCTCCGCTCCTTCGTTCCCCCACGGAACGTTTGACCCCATCAAAGAACTTTCGGATATCGCTTTGAAAAATAAAATCGGTTTTCATACCGATTGCTGCCTTGGGGGGTTTGTAGTTCCTTTTGCTGAAAAACTCCGCTACCCAGTACCGGTGGTTGATTTTCGCCTGCCCGGTGTTACTTCCATGAGTGTGGATACGCATAAATACGGTTATGCAGCTAAGGGAACTTCAGTAGTGCTTTACCGAAGTGAAGAACTACGCAGACATCAGTTTTACACATTAACAGAATGGCCCGGTGGACTTTACTTCTCCCCCACACTATTTGGTAGTCGTCCAGGTGCATTGAGTGCCGCCTGCTGGGCAGCCATGCTTTCGATGGGCGAAGATGGTTATTTACGTGCTACTAAGGCGATTTTGGAAACAGCTGAAAAAATACGGCTCGGTATTCAATCTATTCCCGAAATAAAAGTAATGGGAAACCCGCTATGGATTTTTGCCTTTGCCAGCGATACACTCAACATTTACGAAGTGCTTGACCAAATGAGCAAGAGACACTGGAACCTTAACGGACTGCACAAACCACCTTGTTTTCATATTGCGCTTACTTTGCGTCATACGCAACCGGGTATTGCTGAAAGATTTATTGCTGACTTAAAAGAAAGTGTAGAATATGTAAAAGCTAATCCGGGTGGAAAAGAAGGGCTTGCACCTGTTTACGGACTTGCTGCTTCACTTCCTTTCCGCGGGATAGTGAGTGATATTCTCAAAAAATATCTGGATGTGCTGTATAAGGTATAAACCAGCCTTTCATATTTACTGAGACCCATCGTTTAGAACCTTTGTAATGGATAGCTTAGGGACAAACAAAGACACTGTAATGTTTTTTTGAGTAAACAAATAAGTACTTAAACTGCGCAGCATTCGGCTATTTTTTGAAATTTGTTACTTGAAAATTTTATTCTACCTTGGTTTCGGAACACCATTATTCACCTAAATTTAAAACGCCATGAATAAGATCTATGCATGTTTTTCAGGTATTTTATTCTTGTTTCTGTTTCAGGTTCAAAGTAAAGGTCAATGCATTGGGGGCAGATATCACGACCTTGTTTTCCCCGGAAACCCTACCGTAACTTCGGATGTTGTTTACGGAAATAACACCAACTATCTTGGTGCCAACGAAGTGCTTAAATTAGATGTTTACCGCCCTGCCTGTGATACCGCCACTCGCAGAGCGCTGGTTGTTTTTGCGCATGGCGGCTCGTTTGTTACCGGTGATAAAGCCGATCCCGGTTATGTAGCCACCGCTACTGCCCTTGCCCAACTCGGGTATGTGGTAGCGAGCATTAATTACCGTCTCGGTTTTCCCCAAAGCCAAACCGACCCACAAAGTTTGTATGGTTTTAATTCGGCTATTATCAGAGGTATGCACGATGCAAAAGCTGCCATCAGGTTTATGCGCAACAGTGCTTTAAACGGGGGCAATCCGTACGGCATTGACCCCGCTCAGATTTTCTTTGGTGGTGTTTCTGCCGGTGGAATCATGGCTCTCCATCTCGCCTACCAAAATACATCTGGCGAGATGAGTGCCATGAATTGCAACAACCAGCCGGGCTCGGAGTGCAATAGTGTTGAAGGAACAAGCAACGGTGCCGGGAGTCCCATCAACAATATTTCTTCATCGGTTAGAGGCATCATCAGTATTTCAGGAGGCATACGCGATGTAAACTGGATAACCACCAACGATATTCCATGCTGTCTGGCGCACGGAACAGTAGATGGAACCGTGCCTTATGGAAACGGATGCTTCGGTATCCCTTCGCCTTGTATTTTCCCTGTGGCTGGAAGTTCAGTGATTGATACAAGATGCGCGGCAACCGGCACTACCCGTTGCTTTAAACCCATGTACGGGCAAGACCATATACCGGCTAACCCCGCTTATGTAGATACTATTGCAACCCTGATGCGTAACTTTCTGGAAAGTTTTGTTTGCACTACAGCGCTTAGCTGTAACTATACCTCATCACCTGCAACTCTTTCACCCACTGTATCCATCGCCATTACTTCAGGAAGCAATCCTTCCTGCACCGGACAGCCGGTTACTTTTACAGCCACAGCAGCCAACGGAGGAACCAACCTTTCATACCAATGGAAGAAGGGAGGGAACAATGTGGGAACCAACAGCCCTACCTATACTCTTTCCACGCCAGCCAATGGCGATGTAATAACATGCGTTCTCACTACATGCGCCAATCCCACACCCGCCACTTCCAATGCTATTACCATGACCGTGACTACAGCAATTGCGCCTACAGTAAATATTGCACTTACTTCGGGTTCAAACCCTTCTTGCACCGGGGCAGCACTTACTTTTACAGCAACCGGTACCAACGGAGGTAATGGGCCCTCGTACCAATGGAAGGTAAATAGTGGAAATGTAGGAACGAATAGCAGCACCTATACTACTTCTTCATTAGCTAACGGTAATGTCGTAAGTTGTGTGATGACTTCCAACTCATCATGTGCAAACCCAACAACAGCAACATCTAACAACATCACTGTAACTGTAAACTCCTCAGTAACACCTTCGGTATCTGTTGCTATTACGGATGGCACAAACCCCACCTGTGTAGATTCTTCTATAACCTTTGCCGCCACGCCAACAAACGGAGGCGCTACGCCTTCGTACCAATGGAAGAAGAACAGTAATAATATTGGAACAGGTAGTACTTACACCTCATCTTCTTTAACCAATGGTGATGCGATTATGTGTATAATGACTTCGAGTTCATCGTGTGCCAATCCGACAACCGCTAATTCAAATACATTTACGATACAGACATTCTCAACACCTGTAATTACTAAGGCAGGAAATGTACTTACATCAAATATTCCCTCTGGCAACCAATGGTACCGTAACGGAGTGCTTTTACCGGGAGCTACAGGGCAGTCATACACAGCTACTGTAAACGGCACTTATACTGTAACTAACAGCGGAGTACCTTGTTATTCGGCACCTGTGACTGTAATTGTTAGTGGAATTTATGACAACGAGGACAACACTTATTCGTTAGTCTTATTCCCGAATCCGGCTACTAATAATGTAAATATCAGTTTTACGACCGCTGAACCGGAAAACTTTTTCATTAAAATCCAAAACACTACAGGTGCTGTAGTGTACAGCGAAGCTACGGGCAGGGTTAGCGGAGAGTATGTGAAGCAGATTGAACTTACTGGTTTTCCTAAAGGAGCTTATGCAGTTAGTGTTAGAGGTTTATCCCGGGAAACTACCCGCAGGTTTGTAGTGTATTAAACAAAAGATTGAAGAGAGAAAAAATACCAAAGAGGTTTCCTGAGTAATGTAAATGTGCAAAACTTAGGAAGTCTTTTTTTAACTATGCGCGGTGCAAGTTACTGCGCGTGAAATACTTGAATCTGTTCCCTTGCGCTTTCGCTCAGAGAAAGCGCAGGGTGTTAGCATTAACTTTCATTTTTCTATTACAGGTAATGAAAATCTTCAATACACTGTTTCCATCAGTGGGGGAAAATGTGTCCTTCAAGAAGGGCTTCACGGAACTCCTGACTGTGTTCTTCAGACTTCCGCAAGTGTTTACATAAACCTTGAAACAGGTGTTGCAAATCCTCAGTCGGCTTTTTTAAACGGTGAGGTACGTATTACGGACATTGCTGTAATGCTTCAGTTTGCCAAATGTTTTAGGAAGTTTGAAGTATCAGCTGCCCGCAATCCTCAACCTGAAGTGCGCAAGCCCAAATCAGGTCCGTTGGCAGGTGTAAAGATTATTGATTTTACCCGTCTGCTTCCCGGTCCTTTGGCAACTATGTTTTTAGCCGACCTGGGTGCTAATGTTATTAAAATAGAAGACCCCGACAACCCCGATTATATCCGCGATTTCGAACCGCGAATTAATGGAATGAGTATGTTTTACCTGGCGCTTAACCGGTCAAAGCGTAGTATGGCTGTCAATTATCTTTCTGAAGCTGGAAAAGAAATAATACTCGGGTTGATTAAAACGGCAGATGTGCTGATTGAACAGTTCCGTCCCGGAGTAATGAAAGAACTTGGCTTCGGATATGAGGATCTTTGTAAAATAAATTCCAGGCTGATTTATGTTTCTGTTACCGGCTATGGTCAGGATTCTTCAAAAGCTATGGATGCCGGTCACGATTTGAATTATATTGCCATTGCGGGCGCACTGGGTATTACCGGTGATAAAAATAAGATTGCTATCCCCGGCTTTCAGTTGGGCGATATTGCAGGAGGCTCTTACATGACCATGAATGCTGTTACTGCGGCTTTGTTTCAGCGCGAAAGAACGGGCAAAGGCGAGTGGGTGGATGTATCAATGACCGATGCTTCGGTTCCTTTTACAGCACTTCAATTTGCCAGTTACCAGGCGTCAAAAAGAAGTATTGACCGGGGCAGATTTGAACTTAGCGGATTGCTCGCCAACTACAACGTGTATCCATGTAAAGACGGAAAGTTTGTAGCACTTGGCAGTTTAGAGCCGAAATTCTGGAATAAGTTTTGCACCAAAGCCGGACGGGCAGACTGGGCTGAGCGCTTTTTGCAAAGAGGTGAAGAGTTAATAAAACTAAAAGATGAGGTGAAGCAATTCTTTCTGAGCAAATCTCGCAATGAATGGCTCGATTTTTTCGGGCAGGAAGATATTTGCCTGAGCCCTGTTAACGAACTAAGCGAAATGGAACAAGACACTTACCTGAATGAGAGAAACATGTTTGCAGAGAATGAACATCCTGCTGTTGGCAAATACAAAACCATAAATCAGCCTTTGAAATTTAAACAGAACACATTTGACAACAACTGGAGCGCACCGGATTTGGGCGCAGATACAGCAAACATTTTGAAGGAACTGAATTATACGGCCGAAACCATTTCAGCGTTAAAAGAAAAGCGGATTATAAAAACCTGATTAGTGCATAAAATCATCCCAACATCTTACCGGCTTGCTTTCTCTGCTGCCGTTTTATTTTTTTTCATCCCTGTTTTTGCAGGAGACCTTGACAAAGCATTTAAATACCTCAACACCGGTGACTATCCTAATGCCAGTAAATACCTGCGCGAAGTAATACTGGAAGAACCCGGTAATGCCGCTGTAAATTACGGTATGGCTAAGTATTTTTCTTTTCGCGATAACAAAGACTACAACTTAGACTCGGCAAACTTCTATATCAAACTGGCAGCTAAGAAACTTCCGCTTAACCCGGACGACAAACAGACCAAAAAATTCCTTGCGCTTGGCGTAAGAGATTATACCATCGAGTCGCTTCAAAAGACGATTAACTTCGATGCTTATGCCGTTGCTGAAAAAGACAATACTCTTGAATCCTATCAGCATTTTATTGACCACTATACCGACCCGGGATTGTTAACCCAGGCGGTCAGCCTTCGAAACCAAAAAGCATACATCCGGGCTCTTTCCTATAAAACTCCGGAAGCTCTTGATGAGTTTATCAAAAAGTACCCGGACGCTGCTGAAGTAAAAAGAGCCGTTGAGCTGTTTGAAAAAATGCTTTACGAGCGTATTACTGCCGACCGGAATTACGCTTCATACAAAAAATACATGGACAGCTTTCCGTCAGGAGCTTTTTACAAGCTGGCAAAGCAGAACTACGAGGCTAAAGTACTTGAATACTACTTGCAAAAGAACAATGCCGAATCGTACAGTGAATTCCTGAAGCTTTACAAAACTCATCCCGGTTATGCGCTGGTGGAAGACAGCCTTTACCGGTTGATTACTGCGGGCGGAACGATAGAAGATTACCGTAAATTTATTCAGGCATACCGTGAAAACCGGAATGTAAAAGATGCCTGGGAGCAGTTATACATTCTGTTTACTGCCGAAGCAACCGAAGAGGCTTACAAAACTTTTAAAGCATACTATCCTGATTTTCCGGCACCGGAAAGAATCGAAAAAGATATTGAACTGGCAAAGCTGAACCTCCGCCCTATTCAACAGGGTGATAAATACGGCTATGCCTGGCAACCGGCACCGGACTCCATTGCTGTTATTATTCCGTTCCAGTTTGAAGAAGCTTTTGAATTTAAATGCGGATATGCGGCAGTGCGCGAAAAAGAATGTAACGACAGCCAGTGCGTTTACTTTTATATTGATAAAACCGACCGGAGGGCTATAACCAATAACTACAATTATGCCGGTGATTTTACCGGTGGCTATGCCGTGGTTGGATTAGGCAACTGCGAAACAGACGAATGTAAATACGGCATTATAGATAAACGCGGAAAGTTTATAGTAGCTCCTGAATATGATGAAATAGACGACCCTACCGGTGGGCTGTATCTTGCCGCAAAGGGCGATAAATACGGGTTTATTAATTATCGGAGCGCTCAACTTATTTCGTTTAAATATACCGATGCCCTGCCTTTCAGCGAGGGGCTGGCGGCTGTTGCTATTGATAGCTTTTGGTTCTTTATTGATACGGCAGGTGTTCAGAAATTCCTGACGGTTTACCGCGATGTTTCAAGCTTTAAGTACGGCTTGTGCGCAGTTACTCCCGATAAAACCGGTTGGGGGTATATTGATACCTCAGGCGCTTTTGTGATTGAGCCCCTTTATGAATGGGCTGGCGATTTTGAAGGCGGCTTTGCCATTGTTGCAAAAAAAGAGAAAGACCCTAAGAACAAATCGCTATTCATCAGTCAGCGGTATAAAATTGACCGCACCGGAAAGATAATTGAAAAGCTAACCGCCCCGAAAGAACCGGCAAAGAAATCGGGAAGAAAAAAGCGCGGCAAATAAAGCGGAACTGCCGCTACTCTCTCCGGTTCCTTGCGCGCACCGAAGGACGTATATCTAAATCGGGCTCGTAACGCTGTATAAGTTCGTTGTTGAATTCATCGCGAAAGTCAAGGGATGGTTTCTGCGTTACTACAATAACTCCCATTAATCCAAAATCTTTTTGTTCGAGTTCAACCACAAGATTATTAACAAATTGTTTTAGTGCAAATTCTCTGGGTTCATAACCTAGATACTGAAATACAATTTTAGCGCCTTGTTTAAGAGAGTCGGGTACCGTCTTTAAAATAAAGTTTCCTTCTTCGTCAGTTACTGTTGCTAAGTTCGTGTTTTTAATGAGCACCGTACAATGTGCTACCGGCTCCTTGGTATCTGCATCTATTACCTTTCCGCTTACACCGGTGTCAATAAGTTTTGGGAAGCTGCCTGCATTAACTATACCGGTTGTATAAGAAATCTGAACTGGGTGGCACAGGCTTACAGCCGCAGCAGTATCAGCCGGTGCGGTGCAAACGGTCTTTGGTTTGTTCTCCAAATCGCCACCGGCTGCCAGTTTGCCCAGCGAAAAGAAAGCCGCTACACCGGCTGCTATAGCACGCCAGTTTAAAAAGCCGTTTTTCAATTCTGTTTTACGTATGGGGTGGTTTAGCTGAAAAGTATTAAACCTGCCGCACACCTGCCCCATACTGCCGGTTATGATTTCATAAATTTCGTTTTCGGTTTTGCGGCTGAAATCCGTAACGTTTTTACTGCATACTTTACAAAAAGCGCCCTGCTCCGTGGCAGTCATTTCGCTCCACTTTTCGTGGCAGGGCTTGGGGATTTGGATGTGAATTTGTTTTGCCATATTGGTTTTCATTTAGGTATAAGATGAAAATAAGGGCAAAATTCCACAAATGGTACAGGTGATTTAAAAAATGACAATTCTGTGACAATTGAAAAAGCGGATAAAAAAGACAGTACGCAGCAATTTTTCTGAAAATTGCTACCTGAGGATTCAGAGCCGCTGTAACAAAAAAAAATTTCACTTTTTATTCTTTTTTCTGCCAAATTCTTTTTTCTTTTGCTTTATAATTATCTAATCAGAGAGAACTTCTCAAGACTCCCCTCCTAAGCCTTCCCAAGTTCCCGCTAAAACGAACCGCCATGAGCCGCGCTGTTGCTCATATATGGTATTTCTTTTCAGGGCATTTGCAGCAGTTTACCCGGGAACTTCCGCTTGCGGCATACCGGTTTGCAGAAGGTGTTGTAAACTTTCCGGCAACTGTTTTAAGCTTTCCGGAAAACCGTGTAAATTTTGCACAGCCTTCTTTAATTCTTCAGGAAGTTGTTGCAGCTTTTCAGGCATTTACTGCAAATGTTCTGCCGTCTGCCCGAAACTTTAAAACACTTTCTGCAATTCTTAAAACAGTTGCCGGAAAACCTCCGGAACTTGCCGGAAAGCTTGCCCCGCTTCGTGAAAGGTCTCCGCCTTAATTTGCAATCATTTATATAACTAATTGTATTTCAAATAAATAAATTGAATAAGTAAAAAATAATTCATTAAAATTTAAATCATTAATTATGAATAAAAATCGAATTCCGGTTGATATCCCCGGATTTAACGGATATATAGGCACAACTAATACCCGGCTGCAGGCTATTTCATCGGGTACTACCAAACATTGGGAAAGGTTAGGATTAACCAGCCAAAACGCAACAGATTGGGACGACAAGAATACGCATTGGCGCGACACGCTGTATCCTAAGTATCAGAACCCGATGCAAAGCACCAGCCTGGTAAAAACCGATGTTCGCAATTTTATGGAAGCTTTTGGAACATTTGCAAGGCCTCTTCTCAACATTATGGCTGCCAGCCCTAATGCAAACTCTGATGATGAAGGAGTGTTCAGGTTTAAAATAGGCCGCGCTGAACCGGTGCATCCTTCTACAGTTATTACTGATGTGGTGGTGTATGAAGTTAAGCGGCTTGGCGGTGGCGATTTGAAGTTTATATGCCGCACCTCGCATGATAACCACCGTGCCAGCAAGCACCCGCTGTCCGACAGCATTCAGCTGGCGCATGGTTTTAACCTCAATAACTCCGAAGACAACACCGGTCCTTCCGTTCCCGGCAGTCCGGTTCCTGCTTCGGCACTTCCCAGCCCCGACAGTATGGCTAAGGAAATTTTTACCAAGGCAATCTTTATCCTTCATCTGGGTTCGGAAGCTGTGGGCAAGCCTGCGGCTATTTTTTTACGCTGGTATAATACCAAGCATCCGGAGCTGTCAGGTCCCTGGAGTCCTGTAACAGCTATTGTAGTTGCTTAAACAGTTTCAAATCCGGCAACGGGTTTACGGGTTCTCAGCCTGGGAGGGGCGGGAGCCCGGTTTTTTTTTGCCCGAAAAAGAAAAAAACAGGTTTGCGAATAGCCGGTTCGGCTTAAACGGTAATTACTCCGTTCCTGTTGAAGTTAAACCTATAAGAAGAGAATTATTTTCTGTTGCCTAGATAATTCATCAGCCGCCCCACCAAACCCATCAAAAGCAAAATACCTCCTGCTGCTACTATTACATATGACATGCGTACTTTGTTATCATCAAGCAGAAATACCACCCCTGCGGTAAGCAGGGTAGCGCCTACCATGAACATGATGCGGAAGAAGCGGCTTATTTTATTGTATTCCATAGGGTATTGCAGATTAAAGATAAGAATTATTTAAAGCGGAGTAACGCCTGTATAATTGTGCGGGGTTATTTTGAGCAATTCTTTTTTCAGCCCGGGCTTTACATCCAGCGTGTCAATAAAATGATGTATTACTTCGCGGTCTATCCGCTTTACCCCGCGGGTCAGCTCCTTTAGTTTTTCATAGGGTCTGGGGTACCCTTCTCTGCGCAGAATGGTTTGAATAGCCTCCGCCACCACTGCCCAGTTTTTTTCCAAATCCTCATTCAGTTTTTCTTCGTTGAGCACAAGTTTAGATAGCCCCTTTTGAACCGAAGAAACAGCAATTAAAGTATGCGCCACAGGTACACCGGTGTTGCGGAGCACGGTGGAATCGGTTAAATCTCTTTGAAGCCGCGAGACCGGAAGCTTGGCTGATAAATGTTCGAAAATGGCGTTGGCTATTCCGAGGTTGCCCTCTGCATTTTCAAAGTCAATAGGGTTTACCTTATGCGGCATAGCTGATGAGCCTACTTCATTTTTGCTTACTTTCTGTTTGAAATATTCCATAGCGATGTAGCTCCACATATCGCGGCATAAATCAATCAGTATGGTGTTAATCCGTTTCATGGAGTCGAAATGGGCGGCAAGGTTATCGTAGTGTTCAATTTGAGTGGTAAACTGCGAACGTTTTAAGCCGAGCTTTCGCTCAGTAAAATCGTTGGCAAAAAGCAGCCAGTCAATTTTCGGATAGGCAACCGCGTGAGCATTCAGGTTACCGGTGGCTCCGCCAAATTTTGCTGAGTAGGGCACTTGTTCAAACAAATGAAGCTGTTCTTTCAGCCGCTCCGCAAAAACCATCAGTTCCTTGCCGAGCAGGGTTGGCGAAGCAGGCTGCCCGTGCGTATGAGCCAGCATGGGAATATTTTTCCATTGCATGGCTAGCGATTCGAGATGGCCGATAAGTTTGTGTATGGCAGGAAGATAAAAGGTCTGGTTTGCCTCTTTAAATAAAAGCGGGGTAGCGGTGTTGTTGATGTCCTGCGAGGTAAGCCCGAAATGAATAAACTCCTTCCACTTGCTCAGTTTCAGCGCATCGAATTTCTCTTTCAGAAAATATTCCACAGCCTTCACATCGTGGTTAGTGATTTTTTCCGTGTGTTTTATTTTTTGTGCATCCTCTTCCGAGAACTTTTCCGCTATCTTCTTCAAAGCCGGAAAATGCCTGACAGGAAAATCAGCCAGCTGGGGCAAAGGAATTTCGCAAAGAGCAATAAAGTATTCTACTTCGGCATAAACCCGGTATTTAATCAGTGCAAATTCTGAAAAGCAGCTGGCAAGTTCCTCGGTTTTGTTCCGGTAGCGACCGTCAATGGGTGAAATGGCGGTAAGGGGGCTCAACTGCATAGTGCAAAGATAAAAGAAATGGACAGCCTCATGGCTTCAATTCACGGGAAGTATCAGTTCTTTTTTGGAGTTATGTAATTTGTGGTCAATGGCTTCTACCGTTAACCGGTGAACCGAGGAACCGGAAGTGACCCATTGGTATTTGAAATGAAAAGTCTTCGAATTGTGAACGTAAGGGTGGTTGTAAAAAGCAAAGGTACCGGCTGTGATGTCCTCAATTGAAACAAATAATTCATGCAGCCCGGCATCATCTGTAACCATTCCTTCAACATGCACCGTATCGCCTGAATGAATAACGGTTGTATCGGCAGGGTAATAAATGCTGATAACAGGAGGCGATGTGTCTTTATTTTTTCCGCAGGAATGAATAAGAATAACTACTAAGAGCAAAACATAAACCACTGAATAAATTTTTCCTGTCATCATCACCTTGATGGTTTTTAAAACTTTTTTCCCGAACGGAAAATACATTTAACTGAGATAATTTTCATGTACCGGTTTGGCGCCGATTTTTTTTTTGAGTTGTAAAGTTTTTATTTGCGTTTTCATAAAACGGGAGCATGGGTAAAAATCTGATTATTGTGGAGTCACCGGCAAAAGCTAAAACCATTAATAAGTTTTTGGGTAAAGATTATGTGGTTACCTCTTGTTATGGTCATGTACGCGACCTTCCGGACAGCGGGCTGAACATTGATATTGAGAACGGATTTGAGCCGAACTATGTGGTAAGTGATGATAAGAAAGAAGTAATCAAGGAACTAAAAAAACTAGCCAAGGGAGCAGATGAAATTTACCTGGCTACAGATGAAGACCGCGAAGGTGAAGCTATTTCATGGCACTTGTGTGATGTGCTTAAGCTTAACCCGAAAAAGGCAAAACGGATAACATACACTGAAGTAACCAAAGAAGCTATACAGGAAGCGGTTAAGAATCCAAGAACGATTAACATGGATTTGGTCAATGCACAACAAGCCCGAAGAGTACTTGACCGGTTAGTGGGTTATGAGATTTCGCCTGTACTGTGGCGAAAAGTAAAACCTTCGCTTTCTGCTGGGCGTGTTCAGTCCGTGGCAGTTCGTTTAATTGTGGAAAGAGAAAGAGAAATCCGTTCTTTTACTCCCATTGCTTCTTTTAAGATAGCAGCATATTTTTTTGTGGCTGATAACTCCGGGAAGAAAGTTGCTTTCCGGGCTGAACGTCCTTCAAATTTTAAGTCGCAGGCTGATGCTGAAAAGTTTTTAAATGAAGTTGTAGGAGCTGAATTCAAGGTACGGGCCATTGAAAAGAAACCTGGTAAACGATCACCCTCTGCACCGTTTACTACTTCCACTTTGCAACAGGAAGCTTCACGCAAACTTGGTTTTTCAGTCAGCAAAACAATGGTTATAGCTCAGAAACTTTATGAGAACGGACATATCACGTACATGCGTACTGACTCTCATCATCTTTCAGATACAGCTCACTCTGCTTTAAACAAGGAAATAAGCAACCGGTACGGTAAAAATTATTACCAGAAGAGGAATTATGTTTCAAAACATGAAAGCGCTCAGGAAGCTCACGAAGCTATTCGCCCTTCGTATATTGATTTACCAGACATTCAAGGAGAAAATGATGAACAGCGGCTGTATGATTTAATCTGGAAGCGGACTGTGGCATCGCAAATGGCAGACGCGGAAATTGAAAAAACAATTATCGATATTGTAAATAACAAGAACAAAGAAACACTTCAGGCAAAAGCCGAAGTAATCTTGTTTGATGGATTTCTGACTGTGTATAACGAAGGAGTTGACGAAGATGCAGACCCCGATGATGAATCAGAAGCCTTGATTCCACCGGTAAGCGAGGGTCAGGCTCTTGAGTTAAAAGAATTAACAGCTACCGAAAGATTTACAAAACCTCTTCCACGATACACAGAAGCAAGCCTGGTTAAAAAACTGGAGGAACTCGGCATTGGACGACCTTCTACTTATGCACCTACCATCTCAACCATTCAAAAAAGAAATTATGTGATAAAGGAGCCGCGTGAAGGGGTGGAAAGAAAATACAAAATATTTACTCTGAAGGATGATAAAGTTACGGAAGAAATAAAAACAGAAATAACAGGTGTAGAAAAAAACAAACTTTTCCCTACTGACATCGGTATGCTGGTTACTGATTTTTTAGTCACAAACTTTAAGGACGTTCTTGATTATAACTTCACAGCTGATATTGAAGAGCAGTTTGACAAGGTAGCAGAAGGGAAAAAAGTTTGGAATAAAATGATTGGCGATTTTTATAAGCCCTTTCATCAAGCGGTGGAAACAACCACCGATACTGCGGAGCGGGTGTCCGGTGAAAGATTGCTGGGTACCGACCCGGCATCGGGTGAACCGCTTATTGTTCGTATGGGGAAATTCGGGCCTATGGCTCAAATCGGAAAAGCGGATGAAGAAACAGGTAAAAAAGCACGTTATGCCCGGCTTCGGGCAGGACAGTCTTTGGAAACAATTACTTTTGAAGAAGCGCTTGAACTTTTTAAGCTGCCGAGAACTCTTGGACAATTGGAAGGGAAAGATGTAAAAGCAAGTATTGGTCGCTTTGGTCCGTATGTGCAGCTTGACAAAACTTTTGTTTCAATTCCGAAAGATAAAGACCCTTACACTATCAATTACGATGAAGCTGTTGCTCTTATTAAGGAAAAAGCCGAAAAAGATGCTAACCGTATTATCCTCAATTTTGAAAAGGAAGGGATACAAGTTCTTAATGGAAGATATGGTCCGTATATCAAAAAGGGGAAAGACAATTATCGGATTCCGAAAGACAAAACAGCAGAATACCTTACTCTTGAGGATATACTTCTGATTATTGGTGAACAAGGGCCTACCAATAAGCGTAGGAGAGGGTTTCGCGGGAAGAAGAAATTTTGATGCACAGCGAAAGTGAAATACACGCACTAATTCAGCTTCTGGACGACAGCGACCCAATCGTATTTAAACATGTTCATGATAAACTCCTTAGTCTCGGAGCTGAAGTAATTCCCTTCCTTGAACAAGCTTGGGGGGCTGAGCTTCATACTACAGTTCATGAGCGTATAGAAGAAATTATCCGCGAAATTCAGTTTAACGAACTGGTTAAGGATTGGGAAAATTGGCTGCAACTGGAGAGCCCTGATTTATTAACTGGCGCATTTCTTATTGCACGTTACCATTACCCCGAAATTTCGTTGCAAGATATTCAGAAGAAGATTTTTAAGCTAAGGCAAAGTATTTGGCTTGAGATTAATAACAACCAAACACCACTTGAGCAAGTACAGATTTTCAACCAGGTATTCTTTAGCCAGTATGATTTCAAAGGACTGCAAGCTATCAGCGACTATCAGGATTTTTGTGTTAACGCGGCACTCCATAGCAAAAAGGGCAATGCCATTTGTATCGGAATTATTTATCAAATCGTGGCTAATGAATTGAATCTGCCCGTTTATGGAGTTACATTAATCAGGCATTATGTACTCGCTTTTTGCAAGAAACTGATTTTTGATTTTAATACTTCGGAAAACCTGGAACGAGAAGTAGCTTTTTACGTCAACCCGGTAAACAAAGGCTCGGTTTTCTCTAGGAACGAGATAAAAGATTATCTGCAAAAATTGAATATTGAAAAGGATTCAAAATATTTTTCTCCTGCAGGTAACCTTCTGATTATCTCGGAGTTACTAAAATACCTCATAGAAATTTACCAACATCAGAACCGGCCTGAACGTGTAAAAGATTTGAGCCGTTTGCAGGAGTCAATGAAATAGCAGCTTATGCCGATAACAACTTCATTTTTCATTTTTCCCTGACCTAGTTTTTTTAGATTTCAAAATCTCGTGTCCCGCCTTATCGCGCTTAGCTTCTAGGTACTTTTTGTTGTAAGGATTGGGCAGTGCTTCTACAGTAATATTATCTACAATCTCAAGTCCGTAACCTATTAGCCCCACACGTTTTTTGGGGTTATTAGTTATTAGTTTCATTTTACTTATGCCCAAGTCGTTCAGAATTTGTGCACCCACACCATAGTCGCGGGCATCCATTGGTAAACCAAGCTTGAGATTAGCTTCATAAGTATCAAATCCCTGCTCCTGCAACTGGTAAGCTTTTAGTTTATTGAGAAGTCCGATTCCTCTTCCTTCCTGCTGCATATAAAGAACAACACCTTTTCCTTCCCGCTCAATCATTTGCAACGAAGCGGTTAGCTGATCACCACAATCGCAACGAAGAGAGCCGAGTATATCACCAGTTAAACATGACGAATGAACACGAACGAGCACCGGTTCATGTATTTTCCAAGAGCCCTTAATAATAGCAAGATGTGGTTCAGGCGCACCTGGCTGCGAATAAGCGCGGACTTTAAAACTGCCGAAGCGTGAAGGCATATCTACTTCTACTTCGCGGTGAACAATGCGTTCATGCTTCATCCTGTGCTCAATCAAATCTTTTATAGAAATAATTTTGAGGTTGTGAAGTTTCGCGATTTTCAGAAGTTCAGGTAAGCGGGCCATGCTTCCGTCTTCATTCATAATTTCAACAAGCACTCCGGCTGGTTCAAAACCCGCCATTTGAGCTAAATCAGTAGTGGCTTCGGTATGGCCTGCTCTTCGCAAAACACCACCGCTTTTGGCACGGAGAGGGAAAATATGACCGGGCTTTGCAAAATCTTCGGGCTTGGCTTTTGGATTAATCAAATGCTGAACAGTTTTTGCTCGGTCGTGTGCTGAAATTCCTGTAGTACAACCATGACCAAGCAAGTCAACCGAAACGGTAAATGCCGTTTCATGATGCGAAGAATTAGACTGAACCATTAGCGGAAGGTCTAATCTATTGCAAATTTCCTCTGCCAGAGGCATGCAAATCAATCCTTTGCCAACCGAAGCCATAAAATTTATAATTGCCGGAGTAACATTGCGAGCTGCGGTAACAAAGTCGCCTTCGTTTTCGCGGTCCTCATCATCTACCACAATTATCAGTTTCCCTTTCTTGATGTCTTCTACCGCTTCTGGTATGCTATTCAGTAGTTTAGTTCTCATATCCATCATTAACTATCGTAAAATCAAATGTTTCTTTCTGTAGGTTCCCAAATGTTAGTTTCAATTCCTTTTACATACATCAAAAATCCTTTTGCCAGTGCAATATTCATCATAATAAAGTAAGAGGCAAAACGAAGTGGGATTAAATGAAACCCTGCTTTTTTAAATAAAGTGTCCAGAAATGGCGAAAAAAACAGGAGTAACTGAAACACGAATGTAAAAATGTAAAATGCTCCTTGGTTGAGGAGAAATAAATTGCAGATAAACATTGCGGTCAGCAGAAAAGGACCAAACCACCTGATAACTTTATGCGAAAAAAAGCAGAATGAAACCAAATTAAAACGCAGAAGAAGTTTTCTATATAGAGAAAGGTTTTGAAGGTTTCCTGCCTGTATTCTCGCTTTGCGGTTAAACTCATTGACGGCATTGTTTGAAACATCTTCATAGCAAACAGCTTTTTTTTCGAGAATCGCTTTTTTACCTCTTGAAAGAACATTCAGGCTCAGGAAAAAATCATCTACAATAAAGTTTTGAGGAATGTTAACCCAAGCTTCTGAACGAATTGTATAACATCCTCCAAACGCTCCGATCATGCTACCTCCATTAAGTCCTTCCAGATATTTTAAAGTGTTTTCAAATTGTATGTACCACTTCTCCTGAAACGAAATTCCGTCTTTGTTTATGTTTTTGTTCAGTATGTTACCTCCTACCTGACAGATATTTTCATTTTTAAAATGCTTAACTAATTCATATAAAGTTTCAGGTGTAAACATCACATTGGCATCAGTGAAAACAAAAATGATGTTTGTGAGACTGTTGATTTTTTTATTTATTAACTCAACCAAGCCGTTCAGCATATTCGGTTTACCTTTACGAATGTCAACCGAAAGGAAAGTTTTCTCTGCATTGGGAGAATGATAGGATTCTACTATTTCATTAGTTCGGTCGGTAGAATTATCTGATCCAATAAAAACATGCAATTTTTCTGCAGGGTATGTTGTCTTAAAAATACTTTCCAGTTTTTCAAAAATCACTTTTTCTTCATTATGAATCGACATAATTACATACACATGAGGAAGTTCTGCTTCACCCGGGGAGTATATTTTCGCGTTTGGTTTTTTGCCGGTAGAAAACAACAACAATAAAAAAGGATACAACACGTACGAATGAAACATAGCCAGCATACAAACCCAGAAAATAAGAGCACTAATCATGACTTGAGCCTCTTGTAGGTGTTCATTAAGCTTTCAAATATTCTTTTATTCTGAAAATTATTCAGAGCAAACTGATGAGCGTTTCTACCTATTTTTTTTCTGAAAGCAGTATCGTTTAAACACTTACCGATTTGTCCTATAAATTGAGAGGAATTGTTGGCAATAAGAACATTCTCTCCATCAGTTAATCCCAGACCTTCAGCTGCTATGTTTGTGGCAATAACTATTTTGCCAAGTGCCAAAGCTTCAATTATTTTGATTCGTATTCCGCTTCCTGATATCAGCGGAACAATCAAAATGCCTTGTTCGAGAATAAACTGTTTTGCATTGGGAACTTCTCCGGCAATAACAACATCTCCGCTCTCAAGATTTTTAATTGAATCGGGCATTTTTTTTCCTGCAATAACAAATTTGAGTAAAGGGTAATTTCTTGTTATATTTTTCCATACGTTTTCGAAAAACCATTCGAGCCCCTGTAAATTCGGTACCCAGTCGAACGAGCCGATAAAAAATAAATTGTTTGAAATACTTTGAGTTGGCGGATCATCGCTAACTTCAATTCCAGCGGGAACAACAATTGTTTTAGCAGATTGTGAACATTGTTTAATGGTTACTTCATCTTCTTTGCTAATGGCGAGAACCAAGTCACATTGAGTAAAAGAACTTGACTCGTATTTCTTAAGCCTTTTAGTCTGGATATTGAGGTAAAATTTCTTCAGCGGGTTCCTTTCTTGAACAACAATTCTTTCCCAAATCACATGCTCAACATTGTGTGCCCGCATCACAATTTTTGCTTTTGAATATTTTCGGGCAGTTCTAATATATGCTGAAGGCGGAAGTCCGTCTATGTGTATAACATCAAACTCATTAGTTTTCAAAATTTCAGTCAGTTTTCTGTCGAATTCCTCCGAAATAAATCTCGAAATAACAAATGACTTGTCCGAGAATAAATTCAGGAAGGCACTAACAGGTTCAATCCTGTTATCTACATAGACTGTTTCCACCATTCCAAATTTGCCCAAAACTTCTTGCACAGTTTTTTCTTCCACAAAATGTTTAGAAGTATTCATGGCAAGTAAATGAACAACGCAGCCTGTTTCTGCATATCCTTTTACAGAGCTAAATGTACAGACAGCACCACCATCTTTTAGCGGATATGGAACCCTATTCAAGAGCATTAATATTCTTAACGGAGAGTCTCCGGCAACACTCATTTCTTCTTTTAGATTTGCGGGCGAATGTATAACAATAAAAAAGTAGCTGTAGTTCTTCCGGCATATAACGCTGAAAGAACCCTGGAACAAACTTATAGAGAGATTCCTTTGGATGTAGTAGACGAAGTCATACTGGTTGACGATAACAGCAAGGACAATACTGTTGATGTAGCCCGCCAGCTTGGAGTAAAACATGTTATTAAACACGAGCGCAACAAAGGCTACGGAGGGAACCAGAAAACGTGCTATACGAAAGCACTTGAATTAGGTGCTGATATTGTCGTGATGCTACACCCAGATTACCAATACACACCTAAACTCTTGATAGCAATGATTAGTATTATCGGAAATGATGTTTACCCTGTGGTACTTGGCTCGCGTATTTTGGGCGGAGGTGCACTGAAAGGGGGTATGCCTATTTACAAGTACATATTTAACCGTCTGCTTACATTTTCACAAAATATTTTACTTAGCGAAAAGCTTTCTGAATATCATACCGGTTACCGTGCTTTCAGTAAAGAAGTTCTAGAGGATATCAATTTTATGTGCAATAGCGATGATTTTGTTTTTGATAATCAACTACTCTCTCAGATTTTTTATAAGGGGTTCCGCATTGCAGAAGTTACCTGCCCAACTAAGTATTTTGAGGAAGCCAGTTCTATTAACTTTCTTAGAAGTATAAAATACGGATTGGGCTGCTTAAAAGTGTCTTTTGTTTACCGCATGTGTAAATGGGGTATTACTAAAAGTGAATTGTATTAGTAGGGGATTATTCACACACCTACCAACATTTCTTTTCTTCCTCAGAGATATTTTGCTTTTTATGACGCCCTTCTTTTTTAGCGGGAAGTTGTAATTTTTATAGTATTAATCAAGTGGTGCTGATATCTGAGCTTCGGACACAAGTTATTAATGATTATTCAGATTTCCATGTATTGTAAACTCTTCCGCTATATTCGCGCTTCAATTTTTAAAACATGACAACAGAAAATATTAACGATATAAAAAGTCGCCTTGTGGCTTTGAGGGGGTATCTTTGACTACGACAACCGAAAACTCAAAGTAGCCCAAGACGAGTATACTACTACGCACCCCGACTTCTGGAATAATCCGAAAAGGGCTGAAGAACACCTGAAAGAAATTAAACTCAACAAGTTTTGGGTTAATATTTTTGACGAATCATGGAAAGCTTATGAAGATGTTTCGGTGCTTCGTGAGTTCTACGAAACCGGTGAAGCCACCGATGCCGAACTGAAGGCAGCATACAACAAAGCATTGGCCGCAGCAGATGACCTCGAATTCAGAACCACTCTTAACCAACCTGAAGACCAGTTAAGTGCTGTGCTTGAAATCAATGCCGGTGCCGGTGGAACTGAAAGCTGCGATTGGGCAAGCATGCTTCTACGTATGTATGTTATGTGGGCAGAAAAGAATAATTTTAAAGTAACCGAGGTGGATAGAACCGATGGTGATGTTGCCGGAATACGTTCTGTGTCTCTTGAAATTGATGGCGACTTCGTTTACGGCTATTTAAAAGGTGAAAACGGGGTTCACCGATTGGTTAGAATTTCTCCTTTCGATTCCAATGCCAAACGCCACACTTCTTTTGCTTCAGTGTTTGTTTACCCCATTGTGGACGAAACCATTGAAATAAATATCCCTCCTTCCGATTTGGAATGGGCAACTTTCCGATCCAGTGGTGCTGGCGGTCAAAACGTTAACAAAGTAGAAACGGCCGTACGTGTAAAACACTTACCCACCGGAATTGTTGTAAGCTGCCAGATTACACGCTCACAGCATGACAACCGAGAGCGCGCACTGCAAATGCTTAAATCCAAACTATACGAAATTGAAGTGCAAAAACGCAATGAAGCCCGCGACAAACTCGAAGGCACCAAAATGAAAAACGAGTGGGGCTCACAGATACGTAATTATGTCTTACATCCTTATAAACTTATCAAAGACAACCGCTCGGGCTATGAAACAGGAAATATCCAACCGGTACTTGATGGTGAATTGGATGATTTTATCAAAGCTTACTTATTGCACGCGACTAAAAAAGTGTAGTGGATAAAAGGAGTGATCAGGAACTCAAAAAAACAATTATTTTGCGTCATCTTTTTTAGGAATGGATATTTCGAAATACATCAGCGAACTTCTTTACGAACACGATTGCGTAATCATTCCCGGCTTCGGTGGCTTTATTTGCAACTACAAGCCCGCTGAAATACATCCGGTACTCCATACCATCTCCCCTCCTGTTAAAGCCATTTCATTCAATAAAAATTTGCGCAACAATGATGGGCTTCTATTGAATTATATTACCACCCGCGAAAAAATTCTATTTGATGAAGCTTTTGATGGTATTTACTCATGGGTGGGCTCGGCAAATAGCCTGCTGCAAAAAGGCGAAGATGTCATTCTGAAAAACATCGGAAAGTTTTGCAACAATGTTGAGGGGCATTTACAGTTTACACCCGATGATTCTGTGAATTATCTCAAATCTTCTTTCGGGCTACAAACAATTACTGTCCAGCCGGTTCTTCGTGCAAAAACAATCAGTATATCGGGAGGAGTAAAAAGACCTACACTTGAAATAAAATCACAGCGGAATATTTGGCGCATAGCAGCTTCTGTGTTTTTGATAGCCTCTTTAAGTTCACTGATTACAGCTATGCAACTTGGTGTTGAAGTAAAGGCCTTACAATTAGATGAAGCAAGCGTATTCGGTTTCATAAACAACATCCTAAAAATTCATGAACCTGAATTGAAACCTATACCTGTTGAAACAAAGGCACAACCCATTGAAGAAGCCACAGCCGAAAAACTTCCAGTTGCAGTACCCGAAGCAACAACAGTCCATGAAGCAGGTGAGCAGTATTACATCATAATAGGAGCATTTGCTAAAAAGAGAAATGTGGAAATTGCGAAAAACAATCTGCTTCAAACCCAACCTGAGAAGAATGTATTTATTGAGCAAGGAAACAGGCTAACCCGCGTTGGTTATTGGGCGGGAAACAACATGGAAGCTGCCAACGAATTACTAACTAAGGCTCAGCGACAGAATGAAACTTACTGGCTTCTGAAAAAATAACCTTGGGCTGTTATATTCGCGCAGCTAAATATTATTATCATGAATAAATTCCTGTTCTCCGTTTTTGCCAGTATCTTATTTTTCACCTCCTGTAATAACAAATTAACTCCGAAATCAGACCCTGAATTTGAAAAACAATTGCAGGAAAAACTGATTAACGCTAAGGAAGGCGACATAATAGAACTACCTGAAGGCAGTTTCGCTCTCAATCGTTCGCTGATTCTTGACGGAGTGAAGAACGTAACCATACGTGGAAAAGGAAAAGATAAAACCATACTTTCTTTCAAAGATCAAAAAGACGGTGCCGAGGGGTTGCGCATTACAGCAGATGGAATAATTCTTGAAGATTTTTGTGTGATGGACGCCAAGGGCGATAACATTAAAATTCAGGATGCCACTAATGTTACATTTCGCAGAATGAAAGTGGGATGGACTGCAGTTCATGACACCAAGAATGGCGCTTATGGTACTTACCCGGTGGGCTGTACAAACGTGTTAATTGAAGAATGTGAAGTGTTTGGTTCGGCTGACGCAGGAATTTATGTAGGACAGTCAAAAAACATTATAGTGCGGAAAAACCACGTACATGATAATGTTGCTGGCATTGAAATTGAAAACTCCACTGATGCAGATGTGTATGAAAACCTTTCAGAAAACAACACCGGAGGTGTTTTGATTTTTGATCTGCCCGATTTACCGGTAAAGAACGGCAGCCGGTGCCGAGTTTATAATAACAGGATTGTAAACAATAATGTACCGAATTTCGGGGTGAAAGGAACTACAGTTTCAGAAATACCTGCCGGAACGGGAGTAATTGTAATGGCTACCAACCAGTGTGATATTTTCAATAACGAGATATCCGGACATAACTCGGTCAGCGCTTCGGTAGTAAGTTTTATGGCAATGAATAAACCCTTTAAAGATTCCATTTACGATCCGTACTGTGGCGGGATTTATATTCATGACAACCGAGTTACACGAGGAACCGGAGGTGTTGACCAGAATGTTGTTTTTGGGAAATTGTTTACAGCTATTTACGGCACTAACGTTCCGGATATTGTTGTGGATGGCGCTGTAAACCCCGCCTATAAAAATAATGACGGCAGCATTAAAGAAGAACAAAAAATATGCATTCGTAATAATGGCAATGTTACATTCAGTAATATGGATTTGCTGAATAAGGGTAAAGCCAAAACCGATAATCCTGCCGGATTTGATTGCACTTTGCCCGCGCTGACCGAAGTTAAGCTAAACCTGTAATCCTGCTATTCGATTCGGATATAATCGACAACCGTTTTTTTATCGTATTTTAAAAAGGGTATTGCTGACTGCTGATAATATGTGCCATCCTGATATAGGGGCGAGCCTATCCAAAGATACATATGCCTGTCGGGTATTTTAGCTGCATCGCTGGTGATGAAAGCTGTTTCTTGCCCATCAACTAAAAACCTGACCCGCTCCGGTTCCCAATACAATTCGTAGGTATGGAAGCTTTCAAAGAAACTCCGTGGAAGGTTTTGCCCAGGGATATTTAACTGCCAGTTGTTCAACCGGTGTGCTTTATAATTACCAAGTTCTTTTTGCTCACCTGGTTTAACAGAAACACTCGCATTACGCATGTAATCTACAATGGCATAATTGATAAATGCGTTATCGTCCCACATGGTATTTATGTTATCCATACTGCTCCAGAACTCAAAATCAATTTCGAAGGGCTGCCGACCTTTTGAATTTACAAAATGATGATAGGGGTTGGTGGTATCTACTAATTCTAAATCACGCTGGTAAAGCCAGAGGTTGTGAATAATACCGTTGGGTGTTCCCCAGTTGGTAAACATTTGTGCAAACTTTGCACGAACCGTCAGGTGCCCGTATTTGAAAGAAGGGCCAAAGTTGAATTCACCCCAGTTTTTATTGTAAAGCCCTCTACGGGATCTTGGAATAGTTATAGTAATACCGGTTGAGTCTATAATTGTGTTTTCTTTTTTTATCCCGTAATCTGCTTTTACGAAACGGGCTTTACTGATAAACCCTTCTGAAAAAGTGTTTACGCTCCAGTGTTCACTGATAACAGCCCGGTACCAGTTATTGCAGGTATCACAAAGGCGTTTCTGCCTGCTGTCTTTTACCACATAAACATTGCCGGGGGTTAAATCATTAGTGCCATCAAAATATTCATCGAGAAAAACAAACTTGAAATGCTGAGGTGAAACGTAAGATGAGTGGTTGAAATACTTTCTGCCTCCGTTTTGTATTTCATCTTTTTTTACCTCTGCAAAAGGATTTACTTTTCTCAAATTGAGGTTTCGGTTCATTAAGGTATTACACGTGTCCGGGAGGATGATAAGGAGGAATTCGTAATTGCCCGGTCGGGCGGGGTCTTGAGAAGGGTCGTGGTCGAATTCATGTTTAGGATTGAGTCCGATGGTGTAAGGGATCTTGACAGCTTTATAATTGTTTGCCTCTACCCTTACACTAACCACTTGCGATGCTCCATAGTAATTTGTCAGAAAGTTTTTGGTAGAAAAATCAATGGAGTCTCCGGTAGGATACCAATACGAAGTATTTTGATAAAAGAGGCGGAGGTAATAGTTTTTATCTGAGGAGGTGTTATTGCGAACGATCGCGAGAGCATAGGCGTTATCGTTAGTAAGGCAGGTGTTGGGGAAACATACTTCGGCAAATTTCCAGGCATAGTCGGGCGTATTGTAAACACATTTTTGGCTATAGACATGGGTGTATTGTAAATACAGTTTAGCATCATGACCGAGCGGTTTGAAATCAACGAGACTGTTGGCAGTGCTTTCTTCAAAAGATTGGCTGAGTTTTGAGTTATTGTAATAATCATCGGGAAGTTGATAGAGCATGTATTTTTTGTCGAAATAGTTTTTCAGTTGTCGTTGCGGTCTGCCAGAATCAGCTATGAGAGTATCCTCCTGCCTGCATGAAGCAAGAAAAAACAAGATACCTAGAATGGTAAGAAATAGCCGCATGTTGAAACAGTAAATTTAGCATTGCCATGATAACAAACCTGAAAGGAATTACTAAATGGAAGAGGAAAGTTGTAATGTTTGAGGATTCAATTTTTATAGTTGAGCAAAGATTATTGAGGTGCGGGGTGATGGATGGCGATACGAGCAGTTATGAAACAAAATAAAAGATGGCATAGATGATTGGATGAAGTACGAAAGAGCCAAAGCATGGCTCATTGGTATGGGAGAAAGAGAAAAATAAGTGAAAAACTGCAATAAACAGGAGTAACTCAAATAAACACCTTTATATACGAAGAACCGAGTTGCAGGGGGCTCTGTTGACGTATGAGACTAAATAAATCTTAACTACCGGGTTTTAATACTCGAAAACACCAGGTCATTAAGAAATGCAATTACATCTGCCTCTTCTTTGGTTTTCCCAAAATCAGTCAGCGAAGGAAGGTTCTGCATAAAGTAGTTTTGGAAATGCGCCATTTCAATAATGGTTGAGGCTAAAGATTTAGGGTACTTATACTTCGGACTGCATTCCAGAATAATATTTCCCACAACTGCACACAGGTCCTTATAAGGCTTAAAAAATAGTTGTTTATTATCTTCTTCAACATGCTTAGTCAGGTATGCCTTGGACCCTTCAGATATTATTATCTGGTGCAGCAAACTTTCGTTTACATAGTTTGTCTGCTCATCATCTTCTGTGGCCGAGGCTAATAATTTTATCACCCGCTTTAATTTTACACCGGGGTTTTTGATGTTGTTGGTATGAAACATTATCTGAAATTCAAGCCAGCCCCAATACCATGCAGTAAGATAAACCAGGAGTCGGTGTTTATTTTCAAAATAACGGTAAATACCGGCTTCGGTAGTTCCGATTTCTTTTGCCAGCTTTTTAAAAGTAAATGCTTCAAACCCGGTTTTATGAATCAATTGAATGCTGTGCTTGATAATATTTTTTCCCAGTTCCGAGCCTTCAGGATTGCGGAGAAACAAACCCTCATTCATTTTTATCTGTAACTGTAAACCCATTCATCCTTGTTTTTAATGGACGCGCAAAGGTAGGAAAAAAATAATTTTACAATTATTTATGATAGTATTACTATTATTTTGAAAACTATTACTATCTTTGCAACCGTTTCAATAAAAACTATTCTATGGAACTCAAAACCAAGTTCAAAGATTTAAAACACGATTTGCCTGCTAGCATTGTTGTCTTTTTTGTAGCCGTGCCTTTATGTTTAGGAATTGCCCTTGCCTCGGGTGCACCATTGTTTGCAGGTATTATTGCTGGAATAGTAGGAGGTATAGTTGTAGGGGTGGCAAGTGGTTCCCCGTTAGGAGTCAGCGGTCCGGCAGCCGGTCTTGCTGTCATTGTATTCTCATCCATTGCCTCTTTGGGCGGGTCATGGGAAACATTTCTTATGGCTGTGGTTTTGGCGGGTGTAATTCAACTAGCTCTCGGTTTTGCACGGGCCGGATTTATTGCCTATTTCTTTCCCTCGTCTGTGATAAAGGGAATGTTAACAGGGATAGGTCTCCTCATTATACTGAAACAAATTCCTCATGCTCTGGGTTGGGATAAGGATACAGAGGGCGATTTTTCATTCTTTCAGTCAGATGGCGAAAACACATTTACCGGAATAATGAATGCTTTTGACTACTTCACTCCGGGTGCACTGGTTGTCACTCTTGTTTCGTTATTCATACTACTGTTATGGGAAACTGTGCTGACTAAAAAGCATAAAATATTTGGAATGTTCAACGGTCCTTTGGTAGCCGTAGTCACGGGCATTGTTTTAAGTTTCCTTTTCCAAAATGGTACACTTCCTTTTATGCTTAATAGCAACCAACTGGTGCGTCTGCCTGTTCCGGATAGTTTTCAAGGGTATATTTCTCAATTTACTTTTCCCGACTTCTCCGCAATTACCCAATACAAAGTGTGGGAAATTGCGGTGGTACTGGCTGTAGTAGCGAGTTTAGAAACACTTCTTTGTGTGGAAGCTACTGACAAACTCGATCCGTACAAACGGATCACTCCAACCAACAGGGAACTAAAAGCGCAGGGCCTGGGTAACATCATATCAGGCTTAATCGGTGGCCTGCCTATTACACAGGTGATTGTTCGCAGTACCGCCAATATAACTTTTGGAGGTAAGACAAAAATGTCAGCCATTTACCATGGAATTTTTCTACTTCTCAGTTCGGTTTTCATAGCAGGTTTATTAAACATGCTTCCATTAGCAACACTGGCTGCCATATTATTTGTGGTAGGATATAAACTTGCAAAACCTTCTCTCTTCAAACAAATGTATAAGTTGGGTTGGGAGCAGTTTATCCCTTTCATAGTTACTGTAATTGTTATTCTGCTTGCCGATTTATTGAAGGGCATTGCAGCCGGACTGGTGGTCGGAGGATTGTTCGCACTCTGGCATAGCTACCGCAATTCACATTATATGAAAGAAATAGTATCTTCTGAAAACGGACAGAAAACTTACCGCCTGATATTAGCAGAAGAAGTTTCATTTTTCAATAAAGCCAGTGTGGCAAAAGATCTGGAGGCTATACCCGTCAATTCAAAAGTGATTATTGACTGCTCAAAAACAGTTTCACTTTCGTACGATGTGGCAGAGCTAATCAGAGATTACAGGAATAATGCCGGCAGAAAAAACATTACTGTGGAAACTATCAAATTCATTGAACCGCTTTCTTAATTCTAAATTAAATTGTCTAATAACTAAATCAACAAAAACATGCGCACATTAACAAAAGAACTGCAAGCCTCCATAACCCCTCAAATGGCATTAGAAATTTTAAAAAAGGGCAACGAACGCTTTGTAAACAACCTGAAAATAAACCGCAACCTGCTGCAACAAGCAAACGAAACATCAGACGGACAGCACCCATTTGCCGTCATTCTCAGTTGTATTGACAGCCGAACATCAGCCGAGTTAATTTTTGACCAGGGTCTGGGCGATATTTTCAGTGTGCGTATTGCCGGAAATATCATCAACGAAGACATATTAGGAAGCATGGAATTTGGCTGCAAGGTGGCTGGCGCCAAAATAATAGTAGTGCTTGGTCATACAAAATGCGGTGCAGTAAAAGGTGCCTGCGACCACGTGGAGATGGGTAACCTAACTGCATTACTGACCAAAATACGACCGGCTGTAGAAGATGAACTCTCCACAAAAGAAAACCGGAACTCCGGCAACAGTGAGTTTGTTGAAAAAGTAGCGACTCTTAATGTAAAGCGTACCGTGCGAGCTATAAAAGAACGTAGTACTATATTGAAAGAACTGATTGAGAGCGGGGCAATAGGCATCATAGGCGGCTCACATAACATTAATACAGGCGAAGTAACTTTTTATCCTGATACTATGAATTTCGGCTCTTAATTCAGTTTACTGAGTTGAAAAGCTACCTGCCGTTTTGTTATTCGGTCAGATTATAATCCCTTAATCATATCAATCCCGCTTTTCAAAGCCTTTATATAGCAGTACCAGGTTAAATCAGCTATTATCACCTAAATAGCTGAAGTAATCGCTCATGTAGCATAAACATATTTTCATTGTTGCCTTGTAAGCCGGCAACCTTTTAATGGTAAGCAATGAGTTGTTAATACGGGTAAGTAACCCGAAACTACCCTACTGTTATCTTGTACATTTTTCCGAAGTCGTAATATTTGTTGGCAAGCTCAAGCATTTCCCCGGAAGTAACAGTGCGCACGGTGTGCAGGAGCTGGTGCAGGTATGAAACATCCTGGTTGTAAATCAAAAGCCCTTTGAGGGTTTCGGAAAACCTTAGAGGTCCGTCAATGCTGCGCAGTATTTTTCCGCTGATATAGTTTTTTACCACCTGCAGTTCCTCGGCATCCACCAGCTCGGTTCGCAGGCGGTTTATTTCGTATTCCATTTCGCGGAGAGCGGCATCGCTTACCTCCTTTCCCACTTCCGAAAATATCTGGATAAAGCCTCCGTGCGGATACGAAGCCAGCGATGAATAAATGCCGTAGGTATAGCCTTTGTCTTCGCGTATATTGCTCATAAGACGCGAGCCGAAGTAACCGCCAAAGAGGGTGTTAAGCACCGAAAGTTTCAGGAAATCGGGGTGGGTTTTGTTGATGGTTATGTTGCCCACCGCCAGCGCACACTGAACGGAACCGGCAACTTCGGTATGCTGTACAATCTGTGGCGTAGGATCCACCGCATGAAAAATATCTTCCCCCCTTATTTCAATCATCCAATCCTTATTCCCGAAATGCTCATTCAGTTTTTTAATCAAAGAGTCATCGAATTTTCCGGCAACCATGATAACAAGGCCGGAAGCATTGTAATATTTTTTGAAGAAAGACCGCAAGCCTGAAGAAGTTATTTTGTCAAAATCTTCCGCCTGTGTTATTCTGCCGTAGGGGTGTTTATTTCCGAAAAGAGCGTTTACAAAATTGCGGTTTGCCACAAAATCGTTTTTCTGCAAATCAACTGCAAGCCGTTGCTTGCGATTGCTGATAATAGTATTCAGCTCGTTTTGCGGAAACACAGAACCGGTGATTATTTCCGAAAAAAGAGGAAGCAGATGCCCGATATGTTTGGTCAGCGAATAAACCGAAGCGCTGGCGGTTTCAAGACCGGCACCGGTATCGAAGTTGGCTCCGTAATAATCGAACCGATCGGCAATTTGTTTGGCGGAGTGCGCCTGCGTGCCTTCGCGCAGCATGCGCGAAACGAGGTCGGCTGTCAGATTTTCTTCTTCGAACCATTTACCGGCTTTGAAAAGCAGCTCCACTTTCACCACTTCCTGTTCGCCTTCGTTGATGATGTAAACCGGTACGCCATTGTCGAGGCTGAGTTTCTTTACCCCGGGGAGAGTAATGGAATCAACCTCATGAATATCGGGAGCAAGTGCACGGTTCATGCTAGTTTTAATTTTTACTGAAATAGCGGATGGTATTGCTGTTCTCTTTTCTGAAAATGGATGCTGCCGCCTGCTGAATCTGTCCGGCAGTAACAGCAGCATATTTTTCGGCTTCGTGGTTTACACCCCCGGCATCGCCAAGCATTTCGAAAAAGGCGAGGTTGATGGCGCGGTTAAGGATATTTACTTCGCTGAAAGTGAGGAAAGCCTCTATTTTATTTTTTACCTTATCCAGTTCTTCACCGGGTATTTGCTGATGAACCATTTCATGGAGGGCTTCCTCCACCGCCTTTTCAGCGGTATCCATCTGAACATCTTTGCTAAGCCTGCCTTCAATCAGCAGCAACCCCTCATCAATAGTTTCGGTGCAGGAGGCGCTGATACTGCTGAACAGTTTTTTCTCTTTTACCATTTGCCGGTAGAGTCTTGATGAATCACCTGCGCTGAGAATTTCGCGGAGCAGGTCAGCGGCATAATAGTCATCGCTGGTGCGGCTGCCCATTTTATAGGCTTTGTAAAGAGCATTCACCGGTACATCGGCTTTTACCTCCAGCACTCTTTCTTCCCGCTGCACCGGTTCCTGCGGAATGCTGCGCGCTATCTTTCCGCCCGAAGGAATATCGCCAAACCACTTCTCCGCCATTTTCTGCACCGCACCGGTCTTCACATTTCCAGCCACCACCATGACGGCATTGTTGGGCCGGTAGTATTTGAAAAAGAAATCTTTGGCAGAAGGCAGTTCCACCTGCTCAATATGCTGAAGGTTAAGGCCAATGACGGGCCACTGATACGGATGAACCTTGTACGCCAGCGCACACATCTTATGCCATACATCGCCATAGGGCTGGTTGATATAATGTTCTTTGAATTCTTCCATTACCACACTCTTCTGCGTATTAAAACTCTCCTCACTGAACGCCAGCGAATACATGCGGTCGCTTTCGAGCCAAAAGGCGGTTTCGAGATTGCCTGCCGGAAGAATATCGTAATAGTTGGTAATGTCGGTAGAGGTAAAAGCGTTGTTCTCGCCTCCGGCTTTTTGCAGGGCGGTATCAAATTCAGGAATATTCACCGAGCCTTCGAACATAAAATGCTCGAAGAGATGCGCGAAACCGGTTTGGGCGGAGTCCTCATCGCGCGAACCCACTTTATAAAGAATATTGACGGCAGCCATGGCGGTTGAACGGTCTTCGTGCACAATTACTTTCAAGCCGTTTGGCAAGGTAAATTCTTCAAACTTGAGCATAGGCGGAAACGAATGGCGAAAATATTATTCCTTTTCTCTTTATTTGGCGAAATTATAGCCATGATTGAAAAAGCAGGAGTAGCCGGTGCGGGCGCCATGGGCGCGGGAATTGCGCAGGTATTTGCGCTGGCAAACATCGGGGTGGTTTTGTTTGATATCAGCCCTTTGCAGTTAGAAAAAGCAGCCACAGAGATAGAAAACAACCTCAGCGCTGCTGTTTCAAGGGGAAAAATTAAGGAAGCAGACAAGGCGGGCGCGCTGAGCCGCATTACGTTCAGCAGCGAAGCGGGTTCCCTGAAAGCGGGGCTGGTGGTTGAAGCTATAGCAGAAAGCCTTGAACCCAAGCGCCAGCTCTTTCAAAAGCTGGCAGAAATAAACCCTGCAGAAACCATACTTGCTACCAATACTTCATCGCTTTCGGTTACCGGCATTGCCAAAGGAATAACAAACCCCGAACGCATTGCCGGGCTGCATTTCTTTAACCCCGCACATATCATGAAACTGGTGGAAGTAATCAGCGGGGCTGAAACTTCGCCTGAAACGGCTGAAACGCTTAGGCAGCTTTGCATTTCAATAGGTAAAACGCCCATTATGTGTAAAGACTCGCCCGGGTTTATTGTAAACCGCGTAGCGCGGCCGTTTTACCTCGAAAGCCTGAAACTGCTGGAAGAAAAAGTGGCATCAGCCGAAACCATTGATGCTTTAATGGAAAGCGCAGGTTTTAAAATGGGCCCTTTCAAACTTATGGACCACGTAGGCAACGACATCAACTTTGCAGTTACTTCTTCGGTGTATGAATCTTTCAACCAGGAGCCGAGGTTTCGACCCTCGCGAATTCAGCAACAGAAGGTGGATGCCGGTCATTTTGGCAAAAAAACAGGGAAAGGGTTCTATAAGTATGAATAAAACGCCTACGTTACGCTGAAATCATATTCAGCTTTACTTAGAAAGTATTGGGAAGTACGAAGTTTTCCCCAATACTTTCCATGTTTTCCTTAATACTTTCGGGGAATTGCTTAATACTTT
>CAZWAD010000024.1:0-60921 GCA_964631835.1 uncultured Chitinophaga sp.
TGGGGCGATGGGGACTTATGGACGGATAAAGGATGAAGACACGAATTGCACGAAAGTTAGTGAATGCAGGAATCAGCGAATGTGGTGGTTGGTTGTTTGGGACGATGGGGACTTATGGGACGGATGGAATTGCGGATTGGAGAATGGGGAAGTTGTAAACTTGTATTTATTGGAACTTGCAAGACGCGCAGAGGTTAAGAGTTGGAAGAAAGAGGGAATGCAAATAACCTAACACAACACACCCCTACCCTTATCGCTAAGCAAAGGCAGGGTATAGAGGGGATGAAATACAAAGGGGAAGGTTGCTTCGGTCGCAGAGCCGACCTCGCAATGACATGTATATAACCCACCGGAGGGGGACAAATGCTAAAATGTGTAAATATTTGTTTGGGGTACAATATTGAATGAGGCGGGTGCGTTGATAATGGTGAATAGTGAATAGCAAATAGTGATTAGCAAATAACAAAGAGTGAGGAGGGATTGGAAGATTATGCTCTAGCACTCAAAATGACAGGATAGCCAAAAGAAAAAAAGCAGAATACCTACCGGAATAAGAAGAGTTTCCCCTATAGCGATACAGCGGTTTACATAACCAAATTTGAATTTTTTATGAATGTGTACAAAGAAGCAAAGCTGAATATGTATCACTTAGTGATTGACCTTTGCGAAAATAATTTAGCGATAGTGGCATTGGTAGCTGCGTTTGCAACGAGTTATAATGTTTTTAAAACCACGGTGGCAGCGATAGTGAGCGGAATGACGATACTTGAGGCGCAGACGGGCGGTTTGAGTACCTCGAAGCAGACAGCCAAGAGGACCTTAGCCACGATGGGCTCGGGGATAGCAGGGATGGTGAGCGCATACGCCTCGGTAACCGGTGATGAGACGCTGGAGGAGGCGATGGATATTTCGTTTTCGAAAATAAACGCGGCATTAGATGATGAGGTAGAAAGTATATGCATGAATATTTATACAGCCGCGAATGATAACCTGGCAAGTCTTGGCGACTACGGGGTGACGGCACCGCTGCTTGCAACTTTCCAGACCGCGATAGATGATTACGGGGATAAGAAACCGAAGCCACAGGCGAGCCAGGCAAATAAGAAGATGGTACGGGCGCAGGTGGCGGCACTGTTTAAGGATGCGGATAAGACTTTAAAGAAGCAGATGGATAAACTGGCGGTGAATTTTCTGAGCAACGGGAACGAAGAGTTTGAAGGACAGTACCGGGCGAGCCGGGTGTTGATTAATGCGGGAAGTTTTGCGACCGTCCTCAAAATCCTTGTCCTCAACTCCGCCAACAACGAGCCTTTGCGCAGCGCTAAAGTTTACCGCGATGCTTCCGGTACTTTCAAGCGCACCACCAAAAAAGGTTTCGTTACCTATAAAGATATTGAACAGGGAGCGCACTCCTTCATAGTTAAGCACAAACTGTTCGATGATGCCGCGCTGAGCAACGTGATGATAGCCTCGGGCAAAAAACACGAAGCCACCGTACTCATGAATCCCAAAGGTGCCGGTAACTCACTTGTGTTCGAAGGCGATGTTGCACCAGCCCTTATCAAAAACATACCCCTTCCCGGTTTAAACCCTTCGCCAGCTACGATGGTGATTTTCGAAATCAGCGGTTCTACGCTCAAGTTCTATTCCTCACCTAATGCGGGTGATGCACCGGGCGGAGTTTTCTATGAGCGCGCACCGGGTATCACCACCATAAGCATTGAAGAGTTTGCCACCCTGCTCGGCTTTGGCGGAGCTAACACCAAACTGAACGTGCAGAACACCGGTGGAACGGAAGGGCATTACAAACTTACGTTTACGGCTGTGCAGTAAAAAGCAGCGGGCTGCGAGCCACGAGCTGCGGGAGAAATACAAAAGCGCTGCGAAAGCGGGGCTTTTTTTATCCCCCTCTTAGTACGCGAAGGGCCTCCTCATTCGGTAAACACCGGAGGTGCAACCGGCAGGCTCGGTTGAGACAAAAAGTTTTTCTTAATCTTCACTTCACTTCACATTATTGAGTTGAAAACTCACTTATCATTAAAGATGCGATGAAATTATTTTGCCGAAAATTATTGCATTGGAAATTCAGAAGTTTGCAGCAATTGATATCGGCTCCAACTCGGTGCGGCTGCTTATTTCCAATGTGCTCACCAATGGCGAAGGGCCTATTTTCAAAAAGGGCTCGTTAGTGCGCGTACCGGTGCGCCTGGGAGCCAACGCATTTACCGACCATAAAATTCCGGAAGTTTCGGTTAAGCATTTGGAAGAAACCATGCTGGCATTCAAGCACCTGATGCGTGCTAACGATGTAATTCATTATAAAGGCTGCGCTACGTCTGCCATGCGCGAAGCCGGTAACGGTCCGCAAATTGTAAAGCGGATAAAAGAAAAAACAGGAATCAACATCGAAATTATTTCGGGCAACCTGGAAGCGAATTTCATTTTTAACAGCCAGAATGCTTCGTTGGGAAAGTCGGAAAAGAATTGCCTGTATGTAGATGTAGGCGGGGGAAGCACCGAGATTACCGTTTTCTCCAAAGGCAAGGTGGTGGCGGCAAAGTCTTTCGACATCAGCACCATCCGCATTTTACAGAACCAGGTGGAAGAAGAGGACTGGAAGAAGATGAAAAAATGGGTAAAAGAGAAAGCAGAGGGATTGAAAGATTTTTCACTGGTTGGCTCGGGAGGGAACATCAACCGTATTTCAAAATTGGTTGAGCTGAAACCGGGTAAAGCGCTTTCGTTTGAAAAGCTGAATGAACTGATTGAAGACCTGAAAGCACACACGTATGAAGAGCGCATGAAAATTTACGACCTTAACCCCGACCGGGCAGATGTGATTGTTCCTGCCGGTGAAATATTTATAAATATCATGAAATGGGTGGATGCCGAAAAAGTATTTATTCCTAAAATAGGTTTGGGAGACGGAATTGTACGCGAGGTTTACAAAGAGTACCTGGCGGGGAAAAAAGCCCCGTTGTAAACAAAAAAGCCCCCCGAATTCCGGAGGGCTGTTGTTTATTCTTCAATCAAGTTTATTTATTGATAATCAGCTTGCGGGTTTCTGTTCCCGAAACCGAGCTTACCGCCACCACGTAGATTCCGTTGGGCATGTTGTTCATATCAATGCTTGTTACCACTTCGCCTTCCACATCAATAAGGTCGGTTGTTTTCAAAACATTGCCGAGCAAGTCGAACACGCGAATGTTTACAGCGCTCATCATATCGGACAAATTCATTTCAATATTTACCAGACCGGTTGAGGGGTTAGGGAAAATGTTATACTGAATATCGGTATTTGCTTTCAGGTTATTGTCTTGCTGTTGTTCCTCCCTGAATGCCACATTGCTTATAGAAGCAGTGAGGGTATAGCACTGAGTAGCGCTGTAAGCCCCGTTGTAACCGTAAACGCGCGCGTAATAAGTTCCTACCGGTGCATTGTTGTATTTAATTCCCTCGCTGGTTGTTCCGCCATTTTGCGAAGTAGCCAGCAAACCACCTGAAGATTTATACAACTTTAAATCATAATCAAACGGAACGTTTGTAAGAGTAACAAGAATATTTTTCTGCGCACTGGTATTTGTAAATTTGAAATAATCGTTATCGCCCGAAGCGCCAATCAATGCCTGGATACTTGTATTCACCGGAATTGTTTTAGCTGTACTCAGCGAATTGTTTGACTCATAGGTATCGGAACATCCACCGCCACCGGATGAAGAAGTGGTAAACGAAGCTGCGGTTGAATAACTGCCTGTACTGCCGGAGCAAACCGCCTGCACCTGGTAATTGTAAGTTGTAGCTGCTGTTAAACCTGAAAAACCAAGTGAAGTTGAAGTGGTGGAAGTTGTATTCCAGGTGGAAGATGAGCTGACTTTGTACTGCACATTATAAGAAACCGCACCGGATACCGCGCCCCATGAAATGGTAGCCGAAGTTTGAGTAATGCTGCTGGCGGTTAATCCGGTTGGAGTGCCGCAGGTACCGCCACCGGAAGGAGGCTGGCAACCGAGAGAGCTGAGCAAAGAATAACGCGAACCGCCCGAAACAAACAACGCCTGCATTCTTGCTTTTTGCCCGTTGGTGAACATATACATACAACGGTCATCGGTGTAATCCATGTAGTTCATCCACAAGTCGCCATTCGGCCCGTTGCTGCATGATACAGCCGGGAATGCCGGGCAACCGTAATTTTCATCGGCCTGATTAGGAGTGTCGCTGCACTGGTCTGAACCGGTGCAACCGGTTCCATCATCGCCCCAAATGTGATAAAGGTTGAGCCAGTGCCCCACTTCGTGAGTAGCAGTTCTTCCGAGATTAAAAGGGTAAGCCGCGGCACCGGTGTTACCGAAAGCGGCATAGTCGCAAACAACACCGTCAGTTGCTGAAGGCCCGCCCGGGAACTGGGCGTAACCCAAATATCCGTTAAGGTCACAAACCCAAACGTTGAGGTACGAAGAACTTGGCCATGCATTAGAGCCGCCCTGTGAAGTATATTTCACCGCATCGTTAGTAGTAAAAGAAGTTTTGCTGGTAGCCACGCGCACGATACCGGTGGTTGCGTTTCCGCTGGGGTCGCGCTGGGCGAGGCAAAACTGGAATTCGCAGTCAGCCACCAGGCTTTGGAAAACCGAAGGAGTGCTTGTCCAGTCGGCATTCAGTTTTCTGAAGTCGTTATTCAGAATAGTCATTTGTGATTGAATTTGCGCATCGGAAATGTTTTCGGCTGTAGTGTTGTAAACCACATGCACCACTACCGGTATGGTTACCACAGCCCGGTTGCCCGATAAAGCGCTTCCGTTGTCAATATAGTTTTGGGTGAACTGTTCGATTTGTTCCCTGATGGTAATTATAGAAGGGTCCAACTGCTGAATCATTTTCAGATGGTCCATAGCACTACAGGTGCGTTGTGCAGATATGTTACTTGCTATTGCTGTAAGCAAAAGCAAAGCGGGTATAATTCTTTTCATTTGGGTAGTTGTTTTAACAAAGAAAAATATTTTTCCCGAATTGCAGTTTCTTTTTTTTACCCACCTTAAACCTGCACTACTGGCGGCAGTGAACAATAAACTTGTCTTTTGCTGTTGTTCGGTGTTATCACCAACAACTGTATAGCTTTTACCTGAGTGGTGTTGATGAGTTTGGGTTTCTGACTCATGTTATGGGAAACGAGTGAGGAGGAGAGCAACAAATACACTGGCTGCGCAATATAGTTGTTGGTGACGGAGCGCAGAGCCGCTCCTATAACACCAAACAAAGGCTATTCACCTAACACCAACGAAGGCGAATTTTTTCATTTGATTTTGATTTTATAGTTTGTAAATAGTTTTACTTAGATAATAGAAACTTTCCTGTTTGAAATGATTTGCTTTTGTTTTCGAGAGAATAAAAATATGCACCAGAACTCAAAAAACTGCTGTCAAAATCAATATTCGTCTCTCCTTGAATGGCATAGGTTCTAATTTTTTGAAGTTGTGAATTAAAAATTACAAACTCATACTGCTCCAAATTGCTTGGTGGAACTATTTCAAAGCTGATTCTATGTGAGGCAGGATTTGGAAAAGTTTTGACATAGGACCCAAATTGATAGAAATCCGACTGACTAACATTTGTAATTTCCTGTGGCAAAGTTCCGCATAATCCATAGACAAAAACATGGAGGTCATATGACGTAGTAGCACCTGCGTTAAATAGGTACAGCTTGGCTCCCTCGGGTGTATTCATAATGGGGTGAATTTCGTAGCTACCAGAGCCACAGCCTATGCAGAACATAGTTCCTACAGTGTCTTTTGAAAAGAGAACTGTTCCATCTGTTCGATATACAACAAAATTTGGGTGCTCATCCGGTCGCGGGGTATTCAACATCATAGCATATTCAATATTTGTTGAATCACAATCAAAGAGTGTTGTAGTAATGTACCCCAAACGATAATAGGTGTTCGTTGAAGGTTTTGAGGAAATAGGAATTGAAATATTTAATAGAAAGGGCGTGTGGTTTAAATTATATAGGCTAAAGCGTGCGCTGTCGTAGTTAAAAATTACATACTTATAATTATTTCCACCGAGATTAGTTAGAAAAAATTCGCTACCTATAGTACTCGATGGTTCTATGTAAGTATGCTCATAAGTAATTTGGGCATTAACGCTTGCTACACTAAGAACAAGCACACAAGTAAGGACGTAAATTATTTTTTTCATGATTTAAACTTTAGGTAATTACAGAGTTGCACCCGCAAGCTAAACAAAACCGGTAAAATAAAGCTGCTGTGCTGTTACCAGAGGCGGTAAAAGCAAAACAAGAAAGGGGCGAAAGTTTTTTCCCGCCACACGCGGGATTTCATTAGTTGTTTTTTTGCTCCGTATATTCAACATGGCGTTAGGTAATAAGTGCTGAAAAAAACTTTGCCGGTGTAAAGGTATAACTGCCTTACCATTACCTCCAAACACAAATTTTTGCAATTGTTCCGGTTTTTAAGCGCTTTTTAAAAGTAAGTTAAAAGTGGCGGGAATCGGGTTTTGGGGTGTTGGGAGGGGGTGATTGGTTGGTTGTTTGGGTTTGGGGTTTGCGGGACTTATGGGACATAAGGGACGATTGGGGCAACCTGTCTTAAATCCTCTACGAAGGGGAGGGCTTGAAAACGCAATGACCCCAAGCTGCAAAATGGAGATATTGCACGGATAGAAATAGTTGTTGGTGACGGAGCGCAGAGCCGCTCCTATAACACCAACAACGGCTAAAAAATGAGTTATTTCAGGCTATGAAGGGCAGTGAACAATCCACTTGTCTTTAAAGTAACTTTCGGAGAAATAATCGGAAACGGGGATTTTCTTTACATTCTTAACCATCGAAATTTCTTCATCAATATTTCCGCCTTTTAAGCAAATCAATCCGTTGGTTATTTCATGGTGTGATTTGGAGAGATACTTTGCCCTGGTAAGCTTCATTAAACCGGCAAGCGGAGCTACCGCTCTTGAAACAATAAAGTCGTACTGAAAATCCATTTCCTCGGCACGGAAATGGAAGGTGAAAACATTCTTAAGCCCGATTTCATTTTTCACCGCATCCACCACTTTCAGTTTTTTGCTGATGGAATCAACCAAATGAAAACGGGCATCGGGAAAAAGAATGGCAAGGGGAACCCCCGGAAACCCTCCACCGGTTCCTAAATCCATCACTTTGGTTCCGGGTTTAAGCTGAACCAATTTGGCGATGGAGAGGGAATGAAGAATGTGCCGCTCGTATAAGTTGTCAATATCTTTCCGGGAAACAACGTTTATTTTTTGGTTCCACTCCTGATAAATTTTTCGGAGAGAGGAGAATTGCTGAATCTGGCTTTGGGTGAGTGCCGGGAAATATTTAAGAAGCAGTTCCATTCCGAATTCCGGTTTCCGAATTCCAGATTAGTATTTCTCCTTGGTCACCTTCAGGATGTTGTAAAGCATATCCTTAGCGCGAAAGAGCTGCGCTTTAACCGTGCCGAGAGGAATATCGAGTTTTACGGCAATTTCTTCATAAGCCAGTTCATCGAGATAGCGAAGCTCAATAAGCGTGCGATACTTAGGTGAAAGTTTTTCAATGGCAGCACGAATTTTTGCCGCACGCTGGTCTTTCACCATTTTTTCTTCGGGGTTGGCGTTGTGGTCTTTTACAGAAATAGGTGTTGACTCGCCATCTTCGTTCGTTACCGTTTGGTCAATGGAAGTAGTTTGCAAACGTTTTTTGCGGATGTAGTCAATGGTATTATTGGTGGCAATTTTGAACAGCCATGTGCTGAAAGCAAAATCAGCCGAGTAGTTGGCGATGTTATTAAACGCCTTGGCAAATGCCTCCATGGTTAAATCATCGGCATCATCGCGGTTGTGAACCATTTTAAGAACCATGAAAAAAATAGAGTCGCGGTAGCGGCTCATGAGTTTTTCAAACGAAGCCTGGTCACCGGCTTTAGCTTTGTCCACCAGTTCAAGGTCTTCCTGCGCGCGCGATGAAAATTTTGAATTTAACTCCAAGCGGTTTTAGGTTTGAGCAATAATAAGAAAAATATGAGCAGCAGGTAACCGGTGTAAATAACATCGAGAAGTGGAGTGAACAAAAACAAATCACCGTATCCGAGTTTTTTATAAACCCGGAAAACAGAAAGAAGTTTTATGAGCAGCACCCCAAAGAAAACACCGAGGGTGAACGGCAACATGATTCCATTAACTAACAGCACAATAAAACTGACATACAACAACAGGTTGCTGAGCGGAAAAAGGAAAAGCAGAAAGATGTGTTGGGGTTTGTATTTAAAGCCCGCAGAGAGATGCCTGCGTTTTTGTCCAAGCCATTCGCTCAAAGTGTTTTTGGCTTTGCTATATGTGAAAGCGTCTTTGTCAATACAAATCTCAGTGTTTCTGGCGCTGGCTGTGGCGTTTACTAACAAGTCATCATCGCCCGAAAGAATATTTTTAGACTTTTCGAAACCCTCAAAACTGTTCAGTAATTCTTTTTTGTACGACAGGTTTCTGCCCACTCCCATGTAAGGCATGCCAAGTTTGGCAAAGCCGAAATACTGAAGAGCAGTCATAAAGTTTTCGTAACGGATAATCTTGTTTAAAAGACCGGGTTGTTTTTCAAAAGGTGAATGCGCCAAAACAATTTTAGTTTCACTCATGTAAGAGCCTACTACTTTTGCCAGCCAGTGTGTAGTAGCAGGGCGGCAATCGGCATCGGTAACAACAATGGTGTCAAAAGTTGCCGCTTCAACTCCCTGAAGCAAGGCATATTTTTTACCCGCATACGGTTCATTAACCTGTGCATGAATGTTTACAATCTTCAGGTTCGGGTTACGCTTGTAGTATTCCACCAGCACATCGAGCGTATTATCGGTGCTTTGGTCGTTGACTACAATAACCTCGTATTGTTTGTATTGCTGAATAAGAACCACTTTCAGATTTTGAGCCAGGTTCTGAGCCTCGTTTTTAGCACAAATAATAACCGAAACCGGTGGCAGAAAATCGGAAATACCGCTGAAAGGGCGCACAAAACTGAGCCGTGCGAATACGATGAGATAATAAAGACACTGAATAAGCGCGCAGGTTAAAAAAATCTGAAACTCAACCGACATCAACCGGCAAATAAAATAATTACGGAAAGTTTACGGTGAAACAATTTCGGAAAGTTATCCTCATTGAAAGATGAAGTAAGGAACTAAAACCAGGTAATTGCAAAATCAGGTGTGAACTTACGGACTTGTCTAAAGGCTTTTTTGCCGCAGATAGCCGGCTTGAAAAAAACCACTCAAAACATTTGCCCCGCTATCCTAATCGCCCGGCAAAAACAAAACATTTCCAAAAGCTTATTTTATTTGCGTACAGCAGCTTATTACTAAAGAATCAGGCAATTGTCATGAAAAAAACATTCCTCCTTTCCCCCGTATTCATTCTGGCGCTGGTAGTTTTGAGTTCCGGCTTTTCATGTAATACCAAAGACGACTATTCACATGAACACGTAATAGTTGATGAATTTTTGCATAAGGAAGTTCAGGATAAGCTGACCCCTGATTTGGTTTTGACCATTTTACAAAAAGGCAACAGCGATTATGTTAACGATAAACTGACCATACGTAACACTGCCGAAAGAATCAGGAGGGCTTCGTTAGGGCAACATCCGGGCGGTGTGGTATTGTCATGCCTCGATTCGCGGGTACCGGTGGAAGATGTTTTTCACTGTGGTATTGGCGATTTGTTTGTAGCCCGTGTAGCGGGGAATATTGTGAACGAAGATATTCTCGGCAGCCTGGAATATGCCTGCAAAGTTTCGGGAGCCAAACTGATTGTAGTACTTGGTCACGAACATTGCGGAGCCATCAAATCAGCCATAGAGCATGTGAGGATGGGAAATATCACGCCTCTGCTGGCAAAAATAGAACCGGCAATAAACCACACCGTTGATTTTAAAGGAGAACCGACTTCAAAAAACCGCGATTACCTGGAAGCTGTTACCAAAGAAAATGTGCTGAATACCATAAACCTGATTCGGAGCCAAAGCCCAATCCTGAAAGAAATGGAAGATAAGGGCGAAATAAAAATTGCAGGCGCTGAATACCACATGGAAACAGGCAAGGTTGAGTTTTTTTAATGGTTTTTATGATTAGAAATTACGCGAAGCATCAGTTGTTTTTTTTGTTCTTATTGTGTTGTTCCACCGCTTCGGCACATCACTATATAACTGAAAAGCCGCATAAGTATGTATTTGTATTTCGTAACAACGACACCATTGCGCTCAGCAATCCGAGCGATTCACTGCTGGATGCGTACAACAACTACATTATTCAAAACAAGAAAAACCTCAGGCAGGCAATACTGACTTTTGACGGGGGCGAAACGCTTACTTTTATTTGCCATAAAAACAAATGGAAGTCCATTAAAGTTTCTGATGGCACACATGAAGTTGCCATCCCCGATTCAGTGGTTCAAAAAATTGACGACATTCATTTTTCCACAGCAGTGCTCGTATGGAGCGGAAGTGAAAGACGTCCGTTTGGAACCGGTTATTTTTATATCCGGTTTGATACAGGTACTGAAAAGGTGTTCAACAAATATCCCTGGCTCAACCTTATTATAGCTAACTATAAATACCTGAAAACCCTTATTTGGAAACAAACGAGCGACTACACAAAAGCCTCAGAGAACTTTTAAGTTCGGGAAGTTGTTCTTCTGAATTCTTTTTAAAATATTCACCGCGTTGCGGGAATTATGTTACTTCAACAACATTAAAGCTAATCTGCAAACAGAATAACGCCACTAAAGCCATCGTTTAAAAAATCCGGCAATGACCACTGCCATCATCATCACACTCTGCCTTTTAGTGCTTGTAGCTTATGTATTTGACCTTACATCAGGAAAAACAAAAATCCCCTCGGTAATACTTTTGTTACTACTCGGATGGGCTTTACGGCAGTTGTCTAATTACTCATCCTTAACTATTCCGGACCTGTCGCCTGCCTTACCGGTACTCGGAACAGTTGGACTTATCCTTATTGTACTCGAAGGGTCGCTGGAACTGGAAATCAACAAATCGAAATCAGGATTCATTGCAAAATCGCTGGTTACAGCATTGGTTCCTATGCTGGTGTTGGCGTTTGCACTGGCTGGCGCGTTTCAGTTTTTCGGGCAGGCGGGATTCAGAATAAACCTGATAAACGCTATTCCTCTTTGTGTTATAAGCAGCGCTATTGCCATACCGAGCGTAAGAGGGCTTTGGGGGCAAAACAAAGAGTTTGTCATTTACGAAAGCAGCTTGTCGGATATTTTCGGAGTGCTCTTTTTTAACCTGATTGCTTTGAACGAAGACTTCGGATTTCAGACGCTGGGAAACTTTACGCTTGAACTGCTCATCGTGATTGTGGTATCGTTTATAGCTACTCTCGGGCTTGCATTTTTGCTGAACAGAATAGAGCATCATGTAAAGTTCGTTCCGATTATCGTACTCATCATTCTCATTTATGCAGTTTCCAAAATTTATCACCTGCCGGGTTTAATATTCACCCTCTTCTTCGGGCTGTTTATTGCCAACCTCGATGAATTGAAAAGCATAAAGTGGATTGAAAAACTCGGACCCGCTACGCTCAACAAAGAAGTTCACAAGCTGAAAGACCTGACCATAGAAGGAGCATTTTTAATTCGTTCTATCTTTTTTATCCTTTTCGGATACCTGATACAAACTTCGGAAATATTAAATGCCGATACTTTTTTCTGGTCGCTTGGAATTACAGCAGGAATTTTTGTGCTCCGGTTCATTCAGCTTAAACTGTTCAGCATTTCATTATTCCCTTTACTATTTATTGCCCCGAGGGGACTGATTACCATTCTTCTTTTTCTTTCCATAGAACCGAAAGACTCCATGGGACTGGTCAACAATTCGCTGATGATACAGGTAATTGTTTTAACCGGATTGGTGATGATGGTCGGATTGATGACTGATAAAACCGGTAACGGAAAAAAACAAAACGAGACGCAGCAAAAATGAAAGTCAACAGCCCTTTACTGCTGAAATAATTTCCCAAACATGGTAGATGTTTTAACTGAAATAATGATTAGTAAACCTGTTGATGTGGTAGCCCGGTACGCCATGAACCCCGATAATGCCCCGCAGTGGTATGAAAATATTAAATCAGCCGAATGGGAAACACCCAAGCCTTTGCGTGTTGGCTCGCGGGTAGCTTTTGTTGCCCATTTTCTTGGAAGAAGGCTTGCATACACCTACGAGTTTGTTGAGTTGCTACCCGGACAAAAATTAGTAATGCGCACTGCTCAGGGTCCGTTTCCGATGGAAACAACTTATACCTGGGAGGAAATAAAACCCGGCATAACCCGTATGACCTTGCGTAATACAGGCAACCCTTCAGGGTTTTCCGCTTTATTTTCTCCCTTCATGGCTTTCATGATGAAGCGCGCAAATCAAAAAGACCTGAAGCGAATCAAGCAGATACTCGAAGCAGAGTAAGCCGGAGCAAAAAAAAATTATACCAGGTCAAACCGGTCAAGGTTCATCACCTTGTCCCATGCGGCAACAAAATCCTGAACGAACTTTTTCTTCGCATCCTCGCAGGCGTAAACTTCTGCCAGCGCCCTGAGTTCTGCATTTGAGCCGAAGATAAGGTCAACCCGCGTACCGGTCCACTTCACTGCGCCTGTTTTGCGGTCGCTGCCTGCAAAGGCATGACCTCCGCTGTCAAGAGCTTTCCAGGTTGTTCCGAGGTCGAGCAGGTTTACAAAGAAGTCGTTGGTCAATGTTTCCGGTTTTTTGGTAAACACTCCGTGCTTAGAACCATCGAAGTTGGTGTTGAGCACACGCATACCGCCAACGAGCACTGTCATTTCCGGTGCGGTAAGATTCAGCAACTGCGCTTTATCCACCAGCAGTTCTTCAGCCGAAGCTTTGTGCTTAGCGTTCTTATAGTTGCGGAAACCATCGGCTTTCGGTTCCAGTAAGGCAAACGATTCCACATCGGTTTGCTCCTGCGATGCATCGGCACGGCCGGGGGTAAAAGGAACTTTTACATTCTGACCCGCTTTCTTTGCTGCTTTTTCAACCGCCACACATCCGCCCAAAACAATCAGGTCGGCAAGCGAAACTTTCCTGTTACCCTTTTTTGAATTGAAATCATTTTGAATAGCTTCTAGTTTCTTCAGCACCTTTTCAAGCTGAGCGGGGTTATTTACTTCCCAGTTTTTCTGCGGAGCCAAGCGGATACGCGCTCCGTTAGCGCCACCGCGTTTATCCGAGCAGCGGAAAGTAGATGCCGATGCCCATGCAGTAGAAACAAGTTGAGAAACAGTCAATCCCGAAGCAAGAATTTTTTTCTTCAGGGCAGCAATATCTTTTGCATCAATCACTTTCCCCTTTACAGCAGGAATAGGGTCTTGCCACAGCAATTCTTCTTTAGGTACTTCAGTACCGAGATAACGGGCACGGGGACCCATATCGCGGTGAGTAAGCTTATACCATGCCCGCGCAAAAGCATCGGCAAACTGTTCGGGGTTCTTGTAGAAGCGTCTTGAAATTTTTTCGTAGGCAGGGTCGAAACGCAAAGACAAATCGGTAGTAAGCATAAAAGGCGCGTGTTTCTTTTTCGGGTCGTGGGCATCGGGCACCAAACCTGCACCGGCATTTCCTTTCGGCTTCCACTGATGAGCACCGGCAGGGCTTTTGGTCAGTTCCCATTCGTAGCCAAACAGGTTTTCGAAAAAGTTGTTGCTCCATTTGGTTGGCGTGGTTGTCCATGCGCCTTCAAGACCGCTTGTAATGGTATCACCGGCATTGCCTTTGCCGTACGTGTTTTTCCAGCCCATGCTTTGCTCTTCGATACTTGCAGCAGCCGGTTCGGGACCTACATATTTGGTTGGGTCAGCCGCACCATGCGTTTTACCAAAGGTATGCCCACCGGCAATAAGCGCAACGGTTTCTTCATCGTTCATAGCCATGCGCCCGAATGTTTCGCGTATGTCGCGGGCAGCAGCAATAGGGTCGGGGTTAGCGTTAGGCCCCTGCGGGTTCACATAGATAAGACCCATTTGAACCGCAGCCAGGGGATTTTCGAGTTCGCGCTCACCGGTGTAACGCTTATCGCCAAGCCATTCTTTTTCCGAGCCCCAGTAAATATCCTGCTCCGGTTCCCATACATCTTCGCGCCCTCCGGCAAAGCCGAAAGTTTTTAAACCCATAGACTCCAGCGCACAGTTTCCTGCCAGAATCATTAAATCAGCCCAGGATATTTTCTTTCCGTATTTCTTTTTCACCGGCCAAAGCAGTAAGCGGGCCTTGTCGAGGTTTTGATTATCGGGCCAGCTATTGAGCGGGGCAAAGCGCTGCGTTCCCGAGCCTCCTCCTCCCCTGCCGTCTGAAACGCGGTAAGTGCCGGCACTGTGCCATGCCATGCGGATAAACAACGGACCGTAGTGACCATAATCGGCAGGCCACCAATCCTGCGAGGTGGTCATTATTTTTCTGATGTCTTTCTTCAGGGCTTTCAAATCAAGTTTCTTAAACTCTTTGGCGTAGTTGAAACCTTTGTCCATCGGGTCGGAGAGGGAGGAGTTTTGCCGGAGGATATTCAGCTTTAGCTGATTGGGCCACCAGTCGCGGTTACCGGTACCGGTTCCTGCGCTTTGCTTTAGCGCTCCGCCATGAAAAGGACATTTGCCATTGCCGTTTGTGCTGTATGCCGGCATACTTTCAGATTCTTTTGTTTCCATATACTATTGATTATTTTTTTTCAGAGAGACGAAATTATAAAAATACCGATTCGATGAATGGGTAACTGATGCTTATCACCGTTAACCGAAGTCTGCGCTTTCCTATTCTATAGCAGCGCCTCCCCAACTTTCGGATGACTTCGCCCAAACAGTCCAAATATTCCTCTGAGCCGCACTTACCTGCTCCGGTTTTGCATGGTTTTATCTGTAAGGAAGACTGATTAACCCCAAAAGAACAGGTAATTGCCTGAAAGTTTGACCAAAACACCCAAAAGTGTAAGGAAAACACTCAAAAGTGTAAGGAAAATACTCCAAAGTATCATAAAAACACCTCAAGGTAAGAGAAAAACACTCCGAGGTAGCTGAAAAATACAGAAGGTATTCAATTATTTAGATAAAGATATGAATTCTTTGTATAAAGATATGAGGTCTTTGTATAAAGATATGAGGTCTTTGTATAAAGATATAAGATCTTTGGATAAAGATATGAGATCTTTGGATAAAGATATAAGATCTTTGGATAAAGATATGAGATCTTTGGAAAAAGATGTAAGACCTTTGGAAAAAGATATGAGACCTTTGGATAAAGATATTAGATCTTTGGATAAAGATAAGGAATCCTTCTGTAAATAAGCCAGCCCCTGAGGCATCTCCCTCAACCTTTCTTACTCCGGAGTCATACCTTGGGGCTTTGGAGTGCTGTTTCAGAGCAAAGGGGTGGCGCTTAGTGGCTTTGGGGTGTTACTTGCTTATATCGGGGCGGGAGACAGAGGTTACTTTTCCTTCCTCCGAAGCATAGTTCTGTTACTTTGGTGTATATTTCCCTTCAACCGTAATAAAAGAGAGAGCCCTTTCCCGGTCAGAAATTCACATAGGTGCTGAAAATCTTAATAGCTATGGCAAGCAGTATAACGCCAAAGAATTTTTTGATGGCAGCGAGGGCGGTGTCACCGATTTTATCTTCAATCCACCCCGATGATTTAAGCACAAGGAACACCACCGCCAGATTAATAAGAATACCGGTAAGGATTTCGAGCGAACCGTAAACCGAGCGCAGGGACAGAATGGTGGTGAGCGTTCCCGACCCGGCAATTAACGGAAATGCCACCGGCACGTAATTACCCGAGCGTTCATCTTCGGGGCTTGTTTTGAAAATATTAATGCCTAAAACCATTTCCATAGCCAGAATAAACAGCACAATGGAACCCGCCAAAGCAAACGAGCGGACATCTACACCCATAAAGCCGAGGAATGTTTCGCCAATAAACAGAAAAAATATCATCAGCGCTCCCGAAGCCAAGGTAACAAGCAGGGGGTTAAAATTGGGCACCTTCTTCTTTACCGAAATGATTACCGGCAGGCTGCCGATAATATCCACTACGGCAAAAAGAGTGAGGGTAACAGTGATGATGGATTTAAGTGAAAGCATGGGCTGTTTATTTTTCTATTACCAGCAAATCGGCTTCGGCACCCAAACCAAGCAGCAGTTCCGCAATATCGCTCACAAATTTTTCGGGGCCGCATACATAAAAATACTGGCTGAAGTCGTTTACGTTTTCAATCAGAAACTTGCGGTCAATCCTGCGGTCGAGAAAACCAATCACATCTTCACGGGTATAAATATTGATGAAGTCTTCTTTAAGCATGGCGAAAAGCTCCTCGCCCAGGATTACATCCTCCGATGTTCTGTTGGAATTAATGAGCCGTATGCCATGAATCTGCTTGCTCCGGTACAACTCGCGGAAAATGGCAATAAACGGAGTAATGCCCGCGCCCCCGGCAATAAACACCCCGGGGCCCTTGTATTGAATAGCTCCGAACACATCGTGCAGAATCAGCTCATCGCCTTCGTTTACCTTGCCCAGTTCGTTGGTAACGCCTTCATGGTCAGAATAAATCTTAATCATGAATTCGAGGTAGTCCCAGGTAACTAACCCGGTAAAAGTAAAGGGGCGCAGTTGAGTGCGCCATTCCGGAAGGTTGATGGATACATCGGTCGCCTGTCCGGGAATAAAAGTATAGCCTTTCGGTTTTTCAACTACAAAGCGTTTTACATCGTGGGTAATAAAACCGGCTTCAAGAACTTTTACAATATGCTTGCTCATAATCGGAATGCAATTTCGCAAAAATATTTTTTGTCAGGAACAGCCAACCTGTTTACATGATACCATGCCCTACTTATGTATATTTTTTTACTTTTAGCTGATTCAATAAAATTAAACATGAAAAAATTTTACCGCATTGTTTTCATATACTTTTCAATAACTACCGCATCACTCTCCGCCTTTTCGCAGGAATGCGGAGTAGTTTATGTAACCCCCAACGGTGCTTCCAGCGGAGCAGCAGGAACAAGAGCCAACCCTGCCAACCTTACTTATGGGTTAACTCTGGTAGGCGGAACCGCCACCCGCGTTTGGCTGGCGCAGGGCACATACAACATCAACAACGAAATTCCTTTAGTCAGTAATATCACCATCGAAGGCGGCTTCAACCCGGCAACCTGGGTAAAAAGCAATGTTCCGCCTACCGTTATTCACCGCAGCAGCCAAAATCTTCTTCCCCCTCCGGCAAATGCCACCGGAGTGTTCGCGGGCTTTAATGTTTCAGGATTCCGTCTGCAGGATTTAACACTTACCATGGATATTCCAAACGGAGTGGCGGCAACCGCTTACGCCATTTATTTGAACGGCTGCAGCAATTACAATATCGTTCGCTGCGATGTAACTGCCGCTGACGGAACACCGGGAGTTGCCGGAGCGCCCGGAGCACCGGGAGCACCGGGAACAGCAGGCGCACCGGGTATAGCCGGCAGAACCGAAGGTGCACCGATACCCGGAGGCGCTGGAGGAACCGGTGGTAATAATGGCGGTAATGGCGGAACGGTTACAGGTTATAAAAATGTAAATGGCGGTGCTGCAGGTGGGGGAGGCTGCGGGGGAGCAGGCGGCAGCGGTGGCAGCGGACCCGATTGTAACTTGGGCTGCACATTCGGCCCTCCGAGCTGCGGAAGCACAACTCCCGGTCAGCCGGGGCAACCGGGAGGCAACGGAACCTCAGGAACCAATGGCGCTACCGGCCCTGCGGGAACAATAACTTTCCCGGGATATTTTGTACCCGGTGGAGCAGGTACAGCAGGAACATCAGGCACGCCCGGATGCGGTGGCGGTGGTGGTGGAGGTGGTGGTGGGCGTCAGCAAAACGGCAGCGATGACTGGGGTGGAAGCGGTGGCGGTGGAGGTGGAGGAGGCGGTGGAGGCACCGGTGGCACAGGCGGAAGCGGTGGAGGTGGCTCGTTTGCTGTTTTTCTTTACAGTAACGGAGCCGGAGGAAATATTGTGGATTGCCGCTTAGTTGCAGGTGCCGGTGGCGCTGGTGGAGCAGGCGGTACAGGAAGTGCAGGTGCGGCAGGAGGTGCGGGTGGAGCAGGTGGCGCGGCAGGTGTTTGCGGGAACGGCTGGGGAGGTAACGGTGGTGCTGGCGGTAATGGCGGTAATGGCGGTGCCGGTGGAAGCGGTGCAACCGGAATGAGTATGGCGATTTCAGAAACAGGCGGAACTCCGGTAACTCAATCGAATATTACTTCAGTTCCCGGAAACCCTCCGGTAATCAGTGTAGATAATCATGGCTGCACCAATGCAGAAGTTGTCTTTACCACTCCGGTTGCAGGGGCCTGGAATTTCGGTAGCGGAGCTTCACCGGCAACGGCAAACAGTACAGGACCGGTTTCGGTCACGTATGGCTCAACAGGCAGAAAAACGATTACGTTTGGCGGGACTGCCTTTACAGATTTTATAGATATATGGCAGAACTCCGCAGCGGGCTCCCTGTCACATACCGGTAACCCCACCGTTACCGGCTGCCCGGATGTGTTTACCGAAACGCTTTCCGGCACTTTATATGAATGGGACTTTGGCGCTACTTCAATTCCACAAACAGATACTACAACCACAGGGCAAAGCGGGCAAGTGGTGTTTACCACCACCGGAGCTAAAACAATTTATGTATGGGTAACTACCGCCTGCTGCGGAAGGGTGAGAGATTCCATAGTTATCAATGTTCAGCCAAATACTTTAAACATTTCTCTTTCAGCTTCTGCAAGCTCAATATGCCAGGGAACTGCCATTACATATACAGCTACGCCTTCAAGCTATCAGTCATACACGTTCCTAATTAACAATACCCCTGTTCAGAGTTCGGCATCCAATACTTTTTCTACTTCTGCCCTCGTTCCGGGCGATAGTGTTAGTGTGCTGGGCTTTGATGGCATCTGCTACACTAATCCGAGTGCAACACTTTACCCGCAAATAAATCCCATACCGGCAGTTACCCTTTCCAGTTCCGATGCTGACGACACTATCTGCTCCGGTGATTTGGTAACCTTTACAGCCACACCAACCGGTTACAGCAACTACACTTTTTATGTAAACACTAACCAACAGCAATCTTCAGCGACCAATACCTGGGCAACGAGTTCATTGGCTCAGGGAGATTCGGTTTATGTGATTGTGACTGATAACGGATGCACCAGTCTTCCGAGCAATGCCATTCATACTTTTGTGAAACCGACTCCTGTAGTTACTATTTCTGTTCCCAGTTCAACCATTTGTCAAGGCGATAATGTGGTAGTTACTGCATCACCAACTGGTTTGGACAATTATGATTTTGTTTTGAATGGAACTTCCATTCAAAATTCCAACTCAAACACTTACACTTCTTCATCATTTAATAATAACGACCAGATTGTTGTTACCGGTTCTTTGAATGGGTGTACAAGCCAGGCAAGCAGCACTATTACCATGACAGTAAACCCTATTCCTGTTGTTACGCTCAGTAGCAGCGACTCAAACGATTCTATTTGTCAGGGCGAATCGGTAACCTTTACGGCAACTCCTTCGGGATATGATAATTATAATTTCCAGAATAACGGAAGTTCGGTGCAAAGCGGAATTTCGTCCACTTACACTACTAATCTTCTTACGAACGGAAACAACATAACCCTAATCGCTACCGATTTGGGCTGCGGCAGTCCGGTAAGCAATCCTATTTCGATTGCAGTTACTCCAGCGCCCGCTGTAAATGCCGGTACTGATATGTCGGCTTGTGTGGATGCAGGTACTCAAACCCTAAGCGGGTTTTCACCGGCCGGTGGATTATGGACCGGTACAGGAATTTCAAATCCCTCCGGTGATTTCAGCCCTCCAGCTGCCGGTGCGGGGAGTCATTTTTTGATTTACACCTATATAGACCCCATTTCCGGTTGCACGGGATATGACAGCATTGTATTTACAGTGAATGCTCTGCCTGTTATTTCCCTTCCGGCTTCGGTTGATATTTGTGAGGGGCAAAGCACCCAACTGAATGCCAGCGGAGGAATTGCTTACGCATGGAGTCCGGCAACTGGTCTTGATAACGCCAATGTTTCAAACCCGGTTGCCTCGCCTGCATCTACAACCCCTTATACAGTTACGGTTACCGACAATAACAATTGCAGCAATACAGCTTCAGTAACAGTTAATGTAAATCAGAATCCTGTGGCTGATTTCAGCGCTTCGGAAGTTTGCGCGGGACTGGCTACTGTGTTTATGAATAATTCTTCTCCGACAGTTGGCAATACTTACACGTGGGATTTTGGAGATGGGAATAATTCAACATCAGTAAATCCGGCACATGTATATTCTTTATCGGATAGTTTTACCGTGACTCTTATTGCTCAACTTGGTAATTGCTATGATACAATTTCAAATATTGCCATTGTTCACCCCAAGGCTGTAGCCGGATTTACTGCTGACCCGCTTACAAGCTATACTGATAACAGCATTCCGATTCGCTTTACTAATACTTCCCAGAGTTCCGATAGTTGGATTTGGGAATTTGGAGACAATACTTTTTCGACAGCACAATCACCGACACATGTTTACCAACAGCCGGGCGTTTACACAGTTACTCTTATTGCTGAAAATCAATACGGCTGTAATGATACCCTTACCCGCAATGATTACATCCGCATTTATCAAACTCCGAAGGTGTTTGTACCAAACGTTTTCACTCCCGATGGAAACGGAGCAAATGATGTTTTGAATGTGCTTACCACAGATGTCAAATACTTCGATTTCAAAATTTTCAATCGCTGGGGCGAAAAGGTTTTTGAAAGCACCAATTATTTACAAGGCTGGGATGGGACCTACAAAGGAGTGAAATCCGAGCGAGGGGTTTACGTTTACACAGTGAAAATTGTGTTTAACGATGATACCAACCGCGATATAAAAGGCTCGGTTACCTTGCTGAGGTAGATAAAATCCCTTCGGAAGAGGTAATATCCTCACCGGTTAAAATTCCCTGGTTGAATAAACTATGAGCATACATACGAAGCAGTTTATCATTTTCGCCAAACGGTTTCTCCCATTTTTTTGAGGCAGTAATTTCTTTCGCCAGTTTTTTGAAATCGACTTCTTTTTGAAGCTGGTTTAACTCATCAACAGAATACAAATCCAAGCCAAGATATTGAATGGCTTCAGTGTTTCTAAACTCAAACAAGCGCGGATGGTTCATAGAAGCTTTTGCCGTAACCAAATCATCAGATAGTTTATCAAAATCCAGGTTCCATTCTTTATGCAAAGCATTTCTCAAAAAACATCCGAGAGTGCAGAATTCACGCACTTCGTTATTGTTGAGGTCAACAATTCGTACTACAAGGAAGTTTTGAAAATTCTCTTTATTGCGTAAAGCAGTAAGGTAATGCCGATAAAGTAGTTCTGTTTTATCTTCATTAACAAAAGAAGTTCCCAAAAATAAAAACAACAACAACTGAAAACGGACGAAATATCTGCACATCCGGCTTGCTTTATTCATGAATTGGTTTTCTAAATCTAAAATAGAACATTAATTACGATACTTACGCCTATCTGCCACTTCTAAAATATAAAGAATTCAAAAACAGAATATGAAAGAAGTGCTTAACCGCTTTATCCAATGCTAATTACTATTTCTTCAGCAAGCCCTCGATTACTTTGCCTGTGCAGCCATTGGGCTCCTGAATATGAAGCAAGGCAGCAATGGTGGGCGCGATGTCAGTCATGTGAACAGAAGAGAAGTCTTCGCCAGGTTTTATATTCCATCCAAACCATAACAACGGAATGTGTGTATCATACGGATAAATTGTACCGTGCGTGGTTCCTTTGAGCATTCCTTCAAACCAACCGGGTTTAAATAAAACGTACAAATCGCCCGAGCGGTTCCGGTAGCAACCATTAGCAATAGCTGACTTCATGTTTGTTTCCATGAGTTCATCCGAAAGGTTTTCCAAGTCCAGTACCTTTGCTACACCTTCATACTGAGAAAGAAAATCCACTACTGTTTTTTTAATGCTGTTTCGGTCAATTTTTTTCTCGGAAATAAGTCTGTTGTTCAAGTACACTTGCATGTTTTCATAACTTAAAATCCAATTACCTTCCCCATACTCAATTTTTAGTTTTACTTCAAGCTGCCTTAATACAGTGTCAATAGGGAAAACACCCGCAGGAATTTTTTTCTCCTTAAGAAAATCGGGAACATGAGCAGCTCCGTGATCAGCCGTTAAAAACAAAAGGTAGTTTCCTTTACCAACAACACTATCGAGCAGTGCGAGGAACTGTTTCAGGTCTTTATCAAGACGCAGGTAACAGTCTTCCACTTCAATGCTATTAGGACCAAACTGGTGCCCGATATAATCGGTAGAAGAAAGACTTATTGCAAGAAAATCAGTTTGCTTGTTTTTTCCCAGGCTTTCACCGGAAACAGCCGCTTTTGCTAAATCAAACGTAAGGGTATTACCATAAGGGGTGGAGCGGATAATGTCAAGAGTTGGTGTTTTCAATTCACTCACTTTATGCTCGAATACCGGCTTGGTTTCGTTTTTATATGCCGATTCGAAATGCTTGTCGTCCTCTGTGCTCTCGATATATTTTGCCAGTGGAAGCAGGGTGTTCCAGTTTTGAGATACATATTTATCAGCAAGTTTTTTTTCGTTGAAAGCCACCACCCATGCGGGCAGTTCATTCATGTAATAGGATGAAGTAACCCATCCGCCTATAGTGCCATCATAAAAGTAAGCGGCATCAGCGCTGTGCCCAACAGGAAGTATTGCCCCTCGGTCTTTTAAAGCAATACCAATGGCTTTCGAGTTAAAGTTTGTTGCAAGTTTCAGCTCATCAGCAATTGTGGTCGTAAGCAATCTTCGTGGTGACATTCTGCCTGCAGCAGAATTGCTTCCTACAGTATTTTCCGAAGTATCTTCTGTGCAATACACATATTTATTTTCATCCAAATCAAACCAGTTGTTTCCGGTTATTCCGTGAACCGAAGGAACAGAACCGGTGTAGATGCATGTATGGCCTGGAGCAGTATAAGAAGGGGAATAGTTGATATGAGTATTGCTGCAGCTATACCCTTCTTTCAGCAGGCGATTAAATCCACCGTCAGAATACTTTTGTGAGTAGCGGAAAAGAAAATCCCAACGCATTTGATCAACTACCAGCCCCACAACTAATTTGGGCTGTTTTTTAATTATTGCTCCTTGCGAATAAGCCTGATATGTGTTGGAGAGAAAAAGAGTTATTAGAAAGAATTTCAAATATTTCATGACAGGAATATTTTAATACGATGCGGGCAAAATAATACTTTATAAGAATCTGAAGCAGGAATCTAAAAATGATTTATGCCTGACCAGCATCCTGGGATGAGAAGAAGCACAACAGTTAAATGAGAGAGTAACAACTGTCGGATGCATATTGAATAAAACACATCGGGTATTGTGATAATTTACATTTCCAATGAATCATTTAGGACTTCATACTCGTTTTCATAATTATAAGCAATTAACCATGAAAGCGGTAATTTTTTTCATTTTAATAAATTTATACACATTAGTGTTACATGCAGGAGATGAGGTTTACGCGCAAATTGAAGCAAACCGAAGCTCGGGATTTTTTCCACTACGCGCACAATTTATCTGCGTACAAAACAGGTCCGATGTAACATACTTTGGGGATTTCGGAAATGGCACCACTTCAACCGAACAAAATCCTTGAGGCTTGTTTGTAAAGCCAGGTATTTATATGGTAAAGCTGGTTGCCGACAACCGTTCCGAAGCAGATTCCACAACTGTTGTTGTGGAGGTGTTTGCAAATGACGAACTGATTGATAATATGTACAGGCTGCACGCAAGTACAGAGTAGTAGTTTTTTATTTCTCTTCTCCTCAGTGTGTTCTTCCGGATACAAATTGTATCCGGAAGTTTATTTTACAAAGCCTTTACACTGTGTCTGATCCTCGAATTAAACTCCCAGTGTATCATTTCTGTAAGTAAAAAATAATTCTTCTTCTTCTTTTAATACTTTCCTATTTGGTTACATTTGTGCCAATTAGCAACGGACACAGTTTTAAAGCTTATGATAAAAACATTTACCCGAATTGTTTTTGCAATTTCACTTGCCTTCAGTTTCGCTTTCGAGAAAGCAAATGCTACTCATATCATGGGCTCCGACATTTCATACAGGTGTTTGGGCGGAAATTATTACCAGATAATAGTTACGGCTTACCGCGACTGCAGCGGAGTCAGTGCACCAACGTCTATATCGGTAGATGTAACTTCCAGCAATCCTCTTTGCACGCCAACAACCCCAATCATTTGCGATACAGTAGGTGAAGCAAGCGCTATTGAAGTATCACAGTTGTGTACGGGAGTAAATTCTACTTGTGTTACTTCAGGAAGCATTTACCCGGGAGTTCAGGTTTACACTTATGTGAGTGATTCTATTTACCTTGATCCGAGTTGCGGCACCTATACTTTTATTTACGGAGATTGCTGCCGAAATACTTCGAACAACCTTGCAGTTAACCAGCCCGGTTTTTCTGTTCGCGCTACCCTGAACAGCGATTCGGTATTTTGTAATTCTGCTCCTTCGTTTACCTCCCTTCCAGTTCCTTATTTCTGCCTGAACCAACAGGTGTATTATTCGCATGGAGCTGTTGACATTGATGGCGACTCTCTGGTTTATACATTAGTTCCTCCTTTGGACGATCCGCCTACCAATCTTGCTTATTCAGGAGTTTTTTCAGCTACATACCCTGTAACATCTGCCGGGGGAGTTTTTGGTTTCGACCAGCAAACCGGGCAAATGACTTTTACCCCTACACAAGTCGGCAAGTTTGTTGTAGCCGTTTTAGTAAGTGAATACAGAAACGGTGTACTTATTGGCACAACTATGCGCGATATACAAATTGTAGTTATCAGTTGCTCTAACACTGCACCTTTGGTAAATAACTGCCTTACTCCGCAAAATGTTTCCGGTGGAATTGTGGCTGACTGCAATTCGCTTTCCGTATGTCCGGGGGCAACGGTGGTGTTTACACTTGGCTCCAGAGACCCTGATGGTCAGCCGGTAACTGTAACATCTAATATAGCTACTTCTATTCCCGGGGCTACGTTAACTTCCGTTCCTGTTGGTGTTGATTCAGTTCTCGTAACCTTTACCTGGACACCGTTGGGTACCGATACCGGATTCAGATATTTTACGATTCAGTTTGAAGATAACGCTTGCCCCATTACCGGATTACAACTCTTTACTTATGATATTTCTGTTCTCTCCGGAACTTATGCCGGACCAGATAAATTTTACTGTACCGGAGGCGACCCTGTTTTTGTAAATGTGCGCGGAGGCAGCCACTTTAGCTGGTCAACTACAGAAGGGATGGTTTCGGCAAATCCGGACAGTTCGGATGTATTTTTAGCTCCTGACTCGACAACAACTTATATTATCCAGAGCGATTTGATAGGTTCTTGCAAAGCGAGAGATACAGTAACAGTATTCCATGTAACCACTTTCGGAACAACTATTATGAGCCCTGATGATACTATTTGTCTACATGATGCCACCTCTTTGACAGTAACTCCACAACCCTCAAATCAAGGCCCTTTTACATATTCCTGGACTCCGCTTTCGCAAGGGATTGTAAATCCAACATCTTCAACAACTATTGTGCGACCTACTTCTACAACGATGTACAAAGTTTCTGTTGTTTCCAGCGCAGGTTGTATAATTAAGGATAGTTTCCAGGTTGTAATTCAAGGCGTGGGTCCTTTAGTATCAGTATATGCATCGGCTGATTATGTATGCCCGGGCAGTACGATTGACCTTACGATGAATGTAAGTGCATTGGACTGCGGAGCAACAGCCGACCCTCAGAATCCTTGCTTGCCCAACAGCACATTTGCATTATCAGACATGGGGTCTGCCACTACTGCGGCTTCAGCTAATACGACTCCTTATATCGGATTTTGGGATGACGGGAGAGTACAATATTTGTACAGAGCATCGGAATTGCAGGCGATTGGATTAACTGCCGGCACAATAACAGATATAGCATTCAATGTCTTAAATAAGCTCAGCACACAGCCATACAATGAATACACAATTAAGATGGCATGTACTTCTCTGAACGTTTTACCATCTTCATTTGTTACTGCCGGATTTACAACTGTTCTTAATCCTCAGCCCTATACAACTACGACAGGCTGGAATACCCATACCCTGGACATACCCTACAACTGGGATGGATTCTCGAACCTGATTATTGAAGTATGTTTCAATAATTCTACTTATACGCAATACGATAATGTGTATTATACCCCAAGCGGATTTAATTCGGTTCTTTGGGATAATGCCGATTTGCCCACGCAGTCGGGATGCGTGGCATTAACCACTCCCGCTATAGGCCAAAACCGTCCGAATACCCGATTTATTATGTGTCGTGCACCTTTATCAAATTACACATTTACATGGACTGGTTCAGACGGCTCCACACTTCCTGATACATCAAACCCAAGCCCACAGATATACAATGCAGTTACGTATAATGTTATAGTTGATGACGGAACTTGTCAGGGAAGCACTTCTATTGATTTGCATGTAGATACAGCAGTTTTAATAACTGCCGGTGCAGATACGCTTATTTGCAATAGCGATACTATCCAACTTCTTACTCAACTGTTACATCCGGCAAATTTGTATTGTGTACCAACTTACGCAGTTTCGGCAGTACCCTATAGCCCGATTTTCCCGACAGGCACAACAACTGCCGGACCTTCGGGTGATGATGTCGTCAGTGCTTCTATAATTATGCCTTTCTCTTTTCAGTTTTTCTGTAACGCGGTAAATAACTATTATATATCTACCAACGGTTTCGTTGCATTCAACACCCAGCCCGGAAGTGGGTGTTGTGCAGGGCAACTTCTTCCAAATCCTACTGCTCCAAACAACTTGGTAGCAATGGTTTGGGAAGACCTGAACACCAATTCCGGTGGATATATTGACCGGTTTGTTTCGGGAACAGCTCCCAACCGAGTTGCAGTTATCCGGTGGAATAATGTTGCGTATTACTCAATTACAGGTACGGTAAACGGACAGATTCAACTATATGAATCTTCGAATATTATTGAAGTGCATGTTAGTTCTGTTACCCCAACCGGACAAACTAATACGCTTGGAATTGAAAATTCGAACGGCACAGTAGGTTATTCTCCACCCGGCTATAATGCTTCCGGATGGACCGTTTCCTCACCCATTGCTTTCCGGTTTACACCGCAAACTGCAGGTAATGTAATTACAGGTGTTTTATGGAATCCTTCAACAGGCTTATCGAGTGACACCATCTTAAATCCGCTTGCTTCGCCAGATTCGAACACAACATATATCGTAGCAGCTACATTTACAAATGGATGTATCACTTACGACACTATTAACATATCTCTTGGTACTTTTCCATATACACTTGATGTGGTTCCCGATTCAATTTGTCGGGGAGACTCTGCACAAATCACTTTCACCGGGAATGGTGTTTTGTACCAGTGGTCCCCTGTTGAAAGTCTTTCATCAGTAACTGTTCCCAATCCTGTTGCATTCCCTGACTCAACAACGGTTTATCAGGTACTTGCTACAGATTCAGCAGGTTGCCGCATTCTTGATAATGTGACTGTTACTGTTAGAACACACGTTCCAATTAGTTTGGGAACTGACAGAACCATTTGTCCTTACGATTCAGTGATTCTATCGCCAACCGGTTCGCCATACACATCATATTCCTGGTCAACCGGGGCAACATCATCAGCCATAACAACCGGTAGCCAAACTTTAACCACTCAAGATTATTGGGTAATAGTAAATGACGGCCATTGTTTCTATAGCTCCGACACAGTCTCCATTTCAGAGTTTACCCTGAGTCTGATTATTGTTAATCCTTCGGGCGACACAGCTATTTGCATTGGCGAATCCGTTGAGCTAAGAGGTGATCCGGGATTTGTAAGTTATCAATGGACAAATGGGGCCCAAACTCAAAGTATCACGGTAATTATTCCCGGCAGCTATTCCTACATAGCTATTGATACTAATGGTTGTATTTTAAAATCACAGGATACTGCCAATGTCATAGCTGTTCAGCATCCTGCAGCCAATATTATAGTCAGCGATGATACCCTGTGTGCTGGTCAAACAACCTCAATTCTTTCTGTATCACCTGTAACCGGAATTGTTTATACCTGGAATCCGGGCGATGTTGTTAATGATTCGCTGGTTGTCAGTTCCGAAGGTGTATATCATCTTGTAGCCAGTGATAACGGTTGTAAAAGCTACGATTCAGTACGTATTGAAAGCACCGAACCTCCGGTTGTGGATTTAGGAGAAGACCAGAACTTGTGCGGCTGCGATACTTCAATAGTTCTTGCATCGGATGTTACCGGCACCTACCAGTGGTCAACTTCTGAAACAACTCAAAGCATTTCCATTACAACTCCCGGCAACTATTCATTAACAGTTACTGACAATAATGATTGCACAACAACCGATACTACTGATGTTCAAATTCATTGCTTAATAGTCAATGCAGAAGTTTCTGATCCTGCTTCCGGTACTGTTTTCATCGGTCGTCCGGCTGTGCTGAACACCACAACCAGCTATGGCAGTACGTTTATTTTTTCATGGACTCCTTCAACTTATCTGGATGACACAACTCTGCAAACGCCTCATGTAACCGCTCCGCAAAACACAACTGTTTATTTTGTAACAGTATATGATGAAGTAAATGGCTGTTCAGCTTCCGATTCGGTTCGCCTATCAGTTGTTCCTCCGGGAATTCCTCCCATGCCTAATGCTTTCTCGCCAAACGGTGATGGGGTAAACGACACTTACGGCCCCTATATTCCGCCTTCTATGCAAGGTATTTATACTATCGGGCAAATGAGAATTTACAACCGGTGGGGGCAAATGGTTTACAACGGCAATGGTTTTTGGGATGGCACTTTCAACGGTGCCTTTCAGCCAGCTAATACTTATGTTTATTATATAACCATTGACGGACCCGACCAGAATGATCCGGGTGTTAATATCTCGTATAACTTAACCGGTTCGTTTGCACTTTTACATTAACCATTTCATAAAAATTATTTTCTTTGAACCCAATAAATTCCAAGCCCATGAAATTCAGATTCTTCGCAGTTTTAGTCACTTTGCTCGGAACTTTAGCTGTTAGCGCCCAAGACATTCACTTCTCCCAGTTTTATTCTTCACCCTTAACTCTTAACCCTGCCCTGACAGGAAACTTTAACGGGTTCTATCGTATTTCCGGAATATACCGTAACCAGTGGCCGGGGCTTACTCAAAACCGTCCGGCTTTTTCTACCCCTTCAGTGAGTGTGGATTTTTCGCTGCTGCGCGAGAAGATAAAGAAAGGCGCGCTTGGTGTTGGGGTGGTTTTCTTCAACGACCAGCAAAACGGAAAAACTTTCAACCAGAACCAGATTCTTGCTTCTGTAGCATATAACATGGGCTTCGGTCCCGAGTCAAAATTCCAATTAGGTCTTGGCTTCCAGGGTGGTATTGCAATGTATAAGTTAGATTTCAGCAACTTTCAGTTTAACGATGGTTTCAACCCAGACCTAACTTATAACCCCAGTTACAATGGCGAAACTTTTAATACCGGTAACAGAATGAAGGGTGTTTTCAACGCAGGAATTTTTGCCAAATATGACTTTTACAGAGGAATGCGTGTATATGCCGGCTACTCCTTCAATAACGCTACCAATTACAAAACCGATTTTTTGAAGAACAGCCCTCAAAATTACCGCCTTCCATTCCGCCATACCGTACATGGCGGTTTTGAGTTCGACATTAAAGATAAAGGTGTAATTATTCCCGGAGTTTTGTTCCAGACTCAAGCGAAAGCGAAGGAAACAAACTTTGGGTTAACCGGTGGAGTTCACGTAGTTAAAGACCCCGCTAAACGGGCTACGTTATTCCTCGGTTTATGGAATCGCTTAAACACCGGAAACTATACCCTTATACCCAAAGTTGGATTTGAGTGGAAAGGGTTTCGTGCGGGGTTTGCTTACGATGTTCACCTTAGCAGACAATATGGCGATTATAAAAACATTGGCGGAAGTTTGCCTCAAGGCTTTGAAGTTACTTTAAGCTACATCGGAAACCTCATAACGCTGAAAGAAGACAACTACCTGTTTAATCCAAGATATTAATTCAAGTTTTTTCATTAACCCCGAAACCAAACAACCTATATGAAGTATTTTCTTTTAGCATTGATGATTCCTGTAAACTTGTTTGTTTCTGCTCAACAGGAAACAACTAGTACGGGAAATGTGCAGAAATATCCAAAAGCGAAATGGTGTAAGAAACTGAAAATAGCCAAAAAGAAACTTGCAGAAGGAAGCTATTATAATGCTGCACAGTATCTTGAAGACGTTTACAAGGAAAAACCCAACAAAATTCAGGTTCCGCATTTGCTGGGCGAAGTAAACCGTATCTTACGCGACTACGAAGCTGCAGAAAAATATTACAGCGATGTAATTAAACTCGATCCCGAAGCTTATGTTAACGACCAGTTTCGTCTCGGTCAAATGCAGAAAATGAATGGTAAATACGAAGACGCCAAAAAAACTTTTACCGATTACCTGAAAGCCCAACTCGGCAAAAAAGACCCTAACTATAAGGCTCTTGCTAAAATAGAAATCGAAGGTTGTGATACAGCGCTTGTTCTTTTAAAAACACCCACCAAAATTAAAGTGGAGAAAACTGAAGGCTCAGTGAATACAACAATCCAAGACTATTCGCCAAAGCCGCTGAAAGACAACCGCATGCTGTATGCTTCTCAAAAAACGGATACGGCTGTGAATATTTCCAAATCCACTGCCGACCACTACACTTCATTATTCACAGTTGAAAAGTCAGGCAAAACTTATACTAACCGAACCCCATTGCCTTCGCCACCTAATGATTCAAAATCATCCGTAGGCAACGGAATTTTAAATGCAGATGAAAGCGTTCTTATTTTTACTAAATGTGCCGACAGCCTGAGTTTGGAAAACCGTATTAAGTGTAAACTTTATAAAGCTACTAAGAAAAATGCTTTAGAATGGAATGAAGTTGAGGAAATCAAATCGCTAAATTCCGAAGAAGGAACTACCACACATCCTGCATGGGGTGTTGACGGGCAAGGCAACGAAATTCTGTACTTTGCTTCAGACCGCCCGGGCGGAAAAGGCGGGCTTGATATTTACTACGCTTCTATAAACAGTGACGGAACATTTGGCGGAGCGCAGAAATTAGGTGAGGAAGTGAATTCCATTGGTGACGATATCACCCCTTTCTACGATAAGAAAAATAAGGCCCTTTACTTCTCGTCAAACGGGCATCCCTCTATTGGCGGGCTTGATGTGTTCAAAATTGCCGGAACACCCGGAAACTGGGGTAAAGCGCAAAATGCCGGTATACCTATTAACTCTTCTGCAGATGATTTGTACCTGGCTTTGGATGATAAAGCCGCCCGTGGATTTATGGTTTCAAACCGTGTGGGTACAACTTCACCGCGCGGGCAAACCTGCTGTGATGACATCTGGACTGTAATTATTCAACGCGATGTTTTCCTCAAAGGTATTTATGTAAAGCGTGGCGACCCTACCAATACTCCCATTTCCGGTGTTGACGCTTCGCTTTATAAAGTTGCCGGAAACAATTTCGAATTTGTCGGAAATACAATTACCGCAACTGACCCTTTTGTTTTCCCTGTTAAGAGAGCAACTTCATACAAATTGAACGGAAACAAAGAAGGTTTCTGGCCTTCGATTGATAACCTTTCTGTGGATGAAGAAGAAGAGCGCGATACCATTGAAAAGATTTTCTATCTCGACCCGATTATCAAAATCCATATCAAAATACCTAACGTTTACTTTGCATTTGACAAATCGAATGTGATTAACTTTTACAAAGGTCAAATTGATTCTGTTGTAAAAATTCTTGTTGAGCATCCTGCTTATTCTGTTGAAGTGCAAGGTCACACCGATAGCAAAGGCACCGATGAATACAACGAAAAACTTTCAGAACGCAGAGCTAAAGAGGTGAAAACTTTTTTAGTGAAAAAGAAATCGATTGCAGAAAACCGCGTAGTGGTAAAAACCTTTGGCGAGAAAATGCCCGCAGTGCCTAACGAACTTCCCAATGGCGAAGACGATCCGGAAGGCAGAGCGCGTAACAGAAGGGTTGAGTTTAAAATTATACCGGATAAACCAGAAGATGCCCCTGAGTTTGAAAGCTACGGTGAAGTGGTAAAAGAGGTAAAGACCGGTCCCGGGTTTACTTATAAAAAGAAGAAATAAATAGTTCTGTCAAGAAAAAAGCCTCCGCAGAAAGCGGGGGCTTTTTTTTGAATAGTGGTTTATTCCCTGCTTTTCTTTCTCTTTCGGGATTTTGGAATTTTACCAATCCGCTTATCTCCTCGCCTTACCATTTCGCAGGCTTTAATTACTGAAGCTTCAAAGTCGGGTGCGCTGGAAGGCAGCATTTGCCATGCGGTTTCTGCTGTCCCATCGGTAAAAATGGATACAGAGCGAAGTGAAGGGAATTCTTTTTTCAGACTCTCATGATGTTCGCCCGAAGTAGCCAGCCACACCCCGTTGGCTTCGGGGTGGTCGGCACGTTCGCGAAGAATGAGGACAATCTGTTCGCCTTTATATAAAGCAAAGCAGCCGAACATAGGTTTTACCACCGGCTCAAGCGGGAGCAAGTAATCGAATACAAACTCAAAGGGGACTTTTTTAGGCATAACTTTCACTTAACTCAACCTTACTTGCCAACCCGAAATAAAGGTTTCCGGGCTATATCACCCAACCCTTACTCCACTTTCAAAGCAGTTCATCATGTAAATTAGCATACATATCTTGTTAGATAAAAACAAAAATCCCCGCGTAAATTGCGCGGGGATTTTTTATTTATTGTAAATCAATTACTAATTGCTTGTTTCTACTTCTTCCGTAGTTTCAGTTGCTTCTTCAACCACAGGTTCAGCAACCGGATTCTTACTGTCAACCTTAATCAGCACATGGTTGCTTCTTTTACGCAAACGATAAGCGCGGCCTTGCGGAGCAGGTAAAAACCTTTTCAGCATGGTTCCTGCATTCACCTGAATTTCCTTTACGAACAATTCATTGTCTTCAGGTTTCAGGTCGTTCTTTTGCTCCCAATTGTTGATGGCGCTTTTCAAAAGCTTCTCCAGTTTGTTTGAAGGCTCTTGCTTGCTGTATTTCAAAATTGTCAAAGCCTCATAAACGCCTTTGCCGCGGATGAGGTCTGCCAACAAACGCATCTTGCGCGTTGATGTGGGGTTATTTCTTAATTGTGCTACTGCTTCCATTGTCTTATCAGTTTTTAAAATTCCGGATTGAATTATTCAACTACTTTCTTGGTTGAATGTCCTTTGAAAATACGGGTTGGAGAAAACTCACCCAATTTATGACCTACCATGTTCTCGGTAATGTAAACCGGGATGAATTTGTTTCCGTTGTGAACGGCAAAAGTATGACCCACCATTTCGGGGATGATTACCGAAGCGCGGCTCCAGGTTTTAATCACACTTTTCTTTCCGCCTTTATTCATTTTTTCCACCTTCTTATTCAGTTTAAACTGAACGTAAGGGCCTTTTTTAATTGAACGTGCCATTTATAATTTTAGATTTTGGATTTTAGATTTTGGATTTATTTCCCGCGTCTTTGAATAATGAATTGCGAAGTCTTGCTCTTTGGGTGGCGGGTTTTGTAACCTTTAGCCTTGATAGACCTGCGCGAACGCGGGTGGCCTCCTGATGCACGGCCTTCGCCTCCTCCCATCGGGTGGTCAACAGGGTTCATAGCAACAGGTCTTGTTCTTGGTCTGCGGCCTAACCAGCGCTTTCTTCCGGCTTTACCGTAGCTCTGCAGGTTATGGTCGGCATTAGAAACTGTTCCGATGGTTGCAATGCAGCTCATCAGTATTTTTCGGGTTTCGCCTGAAGGAAGTTTGATAACCGCATAGCGCTCTTCCTTAGCCAAAAGCTGTGCCGAAGAACCCGCACTGCGAACAATACTGCCTCCGCGACCGGGATGCAATTCAATGTTATGGATAATAGCACCCAGAGGAATTTCAGAAAGCGGAAGTGCGTTGCCTACTTCGGGAGCTACAGTTTTACCGGATGTAACTGTTTGTCCCACTTTAATTCCATTTGGAGCAAGGATGTATCTTTTTTCTCCGTCCGGATATTGGATAAGAGAAATGAAAGCCGAACGGATAGGGTCGTATTCTACCGAAACTACTTTGCCGGGCACATCAAACTTATCGCGTTTGAAGTCAATAATACGATAGCGCTGTTTGTGGCCACCGCCTTTGTAGCGCATGGTCATTTCTCCTTTGCTGTTTCTTCCCCCGGTTGATTTGTGCGGAGCAAGAAGCGATTTTTCGGGTTTGTCGGTTGTTAGTTCTTCGAACGTGAGGAGTTCTGTAAACCTCATGCTCGGGGTGGTTGGACGGTATTTCTTAGTTCCCATTTTATTCTTTTTATGAACCTCTTTTTGTTTTCAGTGGTTGGCTCTCCACTATAGTTAAAGAATATTTTTCTGTTTCGTGTTATTTTATACTGAGCCGTAGAAGTCAATCGCTTCGCCCTTCTTCAGCGTTACGTACGCTTTCTTGTAAGAAGGTTTCATACCTACAGCCAGCCCTTTTGTGGTTTGTCTTACTTTTTTCTTGCCTACATTCACCACTGTGTTCACATCTTCAACCTGAACATTGTAAGTGGCTTCCACCGCTTTTTTTATTTCAAGCTTGTTGGCGCTTTTCACTACGCGGAAAGCATAGCGGCCAAGCTTTTCGCCACCTTTGGTAGATTTTTCGGAGATAATCGGTTTTATTAAAACGTTAGTTGCCATGTGCTTTGCCTCCTATAATTAGTTTTCTGAAAAATTATCTTCAATAGATTTTACTGCTTCTTCGCTCAACACCAGTTTTTTGCAGTTCATGATATCGTAAATGTTGAGGTTGCGTGCTTCAACCAGGTTAACCGAAGCAATGTTTTGAGCCGAAAGGCGGGTGTTGTTATCGGCACCGTCTAAAACAAAAATGGCTTTAGTTCCTTTCAGGTTCAGGTTATTCAGCACTGCTGCAAACTCTTTTGTTTTTGGAGCTGTAACATTAAACTTCTCTACTATAATAATGTTGCCGTCTTTTGCTTTGTAAGTGAGGGCGCTGCGTTTAGCAATATCTTTCACCTTCTTGTTCACTTTCAGGTTGTATTCGTGCGGCTTGGGACCGAAAACACGGCCACCGCCTTTTAAGCCGGGAGCTTTCATAGAGCCTCTGCGCGCGCCTCCTGTTCCTTTTTGGCGGAAAGCTTTCTTGGTAGTGCGGGCTACTTCCCACTTCTCTTTGCTTTTGTGAGTGCCCTGACGCTGTGCGGCCATAAACTGTTTAACAACCAGGTAAATGGCATGGTCGTTAGGCTCTACCCCGAATATTTTCTTGGAAAGGTTAACCTCTCTTCCGGTCTCTTTTCCCTCGCTGTTTAATACTTTAATCTTCATAAAATTACCGTGTTTTTGTGGCACTATGCACCACCCTTTTTTAAAAGGGACGGCAAAAATATACTTTAATGGCAGAGTTGCAAACGGGAGAGGGTGAAAATTTAGGGGGTTGAGGGGGCTATCCGCGAACTACTTGCTCACGATTAGCTTCCTCGTTGCGCTTTGGGTGCCGGTGCTGATGGTGACGAAGTAAATTCCATCGGTAAGGCTGCCGGTTTCGAGTTTCGTGTTTAGGGTTTGGAGTTTAGTGTTTGCTATTTCTCTGCCGGTTAGGTCGGTGATGGTGGCGGTGCTGCCGAGTAAGTTTTCATCTATGCTTATGGTAAAGCCGGTGGTGGCGGGGTTGGGAGAAATGCGGAAGTCACGTAACCCTTTCTCTACTGCACTAAAACCTGAAATTATATTAACAAAAGTTCCCCAAGTCTCGCCTTGCTTTGAGTAATAGTGCAACATTATTTCATTGTAAGCGAAACACCCTACAGGAAAACTTTCATAGACGTAATAAGAATAAATTTCCCCTAAACCGTAAGCATATCTTTCTGTGATTCCTCCTCCACAAGCCCCATATTGAACCTCATTATAAGTCCTTCCATTTATAGCATTTGGAGTTATTTGAAGATATGTCGGCATACAACTGTCTTGAAATATCTCGTATTCCAATAGATGGGTTATTGTATCTACATGGCTTGTTGTTACTGTGATGGTATGCCTTTCTCTTTCTACATACAAGGTATCACTGCCAGGTGAGTAAGAGATATTCTTGATAATTTCCAAATAATAGCCATCCCCGATTGGGACTATGCAGCCATTTGCAGGTCCATAATGATATTCATATTCAAAAGTATCTCCCACACTAAAATTGTAAACCTGCGTACGGGTGAGCGTGTCGTTTGCTTTTGAAGCAACAACTGCGAAGACACAAAAACTAAAAGCAAGTAAACCTCTTTTCATTTCTCCCCAAACCTAACTCCATTTCCTCACAATAGGAATAGCGCATCAAAAAAATGACAAAACCATGACAATTCTTTTTTGGAAAATGGGCGGTGGCGGTTATACTTTTGGAGTGAACAAAACTTATGAAAAATGGAACCGCAATTTATTTTAAACCCACCGAGCAACACCGAAATGGAAACCGCTCACCTGCTTTTATGGGACAACCGGGTGCCCCGAATACAAAACGTCAGGTGCCTGAGCGAAGATGCCATCCGCGACCATACCAGGCACCTGCGCGAAAAATTCGAGTGCGAAAACATCTGGACGGTTCTTTGCCGGATGGCAGCGCTAAACATTATTACGCGCGAGCAGCTTATTGACGCTTTACCTGCCCATTGGCGCAAATACATTCTTCCATAGCGCAAAACCCGCTCATTTTTTTGAAAATACACCAGATTTGGTGTATGCCATGTTGTTTTACCCCTGCATATTTGCCCCCATCGTTCTTTATGAATGAAGAGGCGGCAGCAATTTACCGACAAACGGCAGAAGGTTCCTGACAAACGGCAGAAAGTTTCCGACCAGCGGCAGATGATTGATGACGGATAGCAGAAGGTTTCTGACAAGCGCCAGAAGGTTTCCGACTAAGGTCAGAAAGTTTCCGACCAGCGGCAGAAAACTTCTGACGCGCGTCAGAAGTTTTCTGACATCGGTCAGATAGATAAAAAACAGCGTTTTTAATTCAAAATCTCATTTATTAACCTTAAAACCAAAAGTTATGGGAAATTCACGAGTCCCCGAAACAATCCCCGAGTTTAACGAGTATATTAACAACACCGATGACTATTTGCTGGCAGGCGGGCCGCCCACCAACCGCGAGCGGCTGGGGCTGAGTGTGGCAAACGGCACCGACTGGAGCGCCAAGCGCGTATTTTGGCGCGATACCCTTTACCCAAAATACATTGACCCGCTGCAAAGCACCAGCGCAGTGAAGGAGCAGGTGCGCAACTACATGAAAGACTTCAGCACCTTTGCCCGCCCCCTGCTCAACATTATGGCTGCCGACCCCGATGCTACCAGTGACGATGAAGCTGTTTTTAATTTTGTAATTGAACCGGCTGCACCTACCCGCTCCACCACACCTATAACCGACTCGGTGGTTTACGAAACTGTTTCGCTCAATGGCGGGCTGGTGGAGTTTACCTGCCGCCCCGCGCACGACAGCAAGCACCCCAGCAAGCACCCTATGGCCGATGCCATTCAGGTAGCGCACCAAATCCAGGGCGGGGTAGGCAACACTCCGGGCCCTAACCCAACACCCGAAACCGAAGGGCTGCCCGACCCTAACAGTTCGGCTATGGTTAAAGAACTGTTTACCAAATCGGTTTTCATTGTCAATTTTGGAGTAATGAGCAAAGGCAAGCTGGCACTTATTTACCTGCGCTGGTACAACACCAAGCGCCCCGACCTCAGCGGTCCGTGGACAGGCCCTTTTGCTATTGGCATTGCGTAAATTATTTAGTAAGTATAAATAGCAGTTTGCTAACCGGTTGGTGTCTTCGCCAACCGTAACTGTTATTCCGGTGGGTGTCCCGCTCACCGAAAAGGGAATCACACATTACAAATCCCCACCCGGGTTTTCAGGAACTTGTTCTCCACCATATCTCTCACCATAAAGTCGGCAAGGTCGCCCGTAAAAATTTGAAAGAGGCCTTCGGCAGGGTAATCTTTCTTTACGTGGTATTTGCCGGTGCGGGGTCCGTCAATAATATCGGGGCAGCACATAAAAGTCCAGTTGAGGCTGGTTTGGCGAAGCACTTTGAAAACTTTGTTGTGCCCCTCGCCAATGTTTTTGTATTGGGCGGGGTAATCGGGCTTGTCGAGCAGTTGCTGGTTTTCGTTCATTTGCAAAACCCCCAGCCCGCCAACCGCCAGCACCCTCCGCACCCCGAATTTGTTCATGGCTTCGGTAAAAATTTTCATGGCATCGCTCATCAGGTTTACCGCATCGCCCTCGATAGACTTTGCACCGAGGGTAGAAATGACCACATCTTTCCCTTCAATCAATTTAAAAGTATTTTCCTGATTCAAAACATCACCGCTCACTTCTTCCAGGTTTTGATGAACCATGCCGGTGGTGTGCGAATGGTCGAAAGCCGTAACCCGGTGTCCGGCTTCGAGCGCATATTTAACCACGTATTTGCCGGTTCTGCCTGCCGCGCCAAAAACAATTACATTCGCCATATCAGTTTTGTTTATCCGGAGACTGTGTCATCCTGAACGAAGCCTCTGCGAAGTGAAGGAACTTGTATAAATCAGGAATGAATACAAGATTCCTTGTTTTGCAAAGCCAAAACCCGGAATGACAATCTTGTTTAGAATCAAATAGATTGATAAATAATTTCAATTGGTAAATGTAACAGGAAATGGCAAAGCGCTATGTTACTTATCTGCAGTCGCCCATCGGTGTTCTGGAAATTACGGGAACGGAAAAATTCATTAATACCGTTGAGTTTATTATTGATGAATACGAATCGTCAAAAGAGTTACCCGAAATAATTCTGCGCTGTAAAAAAGAACTGGAAGAATACTTTGCCGGAAAGCGCAGAGAGTTTACCGTAAAAACGCGCGCCACCGGTACTCCGTTTCAGAAAAAAGTATGGAAACAGTTGCTCAAAATTAAATATGGCGATACCACCAGCTACCTCCATATCGCCAAACAAATAGGCAATGTAAAAGCAATACGGGCTGTGGGTCACGCCAACGGCAAAAACTGCATTGCCATTATTGTTCCCTGCCACCGGGTGGTTAGCGAAGACGGAAAGCTAACCGGCTATGCAGGCGGACTGTGGCGCAAGCAATGGCTGCTGGAACATGAAGGAAATGTTTCAGGAAAGAACATGACGCTGTTTTAAATATGCAGGCTTAACTATCAGGAGTTCTCCACCAAAGCCTTCAACCTGTTATACATTTCCACTTGCTGCTTGGCAATGGCGGAACTCATCAGGGCAATCATGCTGCGCGACATAATTCCTTTGCCCGCTCCGGTTGAAGTTTGAGAGATTACCGTTTGCCCGTTGATTTCGTCAAAGGTTATATCTATATGAAAGCTGGCGAACTCATCTTCCATATCAAATGCAAAGTGCTTGTCCTGCTCAAAAGCAGTAACTGTTTCGTTCATTACGAGGTCGCGCCCGTTTTCGTCAAAAGTTATCTGCCATTTTGAGCCCACCTCGTTTTTCCCGCCACTAATGTTTTTAATGCTTTTAAAATGGTTCATCCACTTACCCATGTTATCCGGATTATTAAAAACCTCAAATGTTTTACTCGCGGGCGCATTTACGGTTACGCTCAGGTTTCCATTGTAAACAGGTTTAATAACTCCGGCAAGTATAAAGCCGATGATAAGAACGGCAATAACAGCCGCAATGCCGATAAGAATTTTTTTAAGCATAGCTTTAGGATTTGATTGACTGCTAAATTAAAATTCTTTAGCCGCTCAACCGATGTAAAACAGCTTCTTAATTTCCTGTATAATTGCACATGGACAAATACGAACAGAGAGGGGTTTCTGCCGATAAAAAAGAAGTTCATGCCGCGGTGAAAGATTTAAACCCCGGACTTTACCCCAAAGCTTTCTGCAAGATTTATCCCGATTTCCTCGGTGGCGATGATGCTTACTGCAACGTAATGAGCAGCGATGGCAGCGGCACCAAGTCTGTTCTCGCTTATTTGTACTGGAAAGAAACCGGTGATATTTCCGTTTGGCGCGGCATTGCCCAGGATGCTATAGTCATGAATACCGATGACCTGTTGTGCATAGGCGCGGTTGATAATTTTCTTTATACCTCCATCATCAACCGCAATAAGAATTTTATAACCGGTGATGTAATTGCTGAAATCATAAAAGGAAGCAAGGAATTTATTGAGCAGATGAATGACTTGGGAATAAACATCTGCGCCATGGGAGGCGAAACGGCCGACCTCGGAGATTGCGTACGAACTTCTACCGTGGACGCTGGCATGACAGTGCGCATGAAAAAAAAGAATCTTGTGCTTACTCAAAATATCAAACCGGGAAATGTAATTGTGGGTTTGGCGAGTTACGGCAAAGCCACTTACGAAGATGAATACAACAGCGGCATAAGCAGCAACGGGTTAACCTCTGCCCGGCACGATTTGCTGAATAAATATTATGCGGAGAAATACCCCGAATCGTTTGACAACTCCATAAAAAAATCACTCACTTACTCCGGAACAAAAAAGCTTACCGATAAATTGGAAGGAACAGAGTTGAATATAGGCCGGGCGCTTCTTTCACCGACACGCACTTACCTGCCGGTTATCAAAAAGGTACTTCATGAAATACCCGGGCAGGTAACGGGTATGATAAACTGTACTGGCGGAGCACATAGTAAGGTATTGCATTATATCGAAAACCTTCGCGTTGTAAAAAATAACCTGCTGCCGGTTCCCCCGCTTTTCAATTTAATTCAAAAAGAATCGAAAACCGGTTGGAAGGAGATGTTTAAGATTTTAAACTGCGGAACCCGATTCGAGGTTTATATCCCGGAAAAATACGCTTCGCTGATTATTGATGTAGCCAAATCATTCGGCATAGCCTCGCAGGTAATAGGTTATGTTGAAGCCAGCGCCAAAAACGAAGTAGTGATTAAAAGCCAGTACGGGGAATTCAGCTACCAGTCCTGACAGCGGTAAAACGGTTTTACTGTTTTGCCGGTTTCATTTTTTATAGCAGCCCAATAAACTCCCGGAGCAAGAGCAGAAACAGGGATGCTGAAAGTTTTTTCCCGAACGGGAAAATCACGGAGCAAAACTTTTCCGTCAGAGGCAATAATATCAAGTGACCCGTTTTTAGTGTTGCTGCCTACCGTAACAAATAAATAATCGCTGGCAGGATTGGGAAACAAACTCCATACAGCATCTTCGCTTATTTCTGAAACAGAAACAGTGGTATCTTTTGTGAGCAGATTCCATTCGGTTACCCAGGGTCTGCGAAGCAATGTATCAATAATGTGAGGGTCGGTGTCGGTGCAAACAAATTTCAGAATATGGTTTTGAGAATTTGAAAGTAAATCGAAATTGATGTTCAGGGAATCAACGCCCGCTGCAACCAGCGAATCATCGAGAAACCATTCATACCTGAACAGGTTGGGTGAAAGAGTATCAACCTGAACTTTATATACATAACTGCCTGTAAACTGGGCGGGTGATATACTTGCATAATAAACGGGGTTGATTAAGCTATCGAAGTATGCCGTTGAATTTTCGCGGCAAACCGGGCAAAACGGTGGCATGTTAAATACCTGCGACATCACACAACTTGCAGTAGGCCGGTAGTTGCCGGGGCAAATACCTGCTTCGGAGTAAAAGCCAACTCCCGGTAAGTTCATGCAATGTTCCCATTTTCTATCACCGGTTGTATCACTCGTAAAATTCGGACTTTCCGGAATAGTATCGTAAATAATACACGAAAGTGAATCTTCATATTCATCGCCCAGATAACCATGTCCGGCAAAGGGCATTATGTGCTGCATTTCATGAATAATTACCTCATCGCCCAAGTGCCAGCCGGTTTCCTCATCTATGCTGAATGAAGCAACTTTGCGCCCGTCATATAACGTCCAGCCGCTGCCTCCGTACTTCTTATCGTAGGTAAGCATTAGCACCAAATCGTATTCAGGAACCAACTCAGCAACATCGGAAAAAAGCGTATCAATCTTTTCCGGAATCAGCAACCGGTCTAAACCAAAGGCATTGAACCGGCTTCCATAACGGTTATCTACCGATGTATCACCGGTAAAGCCCCAGGCACTGCCGGCTTCGCTGGAGTACTTAGCAATGCGGTAAATATTGAAGTATTTAAACCGTTCCGAGTAATGGGCAACAGTTTGCAACCGGCTCACCAAGGAGTCTACATAATTATCAGCTAAAGCAATTTGGGAAGAGTTAATGACTCCGTCCAGGCAAATTACAACATCGAACCCGTTTGTTCCAAGTGTTGGGTTGAAAACAATAGTATCAAAAGGGGTATTGTAGTTGTTGCCTGAACGCGATTCGGGAACAGCCAATTGTGTTCTGAATACAGGAGGCAGAGGTGGCGAAAAGCAGTTCTGATAGCCAAAACATTTGTTCTGGGCATCTAGAACAAATGATATAGAAACACATGTGACAATACTGATAACACCCGGTAAACTTTTCACCTGAGAAACAATTTTGTACGAAGATAATAGTTCAAAAGCTTTTCGGCTTCATTCGGAATTTACACATCAGTTTCGGGCTTGTTTTTACAGAACAAGCCAATTGTTGTCAGGCACAGTTTTTAACTGCTAATTTTTATTAGACACATCCCATTCTTCTGTGGATGAACACGCCCTTATCGCTTGTAGTGGTAGGTATATTTACCACTTGTATTCAGAACTAAAAACTCAAAATCCATATAACATGCGTAATCCTTTACCCGCAAATTTTTCACTACCTGTACGAGTAGCGCTGTTCTTTTTCGGGGTCCTCAGCACTTCACTAATTTCTTCTGTTAAGGCACAATGTCCCAACGATAACATTAAACTTACCGACATAGCCAATATCCCATGTGGGGTTGATGGCGTACAGCCCATTGGTGCAGGAAGCTATGTAACATTCACCGTTGTTGCCAATGCTTCGTATGTATTCAGAACGTGTGGTTCAACTAATTTAGTTGCTAATACTTTTGATACGCAACTAACGGGATATGATAATATTGGTAATCCCATTTTTTATAACAATGACAATGGTGGTCTGTGCCTAAATTGTGTTCCTTCTGTATGCTCCGACCCCGGGTCTACTGCAACTGAGTCATATGTAGGCTGGACGGCTACTTTTTCCGGAACACTAAATGTGCTTGTAGATGCGTTTAACTGCGACCCGTGTACAGTAACTAATTGTCCCAACGCCTATGGCTCGGCTGCTCTTCAATATAAACAAATCAACAACCTCGGATTTACTTCATCGAATACCGATATGTGTTCCGGTTCTACCAGAACACTTACTGCAGTTCCGGCTGGCGGCACGTTCAGCGGAACCGGTGTTTCGGGAAATTTATTTACTGCGCCTGCAACTGCCGGTGTTTATACAATTACTTACATGCTTGGTTCGTGCAGTGTAACTCAAGATATAAATGTGAAATCACTTTCAGTTGCTCCGACAGCTATCAATGCTTCTCCGGATTCCGTGGTTTGCCAAGGGGGCTCAACTACTCTTTCACCGGCTGACGGTTTTCTCGGCACTCCGGCAACCTGGCAGTGGTACACCGGTGGCTGCGGAACAACAAATATTGGTTCTGGTCCTTCCATTGTGGTATCTCCGGTTGTAAACACAACTTATTATGTCCGCGCAGTTGGCGATTGCAATACCACTTTATGTGCGCAAATTACAGTCACAATTAACCAGCCTGCCACTGTGGATGCCGGTGGCCCCGATGTATTATGTCAGGCATCGAATCCCTTGCCTTATACTCTATCCTTGGCAACTGTTGGCGGAACAGCAACCACTGGTGCGTGGTCAATCCTTTCCGGTGGGGGGATATTAAGCACAACATCACAGACTGCATCACCGGCAACTGTTACTTATACCCCTGCAGCAAACTTTAATGGGCTCGTTACTTTGGAATTACTTACTGATGACCCTGATGGAAGCGGCCCGTGTCCTGCGGTGAGCGATACAAGAACTATTACCATTACTCCGGGAGCATCAGCTGATGCAGGGGGACCGGATACCGTTTGCCAGTCGTCAACACCCACAGCTTTTGCCCTTAACGGTGCAAGCGTGGGAGGAACCGCATCAACCGGTGCATGGTCGGTTATTTCGGGAGGAGGAACTTTGAGTGATGTACTTCAAACAGCGAATCCGGAATTAGTTACATACACACCAGCAGCCAATTACATCGGACAGGTTTTCCTCTTGTTAACTACCGATGACCCGGATGCAGGCGGTATTTGCACACCAGGCACCTCTATTCGAAGCATTGTTGTTATTCCCCAGGCAACTGTTGATGCAGGCGGTCCTGACGCGGTTTGCCAATCAGCAACTCCTGGTGCTATCACGTTGACCGGTGCAACTTTCGGAGGGGGTGCAACTTCTGCTGCATGGTCTGTTTTATCGGGCGGAGGAACTTTAAGCAGTACTTCACAAACGGGAACACCTGCTACTGAAACGTACACTCCGGCTCCGAATTTCAGCGGTGTGGTCACACTTGAATTGATTACTGATGCACCTGCTTCCTGCCCTGCAGTAACAGATACAAGAACGATTACAGTGAATGAATCACCGGTTGTTGCCCCTTCAAGTAATTCACCAGTGTGTGCAGGCGACCAGATTAACCTGAATGCAAACGCCAGTTTAGGAACTCCGGCATATAGTTACAATTGGTCGGGTCCCGGAGGGTTTACTTCAGTTTCGGGTTCACCAAGTTTGACTAATGCTACTCTGGCTATGGGTGGCAATTATAATGTAACCGTCACTGACCAGAATACCTGTTCAGGAAGTGGCAGTACAACCGTTATAGTTAATCCTTTGCCGAACGGAAGTATTGATAGTTCTGTAATTGTCTGTGCAGGAAGTTATTCTGAAATAGTTCTGACATTCAACATTTCTGTTGGAACCGGACCCTTTGATATAACTTATAATGACGGAACGAATGTATTCAACAGAGCAGGTGTAAATAATGGTGACACCATTCACGAGTTTCCTGTTACTACAACTACATACTCGCTTCAACAGATAATTGACAACAACGGCTGCACTCGTAATTTTGGGTTTCTTGGAGGAAGTTTAATCACTGTTGGCCCCATTCCTTCCATCACTACAGTTAATATTACTGACGTATTATGTAACGGGGGAAACACAGGCACCATTACAGTTACAGCAACCGGTGGAACAGTGCCGTATACTTTTTCTATTGATAACGGAGTTATCTTTCAAAGCAACAGTTTCTTCGGCTCTGTGTCTGCGGGTAATTACGATTTGGTCGTATCTGATGCTTATAGTTGTTCATCTGCTTACACTTCCAATCCTGTTACTGTAAACGAGCCTCCTGTTCTTGACCACACTACAGTGATTTCAGACCCAAGCTGTGCAAACATTCCTGATGGCTCAATTACAATTAATGCAAGCGGAGGAACTCCGACTTATAACTATTCTCTGAATGGCGGACCGGTTCAGCCCGGAAATGTTTTTAGTTCGCTTTCGGCAGGAACCTACAATGTAATGGTAATTGATGCAAACAACTGTACAGACACTTCTCAGGTTGTATTGAGTAACACTTATACAGTAACTGCAACCATTTCCTCAAAAACAGATGTGTCCTGTTTTGGAGGTCTCGATGGCTCTGTCACTCTACAGGGTTCGGGAGGAACGTTGCCTTATACTTATTCCATTGATGGTCTTATTTTTCAATTTTCGCCTTCTTTCAGCGGGCTTGGCGCAAGTAACTTTACAGGTATTGTCCGGGATTCAAATGGCTGCGAAGGTTATGTAAGCATTACTATTGCGCAGCCCAATGTACTTCAGGTTGTAGTTGATTCCGCTCAGAATATTTTGTGTAATGGAGGAAGTACAGGAGCTATTTACATTACTGTAACAGGTGGTAATGGCGGTAACATATTTTCATGGAGTAACGGGGCAACTACGGAAGATGTTACTAACCTCAGCGTTGGAACGTACACAGTCGCTATTGTTGACTCAAAGGGGTGCTCAACTTCGGCAGGAACTACCCTTACTGAACCATTCCCGCTTTTCGTCAATATTGCTTCATACCGAAATTTGGAATGTTTTAATGATTCTTCCGGTGAAGTGGATATTACCGCTAATGGAGGTGTGCCTCCCTATTCCTTTGCATGGAGTAATGGAGCAACAACTGAAGACTTATTAAATCTTTCTGTCGGAACTTATGATGTAACTGTAACAGATGCAAACGGTTGTTCGCAAACAATCTCTCAAACAATTACAGAACCTTCTCAACTTACTTCAACCGTAGCTGGTACTAACGCTTCCTGTACCGGTGGGGCAGACGGAAGTGTTGACTTGACAGTAAACGGAGGAACAATGACCTATGCTTTCTTGTGGAATAATGGGGCCACTACCGAAGACCTGACCAATATAACCGGAGGAACATATTCCGTACTCATTTTTGACGCCAATGGCTGCAGTGCTACTAATGTAGTAACAGTTACCGGAGCAGGTACAATGGCACTTTCATTTTCAGTGACTGACGTATTATGTTACGGAGGAACAACTGGAGCCATAGATTTAACTGTAACCGGTGGTGCTCCGAATTACACGTACTTGTGGAGTAACAGTTCAACCAATGAGGACTTAACCGGCATTACTGCTGGAAATTATTCGGTTACTGTAACCGATAATAACCTTTGTACCGCATCAGGAAGCACAATTGTTTCCCAGCCTTCTGTTCTCATACTTACCGGAACTACAACCAACGTAAGTTGTGCAGGAGGGAATAACGGTTCGGTTGATATTACTGTTCAGGGCGGAGTATTTCCTTATACATTTTCCTGGAGTAGCGGTGCAGCTACAGAAGACATCAGCGCCCTCAACGTAGGCACATATGATGTAACTGTTACGGATGCGAATCTGTGCTCTTTCTCAGCTTCGTTTTTGGTAACAGAATCAACTCCAATAATTTCGTCAGTAACCGGCACTAATGTTACTTGTTTTGGTGCTAACAACGGAGCAACTGACTTAACAGTAAGTGGTGGAAATGCCCCTTACACCTTCTTGTGGAATACCTTTCAGGCAAGTGAAGATTTAACAGGTATTGGCGGTGGAACTTTTTATGTGATTATTACCGATGCCAGTGGGTGCACCAAAAGAGATTCAGTAATTATTACTGAACCTGCTGCTATTACATTAACCCTAACGGTTACAAGCGCTCTTTGCGGACAGGATTCATCAGCAGCAATTGATTTAAGCGTAACCGGTGGAACTCCGGGATACTCTTACCTGTGGAATAATGGCGAAATCTTTGAGGATATTGACAGCTTGCCAGGTGGAACTTATTCTGTAACTGTTACCGATTTGCAAAACTGTACAGCCTTTTCATCAATCAGTATTCAGGCGGCTTCCATTGTCTCAATCAACTTCATACCCCACAACCCATTGTGCCTAGGCGATGCTAACGGCTCAATTAATTTAATTGTTACCGGTGGAACTCCTAATTATGCTTTTGCCTGGAATAATGGCTCAGTAACTCAAAATATCGCAGGACTCACATCAGGAACTTATGCAGTTACTGTTACTGATTTTTCAGGTTGCAGTATAGCTGATTCAATAACAATTAACGAACCCGCGCCAGTAATTTTATCTGCCACCATTCAACCTATTTCATGTTTCGGAGCTAACGATGGGGCAATTAACATTACCGTGAACGGTGGAACGGTTCCTTATACATATCAATGGTCTTCGGGTCCCACAGATGAGGATATTACAGATCTTATTGCCGGTACTTATACGGTTGTTGTTACCGATATAAATGCATGTTCAGCTACATCAGATTTTATAATTATTGAGCCGGCAATTCTGGTTCTGGATTTGGCGGCAACAAATGTTACCTGTTTTGGAGGGAATAACGGAACGGCAAGCGCTGTTCCTTCAGGTGGTACTCCACCCTATCAATACGTCTGGGATGATTTTAATACTGATTCGTCACGCACAGGAGTTTTTGCTGGTCGCTATACAGTAATGCTGACTGATGATAACGGGTGCAACTTATTTAACAGCGCTGAAGTAACACAACCAACTGAAATAATTTTGAGCAGTATTATTGCGCCTACAAATTGCGCTGGGGACACAACAGGGGCCATTGACCTTTCAGTTACTGGTGGAACCCCGGGTTATCTCGTAGTATGGTCAACAAATGACAGTACTGAAGATGTTTCTAACCTTCCAGCGGGAAGTTACAATGTAACTGTAACGGATAGTGCCGGATGTGTAAAGAGTTCTGATTACGTAATTACTGAGCCGATTTCAGTTTATCTTACACTCCTCACCAACAAACCAAGTTGTTTTGGAAGCAACAACGGTTCTGTTTCTGTTGTGGCTACGCTGGGTATTCCTCCTTACTCTTATTCCTGGAATACCTCACCAGTACAAACTGCAGCAACTGCCGAAGATTTAACAGCTGGCAGATACACGGTTTCAGTTACTGATTCTAAAGGCTGTATATCTGTGGACAGTATTTTGCTAAATCAGCCTGATTCTATAGCTGTAACAACCTTAGGGATAGGAGCCAAGTGTTTCCAGACCTCTAGCGGTAAAATTATTGTTACAGCTACCGGTGGTGCAAAGCCATATACCTATGATTTAAGCGGGATGATTCAGCTTTCGGATACCTTCACAAACTTGATGCCGGGTGATTATGTTCTCAAGGTGGAAGACCGTAACGGTTGTAGTGCTATTTCTCAAACTACAATCGGTCAGCCGAATTCTATTACTGTGGATTTGGGCGTAACACAACAAGTAATTCTAACCGGTATGGAAACTCAATTGGTGGCAACGGCTGTTTCCGATTCGCCAATCGTAGCATATTTCTGGGAGCCGGATTCAATTTTTAACTTCTCCGCTTGTGCCGATGCGGCTAATTGCGCCAGTCCTTTTGCCGCACCGCGCACTACTACCATCTTTACCGTTCATGCAGTTAATACTGATTCATGTGTTGCTTCCGACACTATTACTGTGTATGTAAACAACGAGCCTTCTAAGTTTATTCCAACCGCATTTACGCCTAACGGTGACAACCTGAACGACCGGTTTGAATTTGATATTCTTGGAGCTGAAAAAGTGGAAGTAAGTATTTTTACCCGCTGGGGTGAAAAGGTTTACTACAATGCCGATCAGGGAAATGGCTTTAGCACTAATGGCGATCGCGGGTGGGATGGAACTAAAAACGGCAAGCAGGTTCCTTATGATACTTATGTGTACCTAATCCGTGCCACATACTGGAACAATGTTTCAAAAGACTTTACCGGAACGGTAACAGTAATGAAATAAACAGACAAAAAATACACCATCGCCTCGCAATTTTGCTGGGCGTTTTTATTTTTGGATTATGCACTTTGATGCAAAATACTTCATTGAAAAATTCCAAATGCAGCTTCATCCCGAGGGCGGATGGTTCAAAGAAGTTTACCGAAGCGATGAAATCATTCTCAAAAACCATTTACCAAATCGCTACTCCGATGGTCGTTGTTTTTCAACTGCTATTTTTTTCCTTCTTGAAGGGGAACAGTTTTCTTCTTTTCACCGCATAAAAAGCGATGAGATGTGGCATTTCTATTACGGAGGGCCCTTGAATATTTTTGTGATTGATGAAAACGGAAACCTTGAAATAATTAAAATGGGCAACAATCCTGAAAACGGAGAAGTATTCCAGGCAGTTGTGAAAGCAGGCTGCTGGTTTGCTTCACAGCCTTGCCAGCCAAACACTTTTTCTTTAGTCGGCTGTACTGTTGCCCCCGGCTTCGAATTCGAGGATTTCGAATTAGCACGAGGCAATAACCTGGTCAAACAGTTTCCAAAACATAAAGGTGTTGTTAGGAAACTTTGCAGAAAATGAGGAGTAAGATTCCTATTTCTGATTTCACGCTCGTTCATTAATTGGAATATAATGGAATGTAGGTGCACAATTTCCCTCTCTGCCAATGCAAGGAATGTTCATCAGTTGAACTGCGGGTTCTTTTAACTGAAACATGATTTGTACCGCTTGTGTAAGTGAAGGGCTATTGCTATTGAAAGAGGCATGGAGCGAATCGAGCAACTTGCTGTACAGGATGTTAAACTTTTTGTTTAGTGCCTCCGCTTCCTCGTTAAAATAATCTTCGTGAGGGTCTGGGTGCAGAGGTGCAACCTCTTTTTCAAAATCCCAGATTTCGTGACGCATTAAATCGAGGATAGTGGAGAATTTTGAGTAGTGAGTCAACTGCCTGTCTTTATTATAAAGATGACCCGAGTGCCCTTCACCCTGATCAATTATTTCTTCGAGCGCCTTTATGGCATCGGCCTGTGAGTTAACGGTATAAAGTTTCCCTCCGGTTGGATTAAATGAACTTCCGGTTTGTCTTCCGCCAGTAAAATCGCTGTCATCAAGAAGATTGTGCTGAAGAAGCATTTCTATTTCATCATAAAATTCCCCTATGGTGCACCATCCGTCAGTGTGCGGCTTGTTCTCCGCAAGGCCTTCCGGCAACTCAATTTGCATAAAATTACTTATGGATTTCGGGCAGCACTTATCGAGGTGAACCACAAACGCATTGATGATTTTGCTGTGCCCCGGCAACACGCAGGGGTAAACAGGAAGAAGTTTCAGGTCATTAAGTACCGGAGAGCCGCCAACAGCATTCAGAATGTTGCAAGCCATAGCCATGTGAAGCATTTCTTCGCGCACAACAGACATGATAAACTCCTTGGTTTTTTCCGCATACTCTGAGTTGCCAGTTATGCTCCAGTATGCTGTAAGATAGGGAGGCATGGTGGATAGTTCAAGCAAGATTGCAGTTTGCAGATGCTGTTTCAGCCAATTGAGGACTTTCACTTTGCTGAGTTCCTTGACAGCAGCATCGCCATCATCAAATCCTGTTTTAATGTGGCTTCCATCGCAAAATGGTTTGTTGCGTGAAGCCCCACAGCGGCAAAGAGTAATGCGCTTTCGAGCTTCGTAAGGTTTACCATCGGAAGAAAAAACCTGAATACCCCCTTTGAGATAAAGCGGGCCACTTACCTTACGACCAGGATCCTGCGCCACAGTTATTGACGGCTCAGTATCATGGTCAATTATTCTACCGGTTTCCTTATCTGTTACTACCAGCCTGCCCGAGGAGCAGTCGAGAGTTTCCTGAATTGCAATTTGTTTAAACTCTTCGTTGCCGGAATCAGCAATGAGTTTACGTATTCCTCCCGCCCGGTTGCAAAAGCGGGCAGATGCACATAATTTACGTGCATCGTGAAGAATGAGTCCGGGTCCTTCAATAATTTCCGCCTGTTCATTGAAGTTTTTTCGTCCGGCTGTTTCAGTGCCATTAAACTAAATAGACAGATGAGTGTCATCACAAAAGGGTTTGTTGCTGGAATGTCCGCAGCGGCACAAATAGTAACCTCCATCTTCCACAGGAATTGAATCCCCCATGTGCCATCCGGTAGGGTTGCCCGTTGGGTCGCTCTTCATTACTCCTTTTATCAAAGGAATGTTTACGCTGACTATATAAGGGCCGTTTTCTGTTACTTCTACTTTGGGCAGATTGTTTTTCATTGCAATACCCACAAATTAAAGAACAAGTTAGATAAGACTGAAAAATTTAACAACACAGAATTATTGCACTGAAACAACTGGTTTATATAAGTTCTTGATCCATGCAAATAAGAAATAGAAGTACCAATATGAATTAAAGTATGTCTGCGGAAATTACATATAGTTTATCCCCATATAAGCCTGGCTATAAAATAACCGCCTGTAGTAACAATCAAGTTAGAAATAGTAACAACAAAAGACCAAACTACAGAAGTCTTTATGCCCATGTGCTTTACCCATTCAATGTTAGAAATGTTAGCAATTGCTTCAATCACTAAGCTGACTACTACTCCGTAAATCAAAGCAATCAGAAGCCCTCCGTTTTTCAGTGCTGGTAGTATTGCACAAACTATAATAGCGGTTACTCTTAAAGCGAAATACAAAAACGGCTTCAGCAATTCATCCAAACCCGGTTCTTGCTCATCACCGTCCTGCTCTTCACCGGCTATATAACTCAAAGCCGACTCAAAACCCATTTGAACTAAAAAACTCAGGATAAAAGTAGTAATGAAAAATCCTATTATGCCTATCACTTCGCTGCTTTTTCAGTTACAAGTAATCACAAAAGTTAATATAGTTTAATTTAAAATTTGCTGGTAATTGGCTCCTTATAGCACAAGATTAAACAACTTTGTAACCAACAGCTTGAGCTACTGATTTTATGCTTGTATATAGCTTTCTGAATTCCTCGAAGTTTAGTTGCTGCTCAGCATCACTTTTAGCCACTTTGGGATTCGGGTGTGTTTCAATTAACAATCCGTCAACGCCCATTGCCATACAAGCCCTCGCCAAGTCAGGTACTCCGTAAGAATATCCTATAGCATGGCTGGGGTCAAGGATAACGGGTAGGTTAGTATTTTCTTTCAGCCAAGCTACACCGCAAAGGTCAAGAGTAAATCGCGTTTTTGTTTCAAAAGTTCTTATACCCCTTTCGCACAGTATTACATTCGGATTTCCACCGCTTAAAATAAACTCAGCACTTTGCACAAACTCCTGCAGTGTGGTTCCGAAGCCGCGCTTGAGAAGAACCGGTTTGCGCACTTTGCCGCACTTACGAAGAATCCCGTGGTCGTACATGCTTTTCGCCCCTATCTGAATAATGTCGGCATATTCAATTACTTCATCAGCATGGGTACTGTCGCGAACTTCTGTAATAATCCTCAATCCGTATTTGCTGCGCATTTTGTCGAGGAGCTTTAGCCCTTCTAATCCCAATCCCTGGAATGAATAAGGAGAAGTGCGGGGCTTATATGCACCTGCACGAAGTATTTTTACGCCTAGTTCCACACACAGTTTTGAAGATGCTTCAATTTTTTCTTCATTTTCCACTGAACAGGGGCCGGTGATAACGACAGTATTATTAGTGTTACCGCCTATTACAATATCGCCCAATGAAATTTCCCTTTTCGTTGAAATATATTTCTTGCTGGCAAGCTGAATATCAGTATCTGTTACAAAAATTTCATCGGCAGCACGCTTCAATTCATCATCAACAGTATTTACTTTCGAAGAGGTAACCAGCACATATTGCCCGTTTTCGAAAAGAATGCTCTGATATTTTTCGGCAAGTTGATGTGCTTTCTCTTTAGTAACATCTTTGTTTAAATGGAGTATCATTATATACGGGTTAAATTATTGAGCAGTACGGCTCCTTTCAGTGTTTTATTCTCATCAACAACAGGCAAAAATAGAACAATAAAGTTCAGCTCATTCACTAAGCGAATCATTTCGCTTACGGTAGCAGATGACGGAATGGTAATTGGATTGCGGTTGATCAAATCCGCTATAGATGTGGAGTTAAAATCGCTGCTGTTCTTAAGTAATCCGCGCCTGATGTCGGCATTTGTAATCACGGACTCAAGCTTACCATCATTACCGGTGAGCAAAACAAACCCAAGTTTATAGGCTTCAATGGTTTGAAGAACCGTTATAAAGTTTGAATGATTTTTCAGAACCGGAAGGTGCTCTATGGGTGTAGCAAAATCGGAAATATGGAACAATGATTTTTCTTTTTTTCCTGACTTATGAAAGCTGAGCATTCCTGCGCCCATGTTTTCGTGGTTCATCAAATAATTGCCTGTAACAACTACATGTGCACCCAGCAGGCGGAGAATGAAACCTATTTCATCGTTCACACCCCCATCTACATGTATTCGCGTTTTCGGAAAACGGTTTTTAAAAGCCAGTATCTTCTGAAAATTCTCTTTGCGGAACACACCACCACTCATACCGGGTACGGTTGTCATAATAGTAACAAAAGAATAATCCCGTACTGCTTTTTCGAAAACATTAATAGGAGTATCTGAAGCTAACGACAGCCCGAATTTAGTTCCTGTGCCTATAGGCAGTAAAGGAAGTGAATCAAGATTCTCGTACTGAAAACTTACATATTCTACTTTCAGTTCTTCAATCAGGGGAAAATATTTCTCCGGCTTTGATGCAATTATGTGAAGGTCAATGGGTGTAGAGGAAATCTTTCTTATCTCACGGATGTCAGAAAATATCTTTTCATTGTCCATACAGTCCACATGAAACATATCCGTTTCGTGCGCATCAAGCTGCCTGATAAGTTCTTCCAGGCTTTTCCTCTTGATGTCAGAATATATGGAAGCAGAAATCTGCATTTATTCCAAGTCGTATTGAAGACGCAGCAAGTTGCTGTAAATACCTTCTTCCATTTCTGAAAGTTCATTGTGCGTGCCCTGCTCCACAATCTTCCCTTTATTGATTACCAGTATCACATCAGCTTCCCGGATAGTTGATAAACGGTGGGCAATGATAAATGTTGTTCGGTTTTTCATCAATTCATCCAGCGCTTCTTTCACCAGCTTTTCACTTTCAGAATCCAGGGCTGATGTTGCCTCGTCAAGAATTAAAATTTTCGGGTTACGGAGAATAGCTCGTGCAATAGCAATCCGCTGCTTTTGACCACCAGAGATTTTAACTCCCCGCTCACCAACTATAGTATTGAGCTTTTCGGGAAAAGAATTGATGAAGCTGAGTGCATTAGCCTTTCGAGCAGCGTTAATAATTTCTTCTTCCGTTGCAGTGGTTTTTCCGTAAGCAATGTTCTCACTGATAGTTCCACCAAACAATATAGTATCCTGCGGAACGGTACCAAAGTTTTTACGGAGTGCTGTGAGGTTATACTCGCGAATACTTTTACCGTCAATAAGAATATCTCCTTGCTGAAAAGGATAAAGCCCACTCAGCAATTTAATAATGGTTGACTTACCAGAACCACTGGGCCCTACAAGTGCAATTTTTTGCCCGGTTTCCACACTAAATGAAAGGTCGCTGAACAACTTTACTTCTTTTCGTGAGGGATACGAAAAATGAATCCCTTTGAACTCAACGTTGCCCTTAATAAGCGATGAAAGATTTTCATCGGCAGTTTTGGTTTCACTGGCTTCACCGAGTATCTCGTTTACTCTTTCTGATGACCCAACAGTCTTCTGCAATACGGTGTAGCTTTCACTTAATCCTGCAAGTGAACTTCCAATAAAGATGGTAAGTAGAAAAAACGCAATCAACTGTCCCATCGAAATACCCTCTCTGCCTGTCGTGGCATGATTGAGTGCTACTTCGTTCAAACCCGAATACACGATAAAGACAATTGCACCGAACATCGTAAACAGGATAAACGAAACAAATCCCGCACGATATTTTGCTGCGTACATTCCTATAGCAGCTACGCTTTGGTTAATTTTTGAATACCGCCTTGTCTCATACGCTTCATTAGTGTACGCTTTTACCACATCTATCGACTGAAAAGTTTCTTCCACAATGGTGTTCGATTCGGCTAACTCATCTTGTGCTTTGCGTGAAATCTTACGGATATATCTTCCGAACAAAACAGCAGAAACAACCAGGACAGGAAGAATAGCGAGAATGACGAATGTAAGCTTAACCGAAATAGCAAGAATGAAAGGAATACAAACAATTGGCAATACTAATTGGCGAACAAAGAATGCGAGTTGATTGGCAAGAGCATCCTGTAACTGCGATACATCTGATGAAATACGTGAGGTGAGATTACCCACTCTGTTTTCCTCGAAGAATTGAATGGGAAGGGTAATAATTTTTTCATACAGAGCCCTTCTGATAGCTGCCATCGCATTCTGGCTTACATACTCGAAAAGGTATATACGGAAAAAGGAAAGCACCGCCTGGATTAATATCACTATACCGAGTATGCTCCCGATTTTCTTTAGCTCTTCGGGATTTATTTCAGATGAGAAATTACTTACCAAGGCATTTATCTGTGAAAGTTTCTCTTCGGCAGGCAGCTTTGTTTTTGTAACGTCAATAACCTTAGCGATTATCTCTTTGGCAGGAGATGCAGCATCTACGAGTTTACCAAATCCACCGGGAATAAAGCTTACTACACCGGTTGAAATAACGAGGCAAATCATTCCGATAATGAATTGCCATTTGTAAGGAAGTATGAAACGGTAAATCCTCAGCGCTTCAACAATCTTTTCGCGGCTGAGAAGTTTTCTTTTACCTTTTTCGGTTTTCTCTTGCATGATTTTAACAGGAGGTGCAAATGTATGAGAGTATGTGAAAGTGAAAACGAAGCAAGGGCTTGTGCTCAGCTTTTAGTAAGTTGTATTTTATAGCTAATTATTGGAGTTGGATACAAAAAAACAAAGAAGGCCGCCCTTGCGGGCGACCAACTTTGAACCTATGAAAACACTAAAAGTTGGAATTATTTCACTTTGGCAACAACCGCTTTGAACGCTTCCGGGTTGTTGAGAGCCAAATCAGCAAGTACTTTTCTATTCAGCTCTATGTTTGCAGATGCTAACTTAGAAATAAAATTTGAATAAGTCAAGCCTTCTTGTCTGACAGCCGCATTTATACGGGTTATCCACAAACTGCGGTAATCTCTTTTCTTCAGCCTGCGTCCTTTATAAGCATATACGCCTGCTTTGTCTACCGCGTTTTTAGCTACAGTGTAAACTTTACTGCGGCTCAAAAAGTAGCCTTTTGCTTTCTTAAGTATCCGCTTCCTTCTGGCTCTTGAAGCTACTGCATTGGTGGAACGTGGCATATTATCTCTGTTTTATTCTTTGTTAATGTTCTGGCTTATGCCAATCCAAGCAGTTTTTTAATTCTCGGCTCATCACTTTTGTGAACGATAGTTGATTTAGCAAGCTCTTCTTTTCTTTTCTTGCTTTTGCGACCCAACAAGTGACGTTTAAATGCTTTGGAACGCTTTATTTTACCCGAACCGGTAACTTTGAAGCGCTTTTTAGCCGCTGAATTGGTTTTTTGCTTTGGCATAAATCCCTCTTAAATTTTGGGACGGCAAATATAGAGAACCTTTCAAAAAAACCAAATGACAGAAAATAAAAAAGGCGCATTCCGCGCCTTTTACTTTATGGTTTGCAGATTAATCTTTTTTGACGTTTTTCTTGCCCTTGGGAGCAAGGGTCATGAACATTTTCTTGCCTTCCAGCAGAGGTAATTGCTCAACAACTGCTATTTCTTTCAATTTATCGGCAAACTGAAGCAGCAACAGTTCTCCTCTTTCTTTAAAAACAATTGAACGCCCTTTAAACATCACAAACGCGCGGACTTTGTTCCCTTCTTTAATGAAGTTTTCGGCATGTTTCGATTTGAACTCCACATCATGGATATCTGTATTGGGTGTAAACCGTATTTCCTTTACCTCCACCTTCTTAGCGTGTGCCTTTATCTCTTTTTCTTTTCTTTTCTTTTCGTAAAGAAATTTGTTGTAATCAACAATTTTACAAACCGGTGGATTGGCATTCGGAGATATTTCAACCAGGTCAAGCCCTTTCTCAATCGCCATATCCAGCGCTTGCCGGATAGAGTAAATACCCGGTGTTACATTCTCCCCCACCAAACGAATTTCGGGGTGTTTGATTCTTTCGTTAATAAAATGTTCAGGTTCTTTTTTAAATGGAGCTCTCCCGGTACGGGGAGTAAAAGGGCGGAAAGTTGTTGCCAAATGGTTTTGTTTAATTTAAAATTTTAAGAGGACAAAAATAAGAAAACCCCTCTGACATACGCAATAGGGCGAATAATGTTCACTATTCGTTAACAAAGGTTACCTAAAGGTTAAAATCGGTATCCTTATAAAATTTGGAAACCTTGTCCTCCGAAAGGATATCCTCATTTCCGCAAATATGGAGTTTGGTGTAAATGAGAAAATGAATTTCTCTTTGAGTATTGCAGTAATCGGCCACTTCGCGAAGCAGCTGCTGAACAGGTTCATATTCGCCCTCAATAAAGGTTTCAAAGGCGCCAATGGAATACTTAAGCCCCGAATTCTGAATCAGGCTGATTACTTTGTCAATTCGTGGAAACGCCTCCTCAGGTTTAGCAAGCGGAACTACCTGTATTGTGGCATTGATAATCATACTTTCTATTTATTGATAACGGTAACGTCTTTCGGATGTGTAAGGTCATCGGTTGAATAATACTCGAACACAAGTTTTGTTTTTGTGGCAGTTACCTTAATTGCTCCGAAATGAGAGTTGTCGCACATGTTAACTGTAAACCGGTTGGGGTCAAGCGGGTTGCTGTTGCAGTTGTATAAGTTTTCATTTCCGCTGTTGCCGATAATTAAATAAACCGGCAATGCAGCAGTAGAATCGGTTACCCGCATGTAAAAGTGTTCATGCCCTGCAAGCACTGCGTCTGCCCCCCATTCGCTGAAAGGAAAACGCATAGCGGTGGAACTTCCGTGGTTGCCGCTGGAGTACGGAGGATGATGAAAATAAACAACTTTGAAATTATCAGTACTGTCGTTAAGTTTTGCTTTCAGCCAATCTTTGGTGGGCTGTTCCACACTTCCGCCTGTGCGTGTATTGAGTGAGTAGAAGTGAACGGGGCCCCAGGTAAACTCGTAATTTCTTTCGTCACCGGGTAGGGTAAAATAATCTAAGTATGGGCGCAGCGAGGGTGAGTAGTTATCATGATTTCCGGGCGAGGGAAAGAACCGGTTAACTTTTTCCTGCGCGGCTTTACCGGTGCAAACGCGGTCAGCAGGTGCATCGGGGTTGTAAATAAAATCGCCATAATGTTTACCGATATTATCTTTTATGGTTCCGGCACTGCCCAAAGGATAATTGTTATCGCCTACGGTAATTACAAACTCCGGGTTCCATGATTTTACGAGTTGCGCTACTTCGGCTTCGCTCCTGCTGTCCTGCCCGTAATCACCAATAACGGCAAAGGTTGTGGAGTCGCTGGGGCGATTGACTGCAATACCTTTAAAAGCCGGGTCAATGGGAAGTTTGGCGCAAGACGATGTGAGAAGGACACTTAAACAAACAAAGGGAAGAAAACTGTGGAGCATGGAAATATTTGTAAGACGAAAATAGAAATCTGAAATATATGATGAACTGTCCGGGGCTTATAAAAACTTCGGAAGTGTTTTTATTATTGGGCGAATGAATGCCGTTTATAACCGGGTAAAAACCAACTGGGCAGAACTTTGGAATGATAAGAAGTTCCTCACCTTGTATGTGGTGAACCTTGTAGCCTGCTATGCCATTTACATGGCGCTGGTTAAGTTCTTAATCTACAACCGGCTGCGCCCGGGTGTAGTGCTTTGCGACCCCATCATGAGTTTTTTTCCGCCCCGCGATTTTACCATGCCCATTTTCTTTTTCACTTACGCCAGCATTGTTTCATTTACTGCTTACATTTTCCTGGCTTACCCGCGCGATGTATATTATGTTGCCCGCGCTTTTCTCGCAGTTTTCGTTTTGCGGGTATGTTTTATTTATCTGGTTCCCCTCTCGCCACCCGAAGGAATGATTTACCTCCGCGACCCTTTCTTAGACTCCCTGGTGTTTGACGGCAACAACATTATCAACGACCTGTTCTTCTCGGGCCACCTGAGCGACATCTGCATTTTTATTTTCTGCTGCAAGTACAAACCGCTGAAATACTTTCTTATTGCCAGCGGTATTGCTGTTGGTTTGATGCTGGTGTGGCAGCATGTTCATTACACGGCCGATGTGGTGGCATCACCGTTTTTCGCTTATGTGTGCTATGCGGTGTTTGCGAAGAAGCAGATTGAATAGATTACCTGCAATAAAAGTTTTCCTTTTAGCAGATGTAAAAACGCCTGGCAGTGTGCAAAACTTTCTCCTTCGCGCAGCCCTTCAATGTTAATTTTTTTGAGTCCCCCTTAGTGTCAATCATCCTGCCAATTTAGCGCTAAAGGTGCAAAAAAATCGCATCGTCTTTTTCAATTAGAGACTACCTTGCAACCGCTGTCAAGGTCAGGCAGCAGTCAGATTCTATCATTTAAATTTTACTTTATGAGTAAGCAATCACAAACAGCCAGAACCAACACCAAAGTGGTTCAGGATGCATACGGTTATTTTGCCAAAGGCGATATACCCGCATTGCTGAATGAGCTCACTGATGATGTAAAATGGGTTGTACCCGGGCCTAAGAACATTCTCCCTTGGGTGGGTACCCGAAATGGCAAACAAGAAGTAGGAGAGTTTTTCAAAACGGTTGGCGAAAACATCGACTTCCAGAAATTTGAGCCCCGGGAGTTTATTGAACAGGGAGATAAAGTAGTCACTTTGGGCTATTGGGAAGGCAAGTCTAAAAAAACCGGGCGGCTTTCTGCCGGTGATTGGGCTATGGTATTTACCTTCCGCAACGGTAAAGTGTGCGAACACATGGAATATTCGGACACTTATAAAAGCGCTGAAGCATTCAGGCTTTAATTCCGGTGTTGCTTTACCGTTTAATACTTCCGTCCGGTAATTCCGGGCGGAAGTTTTTTTTGCAGTCTTTCCCCGTTTTTCGCTTATGTGTGCTATGCGGTGTTTGCGAAGAAGCAGATTAGTGGAGAGGCATAATCGGTTTAAGGTTTAAAGTTTAAAGTTCAAGGTTAAGCGCAGGCTCCCTTCGTTTCGCTATCCGCGTTCTTCCAAGTCTTAGGCTCTGCGAGACTTGGAAGTTTAATGAATGAAAG
>CAZWAD010000025.1:0-56405 GCA_964631835.1 uncultured Chitinophaga sp.
ACTTAATGTTCAATGAATCTAATGCAATATTCTCTGAATCTAACTTAATGTTCAATGAATCTAATGCAATATTCTCTGAATCTAACTTAATGTTCAAAGAATCTAATTCAATATTCACTGGTTATGACTTAATATTTACCGGTTGTTATTTAATAACCGGTGAATCTGGCTTTATATGTCTTTATTCTAATTACTGAATCTGCCGTTCTGCTTTAATAAACGCCCATTGTTCCTTTGCAGCCGAAATTCCCGGAACAACCCGTACTGCGGTTTAAAGAATGAGCAAATCTTCAAATGTTTATCTGAAGTTGTCAACATATATCCGGCTACGGCTGTAGTATTTTTTCAAAATTTGCTTTGTTGAAACATCATTGCGTGAGATAATATGTTTTTCAGAGGAGGGTTTTAAACAGAGATGTTTTATGTTGTTGCAACAATATGGCGCGGAGGAAACTCCGGGGCGTTTGAAATTTTCCGGTTATGCACACCTCCGTTTCAGTAGCGCTCAAAAATGCAGCTATAATTTTGCAGCGTTTAGAAAAGCTGTTCTTTATTTTTAAAAAACAAAAACCACACGCCATGAAAAAGAAGATTCACAAATTCCTAAATCAAACAAACAGCGTTATGAGTAAAAAGAAATTATTACTTATAAGTTTAACATTGATTTTCATTCAACTTGCAACCGGACAAACTCATACCCCCGTAAACATTACGGACGATGGAATAGATGATAATACACCGGTGAGCGGTTTTATTCCGGTGTTTAACAGTTCATCAACCGTTACAAATTCTGTTATTTACGAAGATGATGGAATGCGGGCATTGGCACCACCGACCCTAAAGCAGGTCTGGCAATTTACGGTCACTGCTACCAAAGCCCTACATATCCCATCTTTGCGCTTACCAATAACTTAAGTACTTTCTCACTCTGTAATGATGCTGTTCCGGATTATTTCTATGCCCGAAGGTTTAGCATTGACCAGTATCTGAACCCGATCTATATAACCGACTTTATTATTAAAGCTGATGGAAAAGTAGGAATTGGAGTGGCCGAGCCAAACGCAACTCTGCATGTCCGCGATTACGGATACCTGAGCGGCACAGACCCCGATGTGTTCGATAACCCTGCTTTTATAATAGAAGATGAAGATATGATGATAGGCGGTTTGCTTAACATTGGAAATTCAGATGATGAAACACATGGCGGGCTGTTTGTCATCCGCGGTATTCCATCATCTGTCAATAACGGTATTGAAACACCCGCCTTTGGCGTGTTTGATGTGGTAAACGAGTTACTGCCTTTTGCCGTAACCGGTGACGGAACTGTAGCCATAGGTGTACCAATGGAAGGATGGGAACCCGATGCGCAACTTACAGTAGAAAAGCGAAATGCTTACGATTATATGGTAAAGATTGCTGATAAAACTGACCCGGACCCGGAAAACCACCGAACGTTATTTAGTGTCAGCAATCTCGGTTACACAACTGTTGGAGAATTGAGCTATCCTTCGGGCAATGCCGGAAGAGGTTTATTTGAAATAAACAGTATTAAAGACGATTTGGGTTCTCCTCAGTTTTATGTAGGCTCCGGTGATGCAACAAACAGCAACCTATATTTTATGGTTAGCGGCAAACGGGCAGGCATAGGCATTAACCCCAACACCATGCCCAGCACACTGGCTATGAAAGGCGCCAGCGGCACCTCGCTTGATATTTACGAAACCACCGCCAACGCCTGGGATGCTCAAATACGTTTTGTGAACAGCACCGGCACCGCTATACGCCATGTAATAACCGATGATTTAACGAGCAACAATTTAATTATACACCCCGGCAACGCAGGCGGTGCAAATAGTATGGTGAAGGTGGAGGGCGATGAATTTGTTACCAAAACTTTAGGAGTGGGCATAGACGTCCAAAACACTTTGGGAGGAGCAAGTACAGTGGCAATAAAAAGTCCAAATACAACAATTCTTTCATTACATGACCCGGGGCTGTCGGGATCCGATAGAAATACGCAAATTCAGTTTTGCAACACTGCCGGATATGCAAGGCATATTATTACTGATGGTAATGGGAATTTATTACTAATGCCGGGAGCAGATTTTGTAGCGAATAAAAAGGTTGAAGTTGACGGTGACCTATTGGTAAATGGTATGGTGCAGATTGGTGATGTGACAGTACCAAATTCAAATTATATGCTTTTTGTTGAGAAAGGAATCCTTTCGGAACGGTTTAAATGTGCCTTAAAGACAGACAACGTTAACTGGAGCGATTATGTCTTTAAAAAGGATTATAAGCTGATGAGTATTGAAGAATTGGAGAAGTTTGTAAAAAAGAATCACCATTTGCCCAACATACCCTCTGCCGAAGAAGTTTATCGCGATGGAATTGACCTCGCAATAATGGATGCAAAGCTTTTAGAAAAGATTGAGGAGTTAGCTTTGTATGTGATTGAGTTGAAAAAGGAAATGGAGTTATTGAAAAAGAAAAAATAAAATAACGTGAAATTGGTTTGGGCTAAGTCACCTCTTATCTTTTGTTTACTTTTCCTTTCGCTCGAAACAATGGGGCAAAAAATCTATTTTGGAGTAACCGGCACTGCCAACACCAGCTATTTAAGAAATAGAAAATATACATTTTTCCATAATGCGGAAACCTCGCGGAAACAATTATACTATCCGGGCGGGCAAGTGGGAATTAGAGTGGGAATGATTCCATTGAAAAAAGATGTTTCGCCAATATTTGAGTTTTCTTGTTATTACATTTACAGAAAGTTTGGGCAAGAGTGGGGGATTACACGCACCGTTGACAGCCCCTCAAGGGAAATGCACAGCATTTTAAATGTAAATAAAAATTCAAACGACTTTGCTTTTTCGTTTAAAGCCGGAGTTGTTTACAAGGGCTGGTTCTTTCTAACTGGGCCTTCATTTGAAAGGTTTTTGATAGGTAAAGTATTTGAAAATACTAATGTAGATGGCGTTGTAAACCATGTTGAGTATACATTATCACGTACATATTTTGAAACCAGAAGATTAAAGTTTGGCTGGCTTTTCGAAACCGGTTACACTTTTAACCTGCCCAAAAATTTTTCGGTTACGCCCTTTGTTAATTATGGCTTGATTAAGTACAATAATATACTCGATACAAGTTTCGGTTGGGTTACCGGGCATTTAAGTTATGCCTCATTAGGAGTTACTATAGGTTATTCTTTAAACTTAAAAAAGAGAAAAGATGGTGTTAAGAGATAAACTTTTGCTGATTATCTGTTTGCCTAATGTTTTGTTAGCACAACCACTAATACAGAATCCCTCATTTGAAAACTGTCATTTAAATAATCAGGACCAATGCCAAAACATTCCGGGTACTCCATCATGTTCAAATGTTCCATACCATCATACTCAATTTGTTCATGTTGCGAATTGGAAAAGCATATGCAGCGTGGATTGGTATAAAGATGACCCTGCTTTTTTTGATATGACTAACGGAGATCCGTCTAGATATTGTAATTCTAACGAATCAATAGATGCGCACTCAGGTTCACATTATGTAGGCTTATATAATCAAGAAGCGATAATTTATGATTTTGGTAACAATTTGCAAAAGGGCTTTTACAAGCTAAGGTTTTGGACAAAAAGCTGTGAACCTGATTGGAAAATTGAGGTATTTGGTTCTGACGCATTTCCAGAAGCGAACGAACCTTGTGGCATAAAGGTAGGCAATAATGATCATTTGTATTCATTACATACTCAAACATTTGGCTATAGAGATTACTGGCAGGAGGTAGTAATAAACTTAGAAACCTATTCCAAGGATATAAAGTACATTATAATCATGGGAGACAAGCATGGATTTAGTTGTTTCGGTGCGGATTATTTTTTCGTAGATGATGTAGTAATGGAAAGCTTAGGTTGTTGCCAACCTTACGAACTTTTTCAAAATACAATTATTCCTACTTCAAATACGGAAAGGATGCTGTATATAAAAGCCGGTACTAATGTTGATAATTATCAAGCACCAGGTCCGGTGTTGGTCCAAGCGGGTAATACCGTTCGTTTTAAAGCTGGCAACTACATTAGTTTAGAGACGGGCTTTAATGTTGAACTTGGTGCTGTTTTTATTGCAGAAATAGGTCCATGTGCGCCAATCGAAGGTCCAATTGATATGTATGTAGCTATTCCTAATGCATACACCCCTAATTGCGATGGGGTTAATGATTATTTTTGCCTCTACACTAAAAATGTCAGCTATTACAAACTTGTTTATACAAACCGACTTGGAAATGAGAGAGTTTATGAGGGCTTGGTAAATACAGAGGTTACTGTAAGTAACGGTTATAATGAAACTTGCTTTGAATTTCCTGTGGTTCAAGGTACCTGGGTAAACGTTTTTTATTTTCAGGGTTGGGGTTGTAATAATGCCTATTATTATGAAACGGGAAACATCACCGCAATTGATGCAGTTACTGGTTGTGGCGAGGCGTGGAAGACAGACGCTATTGATTCTTTAAATCAAACAGAGGAACTTGAAACAATAATAGTTTCGCCAAACCCATTTTGCGGTTGGATTAATGTAAGTTGTAGTTCTCTTAAACCCAATTCTTATATCACTGTAAATGACATCCAAGGCAGAGAAGTAATGAAAGTATTTATTGAAAGAAAAGTTACCACTCTTGACTTGAGCAATTTTCAAAATGGGGTTTATCTTCTTAACATATTTCAATCTTCAAACTCGTATGTTACGAAAGTCAATAAACTATGCGATTAATTTTTATCGTATTCTTCTTTTTTTCTCTCGTTTTCCTTAGTGGGTGCAAGAAGTGTTTCCATTGCGAAAACGTATGTTATAAATGTACCAGAACATTTTATACTGATACTACCTGCACAGTTCCCGTTGATTTTGAAAGTCTTGAATATTTTATCCAAACAAGGACAAACTCTGGAGAAAGTTGCGTGTTGATATCAGCTAACAAAACGATTGATTATTGTGATAAAAGTAAACCGTTAGCCGCCCAGTTAGAAGCAGATGGCTATGTATGCACGACTAAAAAATAATTCTTCCCCGTTGTTCCAAGTCTTAGGCTCTGCGAGACTTGCCTGCACAGTGGAATCGGGGTCTTCCGGTTCGCCATTATTTGATAATAACAAATTGGTTGTCGGAATTCTGCGGGGAAATTCAGCTAATGACTGCGCCACAACTGCAAACGGCTGGTTTGCACAATTATCTAATTCATGGGACCCTCCAAATAGTGACTTCGAACGTGAACTTAAACATTGGTTAGACCCCAATAATACAAACCCCTCAACTGTAAGCGGTGGTGTTTATCAGGAGTGCAGCCCTAAGCATATTGATAAAGATGCAATTACGGCTTCTGTTACTGAACAAGCAGGCATAGACATAACTGCTGATGGTGTAATAAACAATGGAATAACGGCTGTATTTAAAGCAGGTAGAGCAATTTATCTTGAACCCGGTTTCCAGTCGGGTACAAATTTCATAGCTGAAATAAATCCTTGTGTAATTGACCGGACAACTATAGCAGCCAAAACGGATGACATTGTTCAAGAATCTGCGGCAATAGAGACAAACAACAAATTTAATTCAATCAAAATATATCCTACAATTGTTCCCTCTGGTAATGCAATAAATATTGAAGTAGCCGATGTAACTGAAAAACTTCAAATAGCCATTTACGATTTGCAGGGGAAAATAATTCTACAAACTACCCTGTATAATCTTAATGCTAAAGAACCAAACTCTATACTGCTTAGTGGTATAATTTCGGGTTTTTACTTAGTAAGAGCAGAAGGTGGTTCGATTTCTTTTACCCAAAAAATAATTGTACAATGAGAAAAAATACAATTATACTTTTGGTTCTTATCCCATTTGTTATTGCTGGCTGTTGTAAGAATAAATCGGAAAACTTATGCATTGCAAACGAATTTCAAGTAAGTCCATTCATAGAAAAGTATGGATATTTTACTTGTGGCGGCAATTTGTACGAATATCAATATATAATGAGAAGTGAGGCGCAGATTGACTCATTATTTGACTGTAATTTTTCTCCATCAGTTCCCTTTCCTGCAGATGAAACAGATTTCGTTTACATTATGTTTGGCAAGATGTCGTATTACAGGCACGATACTTTTCAAACAGCATTATTAAAAGATACTTGCTTAAAAAAATTGGTTTATCGAGTTGATATGATACAACGAGATACTACACATAGACAATTTCCTGGTGTATTAAGCATGTTTTGCGAGGTAGAAAATGTACCAGCCGACTACCAAGTAGAAGTAAAGTACCAGTATGTGCCGCTGCCGGAGTAACACCAAAAAGCGTGGGCGCGGAGTTGTTCCACCTCTCCTTCTCCCGCGCATTCTATGACAAATCCAAACAATCAGTTCAAAATATCGCGTCCCGCAGGTTCTTCGAGGTCTTCCGCAGGATGACTTCGAGGGTTTCAATAAATGAAGGTCTCCGACCTTCTGAAAGTTGGAAACTTTCAATTATTTTAAGGTATCGGCCGAAGTGTTAAGCGCAGCGACACTTTGTAGGGGTAAAACAAAAAGCAGTCTGTGGCTGCGTTTAAGGTAAAACCTTCCTGAGCTTTCGAAAACATCGAAAGTGTTATTCCTTGGTAATGCAGAAGTTTTTCTTCATGTTTGCCCTGTCTTCAAAAGGCAGTTTGATTTAGGGGCGTTGATAATCCATCCTTTCAATTCGCTCTGACATCTTCAAAACAGCCGCATTCATTCGCAGATTATTTTCTGACTTTTTATTTTTTATAAATCAACAATATGGAATACAACACAACCCGGGGAAAATTAGTTTTAAAAGAGTACGGCCGTCACGTCCAGAAAATTGTAGAAAACTGCCTGAAGGAAAAAAAGGCTGAGCGCAGAAACGAATTTGCCAAAGAAATTATTGAGTTGATGGGGCAGCTTAACCCTCATTTGCGGAATGTAGAAGACTTCAAGCACAAACTTTGGGACCACCTTTTTATCATGAGCGACTATAAGCTGAAGGTGGAATCTCCTTATCCCATTAAGGAAAGGGAGGAAATTGAACGTAAGCCCGAAAAGCTTCCTTATCCTCAAACAAGAATCAGGTTCAAACATTATGGAAAAAACGTTGAAGCACTGGTTACTAAAGCCATCGAGACCAAGGACGGTGAAAAACAAGCTGCTTTTACACAATGTATCGGCAACTTTATGAAAATGGTTTACCAGAATTTCAGTAAAGATGATGTGAATGATGAAACAATTAAAAGCGATATCAAGTTACTCTCCAAAAACAAACTCCAGTTAACCGATGACCAGGATATCAATTCTCTGGCGCGTGCTAACAAACAAAAGAGCCACCGCAACGAAGGGCGGGATCACAAGAAAGGAGGCGGAGGAGGAAAATTCAGACATGGTGGGGGTGGCGGAAGAAATAAGAATTTTAAGAAGAGGAGATAGAAGGAGTATAAAGTAGTTAGCAGGTGGTATTCAGACAAATACAAAACTCCTGAGCATCCCCAGCAAAGAATTGTAGGGGATTTTTTATTGTATTTTGACCAAAATTATTTCTGTCCACACACCTCTGTTATTACGTTTTAAGTTTTTCTTTCCTCTTTAAAGAAATCATTTCAGAGTTTAGCCGTTAGATAACTGCATTTTGCTGGTAATAAACACTAACTACTCAATTCTCAATTCTAATGTCTAACTCATTTGAAGTTATTGGAGGTAAAAAGTTGAAAGGCGAAATTATTCCGCAGGGCGCTAAAAACGAAGCGCTCCAGATTCTTTGTGCTGTTTTACTCACACCTGAAAAAGTAACCATCTCTAATATTCCCGCTATCCGGGATGTTCTCGCGCTGATTGATATTCTGAAAGACCTTGGGGTTAAAGTTGAAAAGAAAAGCGAGGATACTTACGTGTTTCAGGCGGATGAAGTGAACCTTGATTATCTGAAAACAGATACTTACAAAAAAAAAGGTGCATCACTTAGAGGTTCGATTATGATAATGGGTCCGTTGCTGACCAGATTTAAAAAAGCATTCCTCCCGAAACCTGGTGGTGACAAAATCGGCAGGAGAAGATTAGATACTCACTTTCTCGGTTTCGAAAAGTTGGGAGCCAAGTTTAACTATGATAGCAACGAAACTTTTTACAGCGTTGAGGCAGGCAATCTTCAAGGCACTTATGTTTTGCTTGACGAACCGTCAGTAACCGGAACGGCTAATATTGTAATGACTGCCGTAATGGCGAAAGGGAAAACAACCATCTTCAACGCAGCATGCGAGCCCTACTTACAGCAGCTTTGTTCCATGCTTAACCGTATGGGCGCAAAAATTTCAGGTGTTGGGTCTAACCTTCTGCACATTGAAGGAGTAGAATACTTACAAGGAACTGTACACAGAATGTTGCCCGACATGATTGAAATAGGAAGTTTCATCGGGCTTGCAGCCATGACTCAAAGCGAGTTGACAATAAAAGATTGCCGCATTGATATGCTCGGAAATATTCTTCCGGTTTTTGAAAAGCTGGGCATACAAATGGAATGCCGGGGTGATGACATCCATGTTCCGGCTCAAGAGAGTTACGAAATTCAAAGATTCATTGACGGCTCGATACTTACCGTAACTGACGGCCCCTGGCCATTGTTTACTCCTGATTTACTTTCTGTTGTTCTCGTCACAGCCACGCAGGCGAAAGGCAGCGTGCTGGTTCATCAAAAAATGTTTGAGAGCCGTTTGTTTTTTGTAGATAAACTAATTGATATGGGAGGGCAGATTATTCTGTGCGACCCGCATCGCGCTACGGTAATCGGAATTAACCGAGCTTACAAACTTCGTGGAATTACGATGAGTTCGCCTGATATTCGTGCGGGTGTAGCGCTGTTGATTGCAGCCATGAGCGCTGAAGGAAAATCCATCATCAACAACATTGACCAGATTGACCGCGGCTATCAGAGAATTGATGAACGGCTTAATGCCTTGGGTGCTTCAATTAAGCGAGTATAACTCTTTATCTTTTCACCTCCATCTGAATTATTCCTTCAGTCAGTTTAAAACAAACAGCTGAATTACCTGTAGGTTCATTCAGGACTTTGGCAGTAAGAACAATATCTTCTGTCAGCAGTTGTTTCATGTCTTTACCGTGTAGTGTAAGTTCTGCCTCAAGCAGGCCATCGCCCATGTTATTGATATAAGCTATCTGGTCGCCATCACCGGATTCGGTTGGCAGCCTGTAATAAACTTCAACGGCAGTAATCTCATCAAAGTTTGCAACGCCTCCGGCATCAATGGCTACTTTCAGTTTTTTGAGTTTTACAGAGTTTACTTTTCCGAAATCTGTAACACCGGCAGCGTTCAGCACGGCTACAATATCATCATGTGAAATATGAAACGAAAACACCTGGTAGCCCTGGTAAGGATTTCCTACTAGGCATGTATCCAGGTCGCCTAAAGTGTAAGGTATTAAAAGCGGTCCTTTTTCGCAGGATGAAATGGTAATTGCGATTGCAAAAAATGCAGTGATAGCTGAAATGGATAAAGTCTTATTCATGATTTTGTGTTTTGTTGGTTAAATATAGACTTTGTTTTTATCTAAAAGAGAAGATTTTCAGATTATCTCAACCTGCCTGGCTACTTTCTGCAGTATTTCAAAAACGGTTTCAGCCATTACGTTTTCGCTGTCGAGTGTCGGATTGATTTCTGAAAACTCCAACGAACATACTTTTTCGTTCTGCACCAATTCAAGAATTATATCTGCGGCTTCGCGCTCATTAATTCCGCCTTTAACGGGTGTTCCGGTTCCCCGTGAAATGGTAGGGTCGAGCGTATCCACATCGAAGGAGATGTAAACTTTGTCGCAATGTGAAAGATGCTTCATGGCCTCGCGGCAAACTTTGGTAACTCCTGTTTTCCTGATTTCATTAGTTGAGAAATTACGGATTTTGTGCTGCTTAATAAGGTAACCTTCCTGCTCCTCATAATCGCGCAGCGTCATGAAAAGAATATCGCGGTATTCGGTTTTTGGGCTAATGTTCCCTGTATTTTTCAACCTCTCCCAAAGTTCAATGGTTTCGTAGTCGAGGTCGTTGACTTTGTTTTCGATGTTATCTTCAGCTAGTGCTGTTGCCAGAACCATTCCATGAAGATTACCCGAAGGTGTGGTATAAGGCGAGTGAAGGTCCGCATGAGCATCAATCCAGATTATTCCAAGCCGCGAGTCGGGATAAGCCATTTTAATTCCGGCAACCGTACCTCCGGCATTGGAATGGTCGCCTGAAATAACAATCGGAAATTTCTTGTCTTTTAAAGTATCGCGCACCGCAGCACCTATCCGCTCCTGCATTTTTAACACACTTCGTATGCGTTTGGCGTAGCGGCTTTCAATCGGACCGTAAAGCGATGCATTGTCGTCTGGAATGGTAATACTGCGGTGAATTTTGAAGAAATTGCTGCGGTAATCCAAGGCGGCAATTTTAACTGCATCAACCCCCAGGCTGGCTCCGCGTGTGCCTGCCCCAACCTCGTTTTTTACCTCAATAAGCCGTATTTGTCTGCTTTTTTTCATAAAATCAACCCGTTTCTAGGACTTTAGAGCCCCTTTTGATGTTTTTGGGCTTTGGGTTTCATCGGAAATTTTGTCCTTAAAATTAAACAAACAAAAAATATTTTTCAAAACAGATACACCCTATTCAGTTCTTTATATTTTAGTTGCTAAATTACCCTTATTCCCGCAAAAGTCAACCACAATGGCAGACCATAAGAAGTTCATTTTAGCTCTTGACCAGGGCACTACTAGTTCACGTTCAATCATTTTTGATGACCAGGGAAATATTATTTCCATGGCGCAAAAAGAATTCTCGCAAATTTTTCCGAAACCCGGATGGGTGGAACACGACCCCGAAGAAATCTGGAGTTCGCAATTATCAACGGCTATTGAAGCCATTAACCGCGCAGGTATTTCTGTCAATCAGATTGCTTCGATAGGAATAACCAACCAGCGTGAAACAGCCATTGTGTGGGATAAGAAAACCGGCATACCGGTTTACAACGCTATAGTCTGGCAGGATAAGCGTACAGCCGACATCTGCAACACGTTGAAGAAGAAAAAAGATTTTGAAAAATATGTTCACGAATACACAGGGCTGGTGGTTGACTCGTATTTCTCCGCCACAAAAATCAAATGGATTCTTGACCATGTAAAAGGTGCGCGCAAAAAAGCGGAGAACGGTGAGCTGCTTTTCGGAACGGTGGATACCTGGCTCGTTTGGAAGATGACTGACGGAAGCCTGCACATTACCGATTACAGCAATGCCTCGCGTACGATGTTGTTCAACATTAAAACGCTGAAGTGGGATGCCAAGCTGCTGAAAGCTCTCGACATTCCTCCATTGATGCTTCCGTATGTAACTGACAGCAGCCGCATTTACGGATTCACACACCGCGGTGTGTTTGAAGTGGAACTTCCAATTGCCGGAATTGCAGGCGACCAACAAGCTGCACTCTTCGGCCAGGCGTGCTTTACATCAGGCATGGCCAAGAATACTTATGGAACAGGTTGCTTTATGCTGATGAACACCGGACACAAAATGGTAAAATCGAAAAACGGATTGCTCACCACTATTGCCTGGGGATTTGGGGGCAAAGTAGAATACGCGCTCGAAGGAAGTATTTTTATTGCCGGTGCGGCTGTACAATGGCTGCGCGATGGGCTGCAGGTTATTCACGAGTCATCCGATTCGGAGTATCATGCCAACTCGGTAAAGAGTTCGGAAGGCGTGTATATAGTTCCTGCATTTGCGGGGCTGGGTGCACCTTACTGGGATATGGATGTCCGCGGAGCGGCTTTTGGTTTAACGCGCGGCACCACAAAGTCGCACCTGATTCGTGCTACGCTCGAAAGTATTGCTTACCAAACTAAAGATGTACTCAGCGCCATGGAGCATGACTCAGGCATTAAGCTAAAATCGCTGCGCGTAGATGGTGGCGCCTGCGCTAATAATTTCCTTATGCAGTTTCAGAGCGATATGCTGGGTGTACCGGTTGACCGCCCCAGGGTAACCGAAACCACTGCACTTGGCGCGGCTTACCTGGCAGGTATGGCTGTGGGCTATTACAAAAAGACAAACATTATCAAACACTGGCAAATGGATACGGAGTTTAAACCCAAAATGAAACTTACTGACCGCAACGAACTCTATAACGGCTGGAAAAAAGCAGTGAAGCTGGCGCAGCAGTGGAAGTGAGCTGAAAGAAGTTTGGTTCCTTTTTTGGCAAAACTTCAAGGTAAACTTTGCTATTACTTCAAAAGTGCAACATGATTTAATATGTGAAACGCGCCCGGGAATTGAATAATTTAAAACTCACCCTTTACATTACTTTATGGATTGTTGCGCTTATTATTTTGTTTGAATGTGTGCTCCGGTTGTCGGGCTTTATGCGAACATACTCTGAAATAACAGGCGAAGGATTTCAAACCAATTACGACAAGATTCTTCCAAGCTGGTACCCTTCATGGACTGCTGATACCAGTTTTGAGCTAAACCGGGGTGAGCACCAGTATACTTATAGTACCAACAGTTTAGGAATCCGCGAACAGGAAATTCCTCTTGAAAAAAATGATACACCTATCCGCATTATTGCCTTGGGCGATTCGTTTGCCGAAGGTATGGGCGCTCCTGCTGACAGCACCTGGCCCCGGATGCTTCAGGTGATGCTTAATGAGTCGGGATACAGCGTACAAGTTTTTAATGCCGGGGTGAGTGGCAGCAACCCCTTTTTTGCTCATTATTTATTGCGCGATAAGCTGTTACAATATAAGCCTGATATGGTGCTGTTTTCAGTTAATTCAACCGATTTGTTCGATTATCTCCAAAAAGGAGGATATGAAAGCTTTCATACTGACAGTACCATTCATTACCGAAAATCGCCATGGTACATGCCTTTATACCAGTATTCGCACCTGGCAAGGGCGTTGCTGCGTTTTGGTTTCAATTACCCGGTAACTGATTTATTTATTACCCGCAGTGAATTTCGCAATGCTTCAGTTAAAGCAGTTGAATCTATATATTCTGTATTACGTGACTCTGAAAAAATGATGAAAGAAAATAAGATTATTCCGGTATTTATTGTCCATCCAACTCCAGCCGAGGCAGTAACACCTCATCCGGAGTTGTCTTATTACCCGGGAACTTATATGAATATGATAGATAGTTTATTAGAGAAACAAAATTTTCATGTTTTGAATTTGTATGATTCTTTCAACCAGTTGATTAATGATTCAAATATGACCGACTATGCTTACAAAAATGACGGACACTTTAATCCGAGAGGGTATTATTTTTTTGCGCAGAATGTTTGCCGGTATTTAGATACCGGTAAAATATTTTCCATAAAGTATTAACCCCCGTAAAGAAAACCTGCCGAAGTTTCCTGTTCTTCGCCCTGGCGAAATAATAAAACCAGTATTGTGGTATATAAAGCTACCTTTGCGGATGAATACCGCGTTTGTTGTTGGCGGAATTTCAATTTAACAGTAACAACGATTAAACAATTTATTTATGAATAACGGAACAGTAAAGTTCTTTAACAGAGAGAAGGGATTTGGATTTATTAAAGACGCAAACTCCGAAAAGGAGTACTTTGTGCACAACACCGGCCTGCAGGATACTATACAGGATGGTGACTCGGTAACCTTCGACCTTCAGGAAGGCAAGAAAGGATTAAATGCAGTAAATGTAAAACTGTCACAAGCCTCATAAACTTCATTTTTAGTTTTGAACCCCGCATAACTGCGGGGTTCTTTTTTTCTACCTAAATATAAACGATGACGGCCGAAGAATACAGGCAATGTATAAAGGAACTGATGGGCATACCGGGCATGGAGCGGGCGGTAGCCGATGATTTAATGGTAATGGGTATAAACAAAGTGAGCGACCTGAAAGAAGTTAGTGCCGAGCGGCTTTATGCACGCCTTAATCACGAAGCCAGGACGGTTCAGGACCGCAGGATTCTTTACATTTTCCGCTGTGCGGTTTATTATGCTTCAAACAACACCCACGAGGAGGAAAAGCTAAGCTGGAATTATTGGAAAGACCGGAAATAAAAATGCCCCGCTTTGCAGCAGGGCATTTTTGTTTTTTAAAAAAAAAGTTTACCACCGGTTGCGGTTAAACCCGCCTTTGTTACCGTATCCACCGCCTTTACGTTTATCGGGGCCAAAGCCTTCTTTCTTTTCCTGGGCTTCGTTTACCACTATGGCTCGTCCGTTCATGTCGGAACCGTTAAGGGCTTCGATAGCCTGTTTTGCTTTTTCGCTGTCGGGCATTTCCACGAAACCGAATCCGCGGCTGCGTCCCGAAAACTTATCCATGATGATATTGGCAGAGGTCACCTCACCGAATTTTTCAAAGCTGTTTCTTAAATCACTTTCCTCTGCTTGAAAGGGGAGGCTCCCTACAAAAATTTTCATTTTACTGTTTGTTTAATATTAATAATGGTGCAAAGGTAACTTAATAAACGGGTATAAGCTGAAAATCGGAAGGCAGCCATAAATAACAGATTGCCCTGCCCGGTTCCACAGGCATTAAACCGGTTTGCGCGTTACCTGCCCGGTTTCCTTTTTTCGTATTGTTTTTTGCCAATAGCATCATGCTGCTTACGCTGTTATTGCATGAGGTGCTTAGCCGGGTTTCCTCATGACAATAATCATTTGTGCATGAAACATAATCGGGCTAACTTTACATCATTATTCTACCATTCAAAAAATCAGCTATGAAAAATCTATTAGAAGTTTTAGTTATCATGTTAAGCATTGGTGTTTATGCTCAAAACACTGAAACCAAAACCCAAAAACAAGCAGCTTCGTTTTGCTGCCCCAAGTGCGACTACTGTGCCGCCCAGGCAGGCTCTTGCCCTCATCATCAGGTAGCGCTTGCCGAAGGCGATGCGCAAACCATGTATTGCTGCGGGCACTGCGACTGGACTATTCCTCCCGTAAAGGGACAATGCCACCACAGTACTTATACCGTTTATAAAGAAGGCACAATGTATTGCGTGTTCTGCCACGATATAGACGGCAAATGCTCAAACTGCGGTATGCAGATGGAGAAGATTGTAGTAAAGAAGAAAAAGAAATAAGGCTCACAGCCCGTTTCTTTTTTTACCTGCGCTCTCTGTCATCCCGAACGAAGGCCCTGCGGAGTGAGGGAACTTGTATTTGCGGCTTTCCATATATACAAGACGTTTCGTTGCGCAAAGCTGCAACTCAACATGACAGGCTTTTCTTTTCAATTTACCTATTGCCCGACCTGCCAGCCCTCCGGCATGAGTAGAACTACCCATTACTCATTCGCAAACAGCGGTTAGTTTTTTCAGAACACCTGCCGGCATACCTGCCAACCCTCCCCGCACAAAAAATTAACCCTCTGCCATACCGGCTAACCCGCAAATTCGTTTAAAAACAGGCTCTGATATACAGATATAGTTTATATTTTTATACAATTATTAAGTATATCTACTGAAATAGGTTATATTTTTATTGTAAAATAAATTATATCATAGGATAGAACTACTTTTTTTATAGTTGTTTATTATATATCTAAAGATAGATATTAAATTTATAAAGAAATACAAAATATATCAATAGATATATTTTGTATGTTTATACAATAATTACTTATATCATAGGATATACTAAACATTTTTATAAATAAGTAAAATATATCCATTTACAAGCAAGCATTTTTAATTCAAAACATCCTGTTTTATGTCGAAAAGAAAGAGAAACGGCACCGAAAAGAAGATTTTACCAAATACCAGCACCAGTATTGAGTCGTCATTGCTGGCTGCAAAAACGGCAAGCGATAATCTGGGCGGGGCAAGCAAGCTTACGCCAAATACCTTTAGCCGTTTGAATACCATACAGCCCGCTTACCAGCAGGCCAGGGTGCAGATGTTTAAGCGAAAGGCCGAGCTGGCAAATATTATTGAGCAAAAAGAGGAGGCGCGCGCCTCTTTGCTGTTGCACACTTCGCATTTTCTGCAGGTTTTTAACCTCATGCACTCGCAAAACTCTCCTCACTACCCGCGCTTATTACTCTACTGCCGAAGTAACTATTGAGTTGAAAGAGGGAGAAACTGCTCAGTGTGTGGTGAAGATGGTGAGGGAGGAGTGAGAGAATTTGAGAATAGGGCTGTCATCCCGAGCGGAGGCTTTGCGGAGTGAGGGAACTTGTATTTACTATTGAAGAAAAATGCAAGATGTTTCGCTGCGCAGAACCTCCGCTCAACATGACAGCCCTCTTTAGGATTCGAGCATGGAAAAGAATTTTGGGTGGAGTGGGGAAGGATGGTTAGATTTGGGGGAGAATGAAAGGAGTTTTACTGGTTGCGGTTATTAGTTCGTGCTCTGTTTTGTTCAATAATTCTGTTGCCTGTAGTTGTGGCTCAATAAGTACATTTTGTTGGTGTCATGTCAACTATCATTTAACGGCAAGTTGTGTGATTGTTGATTCGTTTCCTCACGGAATTTCACTTAAAATATTGAATCTGTTTAACGGCAGCGAAAGCAGGGATACGATTAAAGTATGGGATAGGGGTGGGCCATACAACTCGTGTAACGATTCTTTGACCGATGCCCGTGCAGGCTACTTAGGTTATGTTGGAGATACAATAATTATTGCCTTACCTGCAATAGACAGCCTGAAAAATTCCTGGGATGTGATTGGTGATTACGTTACCCCCGGATTTAATTGTGATGAGTATAAACTAAGAGTAGAAAACAACACAGTTGTTGGTCTTATATCGGGTTCTATTTATTGCTACTATTTGAATAACTGTTTGTATAGTTATAGTTATGATTCCTTTCTGGTAGACTTTCCGTTAAAAAGATTGAGCTGCCAAACATGGCTTCATTCAGATGAGCTTTATCAGCTGAAACTTTTTTCAATCTCCCCCAACCCCGCCTCCACCACCTTTACTATTAGTATAGATGAATCCCTCCTCAACAGCACCGCTACCGTTACCGACATAACCGGAAGAAGAATAATGGCAGTTCAACTTGCAACCAGCAACCTGCAACTTGCAACCGGTAACTTCACATCCGGTATTTACTTCGTTACAGTCAACACCGGCACTCAAAGCGCAACGAGGAAACTGGCGGTGAGTAAGTAGCACCTTGTCTACTAAAATATAGCTTCTCACAATTCGTTATTTGCTAATGCCGAAAAACAAATTCATTTTCGGGCCGAAATAAAACAGCATGAATATTAAAGAAGCACAGGATTTTAAAAACTATGCCGTAAAGCATAAAGGCATCAGCAGCGCCAGTCTGGATACATACGTAAAGAAAGTTTACAGCGGGGGCAAGGTAGAAAACCTCACCCGCACCGTCATCGAAGAACGGCAGATGCCTTTCCGCGAGGTAGATGTTTTTTCGCGCCTGATGATGGACCGCATTATTTTCCTCGGCACTCCCATTGACGACTACATTGCCGCTATTATACAAGCGCAATTGCTTTTCCTCGAATCAAGCGACTCGCGCAGCGATGTGCAAATATATATTCACAGCCCCGGGGGCGATGTGTACTCCGGTCTCGGTATTTACGATACCATGCAGTATGTAAACATGGATGTAGCCACCATCTGCACCGGCATGGCGGCATCTATGGCGGCAGTACTTTTATGCGCAGGCGAAAAAGGCAAACGCACCGCACTGCGCCATGCCCGCGTAATGATTCACCAGCCCCTGGGTGGTATTGGAGGCAAAGCCACCGATATTGAAATTTCGGTAAAAGAAATTCGAAAAATAAAAGAAGAACTTTACACCATCATCAGCGAACACAGCGGTCAGCCTGTTGAAAAAGTAGCTACCGACAGCGACCGCGACTACTGGATGCGCGCCCAGGAAGCCAAGGACTACGGCATGATTGACGAAGTGCTTGTCCGCAACGCCAAAAAAGGGTAACTATCCACTCAGAACATTTTCCTGAAAGCCACCCTGTGACTCTGCTCAGGGTAACATTAAGCAAAACGCAATTTGGTTACATTCGCCCCTCAACTGTCTGCATAGCCTATGGGCAACAACTTAGAGTATAATAAGAACGAAGATGCTATGAAACTTCTGCTGAGCGACCTGCGCAGATTATCAGAGCAGGTTCGTTTGGGTGGCGGCAAAAAAGCCATTGAAAAGCATAAGGAAAAAGGCAAGCTTACCGCCCGCGAGCGTATTGAACTGCTGCTGGATAAGAACAAGCCGGTGCTTGAAGTAGGCGAGTATGCCGGTTACGGAATGTATGAGGAGCAGGGCGGTTGTCCTTCGGGAGGTGTGGTGGTGGTGCTGGGCTACGTAAAAACCAGGCTGTGCGTGGTGGTGGCTAACGATGCCACAGTAAAAGCCGGTGCGTGGTTCCCTGTTACGGCTAAGAAAAACCTCCGGGCACAGGAAATAGCTATGGAAAACCGCCTGCCTGTTATTTACTTAGTAGACAGTGCCGGTGTGTTCCTGCCTATGCAGGATGAAATTTTCCCCGACAAAGAACACTTCGGCAGAATTTTCAGAAACAATTCGGTGATGAGCTCTCTTGGCATCACTCAGATTGCCGCCATCATGGGAAGCTGCGTTGCCGGTGGCGCTTACCTTCCTATCCTGAGCGATGAGGCATTGATTGTGGAAGGAACCGGTTCGGTGTTTTTGGCAGGAAGCTACCTGGTAAAATCAGCCGTAGGCGAAAACATTGATAACCAAACCCTCGGAGGCGCAGAAACACATTGCGAAATATCGGGGGTTACTGATTATAAAATGAAGGACGATGCGGAATGCCTGAAAACCATTCGCGGCATTATTGACAAAATCGGCAAGCCCGAAAGCGCGGGCTTTAACCGGAGCGAACCTGTTGCTCCCAAAGAGAATACGGAAGAGATTTACGGTATTATTCCTGAAAACATTACGAGCCAGTACGACATGCTCGATATCATTCACCGGTTGGTTGACAACTCGGAAATAGAACAATACAAAGAGGAATACGGCAAGAGCATCATTTGCGGCTATGCCCGTATTGACGGCTGGGCAGTAGGCATAGTGGCTAACCAGCGCAAGGTTGTGAAAAGCAAAAAAGGCGAAATGCAGTTTGGCGGGGTTATCTATTCCGACAGTGCCGACAAGGCCTCGCGATTTATCATGAACTGTAATCAAAAGAAGATACCCTTGGTTTTTCTGCAAGACGTAACGGGTTTTATGGTAGGCTCGCGCAGTGAACACGGAGGAATAATAAAAGATGGTGCCAAGATGGTGAATGCTGTTTCCAATTCTATTGTTCCTAAGTTCACGATTATCATAGGCAACTCGTATGGCGCGGGCAACTATGCCATGTGCGGCAAGGCTTACGACCCAAGGCTGATTTACTCGTGGCCCTCCTCACGCATTGCAGTAATGGGCGGTGACCAGGCTGCTAAAACCCTGTTACAGATTCAGGTGAGTGCGCTGAAAGCCAAAGGCAAGGAAATTCATCCGGACGATGAAAAGAAACTATTGGAAGAAATAAGAGAAAAATATTTTAAAACCCTCGACCCGAAATATGCTGCCGCCCGCTTGTGGGTTGACGGCATTATTGACCCGCTGGACACCCGCAAGGTAATATCCATGGGTATTGAAGCTGCGAACCACTCGCCAATTACAAAACAGTTCTGCACCGGAGTTATTCAAACCTGATTTATTCATATGCCTTTAAATGAATTTATGGGCCACTTTCAAATTGTTGCAAATCAGTTGTGGTGAACTATAGAAAGCTACGGCAAAAAATTTGATAGCCATCAAAACGGAAATGTTATAGTTCCATGCGAAGCAACTTTGTTTTTTGAAATTACAACTCTGCTCGCCAAGTCGAAAGCTTACGGAAGGCGAATCAGAATTCTGCCGACATGACTGCACCGGGACCAGAAACCATACGAAAGTTGAACGCAACAAAGCCATCGAGCGGATAAAGCGGAATAAACTCAGTTGATGTGCCATTGCCTTTAAACCTGAATAAAGCATCGCTATCTTGAAAATCAGTATAGGCATCGGGTTTTTTCGGAGTTACCGATGCATCAATCAGAAATACTCTTTCGTCTGTCAGGCTCATCCACCAGATTGCAAGTCCTGACTCGGGAAGCCCCGATTCAAAATTGCCGAAAGTGGCACAATCGTTACATCGATTCTCCACCACCCAGCATTCTTCAGGGTAGCGCTCGTTATACAAAACGAGCGCCTCACCGCTGCCTGCTGCATGAGTAAAAGTATAGCACTGGTGGGCGGTGGGCGCATTGGCATCAATGGTGTGGTCGTAAGTGAGAATAGCGGGGGTAATCCACCCCAGCTTCATTTTATCAGGAGCACTTATAGAAGTCCAGCGCGGGCGGTTTGCACACATCGGGTCGTAATTTCCGGTACGCCCGAAATTGGGCGGGGTACCGTAACGGTCGGGCAAACCCAGGAAAGCGTGCATTAATTCATGCCTGATAGTTACATAGTTATAGGCAATGGGATCGGTGGTCTTGGCAGGGTCGCTGTTACTCTTGCAGGATATATAAGTAAACCGGTTATGGATATTGTAGGTACCCGATAGGGTTTGAATAGTAACATTGTGTCCGCGGTTAGCTCCCAGCCCGCCATCGGAATACATAAAAATGATTTGCACTTCGTTGGCTGTTATTTCATGGTCACCGTTCAAATCTATAGCTGCCCAATCAACATTTGCGGCCTGGCAAATATCCTGGCACAATACAGCATTACGGGTCCAATCGCTGTCGGAAACACCGCCCGTGTAAACAGCAGTTGCCGCTCCTAAGTTTATCCATGGAGCGATAAACGCCTCAGTGAGGGTAAAATGCCCGAAAGAGTTTTTTTCGAAATATGATTTTATATTATCATTACCCAAACCACCCGAGTTAAAAAATGCATCGCGTATAATACTTTCACTCACCGCGGTATTATGAGGCATGTCAGTAAACTCAAAAGGAATAATAAGCGTTCTCCCTGAAGGATTATACTCGCCATGCCCCGCGGTGATATACCGCGAACCTACACGAGGTTTAAAAATTTTGTCTTTAACGGTTTGTGAAATCCCCGAGTTGTCTATAGTCGTTATCGCCTTACCACTGCTGCAGGTTGCATTTTTATCAATTTTCTTTTTGCAGGAAGTGAAACATAGCATTGCACCCAGCATAAAAACAAAGAGCGTATATGTTGTTTTCATTTGCTTTTTTTGTGTCGCGAATGTATTATTTGACGAGAGGGAAACAAAACAGGGGTACTCTTTTGACATTTACCCAAAAACACTTCAGCCCGAAGAATAGCTGTTTCGGGTAAATCAATTATCAGATAAGGAAAATTGTTGCGTCTTTTGGCGGATAAAATTTTCGATGTATGAAAAAGAATTTCTTTTCAGTGTTACCGGTTGTGTTTGCATTGACCGTTTCAGCTCAAGAGGGCTTTAAAATGAGTCTGGAAGAAGCGATACAATATGCTTCGGAACATCAGCCCGCTTTTCAAAACTATAAACTGGAGCAGAGAATTGCATCTGCTAAAACCTTCGAATCCACCGCTAAGTATCTGCCGAAAGTAAACGGCTCGTACGATATGCGCGATAACCTAAAGCTGGGGCAAATTGTTTTAAAGTTTCCTAACCCGGTTACAAACCAGGAAGAATTGAAAACCATTCAGCAGGGCACCAAATACTCCGCCACTGCCGGAGTTGATTTAACTCAGCCTATCCTGGATATGAGTGCTGTTGGCGATATGAAATACACCAAACAACTACAGCAGGTTTCCGGTTTGCAATTGCAGCAAGCCCTGATTGAGCTAAAAATAAATGTTTCGAAAACGTACTACCTCGTATTGCTTAACAAAGAACGTGTATCTAAAGCGGAAAAAAGCGTACAACGTTTTCAAAAATCGTATGACGATACCAAAGTAAAATTTGATAATCAAATGGCAGTGAAAGCCGAATTGAGCCGTGCTTATCTTAACCTCTCCAATGCAAAGTTTCAATTGAAAGTAGCGCAGGATTCGGTGAATACTTCTCAAACCGCATTAGCTCAGCTTGTAGGCTTACCACTTGGCGCACAAGTAGAGTTGAGCGATGTATTACCTCAGGAAATAAAAACCGAAATTCTTCCCGAGTATCCTGATTTTAAAAATACAGAAATGAACCGCGTGGAATTAAAAGCTGAAACTGCACAGCAAACACTCACAATACTTCAGCTCAACAAAATCAATTACCAGTACATTCCCACCATTAACGGTTACGGCTATATCGGCGGGCAGGGGTTAGACAACAGCAACATATTTATTAAAGACAGTTGGTTTTGGAATTCATATATCGGGTTACGCGTAAATATTCCCATTTTCGATGGTTTGCAAAAAGTTTCACTGGCTAACCAGCAAAAGCTTCAGCTTCAGAAAAGCAGAAATAATATTTCTACTATTCGCAACAACATTAACTACCAACTGCAAACCGCCAGCGTTAATTATGCGAACGCTGCATCAAGCCTGCAATTGATTCAGGAAAATGTAAAACTGGCTGAAGACTTAGTGAAAGATGTGAATGTGCGTTATGCAAATTCGGTGGCTACTTACCAGGAACTGTTAGATGCAGAAACAACATTGAAAGAAACGGAGTTTAATTACCTGCAAACGCTCTACACTTTTCTGCTTGCCGAACTGGAATGGAAAAAAGCAAACGGGAAACTATAGGGTGTTCTGAAAACAAAAAAGGGTAAACTAAGGTTTACCCTTTTTAAAAAAATTGAAGATGCAACTACTCGGTTACAATAAATTTCTTCGTATAAACTACTCCGTTCAAAGAAAGTCTTGCAAAATAAATTCCCGTTGAAAGCTCTTCGCTGCCGATAGCAATTTGATGAACTCCGGCATCTTGATTTTGCTCAGCCAAGGAAGTAACTACTTTACCGGTAACATCAATTATGCTTGCTTCAACCTTAGTCGTTTTATCAAGTGTATAAACCAGTCTGCCGTTGCCATTCATAGGGTTGGGCATAACCTGGAAATAAATGTTGTCACCGCCATTGTTGCTCACAGAACTTGAAATATCAGGCAACGCTGAAGTATAGAAGTAAGTGAAAAGCTGCATTTCATCGCTGGTTGTAAACCCGAAAGTAACAGGCCATGTTTGGTTTACTGTCCATGTAGTTCTTGCTACAAGCCCTGAGTTATTTCCATTGTGTTTGCCAAAATGAACCGGATATAAATCGGACCAAACGCGGGTTGAGGGATGTTCCCAATCGTAATAGCCCTTGTCAACTCCGCCATTTTGGTAATCTAAAAACCCTTCATAAATCTTGTCGGTAATTACACCGGTAGTATCGCGGACATAGATATCATAGTCGGTAGAATATTTATGAGCATGTGAAGTTAGGTTCCAAAGATAACGCACCTCCTTCTGGTTATCGTTATTGATGGGAGAATCATAATCGCGGGTAGAAGTAGCTCCACCACCTGGCAAAAATAGTGTTACATTATTTACAAGTTCAGCTTTCATTTCAATAGTAGTCTGATTGCGGGGTTTAAAGTAAACATTGAAATAAAAGTCACAAGGTAACACTGATGTCGCATTATAGTTTTTGGTATGGTAGTTCATGTCCAAAACTGTATTCTGGTCCCAGAACAAAGCTGTTCCCTGAGGAAGATGCATTTCGCCATCATCCTGCCAGGCCGAGGTTAATATTTTATCGCCATCGTAAGCTGTGTTGCCACCTATCAGGCTAACTAAAGACATATTACTGTTTCTATCATTAGTAGCCTGATTAGCCGCATTCAAGGAAATAAACTTGAACAAGAGGAAGTGATGTGACTGCTGGTTCATAAATCCATCTATACGGTTTATTTCAACCGGATAAGGGAAGTTAACTTCTTGCTGCTGCAGCCATTCCTGCTCTACATCACTGCTATCAAGAAAAATAGGGCCCATTCTTAATTGAACTCCGGCACCAGGTGCTGGTTTCGCAGGCTTTGGGAGAAAAGAATAAGCAGGGTTATCATAATACGCTGAAATTACATTCCATTTGGGCTGCGGTTCAGGATTAAAGCCACCCGAGTAAGTTTTCTTGGCGCCAAACATAATCCATTGACGAACGAATTCAATTTCTTTATTGCTTAACGGCTGACCGTATATATCGTTCATCACAGCACCTTCGCTGGCATCAAGTGCTAAGTCGGTATCAAAAGAAGCACCAGCAATTTTGCGCAATAAGAAACTGTAATAAGGATGTTGTGGTTTTACCAGCTTTTCATTTTTTGCCAAAGAACTCGCATTCCCCGGAGCAACATTATAAATAGCATCCCACAGTTCTGATTGGGTTGTATAATCAAAACGCAACATTTCCGAACCATCTGTTGCGGTTGAACTGTGGCAACTGGAGTTCTGGCACTTGGTATTGAGAATTGTATAAACTCTTTCAAGAGGGGTTTGAGCATTCAAACCTAAAAACGTAAAGAAAATGCCAATGGCGTAAAGTTTTTTCATGATTTTTTGCTGAGATTTATATATCCGGCAAACTTAATCAAATAATTACTTATAATCAATAACTGTGCTTAAATTTTGTTTAAACAGCCCATAGAATTTGAACATGATATTAACATTGCCCAAAGCTACTCCGACATCTCAGCGCTTTGTAGTGAAATAACCATGGTGTCTGTGGCTTCTGGAGGATAAACTTTTATTGAAAATTTTTTGGAAGTTCCGGGCCCGTAATACTTAATATGTGTTTCCTCCCAAGTCTTGATTACTTCTCTGTTTTTCGATAGAAACGCCACACTGACTACACTGTTTTTGAATCGGGTATCGCTTGATGAGTTTTGAATGTATCCTTCCACCAGCCAGCCGTCAAACTCCGGTTGTCCTTGTGGAGTAGTTTTTCCGGTAAGATTTTTACTGACAACTGCACCTGAAATACTCAAAAACTCCAAGGGGTCGGGTGTTTGCTGAATCTGGTTGTTTGTGGTGCTATCGTTTGCTTTTAATACAGCATCAGTTTTGGTATGGTTGCTGCAATTTGATGAACTGAATAAAACAAGTATTCCTAAGTATGAAGCGAATTTTTTCATGGCCTTATTATTTGTTACTGTAAAAATAGAAATTACCTTTTAACCGGGTTTCGCAGTCTTAGAATTTTATTTAGGGTTGTTCTATGCTTGTTTTGAAATATTTTCTTTTGCTCCCCGTTTTTCAAATCAGTTTGAACACTTACATTTGTTGGCGGAATTTGATTAGATATTAATTTTAACACGCGAACATCTTATGAGCCCGGCATACATGCTCCTTATTATTCCTTTCTTTTTTCTCTTTATGGGCATCGAATGGTTTTACGGCTATATAAAAAAGAAAAACTATTACCGGCTTAATGACTCTATCAACAACCTGACTATCGGATTAGGTCAACAGCTTTGGAGTTTAGTGACCAAAGGGGTACTGTTGGGTATTTATATCTGGATTTACAAAAACCATTCTTTCTTCCACCTTCCTGTAACCTGGTGGAGCTGGCTTTTGTGTCTTATAACATTCGACTTTTTGTTTTACTGGGCTCACCGGTGGGGTCACGAGATGAATATTTTCTGGGCTGCACATTTAGTACACCATCAAAGCGAGGAATACAATTTGAGTGTAGCATTGCGTCAGTCTTGGTTTCACAACATTCTTGCTTTTGTAATTTTCCTTCCTATTCCTTTTTTGGGTTTCGAACCGACTGTATTCGCCACCGTAGCTTTGTTTCATACACTGTCTCAATTCTGGATTCATACCAAAGTTATCGGTAAACTTCACCCTTGGTTTGAGTACTGGTTTAATACTCCTTCACATCATAGGGTTCACCATGCTATAAATCCGAAGTACATTGACAAGAACCACGCTGGACTTTTAATGATTTGGGACCGCATGTTCGGCACGTTTAAAGCCGAGGAAGCAACTGATGAAATCTATTATGGAATTACCACACAACTGAAAAGTTGGAATCCGGTATGGGCTAACTTTCACTATTTTGTAGAAATGTCTCAAAAGCTGAGACCAATGAAATGGTTAGATAAACTGAAAATGATTTTTGCTATGCCCGGCTGGCTTCCGGCTTACATGGGCGGAACGGAGGAAATAAAAGAGCCGGCACAAAGCAATTTTATAAAGTATGATTCAAATACCAACTTATATTTCCGCATTTATGCCGTTATTCAGTTTGTAATCATGTTGGGTGGCGCTATGCTTTACATGGTCCATTTTAAAGAAATGAGCGCGTTTTACAAAACTGTTTTCTTTCTGCTCATTATTATTACCATGTTGATTACCGGTGCTATTTTTGAAAATAAAAAGTGGATGGTTTATGCAGAGTATATACGGCTGGTATTGGTAATGCTGTCCCTCAATACTTTTTATTATTTCTGGCACTTAAACTGGTTCAGCATTACAATTGTTACATCTTCGGTAGCTTTTGCAAGTTGCGTTATCTTTTTTACTTATTCTTACCTATCGTTGCTAAACAAAAAAGCCCCTGTTTAAAGAGGCTTTTTAATTTTAGAAATTTGCAGTTTAGTTATTTCTCGCAAGTGTTAATTGCTTAACCATTGTTTCGCGAGCAGTTTGAATTTTTACTAAATAAACTCCATTTGAAACGGCAGACAGGTTCATTTCCACTCTTGAAGTTCCTGCACTGTATTTAGCGGGAGCAAGTACTATTTCCCCGAGAACATTATAAACAGTTGCGGTAAATTCAGGCAAATAATCTTTTTCGAATGAAAGATAAACTTTTCCGCTGGTTGGGTTCGGGAACATGGTTACCTGCTGGCTTAAAGCAAGTTCTTCAATTCCAACACCGGTAATGGTAACCTGCTTGCACACCTGGGTGCAGGTTCCGAAATTGTTTGATGCCGTCAGGCATACATTATAAGTACCGTTTGTAGGGAACGTATGCAACGGGTTCTTTTGTGTGGAGCCTCCCCCATCGCCAAAATTCCAAAGGTATGAAGTGGGGATATACAAGGACTGGTCCTGGAACTGAGCACGGTAGGAAAATACAGGAAAACTCCAGTTGAAATCGCACACAGGTGGCGCCCCAACTATAACCGTTCTGATTACGGTGTCGCTGTTTCCGGCTGCATCGGTAGCTATGTAAAGCACTTCGTAAATCCCTGCAACACTGGTATCTGGCGCATTCTGGATAGTCGGAGTGATAACTCCATCGGTACAATCAAATGCCGAAGAGCCTGCTTCTGTGTAAGGAGTATTTACTAATACATAAACTGTATCTAAGCCGTTTAGTGTAATTGTTGGAGGAACCTGATCTAAAGGGTTGGCAAAGTCCGAAGCAGGAATATTGATATTACTGATATACCAGAAAGCTGCAGGTTGAACGCTAGAGCCTAAAGAACCCTGTGTCCAGTTCACATAATCAACCTGAGTCATAACCAAAGGAACATTGTAGATATTGCCGTTTACCAGGCAAGTTTGACCCACTGTAGGGAAAATGGATCCGCCCATTACTCCTCCCGAAGTGTTAGATGTTTCACCCCCCCATAGGGAGTCGCCCTCTGTAAAGTTGTAAAGATCAGTGATTTTTGCATCCACCACATCAATGGCTCTTCCGAACAAATTCGGAATGTCATTGTCAGTAGAACCTACAAACTGGAAGTCGCTTTCGTTCCAAAAGAAGAATACTTTGTGAGCATCCGGACTGCGGGAAACAAGCGGTCGGTTATCAGCGGTTTGAGCCGGGTTATCGCCTGAAAATGTTCCGCGTAAGGTAAAGATATCAGCCAGATGAATACCCTGCCATTCACAACCAGCAATTGCATTTACATTATAAGTTATATCCCACACTCCGTAACCGGCAGCTAAGATTGACCACTCTGTTCCGCTGCCGATGGTGGTTAACAGATGGGGGTTACCGTTTACATCTACGGTTAGATCAGCCTCAAAGGTTGTGGAAGGGTTCATGGAAGCAGGAGTCGAACCATCTACCAGGAAAGGATTAAGTGAAGAAACAACCCCCTGAAGGCTGTCGAGATTAACCCGATAAGGCCCTGTCCAATTGGCGCCTGCATCTATAGTTTTCCAGAAAATGGGCTCGTAAACGCTGTCATCGCCTACTGTAATATCGCCTAAACAAGCTACCCACCCGAACTGACCTGTGGGATCAAAAGCTATATTAAATGAAGTAGCAACAGATGCAGGGGTACCGCTGGCATCCTGAGTTTGGAACGTTTGAGGGACAATAGTGTTTGTCCAATCTACATCTTTAGTTGTTGGGTTCCAGACTCCTTTTTGAATAATTAAACCCTGAGTAAGTTGCGGAGAGCCAGTGGCAAAAGTTCCGGTGTATTGTTGGTTCAAATTCCAGAATGTTCCCGAAGGTGCTTGACACATGCCAGAAGCAATAGCTACCTGACCGCCATTTAAAACGTCAATATGAACATTAAAGTCGGTTGGCTGTACACCAAACTGACCTCTTCCGCGCATTTGTCCCTGCCAGCTTCCTGTAGTGCCGTTAGGCGGTGCATTGTGCCATGTACCTGAATAAACAAGATAAGCGCTGTCAGCAAGCATGTTACCTGCAGGGTTGTAAATTACCCCTTGCGGAAAGCGGCCATTGGAGTCAATATTATTTATACCGGGGCTGTTGGTAATAGGTCCTTTGTTCGATGTCCAATTAAGCCCGCGATTTTTAGAATAATCGAACCCATATTGAGCTACATTTGTTCCGGGAACACCCGTAGGGTCCATCCGGTGTATAAAGGTAACCAGATTGAGCGAGTCATTAACGTCAATTTGGTTACACTCACCGCTTATAATGGTAAGCAGATTTCCGGCACTGCCTATTCGTTGCGAATTAAGTAACGATGCGGCTGCGCGTCCGGTGCTGTGAACCGGGGTGTGCGGAGTTGAGGGGGCGCGGTTGGTTTGCATAACTACCGGACGCTCAATTAACATACGCTCCAACCGAATGTCCTTGTGAGCTTGCTGAGCAGAAATTCCCAAACCGGTTAATCCTAATGATACTAAGAGTAAAAACTTTCTCATTTTCAAATGTATTTTGATGTTTTAAATGAATAAAAAACGGGAGCGCCAAAAATAAACGAAAAATTGAATCGGCATCGCTGTACTACCAATAATTTTGTCATAGAATTGTAAAATTTTTAACCAAAAACAAAAACTTGCATCACCCATCAGGAAACCGATAGGTTTAAAATATCGGTATTTCAAATCAAACATTAATGAAGGCAAAGGGGGGGAAAGAAACTCAGCCCTTTAAAAAGGGACTTGATGAAGACTGATTTAGGAGAGGCGTTTTATGGGAATAGAATTACCTTCCGGATTCCTTTGCATCACCATAACCGTTTTTATAGGCTTTGTTGCAGAGGAGTTCGAATTCATCCAGTTCCAAAAGCATGGGGCTTGGAAAAGGTTGATCGTAAAATCCGAACATGAAATCACTCTTCCCTTTATTGTAGTAATAATCTTTAGCTTCCTGAGCAGCCATTTCTCTGGTATTTTAGGTAATTGTGTTATACGCTTGCCTTTAGCGAATGTTTCCTTTCTGAACATTAACCTTACATAACATAAACCAAAATTTATCCGCCAAGGCATATATTCCCCAAAAAAGTTTGATTTTTCATCTCCGTTTTACTGTGGGGGAGTTCGGTATTACAGAACAGGAGTAGGCTTTTCATCTGGTGATATTCGTGGTAAGGGGACAGCTTTTCAAGTGGTTTATCTTGTAAATCCGTTACTTTTGCCACCATGCAAATTTATCTCGATAACGCAGCGACCACACCTCTAGATAAGGAGGTTTTTGATGAAATGCTACCCTATCTTACTGAACATTTCGGCAATCCTTCGTCCATTCACAGCTACGGGCGCAGGGCAAAAGCGGCTGTAGAAAAAGCCCGCAAGCTAGTGGCTAAATATCTCAATGTATCTACTTCGGAAATTTTCTTTACCGGTTCGGGTACCGAGGCCAGTAATATGATTATAAAACGTTCGGTGAAAGATTTGGGAGTAAAGAAAATTATCTCTTCGCGCATTGAGCATCACTGTGTTTTACATTCGGTAGAGTCAGTGGGTCGGGAAGGAGTGCAAGTAGTGTATGTTCAATTGGATGAAAAAGGCCGGGTGGATTTGAATCAACTCGAAGCGTTGCTGCAAAATTCTGCGGCAAAAACTTTGGTCAGCCTGATGCATGCCAACAACGAAATAGGGACATTACTCGATTTAGATAAAGTATCGGAATTGTGTGCGAAGTACAACACTTACTTCCATTCCGATACGGTTCAAACCATTGGTTATTATCCATTCAATCTTCAGAAAACTAGAATTCATTTTCTGAGCGGCTCGGCTCATAAATTCCACGGGCCGAAAGGAGTTGGGTTTGTGTATATCAATAGCGAAGCCATGCTGCACCCGTATCTTGAAGGCGGCTCGCAGGAGCGTAATATGCGTGCAGGTACTGAAAATGTGGCAGGAATAGTTGGTCTGGGAAAAGCGCTTGAAATGGCATCGGAGAAAATGAGCGAGCACAAGGAATATGTTTCCCGGTTAAAAAAATATATGCTCGAAAAACTGCGTAGCGAAATTAGCGGCATTGATTTTAATGGCGATACCGGAAACGAAGGAAGTAACTACAAAGTGCTTAGTGTTTCACTTCCGCCCGATGATAAATCAGATTTGTTTCTTTTCAACCTCGATATTGCCGGTATTGCCGCCAGTGGCGGAAGCGCCTGCAGTTCCGGCACTGAAAAAGGCTCGCATGTGTTGGAAGCTATTCATGCGGACCCGAAACGAAAGGCTGTGCGCTTTTCATTCAGCAAGTTCAACACCAAAGAAGAAATTGATTACACGCTCGATGTAATGAAGAAACTGTTGAATGTCCCTTCCCAAAAAACAAACGCTTCGTTTTCCCTTTAGCAATTATTACTGCTGAACAATCAGCTTTTGCTGAACAATACCGTGTTGTGTTTTAACCTGCAACAGGTAATACCCCGAATAAAAGCCGGAGAAGCTTATTGCTGTTTGATTTTTTTCAAGCAGCGTGTTGTAAACCAACTTACCCGAAACATCAAACACCTTAAGTTCTGAGCCGGTAGCATTTAAACCGTTGCAATGGATTACAAAGTTACCGTTTGAAGGGTTCGGCAAAACTAATACTGACCAGTCCTGCAATTCATAAACTCCCGAACAAGTGGTAACTGTAATTGTTTCTGAAGCTGTATTAGTGCACGAGTTATTATCGGTATATGAATATGTAATTGTATGCGCTCCGGTTCCTGCTGTAGCAGGATTGAATGTGCTGCCGCTTACTCCGGCTCCGGAGAAACTACCGCCAGCCGGAGTTCCCTCCATCAGTGTTACCGGTGATGCGGAACTGCAAAGGGTAGCAGAATTACCGGTAAAGGTAACTGAAGGAAGCGGATATACCGTAACGGTTATCGGGCTCGAAACAGCTGAACAGGAATTGCCATCAGTAACGGTAAGTAGGTAGAGCGATGTTCCCGGCACAGCAACAGTTACCGTTTGCAAGGTGGAATTATCACTCCATTGATAGGTATAGCCATTCGGTGCTGTTAAATCAACAGAGCCTCCTTCACAGAAAGTAGTTGCTCCGCTTGGTGTAACTACCGGTGTTACAGGATTTGGATAAACTGTTACACTCAAAGGAGTGGAAACTGCCGTACAACTTCCTGAAACAGTAACGGTAACAGTAATGGTTCCCGTTGCATTGGTTGAAATACTTTGGGTAGTAGCACCGGTACTCCATAAATAAGAGGTACCCGCAGAAGCAGTAAGCTGAACAGTGCCGCCTTCGCAGAAAGTAGTGGCTCCCGAAGGAGTTATTCCGGCAATAGCCGTGTTGCTTACTATTACTGTCACTGGTGAAGAAACAGCAGTGCAGGAATTATTATCAGTTACAGTAACCGTAAATGTTCCGTTAGCTGATACGGTTATGTCTCTGGTGGTAGCGCTGTTGCTCCATAAATAACTCATTCCCGGTGGAGCTGACAGTGTAACGCTTTCACCGGGGCAAATGGTTGTTGGGCGGTCAGTGGTAACCGCTGCATCGGGTGAAGAATACTGAGTAATACTGATGGTTGCTGTGTTGCTGCAATTATTCATGTTGGTTACAGTTACCGAGTAATTGCCGCCTTGTGAGGCGGTGATAGATTGCGAGGTGGCATTGTTGCTCCACAAGTAAGAATTGTTTGAGTTAGCGCTGAGCTGAACACTTCCACCTGGGCAAAAACTTGTTGCTCCGTTTGCTGTAATGGTAGCAGTAGGCAAAGGGTTTACAGTGATTGTTGCGGCAGATGAAACAGCCGAGCAGTTATTCGGATTAGTAACGGTTACGGTATAGCTTCCTGATTGAGTTACGGAAATGGTTTGTGAACTTGCACCTGTACTCCAGTTATAACTCAATCCGGCAGGTGCGGAAAGGTTAACACTTCCACCCTGGCAGAAAGTTGTAGCCCCATTGGGCGCAACAGTCGCTGAAGGGAGAGGGTTAACCGTAACCACTATTGCAGATGAAACTGCCGAGCAATTACTTCCGTTAGTTACTGTAACTGTATATGAGCCGCTTTGAGTAACATTTATGTTTTGGGTGGTGGCATTGTTACTCCATAAATAAGTAAGCCCTGCCGGTGCGCTTAATGTAACACTGCCGTTCTGACAGAATGTTGTTGCACCGGAAGGTGTAACAGTGCTTGGCGGAGCAGAACCGGAAGTAACACTTACCGGTGATGAAGTTGCGTAACATCCATTGTAAATCTGTACGGAATAATTTCCCGTTGCAGTAGCTATATATGAAGCTGAAGTCGCTCCTGAAACGGGTGTAGAACCATTATACCATTGGTATGTATAACCGCTGCCTGTGCTTGCATTGAGAGTTACATTTCCACCGGGACAAATAGCTGTTGAACCTGAAGGTGTAACATTTGCAGTGGGAGAGGAGCTGACTGTAACAGCAATGGTATCCGACAACGAATTATTTGGGCCGAGAGAAATCAGCACATGATAGTTTCCTGCCTGAGTGGCGGTGTATGAAAACGAAGTAGCTCCGTTAAGTAAAATACCATTGCGATACCATTGATAAGTGTAGCCGGTTCCTTCAATGGTTTTAAGCACCACTTGCTGCCCGTTGCAAAAAGTGGTTGCCCCTTGTGGAAAAACTCTCCGGTCAATAATCAGGTTTTCATCACCGGTCTGATATGGCATGTAAGCAAAAAACACCATCATCATTTCATCCGATGTTCCCTCACCGGCATTAACCGTTTGTGGTGGGTTGTTCGGATTATCGGGGTTGTTGGTGGTGTTATCGTAATAGGCTGTAGCACGCAGCGTGGAACCGCTCGGTACTTTCACAGCATTCGGAAAAATATAACCATCCTGCCAGTGAAAGTCCCAATCGTTGATATTTACAAATCGAATCGTATCATTCGGAATGGTTGTATTCGCCCACGATTTAATTGTTCTTCCAACCAAATGCATGTGCGGAAAAGCGGAGAGGAAAGTGTAATTCCCGCTGCCCATGCTGTACGATTCGTTGTAAGTTCTTGTGGAATTTGCAGGGATATTGATTGGACCGTTATTCATGGTCAGTAAATGGTTCAGTAACGGATAATCATAAATTTCACGTAACGGTGAAGTGGAAAGTTTGAAATTTACCCGCGTACTGTCAACCATTCCCTGGCTGCCTGCGGGGTAGTGAATCTGAACCACTATGTTGGTATTTGCCGGTAAGCGGAAACCGGTTCCTATCGGTGTGTAGTAAGCCGAAGAACCGGGAGTATATCCGCCAATTAACTGCGAAGCATAAGAACCGGTGAGCGAATTGGTATATCCCGGGCCTGGGTCATTTTGGTCCAACTGGTTCGGAACATTGGTAGAATCCTGAAACACCAAAACGTGATGCACTATTTGAGGGTTGCCGGGAACAACCTCTATGGCTGTTACATATCTTCCGCCCAAACCGGTAGGGAGGGGGAAGTTCCTGTAAACATCTCCGTTACTTCCCACCGTGTAGGTTGGAATTCTTACAGACAAGTCAATGGTTCCAAGCGCAGAGCCGCTGGTGTATGTTGGCTGCGCAGGAGCCAGAGCCATGCTTCCCTGCGGCCTGCCGCCACTGAACCAGTTGTTGATAGCGTCAATTTCGGTTTGAGATAAAACCCGTTCGCGCACATAATGCTTGTAATTAGGGTCCGGCAGCCAGGGCGGCATCTCCCTGCTGTTAACCGCGTTAACCATGTTAACGCCATTGTTATAAGCATCGGAGTAAGTAAGCAGCGAAAACGGAGCAAGCCCACCGCTGTGGTGGCAACCGGTGCAGTGTGCATAAAGTATTGGTGCAACATCCTCCGCCCAGGTGGGTGTTTGAGCGCGGAGAAAAAAGCAGGAGTTCAGGTATATGAAAAAGAGCAGAGTTTTTTTCATCTGTATATAATTTGATTTTTAAAGGTTAGACGGAATGTCCATGATATTCATTTTGGTTGATGTTTAAGAAATCACGGACATTTCATGGCGTAATTTTTACCGAAGGTATATAAAAATTCATGGAAGAATCTAAAACTGCTGTGCCGCCTGCTCAACCCGTTGTTTCTTTTGAAAGATGGCTTTGAACTCTAAACAATTGAAGGTTTCCAATTTTCAGAAGGTCAGAGACCTTCATTTATTGAACCCTTCCTAGTCTCCCTGCGGAAGACTTGGAAGAACAGGGTCGTTTTTTGTTTTGCAAATGGTTCTTAGACAGGGGTTGTGCAACTGCTACCCGTGTTATAAGCTGTTTTTACTTAATAGTTTCTTTGTAGTCCTTTTTATATTCTTTGTCATCTTTTACCGCTGGATTTAATGAAATGTATTCTATCATTTTGAAATCTTTCATTTTGATTTCTATTTGTCGCCAAACCCCGTCTTGTGTGTAATTAATTGTCGAACTTGTGCCGTTGCCCCCAGTGGTATAGCTGTCACCTTTAGAATAGACTAAGTCATATTTGAGTAAGTCGTCTGTTGAACTTGTGTTAACGAACTTATAACCAGAGCCAATTTCCATGAGTTCGTTAAGCTCTTTCAAAAAATTCAATAGTGCGTCCTTGTTGTCAAACGGTTTTTTGAGAACAAGTTTGATAAGTGGCTCACTTATTCCACCATACCAAATTGGTTGAACCAAAACAATCTTTGATTTCAAGCTGTCAAACAAGATTACGCAAGTCCCTTGATTAACATGGTAGCCTAAGTAATTTGTCAAGGTTACTTTAAAGAAGTCATAATTGGGGAGAACGGCTTTTACTAATGGCTTTTCTATTTTCTCAATGTTTGCTTTGTCAGGAAAGTAAACCCATCTACCGTCTGTCGTAGAGTTTTGTGAAAGTTCTTTTTTCAGAACAGTATCTAAAGCTGGATAAGTCTGTCCATAGAGATTGGTCAGTAGTCCAAAGGTCAATATCAACGTCAGTAGTCTCATTCTAAAATTGCTTATAACGTTTCGGGGGTTTGCGATGGCGGGAAGTTTTAGCAATAAAATTCATTCGGAGGACTGAACTTCCACCTTGCACAAAAGTTTCTGCGGAGCACGTCACCCCGCCTATTGCAAATGTGCTGTTAGCGGTAGGTTTTCTTTCTGCTGTCAATGCGGTTTCCATTAGGTCAGTTTTTAACTACTCTCGTTTTAGAAAGTTTGTCATGTATTCCCTCAACTGTCGCTAAATATGAGAAATACTCAAAAGGAATACTTCTGCTAAGTGTCCTGAAGATTATCTGTTTTAAAGTCGGCTTGTCACCTGTCAATGAAACTACTTTAGTTTTGGTTAATACTTTTCCTAAAGTCCTTTGAAATTTATACTCTGTCAAAAGGTAATAACCCCAAAAGGTCGGCACCAAAATTATAAGTGGAACTATTGGTAATTGTTCGCCTGTCTCGTCCGTATAAGTTTGGTCAAGTCCCAAAAGCATAAGTCCCATTGTCAAAGCAAACCAAATAGTAAAAAATGTAACCATGTCAATAATGAAATTGAAAATGCGTTGCCCTTGTCCAGCGAGGTTTAGGTTGTTGTCTGTCATAATTATTGTTTTTTTCGTTTCTTAATTGTCAAAAAGATAGCTGTCGGTAAAACAGTTATTGCCAAGATTAAGATGATTTCTACAGTTGTCAATGATGCCATAATGTATGTCTGTTGTGTCGTCCGTTAAACTTGCCGCTAACATCTATTACCCGCACAAAAGAGCTAACTTTATTCCTAACAATCAAATCAATACTTAGAACACCTTTCCCCTCCGGCAGAGTCTCTTTTCCGCAGGTTAGGGGCTCTGCGGTTAAAACCTTTGCACCTTCACACCTTCACACACTCATCGCTTACGGAAACACAAAATTTACGATAGTTGTTTCACCGGCTACTGCGGTTATGTTGTGAGTAATAATATTAGCGGGGTTGCTGTCGAGAGCGCCCTGCAGGGCATAGTTGCCGGGCGGCACATTCGGTATAATGTAGTTGCCCGCCCCATCGGTAGATATTACCTGCGGGCTGCCTGCCATTTGAATGGTAACCGTTCCCGAAGCACCGCTGCCGCCTTGTGTTATTTGTCCGCTTACGGTGCCGAAGGTGGAGGCGGAAGCCAGCACCACGTTGGCAGTGGCGGTTGAACCGGCAGTAACTACAATGCCGCTTACCTGTTTTTCGGCATAGCCGCTTTTGTGAACCAGCAGGCTGTAAGTACCGGGAGGCAGGCCGGGCACCTCGTATTTACCATCGGCACCGGTGCTTACAAAAATATCGGGCTGAATGACCAGCACCAGCGCCCCGCTTATTTTATTGCCAAGCGTATCGGTTACGGTACCGGCAATGGAAATATTATTATCGGAAGGGCCGGTTTCGCCTATCACCACATCAAAGCCAAATTCTTCGAGGGCTTTTTCCTGCCCATCGAATTTTTGCAGCAGGCGGTTGCGTATTCGCCCGTTTTCATGATAAATAGTTCCGGCTGTGTCAATGGTTTGCCCTTCGGCATAGCCGATAATTACCAGCGCCTGGTTGAAGAGCGATTCCGACTCACCGCGCAGCACCTCACTGTCGTGGCGCAGGGTGGCAGTATCGGTTACTAAGGTTTCAAAAGCCGCCATATCTACCAATGCGGCAGTAAGCGGGCTGTTCACTCCCAGGGCAGTATGTTCTTCTACAATGGCTTCGCCCAGCTCAACCATTTCGTGGGGCGCTTCGGGTATGTCAATACGCACATTTTTGCGCGCCCCGGTTTGGGTTATCACCACATTGAACCCGTATTCGCTCAGGGCTTCTTCGTTGTTATCGTGCACCAGCAGCAACAGGTTTTTGATTTGGCGCACAAACCAGCCAATGGTATCTTTAGTTTCGGAATTCTGGTTTTCGGCCAGCCCGCATTTTAGTTTTACCTGCTGAAATTTCTTCTGAGCCGTTTCGTCTTTTTTCTCCGCGTCTTTGCGCTTGGCTTTGGCATCGGTCACCTTGGCGGCATAAGCCGTCATGTCAATAGGAGGCGACAGCGAGCTGTTAACTCCATCGGCAGTGTTTTTTTCAATAATGCGGTCGCAGAGGTGCAGGGTGTGATGCGGGCTGTCAATGTGCATTTCTACCCGAACTGTTTTTGCCATGTTGTTTGATTTAGAAGGTTATTGAATGATGAAAAGTTTTGTTTAATAGAGTTTGCCTTGTGTATAAGGGTAAGCAGAAAAGCCGCCATGCATACCCGCCAGAAACCAAAAGGCTGTGTCCACCGCAACGGTGGCAATAAGCAGTGCGGCAATCAGTTTGAGCAAATCGCCAGGGAACCTGACTATTTGACCGGAGGCGCTCATAAATACCCCGATTTAACAGAAAAGATCTTACCTGAGCCTAACCTTGGGGCTCCGGAAGCTAACCTTGAAGCTCCGGTCTGCCACCTTGTCAGCCCGAAGCCTAACCTTGGGGCTCCGGTTTGCGCCCTTGAAGCGCCAGACCTTAACCTTGAAGCTCCGGCCTTAACCCTTGGAGCGCCAGAGCCTAACCTTGAAGCTCCGGCCTCAACCCTTGAAGCACCTGACATAAACCTTGAAGCTCCGGCCTCAACCTTTGGAGCACCGGAGGTTAACTTTGAAGCATCGTCCAAAGCCACCGGTGAAGCACCGGCAACTATTTGCAGTAAACTATTTGGAAAGCAAATTTGAAAGCTTAGCTTTCGCGCGACCCCCCCCCCCGAAAATGCAAACGAACAACTGCCCGAAACGGGAAATGGAGAGAGAGGTATTAGGTATAAAATTCATGGTTAGTGAATTTTGTGTTGTGTTCCGTTAACGAAAGAAAGCAGAATAACTGCGAAAAGCAAGTTTGTTGAAAAGAAAATTTTTTACTCTGCGCTTTCTAAGAAAGAAAAACCTACGCTTTCGAAACCCTTGCCCTCAGTAAATGGTCGGCTAAAACCAGGGCAGCCATAGCTTCAACAATAGGAACAGCGCGGGGAACCACGCAGGGGTCGTGGCGTCCTTTGCCTTTTATTTCGGTTTCGTTGCCTTCTTTGTCAACCGATGTTTGCGATTTCATAATTGTAGCAACCGGTTTAAAAGCGGTGTTGAAATAAATATCCATACCGTTGCTGATACCGCCCTGAATTCCCCCGGAGAAGTTGGTGGAGGTAACTATTTTACCGGAAGCATCTTTAGTGAAAGTATCGTTGTTTTCGCTGCCGTATTTCCTGGTTCCTTCAAACCCGCTGCCGTATTCAAACCCTTGAACTGCATTAATGGAGAGCATGGCTTTGCCCAAATCGGCATGAAGCTTATCGAACACAGGTTCGCCCAAACCTACCGGTGCGTTTTTTATCAGGCACGAAACAACTCCGCCAACTGTATCTCCTTTTGCCCTTGTATCCTGAATAAGCTCAATCATTTTGTTAGCAGTCGCATCATCGGGGCAACGCACCATGTTGGAATCGGTTTTCGATAAATCAAGTAAAGAATAATTTTTTTCAACACGAATAGTTCCTACGGCAGAAACATAAGCGCTGATTTCAATTCCCTCTTTCTTTAATAATTGTTTGGCAATAGCACCGGCAATTACACGCGCAGCGGTTTCGCGGGCGCTTGCTCGTCCGCCACCCCGGTAATCGCGAATGCCGTATTTCATTTCGTAAGTAAAATCAGCATGTGAAGGGCGGAATGTTTCTTTCAGATGCGTGTAATCATCCGACTTCTGGTCTTCATTCTTAATGGTGATAGCTATAGGAGAGCCGAGAGTTTCACCTTCAAAAATGCCGGAAAGAATTTCAAAGCTGTCTGATTCTTTGCGCTGGGTGGTGATGGTTGATTGCCCGGGCTTGCGCCTGTCTAATTCGAACTGAATAAAATCCAAATCTACTTTCAAGCCTGCCGGACAGCCGTCAATTACAACACCTATTGCTTTGCCATGGCTTTCGCCAAAGGTCGTGATGCGAAAAATTTCTCCGAAACTGTTTCCAGCCATAAGTCAAATATCTAAAAATGAATTACTAAATACGAAACAGAATACAAACATTTCGTAAGATTGTTGTGTGAAGTCAATACTTATCCGCAATATAAAATCACTTACCGGAACACGCAACAAAGAAGTACGCAAAGTAAAAGGAAGTGAAATGAAAGACCTTTTATCTATTGAAGATGCTTTTCTGCTGATTGATGACGGACTCATCCTATCATTCGGGAAAAACGAAGATGCTCCGCAAAGAGCCGGTGAAGTAATTGATGCAGCCGGGAAGTTTGTTTTACCCTGCTGGTGCGATTCACACACTCACTTAGTATATGCCGGCTCGCGCGAAAATGAATTTGCTGACAGAATCAAGGGGCTGAGTTATGAAGATATTGCTAAACGCGGAGGAGGAATTTGGTCAACTGTAAAAAGCGTTGCGCAAACAAGTGAAGAAGAATTGTTTGACTTAGCATGGCAGCGACTTGAAGAGATAAAGGCGACCGGCACTGGTGCGGTGGAAATAAAAAGTGGTTATGGTTTGAGTTATGAGGGCGAATTAAAAATGCTTCGTGTTATCCGGAGGCTGAAAGAAAAATCACCGCTTACTATTAAAGCTACTTTTCTTGGGGCGCACACTTATCCGCCTGACTTTAAGGAAAATCATCAGGGCTATATTGATGTATTGCTCAATCAACTTCTCCCAAAGATTTCTTCAGAAGGCCTGGCTGATTTTATTGATGTGTTTTGCGAGGAAGGATATTTCAGTGTTGAAGAAACAGATGAAATTCTGGAAGCAACAGTTAAGCACGGATTGAAACCCAAGGTTCATGTTAATCAGTTCAACATTATTGGAGGTGTACAAGTTAGCGTGAAACACAAAGCTCTGAGTGTTGACCATTTAGAGTTGATTTCGGAAGAAGATATTTTATCTCTTAAAAACTCTGCAACCATGCCTGTAGCTTTGCCAGGTTGTTCCTTGTTTCTTAAAATGCCATACACTCCTGCCCGAAAAATTATTGATAACAGTTTGCCACTTGCACTCGCAACAGATTGTAATCCCGGTTCCGCCCCATCAGGAAACATGAACTTAGTTAATTCTCTCGCTTGTATCAATATGAGCATGACACCTGAAGAAACAATCAATGCTTCGACCATTAACGGGGCCTATGCTATGGAAGTTGAAAATCAGCTCGGCTCTATTACTGTGGGAAAAAAGGCGAATGTGATTATCACCAAACCAATTCCTTCATTGGCCTACCTTACATATACATTTGGAAGTAATTTGGTGGAGAGAGTAATTCTCTGAAGTTACTTTTTCAATTCTTCCAACAGCTCTTCCAACTTTTGTTCTGCCGGATTGAAAGTAATATGTGCCTGTTCGTAAAACGGCAAACGCTCCTGAAGTTTTTCATGAATGAATTTTCTCAGGCCGTCTTTATCTAAATCTTTAAGCAACGGACGCTCGCTTAAATCTGTATCTCTTAATCTGCTGAATATGATTTCTTCTTTTACATTTAAGTAAACTACAGTTCCATTACTCTTCATCCATGGCATATTATCGAAATAACAAGGCGTTCCACCGCCCGTGGAGATTACTTTGCTCTCAACGGATAATGACTTTAAAGTTTTGCTTTCGGCTTCACGGAAAAAATCAAAACCTTCCTTCTCTATTAAACTCTTGATGCTTGCAGCCGAATACTTTTCACAAATAGCTTCATCTAAATCAATAAACTCTGCGCTCAGTTTGGCAGCCAGTTTTTTTCCGAGAGTTGTTTTCCCGGAACCCATGAAACCGATGAGAAAAACTGCGGATTTAAAAGCCATTACTTGACGGTAACTCTTGGATCGAGAATGGAATAAAGTATATCCGTAAAAATATTCATCACCACAAAAACGAATGCCACAAAAAGAACAGCGCCCATGACAACGGGGAAATCAAACTGCAGAAGTGAAGTAATGGTTGTTGTTCCAAGCCCGTCATAGGTAAAAACAGTTTCGATTAGAAATGCACCGGTGAGAAGCGCTGCCAGCCAGCCGGAAATAGAAGTTACCACCGGGTTGAGCGCATTGCGCAATGCGTGTTTAAATGTAACCGTGTAAAAACTTAACCCTTTTGATTTGGCGGTTCGGATATAATCCTGGCTCATGGCATCAAGCATGGAACTGCGGGTCAACTGTGTAATGATTGAAACCGGCCGCACACCCAATGCAATGGCGGGGAGGATTAAATTCTTCCAAATGATTATTTCTCCATCCAAATCAATATCGAGCAAAGAACCCCTGACATTTAATCCCGTATAATCATGCAGGTAATAGCCGAATATCATCGCTACAATCATTCCCGAAATTTGCGCGGGCTGTGAAATACCCATTGTAGAGGCAACCAAGATAAAGTTGTCCCATGTGGAGTATTGTTTAACTGCGGCTAAAGTTCCAAGTATAATTCCAAGTACCGAGGCAATAACCATTGCTGTAATAGCCAGCATAAATGTCGGGAACATTTTTTCGCTCAGAATTTCACTTACTTTTCTCCGTGTTTGAAATGATTTGCCCAGAAAAGGCGTTTTGATAACCAGCGAAATTGAACCTATTGACAATAGCTTTGTAAACTTTACTTCGTCCGCGTTCAGGAATGTAGGAGCATCTGAATCTTCTGTGTTATTAATTGAGAGCGGGGAGATATCATTAAAATACAATGCAAGCCTGTGATACCACGGTAAGTTAAGCCTGAACTCCTTTTCGATTGCCTGAACAGAAGCGACATCTGCCCTCTGACCGAGAGTAAGCCGGGCCGAGTTTACGGGCATAACATTAAAAAGGAAAAAAATAACAACGATTACACCCGCCATTACGAGGAAACCACTGAGTAATCTTTTAGTAATGAACTTGAGCAGTTCCATTTATTTCTTCGAGAAATACTCCTTATTCAATTCATCGAAAGTAGGAAAATGACGGTAATGCCATTTGTTGATGACTACACCGTTTTTAAACAATACCAATCCCGGATTGGAACGTATAATTGTTTTCAGAGGAGTTTCATCAGCGTGATAGAATGGATATGCTGTTTGATTACGATGACGGAACTCTTCCACCTTTCCGTCATTCACAGTAACCGTGTAAAACTTTACCCCGATTTTATCGCACCCTTTGGCAAGAGCATTTAGCTGCTGAAAAGCCGTTTCATGGGTTCTGTGCAGGTTGTAAGCAACTACCATTAAAGAATAATTCGGATCGCTCAGGAGGGCATCCGTGATATTTTGCCCTTCCTCATTTTCAATAAACAGGTTGATGATTTTGGCAGGAATGCCGGGGTCGAGTACTTTATCTTTCCTGTCTACATATTCCAACTCATCAAATTTCATATTTGGAAAATCTTTCTGAGTATATTCCTTTACTTCACCGGTAGCTTTTGTTTTATAAAGAAAAACCATGTCAATAACCGGTGGTTTCTTTTCTGTTCTCAAATCTTTGATATCATTCCCGACCTTATAGGGCCGAAAATCAATAACCGGTTCATTAAGATAAACATTATAAAGGCAGAAACCCAACGCTAACACTCCGGTAACACCTGCTAATCCCATTCTTACCTTGTCACTAAAGAGAGGGCGTATAAATTTTGTTCCCAGTACCAAGACAAGAATCAGAACATCCAGAATTACATCTTTATAAAATGTCTCCCACGGTTTCAGTTTAATGAAATCGCCAAAGCATCCGCAGTCGGTCACTTTCATTTTTGATTCAGTAAATTCAACCGTAAAAAACAACCCTGAAAATTTTCCAATGAGGAAAATGACAATCAAAGCCCCAGCTGATAAAAACACCAGATTGGTTCTCACCGATTGCTTTTGAGGAAACACGGCAGTGGCGAACAATAAAATCACCATTCCTGAAAGAATGATAAACAATTTTGTAATTCCATAACCGGATAAAAAAGTATAACCGGTTAAAAAAGTAAAGAACAAGGTCAGCAGCCATACAACAGCTACAGTCAGTCTCGGTTTCCAGCCGATGAGAAGCATAAAACCCACAAACAGCTCAAGCGCTATCATGTTAATTGCCATGAAAGTGGAAAAGCCGGCCATGTACTCCCAGAAAGAGCGGAAGCCCTCACCGGCAAATGCTTCGAAATACTCGTGCATTTTATAGCTGGTGCCAAGCGGGTCAACAGCTTTTACAAAGCCGGAGAAAATAAACAGCACTCCGACAAAATCCTGAATGAAGGTGACAAGGATGTTAGGCGGACGGTTTACAAAAAAACGAATAAGTGCAAGCACAAATGCCGCTGCTCCTACAATTCCGAAGATGGTGTAAACTGTCATAATAAAAGTATTGAGTAGTTAGTATTGAGTATTAAGGCAACAGCCATTTCCCGATTCATTTTTCATTCAACTTGATTAAAGCAAAAATGGAGTAGTTCACAATGTCGCGGTAACCGGCATCAATGCCTTCACTCGCTAAAGTTTTTCCATCGTTATCTTCAATTTGCTTAATGCGCATTAATTTCATCAGGATTAAATCGGTGAAAGAACCCACCCGCATTTCGCGCCAGGCTTCACCGTAATCGTGATTCTTTGCCAGCATCAATGATTTAATTTCTGCTGCTTGTGCATCAAACAATTCCTGTGCTTCGTTTTCTGAAAGTTCCACCCGCTTGTCATCCTTTAATTTCATTTGAATCAAGCCGATGATAGCATAATTAATCAGCCCTATGAATTCTGTTCTCTCATCCTCATCCACCATTTTTGTTTTTGCTTCTTCGATAGTTTGGATGCGTTGGGCTTTTATAAAAAGTTGGTCAGTAAGTGATTTTAGGCGGAGCACACGCCACGAAGTTCCATAGTCGTGCGTTTTCTTTTTAAAGATTTCGCGGCATTGACTGATTTGTTCATCGAACTGTGCAGAAGTCTTACTAGCCATCGGGCCAAAAATAGAAATGAATGATAGATTTGAACGTCTATTTACTGACATCCGTTGCGTGAATTAGCACCATTTAACTATCAGATGACAATAAATCTTAAAGGAAGACTGCTTGATTTTTCAACGCCTAAAGTGATGGGTATTCTGAACCTCACTCCCGATTCGTTTTATGACGGAGGAAAGTTTGCTTCTGAAAAAGACGTTCTAAACCGGGTTGAAAAAATGCTGAACGAGGGGGCCGACATTATTGATATAGGCGGAATGAGTTCCCGCCCGGGCGCAGAAATGATTGGTGAACAAGTAGAGTTAAAAAGAATGTTGCCTCATCTGAAAAGGATTATTTACAGGTTTCCTGAAGTAATAATTTCGATTGATACCATTCGAGCAAAAATTGCAGAAGAAAGCCTGAATTTGGGGGCACTTATAGTCAATGACATTTCAGGAGGAAGATTTGATGAGCAGATGATTCCTCTTATTGCCAAACGAAAAATACCTTACATCATCATGCACATGAAAGGAATGCCTGCCGACATGCAACATAACCCTGTTTATGAAAATGTGGTGACTGAGGTCATGGATTTTTTTGTTGAACGGATTTCAACTTGCCGCAAAGCTGGAGTCATAGATTTAGTTATTGATGTGGGTTTCGGTTTTGGAAAAACTATTGAGCACAATTATACCTTGCTCCGCAACCTGAAGTATTTTAAACATCTCAACCTACCCGTTCTTGCCGGTACATCACGTAAAGGAATGATTTATAAATCACTTAACATTACAACTGAAGAAGCACTTAATGGAACTACGGTAGTAAACACCATTGCCTTAATGAACGGTGCAAACATTTTGCGTGTGCATGATGTGAAGGAAGCAAAAGAAGCAGTCCGTATTTTTAGTTTGACTTACAGAAAATAATCTTCACCTCTCTTCGCCCTGCAACTCCTTAATTCTCTTTTCAAGACAAACAGGACAAAGACAATCTTTTGTATCGGTTGGTGAAACTACTTTTGGCAGCTCTGTACACCAGCAGGGTTTCGTTGTATCATCAGCACTGCAATCGAATATGGCAGAGCACTGAGTACAGATTTTTTGCACAGATATTCAGCTGGTCATTCATTAAAAAGTAACTTGTGCTTTGGCGTAAAACTGGGTACCCATCAGCGGTGTTCCAGGGAAACTGCGCCACTGGTAATTAGGTAAATTATTTACATTAATCGAAAGCAGCAATCCCTTATAAAATGAGGGACGGTAGCTTACGCGAGCATCAAGTAGATAGGCGGGCTTAACATAACCTTCATATACTGCCGAGTTAGCTTCGTAACCCATTTGATACCGGAAAGTAAATCCATAACCGAAACCAACTTTCTTAAGGGTGTGATCTAAGGTTACCGATGCTTTAACTTTTGGTGCATTAAGCGGAACTTCTTCGCCTGAAGAAAGCTTTAGGTTATCCTTATTCACCCAGCTTAAACTGCCCCCTGCAGTTACGTTGTGGTGGTCAGTTTCAACTGCATTATACTGGAAACCGAAATCTATTCCAAAAACATCAAGCCTGCCAAGGTTTTGGAAGGTAACAATATAATCGGCCCCCACATAAGTAGGGTCGTTCGGAGTTATCACACCCATGGGAAACTGATATGTCATAACCACAAATTCGTCCCAGACACTTCCAGCAATGGAAGGAACTATAGATGGGTTTTGTAACGCAGCCTGTCCGTCAAGAATAGGCACGAGCAAATTATTCAAGGCGCCATTGTTTGCATATAGATTTTTATATAGGCGGCCATTCGTATCAATTTGCATTGCTGCATTGTCGTACGAACCGAGATATGAAATGTGGTCCATCATTACTGCACCTGAACCTGACCTAAGCGCACTTACATAGTTACTTTCGCGGGTCCAGTAAGCATCAAGCTGAATAGAAAGTTTTCCGGCAATTAATCCTTTATAACCTAACTCTAGAGTTTGTGTAGTTGAGTTGTCAATCTTTTTGAGGTTTCTGAAGTTGGCAACATTCTGAATGGAGGATGCCAAGTCTTTCGTAGTAGCAAAGTTGGCATAATCAACAGAAAGCTGATCGGCATCTTTTACCGTTCCTGAAGGACCTTTGATTCCGGCAAAAATACCATCCACTAAACTCTGTGCTAGAGATGTATTGCCACCCAGGGCATTGGCAAATATTCCTGTAACGTAATTAGCCAGTGAATCAAACGCTTGTGCATTATAGGATTTATTTCCATAAGTAATCCACGGAGCAGCATCTACACTGCCGCCCCAAGGTGCCGCTTTAAACTGAACAACTTTCGATGACTCATCAAAACTATAAGCCCAACCGTACGGATTTCCAATACCTCGAACATTGATTCCGTTCGGAATCAAGCCGTTGGAAAGGTCAAGAAACTGGTTAAGTGTGGTAGGCGCTGCAAAAGCGCGGTTATAGGTAACACGGATGTTATGACCCGTAGCAGGCTTAAACACCAGCGCTCCCCGGGGGCTGAATGATGCACCCTTAATAATGCTGTTGTAATCCACACGAAATGCAGCAACAACCTTCAGCCATTTCAAAGGTTCGTAATCGCCTTGTATGTATCCGCCCACCTGGTTGAGGTTGTCTTTATCTTCAAAACGACCGTTGATTGTTCCATTGGTATTAGGCCGTGTAAGCAGCACATCAACCCCGTACACCAATCCGAGTTTTTCAATCGGATTCCAGGAATGCTGTACCTGTATTCCGTGTAATTTTGATTTATCAACCAGAAACTGACCCTGGTACGGGTCTGTAACACCGTTATAGCCGTTTCGTGCAGAAGCTGACAATTGAGGAATAAGATAAGTATTACCGGCATCGCTGCTGTTTATAAAATATTGAAGATACAGGTTCTTCCATTTAAAACGTGCCTGCAGATACCAGTAAATCCAGCCGCGCCCCAATGAGCCGCCTTGCGCTGCGCCTAAGCCGGTGAGTTCGATGTTGTGAGTACCAGCCATACCACCGTTTACCGTAACAGTAATGTCTTTTATCGGCTGAATGTCAATTCTTCCGTCAAATGTGTATTTGCGGATAAAGAATTTTTTCTTGAAAACCCTTGTGTCAAGTCTGAGAGTTGAATCAATAATATTTCCATTGGCATCGGTTGAATAACTGATAGTATCAGGAACAAAAACCATTCCGTTGCGCACACTACCGAAAACCATTGTATCTCCGGCATAGGGAGCATCAGGATTGGGATGAAACACATCGTCATATGGCTCACGGTCATCATAATTGGGATAATCCTGTGCCTGAAAGTAACTGCCTGAAAGTTTATAACCGAACTTGCCATTGAACAATTTACCCGAATGGCGAATTTCGGGATTGATAATATTGCCGGAAATCAAACCTCTGTTGTAATCGCTGAGTGTTTTACCAAACCCATCTTTAGTTTTATTGTCGAGAACCGTAAAACCACCGGTCATGGCAATAGTGGTTACAAACTTTTTCTCCTGCTCAAGCGGAGATTTAGTCATAATATGAATAACACCACTGGAAGCATTAGGTCCATACAAAGCTGAAGCAGGTCCGCGCACTACTTCTATTCTGTCAAAGTCCAAACTGCTGGTGGGTATAAGCTGATAAGCATTAATACGTAACGAAGGCACGGCACCAATGCGGTTGTCCACTACATTTAAAACCGAGCCGCTGAAAATATTATTAAAGCCGCGTACCACCACATTGCTTGAAACCAAGCCCGTACGCATGATGTCGACACCCGGTGTGGTTTTTAACTGGTCAACAGGCGTAGTTACCACATTTCGTTCCAACTTATCCTGCCCGATTACAGAAATAGAAGCAGGAGCATCAAGCAGCTTTTCCTTTTTCTTAGAGGCAGAGACAACCGTTTCATTCAAAACAACCTCGGAAGAAACAAGGTCAACATTTAGTACATAATTGCCCTGCCCGGTGTTAATAGATATCTCCTTTTGCTTAAAACCTGTATAGCTCACCACTAATGTTTTAGCATCTTTGGGTACTTCGATGGAGTAGTTTCCTGATGCATCGGTAAAAGTACCAAGCGATGTCCCTTTTACTAAAATTGTTGCACCTACAACAGGTTGTTTCTGGTCATCAAGCACATTCCCGCTGATGCGGATTTTATCCTGTGCTAAAAGTAAACTGGAAATAAAAAAGAAGAAAACGGAGCTTAGTATAAGTCGTTTATTCATAGCAGCGGTTTTTGGTTAGTTGAGTGAAAATAAAATTTTCCTTAAATCACCAACAGAGGAAATGAACAAAGGAAGTCAGATGTCGCGGTTTACATCGAAAGCCTCTAAATAGTCTGCAACTTTGCGAACAAAAGAACCACCAAGAGCACCGTCAATTATGCGGTGGTCGTATGAGTGGGATAGGAACATCATGTGTCTGATGCCTATAGTGTCGCCTTCCGGAGTTTCAATCACTACAGGTTTCTTTTTAATAGCACCAGTGGCAAGTATGGCAACCTGCGGTTGGAGAATAACCGGAGTGCCCATTACGTTCCCGAAGGTTCCAACATTAGAAACTGTATAAGTTCCGCCTTCAATTTCATCGGGTTTTAGTTTGCCTTCGCGGGCACGGCTGGCAAGGTCATTTACTTTTTTGGCAAGGCCTACCATGTTCAGCAGGTCAGCATTTTTAATAACCGGAACAATAAGATTACCCGAAGGCAGAGCAGCTGCCATTCCTATGTGGATGTCTTTCTTCAGAATAATTTTTGTTCCGTCAACTGAAGAATTAACCAATGGAAAATCACGGAGCGCCCTACAAACAGCCTCAATAAAGATAGGAGTGAAGGTCAGGTTTTCACCATAGAAATCCTGAAACTTCCTTTTCATTTTATTCCGCCAGTTAACCAGGTTGGTCACATCCGCCTCAACAAAACTGGTTACATGTGCAGAGGTCTGTTTGCTCCTTACCATGTTCTCGGCAATCAGTTTCCGCATACGGTCCATTTCAATAATTTCAGTATTGCCGCTGTAAGATTTAGCTGAGGTGTCTTGTATCTGATGTCCGATGTCCGATGTAATTTCTGTTGTCTGTTGTCTATTGTCTGTTATCTTTCTCTGCACATGAGCCAAAATATCTTTCTTGGTTACTCTGCCTTCGGCACCAGTACCCGGAAGTGATTCTAATTCACTCATGGAAATTCCTTCCTGGCGTGCAATGTTTAAAACCAGCGGAGAGTAGAATCTATCTGATGAAACAGAACGCGGTTGCTGGATTTCGGATTTCAGATTCCGGATTTCGGATTTAATCGGTTGGGGTGTAGGTTTCGAGATTTGAACTTTTGGTTTTGAACGCTGAACTTCAGTTTCCGTTTCGAGAACTGCTATAGCTTTTCCAACTGCTACTACATCGCCCTCTTTGTAAAGTAGTTTCTGAATGGTTCCGGCAACAGGCGAGGGAACTTCGGAGTCAACTTTATCCGTAGCGATTTCCAAAATGGGCTCATCGGTATTTACGGCATCACCTTCTTTTTTCAGCCACTTAAGAATGGTAGCTTCGGTAATGCTTTCGCCCATTTTGGGCATGATAAGTTCAAATTGTGCCATTAAGGAATCTTTCTTGGGGCTAAAATAATTGTTTTGAAAGGTTACGCAATCTTGCCAAGAATAAACAACCGCAGCATATTCAGTGCAGCATTTGAAAACACACGGATATTTTCCATGCGCGATGGAAAGAACTGAAATTTCTTAGCCACCGTTTTTTCTTTGCTACCTACGGCAATCCAAACGGTTCCTACGGGTTTTTCGGCTGAACCGCCATCAGGGCCTGCAATTCCGCTAACAGCAATTCCATAAGTGGTATTTGTAACCTTCAGCAAACCTTCGAGCATTTCGCGAACACATTCTTCGCTTACAGCTCCTGTCTTATCGAGAGTTTCTTTCTTAACACCAAGAATTTTTTCTTTTACTGCATAAGAATATGATGTTACACTTCCCTCAAAATACTTAGAGCTGCCGGGAACGGAAGTGAAAAGATGGGCGATATAACCACCGGTGCAACTTTCGGCACAGCTAACGGTTTCTTGTCTTTCCAGCAGCATTTTGCCGATAAAACTTTCCAGCTTTTCTTCCCCATCGGAATAAAAATAATTTCCGAGAATAGCTTTCATCTTTTCCTTCTGCTTTTCTACCCCCGCTTTCAACAAATCGTCTTCACCGGAGGCGGTCAAGCGCAGACGGACAGTTCCGAGGTCGGGCAGGTAAGCGAGTTTGAAGTTGGAAGGAAGCTGTTCTTCAAATTCGCTCAAAGTGTTTGCAATAACCGATTCGCCCGCACCGGCAGTCATAATAACCGCGTGAACAATTTTGGGAAACGAAAACTTTTCGCGCAGGCGGGGTAAAACCTGTTTTTGGAAAAGATGTTTCATTTCGTGCGGTACACCAGGCACGGAAATAAAAACTACACCATTTCTTTCGAACCACATGCCCTGTGCCGTTCCGCGGGTGTTAGGCAGCATAATACAGTCTTTGGGAATCATAGCCTGTGAGCGGTTCATTTCCAAAACTTTTGCGCCCCGCTTTTCAAAAATCTGTTTCATCTTCTCCCATACTTCTTCATTCAGGACTAACGCTGTATTGAAATATTCAACAAGAGTCTTCTTGGTAATGTCGTCTTTGGTAGGACCAAGTCCCCCGGTCATGATTATTATTTGCGAGGAAACTTTGGCGCGATTGAGCGCGTCTATAATTTGACCTGAATCATCGCCTATGGAAATTATCTCGATAAGCTTAACCCCGAGGTCACTGAACTGCTGACCCAACCAGGCACTGTTAGTATCTACAATTTGCCCGATAAGGATTTCATCGCCTATGGTGATTACAGTCGATTTCATTCCCCGCAAAAATAGTTTTGTGAAGATACCAAAAGAGCCTTGCCGTATGGTTTGGTATTTCCGAAACAGCGTTTATCTTTGCGCGCTCAAATAAAAAAGCACAAATGAAGGTTACTTCAGAAGTTAAAAAGAACATTTTTAAGGAATATGGTGGTTCAGAGAAGAATACTGGCTCTACCACGGCCCAGATTGCTTTGTTCACCGAAAGAATCAACCACGTTTCATCGCACCTCGAAACTAACAAACACGACCACAGCAGCACACGCTCACTGGTAAAAATGGTTGGTCAAAGAAAGAGATTGCTGAACTATTTGATGAAGACCGATTTGACCGGCTATCGCCAATTAATTGAAAAACTAAACATCAGAAAATAACATAACTGAAGGATGACTTTAAGTCATCCTTTCGCATTTATAAAGGATGAAAACGTCCGGGTAGGTTTTGGGATGGACCCTGACGATAAACTAAACAGGCAAATTGCCTGCCTCCCGCCAAAAGAAAAAGTTTAGAGTTTACAGTTCGCAGTTGGCAGTAAAACAAACTCCAAAACCTAAACTCTAAAGCATTAAATAGTAACTATTAACTGATTCATATGAATATTATTAAAAAAACCATTGACCTCGGAGGAGGAAGAATTGTAGAAATTGAAACCGGTAAGCTTGCCAAGCAAACTGACGGTTCTGCATTAATTAAATATGGCAACACCATGCTTCTTGCCACTGTTTGTTCCGATAAAGAAGCCAAAGAAGGCGTAGACTTTATGCCGCTTACGGTAGAATACCGCGAAAACATGGCTTCGGTAGGCCGTTTCCCAGGCAGCTTTTTTAAGCGCGAAGGAAAGTCAACCGATGATGAAATTCTGATTGGCCGTTTAATTGACCGGGCTCTTCGTCCGCTTTTCCCTGAAGATTTTCATGCGAATGTGGTTGTTCAGGTAACGCTTATCTCGGGCGATTTGAATGAACTGCCTGATGGACTTGCCTGTCTTGCAGCTTCCTCTGCCCTAGCGGTTTCCGATATTCCTTTCAACGGACCTATATCTGAAGTTCGCGTGGCAAAGATTGACGGCAAACTGGTTATCAACCCCAATAAGACCGATAACGAACGCGCAGATATTGATTTGATTGTTGCTGCTTCGGAACAATCTATTGTAATGGTGGAAGGCGAAATGAACGAAGTGAGCGAAGCAGATATGGTGGAAGCTATCCTGTTTGCTCATGATGCTATTCGTCAGCAGGTGAAAGTTCTTAAAGAACTGGAAACCGAAGCCGGAAAAACCGAAAAGAGAAAATACGAGCACGAAAAACACAATGAAGACCTCCGCAAGAGATTGAATGATTTCTGCTACGACAAGTGTTGTGCAGTTGCCGCCTCTGAAATTAACGATAAGAAAAAGCGCAGCGAAGCATTCAAAGCAATTAAAGAAGAATTTCTTGCTACGCTGACTGATGAAGAAAAAGAGGAGAATGCATTTTTGCTGGGTCTTTACTGGGGCGGAGTTGAATACAAAGCTGTCCGCGATGTAATGCTCGGGCAGAACAAGCGACTGGATGGCAGAAAGTTCGATGAAGTTCGCGATATCTGGAGCGAAGCAGGTTACCTGCCCGGTCCTCACGGCTCGGCTTTATTTACCCGTGGTGAAACCCAATCGCTTACATCAGTAACGCTCGGAACTAAACTAGATGCTCAATTAATTGACGGTGCTATCTTCAATTATGAAAAGAAGTTTTTACTCCATTACAATTTCCCTCCTTTCTCCGTAGGTGAGGCGCGTGCGCCCCGCGGTGTTGGAAGAAGAGAAGTAGGACACGGCAACTTAGCCTGGCGTGCTCTTGAAAAAGTAATGCCTACCGATTTGCCTTATACCATTCGTGTTGTTTCCGATATCCTTGAATCAAATGGTTCTTCATCTATGGCAACGGTTTGTGCCGGAACGCTGGCGCTGATGGATGCCGGTATTAAAATCCGCAAGCCGGTTTCGGGCATTGCTATGGGGCTGGTTACCAACGAAGAAACGGGCAAGTATGTAATCCTTTCCGATATTCTTGGCGATGAAGACCATCTGGGCGATATGGACTTTAAAGTGTGCGGCACTGCCGATGGAATTACCGCCTGCCAGATGGATATAAAAATCAAAGGTCTTTCCCGCGAACTCCTTGTTGAGGCTTTAGAACAGGCTAAAAAAGGAAGGTTACACATCCTCGGTGAAATGATGAAAACACTTTCTGCTCCTCGCGAAGATTACAAGCCTCATGCTCCGCGTGTTGAAATGCTGATGATTGACAAAGAATACATCGGTGCGGTGATTGGCCCCGGTGGAAAGGTTATTCAGGAAATGCAGCGCGAAACCGGAACCACCATTGCCATTGAGGAAATTGGCAACCAGGGCAAAATCGAAATCTTCTCACCCGACAGAAACGGTATTGATGCCGCGCTGAGAAGAATAAGAGCCATTGTTGCAGTACCCGAAATTGGCGAAGTTTACGAGGCCACAGTTAAATCTATAATGCCTTACGGTGCGTTTGTTGAGTTTATGCCCGGCAAGCAAGGCTTGCTTCACATCTCCGAAATTTCGAACAAGCGCCTCGAAACCATGGACGGAGTTTTCAAAGAAAACGATGTTATTAAAGTAAAACTCCTGGGCATTGACAACAAAACCGGCAAGTTTAAGCTTTCACGTAAAGTATTGCTGGATACAATGATATGAGTCTTCCGCAGGATGACTTGGACGTTTGGGGCTTTGCGTTCGGGCGGGTTTCGGAGCACAAAACTGTCAACCAGCACTGAACTTGAATAGAAGCACAAAACTCCAAGTTTGCACGTCACCCCGCCTGACGCAAAACCCGTGTTAGCAGCCGTATTTCTTTGTCTGTCAGCTCCCAATTTTTCCATAGCGTTGATAGTCTGAAAAATAAAGAACTATTCTCTTTCCGTCTTTAATATATGGATAGAACAATTCATATCGTCCGTCACTTGCACTAAATCTAACTTCGTCATGGTTTTTAAAAAACACCTTGTCTAAATATTCACGTTCTACCTTTGTCGTCTTTAAAATAAAGTCTTTTTTAATGGGTTGTATAGTGTCATTTAGTTTTCCGTAATAGTCTCTAAACCCTAAAAAAACTTGTGATTTATCAATACTGTCAGTTACAATTACAGAAACATAGGGAAAATGTTTGTCTGTCTTAGAGTATAAATCAAGAATGTCGTCTGTTTCAATTATCCAACTTTCATTAAATGAATAATTAAGCAGTTTGTCTGACTTTTCTTTGTTATTTTCAATAATTTCTTTAGCAGAAGAAATCAGCATTTTTTCTTTCTTTTTAGAAGTCAAATAGTCACCACCAAAAAGAAGCCCAAATACTAACGGAAAGCTTAGTGCAAAAAGAAGTCCGAGTTTTTTACTTGTCCGTTTTGAAACATTTAAGTCGTCTTGATTATGTTTTTCTGCAATTCTTGTCAAGTTGAACATAACATTAATAATTAACGAGCCGAACATTAAAGCCAAAATTCCAACCACACTTAAATAAAATGTTTCAGTTATGTTTTCTCTAAAAACTTTTAGACCGAAAACCGTTATTGAGATAAAAACGAATACCCAATAAACCAAAAGGATTATTGAAATTATTCCGATTATGTTACTCAGTCTTACTAATGATTTATTGTTCATTTGTCTTGTTTTTATTTGTTGTGCCGGTCGTCCAATATGGCTGCTAACCGTTTCACGGATTGCCGAAGGCACAGTTAAAAATGCTCCTACTTCTCCGCAAACACTAAACTAAAAAGAATGAACAAAGCTACCACTAACCACTTCACCCGCGCTTTCGGCAATGCGCTGTTAGCGGCTGTTATTTCTTTATTTGTTCCAAATTCATGTCTTTAAAATTATTAGCCCAAAAGTTTTCGTTGCTAATCATATCAACAGTTCCCCAATTCCAGTTTTCAATAAATGTTCTTATGTCGTAAACTATTTCAAGTGATTCGTCTCCTGGTTTTCGGTTTATCTTTTTTGTAGAAAATTTTGTCCATTTATAAAGTGTTGTGTTGGCTGAATTGATTTTTAAAAAGTAATATGTCAGCCATGGTTGGGATTTCCTGTCATAGTAAATAACAGGAAGAAGTATCTTATCTCGGCTCGAATTGTATAGGATTAAGCAACTGTCACCAGAATATTTACTGATATAACGAGAATGAAATACCTCGCTGTCTGACCGATGCAAAGTGTTCCATAAATCATTTTGAATTGAGCAAGCTACTTTTTCAATCTTTTCATTTAACAAATCTTTTTGTCTGCGTGCTTGAAATGTTTTGTGCCAGCCGACTATTTCGGGGAGTCCGACATACTCCTTTAAATAAGAAACGTCCTTAGGTAGAATTCTGAATTTATTTGTAGCACCACCTGTTTCCCAAAAAGATTCCGAGTTTTCCTTTTTGAAGAATTCAATGTCATCAAGAACATAGTATAGGAAGTCATCTTTTGCTGATTTGTCTGTTCTGTCCCAAAATTCATCTTCTCTGTCTTTGTTGTAATACCAATTTTGTTCATACTTCATTCCCCACAATACATAACTCAGAAATAAAATAGAATCGTTATCGGAAGGGCGATAGTGTCTATGAACTGAGCGCCCAAAATGTATTAGTCTGTCGAACTTCGGATTGTCTTTGCGCATAACAAAAAACGCAATAAACTTTGTCGTGTCTGCATTGTGAATGAATTTGTAGCAGTCGGTGGTTGAAATTGTCGAGTCAAGTTCCTTTTCAATAATTTTTAGTTTGTCTGTCGGGATAGCCTTGAATTGAGATTGTAAATCTGTCCATTGCTTCTCTGTCGGCAAAACTTTCTCCGGTCGCAATAAAAAGTCTTGCTGTCCAAATACCCGAGCAAATGGTGAAGACGTAAGTAGTAAAATAAAAAGTAGTCGTGTCATTTTATAATAGCCGCTAACTTATTTATACCCGCACCATTTTACATTGAGAGGTGCGGGTATCCCCCCAAAATGGGTGGCTAAAGCGAAGGTATCCGCTTTTTCCTGTTTCGCTTTATTTCCTTAACGGAGGGTGCCCCTCCCACCGGTAAATAAATGTAACCCAATCCCCCAAAAAACACCCGTTCTTCCAAGTCTTCCGCAGGATGACTTGGAAGTTTCCAATATTGGAAAGT
>CAZWAD010000026.1:0-53412 GCA_964631835.1 uncultured Chitinophaga sp.
GCCACCGACATTCTTCATCAGCACAAGCTCACTCCTTTTGCTATCCGCCTGCGCGAAGGTTTAGCGCTGATGAACGGTACTTCGTGCATGACGGGTATAGGGCTTGTCAATTTAATTGAAGCGAAAAAACTGCTCAACCAGTGCATTCTTATTTCGGCTACGATAAATGAAATTTTTGAAGCGTTTGATGACCATATTTCTGCATCGCTTAATGCCGCCAAGCATCACACCGGTCAGCAGAAAGTGGCGGAGGCCATGCGCGGTATACTTTCAAAAAGCACTTTGCTCAAAAACCGTAAAGAGTATTTGTATAACGATACGGAGGAAACGCATTTCAAGGACAAGGTGCAGGAATACTATTCGCTGCGCTGCATGCCGCAAATCATGGGACCAGTGTATGACACTATTGCACAGGCTGAGAAAATTCTTGTGGATGAATTCAACTCCGTAAGCGACAACCCGGTAATTGATGACGAAGCACAGAATGTTTTTCACGGAGGCAACTTTCATGGCGATTATGTTTCGCTTGAAATGGATAAGCTGAAAATGGCTATCACCAAGCTTTCGATGCTGGCTGAAAGGCAATTGAATTACCTGCTCAACGATAAGCTCAACGGTAGGCTTCCTCCCTTCATCAATACTGGTGTTCTGGGTTTAAACTTCGGTATTCAGGGAATACAGTACAGCGCAACATCTAACGTAGCTGAGAATCAAACGCTGTCGAACCCTGTGTATGTTCACAGCATACCAAACAACAACGACAACCAGGATATTGTGAGTATGGGGAGTAACGCTGCACTGCTTACAGCACGGGTTATTGAAAACACGTACGAGGTGCTGGCAGTTCATTCGCTGGCAGTGGCCGAAGCGATTGACGCCTTAGAAAAGACTGATAAACTTTCAAAAAAGCCGAAAGAGTTTTATACCGGTATAAGGAAAGAGGCACAGAAGATTAAAAGTGATACGCCTTCATTTATGCAGTTGCGCGGTATAAAGAATTATTTAAAGAGTAACAGCTTACAGATAATATGAAATACGCTTTGGTGACTGGTGGCTCGCGGGGAATAGGCAGGGCGGTTTGCTTAAAACTGGCTCAGCAGGGTTATTATGTGCTGGTCAATTTTCAGCGCAACGAAACTGAGGCGGATAAAACAATTGCGCTCATTAAAGAATCCGGTGGCGATGCAGAGAAAATAAAGTTTGATGTTTCAAGTAAAGATGATATACAGAAAGTTTTAGGCGGCTGGCTCGAAGCTGACAAGAGTCGGGTAATAGAAGTATTGGTTAATAACGCAGGTATCCGGAAAGATAACCTGATGATGATGATGCCCGAAGAAGACTGGCACCATGTTCTGCAAACCAACCTCGACTCATTTTATTATATCACCAAACTTGTTATTACCGGAATGCTTTTGAAGCGATATGGAAGAATCATTAATGTGGTTTCGCTTTCCGGCATTAAAGGGTTACCAGGCCAAACCAATTATTCAGCTTCCAAAGCCGGAGTTATTGGTGCTACCAAAGCATTAGCACAGGAAGTTGGCAGGCGCGGAGTTACGGTAAATGCAGTAGCACCGGGTTTTATCAAAACCGAAATGACAGAAGGCATTGAAGAATCACAGTTCAGAAGTCTGATTCCGGTGCAGCGCTTTGGCCAAGCCGATGAAGTAGCCGAAGCAGTTTCTTTCCTTGCCTCCAAGGGCGCATCATACATCACCGGTGAGGTGATTAACGTGAACGGAGGCTTATATACATGAAACTCTAAATCCGAAGCACTAAACTCTAAATAAATACGGAATAAGAACTTCAAAAACACGAAATCGGTTTCTCGTCAATTCGTAGCAGATTTAGAATTTAGAGTTTAGAATTTTAGTATGGAAAAGAGGCGAGTCAATATCATTGGTGCAGGTATCTCAGGATTATCCTTGGGGTGTTACTTGCAAATGAACGGCTACGAAACTCAAATCTTCGAAAAGCATAACATTCCGGGTGGGCTTTGCACCAGTTGGAAAAAAGGTGATTATGTTTTTGACGGTTGCGCGCATTGGATTCTCGGCTCCGATGAAGGTGGTTCGTTCTATAAAGTATGGAATGAGTTGATTGAAATGAAAAAGGTGGAGTGGGTGAACCACGACATCCGCATGTATATTGAAGTAAAGAACCGCGATAAATACGGCAGTAACACGTTCCGGTTCTATACCAACCTTGACAAGCTGCAAGAATATCTTCTGGACCTGGCACCGGAAGATGAAAAAACTATACGCGACTTTATTTATCCAATGCGAGTCATCCAGAAATTTGAAATGCCGCCAATTATGGACGACTTACCGCTGATTCTTTCCATCATTCGCGGAATCAAAATGATACGCTATGTTGAATTTCTTTATTGGTATTTCAAACTGTGGGGGCAAACAAACTATACCATTGCTGCTAAATTCAAAAACCCCTTCCTGAAAGAAAGTTTCGAAATGCTTTATGACGGTGAAGAAGTAAACCTGCTGGTGATTTATTTTCCGATGGCGAGTTTTGATAAGAAGAGTGCAGGCTATCCGGTCGGTGGTTCACTAAAATTTGCAGAGCGGTTTGAGAAAAGATATTTGGAGCTTGGCGGGAAAATTCATTATCACACACCGGTTCACAGAATAATTACTGAAAACGGAACTGCAAAAGCTTTGCAAGTGAGGCACGGAAAGATTCACGAAGCGGATTTAATTATTTCCTGTGCTGATTGGTATTTGACGGCTTTTGAATTGCTCGATGGAAAATTTGTAAACAATGAAATGCTGGCACTGAAAGAGAACAGGAGTCTCGAAATTTTCTATTCTGTAATTCAGTTTTCATTTGGAATAAATAAAGACCTTTCTCATTTGCCACACCTTTCACGGTTTCCATTAGATGAACCTCTTGTTTCCCCCGATGGAACCGAATACAACCGCATGGAAGTTCATGTCTACAACTATGACCGTATGATGGCCCCCAAGGGAAAAAGTTCAGCGGTGGTAAGTTTCTACACAAAGCAGCGCGAGTTCTGGATAGAGCACAGAAAATGGAACCGTGCGGAATACCGGAGAATAAAAAATGAATTTGCGGAGAAAATTATTGAGCAATTAGATAAGCGCTTGGGCGGAGTGAAAGATTTTGTTGAAGTGCTGGATGTGGCAACACCGGCAACAATACTTAGATACACCGGCAACTGGAAAGGCAGTACTCAGGGGCTAATGGCCGGGAAAAATTTTCTTGCTCCTGTTCCTATCAAGTTCAAATTCCCGGGGTTGAAAAACTTTTATTATGCCAGCCACTGGAACCGCCCGAGTGGAGGACTGCCCATTGCCGTAATGAGCGGCAGGCAGTTGGCCAAAAAAATCTGCAATGATGATGGGAAAAGGTTTGTAACCCAATCCCGATAATTTTTTACCTTTTTTGCTGAATAAATCCCTGTAATTCTATATTAGCGCAAAAATTTATTATCCATGAATATCAAACCTCGACTATTCCCGCTCTTTTTTGTTTTCACTGTGCTTACACAAATAGCATGGTCACAATGTACTCCTTTAAACGTTCGTCCGGTTTTCGGAACTGTAAATATTGGTAATGGTAATATTTCCTTTACCAATGTTCCTACTGGCAACGTTATTCAGATTAACTGTCCTGTTGCAAACACCCAGTACTTAATTGATGCCTGCGGGACAAATCCTGGCACCAATGTTCCTGCAGGAACCAATGATGGCGTGGTAACCATTTTAGACCAAAACTCCCCATCTGCTACGGAATTGGATATGTTCGATGATAATTGCCCAAATATGGCAGCACCAGGTTGGGGTCCTCCAGTTGGAACATGGACAGCCCCTTCGGCAGGTACGTTTTTCGTATACTTAACCGAATGGAATTCTGCAGGAACTGATCAGTGTGTTGCTGACGGTGTAAATAATGCGTATGATTTTTCTATTACTGTTACCGCTCCGCCAAGCGATGATTTGGCAGTAGATTCTGCCTATCTGCCTTCTATGTACACCTCCATTGCTATTCAGCAGATGACTACCCCGTTTAGCGTGGGTGCCAGAGTAAAAAATATGGGTTCTTCTACGGCTACAAATGTGGGTTTGGCAGTGCGCATCAGAAATCTGGCCACGGGGATAGTAAATACGCAAACACTCAGCGGCCCTGCTTCTCTTACAGGCGGTGCAACTGCTAATATAGTCGGTACTCCATACAGCCCTCCGATGATTCAGGGGGTTTATGAATTCCGCTATATCTGCAGTATGACACAAACGGACGGAAACCGTTCCAATGATACCGCTTACAGGTATATAGCAGTTGATACTTCTCTTTTAGCCATTGATGATGCTATTCTTTTCGGCACTATTGATAATGTTTTAGGGGTAAATAACACTCCTGCTATTTTAGGACAAAAATTTGTTTTCAATGTGGCTACTACCATCGACACCATATTTGGATATTTTGTTATTCCTACAGCAAATGTCGGAGACTCAGTTCAGGCAGTAATTTACAATACCGCCTCTGGTGTACCCACAACCATTGCAGCCTCAAGTCCGATTCATGTATTTAGCATAGCTGACACAGGAGGAGCGTTGATACCATTTGTGTTCACTCCCAATTTTGCAGTTAATGCAGGTACTTATTATGTGGGCATGAAGCAAATAGGAATCAGAAACTTTGGATTAGCTCATACCGAACAAAACTTTATTGTTGGTAATGGTATATTTTCAGTCTCGCCATTTACTACATGGAACCCGATTGAGGCGGCAGGTTTCCCGGGCTCGTTCTTGATTTGGGTAAATACAAAACTGGTTTGTAATCTAAGTGCAACTGGAACCGGAACTTCACCTACCTGTGGGCAGAACAATGGTGCGGTTTCGTTAAACGTGACAGGCGCAGGTGGGACGCCTACCTATAACTGGAGTAACGGTGCTACTTCTACTAACCTGGCTAATGTTGGTCCCGGCACATATACAGTAACTGTAAGCGCGGGCGGTTGCTCGACTACCACTATGGTTACATTAACTAATAACGGAACACAGCCCTCATTAACCGTAACTCCTGCAAACGCTGCTTGCGGCACTTCTAACGGCTCGGTTTCAACCTCTGTAAGCGGTGGACCTGGTCCATTCACTTATACGTGGAGCAACGGTGCGGGAAATGTAAGCTCAATTTCCAATGTGCCTTCGGGAAGCTATTCAGTTACTGTAACTGACGGAACCTGTTCTGCAAGTTCAACAACTTTTGTAGGAAACACAGGTGGTCCTTCAGCTACTGCATCAAATACAAATGTAAGTTGTAATGGAGGAAGTAACGGAACCGCGTCAGTGAATGCAAGTGGCGGAACTCCAAATTACTCTTACAGCTGGAGCAACGGAGGAACTCAATCTTCAATCTCTAATTTACCTGCTGGAAGTTATTCGGTGACAGTAAGCGATGCAAACAATTGTTTAGTAACAGCCGCAGTAACAGTTTCACAGCCAGCAGCCATTTCTTCTTCAGTAAGCACAACTCCTGTTAGTTGCAATAACGGAACCAATGGAAGCGCGACAGCAACTGCAAGTGGTGGAACAGGAGCATTGAGTTATGCATGGAACAACAATGCCACTACAGCAACCATAAACAATCTTAACCCAGGCAACTATTGTGTAACAGTTACTGATGTAAATAACTGTACGGTATCAGCTTGTCAGGCTATTTCAAATCCGGCTGCACTAACAGGAACTGTTGCCAGTACGAATGTAAGTTGTAACGGTGGCAGCAACGGAACAGCAACATTAACTGCCGGAGGAGGAACCGGAACCTTAACTTATTCATGGAGCCATGGATCCGCAACGGCCAATGTAAATTCTCTGGCAGCAGGTAGTTACTCAGTTACAATTACCGATGCTAATAATTGCACCACAACAGCATCTGCAACTATAACACAGCCAACAGCCATCAACCTTACTTCATCTTGCACCCCAACCATTTTTGGTCAATCAACAGGTACTGCAAATGTTTCGGCTATAGGTGGAACGGGAGCATATACGTACAACTGGAGCAATGGTTCTACCGCTTCTTCAGCTTCTAATTTGCCTACCGGTCTTGTTACCGTTACCGTTACCGATGCAAATAACTGCAGCGCATCTGCTGATTGTGATGTTGAATTTACCATCGGAATAGAAGAAACTGTTGCGGGTATTACTTCGCTAAGCATTTATCCGAATCCGTCAAATGGTCAATTCAATTTGTTGATGAACCTGAAGGTTGCTTCGACTGTTGAAGTTAGTCTGCTTGATGTAAGAGGGGCCTTGGTTTCAAATGAAAAATTCAACGGTGTAATTTCAGTAAATAAGTCATTCGATTTGTCAAATATGGCAAAAGGAGTTTATCAGATGAAAATTTCAACTTCTGCCGGCTCTGTAGTTAAAAGGATTGCTGTGGATTAACTATACCAAATCTTTCAAGAAGGCTGTTACTGTATCAGTAACAGCCTTTTTTATTGCTTCAAATTTCAGCTAACAATGATTTTGTTTCTTGCACACTCTTTCGCAAACTTTTATTATTGAGCCGTGAACAAGGTTGTTATTACAGGTTTAGGAATATGGTCCTGCATTGGGAAGAATCTCGATGAAGTAAGAGATTCCTTATACAAAGGGAAATCAGGGATTTTACTAGATGCGGTTCGAAAACAATTCGGGTATCGTTCGGGGCTCACAGGGGTTTGTGAAAAACCCCAACTCAAAGACCTGCTCGACAGGCGTGCAAGAATTATGTTACCTGAGCAGGGAGAATACGCATATATGGCAACTCTCGAAGCATTGAAAATGGCGAACATAGACCAGGAATTTCTCGACCATCATGAGACGGGAATTATTTATGGAAACGACAGTACGGCACAAGCAGTTGTTGAATCAACTGATATTGTGCGCGAAAAGAAGAACACAATGTTTGCCGGCAGCGGAGCTGTGTTTCAAACTATGAATAGCACGGTAAATATGAATCTGGCAACTATTTTCAAATTAAAGGGAATCAATTTTACTGTAAGTGCCGCCTGTGCCAGCGGTTCACATTCAATTGGACTTGGATATTTTTTGATTCGCCACGGTTACCAGGATAGAATTATTTGCGGAGGGGCCCAAGAACTGAATATATATTCAATGGGAACTTTCGATGCACTTACAGCCTTTTCGGTTCGCGAAAACGAGCCGACTAAAGCTTCAAGACCTTTCGACAAAGACCGTGACGGTTTAATTCCAAGCGGTGGGGCGGCAACGGTGATTATTGAATCGCTGGAAAGTGCACAAAAACGCGGTGTAAAAATTCTGGGTGAGGTTATCGGTTATGGATTTTCTTCAAACGGAGGGCATATTTCAAATCCCACCGTTGATGGTCCTGTTCGCTCGTTAATGATGAGTCTGAAGGACGCGGATATAAACCCCGATGAAATTGATTACATCAATGCTCATGCTACCTCAACACCGCAAGGCGATGCCAGCGAGGCACAAGCAATTGCCGCTGTTTTTGGTGCTTATAAACCCTTAGTGAGCAGCACAAAATCCATGACCGGTCACGAGTGCTGGATGGCGGGAGCCAGTGAAGTGGTTTATTCCATGCTTATGCTCCAGAACGATTTTGTAGCACCAAATATCAATTTTGAAAATCCTGATGAATATTCTGCAAAACTGAATATTGCTACTATTGCCAAAGAGAAAAATATTGATGTATTTTTGTCCAATTCTTTCGGATTCGGGGGGACCAATTCATCGCTGATTATAAAAAAGTGGAAATAATTTATACAACTCATGACAGACCAGGAAATTATTAGTAAAATCAATGAATTTTTAATTGAAGAATTTGAAGTGAATGGGGCGAAAATTACTCAGGATGCCCCGCTCAAAGAAACACTCGAACTCGATTCTCTTGATTATGTTGACCTTGTTGTTATTCTCGAAGGTAATTTCGGTATAAAGGTGAAGCAGGAAGATTTTACCGGCATTGTCACCTTCCAAAATCTTTACGATTACGTTATCGGTAAAACCAAGCAACCAGTCCAGTAAATGGCAGAGTGGAAAGGTAAATCGAAAGGCACTCCGCTCGGATATCAGTTTTTTATAGTGGTTTTGAAAACAGTGGGAGTATATCCGGCTTATTTTTTCCTTTACTTTGTAGTTCTCTATTATTTCCTGTTTTCGATAGAAACGTCTAAGCACATTTACCGCTTTTTTCATTTTCGTATCGGGTACAGCAAAACAAAATCTATTTTTAAAATATACCGCAACTATCATTTGCTAGGGCAAATGCTGATTGACAAAATTGTCATCATGTGGGGGATGAGGGAGAAGTTTACCTCCGAATCTTTCGGTGCCGAAAACCTGAGAGCTATTGTTGCTCAAAAAAAAGGGGGCATTTTACTTGGCGCTCATCTTGGTAATTGGGAAATTGCCGGGCATTACCTGATGAATTATAGCGATACTATTAACATTTTGGTTTACGACCGTGAACATGAGCAGATAAAACAATATCTTGAAAATGTAACCGGTGGAAGGAAATTTAATATGATTCCGATTAAAGACGATTTGTCGCATGTTTACACTATTGGAGAGGCGCTTGGCAGAAATGAAATTATTGCCACCACAGCTGATAGATATTTGTCAGAAACGAGAACTAAACCCGTGAAATTTTTGGAGGAAGATGCGCAGTTCCCTGTAGGTATTTTTCAAATCATTAAAAGTTTCAGGGCGCCTTATTCGTTTGTTTATGGGGTAAAGCGTAGAGCAACTCATTATAATTTTTATTGTCGTCCTCATAGAAATGTAAGCAACGAAACAACTCTTGAAATGATTATGGAAGATTACGTTCGCGATTTGGAGAGAATGGTTAAGGAAAACCCTGAACAGTGGTTTAATTATTACGATTTTTGGAAAAAATCCTGACCTGATGCTGCCTGTTACCGGAGAAAAGTTGATTGACCTGATTCCTCAAAAGCAGCCGTTTGTGTTGATCAGTTCGTTAAATGAGGTGACGGAAAAAACATGTTCCACCACTTTTAGTTTCAATGCTAATCATGTTTTGTGTACTAATGGAAAATTAAGTTCCGCAGGGCTCATGGAAAACATAGCTCAAACCTGTGCCGCTAAAATGGGATATGAATGCTGGACTCAAAGGAAAAAAATTCCGGTAGGCTTTATTGGTGATGTGCGCGACTTTGAGTTTATACGACTTCCGGAAGCTGGTGAAGAAATCACTACTGAAATTCAAATTGAGAATAAAATCTTTGATGTTACAATTATTTCAGGAAGTATAAAGCTGAACGGAGAAGAAATTGCATCCTGCAAAATGAAAATCTTTGTAGAATCTGAGGACAAAAGTGCGGAACAAACTCAATGAAACAGGTTTACATAGCAGCAGATAGTATCTATGCGCCTTTAGGAAAAACCACTCTTGAAAATTTCGAGGCGGTGAGAAACGGATTTTCAGGAATAACACAACTTTTCAATCCTGCTTTATTGTCTGAGCCATTTTATGCTTCGATGTTTGGAGGTCTGGACTCCAATGAAAAATTAAAAACCTTTACACGCCTTGAAAGAATCTCCATTAAATCCATAGAAGATGCTTTATCGAATACAGATGTAAAACTCTCGGATAAAGAAACCCTTTTCATTCTATCTACAACAAAAGGCAATATTGAATTGATTGAGAGTGAAAAACCTAATGAACAAATTGTCACCAGGGTTTCTCTTTTCAACACAGCAAAAGTTATTGCTGAACATTTTAATGCAGCAAATAGGCCCGTAGTTGTTTCAAATGCCTGTACTTCCGGAGTTTTGTCATTAATTATAGCTAAACGATTACTTGAATCGGGAAAATACAAACACGTTGTAATTACCGGTGTTGATATTCTTTCACGGTTTATCATTTCCGGATTTAAATCCCTTAACGCAATGAGCTTAAAACCCTGCCGTCCTTTTGATAAGAGCAGAGAGGGAATCAATCTGGGCGAATGTGCAGCAACTGTAGTGTTGACAGTTGAAAAATCTTTAGCCAAAAACATTTCCTTACTCGCGGGGGCAAGTACAAACGATGCCAATCACATTTCCGGACCTTCTCGAACCGGATATGAATTATCGCATGCTATAAATTCAGCAATGGAAGAAAGCGGTTTGATGCCAAATGACTTGTCGTTTATTTCAGCACATGGTACCGCAACTCTATTCAATGACGAAATGGAAGCGAAAGCTTTTTCTCGTTCTTCCATGCTATCTGTTCCGGTTCACAGCCTTAAAGGTTATTTTGGGCATACTTTGGGCGCAGCTGGTGTGCTTGAATCTGTACTTACTTATCATTCACTGCTTAACCGGATTATTTTACCCAGCAAAAATTTTGAGGAACATGGTGTTAACGAGAATATTTTCGTGAGTACTTCTCTTCAGAAAAGTGATAAACCATTTGCTTTGAAAACTGCTTCCGGCTTTGGGGGTTGTAACGCAGCAATTATATTTTCAGCTAATTAGACTAAGTGGAAAATGAAGACCGAGAAAGTTGATGTTTTGGTTATAGGTGCGGGTCCCTCAGGTACTGTTGCGGCTTCCATTATCAACAAGGCCGGATTTAAAACCAAAATTGTGGAGAAGGAAAAATTTCCGCGTTTTGTAATCGGTGAAAGCCTGTTGCCGCGTTGTATGGAAGCTTTTGAAGACGCTGGATTGCTCGAAGTTCTGAAACAGCAAGGATACCAGGAAAAATTTGGAGCTAAGTTTGTAAATGAGAAGAGGCAGGTAATGGATTTCAATTTCTCTGACCAGTTTACCAAAGGCTGGACATGGACTTGGCAGGTACAACGTGCACAGTTTGACAGCATATTGGCTCGTGAAGTAGAGCGAATGGGAGTTTCGGTAGAGTATGAAACTGCCGTTTCTGAAATTAAATTCGATGGTAGTAATTCTACAACAACTGTTCAATGCAAGGATGGTAGCGCGAAAAAAATTGAAGCGCGCTTTATCATTGATGCATCAGGGTACGGGAGAGTAATTCCACGTTTTTTTAACTTAGATAAACCATCCAACTTACCTTCTAGAAAAACTTTATTTACCCATCTCCGTGATACACGAAGAGCTGATTACGTTGAACCCAACAGGATTTTAATTATTCACCACAAACCAGGTGTATGGGCATGGTGTATACCTTTTTCCAATGGAATTACATCTTGCGGTTTTGTTGGTGAGTTAAAATTCTTTGACGATTTCAACCGAACTCCCGAACAACTACTGCGCGATATTATTGCCTCGGAGTGGAGTGTGGCTGAACGTTTCAAAAATTGCGAGTTCCTGTTTGAGCCCCGCATCTTACAGTCCTGGTCAGTTTCAACTAACAAGTTTTTCGGTGAGGGATTTGTGCTGGTTGGAAATGTGACCGAATTTCTCGACCCGATTTTCTCTTCTGGAGTGACTCTTGCGGCTGTTTCCTCGCAGATTGCCGCCAACTTGGTTGCTCGTCAGCTAAAGAGTGAAAACATTAACTGGCAAAAGGAATACTCTGAAGTAATGATGCAGGGTGTTGATACATTCCGGTCTTATGTTATGGCATGGTATGATGGTACATTACAGAAAATATTTTTTGCAGAGGAAAGGAATAAGGAGGTGATTCAACAGATTTGTTCAGTGCTTGCAGGTTATGTCTGGGTTTTGGATAACCCGTATGTAAAAAATCACAGCACCAGTCTTACCCGCTTGGTTCGCCTTATTGAAGTGGGCAGAAAACTCAAGGAAGCTCAATAATGGCTTTTATAACGTCCCGGGTTTTATTTAGAAATAGCAGAATTTGGCTTGATGGAGAAATGATTTTTGAGAGAGAAAAATTAAGCTCTTCTGACTTTTTTCAGACCACATATGAATATTTTCAAATCAATTATCCGAAGTTTTTCAAGATGGACAACCTATGCAAAACAGGTTTTATAGCTGCGGAAATTCTTTTGCAGGAAAAAAACCTATCTCAAAAATATTTGCCCGAAGAAATCGGAATAATTTTTTCAAATTCTCATTCCAGTCTCGATACCGATTTGCGTTATCAAAATAGTATCAATCCCATACCCAGCCCTTCACTTTTTGTTTACACACTTCCAAACATTTTATCGGGAGAGATCTCTATCCGCCATCAGTTTAAAGGCGAAACCGCATGTTTCGTTTTTGATATATTTGATGTTGCTTTTCAGACAGAATATATCAACCAGCTCTTTGAAAAGAAAAAGGTAAAGTGTTGCCTGTCGGGATGGGCTGATTATTATGATGGGAAAGCAGAAGCATTTTTTTGTTTGACAGAAATTAAAGAGACAGATATTTATCCGGCACATAATTCTTTCAATATTCAAAAATATTATCAAGGAACATGAGCGAACTGATAGCCACACTAAAAAGACAAATTGTCGAACAACTTAACCTCCAGCATATCAAACCTGAAGAGATCGGTGATGACCAGCCTTTGTTTGTAGAAGGACTTGGACTTGATTCAATTGATGCACTTGAACTTATTGTTCTTCTCCAGCAGAAGTACGGAATCAAACTCGCCAACCCACAGGATGGCCCTAAAATTTTTCGCTCGGTAAAATCTATTGCCGATTACATCTCTGCACACAAGACCCAGTAATCGGTATTGACCATGCGTGTTTTTGTAGCTGGGAAGGGAGTTATTTCAGCCATAGGAAATAATTCACAAGAAAACCTCAATTCTCTTCGTCAGGAAAAATCAGGAATAAGCAAACTCAGTATTTTGCAAACCCAATATTTGGAAACTCTTCCGACAGGAGAAATAAAATTGACTAACAAAGAACTTGCTGAAAAATCAGGACTGGATTCTTCTGTTTCACGTACTGCATTATTGAGCATGATTGCCGCAAGGGAAGCTTTAGAAAATGCGGCTATTCCCGATTTAGCAACATGGAGAGCCGGATTTATTTCTGCTAATACAGTAGGAGGAATGGACATCACTGAAAATATTTTCAAGGATTTTCTTAAAAATCCTGCGAATGCTAATCTAAGCGATGTTACTCATCATGACAGCGGAGCGGTTACTGAAATTGTTGCAGATAATCTCGGAATTAAAGAGTATATCACAACCATAAGTACCGCCTGCTCATCTTCTGCAAATGCGATAATGTATGCCGCCAGGCTAATCAAAAATAATTTGCTGGATGTAGCAGTGGCTGGCGGATCAGATTCTCTTTCACGTTTTACATTAAATGGTTTTAATGCTCTGATGATTTTAGATAACAATCTCTGCACTCCTTATGATGAGGACCGGAAAGGCTTGAATTTGGGTGAAGGGGCAGGTTATGTGGTTCTTGTTTCAGAAAAGGTTGCCGAATCTCTAGAAAAGAAACCAAAAGTATTTCTAAGTGGTTATGCGAACGCGAACGATGCCTTTCACCAGACGGCTTCTTCACCTGAGGGGAAAGGAAATTTTCTAGCCATGCAAGGGGCGCTTTCCATGAGCCGGCTTTTGAGCAGTGAAATTGATTATATCAATCTACATGGAACAGGTACTCCAAACAACGATGTTTCTGAGGGCTTAGCAGTGCAGAAAATTTTTGGCAGTAAAATCCCACCAGCGAGTTCAACCAAGCCATACACCGGTCACGCACTTGGAGCCTGTGCAGGAATTGAGGCGGTGTATTCGCTGATGGCAATTGAAGAGGGAATCATTTTCCCGAACCTCCGTTTTAAAACACAGATGAAGGAGCTGAATTTTTCTCCTATAAAAGAGTTGATAGAACAAGTGAAAGTTAATCACGTGATGTCGAACTCTTTCGGCTTCGGAGGGAACTGTTCATCACTCATCTTTTCAAAAACAAACTGATGGCACTTTATATAAACGGCATTGGCTGTATTTCCCCCCAGTTTACTTACGATAACTCCGGGTTTTTACCAAAAGTAAAAGAACATTTCTCCAACAAAATGTTTTGTGTTGAGCCAGATTATTCGAAATTTTTCGATGCCGGTTCCCTGCGCAGAATGGGGCGGCTAATCAAGTTTGGTTCCGCTGCCGGAATGCTGGCACTGAAGGATGCAGACATAAAAACCCCCGGTGCTATATCTACAGGAACCGGGTTTGGGTTGATGGAAACTTCTCAAAAATTTCTGAAAAGCATTATTGAAGCCGAGGAAACCGCTGTTAGTCCGACTGCTTTTATTCAGTCAACTCATAATACTGTTAGTTCCCATATTGCACTGATGTGCGGTTGCCATAAGCACAACAACACCTTTGCCCATCGCGGATTTTCATTCGAAAGTGCGCTTTCTGATGCCCAATTACTTTCTGAAGAAAATTTCGATAACATTTTAGTCGGTGCTTATGATGAAGTAAGCGATTATTGCTATGCTGTGATGCTTCGGATGAATGAACTCAGAGTTGAGCCATGCAACAATTTGTCTCTTTTGAAAAACAAATTTACCGGAACCATAGCTGGCGAAGGCGCTGCTTTCTTTGTGTTGTCAAAAACAGGGAGCGAAAACTGTTATGGTTCTTTTGCAGGCTATAAAACTTTCTATAATCCACGAGACTCAACGGAAGTCGAAAAAGGGATTACATCATTTCTTCAAACCAATTCACTTAAAATAAATGATATTGATGTAGTAATCAGCGGAGTTTGTGGTGATTTAGCTGCAGATAAAATGGCCTATGAGCTGAATGAAAAATTTTTCACTTCTCAAACCATTGTTACCTATAAACATTTGTGTGGTGAATACATGACTTCTTCGGCTTTTGCTTTCTGGTTAGCGGCTAAAATGATGAAGACGCAACAAATTCCTTCTCCGGTGGTTTTCAAAGATGAAAGTCGACCTCCAAAAAATGTTTTACTTTACAACTCGCATCAAGCTAACCATTCGCTTATTCTTTTCAGATATGTATAAGCATCTGTACACCCGGATATTCTACATTACCGTGCTGATTATCTTTCTTTTCTTAGACTGGAAAACGGATTTGCCGTTGTACAGTTACCTCATTCTGTACGTGTTTTATCTGCTTACTGCTTTCTGGGGAACTTACTTCATACAGTTAAACTATTTTCTCATTTCAAAGTGCAAAGGCAGCCGCAGTAAAAAGGAAATCGCCATTACTTTCGATGATGGACCCATGAAAGAATTTACTCCCGCCATCCTCAATATTCTTAAAAAAGAAAGCACTCCGGCTGCTTTTTTTTTGATTGGAAAAAATATTTCAGGCAACGAGGAATTGGTGAAACAAATGAATAAAGATGGGCACCTCGTAGGTAATCACAGTTTTGAGCACGGTTTCTGGTTTTCGCTGAGCGGGAAAAAGAATATGACTGCAGATTTAAAGAAGTGCGATGATGAAATTGAGCGGGCTATTGGTAAGCGCCCGAAGTTTTTTCGTCCGCCTTACGGAGTTACAAACCCATGGATTGCGAAGGTGATTCAGCGCGGCAGCTATGAAAGTATTGGCTGGAGCGTACGGACTTACGATACTGTTTCTAAATCAAAAAAAGCGCTTCTCCAAAAATCTCTTAAAAAAATAGAAAACGGTGATGTAATTCTCTTTCACGATTGGGGAAAACATACTGTTGGCATTCTTTCTGATTTTATTCGGGAAGTTCGCGCCCGGGATTTTAAAATTGTCCGGCTTGACGAACTGCTTGAAACGAATGCATATTATTGATTACAAATGACGACCGGAAACTTTTCACTGTTTTTTATCTCCCTGCTTATATCGCAACAGGTTGCCGCTCAAACTTTCACCGCGGTAAAGGATACTGCTGCCATGCAAAAAAAACTCGCTGAAGAATCGAAAAAAATAATGAGCATTGATTGTAGTTTTACACAAGAGAAAAACATGAGTATGCTATCGGATAGAGTGATATCCAATGGTAAATTTTATTTCAAGAAAGATAATAAAGTCCGACTCGAATATCTGCAACCGGTTAACAACTTAGTTGTGATGAACCATGGTAAAATGCTTATTCGTGATGTGAAGAAATCTATACAAACGGATGTTCACCAAAACAAACTGTTTTTGCAACTCAATAATATCATTCTGGGTTCCATTAACGGCAGTTTATTTTCAAGTAAAGAATTTACGGTTGTTTTTTTTGAAAGTGCTGGCTTGGTAAAGGTAGAGTTGAAGCCCGTTTCTAAAATTCTCAGGAATTTCCTCAACAATATCGTGATTGTTCTTGAGAAAAAAGATTTTACCGCCACGCGCATTGAAATGCACGAGCCTTCGGGAGATAATACCATCCTTACCTTTTCTGATAAAAAAATCAACGGGCAGGTTGATGATTCCCTTTTCGCTGTGAGGTGAACTATTATCGGCTTCGAACATTATATTTACAACAATTATTTTTACTAACTGTTAACTGCCGCCACTCACCTCAAACATGCTTCTCGGAAGTTTCTACAACATCATATCATCAGAAAAGAAGAACGAAACCCATCATGTTCAGGTAGAATTTAACCCTGCTCATGAGATTTTTAACGGACACTTTCCAGGTATGCCGGTGGTGCCGGGTGTTTGTCAAACTCAGATGCTTCTGGAAACACTCAACGAACTCCTTGGCACAACACTCGAAATAAAACGTGCACAGCATATCAAGTTTCTCGCCTTGTTGAACCCCGCTAAACACAATCCACTTTCGCTGGAAATAAATGTAGCGACAGGTGATGGGGAAAACTTTTTTGTGAATGCCCTTTATTCGAATAACGAAGAAACCTTCTTCCGCTTTAAGGGCGAGCTACGTTAATGAAGAAGAATATTTACAGAGAAAAATTCCGCACACTCCGATGCTGCGTTCTTATTGCTACTTACAACAACAGCAAAACCATACAGCAAGTCTTAACCGATGTGCTTCCATATACAGAAGATGTTTGTGTGGTAAACGATGGCTCTACCGATAATACGATTGAAATCCTTTCGCGCTTTCCGCAAATCAAATTGCATTCGTATAATAAGAACGTAGGAAAGGGGTGGGCTTTAAGACAGGGCTTTGAATTCGCCCGAAAACAAGGTTACGAGTATGCCATTACGCTTGACTCTGACGGCCAGCACTTTGCCGATGACCTGCCGGTGATGCTCGATGCTTTGGAGGAAAACCGTAATGCCATCATCATCGGTGCGCGGGATATGGAGCAAAGTTCGGTCCCCGGTAAAAGCAGTTTCGGGAACAAATTCTCCAATTTCTGGTTTACGCTCGAAACCGGTATACGCGTTCCCGATACGCAATCGGGTTTCCGGACGTACCCCATAAAACAATTAGAGAAGATTTTCTTTTTCACGCGCAAATACGAGTTTGAAATCGAGCTTCTTGTGCGGGGAGCCTGGAGCGGATTGGATGTAATTTCCGTTCCTGTGAAAGTATATTACCCGCCAGCAACAGAGCGCGTTTCTCACTTCCGGCCCTTCAGGGATTTTTTTCGTATTAGTGTGCTGAACACTATTCTTGTGTTCTGGACTTTTGTTTACATCAAGCCGAGGGACTTTATCCGTCACTTTATTAAACACGACTGGCGCACGCTTCTGGAAGAATATCTCGTTCGTTCGCACGAAACGCCAGCCGTAAAGGCCTGGAGTGTAGCTGTAGGTGTGTTCTTTGGCATTACTCCGTTCTGGGGTTTCCAGATTTGGTTTGTCATTTTCTTCACCTGGGTTTTTAAGCTGAACAAAGCGCTTTCGATTCTTGCCAGCAACATCAGCATTCCACCCATGATACCGGTTATTGTAGTGGCCAGTTATTATACCGGCTGGTTGTGGATGGGCGGCACTGAAATGCCCACCGACATCAGCGGGGGCATTAACAGCAAAACCCTAGGCGAAAGTTTTCTTCAATATACAATTGGCAGTTTTACCCTGGCGACAATTGTTGCTTTTGTGATGTGGGTGATTACCTACTTGGCAGTGGTTAAGTGGAAGAGCCGGAACATTGCATAGGCCACTGAAGAAATTCCGGTGGGCTCGGTTTACCCGCCTTTCAGCTTGGCAATGGCTTTTTCCATTCTGCGCTGGCGGGTTTCTGGTTTTCTGGCATCGTTAATCCAGAGCATCCATTCTTTTCGGTGGGTAAAGCTCATTTTATCGAAGTTTTCTTCGAGCTTATTTTCCCGGAGAAGCTTTTTGAAATCACCAGGCACCTCCACGGTTCTTTCTTCTTTATCTTCTACCAGCCATACTTTTACTTTATCGCCCGCGCCTTTCTTTATTTTTTCGCGGATGGCTTTAAGCACAATAATGATGTGGTATGGCGTTCCGTACTTAACCATAGTGCCGCGGTAGGGCTCACCGTCAATAGTGCAGCGGATAGGCACGCGGCCTTTGCCGAATTCCTTTTTTGCATCGTAAGGGAAGGGAAGAAAAACACCTCCGCCACCGGCATCCTGGAGCACAGCGGTAAACTTATATTCTTTCATGAAGCCAAAAATGGGGAAAGATTTTCAAAAAGACAGGCAATAAGCCGCAGGGTCCCGCAATGCTGCGCAAAGCGGAGACCCTGCGGGCGCAAATGCGAACTCGCTACTGTCAAATGCAGATTCGGAACATTTAGATGGAGATTCTCAACATTCATCTGCGGTTTCATGACATTTACATCTAGTTTCGCGACAGTTATGAGCAGTTTCGGAACCGTCACATGGAGATTCGCGACATTTAGATACGAATTCGGGACCGTCATGTCGGGATTCGTTATTGTTAAACGCAGTTTCGGGGCATTCACATGCAAATTCGCGACATTAACATGGAGATTCACAACGTTCAAATACGAATTCGGAACATTTGACGGGCTGGGAGGAAGATTTGACGGGGTTGAAACCGCGTTTTTGAGCAAAAAGTGGTGAAAAGGGAGGGTTTTGAAGGAAAAGTGATCAACTAAAGCGAACAAGCGTTTGGTATCTTTCGCTCAATTGATTATAAAGTTCATCGTAAGTAAGGCAAAAAACCTTCTTCTTATGCACATCAACATTTTCACTCCTCCAATCAAGTTTACCACGGCATTCAAAATTGGGCAATGATGAATTACGACCAACTATTAAAAGGGCTTCATAACGCATTTTTTCTACATTGAAGTGCTCTTTTATTTTGTTAGTCTTCGAATAATCGTCTAATCTGTAAAACCAATCAATTATTTGACTATACCCGTGCTCAAAAACGGGAGACCATACGTAACGCTTAGTTTTTTCATTTTCTTTCTCTCTGAAAACACTTTCGTTACCATCATCCTCAAGTTCTACAAAGGTAAAGTGGTCCATCTTTGAATTGGCGATGGCAAAATCTGCATAAAACTCATTGAAAATATTAAACTCGTTCTGATAGTATTCAGGGTTGTAACCAGCCAAAGAACCCATAAGTAAAATCAGATTAGGATGCTCTTTAAAGAAAGAAAGAAAAAAAGTTTCGCCATACACTTTGCCTTCCTCAAGTAAATTTCTAAAGGCATTTAAACTTTCCTGGCACTCAATTCTGTCCAAGTTGACTTGCTGCATTTTTATCATACTTGGGGAAAAATTATGTCGTTCACAACTATGCTGTGCTTTTTTCTTTGCACCAATAACCTAATAGAACCCACGCGTAAAATGTGATACGGTTTCCCTTGTATGTATGTAATCTCCTTATGATTCAGTTGATTCAAATCGGAAGAAATTTCACTAAGGAATTGATTTACTTGCTTTCGCATTTCCGGAGTCAAGCTTTGGGATGCAATACGGGCTCGTATAGTCGTACTGATAGAATCCATACTTTCCACATCTTCCAATTCAGCTAGGTTGACAATCTCAGATTTGGATTTCATCTCCTTATAATTGTTTGAGTTCATGGCAACCTGAAACTCCCGCATGTTATGAGTACGAATCAGATAAAATCTATCTGGTTCATTGGGAAAAAGAACCTTTGTTATTACTCCAGCAGCCTCTTCTCCATTTTTAAATATGAAGCGGCTAAGTCTATTTTCGCAACCACTATTTAAATATTCAGCTTCAGTCATATCAAATTAGGTTTTTTAACTCCCATGAAACCTCCTCCCCTCCTTCGCATAATCGCGGAGGATTTGTGCGGGTTTAAAGCGTGCACCGTATTTTACGGCTAAGTCTTCCATGGTGGCAAGTATTTTGGCTGCACCCTCGCGGTTAATATAGCGGAAAGGGCCACCGGTAAACGGAGGAAAGCCGAGACCAAACACAGCACCCACATCACCATCGGTAGTGTTTTCGAGAATACCTTCTTGTAAACAGTAAAGGCATTCGTTCAGCATCATCATGCCCATGCGGTTCTGAATGGTTTCGGTGGTAAACTCTTTACGCGCGGGGTTACCGAAATACTTGTACATGTTTTCGTCAATGCCGCGTTTTTTGCCTTTTTCATCGTATTTGTAAAACCCGCGCTTGTTCTTTTTGCCGTGGCAGCCATCAGCAAACATCTTAATCACTGCATCGTTGAAACGTGCGCCTTCGCGCTTCTTTGCCATTTCGGCAAACTCGCCTTTCATGATGTGTGCGCCAACGTCAATGCCCACTTCATCCTGCAGGGTTACCGGTCCTACCGGGAAGCCCCACTTCTTCATCGCCTTGTCAATAAGCCCCGCTTCGCAGCCTTCTTCAATTAAAAGGAAGCATTCGTTCATATAAGGGGCAAGAATACGCGTGGTGTAAAAACCAGGGCCGTCATTGACCACAATACAGGTTTTACCCTGGCGAATGCCGAGCTCAAAACAAGTAGCGGTAACCCAATCGGCAGTCTTGGGTGTTTTGATAATCTCCAGGAGAGGCATTTTAGGAACAGGCGAGAAATAATGCATGCCGATAACATTCTCCGGGCGTGCAGCTTTCTCCGCAATATGCGAAATAGGAAGCGCTGAAGTGTTGCTTGCAAAAATGGTATCGGTCTTGCAAGCCTTTTCGCAATCGGCAACAATGCGCTGTTTGAGATTTATTTCTTCAAACACAGCTTCAACGATTACACTCACTTTGTCGAAACCGCTGTAATCGAGTTTAGGCTCTACCCGGTTTACAATTTCCTCGGCTTCCGGTGCACTCATGGTTTTGCGCTTCACCTTTTTGTATAAATCTTTCCAGATAAGTTGCTTGGCAGAAGTGAGCATTTCTTCTTTCACATCTTTGAGTAATACGTTAATGCCATCCACAGCGCTCACTTGTGCAATGCCCGCGCCCATAAACCCTGCACCAACCATGGCAATATGGTTGAGAGGTTTTATTTCCGCCTTGCCTTCGTACGGGTTCTTTTTCTTTTCTGTCATGTTGAAGAAAATGCGGATAAGCTGGCGGCTTACATCAGTAAGAATCAATTCTTCAAACTTTACAGCTTCGGCATCGAGCCCCGCTTTCATTCCCTGTTCCATACCTATTTGAACACACTCCAGAATTTTCAAAGGTGCTGGATAATTACCTTGTGTTTGTTTAAGCACCATCTCCTTTGCTTTCTTATAAATTATTCCGCGCGTGAGTGGATTGCTTTCCAGAACTTTTTCAACCAAAGTTCTTTTGTCTTCACGTTTCAAAGGCGCTTTTGTTAGTTGCAGAGCGAAATCAATGGACACGCTTAACAGATGTTCCTTGGTGGTTACTTTATCTGCAAGACCGATACTTTTCGCTTTTCTTCCGTAAATCTTTTTACCGGTCAGCATCATGTCCAATGCTTTCTGAATACCAATTAAACGCGGAAGGCGCTGTGTTCCTCCGCCACCGGGCAGCAAGCCAAGCATCACTTCGGGTAAAGCAAAATGAGTGGATTTATCATCACTCACTACTCTTCCGTGACAAGCCAAAGCAATTTCAGTTCCTGCTCCGAGGCAGGCACCATTGATGGCGGCAACAACCGGTTTGCTGCTTCTTTCTAAACGAAACAATGATTCGTGACCATTGCGTGTAAACTGAATAAAGTCGCCTTTCTGTTTCACCTTGCCAAACATGTCGATATCGGCACCGGCAATCCAGTCTTTCTTTTTACTGGCAATAACTGCTGCTTTCACACTGCTATCGTTTTCCAGTTCCTGGAAAAGCTTGTCAATACCTTCAACAAACTCGAGAGATACTTTGTTGATTTTTTCATTGGGCTGGTCGAGCCAAACAATGGCTACTCCGTTATCTCTCTTCTCGATTGTCGCGATTTGATTCATGGCTTAAAAGTTTAGATTTGGGAGGGTGAATATAAAAACCAACGATGAAATGAAGCTATATGGCTTTTCTTATCATATAATTGGGCAACAATCAATAGCATTGTTACTTTCAGATATTAAATGTTGGACTACCTCAAAAATTTTGCGAGAGAACCAGGCGATTCGGAAGAATTAGCATTTCGGAAATTGCTGATTTTTCTTATCGCTTCCATTTGCTGTATTTGCGGTCTGGCATGGTCAACGCTTTACTACTTTATTTTCGGCTTCGGAGTCATCGCTTCCCTGCCTTTATTATTTGTCTTGTTGGTTGGGTCCGCAATTATTGCATCGCACTATTTGCGCAACTACAAAATACTTGTTTATGCCCAGCTTACATGTATTATGTGGGTTACTGCCTTTATCCAATGGACTATTGGCGGTATTGACTCAAGTGGTTTCGTAACCGCATGGAGCTTTCTGGGACCTTTAGGTGCTGTCATATTTCTGTCGCTTCGTGAATCAATACTTTGGATGCTCATGTTCCTGCTGGTGCTAATAGTATCTGCTGTATTTGAGCCTGCCCTACTGGGTTATAAACCCGAAGTAACGCCTGCTGTAAAAATCCTGTTCTACATCATGAATATCGGTGTTGCTTCTTCTGTAGTTTTTGCCGCATCTGCCTGGTTTGTAAAAAGCATACAGGATGAAAAAAAACGTTCAGACAATCTGCTTCTCAACATCCTCCCGGTTGAGGTAGCTGATGAGTTGAAAGAAAAAGGCTATTCTGATGCAAGGTATTTTGATAACGTTACGGTGTTGTTCACCGATTTTAAGTCTTTTACTACGGTAAGTGAAAAACTAAAACCACAGCAATTGGTTGATGAACTGAATACATGCTTTTCGGCCTTTGATGAAATCATAGGTAAATACAATATCGAAAAGATTAAAACTGTAGGTGATGCATATCTTGCCGTGAGTGGTTTGCCGCTCGCAAACCCAAATCATGCAGAAGATATGGTACAAGCGGCTATTGAAATACGCGACTTCATGTACAAAAGAAAACAGGAAACGCATCAATCAGGATTGGAAACCTTCGAAATCAGGATCGGCATTCATTCCGGATCTGTGGTTGCAGGAATCGTAGGGCTAAAGAAATTCGCCTACGACATCTGGGGAGATACGGTTAATACTGCTGCCCGAATGGAGCAAAATGGTGAAGCGGGCAAGGTAAACATCAGCGAAGCGACTTATCAACTGCTTACGCGTAATTCAACTTTGAGCGGCTATAAGTATAGTTTTGAATATCGCGGAGAAATTGAGGCAAAGAATAAAGGGAAGTTAAAGATGTACTTTGTTTCATAACTAAACTACTAATATGAATCCTTTTAGTCGCTTTAAGCAATATATAGCCGGTGAAGCCATTGCCAATGCAAGAGATGAATTCGAGCGCGCCAGTATCAACCTACTGATGAACTACGGAATTATCGGCACAATTCTTACTTCGTTCTTTACCTTTTTTCTTTTCGTACAAGGATTTAAAATAGTAGCCATTATGAATACAGTGGCTATTCTTCTGCTTCAAGGTCTTTTTGTCCTTATCAAGAAGACCCATGATGTGAAAAAAGCTGCTGTACTGTATGTTATTATTCAGCAAATAGCTGCAACAGGATGGGGGATAACCAATAATTTCTCCACCTCTCCCGAACAATTATTCTGGTTACTGCTTAATGTTCTTATTGCTTTTTTCATTTTAGGAAACCGTTGGGGATTCCTTATTTCGGCATTTGCTTTTGTGCATGTTGCGTTTGGAACTATTAATGAAATTTCGGATTATTCATACTTCCATGTACCGGAAGGGTTAACGCCCAGGAGAGATTTCGTTTCCATTATTGTTCCCTTTATACTTGATGTTTTCGTTTTGCGCGAATTTGTGCGAACAAGAGGGGTTGCAGAACAGGAAATTAAACAAGCCAAAGACAAAAACGAGGATTTACTTCATAACATTTTACCCACCGAAGTTGCCGAAGAATTAAAAACTAAAGGAAAAGCAGAGGCAAAGCTCTATGAAAACGTAACAGTGCTCTATACCGATTTCCGCGATTTCACCAAAGTAAGCGAAAAGCTTTCGCCTCAACAATTGGTCAACGAACTCCACGAAAGTTTTAAAGGCTTCGATGAAATCATTGGGAAATACAATATTGAAAAAATTAAAACGGTTGGCGATGCTTATTTAGCGGTGTGCGGTTTGCCTGTTTCGAACCCGAACCACGCTACCGAAATGGTGAAATCCGCTATTGAAATAAAAGAGTTTATGAAGGAGCGGAAAAAACAGAATCCCGATTCGTTTGAGGTTAGAATCGGCATTCACTCCGGTCGTGTTGTTGCCGGAATTGTAGGAGTAAAAAAATTCGCTTATGATATTTGGGGCGATGCAGTGAACACGGCAGCCCGTATGGAACAAAATGGCGAAGCCGGGAAAGTAAACATCAGCGAAGCTACTTATGAGTTAGTGAAACATAAGTTTGGCTGTGAATACCGCGGGGAGATTGAAGCCAAGAATAAGGGTAAACTGAAGATGTATTTCGTTGAATGATTATCAAAAAGCTTCAGTTGCTTACAAATGACCTCAACGGAACCAAAATTTTCTATTCCCAAAAATTGAGTTTCGGAATTCTTGAAGAATCGGAAGTGGATGCTTCCTGCAAGGTTGGTAGCACAATTTTAACCTTTCTGAAAACGGAAATAGCAAACCCTGTTTATCACTTTGCTTTCAACATTTCAAGTAACAAGATAGAAGAGGCGGCTGACTGGTGCGAAGCAAAAGGATTAGAATTACTTCCCTTCCCTCCCGACAGCAGGGTTATTGACTTCCCCAATTGGAACGCCAAATCAATTTACTTTTTGGATAACAATGGAAATGTTCTCGAATTCATTGCACGCTTCGATTTGCCGACCGAAAGCAATAAGCCTTTTGACAAAACACAGATTTTAAGCGTCAGCGAAATTGGAATTGTTACGGATAAAGTATATGAGTTCTGCAACATGGTAACTGAGAAATACGGAATTCCATCTTATGAAAAGCAACGGCCTTCTCCGAATTTTTCAGTATTGGGCGATGCTCAAGGATTACTGATTGTAGTTCCCGAAAAAAGGAATTGGTTCCCCACAATTATACCTTCAGGAAAATTTCCTGTTGATATAGCCTTGGAGCAGGACGAGCAGATTTACAGTGTACGTTTGTAAGTGCTAAAAAACTTCTGAAATAATATCGGCTACATTTCTTTGTGAAACATCCGATACAAGCACATTGAGCAGGGCTTTGTGCTCCTCGCAGCAGCCGGAGTCAATCACCATTTTGCCACTGTCGAAAGTTACAGATGCACTCTTCCCGTGAACTGGACACTTCACTTCTTCTAATTCACTCTTGATTTTGTTGTATTCAAACATGGGTCTGGTTTTTGGTTGCTACTAAATTAAGTGTTGTACAAGCCAACTGGTCTTTTTCAACACTATGTATCTAACATATTGATTCTTGTTGCTAACGGACGAGAACAGCAAGATTTACTTCCGTCCTAATCTTATTACCGGAACAATCACTTCTTCTAACGAAATGCCCCCGTGCTGGAAAGTATCTTTGTAGAAGTTGACGAAGTGATTGTAGTTGTTCGGATAAACAAGGTATTTATCCTCCTTGGCAAAAATATAAGTGGAACTAAGGCGTGATTTAGGTAACCCCACTTCTTCAGGAACTTTTATAGCGAAAACATCCTTGTCGTCATAATTCAGGTTTCGGCCTGTTTTGTAGCGGATGTTAGTAGTGGTTTCCCTATCGCCAATACATTTGGATGGGTTCTGAACCCGAACTGTGCCGTGGTCGGTAGTAATTAAAATATTTACATCCTTATCGGCTAACTTCTTCAGAGCATTCAACAAAGGGGAATGATCGAACCAGGAAACAGCGAGTGAGCGATAAGCTGCTTCATCGCTGGCGAGCTCTTTCAGTACTTCCATTTCGGTTCGGGCATGTGAAAGCATGTCCACGAAATTGTAAACGATGGCGGTGAGTTTATTGCCGAGGTAATTGGTGATGTTGTTTTCGAGTAACTCACCATCACGGTGGTTAGTAATTTTTACATACTTGTGCTTAATGGGTTCGTGGAAGGTGCGCTTCAGAAAATCTTCGAGAAAGTCAGCTTCGAATAAATTCTTCCCGCCATCATCATCATCATTCTTCCATTTGTCATTAAACTTCTCTTGAATCTGCAAGGGCAGCATTCCTGCAAAAAGAGCATTGCGGGCATATTGTGTAGCAGTGGGAAGGATAGCATAATAGGCTTCTTCTTCATCAACTTTAAAGGATTCCATTACTAATGGCTGAATTGCTTTCCACTGATCGTACCGGAGATTATCAATGACAACAAGAAAAGTGGGTTTATTATCTTTTAGCAACGGAAGTAACTTTTGCTTTAAAAGAGTGTGGCTCATCACAGGAGTATCTGCACTCGGTTCGCTGTTTAGCCAACGCTTATAGTTTTTAATCACAAACTTGTTGAACTCGCGGTTGGCTTCCTGCTTTTGCGAGTCGAAAACTTCAACCATACTGCTGTCGCTTTTGTTCAGCTCAATTTCCCAGTATACCAGTTTCTTGTAAAACTCAGCCCATTCTTTATACCCGAGGTTATCCTGCATGGTCATAAAAAGCTTCTGAAATTCCTGCTGGTAACTAGAAGTTGTTTTTTCAGAAACAAGGGTTCCCACATCAATAATCTTTTTGAGTGTGGAAAGAATTTGTTGCGGTTTCACTGGTTTAATCAGGTAGTCGGCAATTTGAGAGCCTATGGCATCTTCCATCAGGTTCTCCTCCTCGTTTTTGGTAATCATAACAACCGGAACATGTTGATTGATTTCCTTAATTCGCTGAAGTGTTTCTAATCCTGTAAGTCCGGGCATACTTTCATCCAGGAAAACAACATCCACTCCTTTGGCGGCAACTTTGTCAATGGCATCTTTACCGTTGGTTACGGGAATAACTTTGTATCCCTTGTTCTCGAGATACATGATACTGGGCTTCAGTAAATCAATTTCATCGTCTGCCCAAAGAATAGAGATGTTATTCATGGTTTGTGTTTGAGGGACTGTTTGTGCATTTATCATGCAAGTATAATGCTTAACTGGCTGAAATATTGTGTGCTGAAGTTATTTCTCTTCGTTAAGAAAAGTAAAAAAGCAAAGTATTACCGCAACAAAAAAATTTGCATCTATGCAATAAAAGTTTTCTTCGCAGATAAAGATGAACAAACGCAAAATATTCAATGACCCTGTGCACGGATTTATCACCATTCCACATGAGTTGATTTATGACATTATTGAACACCCCTATTTTCAGAGGCTACGGAGAATCAAGCAGTTGGGCCTGAGTGATTATGTTTATCCCGGAGCCATTCATACGCGCTTTCATCACGCGCTGGGGGCTTTTCATTTGATGCGTAAGGCGCTCTCCATTTTGAAAATCAAGGGCGTGAAAATTTCTGAAGAGGAGGAACTCGCTGCTGAAGTTGCAGTGTTGCTCCACGACATGGGTCACGGTCCGTTTTCGCATACCTTGGAAAAAAGCCTGATAGCCAACGTTCGTCACGAAGCTCTTTCAAAAATTTATATGAAGCGGTTGAACAGTCATTTCAAGGGTAAGCTTAAAATAGCGATCGAAATTTTTGAAGGCACTTACAAAAAGAAATTCCTTCACCAGTTGGTTTCTTCGCAGTTGGATGTTGACCGGCTGGATTACCTTACCCGCGATGCGTTTTTTACAGGCGTAAACGAAGGTTTAATCAGCTACGAGCGCATTATTGAAATGATGAATGTGCGTAATGATGAGTTGGTGGTGGAACAGAAAGCCATTTATAGCATGGAGAGTTTCATTATTGCGCGCAGGCTGATGTACTGGCAGGTTTATTTGCACAAAACGGTGTTGTGCGTGGAGCAGATGATGGTGAGGGCTATGGAACGCGCCCGGTTTTTAATCGCTCGTGGCGGAAAGTTAGACGCCTCGCCTGCTTTGGACTATTTTCTTCATCATAAAGTTCAACTCAGGGATTTTGAAAGGAAAGACCTGGTTTTGGATTACTACTCGCAGCTTGATGATGTAGATGTATTTGCCGCTTTTAAATATTGGCGTTATTCGCACGACAAGATTCTGCGCACCTTGTGCGAAGCTATTTTAGACCGCAAGCTTTTCAAAATTGAAATCAGCAACAAAGCTTTTTCTTACAACAAAATTCGGGAGTTGAACAGGCGAGCTATGAAGAAGTTTAAAATCAACGAGAAGGAGGCCGGTTTTCTGGTTTTTTCTGATTCCACGTCAAACTATGCATATAATCCAGCTGAAAGCCGAATCAACATTATCAGAGGTAAGGAGGTGGTTGATATTGCGCAAGCGAGCGATCAGTTGAATATTTCTGTGTTGAGTGTTCCGGTTACCAAGTATTATGTCTTCTATCCTAAAACCATTGGTAAGTAATTCCTATCGAAAAGAACTTTGCCTTTACGAAAAGTTCCATCACTTTGTAATCGGTATTGAAAAATCTTTCTACTTTCATTATATGAATCTGTAACATGAGAATACATTGCTTTCTGTCTGTTTTTCTGATTCTTTCTTTTTACAGGTTACATGCAGTATGCACAACAGGACAAACAGAAGTGATTATTACAATCATTCCAGATAACTACCCGCTGGAAACAAGCTGGAGCCTGCGTGACGGGGTCACCAATGCCTTGATTGATACCGGGGGCGTAAACAGTGATACAGTTTGCGTAACGGCTAACCGCTGCATGCGGTTTACTATTTTCGATTCGTTTGGAGATGGACTGTGCTGCGGATATGGTAACGGCTCATACACGGTGAAAGTGAACGGAACTACTATAGTTGGGGGAGGTAGTTTCACGTACAGAGAAACCACTACCTTCAGCTGTCCTGTTGGCTCCGATTGCACAAATACGTTAGCAGCGATAAAAGATACCATGACCGCTCCTTTTCCTAACACCTGGTACGCATTTATTCCCGACTCATCAGGCACATATATCATTAGTACTTGCGCCCTCGGAAATATCTGTGACACCAAAATTTATGTTTACGACCATTGCACCGGTCTTATTTTCGATGAGAATAATACCGGTACCAACTTTTATGATGATGATGGCTGCGGTGTAAATCTTCAGTCGTTTATTCCAGCTGCTTTAACAGCGGGTAACACTTATTACATCCGCATAGGCGATTATGATACCAGTTGTGCAGGTAGAACTATTAACTGGCAAATAAATTTTCAAGGAGCCATTTCCGGCTGTACAAACCCCTTATCATGCAATTACAATCCGCTGGCAACTATTGATGACAGTAGTTGTATTTACCCTCCCAACCCCTTGTGCGGAGCCCCGGATTTAACCGTAGATGAACTTGCTATAGAAACATCCATGTTTGTTGATAATATAACAGCAGGTTCAGCCAATTGTTATGTCAGCGAAGGCTGTCTTGCGGGTTACGGATTGCGAAGAATAATTCGGTTTACCACACATATCCGGAACATCGGTAATCTTGATTATTACATCGGTTGGGAAGATACCGTTGGCAACCAGTTTGTGTTTGATGCCTGCCACGGTCACTGGCACTACAGGGGCTATGCTGAATATTTGCTCTATGACCAAAACAATCAACCGCTTCAGCAGGGTTTTAAAAATGGTTTCTGTGTTATGGACTTGGAATGCAGTGGAGGAGGAGTTGGAAAATACGATTGTGGAAACATGGGAATAAGCGCGGGATGCGGGGACATATATTCGGCATTTTTAGATTGCCAATGGGTAGATATAACCGATATTGATACCGGTAACTATACGCTTGTGGTTAGGGTAAACTGGGATCAGTCGCCTGACCGTCTCGGCCGTTATGAAAGCACTTACTCCAACAATTGGGCGCAGGTTTGTTTCCACCTGGAGTATGATAATTTGAGTAACAAGGTTTTCTCTTTAAATCCGAATTGCGTTCCTTATGTTGACTGTGCCGGTGATACTTTGGGCAATGCAGTTATTGATTGCAACGGAATATGTAGCGGTACTGGTGTGCGGGGTGATGTTAATCTAAACTTTCTGGTTGACGATACAGATGTAAATCTTTATCTCACCGAAATTAAAGATGAAACCATTGTGTATTCCGTTTGCAATGACCTGAATGGCGATGGCGAAATGAATATTACTGATGCGGCAAGGTTGAATGGCTGCCTGCGTGAATCAGCGGGAACTCATCAGCATCCAACCAATTATCAGAACACACATAAGCATTGTGAGTTCCCTTTTAATATTTATAACCCTTTCGATAGTGTTACCTTCAGTATTGCTGATACAGACCTTATGAACCACTACATTGATATAAGTGTTTACAATCCGTCATGCCGTGTGATGGCCTATGAGTTTAAACTGCATGGCCTGGTAGTTGATTCCGTAAAAAATCTTGCACTCGGAAATTATCAACCTGACATTCGGAGTTCAGCCTCCGGTCATGTGGTTGGAATTACTGCCGATGAAAACTCGCTGTTCAAGCAACTTGCTCCGCTTAATTTCATGCGTGTCTACTTCGATACGTTAACTGATACGCAGATATGTATTACTGAAATTGTAGCCGTAGTGAACTCCAATTATGAAGAAGTAAAAGGCAAAATCGGGAATGGTTGTGCAGACATTCCGCAAAAGCAGGATACCGTAATCAGCAACCTCGATTTCGCAGCTCCGGAAAGTCTGAGTATAATTCCCAATCCATCTTCAGGTATTTTTGAATTGTATTTGAAAAATAGACCGCTTACCGGTGCCGAAGTAAAAGTGGCAGATGCTTTAGGGAATATTGTTTACCAGTTCAACAACTCGGGCTTAAGCAATCACCTTACTCTTGACCTGAGCGTTCAGCCAGGCGGCATCTACTTTCTGCAAATGAATGTTAAAGGAAACCTCATTAGCAAACGTCTTGTCCTGACGAAACAATAAATAAACTGACACTCCGTCTTAATTGCAGACAAAACGAATAATTATAAACGATAGCACGCAAATTGCTATAGGTGAGCTAAAAAAAAGAATATGGGAATTTGGATAATCATTATTGGTTTTATGCTTCTCAGCTGGGTAGTAGGAGCCCGGCTGAAAAGTAAGTTTAACGAGTATTCGCAAATTGCTTTCCGCGGAAACTTTACCGGAGCTGAGGTTGCGGCTAAAATGTTGCGCGACAATGATATTCGGGATGTAAAAATTATGTCGGTGGAAGGACAACTCACCGACCACTACAACCCGGTGAACAAAACAGTAAACCTTTCGCCTGAAGTTTATCATGGCAGGAGTGTAGCAGCAGCTGCAGTAGCGGCTCACGAATGCGGACACGCTGTTCAACACGCCCGGGCTTATGCATGGCTTGGTTTGCGGTCAAAATTAGTTCCGGTGGTTAGTATCGCTTCTCCTTGGATACAGTGGGTTTTGCTGGCAGGTATTTTTACCATTAATGTTTTCCCCTTTCCATGGATTTTGCTTGCAGGAATTATTCTTTTTGCCCTTACAACATTGTTTGCGTTTGTTACTCTGCCGGTAGAATATGATGCCTCCAGCCGGGCATTAGCATGGTTAGACCATTCAGGAATTACCAGTTCGCGAGAACACGAAATGGCTAAAGATGCCTTGAAATGGGCAGCTATGACTTATGTTGTTGCTGCTTTGGCTTCGCTGGCTACGTTGTTGTATTATATTTCGCTGTTGCTAAGAAGAAGATAAAAGGAATTCGGAATCCGGATTGCAGATTTCGGAATTAGATACAAACGCCATCTTGAGAAAAGGTGGCGTTTTTTTTCGTTTCCATCATTTACACTTAAAGGCTCCAACTTTAAAAAAAAATATTCACGCTGGGGGTTAATAACTCCCATGCGGTGCCATGTTTGAATACTTTATTACCTTTAAACTGCGTTTTGTTTAATTATTTACGCCTAAATAAAAAACACATGAAATCAGTTTTACTATGCACAGTTTTGCTAATTACATTCGGAATAACAAAGGAAGCTTATACCCAGTGTCCGCTTGTTAGTTTGGCAAATTTCTCTTTTGAGGGAGTACCACAAATGCATGTTCAGCCATCACCCTGGATAGAGTGCATGTCGGGAGAAACTCCCGATACTCAACCGGGGATTTGGGGAATAAACTTACCTCCCACGCACGGGAGTAGCTACTTGGGATTAGTATGTACGCCCTCTTATAACTGGCATGAAGGGGTTTCCCAACAGCTTAGTAGCCCGTTAGTTGCAGGATTAAGCTATAAATTGATACTTGACATTGCTAATGTTTTCACATCAGACATTGGTGTTGGAATTGAACCCGGTTGTGCTGAACTTCAAATATGGGGAGGTTTTTTTGCATGCGATGAAAATAGCGGCAATCTGCTTTGGAGTTCCGGCAATATCACACCTTATGACACTTGGATAACTGATACTGCAACACTTTATCCTATGCAGAACTATACATGGATAATGTTTCGCATTAACGGACTCGGATGTACTGATGGACCGTACATTCTTGTAGATAATATTAGACCAATAAGTGCTTACTATTCTCCTGCACTAAACATTTCCGATTCTACACTGCTAATTTGCCCGGGTACCGGAGTTACTATAGGCGGCACGTTAACACCGTATTGTGTTTATTCATGGACCGGTGGAGGTTTAAATTCATCTGATGTCAATCCTGTGGTTTCTCCAACAACTAACACTATTTTTAGTGTTGAGTTAACGGATACAATTACAGGTTGTAAAACTTTAGGCAATGTAACCGTTGAAATGAATATCCCTCAGCAACAAGAAATTTGTGTTATTACCGTAGATCCCGCTTCTACGCATAACATCATTATTTGGGAAAAATTAGACAAAGCAGGTACAGACAGTTTCTACGTTTATAGGGAAGTATCTACAAACAACTATTACCAGATTGCAGCTATTCATAGCGATTCGCTTAGCGAGTACCATGATTACGGAGCAAATCCGAATGTGACTTCGTACAGATACAAGATTTCTACTCGCGATACATGTTTTAACGAAGGCGTCTTGAGTTCGTACCACAATACAATTCATTTGAAGTATTTGGGGCTTGGTAATCTGCTTTGGAATGTTTATGAAATAGAGAATCAAATTACTCCTGTTTCAACCTTTGATGTTTACTGTGATACTGTTGGAAGCGGCAATTGGCAAATTTTAGCTACTGTTCCCGGCACTCAATACGCATTTACTGATATTTTGTTTAGTAGCCATCCAAATGCGCGGTATCGTATTTCTTCTAATTTTTCTTATTCATGTACTCCCACCAGAAGTGTATCCTCATCGTTGTCAAATATTATTTCAATTTCAGGAACAGATATCATAGTTGCTGAACAGGAAGGTATAGCAAGACTGTTCCCCAATCCCGCCAGGGATGAATTGTACGTATTTACAAGTGGTTACCCAATCGAAAGCATGATGATTTTTGCCATAGATGGTAAGTTGCTATTTGAAAGTAAACATGTTACGAGTAACACGTTTGATGTTTCTGGTTTTGCCCCCGGTATTTACATTTCCAACGTATTAATAGCAAGCGTAAGTCGTAGAATTAAATGGGTGAAATTGTAGATTCACCCTCTAACTTTAGCTCAACTAAGCATAGCTCACGCCATCTTTAGCTACGAAATCTTCTGTGCTATTAAAATTTTCCCATCGCTCGAGGTGACTAGAAACCGGACGGTATTCTCTGTATTTTCTTCTTTGTATTTCCTCTCCGTATTTCCGTTCGAAATGCCTTCTCTTAAAAGTTGTGAATGAAACTCCAAATTCCATCTTCGTTTATGGAATTTGAACCTTTCCCTCATCTTTGAACAAAACTTTTCAATCATGAACAAACAACTGGCTATTCTTTTTGTGTTCGCTACACTTTTTGCCAACGCACAAAACTCTCTTCCGATTAAAAAAGTAACCGTTTTTAAAAACGCCACTGCCATGCTGGTGAAAGAAGGCAGCGCACGGGTGAAAGACGGAAATGTAATTCTTCCCATACCGCCTCAAACCCTTTTCGGCACTTACTTTATCGGCTCGGGGAAAGATAACTCGGTAAAAAATCTTGTTTTTAAAAACGATACGCTCAGACGCAAAGCCGAAAGCCATTCGGTTTGGCAGTTCCTGGCGGGGAATGCCGGCAAACCGGTAACCATTTCCTATACACCCACAACAGGCATTGACAAAACCGTTTCGGGTAAAGTGGTGAGCTACGATTTATACAACGGCATTTTGAAGTTTGCCACCGATGCGGGTAAAACAATGATTATGCATGTCAGTGATATTTATTCAGCCGACTTTAAAGATGAACCCTCGGCTTTTTATATGGCTGACAGCATTAAGCGGATGATTGTGCTTAAACCTGAAAAACCAGCCCCGCAGGTTTCGTTGCAGGAAATTTACATGACCAGCGGCATCAACTGGCTTCCCTCGTATTATTTAAAGCTAAAGGACGACAAAACCGCCCGCCTCGAAATGAAAGCCACCGTTGAGAATTATACCGAAGAACTGAAAGATGCCGAAACCGAGCTGGTGGTGGGCGCTCCGCAAATGAGCTATAGCGGAAAAATGGACCCTATGACTTACGATTATTTAAGTATGGCTGCCGGTGAGTTCAAAGCCTCAAGAAATTATATGCAAAGCAATGCAGCTATGAGGTACAAAACCGAAGACGATGAGGTGGATGGCTTCTTTGACGGCACCTTTGTAACCGCAGGCGAAAAATCGGGTGACATGTACATTTACAAGCTCGGCAAAATTTCATTGCCTGAAAAGTCGAAAGGTAGTTTCCCGATTTTTGCCGGTCATGTGGAATACAAGGACAAATACGAAGGCACCATTTACGACATTACCAATTACTACAGCAACAAGTTCTGCCCGCAGGAAGAAAGAACCTTCGACATTTTCCACTCGCTGGAAATAAAAAACACAGCCGGTGTTCCTTTAACCACCGCTTCGGTAATGGTGGTGAACGATAAAGAGCAGTTTGTGGCGCAGGATGAACTGAAATACACACCGGTGGGCTCTTCCTCTAACATCCGCCTGTCGAAAGCTATTGATATTATCACGAAAAACAGCGAAGAGGAGAAATCGCGCACCGATTTGGCGAAAAAAATAGGCAAGGTGAATTACAGTAAGGTTGTGCTGAAAGGAACGGTGAACGTGGACAACTACCAGGATAAGGAAGTAACCATAGCGGTTACCAAATCGCTGAGCGGAACAGCGCTGGCGCAAAGCGACAACGCCAAAGTAACTAAGGTAAATTCATACAACTACATTAACCCCAACACCAGCATTAAGTGGGAGGTAAAACTCGCTGCCAACGAAAAGAAAGTGCTTACGTACGAGTATGAGGTGTATTTTATTCCTTAGGAAGAGTTTGCCATGTTGAGCGAAGACTCTGCGAAGCGAAACATCTTGTATTCAAAAGAATAATACAAGTTCCTTCACTCAGCAGAGCTTTCGTTCAGGATGACAAATTCCAGGTTACCTACTCACCATCAGCTTACTCACTGTGCCTTGGCTGCCGTTGCTCACGGTTACAAAATAAATTCCATCAGTAAGATTGCCGGTTTCCAGCTTAGTGTTTAGGGTTTGAAGTTTAGTGTTTGTTATTTCTCTTCCGGTTAGGTCGGTAAGGGTGGCGATGCTGCCAATCAGACTTTCATCTATACTTATAGTAAAACCGGTAGTGGCGGGGTTGGGGGTAAGATGGAAGTCGGACTGAAGACCAGAGATATGATTAATTCTCGTAAAAAAAGAATTATCGGATACGCCATAAACAAACCCGTTTGCTTTATGAACGTAAATTAAATTAACGGTACTACAATAGGTGCAAGGCGGGGGCATATTGTTACAGGAATAAAAATAGGTTCGCCCTAACCCTGCTCTGCAACCAGCCTCAGCAGTACCGGTGACGGTGAAGTATTGGCCATGGAAGTCGCAATAAAAGGTTGCCGTCTGATTACCCAGTGCAATATATGTGGTATCACCGGTATTTACGGAAATTGCTACGCTGTCTACAATCCACCCTATTAGCAATTGTTTGATAACTGAACTATCCAACATGGTAATTTTAATAACACTTGTATCAAAGATTGGGGGCGCGTGATTTTGACTGCGAATGTTCCTGGATAAATAAACTATAGAATCATTCAAGTAATCTGTTCGCTCAATAATTATAGAGTAATAAACCCATTGTGCCCCGGTGCTGGATGCTCCACGGTACTCGAATGTGTCACCTACCGAGAAATTATACACATCCTTTACAATTGGAAAACCCGTTTGCGCCACGCACGCCAAGCCCAAACTCAAACCCATAAACAGTAAAACTCTTTTCATTTCTCACCAAACCTAACTCCATTTCCTCACAAAAGGAACAGCCCCCTCAAAAAATGACAAAACCATGACAATTCTTGACCAATAATAGCACCGTGATATGGGTAAACAGTTTAATTCTGCAAGGGATCATTAAAGTAGCTTATTGTCCGTGAAGTAACTCTCTTTTCGATGCATCTGTACCTCCATTTCATCTTTCTATCTTTCTTCAACTCAACCCCTCATCCGTTTTTCTTTTTTGCGTAATATTGCCACCGGTATCTTAACCGTATATCATGACAGATTTAACAGTTCCCTCTGTTGCCGAATCCATTACCGAAGTAACCTTGTCGCGCTACCTCGTTAAAGAAGGCGACTATGTAGAAATGGACCAGCCCGTTTGCGAGCTGGAAACCGACAAAGCCTCGCAGGAAATTCCCGCCCCCGTTGCCGGCACCGTTCAGTTTGTTGCCCGCGAAGGCGATGATTTAAAAATAGGAGCGGTAATTTGCCGTATTGATGAATCAGCCGCAAAGCCGGCTGCGAAATCCGAAACCCTAAGCCCTCAGTCTGAAATTAGCGAAGCCCCTGCTGCCGAACCGGAAACCGGAAACCGGATGCCGGAAACTTTTGCTTCTCCGGCAGCAAAAAAGATTCTTGCAGAAAAGGAAATTCCCGAATCGGATGTAAAAGGCACAGGTGTAAAAGGCAGAATTACCAAAGACGATGCTGTAAAGGCCGAAAAGAAAGAACTGCCTTCCAAATCCGAAATCAAAGAAACACCGGTTACGGAAAAGAAAGAAACCTCAGCGGAAACAAAAGCTCCGTTCAGCCGTGGCGAAAGAGTAGAAAAAATGAGCCGCCTGCGCAAAACTATTTCCGAGCGGCTGGTATATTCCAAAAACTCAACCGCCATGCTTACCACCTTCAACGAGGTGGACATGACGGCTATCTATGCCATCCGTGAAAAATATGCCGACAAATTCAAAAAGAAATATGAAGTAAGCCTCGGGCTGATGAGTTTTTTTACCAAAGCGGTTTGCCTGGCGCTGCAAAAATTTCCTGCAGTAAACGCTTCGATTGATGAAGGCAATATCATTTACCACGACTACTGCGATATTTCCATTGCCGTTTCCACGCCCAGGGGTTTGGTGGTTCCGGTTATACGCAATGCCGAATCGCTTTCGCTCAGCGGCATCGAAAAGAAAGTAAAAGAACTTGCCGTTAAAGGCAGAGACGGGCTGCTGACCATGGAAGAAATGACCGGTGGAACTTTCACCATTTCCAATGGCGGGGTTTTCGGCTCGCTGATGTCAACGCCTATTATCAATCCGCCACAGGTGGCTATTCTCGGCATGCACAAAGTGGAGGACCGTCCGGTGGCCCTTAACGGGCAGCTTGTTATACGCCCCATGATGTATGTGGCGCTCAGTTACGACCACCGCATTATTGACGGAAAAGAATCAGTGAGTTTTTTGGTAGCCGTAAAACAATTTCTCGAACATCCCGAAAGAATGTTCAACGGTGCCGACCCGGTGGAGTTGTTGCTGGATGTATAATGGAAGAAATGAATGAACAATTTTTCAGTAAGAAATAATGAATAAATACCAGGTTGTAGTTATCGGCTCCGGTCCCGGTGGGTATGTGGCGGCTATACGCTGCGCACAATTGGGAATGAAAGCCGCTATTGTAGAAAAATATGATGCGCTGGGCGGCACTTGTACCAATGTGGGCTGCATTCCTTCCAAGGCTCTGCTCGATTCATCGGAACATTATTCCGATGCAAAACATAAATTCAAAGAGCACGGACTGAACGTAAAGGGGATTGACATTGATTTTAAGCAAATGATTAAACGCAAAGCCGATGTGGTGCGCCAGAATAATGACGGCATCGGTTTCCTGATGCGGAAAAACAAAATTGACGCTTACAAAGGAACGGCTTCGTTTGTTTCAAAAAATAAAATCAGAATTAAAAATTCCAAAGGCGAGATCACCGAAATTGAAGCGGAGAAAACCATCATCGCCACCGGCAGCAAACCAACCGGGCTTCCGTTCATTACGGTTGACAAAAAGCGAATCATCACTTCCACCGAAGCACTCTCGCTAAACGAAATTCCAAAACACTTAATCATTATCGGTGGCGGTATTATCGGTGTGGAACTGGGCTCGGTGTATGCCCGCCTCGGCTCAAAAGTTACGGTTATCGAGTTCCTCGACCGCATTGTTCCTTCCATGGATGAAGACATCAGCAAAGAACTTCTTCGGGTGCTGCGAAAACAGGGAATGGAATTTTTCCTCTCCACCAAAGTTACCGGTGCTGTTTCAGATGGAAAGGAGGTAGCCGTTGCTTATGATAAAGGAGGAGAAAAGATGGAACTGAAAGGTGATTACTGCTTGGTTGCTGTCGGGCGCGCTCCGTTTACCGAAGGTCTTGCTTTAGAAAATGCCGGAATCACCACCGATGAAAAAGGAAGAATACCGGTGAACGGAAATCTTCAAACACAGGCGGAAGGGATTTATGCCATTGGCGATGTGGTGCGCGGTGCCATGCTGGCGCACAAAGCCGAAGAGGAGGGAGTTTTTGTTGCCGAAACAATGGCGGGACAGAAGCCGCATATCAACTACAACCTGATTCCCGGAGTTGCCTATACCTGGCCCGAAGCGGCAAGTGTTGGCGCCACCGAAAATGAGTTGAGGGCTAAGAAGATTCTGTTCAAAACGGGTAAGTTTCAGTACCGGGCTCTCGGGCGCGCACGTGCCAGTGGCGATTTGGATGGCTTTGTAAAAGTTCTTGCATCAAAAGAAACCGATGAGATACTTGGCGTGCACATCATAGGTGCGCGCGCTGCCGACTTGATTATCGAAGCAGTTGTGGCTATGGAGTACCGGGCCAGTGCCGAAGATATTGCGCGAATGAGCCACCCTCACCCCACCTACAGCGAAGCATTTAAAGAGGCCTGCCTCATGGCAACCGAAAACCGCCCCATTCATTTGTAGATTTTACACTGCGGGGATTTTTATTTTCATTCCGTGAAAAAGAAGCTTTTAATCACTGGCGCTTCGGGTTTTCTGGGCTATCATCTTCTGAGACTGGCTTACGGGCAGTATGAAGTTTACGGGCTTTACCTTTCAAAGGATTTTGATTTCGTAAATGCAGTTCATACCAGATGCGACATCACCAATTACATCGAGCTGGGAAATTTGTTTGATGATATTGAACCCGATGCGGTTATTCATACTGCGGCAATGTCCGATGCCGACTTTTGCCAGAATAACCGGGACATCTCTTTTTCAGTAAACGTGGAAGCCACAAAAAACTTAGCCGGAATATGCTCCGATTTTAATATTCCTTTCGCCTTTATTTCTACCGATCTAGTGTTTGATGGCAAGAAAGGAACGTATAAAGAAGACGATGCTAGAAATCCGGTAAGCGTTTACGGTGAACAGAAATCATTGGCTGAAGATGAAGTGTTGAAGATTTATCCGAAGGCAGTTGTGTTTCGGGCAGCATTGATGTTTGGCTACCCGGAGGCGAGCTCTTTCAATTATATGCAAAAGTTTCTTTCACTAATCAGGCAAGGCAAAACCGCGAAGCTGTTTACTGATGAATACCGCAGTGTTTGCGGGGCAAAAAGTATTGCCGAAGGAATTTTGTTACTGCTCAAAAACAATTCGGGTATCATTCATGTCGCAGGAAAAGAAAAACTTTCGCGTTATGATTTTGGCAAGAAGACGGTTAAAGCCTTCGGGCTTGATGAAAGAATGATAGAAGCATGTTCGCAGAAAGATATACAGCTTTCCGCCCCGCGCCCTCCAGATGTTTCTCTGGATATTTCAAAAGCTTCGGCTTTAGGTTTTTCCCCGATGCGTGTGGATGAAGAACTGAAATTGATTGCCGGAGGAAAATATTTCTGAGCCGGCCGGATTTCCTAAACCGGGTATTCAAAATAATTCCTCTCGGTTTCCCACAAACGTACTTGTAAATCGTATTTCTTGTCTAATCTTTCGCGGAGAAGATGGTAAATGACGACCACAATGTTTTCACCGGTAGGGTTCAGGTTTTCAAACGCGGCACAATCGAGGTTCAGATTCTTATGGTCGAAGTTTTCAATCACTTCTTCCTGAACAATTTGTTTCAATTCATTCAAGTCAATTACGTAACCGGTTTCCGGTGAAATTTCACCCGTAACTTTTACATCCAAACGGTAGTTGTGCCCGTGGTAATGCTCATTAGCGCACAAGCCGAATACTTCCCTGTTCTTTTCATCGCTCCAATCTTTTCGGTAAAGCCGGTGGGCTGAGTTGAAAGTAATTTTCCTGAAAACCGCTACACGTTCTCTCATGCCTACAAATCTATTCAGTTAATCCGATTTTCTTTCTGTCAATTGCTTTGCTCACTAAAGTTTATTTTAGCCCCAAGAAACAGATTATGGAAGAGTTAACTGTAGAAAAGAAAGATTACGCCACCATACAGCTAAAGCCGCGAGGACCGGTAACCATCACCGGCAACTTTGAGGTGATACTTGAGGACGGAACTAAAATGGAAAAGCGTGAAAAGGTTTCAATCTGTCGGTGCGGTATGAGTCAAACCATGCCTATATGCGATGGTGCTCATAAAGCATTGGCTGCAATTCTTTAAAAGTGTTTTTCGTAATCTCATACAGGATATGGACGCAAATAAGAAAGAAACAGGTAAACTAACGCTTTGGCTCAAGCGTGTCGGAGTTCTCGGTTTTCTTTTTTTCCTGATTAAAGGGTTGGTATGGATTGGCGTTGCACTTTTTGCCGGCAAGGCGCTGTTTGATTAGAGATACTTTACTCCTTCCTATTTCGCCTTAACCAATCGCTTCGAATAAATTTTATTTCCTGCGGTAATACTTAGTACATACGTACCCGCAGATATGTTGCTCAAATCGGCATTGGCGTTAAACAACCCGTGTTCCGTATGTTTTATATACCTGATGAATACTGTCTGCCCGAGCAAGTTAGTTAATGTGATACTTATTTCGCCCGGCCGGAACAGATAATATTGGATGTCCACTTCATTTACCGAAGGGTTCGGGTAAAGAGAAATCATCACCATTTCATTAGCCAAATCTTCAACACCCGAAATAATCGGAGCTACAGGCGGGTTGGTAGCCCTCGGTGCAAGCGGGCTTCCGCATTGGGTTAAATGGTTGGCGGCATCCAAATCGCACCACGATGCAGCTACTGATGAAGTGAAATTTTTGCTGGTAATTGTGTTCACATAAATCCAGTCACCTTGAACTTTTTGGTCGGTTACATCCAGCAATAAATAACCCCTGCTTGTGAAATCCACGTATTTAATATGCGGAAGGAAGGTTGAAATAATTGACTGTGTAAGATTTACGGGGCTTCCACCGCTGGTTACGCTGGTGCAAATAAATTCAGTGCCTATAGAACCTCTTCCGGTACTAGAATTATAGGTTGAATCGGGATGGGGAAGATCGCTGGCCCATGAGGAATGAATATCACCAGTGAGCACCACAAAATTGTTGATATTGTTATCCGACAAATGGCGGTAAATTTTTGAACGTTCTGCCGGATAGCCGTCCCATTGGTCGGCATTTCCAATTCCAAACACAACAAGCGGAGCTATCATAACCTGGTTGCCGATTATTTTCCATTTAGCTGTTGAAGCCGTAAGTTGTTGTTTAAACCAATCCAGCTGAGCAGGTCCTAAAATAGTACGGTTAGGGTCATTGTTGTTGGTTCCGCCTTGCTCATCTCTGCCTTCCAGCCGGGTATCAATCATAATTAAATCTGCCAGGCTGCCGAAGGGAATAGTCCGGTGAATAGTATCCGGGCTGTTGTAATTGTCCCTAATAGGCATCCATTCAAAGTAAGCCTGCCGCGAATCACTCTTCCGGTCTTCCCAATTACCTTCAGTGCCCGGAGTATGGTTTTCAGCACCCGCATGCCAGCTGTTGTTAGCCGATTCATGGTCATCCCACTCTACAAAAAAAGGAAACTGCTGGTGAATGTTTCTTAAGTCGGGGTCCAGTTTGTAAGTAGAATGGCGCAGCCGATAATCCGGCAGGGTTAGAATTTCAGCAGGGGGCTGAACTTTTCTGGAAGTGTCAAAACTCGGGGGATTGCTTCCGTACTCATAATAATAATCGCCCAAATGGATTACTCCGTCCACATCATTTTTATTGACAATGTCGGCATAAGCATTAAAATAACCGCTTGTTAAATTGGAGCAGGACAGAACAGCAAAACGAAGGTTTGACACAGCACCGGAGGGGTTAGTTCGTGTGCGACCCATAATAGAATAAGTTCCGTTATTGCTGAAGCGGTAGTAGTACCAGGTGTTTTCCTGCAAACCCATAGCGTCAACTTTCACGGTATAGTCTTTTGATGAGTCGGTAACTACGGAACCGGAGTTGACAACATTGGCAAAAAGGGTATCGGTAGATATTTGCCAGTTCACGGTTTCGGTAGGGTTTTGAGATGTAACCCTTGTCCAGAGAATCACTCTGTCCGCAAGCGGGTCGCCCGAAGCCACACCGTGATAAAAAGGAGCCAGAGAAGCATCAACAGCCGAGCGGGAAGGCAGAAGATGGTCTTGTGCGTAAAGTGTTACCGAAATAAAAGTTATTGAAAAGAGGAGAATGTTTCTCATGCTGATTTTTTTTAGCGGGCTAAATGTAAAATGAATCTTTTGTTTTTGAAATGAAGTTATTTTAGCGCGAAACATTTACATAACCCTCACTTCATGCTCATTATTGCCGAAAGCGGCTCTACGAAAACCAACTGGCTGAACGAAAAAAAAGAACCGGCAGAAACCATTGGGTTTAACCCGATGTTTCATTCCTCCGACTCAATTTTAACAGAACTGTTGAATAATGATTCCTTGGTTGCACAAAAAGAAGCTGTCACAAAAGTTTTTTTTTACGGTGCGGGATGTTCAAGCGATGAGCGGAAAAGAATTGTTGCCGATGCGTTGAAGAACTTTTTTTTAAGCGCGCAGGTTATCAGCGTTGACCATGATTTAAACGCTGCCGCATTTTCCACCTATACAGGCAAGCCCGGTATTGCCTGCATTCTAGGTACAGGCTCTAACTCGTGTTTATATGACGGCAAAAAGATTTACGAGGAGGTTCCTGCACTCGGTTATATTCTTGGCGATGAGGGCAGCGGCTCGTACTTCGGTAAAAAACTACTGGCGGCTTTTTTGTATCATGAATTACCTAAGGCAACTACAAAAATTCTGAAAGAGAATTACGGGCTGGAAAAGGAAAAAATATTCGATTCAGTTTACAGAAAGCCTCATGTAAATGTTTACCTCGCCAGCTTTGCCAAAGTAATGACCGACAGCCCCGATAAGGATTACATGGAAAATTTAGCCGGAGAAGGATTTGCTGATTTCTTCAAGCATCATATATGTTGTTATAAAAACTACCGGCAGTATCCGGTGCATTTTGTCGGCTCCATTGCTTTCCACTTTAAGCATATTTTGCAAAAAACAGCAACTGGTTTTGACTGTGAACTCGGGGTGGTAGATAAAAACCCTGTTTACCGTCTTTTAGAATGGCATTTACATAATTCAGAGCCGGGAATCGGGAATCGGGAAGTGTAATTACGCAGCTCGCAGCTTGCTTACCTTTACGTCTTCAAGTTTCTCTTCCACAAACTCGCGGGTAACGGTGAACTCAAGAATATCTTCCTGCGAAGGCAGCTCGTACATAGCATCGTTCATGATTACTTCGCAGATAGAGCGCAAGCCGCGGGCGCCCAGCCTGAACTCCATCGCTTTTTCTACAATGTATTCAATCGCTTCATCATTAAACGCCAGGCTGATGCCATCGGCATCAAAGATTTTCTTGTATTGTTTCAACAGTGCGTTTTTGGGCTCAAGCAAAATAGCGCGTAAAGCATCAGCATCGAGCGGGTCAAGATGCACGAGCACCGGCAGGCGCCCGATGAGTTCGGGTATTAGTCCGAAAGTTCTCATGTCGAGAGGAGAAACGTATTTAAGCAGGTTATCTTTATCAACAACTTCTTTTTCCATTCCTTTTTTGAAGCCCACCTTCGATTGGTTCAAGCGTGAAGCAATTACACGGTCAATTCCTTCAAAAGCACCACCGCATATAAATAGGATATTAGTGGTATCAACTTTCACCAGCTTCTGCTCGGGGTGTTTTCTGCCGCCTTGGGGAGGAACAAGCACTTCGGTACCTTCAAGCAGTTTCAGCATAGCCTGCTGAACTCCCTCACCACTTACATCGCGGGTGATGGAAGGGTTATCGCCTTTGCGGGCAATCTTATCAATTTCATCAATGTAGATAATGCCGTGCTGTGCGGCATTAATGTCGTAATTACAAACCTGCAGAAGGCGTGAGAGGATACTCTCCACATCTTCGCCTACATAGCCGGCCTCGGTGAAAACAGTAGCATCAACAATGGTAAAGGGAACATTCAGGAACTTAGCTATGGTTTTTGCCAGAAGGGTTTTGCCCGTTCCGGTTTGCCCAACCATCAGTATGTTGCTTTTTTCAATTTCAACGTCATCGCTCTTAGACTGGTTAAGACGCTTGTAGTGGTTATACACTGCCACCGATATATATTTCTTCGCTTCGTCCTGACCAATCACATGCTCATCGAGAAATTTCTTGATGTCGCGGGGTTTTACGGAGTTGGGCAGGCTGAAGGTGAACTTTTTATGTTTCTGGAAAAGCTCTTCGTCAATAATTTGCTGGGCTTGCCCCACACAACTTTCGCAGATGTGCCCTTCGATACCCGAAATAAGAATCTGGGTTTCTTTTTTCTTGCGTCCGCAGAACGAACACGTTGGGTCAGCTTCCTTTTTCATATCACTTTTTATGTGTTGAGTGAAGATACAATATTAGCATAAACAGTTGTATCTTCTACGGGAAATATCAGTAAAGGTTCGTTTAGGCGCTGTTTTATACAAATAAGACTTGTAAAGGAGGCTTTATCAGCCTTTTTTGGGAACTATCTCTTCAGAACAAATTGAAACTATCGTTTGGGAAGTTCAGTGTGGTAGGCTTCGTGAAAGCAGAACTTTTTTTTGAAGTGGAACACGCTTTCCGCGAAAAAACAAGAGGTATTACGGGAGTGCATAAAGAATACATCGTTGTATTTCACTGTTATCTTTGTGGGCTGCCACTTCACGGCCATTGCCTGAAATGTCTTTTCTTTCCTGTAAAGAACTTTTCTTAACTATGCAGTAAATAAAACAAGAAACAATGCCAAAGTATTTAATCGAAAGAAATATTCCCGGTGCTGGAACATGGAATGCAGAAAAGTTGAAAGAAGTGTCAAGCGTATCCTGCGGAGCCTTGCGGATATTAGGTTCGGAGATTCAATGGAAACACAGCTATGTGGCGGGCGATAAAATTTATTGCGTGTACATTGCCCCGACCGAAGAACTGATTCGCGAACATGCTGCCAAAAGCGGTTTTCCAGCCAACCTTATTACCGAGGTTTCAGCCATCATTGACCCGGTTACGGCTGAGTAAATTTTATTAATTGTAGAAAAGGTTTCGACCACGCTCAACCTGACATAACCCCGCAAGGCTGTCATGCTGGGCGGAGTCGAAGCATCAATACACATCCTTCAAATACCGGTCCTGTTCTTTCAGTTCAGAGAGGTAGGTTTCGGCTTCTGTTTTCGAGAAGTTGCCTTGTGAAGCAATAATTTCGAGGAGGGCATTCTCTACATCTATACTCATAGGGTCCTTACTGCCGCACAGATAGAAGTAAGCCCCGTTCTGCAGCCACTCAAAAACTTCTTTAGCGTTTTGCTTCAGCTTATGCTGCACATAAACTTTCTGAGCGGTGTCGCGGCTGAAAGCCACATCAAGGCGGGTGAGTACACCGGTTTCGAGCCAGTTTTGCCATTCGGTCTGGTAAAGAAAATCGGAATGAAAATGCTGCTCGCCAAAGAAAAGCCAGTTGCGCCCCTGTGCGCCTGTGGCATCGCGCTCGGCAACAAACGCGCGGAAAGGCGCGATGCCTGTGCCAGGACCCACCATGATGATATCGGCATTTTCATCGGGAAGGTGGAAGGCGTTGTTCTTCTGCACATAAAATTCAATGCCTGTGCCCACCGGTAGTTTCGATAAGTAATCGGAAGCAAGCCCGTATTTCTTTTTCCCGTTTTTGGAGAAGGTGGAACGCGCCACAGTGATGTGCACTTCATCGTTGTGTGCAGCAACCGATGATGCCACCGAATACAACCGCGGAGCAATAGGCTCCAGAATATCGACCAAAGCCTGCCAGTTTCCTTTGTTCGTCCGGTAAGGAAAAGAATAAAGCAACTCTGCTAAATCGTAATTGCCTTTTATCTCCACCGGTATTTCTTCGAGTGCCGCGTATTTGGCAATAACACGAGCAGGCAACTGGCGGATGTTCAGTTTTGTTTTAATGAGCTGAAGAAGCGCAAACCGCTCGCCTTTGTAAGTAACAAAATCGCTGCCGATTGTTTTCAACTCTGCAAGAACCTCTTGTGTATCTTCCTCACTGTTTGTGGGAATAATACCTATCGAATCGCCCGGTGCATATGCCACTTCCGACTCAGGAATAATTTCGATGTGGTGTGTTTCTTTGTTGGAGTCAATGTCGTTGAGGTTGACGTTCACACTGATTTTGCCTTTATAAACCGAGCGACCGCTGGCTTTCTTCTTCTCAACGGTCTTAACAGGTGAACCATTTATCGGTGAGGCCATCAGATTATTTAAAACATTTTCTATCCACGCATTTGCTTCTGGCTCAAAATCTATATCGCAGTTTCCGCGGTCAGCAATACGTGTTCCGCCTAACTGCTGAAATCGCTCGTCCACATCGTTACCGGTTTTGCAGAAGAGCGGGTAGGCGGTGTCGCCCAATGCCAGCACGCTGTATTTTAACTTTGAAAGCCGGAGCTCGTTGACATGAATGTAGTCGTAAAACTTTTTTGCCGCTGCCGGTGGTTCTCCATCGCCATGGGTACTGACGATGGTAAAGAAGTATTCTTCTTTCTCAAGTTCAGCGGGCTTGTATTGTTCCAGGCTTACTACTTTGGGATTTATCTTCAACTGCTTCGCCTTTGCCGCCAACTGGTTAGCGACTTTTTTTGAGTTACCGGTTTCGGTTCCGTATGCAATGGTGATCTTACCAATAGCGGGAACACCGAGTACCAAAGTATCATCAGGTGCCGTTCCGTCATCTTTTGATTTAGCCGCAAGATAGCCGCTCATCCATAGTAATTCATCTTTAGTGAATTGCGAAATGAACGCCTGCAGCTTTTCCAGTTGTTGACGGTTGAGCATAATTCGTTATTCCAGGGGACTCAGTACTTTAAAATAAACTCCGCTTTGCATAGAGTCAAACCACTTAAACCGACCTGCAAGGCTTACCACGCTTCCAACAATAATTGTAGCAGGAGAAGTGAATTCAATTTCTTCAAAATCTTTACAGGCCTTATTCAAATCAGAAAAACGTTGTTGCTGATAGGGAGTGGTTGCCTGCTCAATTATAGCAACCGGTGTTGTTCCATCAGCGCCATGAGCAAGTAACTGCTTCACCAGAAGATTCAGATGAGAATAAGTCATGTAAAATACCAGGGTGTCTTTAGTTGTTGCCAGTTCACTCCAGTTATCTACTTCCACAATCTTGCTTTGATGAAGCGTAATAAATCTTACACCGGTGCTGTGCCCTCGAGCAGTCAAAGGAATACCACAATAAGCCGCACAACCCGATGCGGCAGTAACCCCGGGAATAATTTCAAAATCAATTTTATTAGCGGTTACCGCTTCCAGTTCATCGAGAATATTGGAGAAGAAGGAAACATCGCCTCCTTTTAAGCGAACAACCCTTTTTCCTTGCAAAGCGCTGTCAACCATTAAATCGTTAATCTCGGTTTGAGAGGTGCATTTAGCTCCCTTCTGTTTACCCGTAAGAATGATTTTTGCTCCGGGTTTTGCGTGGCGCAATATATCTTCCGAAACCAGCCGGTCGTGAAGAATGGCATCAGCTTGTTTAATTAGCCTCAACCCCTTTAGGGTAAGCAATTCAGGGTCACCCGGTCCTGCACCGATGAAATAAACTCTGCCTTTTTGGTTTCTATGTGTCATTCTAAAAAATTAAAAATACTATTCCGCGCATACTTTTAATAAGCGTCACAAACCTGAAAGTAAATTTTTGGAAAATCAGATTTGCCGGCTGTTTAATCACAGCAACAGCAAGAACAACAACTATCAAAAATGCAACAGATTGCACAGTTGATTTCATAAACAAAATAAGCCAGAAAGCGTTTCATTGACGTTGCAATGATAGTCATAAAAGTCTATTTCGTCAAGGGATTATCGTCTCTTTTGTGTTTCAGAGGGGCTGTAAGTTCATTCAGTATCCTGACTTTTTCTGCAAAATCTCCTTTAATAGAATCGCGGATGGCGTTGAGGTTCTCAAGTAACTCACTCGTTTCCTCAGGCAACACATCTTCAAGAAACTCCCGTATGCGTTTGGCCATAGTGGGTGATTTCCCATTCGTAGAAATCGCAATTTTCAAATTTCCCTTTTGAACAACAGAGCTTAAATAAAAGTCACACTGATCGGGAGTGTCAGCAACGTTTACGAGTATGTTTCTTTTGTGTGCTAATTCGCAGATGGTTTTACTTCTCTCTTTATGGTTAATAGCCACTATCAGAACCTGAATCCCTTCCAAATCTTTTTCCTCAAATGCTTTTTGTTCAATGACTATATGAGGGAACTTTTCGTTTAGTGTTTTTACTTCATCGTTAAACTTCTCAGCCACTATTTTCAGTTTGACTTTCGGGCTGGTTTTAAGCAGGTTGTTTGCCTTTTCGTAACCCACGGCACCGGCACCTACCAAAAGGATGTTTATTTCCTCTGTTTTCAGAAACACGGGAAATAACAAGTTTTTGGAACCGGTAGGTTGCGCGTTCATGCTTTATGGTTTATATTTGCCACACGAAAAAACAAAATGTTTATGCAAACTCAAATCAATTCTTGTTGCTGTTTCACTTGTTGTGGCATCGAAATAGTAATGGGGAGACGTTTGGGTTAAACCAAATAATAAACGAATACCAAAAGGTCTTTCCTGATTCAGCGGAGAGGCCTTTTTAGTTTAGAAGAACATGAGTGATTTAAAGGGCAGGCGGGAAGAAATAGCAGACATCGTGAAATCCAAGACGGTGGTGGATGCTTTGCGCTGGCTTTCAGAGCAATTTCCGGGTGAAGTTTGTTACTCCACCGCTTTCGGTATGGAAGGACAGGTGATCACTCATTTTATTTTCAACAATAAGATTCCAGTTAAGGTTTTTACGATTGATACAGGAAGACAATTCCAGGAAACCTATAATGTGTGGCGTGCCACCAACGATAAATACGGAATGAATATTGAGACTTATTATCCGCAGGCTCAATCGGTTCAGAAAATGCTCAATGAAAAAGGACCGAATAGTTTTTATGATTCGGTGGAGAACAGGAAAGAATGTTGTTACATTCGCAAAGTGGAGCCTCTGAACCGCGCTCTGCAAGGGCAGAAGATATGGATTTCGGGAGTGCGGGCTGAACATTCGGAAACCCGCTCGGAAATGAAGCAGGTTGAATGGGACAGCCAAAGGCAGCTTATCAAGGTTTATCCGCTCTTTTATTGGACACTGGAAGAGATAAGAGCTATGATTACAAACGAAAACATTCCTTACAACGAACTGTTCGATAAAGGATTTAAAAGCATTGGCTGTGCACCATGCACCCGTGCTTCAAAAAACGGTGAGGACGAAAGAGCTGGAAGATGGTGGTGGGAAAACAATGAGGACAAAGAATGTGGTATTCATGTTCCGGAAACTTTTGTGCAGCCAACCAACTGGACGATTTAAAACTGTAAACAATTTTCTAAACATTAAATCAATTCAATATGGCAACATTACGATTAGGGGACACAGCTCCCGACTTTACGGCCGAAACAACGGACGGTAAAATCAATTTTCATGAATACCTCGGCAACGGATGGGGTGTTCTTTTCTCTCATCCCGCTGACTTTACACCGGTATGTACTACTGAACTCGGAACCGCATCGAAACTGAAAGCCGAGTTTGACAAGCGCAACGTAAAAATGCTGGCATTGAGTGTTGACCCGATTGACAAACACAAAGATTGGGTGAAGGACATCAACGAAACACAAAGCTGCACAGTAAACCTCCCCATTATTGCTGACTCGGACAGAAAAGTATCAACCCTGTATGATATGATTCACCCGAACGCCAGCGAAACTTTTACTGTTCGTTCTGTATATGTGATAGGACCAGATAAGAAAATTAAACTGATGATTACTTACCCTGCATCAACCGGGAGAAATTTCTATGAGCTGCTTCGCGTAATTGACAGTTTGCAATTAACTGCTAACTATTCGGTAGCAACACCTGCTAACTGGAAAGACGGTGAGGATGTGGTGATTGTTCCGGCAATTAAGGACGAGGATATTCCGGCAAAATTCCCGAAAGGACATACGCGTATTAAATATTACTTGCGCATGACTCCACAGCCGAATAAGTAAGTTGCTTTGATTTTTATTGAAAAGGCAAACAGATTTCTGTTTGCCTTTTTTATCTCCAATGAGTTTTCTTCCCGCCACTTTGATTCATATTTTAAAAATATACTTTAGCGTTGCAAATTTTTTTGTTAAACTAAAACCAAGCATTATGAAAAGCATTTTCAAAGCGTTTTTTACTGTTGCAGTTCTCGCGGCAGTAACAACTATTTCTTCATGTGTTAAAGATGAGTGTGCCGATGTGGTATGCCAGAACGGTGGTACCTGTGTTAGTGGCAATTGCGATTGCACTGCTGGTTACGAAGGCACTCTTTGTGAAACTCAGGAAAGAGCAAAATTTATCGGCACCTATACTGCAACTGACAACCCAGGCAGTCTGGTTTATTCCGTATCCATCGGTAATGGGACAAACATTACAGCTGTAGTTATTTCCAGCGATTTCTCTGATGATTATTTTGTAAACTCCATTAACGCCACAGTTAGTGGCAAAACTATTACCATCGCTCGCCAAGAGCCAGATAATGACGACTACTTTGTTGAGGGAACCGGAACCTTTAACACTTCAACCAACACTATTACCTGGACTTATAAGATTATTGACGGCACAACCACACCGGAGCAATCCATTGATTATACGGCTTCCTGGGTAAAGCTTTAATATCATGTTTTATCAAAAAAAGCTGCCCACCGGCAGCTTTTTTTATTTCCCTTTTGCTTATCAGGGCTTTTTAAATCTTTCCCCCTTTTTCTTTGTGTCTTCTTCTGTCACCGGTTTAATTCCAGTAGTATCTTTAAATCTAGCGGCTTTTTGTTGTGTCTGCTCTTCGGTTACGGTTTTTGCACCGTCAGGATTATTAAACCGGTCAGCTTTAGGGTTTGCTTTAGGCTCAGTTTTAGCTACAGGTTTAGGGGCTGGCTTAGCACCTTTTTTCTTTCCTACACTCTTATACCATTCATCATACCGAACTGTGGCAATTGAGTCAACAAGTGCTGAGCACTCTGCACTAACTTCTTCCTGCAAACTGCTTAGTTTGGCATCAACCATAGCTTGAATTTGTACGTTTTGTTCGTCCGTTTTCTTTTTCACCTCTTCAGCATTATTGCAGTTTGTAAATGTAACAGCGAAACCTAAGGCTGCTGCTGATGTTATACTTGGGAGTATTTTTTTCATTGTTTTAGATTTTTGGGAGCATTAATTATTTGCTTGCTATTTCAGGATTTTTCATTGTTTCCACTTTTGCATTTACTTTCTCTTCAAGATTGCTCTGACATGCTGCGCGCAACTCCTGTAACTTGGACTGCTTTTGGGCATTAAATAGTGAATCAACCTGCGTTTCAATTTGTTGTTGGGTAAGCGGGGTAAATTTTTCTCCGCAGCCGCTTGCGGCAAAAGCCAGGAATGCGCCAACAGCCGTCATTTGAATAATTCTGTTTTTCATAAAGGGGTATTTATGTGATTAATGCCACAAAAATAAATTTATCGAACAGCAAAGCAAACAGGTGATTTTCGTTGGGAGAGAGAAATCGTTAGAGCCAATAGCTTACCTCAAATCCACCACTTTAACTCCAGGGTGTTCAGCAGGGTTAAAAATAAATGAAGTATCTGTGGTAGAAATGCCGGGGGTTTGTTTTATTAACTTGTAAGTATAACGAGTCCCGTTTTTCTGATAAATTTTTGATTCGACAATTTGCAAAGTAGCATCGTCAACTGTGATGTCTATTTTAAAATAAGAAAGCTTTTTGTTGGCGGGGCTCATTTCAATGACCGTCACCTTTTTACCGTTAACAATTTTCTTCTCCTTGATTTGATAAAGTGAACCTTCTTTATAAAGATTAAAAATTCGGGAGGGCGAAAAGATGTCATCGCTTTCCTCATACAGATTTATCTGTACTTCGTTTTCAGATGGCATATAAGTCCAGATATTTTTCCCGTCACAGATAATTTGCTGCCCTTTGATAGTAATGTTGAACTTACTGCCTTGTAAAAGAATTTTGCCAGAAAGCGTATCGGTATATTTTTTGTCGCTGTCTTCAGGTTTTTGTTTAGGCCGCTGAATCACTAACTTGAATTCAGCAGAAATATTTTTGTGGGCTCCATACTTTTCACTTACCCTTTGTAGCAACGATGCTGCAGCTGTATCATTGTATTGGTTAGCAACTTGCCCGTTTACTATTATTGCGAATGAAAAAAGAAAAAAGAAAAGTGCTAAGAGGGCCTTTCTAATCATACCGAAATACATTGATTGCCAACAGGCAACTATAAATTACTAATTGATTTACGCTGTTTGTTCCTTCAGCTTTTGCAAATATTGTTCCAATTCCAGTTCGGTTTTGAACTTTACTTCACGGGATTTTGTCCCCAGGTTATCACCTACAATTCCCGC
>CAZWAD010000027.1:0-19193 GCA_964631835.1 uncultured Chitinophaga sp.
ATCCGGCAAGTGTACTGACTTCTTAACAGTTCTCACACGATTAACGACAGAACCTTAAAAAGGGGGAAATATGACTTATGGACCTATGGGACAATTATTCGAGAGAATTGGAAGGTTTGGGCCGGGAGGGCAATGAACTATGAAAGGGAGGCAGTCAGTGTCTGCTTTTTAGTAAGCTTTCCAAGCACGCTTTTCTAATGAGCTAAAGCCCTTGTTATTTTCTATCTTATAACCGTTGGCTTCAGCCAACGGCTATTCATAAAAACAAAACGGTATTCATAGCTCATCTCTTTAGAGCGGAGGTTAATGAAATACACCGGTGATGGGTTTTAGCCCGGATACGGGTTTTAAGAATAGCGGTTACAAATTTTAGAGTGATGAAACATCTTTGTTATAGTCATTTAGTCTGTCCATAAAAAGTCCATTCCTCCATTACATTTGCCGGAGATGCGTTCCATTCATCTTGTTATTTATAACACGGTAATCCGGTTTTATACGCTAGGCATTTTCATAGTTTCTTTCTTTAATAGTAAAGCCAAGCTGTGGATTGACGGAAGAAAAAGCTGGAAAGCCGGTGCTGAAAAGCTTAGTACTTACAAAGGCAAGCGCATCTGGTTTCATTGCGCATCGCTGGGTGAATTTGAGCAGGCGCGGCCGGTGATTGAGCGATACAAATCAGAAAACAGCAGCGATGCCATTATCGTTACTTTCTTTTCGCCTTCGGGTTACGAGGTAAGGAAGAATTATCCGTCAGCCGATTTTATTACTTACCTGCCGGTGGATACAGCCCGGAACGCGAAAGATTTTCTTGACTTCATAAAGCCCGATGTTGCTTTGTTTGTGAAATATGAGTTCTGGTATCATTACCTCCACCATCTGAAGCAGAGAAATATTCCCATAATACTTTTTTCGGCTGTTTTCCGTAAAGAGCAGATTTTCTTTAAACCTTATGGAAGTTTTTTCAGGGAAATACTTACCTGTTTCACTACCATTTTTGTTCAGTCGGAGGAGTCGAAGAAATTACTGGAGTCAGTAAATATTGCCTGTGAGGTTGCTTCCGATACCCGCTTCGACCGGGTTGCAAAAATTGCGGGTGAGAGGAAATCATTTCCTGCTATTGAAAAATTTAAGGAGGGGTTCAAAATATTTATAGCGGGCAGCACCTGGAAGAAAGATGAAGAGCTTATTTTAAAGTGTATTCATGACGATGTTCTGAAGGAATATAAATACATTATTGCGCCCCACGACATTGATAGCGGCCGGGTTGAAGAATTGCGGAAAAAAATAAAGGTTCGTGCAAGGCGCCTTTCTATGCTGACTGTTGAAAATGCATCTGAAACCGATGTGGTGATTGTGGACAGCATTGGTCAGCTTGCTTCGCTTTATTATTACGGTGATATAGCTTATGTCGGGGGCGGTTTTAATGCTTCTGTGCATAATGTTCTCGAACCGGCAGTGTATGGAATGCCATTCCTTTTCGGACCTAACTATAAAAAATCGCTCGAAGCCATTGCCCTTAAAAATGATTTTGCCGCCTTTCCGGTGGAGGATTACAGTGAATTACTCTACGAATTAAATACACTCACTACCGGTGACGGGCGGAGATTTGCCTTAGCGGGATTACGGGCAAAACAATATGTGAAAAGTAATTTGGGAGGGAGTGAAAGAGTTTCGGAGGAATTGCAAAAATTGACAAACGGATAAACGGGTTAAAACTTTCGTTTGCCCGTTTATCCGTTCATACAACTTGTTAGGCAAACATGCCTGCAACAAAAAGCATGGTAAAAAGGAAGGTTGCCAAAGCGCCCAGCAGCTTAATACCAAACTCGTACAGGAATGAGTCAGGGAGTAATGTTTTTTGTCTCATAGCTCTTTTTGTTAGTGAATAAGTGTACCCTATCAAATACTCAAAATCCGAGTATTTGTTGCCTTATGCGTTCGATTAATTACATAACGCGATTTGTAGGGAGAAAAATGAGGGAAGCTGTTTAAAATACCTGGCGAATAGTTAAGGCTGAAATCAAACGGTGCGGTGCCTGGTTGTTTCTTTTTCTGATAGTCCTTCTTTGAGCAGTTTTTTGCGGAGTATTTGCTGGCGCTTTTCAATCATTTCATAAGCTTCCACTTCGAGTAACTGCATTTTCATATCTAAATTCGGATTATCCTCGAGGTTATATTCCTGTTTTAAAACCTGTGCTTCGAGGATTTGGCTTTCCCAAAGTTTCAGTAATTCAAGCGCCCCGGTCTGGCCGGATTTTTCAGCAATGGATATTTGATTTCTTACTGAAGTAAGTTTGTTTTCGAGTTTAGCTGCTGGAAAATGGGCGAGGAAAGCAATATTTTCGGCTTCTTTTTCGAGCGCAGAACTGATTTGCTGAACGTAACTCATAGGTGACGAATTTTGTTATGCTAAAGATAGAAAGTTCATCTGCCAAAGCAACAAATTGTTGTTGAAACATTTCAACCTGCAAAAAGCCTTGTGGCTTTATATCTGGACGGAAAAAGGGGGTTATTCAGCTTTGAGAATTCTGAAGTTTGCTGACCTGCCTCCATAAAGGATTTCGGCAAAATACATGCCTTTAGGCAGAGAAGAAATATCAAGGATAGTTTTAGGCCCTTCAAGGGTTTCTTCCCTGAGGACAAAACCGTTTACCGATACTAACCGAAACATGGGTGGTTTGCCGCTATAGCCGGGAATAGTAATGAATAATTTGTCGGAAACCGGGTTAGGGAAGATTATTACGCCACTTAAAATAGAATTTTCAATTCCTGTGGAAATTACTGCAATGTTACCAATAGTTGATGTGCAGCCATTGGCATCGGTCAGAGTAAGGCTATAGGTTCCTGCATTTAACTGCGATATATCCTCAGTAGTTTCGCCATTATTCCAGGAAAAGCTGTGGGGTAATGTTCCGCCAGTTGCGGAAATATTTATAGCACCTGAGCCGGTGCCGTTGTCGTCAGTGACAGTTGCTACACTCAGTGAGATTGCTGGAGGCTGGCTGATAATAATTGAAGTTGATAAGGCACAAGAGTTATTATCGGAAATACTCAAAGTATAATTACCTGCCGGTAACCGAATCCCGGAAGTTGTAGCCCCGGTGTTCCAGGTGAAGTTGTAAGCAGGTGTTCCTCCAGTTACAACCGCGATAACGTTTACTGAATCGCCAAAACAAAAAACTGAATCTTTAGAAATATTTATTTGCAGGGGCTGGAGATTGCTTACAATATAGTTGTTGATAAGAGAACACCCTGACGCATCGCTAATGGTTTGTTGATAAGAACCGGCACACAAAGCCTGCGCGTTTTTAGTGGTAAGTGAATTACTCCATACAAATGTATAAGGCTGTGTGCCTCCTGCAACATCAACCGAAACGGAAGCATTACAGGAGTCGTGACAGGTGATACCGCTGACTATTCCCGTTGCAGTCAAACCGGTTATGGAAAGGGCTGTTCCCGTTGCGTTAGCAGTGCATCCGTTTGCATCTGTTACTGAGTAATTGAATGTACCGGGGTTATTCACCGTAAAGCCTCCGGTTCCGGTGTAGGGTGGTGTTCCACCGGAAGAAGAAACGGTAATTGTTCCGCTACCACCAATGCAGGGAATCGTAACAGTATCGGCAGTGGCTATTAACTGAGGGGGCTGATTTACAGTTACACTAACCGAAGCAGAACATCCTTTAGAGTCTGTAACTGTATAATTACCGGTTCCGGCCTGCACAACAAAATTTCCTGTTCCGTTGTAAGGCAAAGTTCCACCGGTTGCGGAAATATTTACGGTAGTGCTTCCTCCGAAACAAAGAATGGTACCCTGCGTGTGCTGAATGGACAGAACTGCAGGTTGGGTTACGGGAAATGTTACTGCCGAAGTGCAGTTGTTGTTGTCGCTAACAGTTACCCGGTAATTTCCGGCTGTAAGCTGGGTTCTGTCTTCGGTTGTAATTCCGCTTCCCCAGTTGTACGAATAGCTTGCAGTTCCGCCCGAGGCGGTGATATCTATACTTCCGTCATTAGCCCCATTGCAGGAAACAGGAGTGACTATTCCTGTAACACTTAAAGGTGAGGAAGGCTGGATAATAGTAAACGAAGACGATGCAGAGCAACCGTTATTATCAGTTACAGATACCGAATAATTTCCGGGGCTGAGTAAAATACGGTCGTCCGAAGTAATTCCCCCTCCCCAGTTGTAAGTGTAAGGCGGTGTTCCACCGCTTGCTGTAATGTTGATGGCTCCGTTATTTCCGCCAAAGCACGAAACATTGGTTACAACAGCTGAAACATTTACTGACGAAGATGGCTGAGATATGGTAAAAGCTGCGGAGGTAGTACAACTATTAACATCTGTGATAGTAACAGTGTACATGCCTGCAGTCAAAGAATTTCTGTCTTCGGTAGTAATTCCGCCAACCCAGGTAAAACTTAATGTTCCTGTCCCCCCCGAAGCGGAGAGATCTATGCTTCCGTTACCTCCTCCAAAGCAAGAAACATGGGTAATGTTTCCCGGAGCATCGATTTGGGTTGGCTCCAAAACGGTAAAGGAGGCAGAGGCCGTTGAGCCAATATTGTCTGTTACGGTTACTGAATAGGTCCCTGCGCTCAGACCGGTTCTGTCTTCGGTAGAAATTCCTCCGCCCCAGTTGTAAATATATGGCTGAGAGCCGTTAGCTACTGTTATATCTATAGCACCGCTGGTTCCGGCAAAGCATGGCACATCTGTAACGTTTCCTGAAACTGAAAGAGGAGCAAGTTCAGTAAGTGTTAAGGAACTGCTGGCAGCTAAATCGCCACTATTGCTGCCGTTACCGTTTACACAATTCCCAGCTGCATAAAATTTTACGTTTCCTGTTCCGCTTGCAGGGGCAGTCCAGCGGAAAGAGAAAACGTTATTATTGGTAACCCCATTATGCTCGGTATATGTTCTGCCATTATAAGTACCCACAGTGACTGTTTTTTGTTTCACATTAGCAGCGAGGTTAGAATAGCCGGCAAGAGGTGCATTTCCGGGTGATGTAAGACAGGTCATTTCGAAACCGTAACCTGAGGGAGTCCCGGAGGTATGATTTACGGTAATACGAACATCATAAGTTAAACCACCCAGATAGGAAAATACGAGGTTAGAAGTACCGAGTGAAAAAACTTCAATTTTTACTGAAGCAGTGCCAAAGGCACCACCGCTATGGCAATTACTGCAAAGCCCGGCACCCGGTGCTCCTGTACGGTCGTCATTTGAAACACTTGCCATACCACCGGAGTGGCTGGAGAGTGTAACGTAAACTGCTCCGAGAAAGAAAAGGAGGTAAACAAAATGGAGTTTATTCATCGTTTATCCGCAACTGTATTTCCAATCTAAAACAGCGACAACGGTCTTAATAAAGACATTGTCGCTGTTCGGTTTAAAAAATTATTTTTTTGATTCTATTCTATCGCAAACTTGTACGCATTCCTTTTACCTTCTGATGAAATGCCTAGTGTATAAAATCCTTTAGTCAAAAAAGTTAAATCAATATTTTTAAGCAAAGTGTTCCCGGTTGAAATACCCCTTTCTTCAAAAACCTTTTGCCCGAGAGAATTCATAACAGAAATATCAAGCACTTTCATTTCGGTTGATTTGAGACTTATAACAAAGTTTCCGTTATTCGGATTTGGAAAAACATTCACAGCGTTAATGCCGTCAATATTCTGAAAAGAAGTTCCGAGCAGAACCGTAATATCAAAAGTAGTGGTTCCGGTGCATCCGTTACCATCGGTATAAGTGTAAGTAATGGTATAAGGTCCTCCAACTCCGGCTATTGAAGGAGAAAACGTATTTCCGCTAACACCGGTTCCGTTGAAAGTACCACCTGAAGGGTTACCAGTGAGGTTAACCGGTGTATCGGTATGATAATACTGAGCACTTAGCCCGGTTATTAAAACAACGGGATTGGGATTAACCATAACATTAACCGGATTTGAAACTGCATTGCAATTTCCGGTAGTTACTGTCACCGTATACGTTCCGGATGAGGTAACAGTAATGCTTGATGTTGTTTCGTTATCACTCCATAAATACGAACTTCCTGCAGTAGCCGTCAACTGAACAGAGCCGCCTTCGCAGAAAGTTGTAGCGCCTGAAGTGGAAATTCCGGCAACAGCATTGTTGCTAACTATAACCGACAGTGGAGTTGATTCAGCGGTGCAAGAGTTATTGTCAGTAACCGAAACAGTAAACGTTCCGCTTGCGGAAACAATAATGCTTTCAGTAATTTCCCCAGAACTCCAGTTATAAGTTAATCCTGCCGGTGCAGTAAGGGTAATGTTGTCACCGGTACAAATGGAAGTCGGCTTATCGGTAGTCACTGTGGCATCCGGCAAAGGATAGACTGTAACGTCTTCGGATGTTGAATTGCTGCAACCGTTTGCATCGGTAACCGTAACTGAATAGTTACCACCCTGAGTTGCGTCTATCGATTGTGTGGTTAAGTTATTATTCCATAAATATGTATAAGCAGCATCTGCAGTCAGAGTAACATTGCCGCCTTCGCAAAAACTGGTAGCTCCACTTGGGGTTATAGATGCAGAAGGAAGTGGGTTAACAGTAGCAGTGACCGGAGTTCTTTCGGTAATACAGGTTTTAGGCTGCTCTTCTATTAGCCAGTTGTAATATCCATAATAATAGGACGAACCTGCAGAACTGCCGGTAATGGAAACCAGGTTATTAAGTGTATAAGGATAAGAAATGCCTGCACTGTTTCTATACCAATCAGGATTACTACCGGTTGTCCAGCCAAGTCTGTATCCCGTACCGGGAGGAACACTGAAATTTATATCTACTGTTTGCATACCTTGTGCAATGTTTACAGTCAGAGTTTGAAGAACTGTACCGCTGGAGTTGCGTAGTTGTATATATCGTATTTTAGTTGAGTTGGCATAAACCGTAACTCTTTTCAGGATAATAGGCTTGTACACATCAAAAATTTCATACTGGTCACCATTAAAGTACTGTCCTGCCCCTGTATTATCCGGCTTCCCTACATTTCCGGTAATACCCAAAAGTGTGTCTCTTGATTCAACATAATATGTCGTTGAATTTGTAATAGCCGGGGTTGTAAATGATGTTCCGGTAGCTACAAGGTTTCCGCCCGTAGCAGCATCGTACCAATAAACATCACCTGAAGCGCTTGCGCTTAGGTCAATCGGAATCGCATTTCCCTCGCAGGTTCCGGCTGACATAACATTAGAAATATGAGAAGTTATTTGCGAAAGACTTACGGGTTGAGATGTAAAGTCGTTACAAGCTCCGTGAATAGTTAATGTGTACGTTCCTGGATCTGTAGCTATGATGCTTTGAGTAGTATCACCGGTATTCCACAAATATCCTCCCGCTGCAAATGAACCGTTAAGTACGACACCAGTTCCTTCACAGAAAATAGTTTCACCGGCAACACTAATTGTTGGTGTTTCATTGGGCTGCAACAAAATGGTAACAGTACGGGAAATACTGCTGCAGCCGGTGTTTGTGTCGGTAACCCTAACGTTATACTCACCAGTGGCTGACGTAGTAACAGATTGCGAAGTTGCCCCGTTGCTCCACAAATATGAGTATCCGGGCGATGCATTCATGGTTACTGATTGCCCAGTGCATAAGACTGAGGGTCCGCTAAAAGAAATGAGATTATCAGGAGATGAACACTGCCCTTCAATAACAGTGATAAACTGGTCTGCGGAACGATTGTAAAGCCGTTCTACCAAACCCCTTGGCCAGCGAATAATAGCAGAGTCAACCATTGTAGCGCTTCCCAAACCAAAATGAAGCATAAAAGAATTGGTTGTTCCGTAGCTTTCACCGGCACGAACTTCGCGTACTTGTTTGCCCCATACTCCGTAAATTTCAACTTTTGCTCCTAATGCATCTCGATTGCTGATAGTTCCCTGCAGATTGAAAGTGATAAAATGGTTTTGATTGCTTGTAGTATTGAGCCACAACACATCGTTAATGGTACCGCTTGGGTTGTTGTAAACTCCTCCGTAGCTAGAATACAAATCAATCTTGCCATCGTGATTCAAATCACCGGTGGCAAACGAAAGCATATTGTTGCCATTGAACAAGCCGTTGATTTGAGTAAATGTGTTGTTGCCGTTGTTACGAAACACACGCGCATCATCACCCGAAATAATAATGTCAACAAACCCATCGTTATCCAAGTCTTCCATTTTTGACTGATAAGGGGTAACATCTAAAACAAATCCGCTTCCGGAAGTGATATTTGTAAAGTATCCATTTCCATCATTAAGAAACAATTTGCTAGGCGCATCAGTTTCTGTAAGTACGCAGTCAAAATCACCGTCATTATCAATATCATCGAAGCTGGCAGTCCACGTTTGCTGGTAATTACGTAGGCCACGGGCACCAGTAGCATCAAGAACATAGTTATTATTCCCATCATTAATGAAAAGCTGATCGAGTCTTCGGGCATCGGTGTTACCGGTTGACTGCCTACAGTGAGCGATGTATAAATCCACATCGCCATCATTGTCTATATCGGTCCAGATGCTCCCGTAATTACCGCTGCCATCCGTACCAGGATTTGCGACTGAGAAAAAGTTAGTCATAGCCGGGAATGTCCCTGAACCGCTATTCTCCCACATGATACTTTCTTCCACATCGTTACACATGAATAAATCAATCATGCCGTCATTATCAATATCAGCAAAGTTCATGTTCTGGGGGAAGAAATTATTTGCGGGGCGGGGAAGATTACCGCTGTTTGTAAAGGCAGTAACTGATGAGTTTGCCCTGATAATCCTTACCTGACTTCCTGAACCTATGGCAATGTCTCTTACACCATCATTGTCAACATCGCCAACAACCATTGCCCATGCATCGCCAATTCCGCTTGAGCCAGCAAAAATATTGTTGAATGCTTGCCCAGTTCGTTGAAGTGTATAGTAGGCTTCCGTTCCGTTGTCTAACCGGGCAATATCATCCATGCCATCTCCATTCATATCTACCACGCCCAGCGAATTGCCACTGTGGAAAGTGGTGCTGCTAAATTTAGAATTGCTGTTTGTGAACGAGAACGGATTTTGTGCTGAAATGCTGTAACTAACTAAAGCGAAAAACAATAAGTAAACGTTTTTCATGTATGATATAAATTGGTTTTGATTAATGGACTTCAAAGGTATTGTTTTATTTATAATACCAAATTGATTCTTATACCCTTGCAGATATTTGTTCACAAATCAGGAAGCACGCATTAAACCCAAGATCATTCTCTAAGGTCTATAGCCCGATATATCATCATTTATTAACTTAGCACAGATCTAATTTTCTGGCTATGGAAAAAGTTTACTTTCTCGTTTTTTTTGCCTTTTTTTCTATATCCTCATTTTCTCAAACTACCTGCTCCGGTGGTAGGTATTATGATGACGTATTCTCCAGCGTAACCATGTATTCAGGCATACCTTACGGACAGAATACCAACGTGGGGGGCGCTATGCAAACACTTAAGCTTGATTTTTATAAACCAACCGGAGATACTGATAAACACCGCCCGGTTATAATCTTTGCTTTCGGAGGCAGTTTTGTTTTCGGATGGCGTAATTCGCCCGATATTGTTCAATTGTGTAACGGCCTTGCTAAAAAAGGATATGTGTGTATTTCTATTGACTACCGGCTCGGGCTTTCGCCCACGGGTTTGGATATTACTTCCGACAATGTTAAAAAAGCCATCTGGCGGGTGGCACATGATATGCGCGCTGCTGTGCGCTGGTGCAGGATGAATGCCAGTGTTGATTCACTGGGCATGGATACTTCGAAGATTATTGTTGGTGGCGTTTCTGCCGGAGGCTTTGGCGCGCTTCATTGCGCTTATCTTGATAAAGATTCGGAAATACCTGCGGTAATGGATACTATTAATGAAGGCGGTGTGGAAGGCTATAGTGGCAACCCTGGTTATTCTTCACGACCATTGGCGGTTGTTAATCTGTGCGGGGCATTGATTGATACCAATTGGATTGAACCGGGCGATGTGCCGGTGCTTTCTTTCCATGGCAGCCTTGATGGCACTGTCCCCTATTGTACTAATGAAATCGAAGCTTTGGGAACTCCTATCACCGGTTTGGTTGTTCATGGCAGCAACCCGGTGCAGCGAAGAGCATGGAACCTCGGTATTCATTCCGGTTTTTATACCTACTGGGGAGCAGAACACACTCCTTTTGTTTTACTGCCTAACTCACAAAGTTATATGGATACGACCATTCGTTACATCCGCGATTTCCTCAGCGGTATGGTTTGCGGAACACCTTTCAGTTATGTCCGCGACTCGTTAACTGAAGCTTATTGCGCTTCGCTTACATCTTCGGTTGGCGAAATTGCTGATGAGCAATTTTACATTTATCCTAATCCTGTTTCAGATAAGCTGATTGTTGAGTTGCCATCTGATTGGTTAGCTTGTAACTCGGTTTGTTTTGTTGAAGTATTTGATGTTACCGGCAGAAAAGTATTATCACAAGCCTCTGAATTAACTCCGGGGCTTTTTATTGATGTTTCAAACCTTAAAAGTGGTACTTATTTTCTGAAAATTATGGGTGGTAAGGAGATACGAACCACGGAACTTGTTATCTTGAAATAATTATTTTTGACGAAACTTAAATCATGAAGAAAACAGTTCTATCAGGGCAATTCAAAACCTTATTTTTTTCGTTGTTCATCTTATTTGCAATTAACAGCTGCTCAAAAAAGTGTAAAAACGAAAACCCCAGAGCAAGAATAAATAACAATGGCACTGACAAAGCCGATGTGCAAATCAAAACTTCGGGTGGAAATACCGAGAATATTAACGGCATTGACCCCGGCACAATTTCCGCTTGGAGATCCTATTCGCCCGGACAGATTGAGTTTACTGTAAAGGTTCAGGGCATGCCTGACGATACCGTTATTACTGTTACCATGGCGAGCTGCTGGGAATACGATATACTTATAGATGGAGCAAATCAGGTATCCACCCGTCCTGTCGAAAGAGAATAATAGGTAGGTTTCCCTTCTGCAGCATAGTTGAATTTGCATTTACCTATATTACTTCTTATTATTAATATTTTTCGCCTTTGAATTTTTAGCCCATGCAAATCAAAGACCTCTCCTCCTTTCTTGAAAACATAGCTCCTACAGATTATCAGGAAAACTACGATAACAGTGGTTTGATTGTGGGCGATAAAAATGCCGAAGTAAAAAAAGCACTTATTACTCTCGATACCACCGAAGAGGTTGTTGATGAAGCTATTCGCGAAAAGTGTCAGCTTATTATAGCTCACCACCCCATTATTTTCGGGGGAATTAAAAAGCTCAACGGGAAGAACTATATAGAACGGGTAGTGATTAAAGCGATTAAGAACAATATTGCCATTTACGCCATTCACACCAACTACGACAATGTGATTGAAGGGGTGAATTCAAAAATTTGTGAAAAACTCGGGCTTACCGGTTGTAAAATTCTTGCGCCCAAGAAGCAACTCCTTAAAAAGCTTTACACATTCGTACCGGTTGAGTACCATGAAAAGGTAGCGAAAGCAGTATTTGAAACCGGTGCAGGCCATATCGGCAACTACAGCGAAACCAGTTTCAACATTCGCGGAACAGGCACCTTTAAGGGAAATGAAAAATCGAAACCTGCTTTAGGGAAGAGGAACGTTTTGGAAAAAGCTGATGAAATAAAATTCGAAACTATCTACCCCGCTAATATTGAAAGCAGGGTGATAGCCGCTCTTTTGAAAGCTCATCCTTACGAAGAAGTAGCTTATGATATTGTAACACTTGACAATTACTTTCCGAAAGTTGGCAGCGGAATGCTCGGAGACCTTAAAAAACCTATGGATGGACTCAGCTTCCTGAAACTGCTGAAAAAGAACCTGAAAACCGATTGCGTTAGGCATACAAAACTGATCGGAAGACCAATACAGAAAGTAGCTGTGTGCGGGGGTTCAGGAAAATTCCTTTTGAACCATGCAATTGCCTCAGAAGCAGATGTTTTTGTAACATCAGATTTCAAATACCATGACTTCTTTGATGCTGATGGGAAACTGGTGATAGCTGATGTGGGACACTATGAAAGTGAGCAATTTACGAAGGAACTTTTGCGAGACCAGATTGTCAGAAAATTTCCTATGTTTGCCGCCCGAATTTCAAAAATCAGAACAAATCCAATCAATTATTTATAAAACATGGCAGCAAAAACAGCAGTAAAGGAACTTTCGGTTGACGAGAAATTACAACAGCTTTGGGAACTTCAGCAAATTGATACCAAAATTGATAAAATCCAGATTTTAAAAGGCGAACTTCCAATTGAAGTAAAGGAATTGGAAGATGAAATTGAAGGTTTGCATACCCGCCTGAAAAATGCCGAAGATGAAGTAACCGAACTGGAAGAGGAAGTAAAAAACCGCAAGAACGCCAAGTCTCTGGCAAAGGAATTGATTTCGCGCTACGAAAAACAGCAAAACAACGTAAAGAACAACCGCGAGTACGATGCGCTTTCAAAAGAGATTGAACTACAGAAACTCGAAATGCAGTTATGCGACAAAAAAATTGCAGATGCAACCAACAAAATAGACGCAAAGAAAGAAGCGGTGGAGGCTACAGAAGAAATAATTACCGAGCGTGAAAAGCATTTAAAGAAGAAGAAGAAGGAACTGGAAAAGATTATTGAAGAAACCGAGATTGAAGAAAAAGAACTTCAAAAGGATTCGGATAAGCACGCAAAGAAAATTGAAGACCGGTTACTGAAAGGTTACCGCAGAATCCGTGGCGCATATAAAAACGGATTAGCTGTAGTTGCCGTAGTGCGCGATGCCTGTGGTGGATGCTACGCCAAAATTCCTCCTCAGCGCCAAATGGAGATCCGCCAACACAAGCGCCTTATCACATGTGAGCATTGCGGGCGAATCCTCGTCTCCTGGGAAGAACCTTCTAACGATTAAATGAAAACCCTCTACCTGTAGAGGGTTTTTCATTTTACCACGCTAACATTATATTGCCCTGGTGTTGCGAGTTGCTATTCTACTTGTAAGTATTTGCGCTTACCATTTTCCTTTTGCACAAACATTCAATTTCAGCGAAAGCTGCCGCAGTGCTTATAACACCATACTTACGCTTAAGCTAGAAGAAGGGGAAAAACTTCTGAAAGCCGAACAGAAAAAGGAACCGGACAATCTTATTCCGCTGTATCTTGAAAACTATATTGACTTTCTCAGCATTTATGTGAGCGATACACGCATTATTTACGAAGAGTTGAAAAAAAATAAAGAAGTGCGCCTCGTTTTGTTGAGCGAAGGGGATAACACTTCACCCTATTATTTGTTTACGCAAGCCGAAGTAAACCTGCAATGGGCAGCCATAGAAATAAAATATGGTGATTATCTCAACGCCATATTTCAAATCCGCAGGGCGTTTAAACAGCTGGAGGAAAATCAACGGAAGTTCCCCGACTTTAAAGCCAACAAAAAATCGCTGGGCGTACTGTACGCACTGATCGGAAGTGTACCCGACAAATACAAATGGGGGCTTGCTCTGCTTGGTTTGGAAGGAAACGTTGAAACCGGTATTGCTTACTTAAAAGATTTGACAGACTGGGGCAAAACTAACGATTTCATCTACCGCGATGAAACAATTATCTACTATTCCATGCTGCTCTTCCACCTGCAAAATCAAGCGGACAGCGCATGGAACGTATTGATGGCAAACGGCTTTCCTAAAAGCGATAATCTGATAAATGTATACACCTGTGCCCATATTGGCATCTACGGAAAACACACCGAAGAAGCACTGATGATTCTGGATACCCGCCCACAAGGAAAACAATTTGTAGCCTTCCCTTATCTTTTTTATCTTAAAGGACTAGGCGAATTGAACCGCATGAGTACGGATGCCCGGTTTTATTTTAAACAGTTCATTGCTGAATATAAAGGCGAAAATCATGTTAAATCATCTTTTCAGAAAATAGCATGGAACTATTTTCTGAATGGAGACACTGCCAATTACCTGCATTTTATGAACAAAGCCAAAAATCTGGGCACCAATGTGATTGATGCCGATAAGCAGGCTCTGAGAGAAGCTGAGAGTAACCGGCTGCCTAATAGTCATTTACTTCGTGCCCGACTCTGGTTCGATGGAGGTTTCTATGTTCAGGCGGCAGAAGTGATGGAAATGGTTTCCGAAAATCATTTTAAATCAGTGGAAGAACAAACCGAATATCTTTACCGCCTCGGAAGAATTTATGACGAATGGAACAAGCAGGACTCAGCTTTGTTTTTTTATAGCAAAGCCATGGATAAAGGAAAAGATTTACCCCGTTTCTTTGCGGCTAATTCTGCTTTCGAATCAGGGAAAATTTATGAGGTAAAAGGCGAAAAAGAAAAAGCAAAGTACTTTTATGAACTCTGTATGAACTACGCAAACCATGAATACAAAAACGGCTTAGACCAGAAAGCAAAAGCCGGTTTAAACCGGTTGAAGCAGTAGGCAGTAAGCAGAAAATACAACAGGAAAGTGATAATAGAAAAGAATAAATCGCTGAGAGCGCTGAACACATTTGGTATAGATGTTACGGCTAAGTATTTTACGGAAGTAAAATCTGTTGATGATTTGCGCGAAGTGCTTGCTAATAAGGAGCTAAAAGCCGAAAATAAACTTATTCTGGGGGGAGGCAGCAATATTCTGTTTACAAAAAATTTTGACGGGGTTGTTGTCCAAAATTCAATCACCGGAATTGAGGTAACCAGCGAAACAGAAACGGAAGTAATAGTTAAAGCAGGTGCCGGTGAAGTGTGGCATGAGTTTGTTTTGTGGTGTATTGCCCGTAATTACGGAGGTATCGAAAACCTTTCGCTTATTCCCGGGCTTGTAGGTGCAGCACCGATGCAAAACATTGGCGCTTATGGCGCTGAGATAAAAGATGTTTTTCACGAGTTGGAAGCGCTCGACATACAAACCGGTGAGCTGGCGAAGTTTCATTTGCATGATTGCGAATTCGGCTACCGGGAGAGCGTCTTTAAAAACAAGCTCAAAGACAAATTCCTGATTATCTCTCTTTCGCTGAAACTCTCTAAGCTATCATCCTCGCAAGTCAATTATCATTTCAAAACAGATTACGGTGATATAAAGACAACTCTCGCTCAGATGAAAGCATTCGACCTTTCACTAGAAGCGGTAAGCGAAGCGGTTTGCAAAATCCGAAATTCAAAGCTCCCCAACCCGAAAGAACTGGGCAATGCAGGAAGCTTTTTCAAGAATCCTTCGGTCAGCAAAGAAGCGTTTGAATCATTGGTGTTGAAATACCCAGTTATGCCCAGCTATCCTCAGAAAAACGGTACAATCAAAATCCCCGCAGGCTGGTTGATTGAACAATGCGGCTGGAAAGGAAAGGTTGTTGGCAACACCGGCTCGCATAAATCGCAGGCCCTTGTCCTTGTGAACTACGGAAACGCTACCGGTGATGAGATTTGGAAACTGGCTCTTAACATTCAACGCTCTGTAAAAGAAAAATTCGGAATTGAAATAAATCCTGAAGTGAATGTGGTATAGAAATTAACACGAAGACACGAAGAAACAAAGCCATATTTATTCTTTGCACCTTTGTGCCTTTGTGTTAAAATGTATTTTTAGTGAATGATGAGTTTTCCGTTAGCCACCTGCTGCCCACCCGCTAAAATCTTGTAGAAATAAACACCCGCAGAAAATTCTTCACGCCTAAACTCAAACCGGTTAGATGTAATGGATGGAATCACTTTCAGCAATCGGCCCGCAGCATCAAATAAGCTGAAGTCAAATTTTTCTTTCACTCCTTCAACAATAATGTTTGTGGAGTGGCTGAAAGGATTAGGGAAAGCAACAACCGAAACTCCTTCATCAGAAATTCCAAAAATATAATTCGGGTTGGCTATAGTACTGGTAACTGTGTTCGTCACAACCGCATCGTTGTAATCAAAGTAAATAGAAGCTGTGTTTTTGATTTCAGTCCCAATCACTAGTCCCGGTTTTTTCTTCACTGAAAACATGACATATCCGTGGCTGGCTTCTTCATTGGTAAAACTGTCCACCAAATATATCGGGTTGAACACCCAGGTAAGAATTCCGGTTCCCGAAACACTGAACTCGGTAATAGGATGGCTCGATGAAAGATTCTGCACGCTAGCGGGTTCTAAATAAGATGAAAGCGTATCCTTCAATACAATAAACCACGCTGTATCATTACCGGTGTTCTGAAAGCGGATGGTGTAAATCAGGATGGAGTCCTGAGCATCGTAAATATCACCGGGAGGGGAAACCTGCTTATCGTTCGGGTCTTGCGAATTGGTAACATTTCTTGTCAAGGTAAATGTATTGTTCGACTCGTTGCAATCAGCCACAGTTCCGGTAATCTGGCTCGTGCTGGTTATCGCTGTTCCCACAGGAGTTCCCACCGGTGTAAGGAAGGTAACCCACTTATAAGGATTTGTGTAATAATAACTACCGGGAATAATGGTGGCAAGAGTCCATGTAACAGTCCGGTTAGTGGCATTATGAACCCCACCGGGTGAAGCCGAAACAAAAGTTATGTCAGCGTCATAAGTAAGAGTTAGCGTTCCTGCAACCGTATCGGTGCCATAATTGCCGTAATACACATAAGCTGTAGTATTAAAGCCGGGCCTGAAATTTCCCGGACTTACTGTGGTAAACAGATTAGATGTTGAGGTGGCTAAATAAAAATTGAGGTTAGGCAGTGTATCGCCACCGGCAAGAAAGGTATGCGTGTACGATGAATCAATACCCTCGCAGTACGACATGCAATAACCGGCAGTATAAACCGAAATATGAAATGTGCCTGCAGGAACGTAAATAGTAAAATAGCCATACGCATCGGAAGTACCGTAACGGGTAGTACCGCTGCTTACAGCCCTCACGGTCAATGTGGGCATGGGAACTTCATTGGAGTCGGGTGCGCAGTTATTGTTCAGGTCACGGATTATTCTTCCGGTAATTACATTCATGCAGTTGGCATTTAAAGTAACGGCTCCGCTTCGCTGGCAGCCGCTCGAATCGGTAACGGTTACCATATACACACCGGAACCCAAGCCTGTTATTGTTTGAACGCTGTCAGAATTACTCCACAAATAAGAAAAAGGAGCAACACCACCGTTAGTATGTGCAGTTGCCGAGCCGTTATTGGAACAGTTGGGCAATGCACCGGTTACATACACATAAAAAGAATAACTCTGCTGGTCAAAGACAGTATCAATGGCAAAACCCTGGCAGCCCGAAGAATCGGAAACGGTAACCCAGTATAAGCCAGCAGTTAAGTTGGTTATGGTTGGTGTTGTTGCCCCGTTGTTCCAGGAATATGTATAAGGCGGAACTCCACCAATAACTGAGGCAGTGACCGAGCCATTCGTATTAGTACAAGTAACATGTCCGCTTACGGAGGTGGTTACATTCAGCGCGCTTCCCGTTGCCTGAATTACAGCAACAGCCGTATCGGTGCAGCCGTTTGAGTCGGTTATGGTAGCCACATATACACCGGGGCAAAGACCGGTAACATTTTGAGTGGTAACTAAATTCGACCATAAATAACTGAAAGGAGGCACTCCACCGTTTACGGTCATGGTAGCGGAGCCATCACAAACACCGCAGCCCGAGGCATTGGCAGTTGAAACACTTACATTAAACTGTGCCGGCTGATTAACAGTAGCCGAAGCAGTTACCGTACATCCGTTAGCATCAACCACAGTAACCGAATAAGTGCCTGCCGGGATGTTTTGCAGCACCGGGCCTGTTGAGCCATTGCTCCACTGGTAAGAATAAGGTGCTACACCACCGGTAACCGATAATACTATAGCACCATTATTACTTCCGAAACATGAGACGTTAATCGAGTTAACATTAGCAATAATCTGTGTGGGCTGGATAATGTTTACAGTTAATGTATCTAAAGGATTAAGAACTGAATCCATCACGGTAACGGTATAAGTTCCCGCGCAAAGATTGCTGACTGTTTGTGTAGTTGCCGCATTGTTCCACAGGTAGTTGTAATTGCCCGTGGGGTTTACTGTTGCCGAACCATTACATAAGCCGAAGCAGAGTGGATTTATAATACTAACCTGAAACTGGCCGCAGCTTTGAACGGTAACAACGATGTTTGCAGTAGCCGTACACCCCGAGGCGTTGGTTACTGTAACTGTATAAGTTGTATGCGCTGTGGGAAAAACGCTAATTGATGAAGTTGTAGCCCCATTGCTCCACGAGTAAATTGTTCCTCCCGAGGCTGTCAGTGTTACACCACTACCATTGCAAATCACCGGATTGAAAGGAGGGGAAATACTTGCATTAGGAGGCTGCCCGGTAGAAGTAACAGTTACCGAAGCAGATGCTGTACAGCCATTTGAAGGGTCCGTTACAGTCACACTATAAGTTCCGGGTGCGGAAACAGTACGCGTTGAAGTAGTTCCTCCTCCACTCCAGCTAAAAGTTGCTCCTGTTGTGATTGAAGAAGCAGTTAAAACAACACTCGTTATAGTGCATGTAAGTTGAGCGGGTGGAGCTATGCTCACCTGGGGAACTTGCAGAAAGTTCAGGGTTACAGTATCAAAAGACTGTGCGCCAAGGCTGTCAGTAACAATAAGCGTATAAGTGAGGCTGTATTCACCGAAAGCACCTACTAACGGATTGGCAGCAGTAGTGTCACTTATTTCAGCATTAAATGGCGACCATGCGTAGGTATAAGGAGGTGTGCCTCCCGAAGCCGTTGGGGAACCTCCGATTACAGCCGAGTTACCGCAAAACGTTTGGTCATTTCCTGCATTTGCGGTTAACTGCGCATAAATTTCAAAACAAAAAGTAATTGCGGAGAGAAGAAGTAAAATTCGTTTCATGGTCTTTTGATTTGGTTAGGAATAAATTAAAGAGCGAAGTAAATTGAAAATGGTTGCAAAAGCAGTTTTTACAATACTTCCAAAGCTTTCAAAACTTCGGAAGTATTTGGGAACATTATGTCTATGAACAGTCATAGTGGCATTGCATAAATCTGCAATAGGGCTATGAAACTTCACGGGGGCATTACACAAATCTGCAATAGGGCTGTGAACGTTCATGGTGATATTGTCAAAACTTGCAATAGGGCTATGAACTTTCGCAGTGGCATTGCAAAAATCTGCAATAGGGCTGTGAACGTTCGCGGTGGCATTGCAAA
>CAZWAD010000027.1:19293-47199 GCA_964631835.1 uncultured Chitinophaga sp.
CTGTGAACGTTCGCGGTGGCATTGCAAAAATCTGCAATAGGGCTGTGAACGTTCGGGGTGGTATTGCATAAATCTGCAGTAGGGCTGTGAAACTTCACGGGCGTATTGCAAAAACTTGCAATCAGGTGAAAATTATTAAAAAAGGATGTGGAAATAAATTATTCGGCAGTTCCGCCTTCGGCACAAACAATTACTTTGTTGTTCAGGCACTCCACAAAGCCGCCATTGATGGTAAAATTCTTTTTACCCGAACCGGTACTTACTTCCATAGTGCCTTTGCCAAGTGCAGAGATAAGCGGGGCATGATTATTCAGTATTTCGAACCAGCCGGATATGCCGGGCAGTTTTACCATACTTGCTTCGCCACTGTATAGCTTCTTTTCAGGAGTCAGAATTTCGAGAACCATTTTTATATATACGCCCCACTCAGGGGATTTAGCGATTATTTACCTGCTTCTGCAATCAGCTTCTCTCCTTTCGCAACAGCATCTTCAATGGAACCCACCAGGTTGAATGCCGCTTCGGGATATTTATCCACCTCACCATTCAATATCATGTTGAAGCCTTTAATTGTTTCTTCGATAGGAACTAACACACCTTTTAAACCGGTGAACTGTTCTGCCACATGGAACGGCTGCGAAAGGAAACGCTGCACCCGTCTGGCACGGTGAACAACTTGCTTATCTTCTTCACTTAATTCATCCATACCGAGAATGGCGATAATATCCTGCAACTCTTTGTAACGCTGCAAAGTTTCTTTTACGCGCATAGCACAGTTATAGTGTTCGTCACCAAGTACTGCAGCGGAAAGAATGCGCGAAGTAGAATCGAGCGGGTCAACCGCAGGATAAATTCCAAGCTCGGCAATTTTACGGCTCAATACAGTAGTTGCATCAAGGTGAGCAAAGGTTGTTGCCGGAGCAGGGTCAGTTAAGTCATCGGCCGGAACGTAAACTGCTTGCACCGATGTAATTGAACCGCGTTTGGTTGAAGTAATACGCTCCTGCATTACACCCATTTCAGTTGCCAGTGTAGGTTGATAACCCACCGCTGAAGGCATACGGCCAAGCAGAGCCGAAACCTCGGAACCAGCCTGGGTAAAACGAAAGATATTATCAATAAAGAAAAGAATATCGCGCCCGCCTTTGGCATCGTTCTTATCTCCGTCACGGAAATATTCGGCAATTGTCAGTCCTGAAAGAGCAACTCGCGCACGTGCCCCCGGTGGTTCGTTCATTTGTCCGAAAACCAATGTAGCTTGTGATTCAGCCAGCGACTTAGGGTCAACTTTCGACAAATCCCATCCGCCTTTTTCCATGCTGTGTTTAAACTCCTCGCCATACTTCACCACATTACTTTCAATCATTTCGCGAAGCAGGTCATTTCCTTCGCGGGTTCTTTCGCCCACACCGGCAAACACCGAAAGACCAGCATAAGCTTTAGCAATATTGTTAATCAGTTCCATAATCAGAACTGTTTTACCTACACCGGCACCGCCAAACAAACCGATTTTACCGCCTTTTGCGTAAGGTTCAAGCAGGTCAATCACTTTAATACCGGTAAAAAGAACTTCCGATTCGGTTGCCAAATCTTCGTAAGCCGGGGGCATGCGGTGGATAGGGTAACCCCCTTCTTTTGAAACCGGAACATTGATACCGTCAATTGCATCGCCAATTACATTGAATAAACGTCCTTTAATTGCTTCGCCTACGGGCATGGTAATAGGTCCGCCCAGGTCAACCGCATCCATTCCTCTGCGCATACCATCGGTTGAATCCATCGCTACGGTTCGCACCGAATCTTCGCCTAAGTGCTGCTGCACTTCGAGAATCACATTCTGACCATCATCGCGCTTTACCTGCAACGCGCTCATAATTTTCGGGAGCTTAGAATTTACGGTATCGAAACTTACGTCCACTACAGGACCGATAATCTGCTTTACTTTTCCAATGTTTGCCATTATATATTGAGAGGTGTTTTTAAAATTGCGGTGCGAAAATAATTGTAAAGGGCAGATTTCAAAACGATTGTGGACAAATGAAAACCAGCGATGTACACAGTAACTGAAGTAACAGATTCCCACACAGAAAAGGAGTTTTACCAACTGCCTTATTATATATATAAGGATGATGCGAACTGGATTGCGCCATTAAAACAGGACATCGAAAAGGTTTTTAACCCAGCACAAAATAAATTCTACAGTCACGGTGAATGTGCGCGGTGGGTATTGAAAGAAGGTGGAAACACCATCGGAAGAATCGCAGCATTCATCAATCGTGATACAGCGTATTCCGAAAACCAGCCTACGGGTGGCTGCGGATTTTTTGAGTGTATCCATAATCAGCAAGCTGCAAACCAACTTTTTGATACTGCTAAAAACTGGCTGCAGCAAAGGGGGATGGAAGCCATGGACGGACCAATAAATTTTGGAGAGCGTAATGCCTGGTGGGGCTTACTTGCAGAAGGTTTTACACCAGCCACTTATCAAATGAACTACAACCCCGCTTATTACAAAGCGCTGTTTGAAGCGTATGGCTTCAAAGATTATTTTCAACAGTATTCCTACTCCATTAATATTAGGGAGGAACTTCCCGAAAGGTATAAAACCATCATCGGGCGGATGAAAGCCAGCGGCAACTATTCGTTTCAGCATCTTGAAAAAAGGAGATGGAGGAAATACGCTGCTGATTTCCGCAGTATTTATAACCGCACATGGAAGTTTCTTCCTCACTTTAAGGAAATAAGCGAGGAGCAGGTTATCAGCATTTTCAAAAGCATGAAACCGGTTATGTTCAACTACCTGTGCTGGTTTGGGTATTACAGACAAGAGCCAGTTGCCATGTTTATCATGCTGCCCGAGTTAAATGGCTGGTTCAAATATTTAAATGGCAATCTCAACTGGTTGGGTATGCTGAAGTTTTTGTGCTATAAGTTTTTCGACCGCAGCAATCGGAAAATATTTGGAATTGTTTTCGGTGTAGTGCCGGAGCATCAGCGAAAAGGAGTGGAAGCAGCAATAGTAATGGCTGCCGATGAAGTGGTACGCGCCAAACACCGCTGGGATGAGATTGAGCTAACGTGGGTGGGTGATTTTAATACTCGTATGCTCAAAACCTGCGAGAGCTTGGGTGGTAAAATTGTAAAACGCCATGTTACCTACCGCAAGCTGTTTGATGAAAACAGAGAGTTTAGCCGACACCCGGTAATTGAATAGGTAAGAAATAATTTTAATTGTGATTAAACCTTTTGGGTGAATTCATATCTTACACTCCAAATCTCTTGTTTATGGCAAATGCTTACTCCACCGCCTTTCAGCAAAACAGAAGTTTTCCGCAGGTAACTAACAATGGTTCGCGCTCCACAGGATTAACTCCGTATTCCGGCCAATGGACAACCGCAGAAGTGGTTCATCTTTTAAAGCGTACTATGTTTGGAGCTGCCCCTGCTGACATTGCGTACTTTCGTACACTGAGCATGAATACGGCAGTTGATGAACTGCTTACAGCTAATGGTTCAGCGCCTGCACCTCCTTTAAATAATTACAACAGCAGTTATCCCGATCCGAACGTGGCAGCAGGTCAGCCCTGGGTAACCGCGCCTTATGATAATCTGGCAAATGGTTTTCGCAGAAACTCTTTCAAATCCTGGTGGACTGGTTTAATGCTGAATCAGGGCAGAAGTATTGAAGAAAAAATGACACTCTTTTGGCACAATCATTTTGCTACCGAAACTTCTGTAATTGGTGACTCACGGTATGCCTATAAAAACAACGCCCTGCTGCGCCAGTATGCACTCGGAAATTTCAAAACCCTGGTGAAAGAAGTTACCCTCGACCCCGGTATGCTGCGTTACCTCAACGGTTATCTGAATACCAAGAATGCTCCTGATGAAAATTATGCGCGTGAATTGCAGGAGCTATTTACGGTGGGCAAAGATCCTCAGCTGTTTACGGAAGATGATGTAAAAGCGGCTGCTAAAGTGCTCACCGGTTACCGGATTGACGGAATAAACATCACCTACTTCTTTGACTCTACAAAACATGATACAAGCAACAAGCAGTTTTCCTCATTTTATAACAACACAGTTATTACCGGTCAAACAGGTGCTGCCGGTGCTGCTGAGTTAGATGATTTGCTGAACATGATTTTTGCACAACCACAAGTTGCTGAACATATCTGCCGTAAACTATACAGGTTCTATATCTACTATACCATTGATGCTTCCACCGAGGCAAACATCATTCAACCCTTGGCAGCAATTTTCAGAAACAATAATTATGAAATAAAACCAGTGCTTGAAACTCTGTTTAAGAGCGAACATTTCTTCGATGCGCTCAATCGCGGTTGCGTGATTAAGACACCAGCAGATTATTTTGTAGGGTCATGCCGCGAGTTCAATACTGTGTTTCCTGCATCCTCTGCGCTGGAGTTGCAATATGTTTTTTGGCAGGCGCTGTGGTCATCCATGAGTTTAAACGGTTTGGAACCTGGCGAACCGCCCAACGTGGCAGGCTGGCCAGCTTATTACCAAGCACCCGGATTTCACGAAATGTGGATTAACTCCGATACTTTGCCCAAGCGCACCCAGTTTACCGATTTGCTGATTAACACCGGTTACACCCGCTTCGGCTTCACGCTTCAGTTTGACCCCATTGCATTTGCCATGAATCTTTCGAACCCCGGTGACCCGAATGTTTTAATTACCGATACGCTTGCAATTCTATATTCCATTGATACCGGTGTTGATTTATTCAATTATCTGAAATCAATTCTGCTTTCAGGTCAGTCAACAGATTCGTATTGGACTACAGCCTGGGATGACTGGTACTATAACCAAAGTGATAACGTAGCAAAAGGTGTTGTACTTGCCCGTTTGAAGCCTTTTTTTCAGTATATTATGGGTTTGGCAGAATATCACTTATCGTAACTAAAAAACCAACGAAACATGAAACGTAAAGATTTTATAACCAAAGCAGGAACCGGAGTTCTTCTTCCTGCTTTTATCAACGGGTTTTCACTTAAGGCTTTCGCATCTTCACCTCTTCTTTCTGCTTTAGCCCAATCTGCAATAGATACCGACCATGTACTGGTGCTTGTTCAACTAAACGGTGGTAATGACGGATTAAATACGGTAATCCCGCTTGACCAGTACCCCAATCTTTCCAATGCCCGGAATAATATTCTGATTCCTCAAAGTGCGGTACTTAACTTAACCGGAATAACAGGAACTGGATTACATCCTTCCATGACCGGTTTGCAATCGCTTTATAACGATGGAAAGGTGAAAATTATTCAGGGTGTAAGTTATCCGTCACCTAACTATTCGCATTTCCGCGCTACTGACATCTGGCTCACTGGTTCCGATGCCAATCAATACTTGAGTTCCGGATGGGCAGGACGATATCTCAATTACGAATATCCAAATTATCCAGCCGGTTATCCGAATACACAAATGCCCGACCCTCTGGCCATTCAAATCGGTTCAGTTATGAGTACTGCTTTCCAGGGTCCCGCAGCGGGTATGGGCATGTCTATCAGTGACCCGACCAATTTCTACAACCTCGTCAACGGAATCCAAACACCAGCGCCTGCTACTCCCGCGGGTTATGAACTTTCGTACATCCGCACAGTAGCACAACAAACTGATCAGTATGCAAGCGTAATTACTGCGGCTGCTAATAATATTAACCAGCAAGTAACCTATCCTTCACCAAATAAATTGGCTGACCAGTTGAAGATTGTTGCGCGCCTAATTGCCGGTGGATTGAAAACAAGAATTTACATGGTGAGCTACGGTGGATTTGATACACATTCCGGGCAGGTTGTTTCAGGTTCACCAGCCACCGGTGCTCATGCCGGTTTGCTTCAGGATGTATCGGATGCCATCAAATCATTTATGGATGACCTAGCGTACCTGCAGATAGCCAACCGTGTAATAGGAATGACTTTTTCCGAATTCGGCAGAAGAATCATTTCCAACAACAGTTTAGGCACCGACCATGGAGCAGGCGCTCCGATGTTTATTTTCGGCAACCAGGTGCAGCCTGGTTTGTTAGGAACTAATCCGATTATTCCCTCGACTGTGACTGCGAGTGACAATATTGCCATGCAATACGATTTCCGATCAGTGTATGCAACTTTGTTGCAAGACTGGTTCTGCGTACCATCTGCAGATTTAAATAGCATACTTCTCAATAATTTCCAAACTCTTCCCTTAGTATATAATTCTGATTGTACAACAACAGCAACACACCAGCTCAATCAAACTGCAGGTTTGGATTTGGTAAATGTTTATCCTAACCCGTTTGTTGCCGCTACTAATATCGCTTTTACAACAGGAGGCGGGCATACTCTCCTTCAAGTGTTCAACAACGAAGGCCAGCTTATCAAAACACTTATTGACAAAGAAATGCTACCCGGCTCTTACAAAGCATGGTTCGAAAACGAAGGGTATAGTGAAGGCGTTTATTATGCGCGGCTTCAAAATCTTGCCGTACAGCAAGTGAAGCTCATGGTGATTGCCAGATAGATTGAAACGCTGCTACTGAAATGTGAGCGAACAGACTTATTATTTTCGCTTACATGTCTTCCCAGATTACTTATGTCGATGTTATTCTTCCCCTTGCCCTGCCGCAAACATATACTTATGCGGTACCAGTAGAGTTAGCAGAACATGTGAAAGTTGGGCAACGCGTAATAGTACAGTTCGGCATAAACCGATTTTACTCCGCAATTATCAAAATCATTCACAAGAATAAACCCACAGTTGATACCAAACTGATTGAAACCATAGCGGAAGAAGAACCGATAGTTACCGAAGCTCAGCTGAAATTCTGGAACTGGCTCAGCAGTTACTATATGTGTACAGAAGGTGAAGTAATGAACGCTGCCCTACCCAGCGGGCTGAAGCTTTCGAGCGAAACTAAAATCCGTTTCAACGAAACCTATGAGGGCGATTTTGAAATGTTGAACGATGATGAGTTTATGATTGTGCAAGCGTTACGCGCTTCGGAAAGGGGATTCAAAATACCGGATGTGCAGCATCTGCTTAAAAAGAAAAATGTTTACCCACACTTAAAAACTCTATTCAACCTGGGCATTGCCGTTTCCACGGAGGAACTTATAGAAAAATTCAAACCCAAAACAGCGACTTACATTAAACTGAATGAAAAATACGATGATGAAAATGAGTTGGAAAAACTCTATGAGGAGTTAAACCGTGCACCAAAGCAGGTGGAATTGCTCTTAGCTTTTACCCACCTCGAAAAGAAAACTAAATTCATCGTCAAGAGTGAAGTGCTCTCTCTTTCAAAATGCTCACCTGCTGTGCTTTCAGCTTTGATAAAACGCGGAGTGTTTACTGAATTTAAAACCGAAGTGTCGCGATTGGGAAATCTGCAAACTGCCGAGGTGGATTCCCCCAACTTGAGCAATGAACAAAAGAATGCGCTAAGAGAAATCAACCAGCAATTTGAAATCAAGGATGTAGTTCTACTTCATGGGGTTACAGGTAGTGGGAAGACGAATATTTACATCGAAAAGATTAAGGAAGTAATTGCAGCCGACAAACAGGTTGTTTATCTCCTTCCTGAAATTGCCCTTACCGCACAAATCATTAACCGGTTACGAAAAGTTTTTGGAAATGCTGTGGGAGTTTATCATTCCAAATTCAACCAAAATGAGCGTGTAGAGATTTGGAATAAGGTTCTCCGCAATGAATACAAAATAGTTATTGGTGCCCGTTCGGCTTTGCTTCTTCCATTTAAAGATTTAGGACTTGTAGTGGTTGACGAAGAACATGATACCTCGTTGAAACAGATAGATACGGCTCCACGTTATCACGCACGCGATGCTTCCATAATGCTGGCAAGCATGTTTAACGCCAAAGTTATATTGGGAACAGCCACACCTGCTATCGAAACATTCTACAATGCAGAGAGGGGAAAATTTGGATTAGTAATACTTGATAAACGCTACAGTGGAATTGAAATGCCGGAGTTATCGGTTGTAGATATTAAACCTGAAACAAGATGGAAACGAATGCAGGGAAGTTTTTCACCTCAGTTGGTTGAAGCGGTAAGTATCGCTCTCAAGAACAAGGAACAAGTCATTTTATTTCTAAACCGCAGAGGGTTTGCCAACTATCAAACCTGCAAAACATGTAATCACGTTTACAAGTGCAAGAACTGTGATGTAAGTCTGACTTATCACAAATTCTGGCACCAGCTAAGATGCCATTACTGCGGCTACTACGAAAAAGTTGTAGATAAATGTAAATCATGCGGAGTGATTGATTTGGATATAGTGGGAACCGGTACTGAAAAAATTGAGGACGAAATTTCAGAACTGTTTCCCTCTGCTAGAGTCAGCCGTCTTGATTACGATGCAATGAAAACAAAACACGGCCATTCCAAAGTGATAGCTGAGTTTGAAAACCGTGAAGTGGATATACTTGTGGGAACACAAATGGTTACGAAAGGATTAGACTTTGACCATGTGAGTTTAGTGGGAATTATCAATGCAGACCAGCTGATTCATCATCCCGGGTTTCGGTCGCATGAACGCGCGTTTCAACTAATGATACAGGTAGCAGGCAGAGCGGGACGAAAACACAAAAAGGGGAAAGTGCTGATACAGACCTCTGACCCTTTACAACCAGTTATCCAAAACGTATTAAAGAACGATTTCAAAAAAATGTATGAAACCGAATTGCTTGCACGCAGTCAGTTTCAGTATCCCCCATTTTCGAGAATAATGGAGATTACACTCCGGCATAAAAAAGTTCAAACGATTGAGCAAGCAGCACTATTTCTTGCCAATGAACTACGGAAATCAAACTCGGGGAAAGTTCTTGGCCCGGCAATTCCGTTTGTGTCAAAAATCAACAACAACTACATCCGCGAAATATTGGTGAAAAGCAATGTGCAGAAAAAAGACTTAACAACCATGAAACACTATTTGCAAATTGTGCTTGACAAAATGAAAATGATTGCAGAGTTTAAGAGTGTAGATGTCAGTGTGAATATTGACCCGTGAACATTTTACATGCCGGATAATATCACTTTCTGCAACGAGTGGTAATTGTCTTTTTTAACCTGAACTAGGTAAATACCGTCAGGCTGATTACCAATGTTTATGGTTATTAAATCATTGAGATTATAGAAGTTGTTGCTGTAAATAGGTTGTCCTATAAAATTTGAAACTGTTACCTCAGTTTTTCCTCTCTGCAAATTAACGGGTGACAAAGCAAACTTCCCGTAGATTGCCGGGTTAGGATAAACTGCAAACGACATTTCAGTTTGCAGTGGATTAACTTCTTCAACTCCCGTAGCAGCACTGATAGCTTCATTTATCATAGTCTCCAAATCATAATTTTCATCGCCCGGTTCATATACTGCGTATTGATAAGCGGTAAGCATCATTTCGTTAGTGGTATTTTCACCCGGCAGGCAAAGCTGTGGAGGATTAAACGGATTATACGGATTGTTCACGGTATTGTCATAAGTAGCTGAGCCATAGATTTTGCTACCGGATGGAACCTTGATGAGGTTTTTGAAAAAATAATATGACTGCCAGTTATAACGCCAGTCATCAATTTTGTTTAGTGGGATAGTATCTCCGTTTGGAGTAACCGCAAAATGGATGGTGCTTCTTCCCAGCAAGTGCATGTGCGGGTCAACAGCGAAAAGAGAAAGGTCCTGTGTGGTATTTCCTATAAGAGGCCAGCTGGCGTTGATAGTTTGAACTGTATTAGCAGGTATTGCAAAAATCCAGTTCATCACATACAAATCCTCTTTCAGTTCGCGCATAGGCGGATTGGGAGCACTGGCAGAACTGTCGGAATATAAATAAAAAAGCACCGATGTGCTGTCAATCTTTCCGGCACTTCCTACCGGATAATGAATCTGCACCAGAATATTGGAACCTGCTTTAATGCGCATTCCCATTTTTAGGTTGGCTGTATTTGGGAAAACTGCTGGGCTCATTCCTGCCGCCCATGAATACATGGTTTGTGCAGCACCAGCCAAACCCAAATAGCAGTTGTTGACACTTGCTGAAGTATCAAGCTGCACAATAACATGATGAACAATTGAGTTATTTCCGGGTACAACTTGAATGCCGCGAACAAATTTATCGGCTGTTAAACCTGTTGGAATGACAAAACAGGCATATTCATCCGCTGTGGTTGCTGTGCTTGTGTGAGTCGGAATCGTAAGTTTCATTTCCGGAGTTCCGAGGAGTGGTCCCCTGTTAAATGTGGGAACCGGTGGAGCCTGAGTGGGGTTTCCTTCCGGTGAACCTCCATTTACCCAATCAACAATTTTATTGATGTCAATTTGATTTAAAACTCTCTCGTTTGAGTAATGCCGGTACGAAGAAATTGGGGGCCATGGAGGCATGTTTCTTGATTGTACATTGTTTTTAATCTCGTTGCTCCATGTAAAAGCATTGTAATAAGTCTCCAGTGCAAAAGGAGCTACTCCATCGTTGCTGTGGCATGGCGTACAGTTTTTGTAAATAATGGGGGCAATGTCTTCGCTCCAGGTTGGAGTTTGCGAAATAAGTTCGGGAGAAAAAAACAATGCAGCAAACAAAATGAAAGTGGTGAGTAGTTTCATCGTATTCCAGTTTTGGTTGAAAAATGAATGAGTTACAAAGTAAATGATAATAAAATGGAGTCCCATTTTTTTTTATTACGCAATTGTTGCGAATCATCTACTTATTAAGTAAAATGCTTTGCCTAAACGCGAGTACGAAACTTCCATGTGAAATGATACAATTTGCTCGCTTCAATAAAAAGTTAACTTATCTCAGTTTTTAAAAACACAGAAATAAAAATTATATTATCAATCTTCTCCGGGCAAATAATTACTTTGAATAATAATCCACGGTAACGATAACCGGTTGCTGCTTGATAAAATTTTTAGCAGAAAAGAAAATGAACGATAATTGCGTAAAATGTAAAAAGGTTAATGTCATGAAAGTAGAAATCAGGAATTTACAAGTATCCGATTATTCAGGTCTTAAGGAAACTATGCTGAGGGCTTACAATAACTGGCAGACTGCTTATTGGAAAGAGTATCATATTCAAAAGCTGATAGACATTTTCCCAGAAGGTCAGATATGTGTTGTTGTAGATGGAAAAGTAGCTGGCTGCGCCTTATCCATTATAGTAAATTATGAAGATTTTGGCGATACGCATACCTACAAGGATATAACAGGAAATTACACATTTAATACCCACGACCCTGAAGGCGAAGTACTGTATGGTATCGAGGTCTTTGTCCATCCCGATTTCAGAGGAATGCGGGTGGGAAGAAGACTATATGATGCCCGTAAATTTTTATGTGAAAATCTGAACCTGCAAAGAATTGTAGCCGGGGGAAGAATTCCGAATTTTTCGAAATACAGCCATACACTGAACCCCAAAGAGTACATTCAAAAGGTTGACACTAAAGAAATACACGACCCCACACTTTCTTTTCAGTTAGCTAATGACTTTCACGTTATAAAACTATTGAAAAACTATATGCCGGGTGATGAGGAATCAAAAGAATATGCCACTCTCATTGAATGGAATAATATTTTTTACCAGCCCAAGCCTTCCAGACTCCATAAGCGGAAAAGCAATGTAAAACTTGGTTTGGTGCAGTGGCAAATGCGCTCTTACAAAAACATAGATGAGTTATACAGCCATATTGAATTTTTTGTCGACACTGTATCCGGATATAACTGCGATTTTATACTGTTCCCTGAATTGTTTAACGCACCTTTAATGGCCGAGAGCAACCACCTGACCGAAGCTGAATCCATAAGAGATCTGGCCAAATACACCGAACCGATTCATACAAAATTCAAAGAGCTTGCTGTAGCATATAACGTAAATATTATTACCGGAAGCATGCCGATTATTGAAAATGATAAACTCTACAATGCAGGCTATTTATGCCGGAGAAACGGCACCAGTGAGCGTTTTGAAAAGTTACATATAACTCCCAATGAAAAAAATTATTGGGGAATGAACGGGGGCAGCCAATTAAAAACTTATGATACTGACAGCGGTAAGATTGGCATATTGATTTGTTATGATGTTGAATTTCCGGAACTTAGCCGGATACTGGCTGACGAAGGCATGCAAATTTTATTTGTCCCTTTTTTAACCGATACTCAAAATGCGTTTACAAGAGTAAAGCACTGCTCCATGGCTCGCGCCATCGAAAACGAATGTTTTGTTGCCATAGCAGGAAGTGTAGGCAATCTGCCAAAGGTGAAGAACATGGATATACAATACGCGCAATCAGCAGTTTTTACGCCAGCCGACTTCCCGTTTTCTACGCATGGAATCAAATCGGAAGCAACACCCAACACAGAAACGGTGTTAATTGCAGACGTTGATTTGGACTTGCTACGGGAACTTCATATTCATGGCTCGGTTACAAACCTTAAAGACAGAAGGAAAGATTTGTACACTCTCACACGCACAATTACTCAACCGAAGAATGAATTGGAAAGTGCACCGCAAAATAATTACATTAAGGGTTAAGGAATAATCCAACATCAATTAGATGAAAATAACTGGGCATCCTGATAGCTTAAATGCCTAAGGTCTAAAAGTAAAAAAAGCCCTGCAATACAAGGCTTTTTTTAAAACTATATTGTTGGCCCAGCTGGATTCGAACCAACACACACAGAACCAAAATCTGTAGTCCTGCCATTAGACGATGGGCCAAAGAGGGCGCAAAAATAATTATCCATAAATTCTTTACAAACAATAGCTTGAGTTACCATGAAAGCCGGTGCCTTTGAAAAATAAATTTTGGTCAAATCAAACCACCGCTCCCCTAAGTTTATATTTTTGACTCCCTTATTATTTTGTTCCGTGGTCTTATGAATTTTTTTTCCTTAAGTTCTCTTTTTTTTCTTCTGCTATGGCTGACACTTCCTGTCACGGTTGTATCACAATTTTCTGAAAAAAATTTCACCATTAGCGGCTTTATTAAAGATGGTTCTGATGGAGAAAGTTTGCTTGCTGCAACTGTTTATGTAACAGAACTCAACCGTGGCACAACCACTAATGAATACGGTTTTTATTCCCTCACCATGCCTTCAGATACTTATACCATTAAGTTTTCGTACATCGGGCTTACTACCCAAAAAAGAAAGATATTTCTTAATCAGGATATCCGGTTGAATATTGACCTGAGCACTTCCCTTACCGAAATACAAGAAGTGATAGTAACCGGTGAAAAAAAAGGCGCAAATGTGGAAAGCACCGATATGGGCAAGCAGGAGATAAAAGTAGAAATCTCGAAAGCGCTCCCCGCGCTGTTTGGCGAGGTAGATATTTTGAAAACACTTCAATTACTCCCGGGCATTATGGCTTCCGGTGAGGGCAATTCAGGCTTTTATGTTCGTGGCGGTGGGCCTGACCAGAATTTGGTACTGCTCGATGATGCTGTAGTTTACAACACTGGGCATCTGTTCGGCTTTTTTTCAGTGTTTAACTCTGATGCAATTAAAACAACCACAATAATAAAAGGCGGTATGCCTGCTGATTATGGCGGAAGAATCTCTTCGGTTGTTGATGTGCAAATGAAAGAGGGAAATATGAAGCGCTGGAACGTGGAGGGAGGAATCGGAATTATTTCTTCTCGCCTGACGGTTCAAGGTCCTATTAAAAAAGATAGATGCTCGTTCATTGTTTCAGGCAGAAGAACTTATATTGATTTAATTCTCAAACCTATTCTTCCCAAAATTGGTGATGGCTCGTTTGCAGGCAACGCTTATTACTTCTACGACATCAATGCCAAAATAAATTATCGCATTTCAGATAAAGACCGGCTGTATCTGAGCGGTTACTTCGGACGTGATGTTTTTGACTTTAAGGACCCTGGTGGCATTTTCCGACTTAATTTCCCCTGGGGAAACTCAACGGCAACTATCCGGTGGAACCATTTGTTCAACGATAAGTTGTTTCTGAACACCATGGTGATGTATAACGATTTTGGTTTCGATGCCAATACGGGATTTCTTGACATCAAATTCAGTTTACATTCAAAAGTTCAGGAAGCAACGGCTAAAATGGATTTTGACTTTTCTCCTTTTATCGGTCATCAGATGAAATTCGGCTGGCAGTATAATTTTCACGTATTTACTCCTTATACAGCCAGCGGAAATGCCGGTGGCACAACTTTTCAAACTACAAATCAGGAAAAAAAATTCGCCCATGAAACAGCACTTTATTTTCTGGACGATTTTGATGTAACAAACTGGTTGAAAATAAATGCAGGTGTACGGGCTACACTTTTCAATTTCATGGGACCTTTTTCAAAAACGAAATTTGTTAACGGCAGGGCGGTTGACACTTTAAATTATAAAGCGGGTGAAAACATCAGAACTTATTGGGGAGTTGAACCGCGTCTTTCAACCCGGTTTAAGGTGGATAAAAACTCTTCTATAAAATTAGGAGCTACACTTAACCAACAATACATTCACCTTGTTTCCTCCTCAACCACCACGTTACCTATTGACTTATGGGTCCCCAGCACAGCGGTAGTGAAGCCCCAAATTGGTGTGCAGGTAGCCTTGGGTTACTTCCGCAATTTTAAAGACGATATGATTGAAACTTCAATAGAAGTTTATTACAAACATTTGTGGAACCAAATTGAATATGGTGAGAGTGCAGTTGGTGATATAACCATTGATGTAGAGGACCAGTTTGTTTTCGGCAAAGGATGGACTTATGGGGCTGAATTTTTTGTGAAAAAAGCTAAAGGAAAATGGACAGGCTGGGTTGGCTACACCCTCGCCTGGACATGGAGAAAATTTCCAGATATCAATAATGGTGAAGCTTTTCTTGCACGGTACGACAGACGTCACGACCTCAATGTTGTAAACATGTATGAAATAAACAGACATTGGAAGGTGTCAGCCACTTTTGTTTTTGCGACAGGGCAGCGGACTACTCTTCCTGTTTCCTTTTTCCTGAATGAGGGTCAGGTTCATTATGTTTACGGGAAAAGAAACTGGTATCGCATGCCACCGTATCACCGGCTTGATTTGGGATTTGTTTACACTATTATTCCGAAGAAGAAAAGAAAGCTTCCGTTTACATCCGACATATCAGTTTCCATTTATAATGCATACAACCGGATGAACCCGTTTTTCATTTTTATTGACCCGAAAGGAACCGTAGCAGGTTCGGGAGTCGATGAAGAAGGAGAAAGCAAGAAACTGCAATTCAGAGCTAAACAAGCTTCGCTTTTCCCAATACTACCAAGCTTAACCTGGAATTTTAAATTTTGATATAGTGAATCGCGCGAAAAATATAATTCTCTACAGCTTTACATTCGGAGCCTTGTGCCTCAGTTCTTATTCATGTACAAAAGAAATTGATATTGACATTCCTGGTGAAAACCAGCAGGTGGTTGTTGAGGGGACTATAGAAAACGGTGTTCCACCAATTCTTCTTCTCACCAAAAGCCAGAATTTTTTCGGAACGATTGATATCAACAATTTTGACAGTTATTTCATTCATGAAGCCTATGTAAAAATTACTGGCAGTGACGGAACTGAAGAAACCCTGATTGAACTGTGTCTTCAAAATCTCCATCTTCCTGAAGCACAACAGGAAATTGTTCTTAATGCACTTGGATTTACCTCCATTGATTCAGCAGATATTCCAAACATTTGTGTTTACACAGTTCCTGATATTGTCACTTATTTTTCAACCGGATCATGTAATTTTATGGGCAAAGAAAGGACAACTTATCAACTTGATATAGTTAGCCCCCCCTTGTTCGGATCCGACTCAGTTCGAGTAACTTCTTCTACATACATCCCAACTGCCGTGGGTCTAGATTCTCTTTCTATTCGACCGGCAACCAATGAGAAATACAAAGATTCGATGGTGTCAATTTATGCCAATGTATCTGTGCCAGACACATTTGGAAATTTTTTACGCTATAAAACCAGGCGAAACAGTGAGCCCTTCTACAACCCTTTGGGAAGTTCCGTATATGATGATAAGTTATTTGTCGGCTTAACTATTTCGCTTCCGCTTGAGCGCGGTCAAAATCCTAATGCCGATTTCGATTTCGAAACCGACACCTATTTCTGGAAAGGAGATACGGTTACGGTAAAGTGGAGCAATATTGACTCTAAGACTTACGACTTTTTTTATACACTTGAAAATGACGGTGGCGATAACCCGTTTTCCGGTGCAGTAAAAATTAAAAGCAACATCCATAATGGCCTCGGTGTTTGGGCTGGCTATGCCACTAAGTATTACCAGATTATCATACCCAAGTAACGTTCATTGACTTCGCCTGTCAAATCTCTTTGCATTATTATTTTCGCTCCTTGTTTTCAAATCAAAATGTATTCCTAGAAACTTATGTCAGATTCCTCTTCAAAAGTTCATTGCCTGATTATCGGCTCCGGCCCAGCTGGTTATACAGCTGCTATCTATGCAGCCCGCGCGAACCTAAAACCCGTTATGTACACCGGTCTTTTACAAGGAGGCCAGCTGATGAATACTACCGATGTAGAAAATTATCCCGGTTACCCTTCTGGAATTCTCGGGCCTGAAATGATGGAAGATTTTAAAAAGCAGGCTGAACGGTTCGGGACAGACATTCGCTTTGGTATGGCTACCAAAGTTGACTTTTCCACTTCACCTAAAAAAGTTTGGGTTGATGATGAAAAATTAGTTGAAGCCGATGCAGTAATACTAGCCACCGGAGCCGAAGCCAAATGGCTCGGACTGCCGAGCGAACAACGCCTGAACGGCTCGGGTGTAAGTGCATGCGCGGTTTGCGATGGTTTTTTTTATAAAGGAACCGAAGTTGCAATTGTTGGTGCTGGTGACACAGCCTGCGAAGAAGCAATTTACCTTTCCAAGCTTTGCACTAAAGTTCACATGATAATCCGAAGGGACGAAATGCGCGCCTCTAAAATTATGCAGGAGCGGGTACTTAACAATCCCAAAATTCAAATTTACTGGAATAGCGAAACAGAGGAAGTTCTCGGTGAAAATGTAGTTGAAGGTATTCGTATCTCGAATAATAAAACAGGCGAAAAAACTGAAATCAAAGTGGCAGGTTTTTTTGTTGCTATCGGGCATCAGCCGAACTCAGCCGTATTTAAAGATTACCTGAAGACCGATGACCAAGGCTATGTGATTACGGCTCCTGATTCTACTAAAACCAATATCGAAGGGGTTTTTGCATGCGGTGATTTGCAGGATAAAGTTTACCGCCAGGCAGTAACTGCTGCCGGAACAGGTTGTATGGCGGCTCTTGAAGCCGAGAGATGGTTAAGTGAAAAAGGAATTCATTAATACAAGTGCAAAATTTTTTCCGTATTTAGCACAACAAAATTCCTCTTTCTGTGTTAATAGTGCTTAATTTGCAATATGAAATCTTCCGGGAAATTGTTAATCCTATTTTTAGCTTTCGTTTCCTTAGCTTCTTTCAGGAAACAGCAAGTAGATGAATGGGTTTACGAGCGCGAAAAAAAAGGAATAAAAGTTTTCACCAAAAAAAGCAAATGGGGCAAGCTTCGCGATTCAAAAGTGGTAATGGTTGTTTCAGCCACCCCCGAAGAATTGCTTAAACTACTCACCGATTTCGATAACTATCCTTCTTGGGTTCCGCGTTGCAAAAAGGCAAGAATTGTAGCTCACCTTAGTGAAAATGAATTTATTGCCCATGTTGTTTTCAATGCTCCCTGGCCTGTTGCCGACCGTGATTGCATCGTAAGAGTAAAGGTTGAGAAAAATCTGCAGACAGGCGTTATTACTATTACAGAAACTTCGGAGCCAAAATACCTGAAGCCTGAAAACGGAGTCGTACGCATTCAGCAGATGGTAGCTATTTGGAGGTTAACACCCAAAGACGGGGGCACTGAAGTACTTAATGAATATGCTTCAAACCCAGGGGGTAGTATTCCTGACTGGATGACCAATACTCAAAGCGTAGAAAACCCATTAGCCACCTTTGAAAATATTCAGGAGAAAGTAGTAGTTACAAAAAAGTAATTACTACGCCACCCATTTATACTCTAATCATAGTTCCTTTTAAAGAGTAAGCGATAAACAAAACGTCTTTCTTAGTTTGTTCTTCAATATCATGCTTGTCAAGTGCAGAAAGGATATCATCAATCACGTTCATATACTCCCCTTCGTTTATATTCATCCCCTTATGTGCCGTGAGCATATCCTTTCCAGTATATATTTCGGGTCCACCGCTACCCGATGCCAAAAAATTAATCAGATGGTTTCTAACCTCTTCAAAATGTTTTGGATCATCTTTTAAAGGAAGAAATCTTGCCTTGATAGCCGGGTTTGTCATGTGGGCTTCTACTATGTCATCAACTATAGCAGTAATCCCTTTGGCTCCACCAAGGCGCTCGTAGAGTGATTTTTGATTGTTTGTCTCCATACTATTTCAATTTTTGGTTAATAATTCAGAGGGGAATTTAGCGAATTTTTGATTAAACTTTATCGGAACGCTATAGGATAATATCGTCATCCAATCTAACTTTCCATCTCAAGTGAATCCCTGTAAAAAACAGTTTTAAATCCCGTTTTACTGTTTTGCTAACATCTCACTATCACTGTGAATTATCACTACTTAGGAGTAAAAATTACTCTTATCTGTAAGCAGCAGAATATGGGTCGACAGAAAGTTCGGCATCGAACGAAGGAACCATTTCCAAACTGTTCAAATCAATAAGCGTGAAGTAGCCATTTCTCCCTCCGCAGTCAGAAGTGTGATGCGGGGCCGGGCCACCTGGCGTTGAATTCCTGTTAACTACGTACACTAATTTTTCTCCTTCATCTATGGCAATACCATGTGGCTGCCACCCTGTATAAAGGCTCTTTATCACAGAATAGTTACTGATATCAATAATAAAAACTGACCCGGTCTTAGGTGAATAATTATCATCTTCCATACAAGTAACAAACAATAAAGGTGCAGAAGATGAAACAGCTAATTCACTGGGAATTTTACCTACGGGAATCACTGCGATTAAACTGTCATTAGCGGTATTCATAACACGCACTTCATCTGTTTTCTGGCAACTCAGAAAATACTTACTGCCATCAGGAGAAAAAATAATGTCGTGAATATCGAGGTTTGAAAAAGTTGCTGGCGGGTTACCATCAGCAGAGATTTGCTCATAATCAAAAGTGCCGGTGTCAATCTTGTATACATAATTGCCTGTTTGCCCGGTTATGTAAATGTATCTTTCATCGGGACTGAGTATGGAGCCATGAGGATATTCCAGACTCCCTGTTCCACCAGTTACAGTAAAGTTCACAAGGTCAACACATTTTACATTTCCGTTACCATTCCAGTCAACACAATAAGCCTTTGTCCCATCCTTTGAAATGGTCAGCGTATTCCAATTACCGGCCCCAATCTCCGCTTCGCCAAGTAACTGGTCATTAGCTGCACTGAACTTCTGAAGCTTTGTTCCGCCAATAAAGCAAACACACCAGAAAGAGCCATCGGGTGAAACCCGAACCATATGAGGTCCTTCTGTAGCAGGAGTGCTGCCCACCGGTATGTACCTCATAATCAGTTTTGTTTCGGCATCAACTACTGTTACCAAATCGCAACCCTGGTTAGTGATGTAAACTTTGTGACGCTGAGGGTTATCCGAAAACTTTACAAAGCCATCTTTATTTGGTGCTCCATTATCAATCCAGTCTCGAATAGCAATTATTTCATTACGAGAAAGCGGAGGTAGATTATAAGGCATGGTAGGAATTGCCCTTGCGCCCAAGGTGCTGTCACTATTGCAGAACAAAAACGTGGTACTTTGCTGATGGCGGTACGGAACAGTTACAGCTCCTCCGCTTCCGCCTTCAAACATTTTTTCCCATGTGCTTAAGTCCAAATCAGCCGCTCCGTTTTTACTTTGTGTGTTATGGCACCCCGCGATAGAGCATTTATTATCAATGATTGCCGCAATCGTTTCAGGATAACCGCTGGCCGAAACTTTAGGAGTTTTGTCTTTTGTGCAGGCCAAAAGTATCAGTAAAGGGAAAAGGAAAGGAAATCCATGTTTCATTATAAGCAAAGATGGAATTTCCGTTCTCATAGTTGACCTGTATAAAGTTTTTTAATCCTCAGTAACCGGAATTATCAGATGAATTTCTCCCGACTCTTTATCGAAACTGTAAGGTATTCCGCCCTTTACTCTGTCGTTTATTGCAGTATCAAATCCAACACCATAAATGTAATAATCACCGCACTTGAGCCCATGCATATGCACATGGTCTTCACCGGCTTCGCCAACAAAATAAGTGTCGTACGAATTCAGATTTTCTCCGGGGCTGTCGCTCGTATTGAATTTTAAGTAAACCGTATCAAGATAAGACGCCCGGTTCACAATCGTAAAGCCGTGGTGCTGTAGTTTAGCAACAAGTACCACTTCGCCACCAGTGCCGGCATTTTTACATTTTTTATTGCACGAACTGGAAAACAGAATAAAAGTAAGCGGTAAAAGAACAAAAATTATTTTTAAAGATTTCATTTTAATTGATTTGTGATTTAGTGATTGAAAAATTATAAAATAGTCCCACTTCAAAATTCAGTTTAGGTTTGCCCTGCCGGTTGTAAAAATTCACTACCGAAGGAGCAACAGAGGATGAAAAGGCAAATTGTTTGTAATAAATATCAAAACCTGCCGAGGCGGTGAGAAAACTGCTTCCGGTTCCGCTAAGCCTTACCTTCCGGTAGCGGTTGTCGGCCTGATATTCGTAATTAAACCCGGCAGATGGCATTAGCTGAACTTCTTTAACATGAAACAGATAAAAGAAGTTAATACCAGCCTGAGTTTTGCTTCCAAAGTTATAACCCTGCGAGTTTGCTGTATTCAACTTGTAAACTGCCAGAGCGTTAAATCCGAAATTGTTAAAGCGGAAAGTATAAATGCTGTTCACAACAAAATCGACACTGCCCGTACCGGTTTGCAGATTTACCATTTCCGGTTGTTCGGTATCTAACTCAAAATGACCTGTTGGCAGCTTTGTCCCGACACCAAGACGAAACTGATGCCTTGCTTTTTTGCCGGTGCAAAGAAGCGGGTTAATAAACTGGTATTGGAATAGTAAGTTCATATCACCAGTCCCAGCGATTGTCTCACTTTTTCGATTAATGCTGTTGCGAACAATACCCACCGGTATCATCACGGAAAACTGTACCCGTTCAGTTAAGTTAAACCTCCCAAACAGTTCAATAGAATTCAGATATGCATTAGTAGTACTTGAGGTATGGTGTTCCTTGTGGTTATGCCTGATAAACGGGAAAAACTCCGAGTGAGTATAACGCAAACCTGCCACATGCCGGTTGATGTTAGGAAGTATAGAGTAGTTAGCTCCTGCACCTGTACAGCAGCAAGCCTGGGCGCTTAAATCAGTTCCATACAAACAAACAGCAGTAACAGCTACAAAGACTCTGATTATGGGATACATTTAAAATTTATTTTTCCACTTTGTGTATTTCCGTTATGGTCAACAGTTGCCACAATTTCCAATTCAAGTTCGGTAGTATCGCCAAAAAAAGTATTTATCCAAAAAGTATCTACAGTAAAACTGGTATGATGAGTATGAATATCACAGGTAAATACTAACGAGTAATCTGATTTCTTACGGATAAACAAATCACATCCGTGAATCGTTTCACTTGCGGTTAAAGAGCAGCTAATCGGTACTGTGTCGTTTGCATGATACAAAGCGCCAGTTGGCGGAGAAGAAATGGTAATAGTTGCTGTATTGAGATGCAAGGGGCTATCATCATCTTTCTTACAAGATGAAATGGAAATAACAGAACCGGTTAACAGAATTGCGAATACATAAATAATTTTATCGAGTTTCATTGAACCATGATTTTAAAATTTAAAAAGAAACAACTGCGCTCTAAACAATGCGCATAAATACAAGAAGCCGGAAAGATTTATCCGGCAGGAGGTTTAAGCAGGCAATGGTAAGTATTGAACTGATAAAGAGCTGACTTGCCAGGATAAAATTTTAAAATCAGGCAATCGGGTAAATAACCGGTGAACGAGCTGAAAAATTGATTATATACTGACTCCTCTTTTTCTTTAATAAGCTTAGCCGATTTACTTTCTTTTTCTTCCGCGTTTTTAAGTTGCTTGCTCAAGTAACAATGTCCGTTGCAATGCAGTTGCGGATTTTGCCTGTTTTCGCAAAGCTTCTGAACAACATAAACTTTGTTGAGATGATAGTAAATTCCTATTCCCACATTCACCATCGTTTGAGAAATGATAACCCCTGAAAGTATTATGGCAATTAATTTTTTCACGCAGAGCAAATATAGCGGAGAGGAGCAGGGTGAAAAACATGACTACCATCATAAATAGAAATGTTTTTAATCAAGCAGGACATGTGTAAAAAACCTCCGTTCAGTTTTTAACTGATATTATTTCAGAACACTACGCGCAATAAGTTCTTTCATAATCTCGTTTGTACCAGCATAAATACGCTGTACCCGCGCATCAGCCCAGGCACGGGCAACAGGATACTCCCAAATATATCCATAACCTCCATGAAGTTGCAAACATTCATCCGCCACTTTTTGCTGTAAGTCGGTAAGCCAGTATTTAGCCATCGAAGCAGTTGACTGGTCCAATTTCCTTTCGCAGTGAAGCTCAACACAACGGTCGGCAAAAGTCCTTCCAATCTTTACTTCAGTAGCCAGTTCAGCCAGTTTAAAGCGGGTGTTTTGAAATTCAGCAACTTGTTTTCCGAAAGCTGTTCGTTCTTTGGTGTATTGAATTGTTTTTTCAAGTGCTCCTTCAGCAGCGGCAATAGCTGTAAGTCCAACAATCAGTCGTTCTTGCGAAAGTTCAGTCATCATGTATTTGAATCCTTCTCCTTCCTTACCCAAAAGATTTTCACCGGGCACTTCTACATTTTCAAAGAACAACTCACAGGTATCCTGCGCATGCAGCCCTATTTTTTCAAAGGGTTTTCCTTTGGTGAATCCTTTCATGGAAGTATCTATTAGCAGCATAGATGTTCCTTTAGCTCCTTTGGCGGCATCTGTTTTTACAGCAACCACCGCCACATCACTCAGATACCCGTTGGTGATAAAAGTTTTTGAGCCGTTTACCAAATAATAACCGCCTTTGTCAACGGCTGTTGTGCGGATGCTTTGCAAATCGCTTCCTGCGCCCGGCTCAGTCATGGCTATGGCGCCAATCATTTCTCCCGAAATCATTTTCGGCAGATACTTTTTCTTTGTCGCTTCGCTGCCGTAGTGGTCTATATATGGAGTAACAATATCGGAATGAAGCGGGTACCCCACTGCCGGGCCTGCACAACCGGTGTATGCCAGTTCCTCGGCAATAATTGCATTGTAGCGGAAGTCTTTAATTCCCAAACCGCCATACTTCTCGTCAACCTGCATGCACAGGAAACCGGCTTCGCCAAATTTGAGCCAGCTCTCGCGGCTGACCATTTGTGCCTTTTCCCATTTGGCATTGTTAGGTACAATTTCCTTCGCCACAAAATCGCGCACCGATTGGGCAAATAGTTTCTGCTCTTCATTATAAATGTTTCTTTCCATAGTAGTAAAACGGTTGTGGTCCGGGTTGAAAATTGCCAGTTATATCTATGGAAAAATTCCCATGGAATAATAACTATCTCTTATTTTATTGATTGAAACGGCAAAGGCGGCTGTGCGCAAATCAATTTCCGATTTTCTGCGCTTCTTGTAATCGCGTATGTCGTTATAAGCCTCAATCATTGTATCTTCCAAACCGGAGTTGACCAAATCAATTTCTTCAGCGCCATGAATCAGGTAATCCACCCTTGATTTGGATACTTTCTTGCCGGTAAGGTCTTCAACCAGCTTGATAAAGTTTTTCTGATGTTTTTCCTCATAGCGTTTTTGCAGCCGTCCGAACCGGACATGAGAAAGGTTTTTAAGCCATTCAAAGTAAGAAACGGTAACGCCACCCGCATTGATATAAATATCGGGAATAATCATTACGCCTTTGCGCAGAAGTATTTTTTCGGCTGCCGGAGTAACCGGCCCGTTGGCGGCTTCAGCTATTATCTTTGCCTTTATCCGGTGCGCATTTTTATCGGTTATTTGCTTTTCCAGAGCTGCTGGAATAAGAATATCGCACTCAAGTTCAAGAGCTTTAATGCTGTTTTCAATCACTTTCCCTTTGGAATAACCTCGAACAGACTTTCTTTCCTGCCTGTACCGGTATAAGTCAATGGGGTCAATTCCGTTTTCATTATATACGGCTCCATCGCTTTCTGCCACGGCAATAATTTTTGCTCCGTATTCTTCCATAATCCGGGCGGTATGATAGCCTACGTTTCCAAGCCCCTGAATGATTACTGTTTTCCCTTCTAATCCGGTTTTCAGGTTTAGGTCTTTCATATCATCGCGGTGATGACAAACCTGATTGAGCGCATATACCACACCACGACCGGTAGCTTCGGTTCTTCCCTTTACCCCGCCCTGTGAAACCGGTTTGCCGGTAACGCAGGCATAAGCATCAATTTCATCGGGGCGGAGAGTTAAGTATGTATCAAGTATCCACGCCATTTCGCGCTCTCCTGTTCCATAATCAGGAGCCGGAACATCAATACCCGGACCGATAAAGTTTTTGCGAACGAGTTCTGCAGTATATCTTCGGGTGATATTTTCAAGAACCTCCGGAGAAGTCTGGCGGGGAGCAATTTTAATACCGCCTTTAGCGCCTCCGAACGGCACATCTACCAAAGCACATTTGTAAGTCATGAGGGCTGCCAGCGCCATCACTTCGTCCTGGTCAACATGCAGGGAGTAGCGTATTCCGCCTTTGGTGGGTAACCGGTGATGCGAATGTTGAACCCGGTATGCTTCTATTACCCGTACTTCGTTGCCGTACTTTACCGGGAAGTTCATTTTGTAAATACTGTTGCATGCTTTAATTTGGTCGAGAAGCCCTTTGGGCGCTCCGGTATATGGCGCTGCTTTGTCGAAATAATAGGAAACGCTTTCAGAAAAACTCAGTTCTTTAATATTCACTTTTCCTTTGGAAGAAGGCATACAAAATATTTTCGTGAACAATAACCGCTACAAAACGGGAAAGCAAACCTATACGAAAAAACCGGTTGCGCAAACCGGCAAACAGGAGCAAAAACTTATGTGCAGAACTTTATCTTCCGGAGATTGTATCTAAAGGCAAAAACTGTTGCGATGCAATAAGGGAGTCAACTTTTCTTTCTATGGCTGAAAGGCTTTCCGGAGTTTCCCAACGGTGGTCTTCAATTCGTTTTTCGCTGTTTTTATTTTTGAAGTAAATGATACATGAGGGCAGGTCGGAGGGAGCTTTGCCCTTAACCGGATATTTACTCTCCAATTCGAAGTAATTATTGCTCAGCATAAAGGCGCTTAACGAAGACAATTCTTTCTTTGAAACCTTAGCGTAATACATACCTGTTTTGTCTGTATTCCGTTTCCCGTGGTAAAGGAGCAAGCCGTTGGAATACAACTTCGCTTCGTACACCGGGCATACGCCAAAGCAGGGTGTCCTTTCCAAAGCCAAGAGTAAGTCACCGTTGTTTTCCGGGTTTTGTAAGTCAATACGGGAAGTTTTGCAGGACGCAAGAAAGATGGCAGCGCTCAACAAAATACACTTAAACCCGCCCGGCATATTGGTATGGCTTTAAACTTACTTGCGCTTGCTGCGCTGTTCTGCCTGTTTCTGAATATCAGCAAGTTTCTTTTGCCAGCCCGAAGCAGGTTTAGGATTCTTTTTATGCTCTTCGATTTGCTTGCGCAGCTTTGTTTCATTGATAAAGAATTTCTGGATTATCCACTGGTGCGCCATGCCCAGAACGTTCTGCAGCAAGTAATAATAAGTAAGCGCAGCCGGAAAATCGTTGAACAAAAACATAAGCACCACCGGCATAAAGTAAGGCATGTATTTCATGCCCGGCTGCTGGTTTGCCATGGCGTTCATCTGGCTGCTCATCACTGCCTGACCTATGGAAGTAATGGTCATAAGAATAGTGAACAGGCTGATGTGGTTTCCGATGAGCGGGAAAGAGGTGCTGAAAGTTACAATGGCATCGTACGAAGAAAGGTCGGTTGCCCACAGGAACGGCTCCTGCCGGAGCTCAATAGACGCGGGGAAGAAGTAGTACATTGCCATAAGAATGGGCATTTGCAGAAGAAGAGGCAGGCAGCCTCCCAGCGGGCTTACTCCGGCTTTCTGGAAAATCTTCATTTGCTCCTGGCTGATTTTTGTCTGGTCGTCACCGTATTTTTCTTTCAGCGCGGCTATTTCGGGCTGAAGGATTTTCATTTTTGCCGAACTCTCAATAGACTTTGCCGTAAGCGGATGCAGCACAAGTTTCAGAATGAGAGTCATGAGCAGGATAATGATTCCGTAATTGAGGTTTACGCTGTTGAACCAGCTGAAAACCCAGATAATAAAACGGGTGATATACTTTATCCAGGCGAAGAGCCAGAAATCGGGACCGAGGCGGATAATGCTTTCGGCATCTTTATCTAATTTGGAAAGGGTGTTGTAATGGTTAGGCCCGAAGAAAAACTGAAACGAGTAATTTATTTTTTCTTCGCCCGAGTAAGGCAATACAATCTGCGCTTCATATTTTTTTACATAATCGCTGCTGGTTTTTGAATAGGTTGAAACCAGTTTGGTGCCTTTCTGAAAGTCGCCCTTGCTGAAAAAGGTAACATTAAAAAACTGCTGCTTGTACGAAATCCACTCGAGAGGCGCTTCCGAAACCAGTTCATCTTTTTCGTCCACATCGCTTAAGTGGGTTACATCGCCCTCGTGATATTTGTAGTATAAGGCGCTGTAAGTTCTTTCGGTTGAAATCAGGTGTTCGGTTTTCAGTATTTTATTCTTCCATGAAAAATCAATGGTATTGACATTAGCAGGTATAATGGAGTTAAGCCCTGCCAGGTTTACATGATAGTCTATCAGGTACGAGTTGCCTTTGAGGGTATATATCTGCTCAAAGTATTTTCCTTCACCGGCAGGCAGGCGGAGCGAAAGAGATTTAACGGAATCACCGGTTACGGAAAACGCCTCACCGGAAGTTTCGAAATAAAAATTACGGGTATCAATATGCTCGTTAGCTTCATTAAAAAACTGGCAGCTGAGCGAATTGGAGTTGTCGCTGAGCAGAATCAACGGTTTGCCGTCCCAGGTTTTGTATTTTTTAAGCTCTACACTTTTGATTTGCGCCCCTTTGGTGCTCAGTTTTAATTTGAGCACCTCGTTTTCGAGGGTAAATATTTTTTCTTCGCCTTTAACCGATGCGGCAAGAGCGCCTAATTTTGAATGCAGGGCAGCCGAGTCGGCTTGCCCCGGTTCAACAGGAGCCGAACCGAGGCTTAATGTATTCACCGAATCGGCAGCCGCCTTTGAATCGGAAGCGGGAGGAGGAGTTTGAGTTTGCTCTTTTTTTGCCGCTTTCCTGTTTTTGGCTTCTTCCTCTGCCTTTTTGGTTTGATAATAGAAGAGACCAAACATCAGCAACATCAACAGCACATACCCTAAAATAGTCTCCTTATTCTTCATTCAGCGTTTTTTGAAAATTGGCGGGCAAATATAGATGAATATTTGAGGGTTGACGGGCGAGGCGAACGGAGATTTTACCCCCCGGCTGCCAAAGGATTAAACAGAGCAAGGCTGAAAACTACACGCACAGTTTAGCATTCAGCTTCCAGTTTCCTGATAGTTTTTGGCAAAAGCTGACTTTAAGCATAACTCCACTCCCTGTAAGAATGATTAACCTGCCACTAAGGATGACCAATCTGCCATTAGGTGTCACTATCCTGCCTCTGGGTATGACTAACCTGCCTCCGGGTATCACTAACCTGCCTCCGGGTAT
>CAZWAD010000028.1:0-43832 GCA_964631835.1 uncultured Chitinophaga sp.
CAATTCGTGCAATTCGTGTCTTCATCCTTTTGTCTCCTCAGGGTTTCGCTTTAGTCCAATTCGTGCAATTCGTGTCTTCATCCTTTTGTCTCCTCAGGGTTTCGCTTTAGTCCAATTCGTGCAATTCGTGTCTTCATCCTTTTGTCTCCTCAGGGTTTCGCTTTAGTTCAATTCGTGTAATTCGTGTCTTCATCCTTTTGTCTCCGCACCTTCAATTCTAAATTCACAACTCTAAATCCTCAATTCCCCTCATTCCTTTCCAATTTCCTTACTTTCTCTCCCGACTCACGCACTTTTCCTTACCGGTTCCGGCTTTTTCATTCCCAATTCCGGCTTTTCACTTCCAATTTCGGGCTTTTCATTTCTTGCTTACACACTTTCTCTTACCGGTTACGCACTTCTGTCTTTCAAAAACGCACTTTCGATGTCAAAATATGGTCTTTTCACTACCGGTTATTGACTTTGCATGACCAATTTCGCACTTTCATTTTCAAAATATGGCCTTTTCATCTGCAAAAACGAACTTTCACTTCCAAAATATGGACTTATCACTAAAGGTTATCGTCTTTCTCCCCCCGATTATGGACTTTCCTTTTTACCTGTCACTAACATTATCAGGAAAAACCCGCTTCCTCTCTCCCCTTCTCATATTATAAATCCCGAATCCTGAATCCCGCGTCTCACCTCCCTGCTTTCCGATTGTGGTTTCTGTCACCGGTCATCTGTCATCGGTCATTCCCATCTCACCTTCGCACTTTCCCGTTATATTTTCCGTCATCCTTCACCCGTCACCCGCCTTACAACCTTAGCTGTCAAAATTCAATCTTTCGATGGTGCATTTTACAAGCGCCATAAACCGGTTTTTTAGTTTCAACTAAAACCTATATTTGTCCATACTCCAAAATCAAATTCTCATTGAAATATTTACTACTCCTTATATCAGGAACGGTTTTAAGCCTTAACTCTTTTGCAACCGGTGACTGGATAACTTATTTTAAAAACAGCGAGGTCGAAATCCTCTATCGTTACTCCGATTGCAACGATGAAATAAACGGTATTCACCGGCAGAAAGTTTTACTTCGCTTTGTAAACCTTACCCAATCGCAGGTGAAGGTTTCTTTTGCCAAAAAGCTTGCATACAGCAGCCTGCCGTCAAATCCGGGAGATGTTAAAGTTTACAGCCTGGTTCTTCAGCCTCAGCAGACTGCCGAAGGCGTTTGCTCTTCTAAGGATAAAGCTCTCTTCATTTTTTCCCGGCAATTGAATCTGAACTCCCCGCAGCTTCAGAAATTCGAATTGATAAATATTTCGGTTAATACCATTGAATAGCCCGACATGAAAAGAATTTTAATTGGTCTGGTAGTTTTGTTTTATGCTTTACAAATTTTCTCGCAGGGCTGCACGCTTACCGCATCCATTCCTAAAGATACCATTGTATGCGGAGAGAGGATTTTCCTATCCGCTTACGGACGCGGGCAGGGTATTGCTATACTTTCTGAAAACTTTAATACAGGAACTTACGGTCCCGGATGGTCATCATCCACTCAGGCCATGTGGAACAATCCATGCAGTACCGGTGGTGCTGACGGAACTACTCACATTTGGCTGGGGAATTCTTCACCGGTTCCGAGGTCGCTCACAACAGCCGTATTCAACCTGAGCAACTGTGTTAACGCTGGTGTTACTATTTGTTTTGATATGCTCTTTGCCACACAAGGAAATAACGCCCCCTGCGAAGGACCCGATGAACCTGACGAAGGCGTTTATCTGCAGTATTCTACCAATGGCGGAGGAACATGGACCACGATTAACTACTTTGACCCTAACGGGGGTAACGACCCGCAGTTTGTAAACTGGAACAACTGGTGTTTTCAGGTTCCTGCAGCAGCTTTAACAGCTACCACTCAATTCCGCTGGTTTCAGGATAATGATTCAGGCGCAGATTACGACCACTGGGGTATTGACAATGTAATTATTTATTGCAACGACCCTACTTATAATATTGTTTGGCAGCATGATGGTTACAATGCGGGGCCTACCGGTGGTGTAAATCCCACTCCCGTTGCCCCCCACACAACTACCAGTTATGTCGTAACCATGAGCAACGGAACTATAACCTGCTACGATACGGTAACTGTTTATGTACGGAATCCCGTAATTACAGTAAACGCGGGAAATGATACTACCATTTGCAGCGGGCGATGTACCATATTAAACGGTACAGCAAAAGTTCTCGTCAGCCCTGCCAAGGTGGTCACTTACAGCAATAACGAGTTAACACCCATAACCACCGGGTTCGGACAGGTAAGTAATATCGGCATAAATGTAACAGGTATAAACATGACCGGTATTTTGCCCAACTCTATCACACAGGTATGCATCAACAATGTTTTCTTTTTTGGCACAAGCATTTTCCCGCCTGCGCAAATCACCATCCGCGATTTAATTCTCTCTTTAGTTTGCCCCGATGGAACAACTATCATATTAGTTCCCGCTAATACCGTTAACGGAGGAAGCAATCCACTTACCGGTGGATATAATAACACTTGTTTTGTTCCGGCAGGACCAAGCATAACCACAGGAACAGCACCTTATACCGGAAGCTGGGCGCCTAATCAGCCGTTTAATAACCTCGTTGGATGTAACCCCAACGGGGTTTGGCAGTTGAACGTGCAAATGAACTCTGCCCTTGGTTTCGGAACCGGAACTTTCAGCGGCTGGAGTATTACATTTAATGACCCGGAAATTTCTTACACAGGGAACTTTAACTGGAGCCCTACGACAAACATGACCAACTCCAACACTCTAACTCCTACTGTTTGCCCTCCTTCAGGAACTACAACCTACACCCTTACTGTTTCCGATACAGCAGGATGTGTTACTCAAAGTGATGCTGTAAACGTTACGGTTCAAAACTGCTGCGGATTAAGTGCAACAGTTAACCGAACGCAGCCTACTTGCGGGGCAAGCAATGGAGCAATTAATGTTACACCTCTGCCTGCCGGCTCTTACTCATATTTGTGGAGTAACGGAGCAACCACTCAAAACCTGAGTAATATTCCCGCTGGGAATTACTGCGTTACTATTACCGATACCGGTACACCTGCCTGTACTTTTGATACCTGTATTGCACTTAACTCGAACAGTACACTTGCTGTATCATTTACCAACCCGGTGAATCCGACCTGTGCAGGTAATGATGGTTCCATAACCTTTAATCTTGCCGGTGGTACTGCTCCTTACAATGTAACTGTTGACACCGGTGGTGCGCCAATTACTTTTCCACCGCTTCCTTTTCCTGTTTCGCAAAGCATACCCGGCCTGCCGGCTGGTACGGTTAATGTTACCGTTACTGATGCTCAGGGCTGTATAGCTACAGCAACCGCAACACTGACAGCACCGGCTAATTGCTGTACCTTTACGGTAAGTTCAAGCGAGGTTCAGCCAAATTGCGGGCAAACCAACGGAAGTATATCGCTTACTTCAACAAACGGCTCGGGAAATTATTCGTACAACTGGACTGGCGGGCAAACTACTTCGGCAATAACCAATTTAGGTGCAGGAACCTATAGCGTAACCATTACCGATAGCGCTTACCCTAATTGCTTTATTGATACTTCATTTTCTCTCAGCAATCCGAACGCTCCAACGATTAGTAACCTGGCTGTAACTAACGAGAGCTGTACCGGGAATGATGGTGGATTAACTGTTACCGCCACCGGGGGAACTTCACCCTTGTCAATTCTATGGAGTAATGCTGCAACTACTTTTACTATTACCAATCTTGCTGCCGGCAATTACAACTTTACCGTAACTGATGCTAATTCATGCGCGGTATCCGGTAATGCAGTAGTCGGAGCGGCTATCGGTTGTTGTTTTCTCCAAACTTCTGCTTCTGTAGTTCCGCCCACCTGCGGACTGAATAATGCTTCGATAACTGTAAACATTTCAACGGCTGGCGTGCCACCTTATACCTATTCGATTAACGGAGTTAATTATCAGACTCAAAATGTGTTTAATAATGTAGCTTCGGGTAATTACAATGCAATTACTCTTGATGCCAACTCATGCAGCGATACGTTTGCTGTGGTTGTTCCGCCTTCGAGCAACAGTTTGCTGGTGAATGTAGCTTCAACCAATGTCAGTTGTTTTGGTGCTAATGACGGAAGCGTAGCGGCTAATCCTGTAGGGGGCAACCCTCCTTACAGTTATATCTGGAATACATCCGCTATTACTCCTTTGCTCTCGAATGTTTCTGCAGGAAATTATTCTGTTACGGTTACTGACCAAACCGGATGCACCGGAACCGGTTCAACAACTGTTATTGAACCGGGAGCTTTCAGCGTTTCGTTAAACCCGGCCGATGTGACCTGTTCAGGTTCGGCTGACGGCAGAATAAACGCAACAGTTTCAGGCGGAACTTCTCCCTATTTCTATTTGTGGTCTGATAATTCAGTTAACCAGAATGCCGGGGGGTTATCAGCGGGAAATTATTCAGTTACTGTAACCGACAATAGCGGATGCACGGCAACAGCTTCTTCTTTAGTGAATGAGCCTGCTCAATTGTTCTTTACCCCTTCGGGAATTCAGGTTCGCTGTGCGGGGGAACTGAATGGCTCCATAGCTGTAAGTGCAACCGGAGGCACTTCGCCATATAATTTTTCGGCTACGCAAGACGGGGTTAATTTCTTTTATGCTACTAACGATACAATTCGGAACCTGGCAGCAGGGACTTATACAGTGGTTTTGGCCGATAACAACGGATGTACACTTACCCGAACGGTGCTAGTACCTGCGCCTGCACCCGATAATTTTGCGTATAACACGGATTCCACTTCGTGTTATGGCGCGCAGTATAATGACGGAGCCATTCATATTCAGGGAACCACTCTGCAAAATATGCCTTACCGGTTCGGTGTTGATGGCGGAATATTGGGCTACACCGGTGACTTCTACAATCTGCGGGCAGGAAACCATTTGGTAACGGCTGTTAACTTCTGGGGTTGTACAACACAAGTTCAGATTATTGTACCTGAGCCCCCGCAGGCCATAGCAGATATTCTTCCCGGAGATACAACTATTCAATTGGGCGAATCTGTTCAGCTTTATTCTAACCTTACACCTGCAACAGCAGGTAACGTTACGTATTTCTGGCAGCCATCAATCGGGCTGAGTTGCACAGACTGTGCTAACCCAACTGTAAATACTTACAGTCGTTCTACACAGTATGTACTTACCATTACTTACAACAATTTGTGCGAAGCCAGGGCTGATGTAATTATTATGATTCAGAATGAGCCGGAAGTTTATGTGCCGAACTCATTTTCGCCTAATGGTGACGGTAACAACGACAAGTGGATGATATACGGTAAAGCGATAAAAGTAATTGACCTGAAAATATTCAACCGTTGGGGCGAAAAGGTTTATGATACCAATAATGTTTTTGAAGGCTGGGACGGAACCTATAAAGGGGTGCTTCAAAATCCTTCGGTGTTTGTGTACGAAGCCCGAATAACTTTCCTTGATAACAGGGTAATTAACCGGATGGGGAGTATTACATTGCTCAGGTAAGAAAATTACGGAATAGCCAAACTTATAATAATTATCATCTTACGGGCTGGTTTAAATCCTTCGCTTTGAAAGACTATGCAGCTGCTAAAAACGTTTACTGAAAATGTAATTAATAAGGCCAGGTAGTTACCCGATATACTTTAACATTAAGTTTTCTGCCAGGTCCTCCATGTCGTGGGGTTTAAACTTGCGCCACATTATGTTGCTGTAGTTTTCGCTGATGTTCAGATAATGATGAAGTTTTGTTTTACGCATTTCGTCCACAATAAAATCGCGGAAATTGAAAAGCACAATCCATCCGCCATCATCTTTAATGTCGTCATGCCATTCTTCGTAATATAGTTCATCAGACGAATGAAAATTGAGCACATTTTCACCGAGCAAAACAAACTTGCGTATTCCTTTTTTGATGAGCGGGTCAATTAAGCCGCGCTTCAACTCCATAATATCGTTATGCACGGTGTCGTTCCATTCACCAATCAGTTCAATAACAGCAAATTGGTTTTCGTAATCGGCAAAAAGAATCTTGCAGTAGAGGGTGGAAGAGCCAAAGAAGTCCCATTGCGGGTGAATGTAGTGGTCGTAAATCCGGTTTTCGAAATAAAACTCGCTGTACTTTCTGTCGTAAAAAGGCGAAAGTTTGTCTTCTGCAGCATCATAGTAATCGCGCCAGTTGTAATATGGTTCTATCTCATGCATAATAGCTGTGCTAAGATACAGAACTCAATAGCCATATTTTTCTTTCCACCACTTTTTCAGATTGTTTCTGATTTCGGTTTCACGGGCATTGTTTCCCGGTTCGTAGAATTTTGTGCCTTTTATTTTTTCCGGAAGAAACTCCAGATCCACAAAATTCCCCTCGAACTGATGTGCATATTGATAGTCTTTCCCATAATTCAAATCTTTCATCAGTTTGGTGGGGGCATTCCGGATATGGAGAGGAATTGACAAGTCACCTGTCTCCTTTACTTTTTGCGAAGCTGCGCGGATGGCAGTATATGCCGAATTGCTTTTGGGCGAAGTAGCGAGGTAAATCACTGTTTGTGAAAGAATCATATCGCATTCGGGATAGCCAATCATGGTTACCGCCTGAAAGCAAGAAGTAGCCAGCAACAGCGCATTCGGATTTGCATTACCGATGTCTTCGCTTGCCAGAATCAGTATCCTTCGGGCAATAAACTTCGGGTCTTCGCCACCGGCAATCATACGTGCCAGGTAATACAAGGCGGCATTCGGGTCGCTGCCGCGTATTGACTTTATAAAAGCAGAAATAATATCATAGTGTTGCTCACCGCTCTTATCGTAAATGGCCATCTTCTGCTGAACCACGCCTTCAACAAGCCCGTTACTTATCTTCAGCACTTCACTATCGGCAGAAGAAGAAACAACAAGCTCAAGCACGTTTAACAGTTTGCGTGCATCACCACCGCTGTATTTCAGGAGCGCTTCGGTATCTCTTACGTTAATTTTCTTTTTTGAAAGAATCTTATCTTCTTTCAGTGCACGCTGAATCAGTTTTTCCAAATCGGGGCGTTCCAGATGCTTCAGTACATAAACCTGGCAACGCGACAGGAGAGGGGAGATAACTTCAAAGGAAGGATTCTCTGTAGTAGCTCCGAACAGGATGATTGTTCCTCTTTCCACCGCGCCAAGCAGGGCATCCTGCTGTGCTTTATTAAACCGGTGAATTTCATCAATAAACAAAATTACCTTACCGGTGGCAGATGCTTCGTCAATGACTTTGCGAACATCTTTTACTCCTGAATCAATAGCGCTTAACTGGAAAAAAGGAAGATGAATTTGCTCGGCAATAAAACGGGCGAGCGAAGTTTTGCCCACACCCGGTGGTCCCCAGAAAATAATGGACGGAATATTGCCTGATTCAATCAGTTTGCGGAGCACTTTCCCCTCACCAATCAAATGCTGTTGCCCTACAAATTCGGAAATAGACTTCGGCCGGATTCGTTCAGGAAGAGGAGCAGACATAATAGAAATTTTTCAAACTGCTAAGCATTTAATCAAATGACGTTGAAACAGAATTCTGAAAATAATTATTTCCGAAAAGAATAACTCTCTTGCCTTATCGAACAGCTTGTTTTAAATTTAAGCACTTTTAATATATTGCAGTTATGAACCAGAACCTTCCGCTTATCATATTCGGGAGTATTATTGTTGTGATGACGATAATTTTTATCGTAAGCAACATGCGGGCAAACAATGATGGTGATTCAAATCAATCTTCAAAGGAAGACAACGAAAATACTACTGACGCTAACAGTTAGGAAAGCCTGATTGTTAAGTAATGTGTAAATCCTTAGAAGAATTTATCTGAATCAGAATAGACCGTACAGTTCGCCTGTTACTTTATTGATTACATCGCCCTGTGCTTCTTCATCCTCGGCAAAGTTTACTTGGTCAATATCAATTATCAATAAGCGACCTCCCTTGTAATTACCAATCCATTTATCGTAATATTCATTCAGCCTGCGCAGATAATCCAACCGGAGATTGTCTTCGTATTCCCTGCCGCGTTTTTGAATTTGGTTAACGAGTGTAGGCACCGTTCCTTTCAGGTAAATCAATAAATCCGGTGGTTTGATTAGAGAAGAAATAGTTTCAAAAAGCCTGGTGTAATTTTCAAAATCGCGGGTGGTCATCAGCCCCATACTATGAAGATTAGGGGCAAAAATCATTGCATCCTCATAAATGGTTCTGTCCTGAATTACAATTTCGGTGCCTTGTTGTATTTCCACAATTTGCTTGAATCGAGAGTTGAGAAAGAAAATCTGCAGGTTGAAACTCCAGCGCGGCATATCTTCATAAAAGTCGTTCAGGTAAGGATTATTCTCTACATCCTCAAACTGAGGCAGCCAGCCGAAATGCTTGGAAAGAATTTTGGTAAGCGTGGTTTTGCCTGCGCCAATGTTACCGGCAATGGCAATATGTTTTACATTCTTAAGTGGTTTGGTTGGCTTCTTTGGAAATGGCTTTGCCTTTTTCTTAACCGGCTTGCCTTTTGATTTATCTGTTTTTTTAACAACAGGTTTTGACTTGGGTTTTACTTTAGCCTTGGGTTTGGTTTTTGGCTTTGATTTTGGTGATGCTTTTTTTACTGGTTTCTTTTTTGCCATAAATTTCGTTGTTACAAAGAATCATGCATAGGCTATGCTTGGCATGACAATACAATTTGTTAGCGAGCCGAAAATAAAAATTGTTTCAGGCTTAAAAACTTTTTATTCCTATAATTTCCCGAACGTTTTTTAATGTTTGCGAAGCGCTTGCCCGAGCTTTGCTTCCCCCATCACCTAAAATTTCATACACTTTTTTTTCATCAGCCGAAAGCTGAACAATTTTATCGCGGATGGGGGAAAGAAAAGCAACCATGTCTTCAGCTAATTGCTTTTTCATATCACCATAGCGGATAGAACAGTCATTATACCTTTCCTCGAAATATTTCACTGTTTCTTTATTAGCAACCAAACTCATCATTTCAAAAACATTCTGAATTGCTGGCGGCTTTATAGAATTCATTTCTTTCGGACCGCTATCGGTAGGCATACGCATTATTTTTTTACGGATGACGTCCGGCTCGTCTTCCAGATAAATGCAGGTGTAATCGGGTTTTGACTTGCTCATTTTCCCTTCACCGTCTAAACTTGGAACATTCACCAATTTATCTGAAAAAGAAAAAGGCACGGGTTCGGGAAAATAGCTAACTCCATAAAAATTATTGAAGCGCCTTACAAAGTCGCGCATCATTTCCACATGCTGCTGCTGGTCTTTTCCGACCGGAACTTTTTGGGCTTTATGAATAATTACATCGACCGTCATAAGTACAGGATAGGTGAGCAACCCAGCGTTTACATTTTCAGGTTGTTCGCGGACTTTTTCCTTGAATGTAGCCTCGCGTTCCAATTCACCGAGGTAAGCATGCATATTAAATATGAGATATAACTCCGGGATTTGAGGCACATCACTCTGTAAATACAACGCGCATTTATCCGGGTTAAGACCACATGCCAGATAAACAACAGCAATATTTTTGCTTTTTTCACGCAGGTCGGCAGCATTTGGGTGGGTAGTCAGTGAGTGATAATCGGCAACAAAGAAATAGCCATTAAACAGTTCCTGCATTTTCACAAAATTCACAACCGCTCCGAAATAATTTCCGAGGTGCTGCCTGCCTGTGGGACGAACTCCGCTAACCGCTATCTCCTTCGACATGAAAATGATTCTGCTATTTTTGAACGGTCGAAAATAATTAAACCGATGAAGATAGATAACGCATTAGTTGACCGGTTGGCGGAACTTTCAAAACTGGAGTTTGATGAGCAAGCCAAAGAAGGTTTAAAGAAAGATTTGCAGGGAATTCTGGATTTGGTGGAGAAACTGAAGGAAGTAAATGTTGACGGTGTTGAGCCGCTTATTTATATGACAGACGAGAAAAATGTATTGCGAAAAGATGTTGTGAAGGACCCCGTAACAAAGGAAGAAGCTTTGCAAAATGCTCCGCTACGTGACAGCGATTATTTTAAAGTGCCTAAGGTGATTAAAAAGTAAGAAACGGTATTTTCAAAGCTGGCTTGTTGCATTCATGAAGATTATTGAAATCAAAAACATTAAGAAGCATTATATTATGGGCTCTCAATTGATTGAGGCGCTAAAAAATGTTTCGCTTACTATCCATAAAGGAGAGTATGTTGCGCTCATGGGGCCATCCGGTTCCGGAAAATCAACGCTGATGAATATTCTCGGTTGTCTTGATTCGCCAACTTCAGGAACTTATAAACTGAATAACACCGAAGTTTCGGAAATGAGCGATGATGAACTGGCGTATGTCCGTAACAAGGAAATAGGATTTATCTTTCAAACATTCAATCTTCTTCCACGGCTAACAGCCCTTGAAAATGTGGCTCTGCCTATGGTTTATGCAGGGATGAATAAAGGCGAACGTACTGAGCGGGCAGAAAAAGTTATGGAAATGGTAGGCTTGCAGGACCGGATGACGCATAAGCCTAACGAACTTTCTGGCGGACAACGGCAGCGTGTTGCCATTGCCCGTGCGTTAGTCAATAATCCATCAATTATTCTGGCTGATGAGCCTACCGGTAACCTCGATACAAAGACTTCTCATGAGATTATGGAAATTATTGAAGAAATCAGCAATGGGGGAAATACCGTGATAATAGTTACTCACGAAGAAGATATTGCCAAACATACCAAGCGGATTTTGCGGTTGCGAGACGGGCTGATTGAAAACGATGTTCCGAACATGCCAGTGAAGTTTGCCACTGAACATGCTTAAAGCGTTATGAAAATCTATACCAAAACAGGTGATATTGGTGAAACCTCTCTCTTTGGCGGAAGAAGGGTTTTGAAATCCGAATTGCGTATAGAAGCTTACGGGACTGTAGATGAATTGAATAGCTGGATTGGATTGCTGCGCGATGTTAACTCCGAGACTTCAACTAAAGAACTTCTGAAAGAAATCCAGGACAGGTTGTTTACCTTAGGCTCATCGCTTGCAGCTGACCCGAGAAACGCTAAGCTTAAAACCCCGGATTTAGACGAAAGTGATGTTGAGCTTCTCGAAAAAGCTATTGATAAAATGGATGAAACTTTGGAGCCTCTTCGTAATTTTATTTTACCGGGAGGGCACGTTTACGTTTCGTATTGTCACATTGCACGTACGGTTTGCCGGAGAGCCGAACGATTATGTGTTGCGCTTTGTCAGGACTCTGCAATTCATCTGTTAATCATTAAATACCTTAACCGTCTTTCAGATTATTTATTTACGCTTTCCCGTAAAATGGCGAAAGATTTAAGTGCTGAGGAAGTAAACTGGCTTCCGAGAAAAAAAGGTTAGACTATTATTTTTTTCCGGTTTTTTCTTTCAACTCAGCTTCTTTTTCTGTTAGCCCCAAATCTCTGTATATACTGAGCAAAGCGTTTGAAACTACGTGATAATCAGGTTTCAGTTTCAGCGCTTCTTCAAAATAAGGGACTGCCAGCCGCATGTAACTTTTTCTTTCTTCGGTTAAAATATTCGGATTAGGACAAACCTTCACTTGTCGCTTTAATTCAAGATTGCAGTTGTAATAAAAAGCCCCGAGGTTATAAACTGCGTTGAAGTAGTCAGGTTTAAGCTGCAATGCTTTGCGAAAGTCCATTATGCAGCTACTATCTGTTTTAGAAAAGCGGGCAATTATTATTCCGCGGGAATAATACGATTCAGCATCGGTAGTGTCAAGTGCAATAAGCCGGTTAACTGCTTGCAGAGCTTGGGTAAACTTACCGGCTAACTGATAACAGCTTATCTCTTCTTTAAATAGCTTTTTACTGGTGCTATCCAGTTGATACGCTTTATCGAAAAAAATCTGTGCTGAGTCCGCTTTCCCCTGGCCGCACATAACAGTAGCCAGACGGATAAAGTCATTCATGTTTTGCGAAAACCCGGAAAAGTTTAAAAGAAAAAAGACTGATAAGGCAACAAAGCGGTATGAACTCATGTCCTGTACAAAAGTAAGTGTAAAATCGAGAGTGAAATCGGTAATCCAAAAAAATTAATGAAAGAGTCGTTCTTGCCGCACTTATCCACAGACACACAAACAAATTTAGTGTTCATTGGTGGAGAACTGTCAATTTTCGGGATAGAGCTGTTGTTATTTTTGAGCAGATGAACATTACATATTACGGGCACTCTTGTTTTGGAGTTCAGATGGCTGGTAAAAATCTCCTCTTTGACCCATTTATCTCCCCTAATGAACTTGCCAGGCATATTGATATTAAACAAATACCTGTTGATTATATTTTTCTGTCACATGGTCATGAAGATCACACTGCTGATGCACTCGATATCGCCTTGCGCACCGGTGCAACAGTAGTATCAGGATTCGAAGTTACAGTATGGTTTCAGAAAAAGGGAGTTAAAAATTTCCATTTCATGAATCATGGAGGAAAATGGAAGTTCGATTTCGGAACTGCGAAATATGTTTCGGCAGTTCATTCCAGTTCCATGCCTGATGGAACTTACGGAGGTAACCCAGGAGGCTTCGTTATTGAAACTGGCGAAGGCAATTTTTATTACAGCGGAGACACAGCTCTTACACTTGACATGCAACTGATACCCACAACATGCGGAAAACTTGATGTTGCGCTTCTTCCGATTGGCAATAATTTTACAATGGGTATAGATGATGCGATAATAGCCAGTGATTTTATTCAATGCAGCAGGGTTATTGGCTTACACTATGACACTTTTGGTTTTATAAAAATTAACCATCAGGAAGCAGTTGAAAAATTTAAAGCGAGAGGAAAAGAGTTAATCTTGCTGTCCATCGGTGAAAAAATAAAAATCTGAATTAAAGAACCAGACATGAAATCAAAAAAGAAAAACGAAAAGGAAAGAGCCGGCAAGGTAATTACCCTTGCGAACCAGAAAGGCGGTGTGGGTAAAACCACTTCAGCCATCAATATAGCTGCCAGCTTTGCCATGCTCGAATTTAAAACACTGCTCATTGATGCCGACCCGCAGGCAAATGCCACTTCCGGTGTAGGTTTCGACCCCAAGGCGGTTAAAGTAAGCCTGTATGAATGTCTGGTAAATGAAGTAAAGCCCCGCGATGTAATTCTCGAAACCGAAACTCCGAATCTTTTCCTACTGCCTTCGCATTTAGATTTGGTGGGCGCTGAAATTGAGTTGATAAACCATCCGAACAGGGAGAAAATACTGAAGCAACTAGTGGATGAAATTAAGCACGATTATGATTATGTGATTATTGACTGCTCACCTTCGCTGGGCTTGATTACCGTTAATGCGCTCACTGCTGCCGACTCTGTTCTTATACCCGTTCAGTGCGAATACTTTGCACTTGAGGGATTGGGTAAACTGCTGAATACAATTAAGATTGTTCAGAACCGGCTGAATCCGAAATTAGAAATTGAAGGTATTCTGCTCACTATGTTCGACCCGCGCTTGCGTTTGTCTAACCAGGTAGTTGAAGAAATCAGGCGGCATTTTGAAAACATTGTTTATGAAACGATTATTCACAGGAATACGCGATTAGGTGAAGCGCCCGGTTTTGGCAAACCCGCTATTATGTACGATGCCGAAAGCCGGGGCAGTATCAACTACATGAACCTGGTTCGCGAGATACTGCAAAGAAATAATGCTACAAACATTCCCGAAAGCCTTAAACAAATTACTTTCGCGGCAGAAGATACCGCTTCTATGAATTAGTAGCGGAAAAATTGCGCGGTTAACTTGATAACATGAGTGATAAAAAGAAAAACGTGCTTGGTCGCGGATTGAGTGCTTTGCTCGAAGGAAATGACACCACCGACACCACCCGTCAAAAAGATACAGACCGGTTAAATATACAAGCTGGTGCAGTAATTAATGTTCCGCTGGAACAGGTTGAGGTAAATCCTTTTCAGCCGCGCACATCGTTTGAAGCGGAAGGGTTGAATGATTTGGCAGATTCCATTAAAGTTCACGGGGTGATTCAGCCAATTACCGTGCGGAAGATTGAAAACAACAAATTTCAACTGATTGCTGGTGAGCGCAGGTTGCGCGCTTCCAAACTGGCAGGCAAAAGAGAAATTCCGGCTTATGTGCGCACCGCCAGTGACCAGGAGAGTATTGAAATAGCTCTGATTGAAAACATTCAGCGCGAAGATTTAAACCCGCTGGAAATAGCGATTAACTATAAACGCCTTCAGGATGAGTGTGAACTTACTCAGGAAGAACTGGCTAAACGTCTCGGTAAAAACCGGAGTACAGTAACGAACTTCCTACGCCTTTTAAAACTTCCTCCCGAATTGCAAGCCGGTTTGCGCGATAACAAAATTACTATGGGTCATGCGAAAGCATTGATGGCCTTGGAAAATCCTGTCCGGTTGCTGCACTTATACCGCGAAGTGGTGAACAAAGGTTTAAGTGTAAGGCAAGTTGAGGATCTGGCGAATGAAAGAGGGAAGAAGAAAGCCGGAAAAAATGCTTTAACTGCAAGGGTAAATAATTTTAATGAAATACCGTTAACAGTCCGTAAAATGCAGGATGAGCTTACTTCAGCATTAAGCACCAAGGTTCTCATTAACCGAGATAAGCAAGGCAAAGGAGAAATCGTTATCAGGTTTTATAACGATACCGATTTGGAAAGGCTGATTGAGGAGATTCAGAAAAAGTGATACCATTAAAAAATAAAATATTCAGCTTTCGGTTTCTGGCTGGTGTTTTATTTTCTCTTTACCCTGTTTTCATCTTTTCGCAGCAAACTCAGGATTCAGCAACAGCCGATTCAATCAACCGGGCAAATATCAGGCAGGCAATTGCAAATCAAAAAGCTGTAGGGCAGGATACAACCGCTCTTGCCAAAACGCTTGTCAGCCCCAACGGAGATACCCCCTCAAAAAAAACCTTAAGAAAAACTTCAGATAAAGAGCGTTTTTGCTGGAACGATGCCAAATTCAGGAGCGATACATTAAACGGTAAACAGGTAAAACGACACAGCCCGCTGTATGCCGCTATGTTTTCAGCCGCAGTGCCGGGACTGGGTCAAGCTTACAATAAGAAATATTGGAAAATTCCGATTGTATATGCGGGTTTTGGTGGGCTGGGCTATGCCCTGTTTTACACGGCTTCAAATTTTTACGGTTACCGCAATGCTTACCGATTAGAAGTGGACGAAAACCCTTTAACTAAAGGATCATACATGGGGATAAGCAGTACAGGCGCCCTCAAAGCCTACCGTGACTACTTTAAAAAGAATATGGACATTACTGCCATCTGCACCGGTGTATGGTATGCGCTCAATATTATTGATGCCGCTGTTGACGCTCACCTGTTTGAATGGAACATGAAAGACGACCTGAGCGTAAGCTGGCACCCGGTGGCTTTTCCGCCCACTTATTCTTCAGCGCAGGCTGCTGGTGGAGTGAAGTTATACTTGAATTTTTAGCTACGACTTTTCCACTCTTTGCTGTTGCAACTCTTGTTTGGGGAGTAAAAAAGTATTCCTTTAGTAACTCTCAAATAAATTTACCAGCCATGCGACAGTTACGAATTACCAAGAGCATAACCAACCGCGAAAGCGCATCGTTAGAAAAATATTTGCGCGAAATCAGCCGCGTTGAACTAATAACTTCTGAAGAAGAAGTAACCCTTGCCAAAAGGATACGGCAGGGTGACACCGCTGCATTGGAAAAACTAACTAAAGTCAATTTACGGTTTGTGGTTTCGGTGGCAAAGCAGTACCAAAACCAGGGGCTGAGTTTAGCTGATTTAATTAACGAAGGAAATCTCGGTCTTATTAAAGCTACTCAGCGGTTTGACGAAACCCGGGGTTTTAAATTTATTTCGTATGCCGTATGGTGGATTCGGCAAACTATTATGCAAGCCATTGCCGAGGCGCGCTTAGTCCGTCTGCCGATGAATAAAATCAGTACGCTGAGCAAGTTGAATAAAACGCTTGTCAATCTGGAGCAGAAGTATGAGCGCGAGCCAACGGTTGAGGAACTGGCTGCTATTATGGAAGTGGAGCGAGATGAAGTGCGCGCCATGCTCGGAGTAGGCGCCCGCCATGTTTCTATTGATGCGCCTATTTCCAGTAGCGATGATTATTCGCTGGCAGATGTGATTGAAAACCCGAATTCGGAAGAAGCAGACCGGCAAGTTTCTTTCAGGGAATCATTGCGGAATGAAATCGAACGAATACTCGCTACACTCAGCCCCAAGCAAAAGGTTGTGATAAAACTTTACTTTGGTATAGGACAGGAAGAGGCCATGAGTCTCGATGCTATTGCCCGCAGGTTTAACCTTACCCGCGAACGTGTCCGACAGATAAAAGACAAAGCGCTTTCAAGGCTTCAGGGGAAAGAGCGTTGCAGATTGCTACGAGGATTTCTCGGTAATTAATTATTTCCGCAACCTGATTTCACTCACTTTGCTTGCGGAGGAATAATTAAATTCTTTCGCATATTCGCACTTCCAAAATTTTAAGAGATGCCGGTAAACTACGAACAGGAATTAAATGAATGGGTAGGCAGTGAGCGCCTTGCGCTTGAGCTTCTGAATACCGGAAGTCAGTTGCAGCTCAACAAATCGGTGGAGTTGGTTCTTTTCCGCAGAAAGTTATTCGATAAAAAACTAAGCTCCATCATTCACGACCATAACTATTTTAAAGAGTTTGCCGGAATTCCCATTACGCTTGAAATAACTTCTAACCTTGTCCGCGCTATCGGCAAGTTAGACCTCGCTCCTTCGCGCATTGATATTGGTCGGCTTGCTAACGAATGGATTACAGAAGCGAAAAGCTTTAACGGCTACGATGAATTTGTTGCGAATAAGCTCAAAGATTTTATCGGAGTAGAGAAGAAAGTATTAAAGCCCCGCGATGTGGTACTTTATGGTTTCGGAAGAATTGGAAGATTAGCTGCACGCATTCTTATTGAACATGCGGGCAGCGGACATCAGCTTCGACTGAAAGGAATTGTTACCCGTGAGCGAGCCTCCGATGATTTGGAAAAACGCGCAAGCCTCCTGCGCAGAGATTCCGTTCACGGGCGCTTTGCCGGTGTCGTGCAAATAGATGCCGAAAACAGCGCTTTTATTATCAACGGGCATACGGTAAAAATGATTTCGGCCAAATCACCTGCCGAAGTTGATTACACACAATACGGAATAAATGATGCGATTGTAATTGACAATACCGGTGTATGGAGAGATGACAAGGCATTAGGCGAGCATCTGAAATCAAAAGGTTCTGACATGGTTATTCTTACTGCTCCGGGCAAAGGAGACATACCGAACATTGTTTACGGAGTTAATCATCTAGGATATACTGCTGAAAGGCAAAAAATATTCTCTGCGGCAAGCTGTACAACAAACGCCATTGTTCCAGTAATTAAAGTGGTAGAAGACAACCTCGGCATTGAGCGCGGGCATATCGAAACCGTTCATGCTTACACTAACGACCAAAACCTCCTTGATAACTATCACAAAAAGCAAAGAAGAGGGAGAGGAGCACCTATCAACATGGTGATTACCGAAACCGGAGCGGGTAAAGCAGTGTCGAAAGTTTTTCCAAATATGAAAGGGAAACTTACTTCCAATGCCGTTCGAGTTCCTGTGCCCAATGTTTCCCTTGCCATTCTTTCGCTTGAAGTAAAAAAGAAAACTTCGGTAGAGGAAGTAAACCGCTTGTTCCGCGATGCTTGTCTCTACGGAAATCTCGTTGAGCAGATTGATTATTCTTCATCAGGTGAATTAGTATCAAGCGATGTAGTAGGCAATTCACATGCATGTGAAATTGACAGTAAAGCAACTATTGTTTCGGAAGATGGTAACCGTGTTGTGGTTTATGCGTGGTATGATAATGAATACGGCTATACCGCTCAAGTAATCCGGCTTGCAAAGTATCTTGCCGGAGTCAGAAGGCTGGTGTACTACTAAAATCAATGAATGGGTAAATGCCAAGGCAAATACCCATCCATCGTTATGCAATTACTTCTTTTATAAAACTACTATACCTACATTAGTAGATGCGCCTACCGTTACAGAAACATTACTTATTGTAACCGCAACTAAAGGCAGGGGAGGAGTAATAGTAATATCATAAGTCCCTTCCGGTAAACCTGCAATCAGAAATTCACCGTTAGCATTTGTTACTGTGGAATAGGAAATGCCTCCTGAAGTAGCAGTAACATCAGCAATAATTCCGAGCGGAGTAATACTGCCGCGGATAGAGCCGCTGATGGCAGCATCAATGGTTCTTATTACAGGCTTTAGTTTATAATCGCCTGTTCCTTCTACTACAATTGATTGGTTGGCATCAAAGTCTAGAAGAATACTGTAAGAAACCCCCGCTTCAAGGGTTTTATGCACCTGAATTTTTAAGCCTGACTGCATGGCGCTGGGAGTCTGCAACGGATACAGAACGCTATCCACCATTATCTGATTGTTTGGCCCCAGTATCAACCTGATTTGCGAAATAGCTCCCGCTTCAAGGTCGCCAGTGGCAATAAGCGTATCAGTGCCATTGGCAAATTCAAGAAGATTGTAAACTCCGGGAGTAACATTAAGCATCACGGTTCCGCTTCCGGTACCGGTAACTTCCACGCCTTGAACATCAACAAGTACGGCATCGTAATTTCCGGGCGCATCAGTCATTCTTACATCGAGATGGGATGTGCCGGCATCTTTTTTACATGATTGTATCAGCAAACCTGGTAAGCCGATACATAAAATAAACAACAGTTTTTTCATAACAATTTGTATTTAATGAATAGATTAAAAACACATAAAAATAACGCAACCTGTAAAGCCATATTGCATGTTAGTTGTCCACCATGCGACTTACTCACAACAATTTTTTTGAAAAATGTAATTTTCAGGAATGTTAAGCGTTCTTAAAGGATACACGAATGTAAATTGCTTAAGTGTCCGTTTAGTGTTTCTTTACTTTCTATTCCAATAACATCTTTAGTCTGCTTATGGTTTGTCCGAAAGGGTTTCAACGCAGTATACAATCTACAAAGTACAAGAAGTGTCGGTGTTATTGTAAATAAAAGCGGGACAAGTCTCATTACCCGTTTTGACCCGCCACCGGGGTTTGAACGAAAACCTCAGAAACCAAACTCATTTGCTGCTTACCTCCGAAGCCTTCCTTTAAAGCCTTACGGAGAAAAAGTGAGGTATTACAACGGGGAGACTAAAAATGATTATGCTTACGAAGCTGTTGTAGATATGGATATCAGTAACAGAGACCTGCAGCAATGTGCCGATGCAGTGATGCGTTTGCGCGGTGAGTACTTTTTTCAGCAAAAGCAATTTGATAAGATAGAGTTTCAATTCACCAACGGATTCAATGCTTCCTATGAGGAATGGATAAAGGGAAACAGAATTGTTGTAAGTGGTAACCATGTAAGCTGGTCAAAGACAGCCTCTGCTTCAAACACTTATCAAGATTTCAGAAATTTTATGGAAGTTGTTTTTGCTTATGCCGGTACACTTTCGCTTTCAAAAACCTTAAAACATAAAGAGTTGAGCAGTATCTCTATTGGCGATGTGTTTATAGTTGGCGGCTCGCCCGGTCATGCAGTAATTGTTGTTGATGTGGCTGAAAACAAGAAGGGGAATAAGGTTTTTATGCTTGCACAAAGTTATATGCCCGCTCAGGAAACCCAGATTTTGAGAAATCTGAGCAGCCCTGAAATAAGTCCGTGGTACGACTCGGATATTAAGGGTGAATTAATAACTCCTGAATGGACCTTTTATACCACACAACTTAAAACGTGGTATTAGTTTCAATAGTAGTTGCAGTCTTCCCAACATAGTAATATTTTAGAGCGATGCGATAAATGATATATTCATGCGAAAGAAAAAGCATGCATCCACTCCTCACGCGCTTTATTATCAAATCCATGCCTCGGGGCAAAAGGAAAATCCGTGCAGGTGAAAAGAAATTTTCGGATTATACGATTGCTAAAAGGTTTTGGGAGCTAAGAATTTCTGCAGTTACATTATTTAAAGACGTATTACTGATGCTGATAGGGATAGGTTCGGCAGCCTTCGGGTTAGAAGGATTCCTAGTTCCGAATGGGTTTATTGATGGCGGAGTAACGGGCATTTCGCTGTTGATTTCGCAGGTTACCTCTGTTTCGTTAGCTGTATTGCTGATTGTAATAAATGCACCGTTTATTCTTTTGGGGTATAAAGTTGTTAACCGTGAGTTTGCGATTAAAGCAGCAATTTCAATCTGCGGGCTTGCCGCGTGTGTAAAATATGTTCACTTTCCAGAAATAACGCATGATAAACTTCTGGTAGCTCTATTCGGGGGATTCTTTTTGGGAGCGGGTATCGGTATTTCGGTGCGCGGGGGATCCGTTTTAGATGGTACGGAAGTTCTCGCTATTTTTCTGAGCCGGAAACTAAGGGCAACTATCGGAGATTTGATTATTGTTTTTAATGTTATTATATTTTCGGTAGCGGCTTACCTGCTTTCCATTGAAGTTGCGCTATACGCCATGATTACTTACTTATCAGCCTCAAAGACTCTTGATTTTGTTGTTGAGGGTATCGAAGAATATACCGGGGTTACCATTATTTCTTCCCACAACGAAGAAATACGGCAAATGATAATTGACAAAATGGGAAGAGGCGTTACAATTTACAAAGGGAAGTCGGGATTCGGTAAGCGGGGAGGAACAAACGAAGTGGATATTATTTATACCGTAATCACTAGGCTTGAGTTAAGCACTCTGAATACCGAAGTGGAAAAGATTGACCCGTATTCTTTCATGGTTACCAGCAGTGTAAAAGACACAAAGGGCGGAATGATTAAAAAGCGGCCGCTTAAGCATTGATACAACCCTTTCCTTAGTTTTTCAGAAGGAAAACTTTGCACCTATCCATCCCATTATGCCGTACGAGGGATAGTTATTCCAGCGCTGGTATTTGAAGTTGGCGAGGTTGTTGCCACCGGCAAAGAAGGCAATGTGCTTGTTCATGATATATTCGAGAGTTACGTTGATGTCGGCAGTGCCTTTCAGTTTTCTTTCAGTGTCACCGGTAAGCCGGGCATAAGATGAGGTGATGCCGAACAGTTCAATACCGGCAACGATTTTGTTTTTCCAGATATAGTTAGCGCGGAAAGTAAGCCGGAGGTTCGGTTCGTGCCAGGCGCGGGCTTGATTTCGCAAGCCGTAGATGTTGTAATTGCCCACCAAAGCAAAACGCAGCCATTCTTTTACATTATATCCGGCTTCAAGATGAACATTGTAAACAAGCGCTTTGGGTACATATAATACTGTAAAGCGTTTCATGTCCAAAGTATCGTTTACATAAAGGGGAAGATTGGTTACATGGTTCAAATGAAAAGCTGCGTTGTAAGAAAAGCCTTCGATAGTTCCTTTAAACCCGGCACCCAAATCGCCCACTGTGGAGTTTGTAATTTCAATGGAATTATGAATAAAGTTGTTGGTTTGCGAGTGAGTAAGAAGAGAATTTTTGAGCAGGTTATGTGAATACTGAACAAACAGAATCAGCATGTGTTCATACAAACGTTTTTCTGCATGAATGTCGGTGGCGAAAACGGGCTTTTTACCGTTTACTGTCAGCCCGAAATAACCGCGCACTTTCCAGTCATCGTTGTTAAACGAGTAGCCCACCATGGGAGTAAAGATGGTTCGGGTGAGTGTAAAGGTGTCTCTCTTTAGTTGTGAAACATCAAACAGGAAGTTAAAACCGGCAGAATGGTATTTGAGGAATGGCTTTGAAATATCGGAATTGCCTTGTACAAACCATTCGTTTGCTTTACCGTAAGTTTCCTGCAAGTAGTTGAAGCGGAAAGATTGTTTATAGTCTAACTCGTATTTGTTCTTCTGTGAATTTTTAAACCAAACATTTGCGTCATAAGTACGAAAAACCTGGCGGACATTTTTGGCTTTTATTACACTATCGCTGAGGGAAGTATCGCCCGCAGTGCCGTAAAAATGAGTGCGGTAGTTGCGAAAAGTAAAATCAACTCCAATTTCAGTTTTCGCGGGATAGTATTTTAAATAAACACCGGCTTCGTCATCGCTGAATCGCTGGTTTCGAATCTTTTTGTATTCGCGGGCGGAAAGGTGATTATAGAAAATTCCGAACTTGAGATTTTTAGTCTTGTTGTCGTTATAGGCTAACTGAGCTATAGGCATTAGCTGGCTGCCCATACCGATTTTAATAAAGCTGTTGTTGAATTTTTCGAGTTTTTCACGGCTGAGTGAAAGCGGTTTCAGGGGGTTTGCTTCAAATGCAATGTCTTTAAATTCTCTTGCAGGGATGTTATAATCAAGCACGGGTTTCTTTTCCTCGGTTTCAGGAATAGCAGGTTGAATAGTAACTTTATCGGCATCGGCAATTTTTATTTCATATTCTTTTACGACAATCACTTCTTCGGTGCCGACACCTTGTGCGGAGGTTTGCCGGTGAAATAACAGAGCAAGACTGAGTAAAAACAGACAGAAGATACTCCGACTACGCTCCGCTCCGCTCAGTATGACATAGTGATTTTTGTGTAATGCATTAACCGGCTGGCGAGGAAACCCACCGGAAAGAAATGAATAGCATATACTTCGATTACGCTCCGCTCCGCTCATTATGACAGATTTTTTGATATGCTCAATTATCATAGCTTAAAAGTCATTTATCAATGTATCGGGTTCCATGAATAAAGTATCGGAAGGGACAACCTGCATGATTTTAGATTTGTTCAATTCCTCGGTTCTTATTTTTTCGAGTTTGGTTTTTGCTTCAGTGAGAACGGTTTCATCGCCTTCGTAATTCTGCACAATACTTTCGAGAGTTGCCTTTGCCTGGAATGTATTGCCCTGTGCGTAGTAATTATCAGCCATGAGGATAAAAGTTTTTGCCACCCAGTATTCGTAGCTGGAATATTTGTTTTTGAGCCTGAAGCAAGTGTCGAGCGAGTTTTTGTAATCAGCCTGCTCAAAAAGAATTTTTGCCGCCATGTATTTAGCTTCCACGGCTTTTTCGCTTACGGGCATTTCGGTAACGCGGTTATATGCCTGAAAAGCCGATTCTTTATTGCCTTTGGAGTAATGAGCTTTTGCTTTCTCGTAATGCGCTTCCTGGAGGTCGGCATCTTTTGCGGAGGGAGAATTGAGGAGGAGGTCGGCATAGGCGATAATGTCATCGGTTTTTTGAAGTTTGACGGAAGTACGCAGGAGACCGGTGATTGCGGTGTAAGTATTTTGAGAAGAAGAACTGGCTAAATAAAGCTGCTGGTAATAATTATTCGCTTTGGGATAGTCGCTCAGTTCGTAGTAGGCAATACCGCTGGCTTTGAGCGCGGCTTTTTCGTAATACCTGCTGTATTTGTTCAGAATGATAGCTTCAAAACCGGAGAGTGCGCTGGCAAAATCTTTTGACCTGATATGACAATCGGCTTTTTTCCAGTGTGCTTCGCTGGCAAAGAAGCCCTGAGGGAATTTGGTTAAGTAATTTCCAAAGAGAGTAATTGCTTTGTTGCAATCATTTGCCATATAAGCGATATCGGCACTTTGATAGGTGAGAGAGTCCTGCTCGGTGGTGCTGATATTGATGTTGGAATTGTTTTTAGCGAATTCAAAATACTCGTCAGCCCGGCCTAATTCGACATAAATATCTTTAAGCGCCTCGAGGGATTGTTTGGCTTCATCGGATTCGGGAAATTTACGGATAACGGATTTATATCCTTCGAGGGACTGCTCTTTTTTACCGGTGTTGTAGTCAATAATGGCAATTTTGATGTAGGCTTTGGGGAGCGAAGCATTGCTGATGTTTTTGCTGATTATTTTTTGGAAAATACCCCGCGCCTCGTCATAGCTGCCGTTTTGAAGATAAGTTTCGCCCACTTCGAAAGCTGCGTTGCCGGCATAAGGAGAGCCGGGATATTTATTGATAAGCGAGTTGAGCGCGTCAATTTTTTCATCGTCCCTGTTGATTAAGCCCAGTGCAATACCTTTCTGATACTGAGCATAGTCGGCATTAGCCCATTTCATGCTTACAATTTTATCGTAAGCATCAACAGCAGCGGTGTAACGTTTAGTAATAAAAGAGCAGTCGCCATAGCGGAGATATAAGTCGGGCAGAAGAGAAGTTTTGCCTTTGGTATCGGGGGTTGACAGGGCATCGGAGATGGCGGCAGAGAAGTAAAGCGCGGCATCGGTGTAGTTTTTCTGCTTGAAATAGCAGTAAGCGGTGTTATAATTTGCACGAAGTTTAGAAGCCTCGCCCTTTTTTTCGAGCGCGGGGGTTGCATATTGGGCAAAGCGGAGGTAATTCTGGCGGGCGGCATCGTAGTCGGTGCCGATGTAAAGAATTTCGGCTTTGAGATAGATAGCGAGCGCCTGAAGCTCAACATCAAGAGCATTCGCCAATGATTTTTCGCAGAGGGCGAGGGCTTCGGTATATTTTTTATCGTTGAATAATTCGATGGCGCGGAAGTAAGTGACCTTTTGATAGGCTTCTTTGAGCATGGCGCTTTTTGATTTCATGCTTTCCATGATTTTATAAGCGCGCTCATAATTTTTTGTTTGCACCAGAACTGCGGCTAACAATTCATTGGCTTCGTCCAGATGAGTACCGGTGGGGTAATTATTGATATACGATTCGAGGCTGCGGATGGCTTCGGTACTATAGCCGAGTTCAAAAGAGAGTTTGGCGTAATTGAAGAGGGCATTTTGGCGGATGGCAGGGTCGAAGTCCATAGCGGCAGCGGATTGGAAGGCGGAACGGGCGAGCGATTTCTGACCGGTTTTTAAATAACAGTCGCCCAGGGCATAGGCGGCAGTATGACCCATTTTATCGTTGAGGAGGTTTAGCTGTTTGAAGTTTTCGATGGCTTTAGGGTATTCAGCGGCTTTGTACTGGCAGTAGGCGAGCATGTAGATATGTTCTTTGCCGGCTTTGGAAGAGCGGGAGACGTATTCATCGAGAAGGGGAAGGGCTTTTGTGTATTCGCTTTTTTGGAAATAGACCTGAGCGAGAAGAATTTTCATTTCGTCTTTATACAAGACTTCGGTACGGGTGAGGTTTTTGGTGATGTAAGCAATGACTTTGTCGTAATCGTTTTTGAAATAGTAAATCTGAGCGATGTAGTAAGGGATTACAGCGGCATACATTTTGGAGTCTTCGATTTTTGTAAAGGATGCGAGCGCCTGGTTGTAGTCTTTGGTGTAAAAGCAGATGAAGGCGTAGTAGTAAGTGGAGGGATAGAAGTATTTACCGCTGATGTCTTTGATGGAAGCGAAGAGGGGTTTGGCTTCGGCAAACTTTTTTTTAGTGAAACAAGCGTAGGCGAGGCGGAAGCGGTAATCGTAAAGCTGGTCGTTGTTTAAATCGCTGATTTGTACTTTGGTGAAGTAAGCGATGGCATCGGAATACTGCTTGTTGTTGAAGTAATAAGAACCAAGCCAGAAGTAGATGAGCCTGCGTTTGTCGGTTTCGTGGTGTTTTTTGATGTAGTTAAGAAGAAGCTGTTCGGCATCTTTATCGTTAGTTTCGACCGCACAAACGACAATGTAATATTCGAGGTTTTGCATGAGCACCGAATTGGAGTGAGAGGTAGCGGTGCGGCTTTGTTTGAAGATGAGTTCAAATTTTTCGCGGGCAGCGAGGTAGTTTTTTTCATCGAAGAGCTCGATACCGGAGTTGAAGGCTTGTTCAGGATTGATATAAGCCTGAGTTTGCTGGGCGGCAGCCGCGAAAAATGAAAAATGAAAAATGAGAAATGAAAAAACGGATTTCATTATGCTGAACTTCATAGAATTAATAAACGCAGCGAAGTTATTTTTTAGTATAGGGGAGGAGTGTTAAAGGGGCGGGGGAATTTCAACTGAAAGGGCGGTTTTGTCTATTGAAAGGGGCGGAAAGAGCAAAGGAGTTTGTTTGAGACTTACGGACTTACAGAACTTGTGAGAGGAGGGAGGATAAGAATTGCAGAGTATGGGAAAAATTATTCTGACTTTACCAACAATGCCGAATACCTGATAGAGTTTAAAAATGCTGACACCACGTAGGTTCCCGGAGCAAGGGAGGAAATATCAACCTGTATGATTTGCTTTCCCGAAGCGGCAAATTTTTCATCCGTCAATATTATTCTTCCGGCCATGTCGGTGATAAAAAGATTAACCGGTTGCGGATGTTCCGGTTCCAGTTCAATATTCAATTGAGTTGAAGCCGGATTAGGGAAAATTTTTAACCGCTGATTATTACTAAACACCGGTTCAATATTTGTCGGATAGGTACAGGCATTCAGGTTGCAGCCCTGCGGGGTAAGCGAAAATGAGCGCCATAAGCCCCGAGAGTTGGTGGCTGCGTAAATTACCGGACAATCATCATTCAGAAAAGGAATTTGCCGCAAGCGGTATACCGGTACATCGCACATGCCGGAAAAATCCTGTTGCCAGTTGGCGCCTCCATCGGTTGATGACCAAACTCCATGTTCGGTGCCCACCATAAAATTGTTCGGATTGTTTATATCAATTACACAAGTGTAAGCGGGGTTATTGGGTGTGCCCAAATAAGCCCTCGACCAAGAAAACCCCGCATTTAGCGAGTACAAAACATTGGCATCGGTGGTAGAATATCCAGCCACTGCCGCGAGAATTGTTGTTCCATCTGGTGAAACGGAAATTCCTTCAATACCCCTACTGTTCGAAACACCGGTATTGAAAATTATCGTAAAACTGTCTTTCATATTCCAATTACTACCATACGTTGCCCTGTTCAATCCCTCTATTCCGTAAATCCCGCCTGTACTGGTTCCGCAATAAAGTGTATTTCCATCGGGCGAAAGCGCATAACATTGCGGGTAACCGCTGGGCTGGGCTATGCGGTACCAGTCCGGGCGGTTGGCGGCATCAAGCGCATGATTTTTCATCCACACTCCGCAGGCCGAAGAAAGAAACAAACGCGACTTAACCGGGTCGGGAATGTTTAATGTATCGCCCGCAGTTAAACTTACCGGCAGTGTATAAACAAAAGGAGTTCGCGCGGTTTTGCTCTTTATGTGTACAGTGTCACCGGAGGTATAAACATGGGGAGACGTAAATTTTATATACTCATTACTGTTCCATGCAGTTTTTGTTTCGTGAAGCTGAAACGGGCTGATGAAAGATGCATTGGAATTAAACCCGCCTCCGCAACGGCTTGGAGTGCCATCACGCTGCGGGTCAATCATGGTATCGAAATAACTGTAGAAAACATACCCGGCTGTTGTACTGATATGGAGCCGACCGGAATACTGACTGGTAAACATGAAATTGGTATCTAAATGAGAGAACTCGCAAAAGGTGATGTCTTTGTTCAGGCGGCTGAAACTTTTTGAACCGCAATGACTAATGCCTGTTCCATAGTCTTCGCTGCCGCCCATTACCGTTCCATTTCGCGCGGCTCCTATTGAATAAAAGTTTCGTGCTGCTAATCCTGAATTGCTGGAATAAAATGCAGGTTTAAGAAACGATGTAACTACGTTTACGGATTTGAAAACACCCCTTGTTGTAGCCGCATACATAATATCAGGATTCAAATCGTTCATTACAAAAAGAAATTGTTCCAGAGTTTCGGTAGAGTCCATATCCGGGGCATTAAACGGGGTAAGTTTGTTTGTGCCGGTTTGAGGTGAAATGGAATACATGTTTACACCACCAACAAAGATAACACCAGGGTTGCCGGGTTGAACCGCAATAGCGTTATCGAACCACCCCTGCCCGTTAGGGCCAAACGGGTCGAAGGATGGGCTTTTTCTGGAAACAGTATCCCATGTGTTTCCGGCATCTACCGATTTCCAAACACCGTAGGTAGTACCGTAGGTAGTCGCTATAGATGTGTATATCACGTTAGAATTAGAAGGTGCTATTGCAATCTCAATCCTGCCTTGCGTACCGGGAAATCCCGGGCTGGTTGTATTTGAAATTCTCGTCCATGTATTTCCTCCGTCAAGCGAACGAACCAATTTATTTTGTCCGCCAACTGCCGCAAAAACTTTTAAACTGTCAGTCGTCCATTTTACATCAATAGCACTTTGACCAAGTGAAATACCCGAAATAATAACGGAATCCCACGTAACACCGGCATCGAGTGAGCGGTATAATCCTTTATGTGTAGCAGCGAGTAATTGGTTTGTATTACCCGGTTGTACTGCAATTCTTCCTACACTCGCCCACGGACTGCCTGTGTTATTAGCCGTGGTTGCAGATAGATGAATGATATTATCGCCTACATCTAATTTATAGATGCCATTACCCATGTGCCCGGTAGAAAAACTCGAACCCTGAAAGCCATAAGGGCTGCCGGTTCCGAAATATATTGTTCCGTCACTGGCTTGTGTCATGCAGGAAACCGCATAATTGCCCGCACAGCCTAAATAGTACCAGGAGTTGCCGCCATTAGTGCTTTTCCAAACTCCTCCTCCATCGGCACCGGCATAAAGCGTTTGGCGGGTAATATCGCGCTTATCAAGCACCAACCCGAAAATCATTCCTCCAATATTATCAGGTCCTATTTCCTGCCATTGAAGATTTAATTGTGCCTGTAATTTTCCGGCTATAAGTACCGTAACAAATAAGGTGAGTAAAAAGTGTTTCATTGCTAAGGTTTTTCAGGTTTACAACGAAAATACTCACGAGGTGGCAAATTCGTATGGCCTGTACCAAAAAATGACAATTCTGTGACAAAAGCCAATAAATGGAGGGAGGGAGTATTAGAGAGGTGAAGAAGCGAGATAGGATTTAGAATGATAGCTGCGGTTTAGCTGTTAATACAAAGGGTTTGTTCTGGACACTAATCCCCTTTCACTAAGGCAGGTTTCGGGGCTAAAGCGCGTCAGGACATAAGAATCCGGCTTCAAATTCTCAGAATCGGATTTCGGATTCTCAGAATCGGGTTTCAAATTCTCAGAATCCGGTTTCAGATTCTCAGAATCGGGTTTCAGATTCTCAGAATCGGGTTTCAAATTCTCAGAATCGGGTTTCAGATTCTCAGAATCGGATTTCGGATTCTCAGAATCGGGTTTCAGATTCTCAGAATCGGGTTTCAGATTCTCAGAATCGGATTTCGGATTCTCAGAATTCGGCTTTAAATTCTCAGAATCGGATTTCAGATTCTCAGAATCCGGTTTCAAATTCTTAGAATTCAATTTCAGATTTCGCCTTTGATGGTGTTAGGTGAATAGCCGTTGTTCGGTGTTATAGGAGCGGCTCTGCGCTCCGGCACCAACAACAACACTGTTGAACCATCTTGTTTCAACAATATTATTTTGTTATTAGAAACACAGAAACTTAACAGGAGAAGTTATGTGGTTTGGAGTTTTGTTTTATCATTTGTAAAGGATACGCTCATTTTATTTCACTTAATACCTGAACAATGCAAGTGAAGTTATATTTTTTGTTGGTTTTAGCTGGGTTGGCACCGGTGGTAAGGGGGCAGAATTTGGTGCCTGATGGGAAAGACAGAAAATATGGTGAAAAACCGGAACAAAATGAATAATATGTCTGAGCTTTGAAACCCAATGGGAGCAAGGGTTTTGGAAGATTTGAGCGGTTAAAAGTATGCTTAAAAAGCGCTTAAAAACCGGAACAATTGCAAAAATTTGTGTTTGGAGGTAATGGTAAGGCAGTTATACCTTTACACCGGCAAAGTTTTTTTCAGCACTTATTACCTAACGCCATGTTGAATATACGGAGCAAAAAAACAACGAATGAAATCCCGCGTGTGGCGGGAAAAAACCTTCTCTCCTTTCTTGTTTTGCAGTTGCCCGCCCTGGTAACAGTTCAGCAGCATTATTTTACCGGTTTTGTTTAGCTTGCGTTGGCAACTCTATTTTGTAACTAAAAATTTAAAACCATGAAACCGAAGATTCACGAATACAAACTGAAAACAATTAGAGCCATGAGTAAACGGATAATACTTCTTGCAGCGATTTTAATGAGCGCGGTAGGGAGTGGTGCGCAGATTACGCTGGAATACGTTAATGATACTCTAGCATTTGGTTATTTCTACTGCACTGAGATTGCAAGAGGTGAATCAAAATATGTTTCTATGGACATTAATACAAACAGTTTCAGTTTGTATAATATGGATATGAGCCCTTATTTACTGAACATCCAAATCCCTGGTGGTACTGATTCACTAAAAGATGGTTTTGCAGTTATCTATATATCTAGAACCCTTTTCGATTGTGATTCTAACAATATAGAATATGCTTATGAGCATCCATTCAATAGAGCTCGCTTTCGCATATTTAGAACAGATGGTACTGTATTACTTACTGTAGATAGTGCACGTGGTCCGTTTTTATTTGGTGGTTCTACAGCAGGAACATTTGAAATTAGGCCTATAAAGAATACTTCTGCCGGAACTAAACTTTTTCTCGACAAGTTGAATCCATCGGGAACCGGAATTCTCATTTATTCATTGTGCGACTCTTTGATTGCAGATTACCTTACGTTAAATCAACCTCCTGCATTCTTGAAAGCATTTCCAAATCCTGCAGGTAATCAGATTTATTTCGAGTATCAGCTTCCGAGCAATCTGGAAGGTTTTGAAATTGTATTATTTAATAATGAAGGGAAGGAAATGAGAAGAGAAAGTATTGACACATCACGTAATAAGTACACCTTGGATGTTAGTTCTTTAGCCAGTGGTTCATATATCTATGCTTTGGTTTCGCAAACAAAAACTTTTCAATCTGGTAAATTCATTTTGGCAAAATAGTTATTCACCTAAAAACAAATTATCATGAAAACAAACATTAAATGCTTGATGCTGGTTTCTTTAATCGGTATTGACGGGATTTTCCGAAACGCATCGGGACAGTCGACTTCTCTTGGTAACGTCCGAGCTGCAAATCGTTTTCTCGGATGGGTTAATACCTCAGGGACTTCAGGCACATTAGAAATTCAAAACGATTGGAGTGACCATATCAATTTCTCAACCGCTACGGTTCAACGAATGACAATACTTGGCAATAATACGGCTACCGGTACTACTGCGGGTAATGTAGGTATTGGAACTGTAGCTCCCTGGACAAACTTACATATAGGAGACGGATCAAGCTTCATAAAAATAACATGGATGCAGAATGGCATTTATCAAGATGTCTCCGGTACAGAAAACTGATATATGGGGTTTAAGAACGAAAATGCTATTAGTGGCTCTAATGATGTTGTTATCAGTTACGGTTTAGACTTCGGTCATTTTCCTAGAGAACACTTTCTGCGATTTATTAATACATCTTTTAATATTGAGCATGAGACGGAGGACGAGATAGAAGTAGCTCGCTTCTCCAATGGCCTGTACGGATTTAGCTATGGTGGTGGGTCTACGGAGGGAAATTTTGGCATTGGCAATTTTTATAATTCATCTACCATTGATGGAACTTGCGTACCCGCAAGAAGATTAGAAGTTTTTGACAACAGAAATCAAGCGCAGATGCGCTTAACTTATACCCGAAACACTAATCATGCTTTGGGCATTCATACGGATTTTCAAACTACTTCAGCTGGGCATCTTTTAGTTAATCCAATAGATGGTACGGTTTCGCGAAATGTGGGAATAAATATGACAACGGCACCAGTTGCTAAATTGGACGTTAATAACAATAATATGCCAGTAGGAATTTATGGGCATACAACTACTTCCCCATCATGGGTAAATGTTGGAGTTAGGGGAACTTCGCAGGGTGCTGTAGTAGTTTCAAATATTGGAGTAAGTGGTCAAGCACCAGATGCGATTACCTTTAATGGAATTCCGCAAGTGGTTTTTGCAGGATTGACTTTTACCACTAGACCCTTTAATGCCGGTGTTGTGGGCCAAGCGCAAGGCTCAATATTTAACTTCGGAGGAATTTTTGAAGCAAATTCTTGCGCGACTAATTGTCTTAATTACGGGATTTATGCCAGTTCAAGATTTAATAATTTTGGAACGCAACCCTGCGGTGCAGGAATGGCTGGTTTTTTTCAAGGAAGCGCATTGGCTACTGGTGATTTCTTCCCGAATGTTTCCGATGGTAATCTAAAAGACAGCATACAAAACATTTCCAATGCCTTGACGATTGTTTCTCGGCTGTTGCCTAAACAATTTGTATTTAAGACAGATAGTCTGCCTTACATGAACTTAGCGGAAGGTATACATTATGGTTTTATTGCTCAAGAAGTTGACACTGTGCTTCCAGAATTGGTGGGTGAACTTATGCAGCCTGCAATAACTGATACTGGAGGAATCGTGCTAATGGACACGTTTTCTTTCAAAGCTGTCAAATACACGGAGTTAATCCCCCTCACCATCTCCGCCATCCAGGAACTCACTACCTCCAAAGTTTCCGCTTGCAGTGACCCAACTGTAGCCGATAGCAACCAATTAGTAAAATGGAGCGGCAGCGAAAAGGTTTTGTGCAACAGCCTGATTTACGATGACGGAGAGCGGGTAGGCATACCCTCCACAGAGCCTTATGCCTATGTAAACGTAAGCAACCACGAGCAGAAAATAGCCGCCAGCTTTACTTCCGATGCCGACAGCGCCACAGGAGTTCTCGCGGCTTTATATGACGAGGATGGGGGCGGAGAAGGGATAACGGCAATAGCAGGTTACTCAAAATACGTAAACAACAATGATGCCGATGACGGGACAGGCGGCTACTTTGTTGGCGGCCTGCGTGGTGTAGATGCCCGCGCTGACGGGAATAATGAAATGGAGTTTGGTGTAATAGGGCAAAGCAAAAACGCATCGTTTGCCAATGTGGGAGTAGGAGGAGCAGCCACCTCGCCTACCGACAGCTTAAATGCAGGGGTGCTTGCCACAGCAGACAGTTCGGCTTATGCGAGCGTAGCTTTGATTGCTACATCCGAAGGAATCACAGCCACCGCGCTGAATGCCGGGGTTATTGCCTTTGCAGCCGGCTCATCGGAAAAGAATGTGGCAGGTCACTTTGAAGCCAACGATACGATAGGGATTAACTACGGTGTTTACGGACAGGCGCAAACCACCACCGGCAGTTATGCAGGGTATTTTAACGGCAACGTTCACGCCACCGGCTCTGTAACGTGGAGTTCGGACGGCAGGCTGAAAAACAACATACAGGACATAGACAGCGCCAGCGCGCTTGAATCGCTGCTGCGCCTGCAGCCTAAAACCTATCAATACCGGGCTGAAGATTTTCCTGCTTTTTCACTGCCGCGGGGCATGCAATACGGTCTGCTGGCAGAAGAAGTTGAGCAGGTATTTCCTGCTTTGGTAACCGATGTAATACAACCCGAGAAACTGGACAAATACGGCAGAAAGCTCAGCCCGAGGGAAGAATACAAAGGTTTGAATTATGTAGGCTTAATCCCCGTTTTAATCAGTGCGCTGAAAGAAGAACATGCGAAGAACGAAGAAATGGAGAACCGGCTGGAAGAACTGGAAGCAAGAATGAACACTTGCTGCCAAAGAGGAGCGGCAAAAACCGATGAAGATGGCGGAAGCGGAAATAGCAATGGTGATAATACTAACCGGATGACGGTGGAGTTAAGCTCCATGCAGGTAATTGTTTTAGAGCAAAATGTTCCGAACCCGTTTGCGGAGCAAACCTCCATTTCGTATTTCATACCCGATGATGTTCGCAGCGCGCAAATCATTTTCAGCGATATGCTCGGCAGGAATATTAAAACCGTTGAAGTAACCACCGGATACGGCATCATGACCGTATTCGCCAGCAATCTTTCCAGCGGGCAATACACCTACTCCCTGCTGATAGACGGCAAAGTGGCAGAAACGAAGAAGATGAGTAAGGGGAAGTGAGTGTGTTAAGGTGCGAGGGTGTTGAAGTGTTAAGGTTTGAATACAAGATGCTTCGGCAGGTTCAGTATGAACTGTGGGCAAGGGTAAGGCTTACTTATGGTTTCAACAAACGCGGAGTTTGAACCTTATGAAACAGCAGAAACAGAAATTGCCGAAGTATGGAAATTTTCATTTAGGTTCAGCGACCAAATGGCTGAAAGTTTGAGTAGCTGGATTCCAAGCGCGATAGCGCACAGCGTTAGGGATAGAGCGTAAATCCTTTTTTGCTTGAAGAGATTTGAGGAATACAGGATTCTTCGCTGCGCAAAGCCTCCGCTCAGAATGACAGAGTGGTTAGGGCAAAAAAGATTGCAGCGATAGCCCGACCGCGAGGCTTTGGGAGCGGGAACGCCATAGGTATTCAGATTTATAAAAGCCTGCAAAGAGTGGACAGCGGCTCAATAAAACAGGGATAAAAGTCAGGATGAGGAGGCGGGAGTTTTAGGCTCGGATGTTCCCCACTTATGTTTGCACCGGAGGGCAAAGTCCTGTTTAAACTTTTCGCGTTCTTCTTCGCTCATGCTTTCCCACTTGGCTTTCCAGTATTTGCGGGGTCCCCAGGGGGCGTGAGATTTGGCACGAATACCACTGAAGAGGATTTTAGAGAGTACAACCAGCCCGATTGCTTTGTAGAAGTCGATGGCGGGGAGGTTGAAGAGGTAAGGCATAAGCCAGTTCCAGAGGTACATGGTAACAAATCCGAAAAGAATAAATGCGGCAACAAACAGAGCAGCAATTGCAACTCCTTTAAGTATTAATGTAAAAATTCGATTCATAGAAATGTTTTTTGTGACTAAAATTTAGCTTGTAAACAAATCGTTGTATAAGTCCTGCAGGCGTTGTCGCAATGCAAGAACGGCATATCGTTTTCTTGAAAGCAAAGTATTGATGTTCTCACCGGTAATTTCAGCAATTTCCTGAAAGCTTTTGTCTTCGATTTCGTGCATGATAAAAACCTGTCGCTGTTCGGCAGGCAGCAGGTCGAGCGCCTCGAGAATGCCTTCGGATATAGCTTCGCGCATCATTTCGGTTTCGGGTGAGTTGGAGCGGGAGGGAAGAAAATCGGCAATATCGAGCCTGTCGCCATCTTCGCCCATGCGAACAGCAAAATGAGATTCGAGGGAATCGGGTTTCTTTTTGCGGTACCGGTCGGTAATTTTATTGCGCGCCACGGTAAAAAGCCATGAAGCCATTTGCTCTACGGGCTTCATGAGGCGGTAGGTATTTACGAGTTCGTAAAAAACATCCTGCAGAACATCTTCTGCGTCTTCCTGTGTGGGGACTCTTTTGCGAATGAATTCAAAAAGGCGCCTGCGTTCTTTTTCAATCGTTTGCCGGATTGATTCATTCTGTATATCAGACATTGCTATGCTTAGATTAACCATGCTCCTTCATCTTATGGATTGAAAGACGAGGAGGATATTTAAATATTTTACAAAGGTGAGAAATTATCTGTGCTGAAGAAGGAGAAGGAATTTGGAAGCGGGAAAACATCTTCATAAATTCTTCTACATTTAAACTTCATGTTCAGGGAGATACTTGTTGCCATTTTTTATTTTTCTGTTTTCAATTTTCTCATATACCGGTTTTCTGCATTACAGTTCAGAAGTTTCAGGCCGTTTATCACCCATCTTGTTTTTAACCTGAAGTTTGCATCCGGCATTTTAGTATGGCTGGTGTACACGTTTTATTACAAGGATGTAACAAACAACGATGTTCATAAATTTTACAACGATGCTTTGGTTTTACATGAGGCAGCGTTTGAAAGCCCCGGTGTTTTTTTCGATTTGCTGAGTCATGATGAAAGTGTGAAATTCTTTAAAGATGAATACCGGCATTATACTTTACGAATGAAAAACTGGGAGCGCAATTTTGACGATGCCCCGTTCAATGAAAACCGCACGATTATCCGGCTGAATGCCCTGCTGATGTTTCTTTCCTTAAAGACGTATCTTGTTCACATTCTTTTCTTCTGTTTTTTCTCACTGGCAGGATGGGTTTTAATAACAAACTGTATTTTCAGATTTACCGAAACCCGGAATGCAATACTTGCACTTCCGGTTTTGTTCCTTCCTTCGGTTTTGTTCTGGACATCGGGAGTAATGAAAGAAGCGCTTCTTATTTTCGGTTTGGGGTTGGTGATTCATGGTATTCTGTGTTTCAAAAACCTGAAATCTGTATTAATAGTTACAGGCGGAGTTGTTGTAGTTCTTTTTACCAAGTTCTTTGTTTTGTTATGCCTTCTTCCCGCTGTTGTTTCTTTTTTGCTCTTTAGGGGAAAGCATTCTGCATTATTTATTACAGTGAAGTATGTATTTGTAAGCGGCTTGCTGTTTTTTATTGCTGTAAATATTCATTCTGTTATTCCTTCTATAAATCCTGTTCAGGTTTTAATCAGAAAACAAACTCACTCCATAAAAGAAGCTGAATATTATAAAGCGGGAAGCATGATTGATATTCCTGAACTGGAGGACAATTCATGGAGTATACTGGAAGGAGCTGTAAACGGGATTTGGAACACTATTTTCCGACCATATTTATGGGAATCAGAAAACATAATGATGGTTGCCAGCGCGGCAGAAAACCTCTTTGTTGTTTTTTTTCTTTTGATGTGCTTCAGTTTCAGAAAGCGTAAGCAAATTACTCAAGTGAATCTTATCTTTTTTCTTATCACTCTTTCTCTTTCTTATTTTGCTGTGACAGGAATGTGTACGCCAGTTTTAGGAAATTTGGTTCGGTACAAAACTCCCGTACTCCCATTCTTCATTTTCGCATTTATCCTGGCTGTAAAGCCGAAAGCGGTAGCCGATAGTCTGAGTTTTATTCTCAGAAAGTGAACAGGTTTATGTATGGTTTACCATACTGGTGTGCAAATATTCCTTTTGATTTAGTTGCTGATATTGAAGATAGCGTTGAGATTTGTTTCTGTGATGTGGAAGAAACTGCAAAAAAAATTCTTGAGGCTGCCGGCACCGTTACGCAACATATATCTTATTGCCGGTTCTTTGTTTTTGATATGGATGCTTTTTCTTGACGAAAACAACCTGATTAACCAGTACAGAAAACACAGGGAGTTAGCTGCTCTTCTTGAAAAAAGAAATTACTACACTGAACAGATAAAGGAAACAGACAGGGAGTTTTACCAGCTTACAACTAACCGTTACACCCAGGAGAAATTTGCCCGGGAGCATTATTACATGAAGCGTGATAATGAAGATGTGTTTGTGATTGTGGAAGAAAAGTAACGGCTTCTTTTATTTTCACTTCATGATTCTTTCCCTTACTCCCGGCAACTTCCCCGATTATGAATTGATTGACTCGGGAGGTTTTTTAAAACTGGAACGATTTGGCAAGTTCATGATAATCCGCCCGGAGCCGCAAGCCGTGTGGGATCCATCGCAAGATATAAATGAGTGGGAGAAACAGGCGCACGTCAGTTTTATCCCAAGGTCTTCATCAAGTGGTGATTGGAAAAAACTAAAGCAAATGCCTGAGCAGTGGTATGTTAATTATCAATTACCAAATACGAGTTATCAATTAAAATTCAGGCTTGGACTGACAGCGTTTAAGCATGTGGGAATTTTTCCGGAGCAGGCGATAAACTGGGATTACATTTTTAATTCGGTGAAAAAACTGAAAACGCAGCAGCCTAAATTTCTGAACTTGTTTGCTTACACCGGTGGGGCTTCACTTGCGGCAAAAGCTGCCGGTGCTGACACTACCCACCTTGATTCGATTAAACAAGTAGTGACCTGGGCAAAAGAGAATATGGAGATAAGTGGTTTAAATAACATCCGCTGGGTGGTGGAGGATGCCCTCAAATTCGTCAGGCGAGAAGTGAAACGGGGGAATAAGTATCACGGGATAATTCTCGACCCGCCAGCCTATGGTCATGGACCTGATGGCGAAAAATGGAAATTAGAAGACAACATCAACGACATGATGAAGAATGTTTCGCAGTTGCTCGATGAAAAAGAGCATTTTCTGATTTTGAATGTTTACTCACTTGGGTTCTCTTCCCTGATTTTGGAAAACTTAGTGGGACAAAATTTCAATGCAGAAAATATGGAAGCCGGAGAGTTGTTTCTTGAGGATACGTTCCATAAAAAACTGCCATTAGGTTCGTTTGCGCGATTATTCAGGCAAAGCAAGTGACTGATTTACTAAATCAGTGCGTTTATCATTTTTTCAAGAAGGGTGCTAAGAGTTTTTGATTCCTCCTGCGATAAGAATTTTGTCGGTTTGTCGGTTTTTTCATCATGCCTGTCAATTTCGGTAAGCACATCCAGACCTTTTTGAGTAATAAGCACATCAACGGCCCTGCGGTCGTCCCTGCGGACATTTCTTTCCACAAAACCCGCCTTGCGAAGCCGCTCAACTATACGCGAAGTATCACTCATTTTATCCATCATTCTTTCACGGATTAAATTCACGGTAATAGGGTGCGGAAATTGCCCGCGCAAAATACGCAGTACATTGTATTGCTGAACTGTAAGATTGTATTTGCTGAAATATTCTTCATGAAACCCGGCAAGCAGGTTGCTGGCATAAATGACTGTAATAACAGCCTTGTGCTTTTCGTCCCTGAATTTTGACTGCTTAATGAGGTCTTCTATACGTGCCATCTCTAATGAGGTTGAACGAAAGTATAAAAAAAGTAATGATGTTATCAAATTGTTATGCTTTAGCTAATGTTGCAAAAGCTAAGAGTTAGCTTTTACTGTTACTTTTTTTGGGAGATTTATAACGCAGCTATGACCAATAAAATATTCTTGATTGCCGCAGCATTAGCCGGTTTAACATCGGTAGTGTTGGGTGCTTTTGGGGCCCACGGCTTGCAGAGCCTGCTATCGCCAGAGCAAATAATTGTTTGGGAAAAAGGTGTTCAGTACCAGATTTATCATGCCCTGGCTTTGTTCCTTTGTGCTATCTATTTGCGCAAGGAGTTTTCCGTGCATATTCGTAATGCAGGATTTTGTTTCATTGCGGGTATTGTATGCTTTTCCGGTTCACTTTATTTACTTTCAACCAAAGACATAACCAACATACCTGTTGTTTTTCTTGGTCCGATTACTCCCATCGGGGGTTTCTTTTTTATTGCAGGTTGGGGACTGATTTTAATTCAGGCTTTGAAACCAGGTAAATAAAATGATGTTAAACAGCAGATGAAGCTATTTCTTTTACAACGACAAATACTCCTATCACAATCATCAACCCGCCAAAACTCTTTCTCAATTTTTGTTCGTTTATAAAGTGCCCAAGGTAATGTCCGGCCAATACTCCCGTAATAGAAAACGCGGAAAAAGTTAAAAGAAACGACCAATCCATAGTTTGGCTGGAGTGAATATCGCCTAAAAAACCAATGAACGAATTAATTGCAACGAGAACCAAAGAAGAACCCACTGCCTTCTTCATTGTAAGGTTTGCAAAATACACCAGTGCCGGAATCATCAGGAAACCACCACCCGCACCAACTAACCCCAGAAAAGCTCCAATAAGCACAGCATATAAAAACAAAAGCGGGAGATTTAATTGATGTTTCTCCTTATTCCCGACTCTATCATCTGATTTAAGCATTCTAATTCCAGCAGCAAACATGGCTACAGATAAAAAGAGAAGAATTAAATCGTTTTTATTCAATATGAAACCGCTGCTGCTGAATATGATTTCGGGCATGTTCGGAATCAGAAAACGCCTTACGGCATAAACTGTAATTACCGAAGGGAAGCCGTAATACAAAATTGCCCGGTAGTCCACTGATTTTTTTCTGATGTTTTGAAGAGCTCCGGATGAAGCCGTAATGCCTACAAGAAATAATGAGTACCCGGTAGCCACCGATGCCGGAATGTGAAAGAGATAAACAAGCACCGGAATGGAAAGCAATGCCCCCCCTCCTCCAAGCAAACCAAGAACTAATCCGGTAAGAACAGCGCCAGCATATCCGAGAATCATGCTTGTTTCCACTGCCTCAAATATTCATAAATTCTGTGAATACAAAACATGATGAAGATTATATCCTATCTTTGTAACATGCTTTTTAAGCGCAGTATCATTTTTGCAATTACATGCATTATCCTGTTTGCTGACAGCGGGCAGATGGTTTATGCGCACACCTGCTTTAAATTAAATCACACCTACTTCAGCCTTTATGCACCGGATGAGTGCTGTGCCGAAGAAAGAGTTCACAAAAGCTGTTGCAACAAAGAGGAAGTTCAGGAAAGGGCAAAATGTAATGTTGGTAAGTCAGACTGCTGCTCGGTTTCCGCCAAATACTTTAAGCAGTCTTTCCCTACTACAGAGCCTAAGCTTTTGAAAGAGACAGTTCTCGAAACACCAACAACAGGCATTACATTTTTCAGGATTTACATTTCTGATTCTTTCGCACGAATTTTCCAAATTTCTTCCCCGCCTTTGCTTTACAGCAAAGCCGATATTCATCTCACCCAGGTTTTCCGAATTTAGATTTCCCCCCTTCAGCTATTGTGTGTGAATTTTTTCACCCATTAGCATCATGTAGTTACTGCTCTACATGATTTCCGCGGTATGCGGAACCATAAAGCAGCTTTCAATTTGTTTTTGGTTATTCAATAATTGAGTGATGAAAGATTTAACTGCTGTTTTTTTAATTCTTATAGCCTCCTTCTGTAGCCAGGCGCAGATGATTCAGGGTTACGTGATTGAGGAGTTGCCAGATGGGAAAAAGAGCTTCCTTATTGGCGCCACTGTTCGAGTGCATAATACAAACACCGGTGGAGTTACCGACTCCGCAGGAATGTTTATGGTAACTGCCAACGCTGATAAGGATACCCTGATAGTTTCATACGTTGGGTTTAAAACGGATACAACTCCCTTGAACGGACATTCCATACTTACTATTTCTCTGCATCCGATGGTGATGAAGGAAGTGGATATAAGCGCCCGCAAAGCAACCAGGCTTGAGATGACTCCGATGAATGTGGAGGTGATTAACTCATCAGATTTGGTGAAGGATGCCTGCTGCAACCTGAGCGAGAGCTTTGAAAACACTGCCACCGTTGATGTAAATTACAGCGATGCTGTTTCCGGGGCGAAAGAGATTCGAATGCTGGGGCTTGACGGAAGCTATACGCAAATCATGCTTGAAAACATTCCGAGTATTCGTTCGCTCGGAAACACTTTTGGAATGAATTATATCCCCGGCCCGCTGATGAGTTCCATTCAGGTGAATAAAGGCGCGGGAAGTGTGGTGAATGGTTACGAGGGTATGACCGGTCAGATAAATGTGGAGTTGAAAAAGCCGCAGATTACAGACAGGTTGTTTGTCAATTTGTTTATGAATCAGGATGTTCGTACAGAGTTGAACCTGATTTCAGCCACTAAAGTTAACGACAAGTGGAGTATGCTCCATTCAGTACACGGTCAACTGAACTGGCTGAAAATGGATTTGAACCGCGACAGGTATATTGATAACCCGCTGGTGAAAAATCTCAATCTTCTTCACCGGGTGACATACACTCATCCAAGCGGAGGCATGATACTCTGGGCGGTTTCTGCAAACATTGAAGACCGTATGGGCGGCTCCTATTATTTTAAGCCGAAAGAAAACCGCGAATTGCAAAACGAATGGGGGCTTCGCCTGCGAACCAACCGTATTGAAGCTTTTGCCAAAACGGGTTTCAATCTGAAGAATAATGATTACCTCGGCATTCAATACAAGTATCTCTATCATCGGCAATATGGATATGCCGGGAGAAGAAATTACGATGGATTAGAGCATTACGGATACTTCAACGCCATTTATCAGAAGGAAATAGGGGAGCAGGAGAGCTTGCTTAAAGCGGGAGCGTCTTTTCAAACCGATTATGTTACAGAGCGGTTCGACACTTTCAGCCGAAGGCGTTTGGAAATTGTTCCCGGAGCTTTTGGCGAAGCGAGTATGAACTTTGGCAGAGATAAGAAAGTAATGCTGGTAACAGGGCTTCGGTTCGATTATCACAATTTGTATGGTCCGTTTGTTTCACCGCGGGTCAATCTGAAATGGAATATCATTTACGATGTAGCATTCCGCATTTCGGGCGGCCGGGGCTATCGCGTTCCTACTTTGTTTGCCGAGAATTTCGGATTGCTTTCCAATAACCGGGCTATCAGCATTAACCCGGAAATAAAATTTGAAGAAGCCTGGAATTACGGAGCCAGCCTCAGCTATAAATTCTTTATTGATTTCCGCGAGGGGAACATCAGTGTTGATTTTTACCGCACTGACTTCATCAACCAGGTGGTGGTTGATTTGGAAGATGCGCGCCTGCTGCGCTTTTACAACCTTAACGGCAGTTCGTTTGCCAATGCAGTACAGGCCGAAGCAAGTTATGAGGTTATCACCGGTTTTGATGTTAAGCTGGCTTATAAGTATGAACAGACAAAAACCAATTATTTAAGCGGAATGAAAATTATTCCGCTGCGCCCGCAGCACCGCGGACTGATTTCGCTGCAATACGCTACGAGGGATAAGCACTGGCGTTTTAACACCAGCCTGAACTGGTTCGGAAAAACGCGCATACCCGATACATCCGTGAATGATGAAGTCAATCAGCGTTCGCTTCGCTCGAAAGATTTCTTCCAATTGAATGCGCAGGTTACATTCGTCTGGAAGAAATGGGAAGTGTATCTGGGCGGTGAAAACCTGGTGAACTTTATTCAGCAGAATCCTATAATTGCCGGTGATGCGCCTTTCAGCAATCAGTTTGATGCTTCGCTCATCTGGGGGCCGCTGCGCGGGGCTATGGCATTTGCCGGTGTCAGGTTTACCATGAAATAAATCATCAATAAAAGAAGTTAAAAACTACAAACCTGAAAACCGGAAGTCGTTTCAATGGTTATCTTTGTTCAACAAAATCAAATAAAAATGAAAACTGCCATCAAATTGTTTCTAAGTGCTGTTATGTTCATTGCCGTTGTGGCTTCTTCCACCGAAGTGGCTGCTGCCGGCAAGCTGAAAACCGTGAATATTAAAACCAGCGCGGTTTGCGGCTCGTGCAAAAACCGTATTGAAAAAGCCCTGAATGCCACCGAAGGAGTTGAAAAGGCAATTCTGGATTTAAACAGCAAGCAGGTGAAAATAAAGTATGACCCTGCTAAAACTTCGCCCGAGCAACTGCGTGAAGTGGTGGCAAACACCGGATACAGCGCTGATGATGTAAAAGCGAATGCAGAGGCTTATGCAAAGCTGCCCGGTTGCTGCAAAACAGGCACAGGCTGCGCCCACTGATTCGGTATGCAGAGTTTTTTCTGCCCGTAGTCAATAATCATTTTATACTTCACTAAAATATCGGAGCCGATGATTCCATGAATCTTCGGCTTTTTTATCGTCCGGTAAGTTTGGTTTACGTGGTTTAAGTCTATAGCCGCGGCCACACGGTTTTTAATCAGCAGCCTGCCCAAAGCCAGTTCCTTTATTTTTCCGAAATGCGATTCTTCGGTTGAACCGTGAAGGCTGGCAGTGGATTGCTTCACCGTTTTCAAATTCTCCTTCTTAAAATTCTTTTCGAAAAAGCCTTTATCCACTACGGTATGCGAAGCCCCGGTATCAATCAGAAAGCGGCACTTCTTGCCATTGAGCTTTACGTTGAGAAAAAGATGATACCCTTCGCGGTCGAGCTGCTCAAGGATGATGTTTACGGCAATTGGTTTTTTGTTCTTCATGGCTCGAAAATAAAAATGTTGGAAGTATACCCCTGCCCCTACCTTCATGGAAGGGAGGGGAACGTTCCGCTTTGCGGGACAAGAGGAGGGTGTAAACAACGACAAAACCATGACACTCTGAATTTAGTGACTGCTTGTTGCAGGTGTATTTGATAGGAATCAACAACCAACAAAAACCATGGAAACACTAATCCTGACCGCCAACGAAAAGAACGTATTGGTGATG
>CAZWAD010000029.1:0-42783 GCA_964631835.1 uncultured Chitinophaga sp.
TATTCGCAGAATATTTCTCTGGTTGACGTAAAAGAGGGGGTGCCTTATGAAGTAAATATTGCTCTGCACCGAATTGAGCTGGGAGAGAAGGTAGTACTCAACAACATTTTTTTTGAATCGGAGAAATTTGATTTGATGCCGGAGTCAAATACCGAACTGGATATTATTGTAAAACTACTTGACAAAAACCCCACACTTAAAATTGAAATTGGCGGGCACACGGATAACACCGGCAATGAAGAAAAAAACAAAACGCTTTCTGAAAACCGTGCAAGAAGTGTTTATGATGCACTGCTGACAAAAGGAGTAAGTGCTGATAAACTAAGCTATAAAGGTTATTCATCAACCAAACCGGTAGCGTCAAACACAACACCCGAAGGCAGAGCTAAAAACCGCAGAACTGAGTTTGTGGTAGTAGGAATTTAACCGGTTTACTGCTTATGAAAAAAAAGAAAAGGCAGCAAACAACTTCGGCAACAGAAAGAGACGGAAATAAAAAAACTTTCGATAGCCGCCAATACATAGGTGTACTTGCCGGTATATTGCTCCTTTCGTTTATTGCTTACCTTCCCGTCTTCCAAAATGGTTTTGTATGGGACGATGATTTATACATACAAAGCAATACACTTATTCAGACCCTTAACCTTAAAAATATTTTCTCTGAAAATGTAGCCGGCAATTATCACCCACTGACCATTTTGGTTTTTGCTATAGAGTATCAGTTATTCGGTTTGAACGAAACCGGTTACCATGCCGTTAATGTAGGGATTCATTTGCTGAATGTTGTGCTTGTTTATTATGTTGTTTTTATGTTAAGCAGAAAACAGGGAGTTGCTCTGGTTACTTCCTTGCTCTTTGGTATCCATCCGCTGCATGTAGAGTCGGTAGCGTGGGCTTCAGAACTTAAAGACCTTCTTTATACTTTTTTCTTTCTTGCTTCGTACAGTTTTTACTTGCGCTTCATAACCGGTGGTCAAAAAAAGTTTTATGTCATTGCCTTGCTCTTGTTTTTATTTTCTCTGTTATCTAAAGCTATGGCGGTATCGCTGCCGGTTGTTTTTCTGCTGACTGATTATTTTATAGGCAGAGAAATAAACGCACGGCTCCTTCTTGAAAAAGCTCCGTTTTTCATTCCTGCATTCATTTTCGGGGCAATTGCTGTTTCGGTTCAAAAAGATGCTGGCGCAACCGACATGATTTTGCTGCCGGTTTATCAGCGTATTGTTTTTGCTTGTTATGGATTTACGAACTATCTCATAAAGCTTATTGTCCCTTTCAGCCTTAGCGCTTATTATCCTTATCCGATTAAAGGCGGAGAGCAAATCCCCGCCCGGTATTTTTTTTACTTGTTTTTAGCAGCGGGTGTTTTGTTATATATGGTTTACTCACTCCGCATATCACGGAAAATATTTTTCGGTATAGGTTTTTTTGTCGTTACGGTTTTTCTCGTTTTACAGTTGCTACCCGTAGGAGGCGCAGTGATGGCCGACCGGTACAGTTATATTCCTTCGATAGGAATTTTCTATTTGTTGGCAGAAGGATTATACCAACTGTGGCTTAGGAAAGTTCAATGGGTAGTTACAGCTTTGCTGGGAATAGCCTCATTGTCATATACAGCAATTACTTATGACCGCTGCCAGGTTTGGAAAGATGGCATTTCTCTATGGAGCGATGTGATAGACAAAAACCCGGGTGTGGCCATGGCCTATTGCAACCGCGGAATAGACCTGGCAAAAAAAGAAAGGAATGCTGAAGCGCTCAGCGATTTCAATCAGGCCATTTTATTGAAAAATGATTACGCTAAAGCATACAGCAACAGGGGCTTGATTTTTAAAATAGATAGAAAGTATAATGAAGCCATTGGTGATTTCACCAGGGCGCTAACTCTGAATCCCGATTATATCTCTCCCCTGTATAACCGCGGCCTGGTTTTAAAGTATGTCCAGAAATATGATGAAGCATTAAAGGATTTTAACCGGGTAATTGATTTAAAACCTGATTATGCAGAAGCCTATAACGCTCGTGGAATTGTGTTTTCAAATACTGCTCAATACGAAAAAGCGGTTAGCGATTTTTTGAAAGCGGTTGCCTTGCAAAATAATTACCCCGAAGCCTATGTAAATCTGGGTAACGTTTATTCCAGGCAAAAACTATACACGAAAGCAATCGGCTACTATTCCAAAGCTATTGAATTAAACTCAGCTTTAAGCGATGCTTATTTTAACCGTGGGTTGGCTCAGTTCAATTCCGGGAAAATGCCTGAATCCTGTACAGACCTGAAACAGGCTGCAACGCTTGGGCACCCACAAGCGAAAAATGCCCTTGAGCAAATTTGTTCAAACCGGTAACGAATTGTTAAACGGGAAAGAAATAAAGGCAATCAATAAGCAGAGCTGAAATATTGTTTACAAATCATGCATCGTGTGTTTCCATTTGATGTTACAGCCTATGCTCGGTTTTTGCTCTGGTGAAACAGGTTTTCCGATAAGTATATTATCCAATGCCGTGCGGATATCTTTTCCAGATAAGGGAATATTGTTCGAGGGGCGTGAGTCATCTAACTGACCGCGGTAAGCCAGTTTCATAATTACATCAAAAACATAGAAGTCGGGAGTACACGCGGCATCATAGGCTTTCGCTACCTCCTGCGTTTCGTCATACAGGTACGGGAAAGGATATTTGAGACGAGCCGCAGTCTGTTTCATTTTTTGGGGCGAGTCATCCGGGTAAGATGCTACATCATTCGAACTTATGGCAATAAACTTAACGCCCTTGCTTTGATAATCGTTGGCAAGTTTTACAATTTCAGGATTGACATGCACCACATAGGGGCAATGGTTGCAGATAAACATAATTACTGTTGCTTTTTCACCTTTCAGTTCATCAAGTGTATAAGTATTTCCTGTGACTGTATCCGGCAAGCTAAAAGCCGGAGCTTCACTGCCCAGGGGAATCATATTTGACGGAGTTACTGCCATAAAACAAATTTTCAGCGAAGTTATTCAAGAAGAAGAAACAACAGAGCACTCTGGCGGAATTAACTTTCCACAACTGTAAATACAAGAGGAAAGGTTATTCGGATATTGTTATCATTGCTTCTCTGTTGTGCTCTATGCGCAACTGTGAAGTTTTTCTCAGTTCACTGATGTATCTTTGTATCTAAATATGACAAATACCTTTCGGTTCTTTCTGCTTGTACTGGCATGTTGTGGCGTTTTTCAAATTACTGCTCAAGGCGGTGAGTGGTGCTTAACCGGCAAGCGTTTGCAGCAGAAACTGCAAAGTAACCCTGCCTTAGCTCAACAATTTCTTGATTACAATAATCAATTGAGGCAACAGGCTCAAAGCTCTTTTTCTTCGCGAGATGTTCAGGAAGAAATATATATACCTGTAGTTTTTCACATCATCCATAATGGCGACCCGGTTGGTTCAGGCGAAAACATTACTGATGCACAGTGTATTTCGCAAATAGATGCACTAAACCGCGATTACAATTTTCAGGACCCGGATATAGTAACAGCAGTCCCTTCAGTTTATCAGGCTTTGGTTGCCAACTGCCGGGTAAAGTTTTGTCTTGCTCAGTTCGACCAGAACGGCAACCCGACCTCCGGTATTAACCGGTACCAGTTCACGAATGTTTCCTGGGATACCGATAACGATATTGACAATACACTAAAACCTGCAACTGAATGGGATAACACAAAATACCTCAACATCTGGAGCGTACGTATGGGTGGAACGGGTACCGGTACTCTTGTAGGTGATGGGGTTTTAGCTTATTCTTCAATACCCTTTCCCTCGGTTATGAATGGCGATGGCATAGTGGCCCGTTATACCAATATAGGCACAACGAGCAACGTTCCGCAACAGTACAGAAAAGGGAAAACCATTACCCACGAAGTGGGACACTGGCTTAGTCTGCTCCATGTCTGGGGCTTTGATTCGGGCTGTGGCGATTTCGGTGATTTTATTGACGATACGCCCGACCAGGCGGATTTGAATTTCGGCTGCCCTTCATTTCCACATATTACCTGCAATAACGGACCTAACGGTGATATGTTTATGAACTACATGGACTATACCAATGAAAGCTGCCAGGCTATGTTTACTATTGACCAGGCTGCCCGTATGCAAACCACGCTTAACGGGGTAAGGGCTTCAATAAAAAATGCGGCTTCTCAGTGTTTTTACAATTTAGATGCGGCAGTGATACAAGTTGTTCTTCCGTCAGATACTGTTTGTTCGCTTAGTTTCAAACCGGTGGTAACCATTAAGAACACCGGAACTATCGCAGTTACTTCGGGCAAGTTTTATTTCCAGTTTGACGGTGGCTCATCTCAAATTGTAAACTGGAACGGGAACATCGGCTCCCAACAGCAAGTATCTGTTACACTGCCGGTTCAAACCACAACAACCGGTAATCATACTTTCGATATAACTTTCGGGAATGTGAATAATCTGCCTACAGATAACTTCAGCGGCAATAACAGTCTTACAGTTTCGTTTACAGCTTATGAAGGAGGAAGTTCATCTTCAATTCCCTTTGCCGAAGACTTTGAAGGTATTTTCCCTCCTGCTGACTGGAGCGTTTATAATCCGAATGGCGATTTGATTAAATGGGCGCAGAATTTAACGCTGGGCGCTTATGGGTTAAGCCTGAACTGTGTTTCCATCAATAACCGGGCATATACCTCGAACCCCAATTTGAAAAAAGATGCATTTATTACCGGCTCGTACGATTTATCATCGGTTACTTACCCCGAGTTAAAGTTTGATGTGGCTTATGCAAAATACAATACTACCCGGGCTGATTCGCTGAATATTTATTATAGCCTCGATTGCGGAAGTAACTGGCTCAAAATCTGGAATCAACGCGGAGACGAACTGGCGACCGCTCCCGATCAAACTACTGCATTTATTCCAGTTCCTTCGCAGTGGAAAACAGTTTCTGTTCCGCTTACTTCCATTGGCGCTCAGAGCAAAGTATCGTTTAAGTTTGAAAATGTTTCGGGATGGGGCAATGCCATGTATATTGATAATATCAATGTGCAGAACAACCCTGCTCTCAGCGTAAATGAAATTGAAAAGCAGGAGGTTAAAGTTTTCCCTAACCCTGCCGGTAAATTTGCCGGAGTTCGGTTTTTGCAAAATCATCCTTTCACCAGTATAAAAGTTTTCAATAGTATCGGTGAGTTAGTTTACCAGGCCGTTGTCAATTCCGATGCTGTGATTTTTTCTGTGGAAAGTTTTGCCAGCGGGCTTTACTTGCTTTATCTGGAAGGTGACGGAATTACCCAAACCGATAAACTGCTTATCAGCAAATAATACAGTATGCAAAAAAATTTACTTTTCACTGCAAGTATGTTGATTACAGCCATGCTTGTGTCATCTCAAACAGTAATCAACCGCTGCGGCACTTATGAGTTAATGCAGCAGTACGAATTGCAAAACCCCGGTTACCTCGACCGTGTGAACGCCTGCTTTGACCATGCCAGACAAAAGGCAATCGCCAATACCGGAAACCGTTCAGTTGGTGACACCATTTACCGTATTCAAACTGTTTTCCATGTAGTTCATACAAAACCGGTAGAAAATATTCCTGACTCGGTTATCTATTCTCAGCTTGAGGTTTTGAATGAAGATTTCAGAAGGAAAAATGCCGACACGGTCAACACCCGCCCTGTTTTCAGGCCCTTTGCCGGTGATGCTCACATGGAGTTTTACCTGGCTACTATTGACCCTGACGGAAATCCCACAACCGGTATCACGCGGACTGCAGGAACTCCAGGATTTCTCGGCTTTGAGCCCTTTACCGATAATGTAAAAAGCGCAGCTTCAGGCGGTAAAAATCCCTGGCCTACTGACCGGTACTTAAATATCTGGGTATGCAATGTTTTAAATGGCTTCGGGGTTTTGGGTTATTCCTTTCCGCCTTCTAATGCGCCTAACTGGCCCAATGGAGCAACTACCGATTCAGCAAAGCAGGGAGTAGTTCTGCATTACCCGGTGGTAGGGCGCAACTTTTCTGCTCCAATTGACCCTACCGTTGATGCGGGCAGAAGCCTGACTCATGAACTGGGCCACTACTTCGGGCTGCGCCATATCTGGGGCGATGGAGATTGTACGGTTGACGATGGCATTTCCGATACTCCTGCTTCCGATGCCGCACATCAGCAAACCTGCGACACTACCGATAACTCCTGCGTGGACTCACCGGTAGATTACCCCGATATGGTTGAAAATTTTATGGATTATTCCGATGACCGCTGCCTGAATATGTTTACCCATGAACAGATTGGAATACTGCACGCCATGTTGCAAACTTCCCGCGCGGGCATTGCCACAGTGGATATTGAATCGGGGGTGAAGGATATCAGTGATTTTGAAGTATTTGATTTGTACCCCACTCCTTCAACTGGTGTAATTAATATTCAGGTGCGCGTAGCAAACGGGGTGGTTTACGGGCTCGAAATTTTTAATGCAATAGGAGAGAGGTTGTTGGCTGAACGCAGCCTCCGCTCATCAGTAAGCAAAACCCTTGACCTTTCGGCCCATCCTGCCGGAATATATTTTGCCCGGCTGTCTTCGGGCGGGCAAACAATGGTCAGGAAATTTCAGTTGTCGGTTATGTAATTTATCCATTTACGATGGGCAAGAAAAAGAACAAGCCATCGCACAAAGATTCCGGCCTCGACACCGAGTTGATACGCATGTATATGATGGGAGGCGCTAACCCCTCCTCCGGCAATAAATTGGATAATGCCGGTGATATCATTGACCTCCATTTTGAAAGCCAATCGGGCGGTAAAAAAATAGCTGCCTCCGATATTCTTTTCGGCCAGCTGGATGAATTTGAAAAAGCCATGGACAAAGCCATTGCTGCCGGTAAGTTAGAATTCCGGGTGGTGCACGGACTCGGAAAAGGCAGGCTTAAAGACGAAATCTTCAAAATTCTCGACAAACATCCGCAGGTAAAAAGTTACAAAAACGAGTACCACAGCCGCTACGGCTTTGGCAGCACCATCATCTACTTTTATTGACATACCGGTTTAATTTCTGTGCATTGTTTATAAACCATAAGTCAAGGGGCTGTAACTTTGTGTCCTAAAATTTTTCTATGAAAAAAATACTCGTTGCATTTTTTGCGCTTTTTATTTGCCTTACATCTTATATAAATGCTCAGAGCACAGAAGGAAACAACGGCTCAGCCACGCTGGTTGCTGAAAGTGAAAAACCGGTGGTGGTAACTCCCGCAGGCAAAGAAGTAATCATTACTTTCAAAAACATGGCGGAAAAGTCGGTGGCTATTTTTGCCGGACCCAAAGAGAACATACGTGAGCCCCGCATTTTTACTTACGGTGGATTAAGTAAAAACAACAAGCTGTATATGCGCGAAAACGAAGTGGTGTGCCTTATGACTGCCGACAAACGCCCTGTTGCCTGTACTGTGGTAAAACCGGGTGTAACTGTGGTTGAAGTTAACGTATCTGCCAACGGCATTTCGAGCAAATAATACTCACTTTATAGTTTCGGAAGGTGCCGCCCTTGTGCGGCATTTTTTTTGAATGGCAAGCTGATACTGCTTTATACAGGGAGTAGTTTGGTTTTAGGGGTTTAGTCAGCCATTTGTTTGTTGCCATAGTTGGCGAATTCGAAGCAGTTCACCTCACCCCGGATTGCGATTGATGTACACTTATCGTCCGCAAATCCATTTAAAAGCATCTGTTGCATTCCTCAGGGTAGAGAAATATCAAGAAAAACGTTTTATAAGATGAGATGTCATAAGTTAAGGCGAAAACTCAGGGGAGTAACTAAGCTACAAACTCCGTTTCGCTTTTGTAAATTTCTTGCACATGGTTGTTGTACCGCTCAAGAATTACCTTACGTTTAACTTTCATAGTAGGGGTCAATTCACCTGCATCCACCGTCCATTCGCTGGAAAGAAGCGCGAACTTTTTCACCTGTTCCCACTTGCCGAAGTTGCTGTTGTATTTTTCCACCTCCTGGTTAATGAGGTCTTTAATTTTTGAATTGTCAACAATTTGCTCATTAGTCTCAACGGCAATACCTTGTTCCTTGCACCAATCGCGGAGATTTAGGAAAGAAGGAACAATCAGCGCGCTCACAAACTTTTTATCGTCACCGCCCACAATCATTATTTGCTCAATGAATCGACTCTCTTTCATTTTTTCTTCAATAGGCTGCGGTGCCACATATTTTCCACCGGCAGTTTTGAACAGTTCTTTCTTGCGGTCGGTTATTTTCAAAAACTTATGCCCCTTTCTTTCCACCCATGTTCCAATGTCACCGGTGTGGAACCAGCCGTCTTTATCAATCACCTCTGCCGTTAAATCGGGGCGGTTGTAATAACCTTTCATGATATTGGGTCCCTTGGCAATTATTTCTCCGTCTTCCGCCAGTTTAATTTCTACACCGGGAATGGGCATTCCCACAGCTCCAATGCAGCGCTCGTTTTCGTCAATACGGTTAGCGCACAACACCGGTGAGGTTTCGGTAAGCCCGTAACCTTCCAGCACATTGATACCGGCAGCGGTAAACAGTTTAATGAGCCGCGCCTGCATAGCCGATGCACCGGTAACAATAAACTGAACCCGTCCGCCCAATGCTTCGAGCCATTTGCTGAACACCAGTTTGCGGGCAATGGCGAGTTTTATTTTATACCATAAGCCATTTCCGCCCAGTTCGTATTGCGCCCCCAGGTTAATGCTCCAGAAAAATAACTTACGCTTGAAACCGGTAAGTTCATTTCCCTTCGCCATAATTTTCTCATACACTTTTTCGAGCAGGCGGGGAACCGTGGTGAAGCAATACGGCTGAACTTCTTTCAGGTTTTCGCCAATTGTCTCCAGGCTTTCGGCATAATGGATATGAACCCCAAAAGCCATGTAAGAAAAGAAAACAATGCGTTCGAAACTGTGGTTTAGCGGCAGGAAACTCAGCGCTTTTTCACCTTCGCCAAAGGGTGTAACCTGTTTTACGCTTCGGATGTTGCTTACCATGTTGCGGTGCATAAGCATTACTCCCTTGGGGTTACCGGTAGTGCCGGATGTATAAATAATTGTGGCGAGGTCGTCTTCAGTAACCGCATTTTTGCGCTTGTTGATTTCCTCTTTGTTTACCGCAGAAGAGGAGGGGAGCGAATCCCAGAAATTTTGCGTACCGGTTATTTTATCGAAACTGTAAATTCCTTTGAGCGAAGAGACCCTTCCCATCAGCGGGCGCACTTTGGCGAGAACGGATTCATCGCCCACAAACGCATATTGAATCCCCGCATCGTTGAAAATAAACTCGTAGTCTTTTTCAGCAATAGTGGGATACATGGGTACATTAATTACACCCACCTGCTGCGAGCCGAGGTCAACAAAATTCCACTCCACCCGGTTAGCGGAAATGAGTGCAATCTTATCATCTTTCTTTAACCCGAGGTTAAGCAGCAACTGACTTACCCGGTCGGCTGTTTCCTGAGTTTGGCGGAAGGTATAGTGTTTCCATTCCTTACCGGTACCGGTGGCAGCTTTGGAAGCAATAAAAGGCGAGTCGCCACGTTTTTCAATTTGCTCGGTCAGGAAGTCGAAGAGGCGTTTGGTTTCCATGGTGAAGAGTTTAGGGAGATGAAAATAAATTTAAGGAGGAAAAAAACAAAACCCCGCGGAGGAGGGGTTGGGTGCAAAAACATCAGGGTTACGAAGCGGAGACCCTGATGAGACTAAAAATGTTCTTTCATTCACTCATTCTCATATCCCCTTTTACAGGTTAGGGGTTTTTCACAAACCTCCTCACTACCCTCAGCCGCTCATCTTGCAGCACCAAAAAGTAAAGCCCTGCGGGTAAGCCGCTTACATCTATCTCTGTTCGGGCTTGGGTTACCGGTAGGTTTTGCATTAGGGTTTTGCCCTCTATGCTTAGTATTTGCAAGTTGGCAGCAGGGCTTGGGTTGGCTAGGGTGCAGGTTAGCGCGGAGGGAGTTGGGTTGGGAGAAAGAGTAATGCTTAGTTCTTCTTTAATTGGGGCAGTAATAGAAGTAGGGCTATCAATTACAAAAATATATTGGTCTCTCATGACAGAACCAAGAAAGTTTCCGTTCCTAAATTCGGAAATCCTAAGAGCGATACTAAAAATACCACCAAGACAGACTTGGCTCCATTCAATCTCCCCGGTTTTGTTATCAACTGAAAAGGTAATGCCCGGAAAGCCTTGGCTAAAGCAGTATTGACCGGGAAAAAGATAAACAGGAACTTGCAAGTTACTATCCTGTAATGGAACAACTGCTTCTGCAATTAAACTATCTCCGTCTAAGTCTTTGAGGTTTGGATTTACCTGATAAGGTAAATCAAAGTTGGCATAAAAAGCAGGAAGATTATCGAGAGTAGGTGAATGATTAGTTGTTAGTAAGGATTGCTCTTGCAAATTGATTACTGCCTCAAGATAAAGTGGAATGTTAATACTATTCCCCCCATCAATGTTACTAATACCATTAAACCTGTTTTGTTCAAAAGTAGAAATTGAATAAACACCACCGGTAGGAATTGATGAATAAGTGTGGCTGGCGGTGTAGGTATTTTTATAGCTGTTACTAGACAAAAAAGTTGAGTTAAGGATATAGGCGTAAGTTGTAGTGTCTCCCCATGAAATGACAATAGAGTCATTATAAATTGCTGCATTAACCGGAGTGTAAAAATTGATGAGCGCATGAAACTTCATGTGGTTAACAGAGTCTCTTGAATAAAAAATTTCACCGCTTCTTAAATGGCTGGCATGTACTATAACAGAAGCAACACAGGAAATAAAAATCAAACCATACTTCTTTATTCTCATGTACAATTACTGTTTAATGAATTTTAATACCCGGTAATTTTGCCCTTGAGCTACTCGAATCAAATACATGCCTTGTGGCAGTTCGGAAAAATTAAATGCTTTGCTATATGGTGGTTTAGGAAGGTTATCAGAAGAAACTCTCTGACTCAGCAAATCGAAAAGCTCAACCTGAATCGGCTCATCGCTTTCGGAGTATATTTCAAGGAAGAATTTGCCTGAATTTGGATTTGGAAACAAATTCAGGAGTAAAGCTGATTGGGCATCTATTTTCTTAATAGACGTAGCAAATTCGTTGATGTCAAAACGAGCTATAAACCCATCACTAAATTCAAACTCAACAGTATTATAAATAAAAATGCTGTCTATGTAATCATTTGCAGCCCAGCGTAATGGGAAATTTTCAAACTGATTCGAGGATCCTTGTCCGCTTGCGGTCGTACCAACTGCATAAAAATCGTTATCATTATAAATTTTACACCCCCCTGGCAGGTCCCTACCTGAGCCGCCAAAAAGTGTTGACCATGTCAGATTATCATTTTCGTCAAATGAGGTAATGAAAACTTTATCCTGACTACCTGAGATGTAGGTTGAATCAAAATAGTAGTTGCTTTTGTAAAGTGCTGGAACTGTATTTGAATTTGTTCGACCGATTAGGTACTTGTTATTTCGGCTGTCTATATCCATTTCCCAGAATAGCTCGTTTTCATCACCGCCAAAAAGAGTTGACCAGATAGGGCAACCATCTGAATCAAATTTTGCAATGTAAGCATCGTACCTGTTAGCGGAGCCGATAACAGTATCGTAATAAGCTCCGTTTCCTGGATTATAAAAGGGAAATAAATCATGATGGCTTGTCCATCCGGCTATGTAAATACTATTGTTTGTATCGGCTACAACACAATTAGCTACGCAACTTTTATCACCGCCAAACTCTGAACTAAAATACAGGTAATAGTTAAAGCGCCCCGAATCAATGTAATATGCAAACTTTGCTATAAATGAATTGTAAAATTGAGGCCCTAATGCAAGATGAGTTTGATAGTATGAACAAGGTAAAGGTTGCTGACTAAGATAGTTATTACCTGAAGGCGTAAAACCTGTAACTACGAGGTTGCCTGATTTATCGAAAGTAACATCATTAATTTCTGCTGTCTGGTCAGGTGGAAGAACAGCTATATCGCTTGCAAAGCCGGTAGCCCATAGGCGATTACCAGCCGAGTCAAACTGAAGAATAATTGCTTTGCCCAAGGTATCAAAAAAGTCTGCGTTCATAGATGGAGCATAGGGGAAATCGGAGCTTTCTGTAAAACCTCCTATAAAAATATCATTTGATTTAGGGTCAACAGCAATTGACTTAAAATTTTCATCATAATAGCCCCCGTAATATGTACCGTAGTTTAAAGCACCATTACTTGAGCTAAACCTCGCAATAAAGCCATCGTTTAAAAAACTACCGGTTAGGGTGTCTTGGTAAAACCCATTTGGGGAAAGAGGAGGAATCGTGATAAGACCGGTATCCTGAGTTTGTCCGACAATGTAAACATTATTAAGATGGTCTATGGCAATTCCATTTGGTTCAGTTACCGCGGAGCCATAATAAGTTGACCAAATCCACTGATTGGAATTACTAAACTTAGAAACGAATCCTGAAGTTCCCCTTATAAATAAATCAATGAGACCAGGTGTAACAGGAAAATCCGGGCTTAATGTTTCACCTGTAATATAAATATTTCCTGCTTGGTCTGCATCAATGTCTGATGCTTTATCTTGTTTACTTTGTCCATAGTAAGTTGACCACATTAAATTATCTGAGCCGTTTCGGGGTCCTCCTTGAGGAGTTCCTTGCTCCACTACCAGCCACCTTCCCTCCTCAAAACTATCCACCTCGAACCCGTAGTTGGCACCGGCAAGCTGCTCATATGTAACATTCACCGGTGCAGCATCACCGGTGTTGTCAATGGCATAAGCTTTGAGCGTATCAAACCGGATAGTTCCAATTGAAGTGATTAACTGCAAAGCATTACCTGCAAAGCTCAAACTGTCGGCACCGGTGTAGGTAAACTGAATATCGTCAACCGAGGCGGCAGGAGATACAACGAAGTAACTTTTTATTCCTTCTTCGGTAGTAGTCAAATGCCAGTCAACTCCGTAGTAAACGTCTTTCTGCACTATGCGGTTATGCCCTTCCACACCGGTTATGGCTTCGGGCAGATATCCGAGGTAGTAATTCAGAAATGCCGTTGCTTTTGCATCATGGAACACTCTCCAGTCGGAGTATTCGTCCACCTTGGGCGGGTTAGCAAAATTAAAATCAATGCGGTAGAGCGTATCTACAAACGGAATACTGTCATTGTTGGTATGCGCAATCACGTAACTCAGCCTCCGGTCGCCCACATACAACTGCGGGTTACCGGCATTGGTGTAATAGAAAACACTGTCAGCGCTTGTCGAGTCATTAACCATGATTTGCCCGTGGTTTTTGTAAAAAGCAAAAGCCGTATTCGGGTTCAGTGAATCGGGCGGCAGAAAAGCATCGGCTTGTTTATACACCACACTCACAAACCCTGTATCAGCCGCGCCAAAGGAGATGCCGCTGACTATGATGAGGTTGTTGGCGGCATAAATAAACTGTGCGGCATCGGTGCAGCCGGTGCAGTGCTCGTTGGTTTTGTACCAGCGCATGTCGCCCCCGCGGGTGTAACTTACGGTGGCATAATCTAAACTCGTTCCTTTGGTAACCGCACCGGTGGTGTAAACATTGCCGGAGTAGTCCACCGCCACATCGTTACCGCTTGCAGGCAGCAAAGGGTTTTCGGAACTTACTGTGCGTTCCCACAGCAGGGAGTCGTTGCGGTCAATAGCCACGGTAAACATTTGCGCTGCTCCGGTGGCTGTAACACCGGTGCCGGTGATAACGGCACTGCCGGTTACCGGGTCCACCGCCATGGCTTTTGGCGATACAGAGATGCATCCGGTTATTTCCACTTCATCGTCCCATACATATTCCATCCACTGTTCAAACTTGATGAGGATGGTGGCGCTGGCGCTGTCATCGTCCACAGCGAGGAGTACATAAATTTCGTGTTGCGCATTCTGCAAAATATCCACCACCCGCGCCCCCTGTGCCGAATCAATAATGTTCTCCCTAAGCACCGTATCCGCAGCCCCGGTCTGGTAATTAAACTTAACACCGACAAAATCCCAGCGGGCGCTGGTGTCGCCACTCGCTCCGCCCATCCAGATATGGTTTTCCGATTCAAGTACCAGCCCCGAGCCGATGTCCTGCAAGCCAGCGCTGTCGTACCGCGCTACCAGCAGTTCGTTTCCGCTGGTGTCGTATTTCAGCAGTACGTAACCCATGTCACCGGTGTCCACCTGTTCGCTGCCGCAAACAAACAACAAAGCCGAGTCGGCATGATACAAGAGCGTAGTTGATGCTGCATGTCCGTTCGGGAAAATGCTTGAGTAGGTTTCGCTCCACAGGAGATTGCCGCTGCCATCAATACGTATGGTAAATATCTTAGAATGAGTTTGCGAAATCAGGCGCGTACCGGTAACATAAATATCGCTGCCCACGGTGGTTATGCCGGTAACCACTACGGGAGTATCCACGCTCTGCTCGTAGTCGTTTTCCCAAAGCAGGGTGCCGTTGGGCTCATACTTGGCTAAGTGGGTTGCTGCGCCATAAATGGCCGTATGGACATGCGTGCCCGCCACAATAATATTCCCTTCATCATCTACATCGCCACACATATAATTAAATATAAGGTTCGGGTTGCCCGTTTCTCCTTCCCATACTTTGTTGACGAGGGTTTAGGCGGAAAGTGCAGAGCAGCAAGATACAGCTAAGCCAATGAACAGGTGATGTGTTTTCATGGTAAGGTTGTTTTCGTGAATCCTAAAGTAGCAAGTTAATTGGAAACCGAAGATATTTTTTTCAGGAGTTTAATGTTGAAACAAAATACCCCTCTCTGATTGTCACCGAATTGTCATATTTTCTTAAGCCCTTATTTTTTATACAATATAGATATGGAATTTGGCGTTTATGGCATCATTAAAGCAGAGAGGCACAGCCACAAAACAGGATATATGAATCTCTCACCCGGACAGTCGGCACACATTGACGGCAAAGATTTTACCTACTGCGAGTTCAGGGTAATGAGCGAGGTTATGAAGGTAAAGTCGCACAAGGAAATTGCCGCAGCCCTCGGCAAATCGGTAAAAACCATTGACGCACAAATACTGGGCATTTATAAAAAAATAGGCATCCATAAAATAGGCGAGTTCTACCAGTGGGGCAGGCGCGTGGGCTTTGACGACCAGGGCGTTTATACCATACCCACCCTGCAAATACCCCGGGCAAAGGCACCGGTGCACATCGCCCCGCACAAAAGGAAAAAGCAGCCGAAATAATTCGCCATTGAAACAACCGGTTAGGTAATTCTACCTAAGTAACTCATCTTAAGTAAAAATAGTTTGGCTCCCATCCCTCAATCACCGGTATTTTTGTATCGTAATTGTTCTGTGAAATACTGAAAAGATAAAAAGAAGCACCGGTCGGACTGCACTATGCACAGTGCGAAATGCTTTTTGAACAAAGCAGATTCGCTCATGTAAAAAAGGAGTTCGCTCATGTAAAAAGCGAGTTCGCCCATGTCAAAAGCGAATTCGCTCATGTAAAAAAGGAGTTCGCCCATGTCAAAAGCGAGTTCGCCCATGTCAAAAGCGAATTCGCTCATGTAAAAAAGGAGTTCGCCCATGTCAAAAGCGAGTTCGCCCATGTCAAAAGCGACTTCGCTCATGTAAAAAGCGAATTAGTTTATGAGCATAGCGAAGTGCTTCAGGTTTTTCAGATGAACAGTTTTAAGGAGTGTATTCAATAACCTTAAATAAATTTTTATGGCAACGCTTAAAAAAAGAATAACCGTGGTTTTCAGCCTGACCAGATACCGCAGGCTTGGCGATTTCAGATTCAAGGTAATGGGTGTATCGGCTACCATAGCGGGCAACACCACCATTTTTGCCACACCAGTGCCCACCGTGCTGGTAGTTGACGGGCATATCTCCGATTTTGACGATGCACAAACGCTGGTAGAGCAGCGTGCGCTGGGTGCGGTGGCGGTGCGCGATGAAGCTATGAACATAGTGGTGGATGATATGCGCGCCTGGGTGCGCTATGTGCAGGGGCTGGTAGATGCCGCTGCCGACTTCGAGGCAGGAATGATAATAGCCGAAGCTTCGGGTTTCGATATTAAAGTGAACGGAGTTTATATTAAGCCGCCTTTGCGGGTTGTTCAAACTCCTACACCCGGCACAATACGGCTTATTGCCATTGCAGCCGGAAGCAGGTCCGCTTACGAATGGCAGCAGAGCATTAACAACGGAACTACCTGGACTAACCTGCAAACTACCAATGTGGCTAACACTACGGTAACCGGGCTTAACTCAGGAACCCGTTATGCTTTCCGGTTCCGCTCCATTGTAAATAATACACCCAGCGCATGGAGCAGTGTAGTGAGTATTGTGATTCAGTAAATAATAGTGTGCGAAGGTGCAAAGGTGCGAAGGTGTTAAGGTTTAAAATTAAATATACCTTATCCTTCCACCTTAACACTTTAACACTTTAAAACATTTAATAAAAAAAACAATGAAACCAATCAATCCTTACAGCTACTCTGGCGAAAAGCATGTTGAACTGCTCGATACCATAGCCACCAACCTGCCTGCCGACCCAACGTTTGAGCAGTTGAACGAAATATTAGTAGCCGGTCTTTTTCCGCCTGCCCCTCCCGGCTCGCCCCTCGAAAGTTTAGCCGGTATCAGCAACCTGTTTCTGGTGAGTGTTCTGCCCAATGCGTATAATGCTTATGTGCAACCCCCTAACCCCCTAAAGGGGGTAATGGGCGGTTACAACGAAAAACAGCAGGAAATAATCGCTCAGATTTTCCGCGGTATTCAAACCGGTGCGCCCGAAGACCTGGAAACATACTTAACCGGTGTGGAAGAAAACATTTTACGGTGCGGATTATCCTTTGCCGAACAGACACCCCTGTTTGTTGCCGTGGCAGTATGTAAAAGCGATGCGCAGTACTGGCTTACTCAGCTCGATAACCCCGGCACCTCGCTTTGGGCGGCATACCTGCTGCCCGACAAAGCCATGAACTATATCCATATACCGGCAGTTATCTTTGCCGCTGTTCAGGGCTCGCTCTCTGCTTACTCTATCATCAGCCATCCGAAAGTTGACATCACCGACATCTTTACTTCTATCCTCGCCAGCAGCGGCATGGCGGCCGGCAAGGTGGTGTTCGGGTGGGTAGGTGGCTGATGAGTACACCGGCAGATGAATAGCTCTCCGGTGCCGGTAAAACATAGAATTACAACTGCAGCAATTCTGCGGTTCGTTTTCTCAATTCCGGCACCACCTTTTTCTCAAACCACGGGTTCCTTTTCTGCCATAATTTATTCCTTGGCGAAGGATGAACAAGCGGGAAGTATTCGGGTAAGTACTTCTTAAAAGATTTTACGGTTTCTGTAAGTGTTGATTTTTGTTTTTCGCCCAGGTAATATTTATGCGAATAGCTGCCAATCAATAGAACAAGTTTTACGTTCTTCATTTTTGAACGAAGCACCGGATGCCACAAAGGAGCGCATTCCGGGCGCGGAGGCAAGTCGCCACCTTTTCCTTTCCCCGGATAACAAAATCCCATGGGCATTAGTGCAAACAATTTTGGATTATAGAACTGCCCGCGGGTTACACCAAGCCATCTTCTTAACTCGTCACCGCTCTTGTCGTTCCAGGGAGTTTCGCTGTCATGCGCTTTTTGACCGGGCGCCTGGCCAATAATCAGAATTCTGGAGGAAGCGTCAACCGAAAAAACAGGCTTCGGTGCATTTGGAAGAAAAGATTGGCAAACAGTACAATGTTTTATCTCCTGAATTAATTTCTTCATCAAGGCACTGTGGAATTATTTAATCAACTTGCTTATTGCTTTAAACTCATCGGTGCCCGCCTGATTGATAAGCATAAAGAGTATCATTTCTACAGAGGTGATAAACGCACCGGCCTGGCGCATTCTTTCCAGAGCTAATTGTTTGTTTTCAGGTGTGCGCGAAGAAACAGCATCGGCAACCACATGCACATCGTAACCTTGTTTTAAAGCATCCAGGGCTGTCTTTAAAACGCAGATGTGGGCTTCAGCCCCGCAGATAATAAGTGATTTTTTGTTGGTGAGTTTTAACTCGTCACTCACCGGTTCGCTGAGCATGCAGCTGAAACAAACTTTTTCGATGATGACCGGGTTTTCGGGCAACTGAATTTCCTTGCAGGTGTTGCCTAATCCTTTCGGATACTGCTCCGTAATTATGGTACTGAGGTTAAGAATCTCCGCTCCGCGTAAAAGTTTGTTGACACTGGCAAACATTTTCTCATTCTCGTGAATCACCGGCATTAGCCTTTCCTGTACATCAACGACAAGGAGTGCCGTTTTGTTTTTTTCCAATAAGCCTAAGTTCATAGTTTATCAAGTTAAAAGTTAAAAATCAAAAGTAAAAAGCTAAAACGGGTATCCAATTTATAAGTTGTATTAACTTTTAGCTTTTCACTTTTTACTTTTGCCTTATACTGAAATCGAACCCTTCCTGAAATCTGTTTTGCCAATTATGGCATTAATCACATAAGGAACTCCGTTTCTGCTTTTGGTTTTTGCTTCGGTAACTGCGGTTTTAAATACTTCCAGGCTGTCAACGCGCACACCCTCGGCACCAAATGCTTTTGCTACCAGTTGGTAATCGCTGTAAGCGAGATTCATAGCCGTGTCGCTGCCAAGAAAATCAACCTGGTCGCGGGCAATCTGAGTCCAGCAGGCATCATTGCCGATAACAGAAATCACCGGTAGATTGTGACGGACAAACGTATCGTATTCCATCAGGCTGTAACCTGCGCTTCCGTCACCGTAAATAATCCAAACATCTTTTTCAGGGAAAATAAGTTTGGCTCCGAGCGCGAAACCCGCGCCCACTCCGAGTGTGCCGAAAACTCCCGGGTCGAGCCACGATAGCGGTGCACGAGGTCGAAGCGTATAAGCTGATGTAGCCACAAAATCACCGCCATCTGCAATCAGTATAGCGTTGTCATCTAACTGAGGTTCCAGTTCGCGGAAAAGTTTAAGCGGGTTAATCCCTTTACTCACCGGTGCGTTGGCTTGTTCATCAATACTTATTTCACGCTTTGCATCACGGGCGCGAAGTGCCTCCAGCCATGAGGAATAATTTCCCTGAAATTTCTGCGACAGAGTAATCAAAAACTCCTGCGGGTCGGCAAGTATGCCAATAGTAGGTGTCTTGTTCTTTGTCAAATCTTCTTTACTGCGGTTAATCGAAATAAAGTTTCTGCCGCCAATATGATTTCCGTAATCCAGCCGGAAATCATTCGGCACCCCCGCCAGAATGATTAAATCAGATTCCTTGATGGCATCTTTCCGGTGGTGGCGCATCTGCAACGCGTTCTCTTTGCCCAGAAGCCCGCGCGCCATGCCGCTGAGGTAAACCGGTATGCCTAATTTGGTAACAGCCGCAGCCAGTTCATTGGCTTTCTGCGGGTTCATCATCGCTCCGCTGCCTACCAGCATCACTGGTTTGGCAGCCGATTTCATTTTTGCTGCTGCCTGAGCTATTTGCGCGGATGAATGCTTCGGAAACGAAACCGGAATGGGAGAGGAGCTGAAGTTGATTTTGTCTTTTCCCTCAAATAAATTCTTTGCATGGTAGTTGATATACCACTGAATGATTCTATCCTGAAAATTCTTTACCGGTGCATCTTTGCTCTTGGCTCCGTACCAACTGCGCACTAATTCTTCGCCAAACAAAGTATCAATGGGGCATTCAATAAACACCGGTCCCGGTACGCCTTCGCGGGCAAGGGCAAAAGCGCGCTCCAGCGTTGGTACAATTTCTTTTACTTTATTAATACTGGCGCTCCATTTGCAAACCGCGCGCATAATGCTGAGCTGGTCAATATCCTGTAACGAACCTCGGCCTTTAAGAATGGTAGCAGCAGCGCCTCCCAACAAAATAAGTGGCGACTGAGCCAGCGCTGCATTTTTTACGGCTGTAATGGTGTTTGTCAATCCCGGACCGGCAGTAACAACCGCCACACCGGGCACACCGGTAAGCCGCGACACCGCATCAGCAGCAAAAACAGCATTTACCTCATGGCGCGTGTCAATAACCCGGATACCAATTTTTTCGGCTGAAACAAATATGGGCGACACATGCCCTCCGCAAAGAGTAAAAAGATGTTTTACTCCGTATTTCTGTAAAACCTTTGCAATTATTTCACCTCCGTTCATGTGGTATTGTTAAGAGGCGGTGAATATAAGAACCAGGAGAGATTTTAAAAATCGGGATATTGCTGAGCGATAAAGTCAAAAGCAAGGACAAATTCGTATCCAGGGTCTCCACCAATATTCCAGCTTTATCTTTAATTCTCTTTTGGGGTCAATTTGTTTAACAGGTATGCGTTCCCGGTAATAGCTCGGGTCATAGGCGCAACCACCTAATGTATTTATTCTAAGGGTTTCTAAGGAATCTGCCGGGACCTGAATAGTAAACCTACCGTGTTCATCAGTAAATGTTTTTTGCCTTTTGTTTTCTGTAATAACCGGAATTCCGCTCAAGGCAAGCTTTTTCAATACAGTTCTCTTCCCATGCCACCAATAAACGGACCGTTCTCTATAAACCATTCCTTTAATAGTTACATAACGCGTAGTGTCAGCTTTAGCTGTGGCTGTCGTATCGTAGTGTAAAAACATTTTTCTCAACGCTGCAGTATCGGCCAAATCTTTCTGGTCGGTTATTTTTCCGGCTGCGTTTGTTTCGAGTGAAACCAACGACCATGTCATGGTCACAGCTAAACAACACAAGTGAAAACTTTTACTGTACATCAAATTCATGGCAGCTTATGAAGTTCAGACTGGAATTGTTTGAATTCGGTTGCAACTTGCACAAAGCTGATAACGTCCTTTAAGGGCTGCATAAAAATTCTTTTAATTTTTAATTCTGCTCATTTTTCCCATATTCGTCACAACAAAATCCCATTCAATGAAAAACAAATTATTCCTGACACTATTTGTGCTTTCGGTAGCTTTTTTCAGTTGTAAAAAAGATGAAGGCGATACCGCACCTGTAATTTCAATTGTAAAAACTATGACACAGTCTCCTGGCGGAGCAGCCGAAGTTTATACCTACGATGGGGAAGGACGAATTCAGCGCATTCAAAATGCGCTGGGCAGCAGGACAGAATACTCTTACATGTCCGATACAGTAATTGAAACTTCATACAATATTGCCGGTGAAGTGGTATATATAAAAACCATGTTACTGAATGGTGATGGTGTTGTGACTGCTTCAGCCAACCGCGACTCCCTGGGAAACTTATTGGGAAGCACCCAATATGCTTACGATGTAAATAAATTCAGAACCGAACAAAGAGAGTACGATGCTACTGGTGCGCTTATACGAACGTATAAATGGACAACGACCGGTGAGGGAAATATTGGCTCCTTTGAATCCATTGACCCGCTGGTGAATACAAATAATTTCCTATACTGGTATATTTATTCTCTCGAAGCAAATAATACCATTGGAAACGATAACACCGGCATGAAATTTAACGGAACAAGTTCGAAAAATGCCATGAAGGTGCTTAATCGTTCAAGTTATTTTCTGAATAATATCCGTTATACTTTCCGTTATACTTTAGATGGTTCAGGAAGAATATTAACCATGAGCGCTTACGACCACGATGGCGAATGGAAATACACAAACACGTACACTTACTAACCAGGTTCATAAAATCTTCTTATGAAAAAATACTTTCTTGGTTTCACGATTACGGCTTTGTTACTCCCTGCTTTTGCTCAGCAAACGGCAACAAAATGGAAAGCGGACATTGAGCCGCAGAAAGTTTTTATTGAAAACAAATCGCAGTTTGATAATGCAGAAAAGTTTACAGGCACTCCTGTTCTATTCGCCAGCGATGGCGGATTTTCGACCATTTACTTCACTAAAAAAGGCCTTACTTACCGGTTTACAAAATTTGAACACAGGAGGGAAAAAGAATTTGAGCAGAAAACTTATGAGGAGCAGGAAAGGGAAGAGCATCGCTCCGAAACTGTTACCGACATGGTTCACATGCAATGGGAAAACTCTAACCCCAATGCTGAAGTTATTGCTTCGGAACCGGTAAGTTTCTATTACAGTTATTCTGTTGGCGGGAAACATATAAATCATGTAAAGGCATACCGGAAAATTACGTACAAAAACCTTTACCCGAATATAGACGCGGAATATATTTTTCACCCGGAGGCGGGCATAAAATATTCTTTGATTCTTCATCCCGGGGCGGATGTTTCAATGGTAAAAATGAAATATTCGGATACTAAAAGAGTTTCGGTAGATGCGGAAGGGAATGTTCATCTGTTCACCATATTTGGAGATATTGTTGACCACGCACCTGTTACCGTTTATGAAACAGCCGATAACACTGTAATTCCTTCGCGCTTTGTAAAAAATGGGAAAACCATTTCGTTTCAACTAGGTGATTACAACCATCGGCAAAAAGTAATTATTGACCCGTGGACGGTGACACCGGTTATGCCGAGTACAAATGTGGCTTATTACATTAAAAGTGATACGGTTGGCAATGCATACGTTTTTGGAGGGACTACACCTATTCTTTTACAAAAGTACAACCAATCAGGTGCTTTGCAATGGACATATTCTACTCCTTGGACTGGAGGCAATTTTAGTTTCGGCTCGTTGTCTACCGACAGTAGAGGAGATTGTTACATAACTAATGGTGGTGGGGCTACTGTTACTAAAATTGATTCAAGTGGAGCGTTTGTTTGGTCACGCGCTCTGCCTACATCCCCACCTACGGGTCCGTCTATAGAGTTTTGGGCTTCAGATTTAAACTGCGATGAAACAGATCTTTACATAGGTGGCTCACGCCATGTTTTTCAATTTGCATTACCACCATCATTTGAATTTCATGGTACTATTTTTAAAATGAACATAGCTAATGGAGCAGTTTCATTTGTAAATGTGGTAAACACAGGTTTTGGGTTTACACTATTTAATATTAACGAAGTTCGATCTCTTGGCTCTTCTCCAAATGGTAATATGTATTTTCTAACATTGGATACAGTTGGGGGAGTTGACCCCAACCTGTCCATAATGCATTCTCGACAAAGTGGGTACAGTTTTCCGTACTATATGCCTTATAGTGCCGGTAATGGCAGTGATGGACAAGGGCAGAATAATATCTGCGCCAATTCTCAATTCATTTATACAACAGACGGAGCAACCATTCACAAGCGTGATATTGCAAATGGCTCCATACTTGCTACTGCGACAATACCAGGTGGTGCCGCTAACAATAACAGCGGTATAGCAGTAGATAGCTGCGGTAATGTTTATGCCGGAGCTCAGGCAAGAGTTGCAAAATTTGATGGCAATCTTAACCTAATAACCGCTGTTGCTACTCCCGAGCCGGTTTACGATGTTTCCATTGGTGCGAATGGCGATGTTCTGGCTTGCGGCCATAATTTTGCAGTTGCGCTCAACATGAGTGCTTGTGCGCAAATAGAGCCGCGTTGTTTTACGCCATTTTCAGCAAATGCCAACTCAACTAATGCTAACTGCAACCAATGTAACGGAACTGCCACAGCAAATCCGCAGGGAGGAACAGCGCCATTTACTTATTTATGGTCTAATTCAGCAACTTCACAGTCTATTACCGGTCTTTGCGCAGGAACTTATCATGTAACTATTACGGATGCAGGCGGCAATTCAGGTTCAGCTTCTGTTACAATTATTCAAACCGGCAGCAGCGGAACGGTCAGCTTAACAGCCGATAAAACTGCCATGTGTTCGGGTGACAGCGCCATGATTTGCGCACCTGCAGGATATACTTCATATCAGTGGAATAACGGATTAACCAGCCAGTGTATTTATGCAAAACTTGCAGGCAACTATTACGTTACTGCTGTTGATGCAGGAAATTGCACAGTTACATCGAGCGCAATGGGTATAACCGTTTATCCTCTGCCACCGGTTTCAATCAGTGTTAATGGCGATACGTTGACTGCATATAACTCAGTCACTTATCAGTGGTATTTAAACAATGTTCCTATACCGGGAGCCACTTCTAATGTTTATATTGCTACACAATCGGGAGATTATTCGGTAGCTGTTTCAGACAACAACGGGTGTATTTCCTATTCTACTAAAGTAACTTTAGTAACCGGAATAAATGATTTGAAAAGCGGGGAAGGATTAAAGGTATATCCTAATCCTCTTCAAACCGGGAGGTGGATTGTGGAGTGCGGTAATGACTTGCTGGGAGGCAAAGCCGAAGTATTTGACGATGCGGGGAAATTGGTTTATAAATCTGTAATCAGCAATTCCAAATCAGAAATCGCGATTGATGTTTCTCCGGGAGTATATTTGCTGCGCATCAATTCCGCTAATGCAAATATTACCATTCATCTGGTAAAACTGTAAGTTACCTTTTCAAAGACCTACACGGCAGTAAAGATCTTCATTGCTGTAGTTTTTGTCACTTTGTTATTTGCACTGTTCTGAAAGACACAGTTGCACACCTACTTCATCTGTCTGAAAAGGTTAACACTCTCCAAAACCATATAAATAAATTTTTGCCTTTATTGGGTAAATTTTTTAATCTTTACATGTTATAGCGCTAACGGGGAAGCAGTTAATTGCCTATGAAGAAGTTTTTACTTACCCACATTTTTCTCAGTATAGCTTTTATTGCATGCTTTAAAGAGTTACGCGCCACGCATACTATGGGTGTGGATATGACATACGAATGTCTTGGCCCGGGCCAGTACCGCATCTTGCTTCAGGTTTACCGCGACTGTAACGGAATTGCCATGGTGAGTCAGCACGATGTTTATTATTCATCGGTTCAATGCGGAATATCAAATTTTATAACCGTACACCAGGTAAGTGTGGAAGATATTACCCCGGTATGCGACCAGAATCCGAACACAGCTTGTGGTGGTACAGGACAATACGGAGTTGAGAAATATACTTTTCTCGGCATTCTCACCCTTCCACCCGGTTGCGGAAATGATTGGGAATTGAGTTGGGAACTCTGTTGCCGCAACGGAGCAATAACCAATCTTCTTGACCCGCTTAACGAAACTGTTTACATAGAGATTTGCCTTGACAATACTCTAACCCCCTGCAACAATTCACCTTTCTTTTTAAATAACCCTATCCCGTTTTATTGTCTTAATCAACCGGTGCACTATAATCACGGAGTGATTGATGTGGATGGAGATTCATTGGTATTTACAGCCGGGACTTCACTTTCCAACGGAGGTGTAAGCGTTGCTTATCAGCCTGGTTATAGCGGAAATGCCCCTTTCAATACCACAACTTCAGACCCCTATTATGTTAACTCAATTACCGGTGACATCAGTTACACCCCCGATGCCCTTCAAATTGCGGTGGCTAAAATTGAGGTGGCTGAATACCGTAATGGAGTTAAGATTGGATGCGTAGTACGGGACATGCAGTTTACTATTATTAACTGCGGTAACATTCTGCCGACTGTAAGCGGAATAAACGGAACGGACACATTCAACATTAATCTTACTACTTGCAGCGATACTTGCTTCGATATTTTTACCAACGATGCCGATGTTGGCGACAACCTCACACTGACCTGGAACAATGGAATACCAAGCGGAAGTTTTACAACAACAAATGCACAGCATCCAACAGGGACTTTCTGCTGGACTCCTACGGATTTGGATATTGGCTTACACTATTTTACGGTAACCGTTCAAGATGACCATTGTCCGATTATAGGAACTAATATGCGTTCGTATATTGTGCGGGTGTTTCCCGGAACTGACCCACCGGTTAATGCCGGACCGGACACTGTTTTTTGCTCACCTGTGCCTGTAACTTTAAGCGCCTCAGTAATCGGAGGAACACCTACCAGTTATACGTGGAGTGATGGAGCCGCAACCTGGAACACGCAATCTATTTCTGTTTTCCCGCAAACTACAACCACCTACACTGTTACTGCCCAATATGTGAGCGGCTGCAGAAAAACAGATGCAGTTACGATAACCGTTTCAAATCCTACGGTTACTCTAAATAGCCCAACCACGAATGTTTGTTCTCCGGGAGGACCGGTAACTCTATTGGCAAGCACCAATGCAGCAGGGCCTGTATTCTCATGGAATCCTGGTGCGGGGTTTAGTTGCACAAACTGCCCTAATCCTACATTCACACCCTCAACATCGGGACAGTATTGTGTTTCTTTGATTGATTTTTACAACTGTCCGAGTAATACTGCCTGCACACAGGTAAACGTAAACACACTCATGCATCCTGTTCTGGCGAGTACTGATAGCGCTGATTGCTTTGGAGGTAGTAATGGATCAGCACAGGTTACTGTTACAGGTGGTAATGCACCATATCAGTTTTCACTCGATGGGATTAATTTTCAATCGTTCGGCACGTTTACAGGATTAATTGCAAATAATTATGTGGTATTAATTAGGGATGCACTGCTTTGCGACACCACTCTCCCTTTTACCATTGCTCAACCAGCCCAGTTGCTCACAGCATCGGTAAGTAATTTATCCGGAATAAATTGCTTCGGAGGAAGTACAGCAAGTGTTCAGGTTTCTGGATCAGGCGGAACTCCTCCCTATCAATATTCACTCAATGGTTTTTCATTTCAGTCATCCGGAGTTTTTAGCGGACTTACTTCAGGAAATTATACGGCTACAGTTCGCGATTCCAAATCATGTGTTACCTCTTACCCGTTTAGTATTTCTGAACCGCCCCAACTAACTCCGGGAATTTCTGGCACTACAAATGTGAGTTGCTTTGGAGGGAATAATGGTTCAGCACAAATATCATCAACCGGTGGTACAACTCCCTACCAATTTTCAATAAATGGGGGAAGTTCTCAAACAAGCGGTTCGTTCAATAACCTGACAGCTAATCCATATACCATTGTTGTGAGCGATGCCAACTCTTGTTCAGCCACTTTGCAATTTTTGATTACACAACCCGCTCCGCTTTCGCTTTCGGTGGCAAATACTACTAATACCGGATGCAACGGAGCTAATAATGGCTCAGTTCAGTTATCAGCAACAGGTGGAGCCTTTTCGTACCAATATTCAATTGACGGAATAAATTTTCAAACATCGGGATTGTTTACTGGTTTAAGCGCTGGCGCTTACACAGGCACGGTAAGAGATGCTTCCAACTGTACAATTTCCATTCCGTTTGCAATCAATTCAGCTCCGGCTTTAAGCGTTTCAGTTACAGGAACTGTAAATCCTCTTTGTTACGGAGTAAATACCGGTTCGGTTCAATTAATAGGGAGTGGCGGAAATCCGCCTTACCAGTTTTCATTAGACGGAGTTAATTTCCAAACTACACCGGCTTTTTATTCGTTGGGCGTAGGAAATTATACTGCTACTGTCAGAGATTCCACCCAGTGCACAGCTACAGTTCAGTTTAATATTCTCCAGCCCGCACAACTTACCCCATTTGTAACTAATACAAACCATGTTACTTGTTTTGGTAATGCGGATGCAAGTCTTACACTCAACATTACAGGCGGAACACCGAATTATACAGCCCGATTGGGAACTATCACAGTATCATCACCACCTTATACGTTCAATTCACTCCCCGCAAATAATTATTTGATAACTGTAACCGATGCTAACAACTGTTCAGCGACAGTTTCAGTTGTAATTAATCAGCCCGTACCACTCGTTTTGAGTTTGGGGAGTGTTACACCGGTGAGTTGCTTTGGTGGAAATAACGGTGCAGCGTTCATAAACCCTTCTGGAGGAACACTTCCTTACCAATATTCGATTGATGGAAGTATTCCGGGGCTGAACAATACGTTTACAGGTCTTTCTTTCGGCAACCATTGGATAAGCGTTACCGATGCTAACCAATGTACAGCTTCACTACAAATAAACATTCCGCAGGCACAGCCCGGAACTTTTGCCTCGGTAACAGTTACTGACGTAAAATGTTTTGGCAGTGCTGACGGAGCTATTAACCTTACAGTAGTCGGCAACGGAAACCCCTGGACATATATGTGGAGCACTGGTTATGCCACTGAGGATGTTTCAGGCTTATCAGCCGGCTACTATAGTGTAACTGTAATTGATGTCAATAATTGTAGTACCGTTCTTGACTCTATTTTTGTTGATGAGCCGCTTTTGCTGAGTGTAAATACAAACATTCAGGATGTTTCCTGCTATGGAGCTAATGATGGAGTAATTACAGCAATGATTACAGGGGGGACTCCTTCTTTCACCTATGCATGGAGTACCGGTACAAATGGGAATCAACTTTCGTCTGCTATACCGGGAACTTATTCTGTTACAGTATCCGATGCCAACAATTGTTCTGCTTCGGCTCAAAACATTACAGTCAGTGAACCGGCTCAATTGTTTATTTCGACAACTGTAGTTGATGTATCCTGCCCCGGTTTCAGCGATGGAAGTATTTCAGCTATTGTATCTGGTGGAACCATTCCTTATTCGTATTGGTGGAATAATGCAAACGGAAATCTGGCTTTGAATGCAAACATTCCTAAAGGGACTTATAGTATAACAGTAACAGATGCTAACAACTGCACCGTTACCGCTACAGATGTAATTAGTGAGTTGCCCGGAATTATAATTACCGGTAGTGTTAGCAATGTGCTTTGCGACCCACTTGAAAACGGACTAATCAACATTTCAGTACAAACTCAATACCCTCCTGCAACATACTTATGGAGTAACGGGGCAACTACTGAAGATGTTCACTCACTTTACTCTGGCTACTATTCAGTAACAGTAACTGATGCAAATAACTGTGTAAAGGATACTTCATTTGTTGTTGAGAACGACAACTCGTTTTCTATAACGGCATTTCCTCCGTCCAGCCAAATCAGTCTTGGTGATTCGGTTCAACTCTCAGCTGCTGGTATTGGCGGAAACATTGCCGGTATTGTTTGGGAGCCACCGGTGAGTATTACATGTACAACTTGCATTAATACAATGGCTTCACCTGTACAAACTATTTATTATACAGCTACTGCTATTTCCGATTCGGGGTGTGTCGCCAGCGACCAAGTTTATATTGTAGTAGATGCTAACCACGTTGTTTTCATTCCCAACGTTTTTACTCCTGACGGGGGCAGCAATAATGATTACTTTGAAGTATTCGGGAATAAGGAGGCATGGAGCGAATTTGAAGTGTTGGTGTTTGACCGTATTGGCGAAAAAATGTATGAGAGCCACGATAAATATTTCAAGTGGGACGGTTCTTACAAAGGGAAAGAAAGCGCCCCGCAGGTCTTTGTATACTTGATTAAAGTAGCCTTTAAAGACGGGTATTATGACTTCATTCGAAAGGGAAGCGTTACGCTGTTGAGGTAGAAAATTGCGAATGCTGAAAAATAACTTATTTTCACCTTATAAAAAATTAATATGAAAAATATTTACGGGCTTTTCTATTTATGTTTCGGGGTTATGACTGCTTCAGGACAAACATTCCCTACATTTCATGATTACTCCTCAATTGCGATGAATGGCGATACCATTCACTTATCACAGTACTATGGTAAAAAAGTAATGGTATTGAATGTAGCGAGTTTCTGCGCATATACTCCTCAATACGCACCTTTGCAGCAACTCTATGAAAACTACCAGCAATACAATTTTGAAATTATAGGGTTTCCCAGTGATGATTTTTTTAACCAGGGCGGTTCTGACTCAGAAATTGTATCAACCTGCCAGGACTATGGGGTAACTTTTCCGATTACAGAAAAAGTTCACGTTAGCGCTTCTCAATTTGGAAACAGTGTGCATCCTGTTTTTCAGTGGCTTGAAAAAGCAAGTCTGAATGGTGTTTCAAACGCTACAGTGTCATGGAATTTCCATAAATTTTTAATTGATGAGGCAGGTCATTGGGTACGTCATTACGACCAAAACATCGAACCGGATGATACGGCTATTATTAACTGGATTTTATCTCCCTCAGTTATCAGCACGATTCCTCCTGTAAACTCAAGCGAAGTTTTTGATTTAAAAGTCAACCCGGTGGGTTCATGTATTGATTGTTCTTTCCGGAATACAGCACTTCAGCATTATAATATTAGCATCTATACGAATCAGGGGCAGTTACTGCAAACTGTTTTTGATGGGTTTGTGGCGGAACAAAACTTGCGCTTCCCCGTTTTAACCCTACCTTCAGGCGTTTACCTTATTTCAGTTACCGGTGAAAGTAATCTGAGAACATTCCGCTACTCAGTTGTTAATTGATTAAGAAGTGTTCGTCTGAATTACGTTTCAGGCTAAACTGGCAACCCTTGTTGCCTCAGTTTTTTTTTCAGATGTTTTAAATTGCAGGGCAGCTTTCACAAATCCGGTAAATAGTGGGTGAGGGTTGTCAACGGTAGATTTTAATTCGGGGTGAAACTGAACACCGATAAAATGAGGATGTGATTGTATTTCTATTATTTCAACTAAATTATTATCAGGATTTTTCCCAACAGCAATCATTCCTGATCTTTCAAATTCCTCCAAGTATTTATTGTTGAATTCGTACCGGTGACGGTGGCGCTCGCTGATGTGTGCATTTTTGTAGAGTTTTAACGCTAAGGAGTTTTCTTTCAAATCACATTTGTACCCTCCTAAACGCATAGTGCCACCTTTATTCTTAACTTTTTTCTGTTCAGCCATCATATCAATAACCGGATAAGGAGTTTCAGTCATCATTTCGGTGGAATGGGCGTTTTTCATCCCTAAAACATTACGGGCAAATTCAATAACAGCACATTGCATACCCAGGCAAATACCGAAGAATGGGACATTGTTTTCACGTACATATTTAATAGCGGCAATTTTTCCTTCTATTCCGCGGTTGCCGAACCCAGGGGCAACAAGAACTCCGTGAAGATGTCCGAGTTTTTTTGCCACATTTTGTTCGTCAAGATTTTCGGAGTGAACGGCTTCAACAATTACCTTACAGTTATTCTGAGCTCCTGCGTGGATAAATGATTCGTTTATAGATTTGTAAGCATCCTGCAACTCTATATATTTCCCAACCAGTCCTATCCGAACTTCGTTCTGGGGGTTACGCAGTTTATTAACAAACTCATGCCACTTCCTGAAATCAATAGAATGACCCGAGGATAGTTCCAGTTTTTTAAGAACGGTTGTATCCAGATGCTCCTTCTGCATTTCCAGGGGAACTGCATAAATAGTGTCAACATCCATTGCTTGAATCACCGATGCCTTGTCAACGTTACAGAACAATGCGAGTTTTCTGCGCATTTCATCGGTTAACGGTAACTCTGTGCGGCAAACCAGAATATCGGGACGCACTCCGATGGTTTGCAACTCCTTTACAGAATGTTGAGTAGGCTTTGTTTTTAATTCTTTGGCTGATTTTAAATAGGGAATCAGGGTGAGATGACAAACCAGAGTGTCATGTTCATCCAGTTCCCAGCGGATTTGACGTAGTGACTCAATGTATGGTAATGCTTCAATATCGCCCACGGTTCCTCCAATTTCAGTAATCACGATGTCATATTCACCGCATTGACCGAGCAAGAGCATTCTACGCTTAATTTCATCGGTAATGTGCGGAATTACCTGAACTGTTTTTCCGAGATATGCCCCTTCTCTCTCTTTATTAATTACCGTTTGATAAACACGACCAGTAGTAACGTTATTAGCTTGCGAAGTTGGAATATTAAGAAACCGTTCGTAATGCCCCAAATCCAAATCGGTTTCAGCTCCATCTTCGGTAACGTAACACTCCCCATGTTCATACGGATTTAAAGTTCCGGGGTCAACATTTATATAGGGGTCAAATTTCTGAATAGTTACCCGGTATCCCCTTGCCTGAAGTAGTTTGGCGAGTGAGGCGGCAAATATCCCTTTTCCAAGACTGGAAGTAACACCGCCCGTTACAAATATGTATTTAGCCATTCAAAATGGAGTTTCGCAAATTTACTGTTTTTGCCAAACCTTTAAAAATACAACACAGAAATAAACATTAACACATGTTGGTAAACATGATTCCAGGCAGGGGGAACAGATGTATTCTGTTTTCGGTTTTGTTGAATAAACTGAAGCAAACTGTTGTGCTAATAGTCATACTTCAATACTTCTACATAAATTACAAAACCGCCTTATGTTGCATTTCGCTTTTCGACAGGAAAGCATTCAAGTCAACGCCATTCTTTACACGCTGCTTAAGCAACGCAAGTTCAATCACCTCATCCATGGTTTTTACATAATTAAAACGGAGAGTTTTAATATAAGCCTTATTGATTTGCTCCACATCTTTACGGTTGCGCTCGCACATGATTATTTCTCTTAAACCTGCACGTTTTGCTGCGAGTATTTTTTCTTTTATGCCGCCTACCGGCATCACTTTACCGCGGAGTGTTATTTCACCGGTCATGGCAAGAAAAGGTTTTACTCTGCGCTGCGTAAACAGAGAAGCGAGCGAAGTAAGAATTGTTATTCCCGCACTCGGCCCGTCCTTGGGCACAGCACCTTCAGGAAAATGTATGTGAATATTCACCTTGCTGAAAATATCAGGATTAATTTCCAACTTTTCAGCATTGGCTTTCAGGAAGGTTACTGCGGTGGTGGCTGATTCTTTCATCACATCGCCTAAGTTTCCGGTAATGGTCAACGTACCTGTTCCTTTGCTTAGCGTTGATTCGATAAAAAGAATATCGCCACCTACGGGTGTCCATGCAAGCCCTACTGCCACTCCGGGAATATTTTCTTCAGTGTAAATACTCTTATCGAACTTCTCGGGACCGAGGATTTTGCTCAGGTCTTCGCTCTTAATGCCCGGAGTATATTTTTCGCCCTCTGCTACTTTCTTGGCAATGTGGCGCATAACCGAAGCCAGTTGCCGGTCAAGTTCGCGTACTCCGCTTTCTTTGGTATATTCTTCAATCAGGCGTTCCAGTACTTTATCGTTAATACTTACCTGTTTCGATTTCAAGCCGTGGTTATTCAGTTGCTTTGGGAAAAGATGTTTCTTGGCAATCTGCAATTTCTCTTCAATGGAATATCCTTCAATAGGTATAATCTCCATACGGTCGCGCAATGCGGGTTGAATGGTTTGAAGAGAATTGGCAGTAGCTATAAAAAGCACCTTGCTTAAATCATATTCCAGTTCCAGGTAATTATCGTAAAACGCATTATTTTGTTCCGGGTCTAATACTTCGAGAAGGGCAGAACTGGGGTCTCCTTTATAGTCGGCCCCTACCTTGTCAATTTCATCGAGAATAAAAACCGGGTTAGAACTTTGTGCCTTTTTCAAACTCTGGATAATTCTTCCGGGCATGGCGCCAATGTATGTTTTGCGGTGCCCGCGTATTTCTGCTTCATCATGCAAGCCGCCTAAAGCAATACGGACATACTTTCTGCCAAGAGCACGTGCAATACTTTGTCCGAGAGAAGTTTTGCCAACTCCCGGAGGACCTACAAGGCAAAGAATAGGTGATTTCATATCGCCTTTCAGTTTCAGCACTGCGAGATATTCAAGAATGCGGTCTTTTACTTTGTCAATACCGTATTGGTCGGTGTCAAGAACTTCTTTAGCGTGTTTGATGTCGAATTTATCCTGCGTGTAAATTCCCCACGGCAGGTCGAGAATCAGTTCCACATAATTCAACACTACAGAGTATTCAGCCGCAGCGGGATTCATGCGCTGTATTTTTTCGAGTTCTTTCTCCACCTGTTCCTTTGCCCTTTTGCTCAGTTTCAGCTTCGACATTTTCTCTTTCAGGCGTGTTACGTCTTTATCGGCTGAGTTGACTCCCAGTTCTTCCTGAATGGTTTTTAACTGCTGCGAAAGGAAATAATCGCGCTGCTGCTTATCCATTTCCTGGCGCACCTTACCCTGAATCTGGTTTTTCATTTCCAGCATCTGCAATTCTTTATTCAAATGTTCGAGGATAAAATGTACACGCTCTTTCATATCGGCTATTTCCAGCAGCTTCTGTTTTTCTGCAATAGGAATCTGAAGGTTCGAGGAAATAAAATGGGTTAGCGTAACCGGGCTGCCGATATTTTTCAGCACAATAGCGGCTTCGCTCGGAATTTGCGGGTTCAGCTTTATAATATTACCGGCAAGTTCCTTAATGCTCATCATGGTGGCTTCAAATTCCTTGTCGTTTACAGGAATAATATCATGGAGCACTTCAATGCTAGCCTTGATATAAGGTTCGGACTGTACCAGTTCTTTGGAAAGAAAGCGGTTGCGCCCTTGTATGATGGCTGTGGTAGAACCATCGGGCATTTTTATCATGCGCATAATTTGCGCTACAGTTCCTATTTTAAACAAATCGTTGAACTCTGGTTCTTCAATATTTGCGTCAACTTGACCGACAACCCCTATCAGTTTGTTGCTTTTATAAGCCTCTTTGACAGCCGTAATACTTTTATCGCGCCCTATGGTAATGGGTAACACCACACCCGGAAACAAAATTGTATTACGAAGCGGAAGAATGGGGAGAATATTCGGTATCTCTAATTTCTTGCCGTCAGCGCCATCTTCTTCGGGGAGAATGGGTAAAAAATCAACCTCTTCATCGCTCACAGGCTGCTGAAAAAAATCCTTTACATCCATGTATTCATTTATTTAAAACAAAAATAAGCGATTATGAATGTCAAGAGCCGTGCCAAGGAATAAGCGGATGGGGTATTGCCGGTTAGGAAAAATAAGTATTTTGCGCACCTAAAATTCAAACGTATGAAAAATAATATTCTCATCATTCTTATTGCTCTCGCTGCCGGGTTTAATACCCGGGCACAGGTTACGCTTAACGGAGTTATCCTGCCTGCTTCTTTAAAGCAAGGAACCAATGAATTGGTTCTTAACGGAGGCGGAATCCGTAAAAAACTTTTCTTCAAGCTTTATACTGCAGGTCTTTACGTTGCTGCAAAAAGTAAGAACGGAAATGAATTAGTGAATGCCGATAAACTGATTGCCATACGAATGGTGATTACATCGGGAGTGCTGAACAGCGATAACATGAGCGAAGCCATTCAGGAGGGGTTTTCAAAATCGCTGAAAGGAAATACCGCTCCGCTTCAGCCAAAAATTGATGCTTTTATTGCCACCTTTAAAAAAGAAGCTATTAAAGAAGGCGACATTTTTGAATTGTGGTATGTACCGGGCGAAGGCGTTAAAGCTTTTAAAAACGGTAAGCTGGCGGCAACCATAACCGGCATTGATTTTAAGAAAGCCCTGTTCGGAATATGGATTAGCGATACACCGGTAGACGAAGATTTAAAAACCGGACTGCTCGGAGGATAACTTACTAAAAACCATAAAACTTAAACCATGAGAAAAAAAATTTCTTTTCTTCCGCTTTTTGCCTGTGCATTAATTCTTATTTCATCCTGCAAAAAGGACGATGACAACAACAACAATAACAACAATAATAATAACCCGCTTTCGCAGTCGCTGGGCGGTTCGCCCACCATACCTTCCGATGCTTACGGTGCGCTTTATTCGGTAAACAATCATGTGGTTTACGATGACGGCTCGGGAACTTTAGTTACTGATGATGTCGGCTCGGGTTATGCCTGGTTCGAAAGCTATACCGCTACAAAAGATGCCGGAACTGTTACGGTAAATACCGAGGAGATTGTAAATAATTTCGGAGGCACACCCCTGCCCTGGTATTATACTATATGGGGAGTAATTGATTTTATTTCGGGCGGCAATACCGCAACCTGGGAAGTTACCGGTAATTCTTCTACCGGTGTAGCCGGATTTACGCATACTGATAACACGGCTTTTCCCAAATGCAACTTTACTGCTCCTGCTTCGGTTAATCTGAACAATTCGCTTACCGTTACCGCTTCATATACGCAGGCAAACGATGCTGTGTTTTTTACGATTTATGCAGCCGGCTCGCAGAAAATAACCAAATCAGTTGGCGCGGGTGTTACCTCCGCTACTTTTTCTTCGGCTGAATTAAAATCCATTGCCGCTTCGGGCACTCAAATAGGCATTCAGGTAATGCCGGTTAAACTTACACCGGTTATGACGGGCGGAAAGAAATACTACTTTGTTAAGCAATGGGCATACGCTCAGTTTTCAACGGCTATTTAACTGCGCAACTATTTTTCCTTGTGCTGAACAGGGATGAAGTTTTATTAGTTCGCAAAACATTCAGCTATCTTTGCCGAAGAAATAATACATCCTTTTTACCAACGTTATTTAATAAACAGGTTTTATGATAAACAAAACAATAGAAGAAGCGCTGAACAAGCAGGTGGCTAACGAAGCGGCTTCGTCACATTCGTACCTCGCTATGGCTACATGGGCCGATATTCAGCCGGGGCTGGAAGGAGTAACTCAGTTTTTTCATCAGCAATCGTCTGAGGAGCGGATACACATGCTTAAACTTATTGAATACGTTAACGAGCGCGGTGGTGTGGCGAGGATTCCGGCTTTAAAAGAGCCTTCGATGAAGTTTAAATCGCTGAAGCAGGTGTTCGAAGAGTTTTTTGAGAGCGAAAGAGAAGTTTCGGAAAGCATCAACGAACTGGTTGATTTGGCGCTGGCGGAAAAAGACTATGCTACGTATAATTTTCTGCAATGGTACGTAGCCGAGCAGATTGAAGAAGAGCGGCTGGCGCGCAGGCTGAATGAAAAACTGGAACTTATCGGCTCCGACAAGAGCGGCTTATACCTTTTCGACCGCGACATTGTGAATTTCCGCGGCTCATCGGGCGGTAAATAAATAGTTTTACTGGCGGCTGTGTCCGGCATCCGCCATTTACTTTTTCTTTTTGCGCTCGTTCCTTTCCCTGCTTTTTATAATAGCATATACTTCGTCATAATCTTTTTTAATCCAGCTGGCGGTAAAGTTGTTTTTAACGAGAAAGCTGTACTTGTCGTTCCAGTATTTCCATTGGTCGCACTGAGAGCGGAAATAAAAAAAGTAAACATCCCACCAGGCTGGCGCCATGTTCAGCAGCTCGGGGTAAAGCCTCAGCAGGTCTTCCTGAAGGGTATCAATAAACTGTGTGTAATATTCCTGTTGCCGGTTAAAGGCAGCCCACATTTCGGGCTTGTATCGCTCATCGGCTTCTTCAATGCCGCGGGGCTTGCGCCAGTACGGTTTGCTTTTTAGCAGAATAGGATACAGCTTGAGCAGCGCAGCTTCGGGCGGAATGTTTTCGCGGTTCTTGCGCACGATTAAATTCATGCCCTCGCTCAGCTCAAAAATAGTGTGGGCGATGTTGCGCTCAAACCGGGGCTCAAAACTTTTGTGAGCTTGTTTAAACTCGGGGTACTGGCGGTAAAGCAGGGCGCGAAGTTTGGGTGAGGCTATGCGCTCGTATTCTTTCCAGTTAAAAAGAAGCTCAAACTGCCCGGGGTCTTTCTCCAATACATTCCTGAGCTTGTCCGGCAAAAGGTGCCGGTAAAGCGCCAGCCAGCTTTCGTAGTCGGCATAGTTCATATCTTATTTAACGAAAACAAAGCCGGAATTGTTATGGGATTGAACTGTTACCGGTTAGCCATTAACAGTTTTTTTACTCTTACTGCTTCACAACCCTTCCGGTTTTCAGTGCCCCTTTGTTGCTCCTTAACTCATAAAAGTAAATGCCGTCTGCAAGTTGCGCGGTGTTTACTGTCGTGGAGTTTGTAAATGTCTGTTGCAATACTTGTTGTCCAAGAAAGTTGTAAAGCAAAACAGTTGTCGGCTCGTTGTCCGCAAGCGAGAAAGTAAGTTGAGTAGAAAAAGGATTAGGATAGAGGTAGAATAAATATTTGTATTCACTCTCCAAATACCCAGTAACTGTCAAAGGAGAAAAGCAAACACTGTCGCTCTTGGCAGAACAACCTAAAGCGTTGGTAGCAATAACCGTATAGCATTGGTAATAGTCAATAGGATTCGGTACAGTGTAGGTTGGGTTTGTTGCTCCGCCAATCAAGGTGTCGTTTCGATACCATTGATTACTCATAGTTGAATCCGTAGAAAGCATAAAGCTGTCAGCAACAATTACAGATAGCAATGAATCAATACTCACAATTATTGTAACAGGAAGGGAAGATGCCGAACATCCATTGGAATCTATGACTGTCACAAAATAATCTCCAGTGTTTTCAATTAAAATAGACTGAGAAGTCTCACCTGTGTTCCATAAATAAGAGACAGCCGAATTTGCACTGATGTTTATGGTACTATCATGGCAAACAGTTGTTGTGTCGCTTGGTGTTACAAAGGCAATTGGTAAAGGGTAAACTGTCACAGTAACGCTTTTGTTTGCAGCTAAAAGAGCAGTCGAACTGTAAACTTGAACCGTATAGGCAGTTGTAACCGTTGGCGAAGCAATAGGATTTGATATGTAGCGGTTGTTAAGACTGTCGGAAGGATACCAGTAATACGAACATCCTGAACATGAGATTGAACCAAGAGAAGTAGAATCACCCGGACAAATACTTCTATCCAAACCTGCATTAGCAGGGGGATACAATGGCGACCCATAGCTGCCAACATATTGAACAGTACAGTCGAAGTAAACATTGAATTTCCAATATCGTCTTTTAGTACAGCCCGATGGGCAATCACCACCACCCAATGAATAGATTAACTCAACATGGTCAGTGTAAATTGTCGCATAAATATCGTTGCCGTCACCATAAACGTTACATGCTTCTGTTATAACGACACCAGCTACCGAATCAAATACATTGGATAATGGCAGCGCGTTATAATCACTATCTGAAACAAGACGTACAGTATGATAGATAAACCATCCTGCCCAATCAGAGTAATAGTCAATGTTCAAATAGTAATAAGCCAACAAACTGTCAACTTGAGAATTACCTGTTGGAATTATGCCATTACGCAGTTGATGCATCCATGCTAAACTTGAATCTGCTGAAATAGAAATGCAATTAATATTTGGAATGGGAAAAGTGTGAATATTGAACAATGTTACTATTGTGTCTCTTGCAGGTAATGAGGTAGCATTGTAAACTGCGAGCAACGCCTTTAATACTGTATCGGAATGACTATACGGAATAAGAATGCTGTCTTTGTATGTAAGGTTTTGTGCCTTGATTTTTCGCAAAGCAAGTCTGTTGGCATCGTGAATATATTTTTGCACGATGCTGTCAGGTGCTGTGCATGTTGAAGAAACTGTCTGACCGTTAACGACTATTGTCCCGAAAAGCAGAATGAGCAAGAAAGTAAAGTTTTTCATTGTCTGTCGTTTTCGTTTTACAAGGTTACTGTCGCGGTGCGTTAAACTTGCTGCTAACGGTTCGGGTATTGCCGCAGTGGGGGATTTTTAGCACTATCGTTCAATAGAAGCACTGCCGTTTGTTTATGCACAAAAGTTTCATAGAAGTTCGTCAGCCCCCATTGCGGCAATACCATGTTACCGGCTGTGCTACTATTCTGTCCAAAGTTGTGTCGTGTCATGTTAGCAGTCCCTCTTTTTGTAAGCCCTCTTTAAGTTGAGTTGTTGAAGAAACCAAGATTGTATGAATGCCAAGTTCCTTTGCCCCGTTTATATTTTCAATGTTGTCGTCAAGAAATATTACTTCATCTGGTCTTGCTTGTAAGTAGTCAAGAACAATTTCAAAAGATTTTCTTTCAGGTTTCCTTGTGCCTAATTCGTAAGAGGCAAATATTTTTTCAAAGTGCTTTAAGGTGTCAGAATACTTACTTCTCCAAATAGGTGAATGAATAATGTTTGTGTTCGTAAGTGCAACTAATTTATAGTTGCGTTTTAACGCAACAAGTATTTCTTCTACTCCCTCGTAAGTGTCAAGATATAGATTGCACCAACCGTTATCAAAGTCGGTGTCTGATAATGAAAGGTCAAGTTGTTTGTTTATTAAATTTCTGAAAGTTGAAGGATTGATTTTACCGCTTTCAAAATCTTGAAAAGGTTGGTCAAACTTGAATTTGCTTTTAATGTCTGCTGCTTCTCGTTTTGAAACTGTTGCCCAGTATTGATATGTTCTGCCAAAGGAATAGTCAAAAACAACTTTCCCTAAATCAAAAATTACGGATTTGATTTCAGCATCTGTCATTGTGCTTTTAGATTTCCAGTTTCTGAAACCTCACCGAAATGAATTTTAACTACACCAGTTTCAATCTTGACTTTTAATCCATTTGAAAACACTTTGTCAATTGGTTCGCCTTTGTGAAATTCCCAACCTAAAAACTTTGCAACGAAAAAAGGTTTGTCACTACCATATCCATTGACAAACTTTATGAAGTCGTATTTTTTTGTTGGATTAAGTCGGGATAAAATCCATTTGGAAGGTTCTCTATACTCCGTTTTCTTTTCGCCTTTGAGCATAATCTCAAAGGGTTCTGCCTTCAAAGTCAAATGCAATACACGATTATTTGCTGATGAGTTCATTAGTTCATGTTGTCAGCTTTTTCCACTTCAATCGCAATTACTCCCAATCGTTCTTTATCTCTTGGAAATATTTTTCGGATTTCATTAAGTTGCTCTTGAATACCTAAATGAGGATTAATTTTTTTGTAATCCTCTTTTTGAAAGAGTTCGTCAAACGAAGTGTATTCAACAACCCGTTTGACTTTAGTCAAACACTCATCGTCTTGGCAAACAAACTTCAAATACTGTCCTGCCTTAATGCTTCTCATACTTGAGTAGCCAACACGGACTTCAATTGTTTTTTCTCCGTTTGCGATAAGTTGGTAATACTTACGATAAATTCGCAACGGTCTTACTTTTAAATCTCTTTTTTGATTGATATTACTATTCATGATTCTGTCTATTTCTTTGTATGAGTATGCTCTGAAAAAATGTTTTGGGTCTGACATTAAATTGTCCACAAGTTTAATCAAATTCTCTATGTAATTTTCATCAGTTTTGTGTCGCTGACTTGTGTCTAACATCCAGTTTGTTTCTTGTCCAGCCATTTTCATTTCACCTTGGTTAATCAAACTCTTTGAAAGTTTTGCACCAGTTTCAACAACGATTTGAGGTGCAAAGAAACGCATAGGAAGTTGATTTAAGTTGTAACCTAATCCTGCTAAAGCCCAATCTACAAGTTGACAACCAAAAACCCAATCACCCCCTTTCACCATTACATAAAGCGTTTCTCCATCAAATTGTGAAATGGCTTCTTTGATTACATTTCTGTAAATCGTGTTCAAATCAAGATAGGTGTCCGTGTCAGGTGAAATAGTTGCTGAATATTCACCATGCTCGTAGCAATGTGATTTGAATATTGCACTATCTGTTTTAAGTTCTTCAAGAACGGTTTGCTCGGCATACTTTTCTGCAAAGTGACATTTAGGACACGGAATTCTTATGTGAGTTTTTCCACTTGATGGAGAAATGAACCATCTTATATCTTCAATCTTGTGCAAGCTCCGAATAAATTCTTCTCTGAAGTTTTTTTGAGATTGATGCTGTGTGTAAGTTTCAACTTCGTATTCAATGTTTGTAAAGTCACTTAATCCATCAAAAAAATCTTTGTAAAACTCGTCAATCAGTGATGATATTCCTGTTTGTCCTAAGGCATGGAAATATGTTTTCTGATATGGCTTAATTGAAAACGGGTCGTTTTCAATTTGCTTTGGTGCATTATCTAATGCACCAAACTTTACAGATGTATCAATTGAAAATCTATGTCGGACTTCATTTGCAAGAAGAAATGCAACTGTCTGAACAATGTTTGTTCCCAAGTGTGGAGCACCGTTAATCTGTGTTCCTACAACAAAAACAATCTTCTTTGGTTTGAGGTAAGCAATTCTTGGTCTTAGCAAATCAATGGTGTTGACCAGTGAGTTTGCTAAAACGGTATTGGGAGATGTGATAAAACTTTTTTCCACGCTTTAGATATTTGATAAAATAAAACTCACTCGTTTGCTAACAAAGTCAGTAGGAACATAGATTGGTTTGTAACCTGCATCAACATATCCTTGAATAATTAGCTGATGAACTCTTGCGGCTTCTCTTAGGTTTGCCCAGATTAAATCAGCTTCGTCTTCAAATTTTTCAACTGGGTCAAGAATAAAAATAGTATCATACTTGTATGCTTTAATTGCATTCCAGATTTCAAGAGTTGGTTCTAACCCGAAAAATCTCTCCCAACCAATGCCGTCAGGAATTGCCCTATTATAGAAATACAATCCCTGTTTGTGTTCTTCATATTCTTTAATTAGGGCATTCATCACATCTAAACCATATTGCCGTCTGTCGCCAACTTGCAAATGCCTCTTTAAGCGTTCCTTGTGTTGTTGGTATATTTCTTTTGCGGTGTCGCCAGTTGAGCAACGAAAACCCTGTTTAATGAGTTCGTCAAAAAGTTGTCGCTTCTCAATTGAAGGTCCGCCTGTGATTACTACTCTTTGTATTTTATCCATTTTATTAATTGTCTGATTTGTCATTTTGTTACGGCTGTAAAGTTAGTTTTATGTTCATCAGTTCAAGGTTAGCACTGTCCCCAAGCATTGCCGGTAACAATAAATATACGCACAAATGAGCTAACTTTATTCCTAACAATCAAATCAATCTTTAGAACACCCCATGGCTAAAGAAACTGTTTACAAATTCAAAGGCATTGAACATTTACATGCCGACCTGCGCGGCAATTTCTTCTATAAAGGAACGCCTGCGCGTAAAGTTTATAATAATGGCAGCATGGCTGTGCTGGCAGGCAGAACCAAATACGGTATTAAAAAACTGCGCACCCTCGCTTACAAAGCGGTAATAGAAACAGAAGAACTCCCTTTCTGATTTACTTAGTGGCGGGTGTCATCCCCCGCCATTTTACAACTTCTTCATTTTTTCTATCACATCCAGTGCGCCTTTATATTTCGCTTTC
>CAZWAD010000030.1:0-42519 GCA_964631835.1 uncultured Chitinophaga sp.
AGAAAATACTCATGCATCAGGCTAACGCCAAAATGGATGAGGCAATTTTAGAACGATTATTCGCCTTGTTTGGTCAAAGCAAAATACCTGACGATATAATGCCCATGACTATAGCTGAATTAGGCAATAATTCAGTCGCTACTTTACCGATACTGTATGATTTTATAATAAAAGGTCAGCTTAAAGGACATGTTTTACGGTTAGGTGACGAAATTGTTTTTGCTTCTGTAGGAGCAGGCATGAATATCAACTCTGTTGTGTATAGGATTCCTTAAATGCTTTTACTACAACCCGAATATTAATATGTCAAACAATCTTTTGCAAGGTAAACGCGGTATCATTTTCGGTGCGCTCGATGAAAATTCTATCGCATGGAAAGTGGCTTTAAAAACTCATGAACAGGGCGGAAAATTTGTTCTAAGCAACGCTCCAGTGGCGCTGCGTATGAGTGAAATAAACGAACTTGCGAAGCAATGCTGCGCCATGGTTATCCCAGCCGATGCCAATGTTATTGAAGATTTGGAAAAACTGATTACACAATCGGTAGAACATCTCGGAGACAAGCTCGATTTTATATTACACTCCATATGTATGAGTCCTAATGTGAAAAAAGAAAAAAGTTTTACAGATATAAATTATGAGTGGCTGCAAAAAACATTTGACACCTCCGCTTTCTCTCTCCACAAACTTCTGCAAACCTGTATGAAACAGGACGCCATTAACCCTTGGGGAAGTGTGGTGGCACTCACCCATATTGCCGCGCAAAGAACTTTCCCGGGCTACGGAGATATGGCTGATGCCAAAGCTGCTTTAGAATCTATCATTCGCTCCTTCGGATTTTCTTACGGCAATAAGAAAAAGGTTCGCGTCAATTCCATTTCTCAGTCACCGACAAGAACCACTGTCGGAACCGGTATTAAAGGTTTTGACTCTTTTTTTGACTTTGCCGAAAAAATGAGCCCGCTTGGTAATGCATCGGCAGAACAGTGCGCTAACTATTGTGTTACTCTCTTTAGCGATTTAACCCGCTATGTTACCATGCAAAACCTTTTCCACGATGGGGGGTTTTCGAAGATGGGAGTGAGCGAAGAGGTGATTAAAGAGTTCGAAAAAAAGCAGTATATCAAGTCAATTTTTTCTTGGGGCGAAACATAGGATGTTCAAATCTATTAAATGAAATTATAAAACTGCATTACGGATGTTACGAAGAAAGAAAAAGTCGAAAAACTATTGTTGATTTTCTAAACTGAACAAACAAGAAAATGAAATCAACCGAATTAATGAGAACTCCAGCCGAGAAGGTGGAGATACAGACCACAGTGAATAGATATTCAAAGCGATTTGATAACAATGAATCGGGTACAGAAGAACGACTGAAAGATGCTGCCCCGCTCAGTATAGAATATTATTCGTTGGTTACCGATTTCTACCTGCACGGATGGGGAAGAATGTTTCATTTCGGGATGCGTAAAAAAGGAGAAACACTTCGGGATTCATTACTGCGGCATGAAATGTTTCTGGCTGAAAAATTAGAATTGAAGTGGAGCGAAAATTGTCTGGATATAGGATGTGGCGTTGGCGGACCCATGATTAATATCGCGAAAAAGACAGGCGCCTCCATTACCGGCATAAATAATTCTGCATACCAAATTGAAAAGGCAAAGAAGTTTGTAAGAGAAGAAGGGTTGGATAGAAACTGTTCTTTTATAGAATGTAATTGGATGGATATTCCTCTCGAAAATGAGAGCTTTAATAAGGCTTACGCTATTGAATCCACTTGTCATGCTGCTGAAAACCGAGACAAAGTTTTCAGAGAAATCAATCGCCTGCTTAAACCCGGAGCTCTTTTTACAAGCTACGATTGGGTGATGAATGAGAGCTACGACCCCGATAATCTTTTCCATAGAGATATTAAACAAAAGATTGAAATCGGTGACGGGCTTCCTAATATAAACTATGCTAAGGATGTCACAAACGCCTTGGAGAGAGCAGGTTTCAAAATCCTTGAATGCCGTGATGTGGCTTCGGAATGTGACCCCGAAACACCCTGGTATTTACCTCTTCAGGGAGCAGGATACTCCCTGCCCTCTCTACGAACCGGCCCTGCCGGGAGATTTTTTATGAGGAATCTTCTTCGCATTCTAGAAACATGCCGCATTGTACCCAAGGGGACTACCCAAGTTCACAAAGTTTTGGAAATGGCGGCCGATGGGTTAGTGAGGGGAGGCGAACTTGGTATTTTTACACCTATGTTGTTTTTTCTGGCAAAGAAAGTCTGACACTGAAAACTTGCCTTTAAATTAAAAGTCCTGTTCATATTTTAAAATTTATGCAACAACCGTAAAAAATATAAAAGATGAAAAGCGAAATCAAAGAAGGAGTACTTATCATTTTACCCCATGGAAATTTATTAAATGAGCAGAACAATGCTTTCGTGATGGATTTAATAAAAAAGAATATTGAATCCAGAACCACGAAAGTACTGTTCAATTTAAGGGAAATGAATTTTATGAATAGCAGCGGATTGTCGCTCTTACTGTTCGCCCTGCCGAAAATTAGGAATGCCGGTGGTGAATTGGCACTCTGCTCGGTACCCGAACAAACAAAAAGGCTTTTGCAAATGACAAAACTCGAAAGTATTTTCGGAATTTATAAAGAAGAAGAGCAAGCTGTTGCTGCATTGAAAAATTAAAAATACCCTGGCGTTTCATGCAGAAAAATATAATACCTGCCCTGAATTAAATTCGAGCAGTGAGATACCAGAATTTCCATACTGCTCCATAATTTATGCTATCCCCATTTTCGATAATCACATTATTGGTATCCATTGGACTATGGGATACGGGGACCCGAAATATTTGCAAACTACCTTCTTATCATTTCCCGCTACTTTCAAAAAATAAAAAATACCGGATGTTTCAGGTCAGCGGTGATTCCATGCTTCCGATTCGCGACCACTCCTGGATTACCTGTGAATATATAGAGGATTGGAATGCTATTAAAGACGGTCAAGGTTATGTTGTGGTGACGAAAGGAGAGGGAATTGTTTTTAAGCGAGTGTATAAGAAGATTAAGGAAGGCGGGAGGTTTCAGCTGGTCTCAACGAACCCAGTTTATGCACCCTATGAAATTCGTATAGAGGATGTACTCGAGATTTGGAAATTTGTGATGAGATTCAGTGAGTCAATAATGGAGGAAGTGGCCGGATGAATCGGTACACCTGTGCAGCGTTTCCCCTGAGTTCACATACCTCGCGAATTCTATCAAAAATATAACCGGGATTATCTAAACAGTGTTCGCAAAGGTATGCGCTGACCGCGGTTACCAATGAAAATATTTTAGCTTTGGTTTTGCCTTTGTATTATGCCTGCACAGTTTCTTCATTATTTTCTCCCAGCAAGCAAAAGCCATTCTATTGATGATTTAACAGCAATCTGCGAAGCTGAATTTCCAGAAGATAGCAGGCTTATTATTTATGACAATTCCAACCCCAACGGGAAAAAAATTTACTTGAATAAGTTTTTGCTGGATAAATTAAAAACCAAAATAGAAAATGGGCAGAAGAATATCACTATCCCGAAAAGAATTCCAGACAAAAACAAGGAACAGATATTTATTCTTAAGCATGACGGCACAGAACCAACTTCGTTGATACATGACATCCCTAATTTTATAATGCCGGGTGACGATAAAACAATTCGCATTTTTATTTCTTATGAAGATGTAAGAATATATTCTTATTTATTAGCCAAGAAGCATAAGAAGCACGCCATTTGGCAATACTCTAACGAGAAAGCCGAATTACTTTCTGTCGCCTAGCTACCAAAAAAAATTTTAAAGTTTATTTTGCCACGCATATCCAGTGCTATGCGTGAACGTATTTTTGGTTCATAAAAAACATTTTTGCGCCCAACTTGTAAGTCATTGCCATCATTTTTATAAGTGATAAGCCGGTTGTCATCCATCCGGTAAGTTTCGAAAATGAATGTGAAGTTTGAATCACTTGCCCGAGTTAAATAATGCATGAAATGTGGTTGCATACTGAAAAGTTGAAAGGAAGTTTATGTAAAATGTATGCATTTTTGTAACCTCTTTTCAGTGGAAAATTGCAGTTTACAAATTTAGCAAACATTCAAAAATGTTCGCTATCTGATATATTGTATGTAAAATAGTAACATTTGCATATTGGGTCATTTGGAGTTTTTATATGAAAATGTATGCGTTTTAATATAAATTTCAGATCCACTTGGTTTACAAAAATGCATACATATGCCTTTAATTTTGCAGGCTTGGCGTTTCGGGGCTATATTTTTTGATTTGAGATCTGCAATGTATATCATTTTATATAAAAAAGTAGCTAAAATGGATGCAAAGTTTACTTTTTTACAATCATTGATTCGGATTTGTTTACAAAGATCTTGAAACACTCTCTGTAAAGTACAAAGTTAGAATGCAAAAAACATGTAAGGCGCAATAAACATTCATAAAGTTATCGCGCCATGCCCGTGGGTTGACAGTATTTATTCATGAATATTCCGCCATTTATACGTTAGGCCCTTATTGTGCCAGAAACCGCCTTTATGATAACGGCTTACCTGTGTTATTTCCCATGGGACACCTCCGCTCTATTATGCTAAGACCACGGGCAGATGAAGCTACATAGGTAATATGGGTAGGTTGAGCGCAAAAGACCAACGATGTCCCACGGTTCAAATAAGCCTTCCTACAGTTAACGTACGTCTAACCTGTGGGTTGACAGTATATAATCATAAATGTTCGACTTTGCGTCCCTTAGAGCGAACATTTAATCCGGAACCAGCCTTGCAATCTCCGCCTTCTTGGAGTCCCTCCACTACATTGTGCAAAGACCACCTACTCCTGAAGCTGCCCTTGCAAAACGCTAAGGTGGGGCTCAAAAATCAAGTAAGGTTTCATGGTTGTTAAAGTAACAAAGCCAAACCCAGAAGCTGAGTTATGGCAATACAGCCAACCTACCCTGTTTAGTATTGGCCTTAATGAAGTAGGGTACGTAAAGCCCATGGGTGGACAGTAACTTTGCACAAATATTCTTAGCTTGGCGTATGTCAGGACGTCATTTTATTCAAAGCTAGTCTCGCAATGCCGCTAAGCCTTGAAGCTGAGTTACGGTACACAGTCAACCTGCCATGTTTGCGATGGACTTGATTGCGCGGAGCCGTGGGTTAACTGTATCTATGCTCAAATATTCTGACTTGTGTATGTCATGGCCACTTTTTACTCAAGACAAACCTCGTGATACCCCTTAGATGGCTGAGGTATGTACACTAAAAACCTGGGTTTTCATAAAAGGAATGTTTGAAGAGATTAAATAACTCGCTCATTGCCGCCATCAACCGGCACCTGGGCACCCGTAGTTTTTGAAAATACGGGGCTCAACATTGCAATAGCCATCTCGGCAACATCTTTTGAGGTAACTTCTGTTTTTAAAACATTATTTCTCTTATACTCTTCGACCGTTACCCCATAATGCCTGGCGCGCGCCTGCAATATTTCCGCTGTCCAAATGCCGGTGTCAAACACTGCGTTGGGATGGATGACATTTACTCGTATACCTTTCTCACCAAGTTCCAGTGCAGCCACACGGCCAAGTTGCGTAAGCCCTGCCTTGGCAACGGAATAGGCGGATGCCCCCGGCCCGGGTGCGCCAACATTCTTGGACCCGATGATGACTACAGCAGGATGAATTCCCAGTGCCAGGTATGGCAGACTTAGCGTGAGTAATTTTTGATGGCTGGTAAGATTTACGCCCATGCTCTTATCCCATGTTGCGTTATCCATCTTCTCAATCGTTACGCTTTTGGGAAAAGTGCCGGCATTGGTAATAAGCATATCTAATCCTCCGAAATGAGCAATGGTTTTTTTAATGGCAGCAGCTATCTGCGCATCATCAGTCATGTCACATTGTATACCCAGTACTTCTGCGCGGTTAAAACAAGTAGTAACCTCGGGGTTAATATCAAGGGCAGCCACTACCGCTCCTTCGGCAATCAATCTTTCCACACAAGCTTTTCCGATACCGCTTGCGGCACCAGTCACCAGCGCAATTCTGCTTTGCATGGGTTTCGCAATGTTTCCCTTCTTAAGTTTTGCCTGCTCCAATGACCAGTACTCCATTTCGAACAGTTCCTTTCTGCCAAGCGTAGTCCATTGGTCCAGTTTCTCGGCTTGAGCAATTGCTTTCATGGTATGGCGGCTTATGTCCTGCGTAATCTGAATATTTTTCATGCTTATATCAAACACAACAACGCCATGCCCTGGCCACACTGCCCATCGCGGGGCTTTGTCCAATGCCGTAAGATTACCGGTATTAAATTCATTGAAATAACTTTCGTAATCGCGCACATAATGCTTCAGGTCACGCTCATGATTGTCGGTAAGGAGCAACGGAGTTCTTTTCGTTCGTATAATGTGGTCAGGTGTCAGTGGTCCGCGGTTGGCAATGTCGCTAAGGTTTAAATTTTTGCTGAACACTATGCTGGCAGGTGAATCATCAAGGTGCGCCAAAACAGGTTTTCCGAAAAGTTCAGAAACATTTTTTCTGAGCGCAGCCATTTTTAATGTATCAATCTCTTTAGCTTCCGGTCTTTCGGTTTCAAGCACCGCATGTTTAATAAGGTAGTCCTCCGCTACGGTGACAAGCTCTATCATCTTTTCATAACTTGTCCTTGCATCATCATTAAACGTAAACACGCCATGATGCAATAGAATGATTCCTTCCGTTTTACTCCAGTCCATGCCTTTCGTAAGTGAATAGATTTGTTTGGCCAGGATAAAACCAGGCATCACATAAGGCACGATGATTATTTTATCGCCATACAGTTCTTTCAGCCTCTTTTCTCCAAAGCGGGTGTTGCTTATTGTTACAATCGCATCGGCATGGGTGTGGTCAACAAACCGGTAAGGTATGATGGCATGTAGGATGGCTTCAACTGATGGCGTAGGCGCTGAAGGGTCGGTCATGGCAGCCCGTTGGTTTTTTACCATGTCCATATCGCTCAGTTCTTCCAACTTAGCCATCTGGAGGAGAGTTTTCAGTTTCACCCCCGCAAATCCGGCTTCTTCAATGGTGGCAAGGTCCCATCCGCTTCCTTTCACATACAGGATTTCTTCTTCTTCACCGAATAAATTTTTCTCGCGTGTCTTCACCGAAGTGTTTCCTCCGCCATGAAGCACCAGGTCTTGTTCCTTACCAAGTAAGCGCGAAGTATAAACCCGTAATTTGAGAAGGTTGTTATTTAGAGCTTTGGCTTCGGTGTCATTCCATGAACTTTTCATCTTTTATCCTTCTGTGTTTTATCCGAAATCTTCATTTCCTCCACCAATCATCTTTTTCGTCATCCTCTTCATCATCAAAACCATAATTATATGGCTCTCCATTTTCATCATCATAGCTGGCATCGAGATGATAGGGGTAATACTTCATCCATTCGTCACCATATTTTCGCTTCAGATGGCTCACTTCAATTTCTAAAGCCCGTGCCCGCTCTTCTTCAAGGGTCAGTTGTTCATCAACTAAGCCTGAATACAAATCTTCATAAAAGGCACACTGGCAATATTTGCCCAATGTACACTTGCCGTGCCCTGTGCCCTCCTTGCAAAGTTCAAAGAACCCCATGTGCCAGCGTTTTACTTTTACCTGTTGGTTGAAGTTGTCACGTATGGCGGCATATTGAATACGCTCCGGCATTTCCGTTTGCAACACAAACGAGCAGTTATATGCGTCAAGCATTTTTTTAAGCGCGCTAAGAACATGGTGCACTTGGGAATCAGTCAGCATTTCAGCCGGTGGAAACTGTTCCTGGCGCATACCCGTCCATTCCTCTAAATCGCGGACAGGTGCTGTTTGATTTTCTTCCTCATCAGAAATCCAGTCGTGAGTACTCCAATCACTCTCCGGAAAAGGAAAACTTACGTTTTCTGTGGCAAATTCTATATCAGCCAATAATTGATTTAAGTAGTTTTCCATAAGATAGGTTGCTTCACGAATTTGTGTATTCGGGTTTTATCTTATTTAGGAATATGCGTATTTTGTTCACTCCCGGTATTGTTTGTCAAAACGATCCAAATAAGGCAACACTACAATATTTCCGTTCAGCATAAATTTGACCCGGTAAAAGTCAATATTATCGTCAATCCATTTATCACTCATCTTCCAATCCTTAAAAGTATCGTTGGTTACAAGCAAGCAGTGATATTTTTTCACATGGTTGATAAGGTGCAGGTCCGCGGGAACTCCTGCCGGAGTTTCGGAATACTTACATAACATCTTAATGTCTTTAAGCACTTCCTTATCTTTTACCTTATAAATCAAATTAGCGTCAGACATGACATGGACATCATCAAAACCGTATTCTTCCTTCAATTTTTTAACGACAATTAAAATATTCTTTAGCTCAGCGCCATAAACACCCCGTTTTCGGTCAGTCATATTGGAATTATAAGCCACGTTACTTCCATCAACAACCACTTTTCTACGCTTTACATGAATGGTTTCAAAGATGTCCCGCTCAGCATTGAAGGTGCCGAATAGTTTTACCTGGTCGCTGTTGACCAGAAAGTCTTTTATATCTTGCTCTTTACGCATACGTTTAGTGTACCATTTGGGGAGTCTCATTTCCTCCTTGCCCTTTGACCGCTTGTAAGTTTCTTCCTTCTTAAGTAAAAAATCATAAAGTTTTTGAAACTCTGTTTTGGAGCCATTTTCAAGTTTTGAAATAATGCTGATGAGCAAATACTCATCGAATGAGCCGTTAGGATAAGCTGAAATATTTAGGTCAAGGTATTGATGCAACTCATCGAGGCTGGTAATTTCTAATGGTTTAGCAATATTGTATTCTTCTATGGTATTGAAACCGCCTTTGCGGAATATTTCGTAATCCCGCGAATTGTTCAACCCTTTTTCGGCTGCCATTTTATATTCCAATGGGTCGGTAAAGCCCGCCTGCCAAACTTTAAGAAAGTGAGCGAATCCGGTAAATGCTTTAGACCGGGCATATTCATACAGTGCTTTTACATTCGTTATGTTTTCCATCTGAGGCAAAGTGGCGGTTTGCCTGCGTGCTTCATCAAAAATTTTATACCCCTCGACATAACCGGTAGATTTCATTTCTTCAAATACCGAAGCATCGTTAATATCATGAAGCACTGCTGTTTCATATTCGGCATAGGTGGTACAGTTAATGGCCAACGCTTTATAGTAGGTGGCTGCATCGGGAAATTTATTTTCAGCCGCAGTAAGAAAATCTTCAAGCATTTTATATCCTGATGTGGGACACATATAGAGTGCTCCTTTACTGGCTAAAGCAAAGCTTGGTTCCAAGGTCTCAAAATCTTTGGTCAGAATAATTTGCCTGATATGATTTGCGGCTGCATAGCTTACGAAGTCATCTAAGGAATGCAGTTCCAGAATTTGTTCTGCCTTCCGGATTGTGGCATAGTAATATTCATACTTTTTCCCTTTCATAAAAGAACATTTTGGATATGGAATTATAATTGCAGCGATTTTTTATCACCCGCCTCATCGGTCATCTGATGGTTGAAGGATTTACTAAGAAACAACAGCACCGCTTTATCGCCATTGCAACCTTCAGGCATATTTTCTTCAAACGCATGCATGGATTCCCCCGGCACCATACCGCTCCATTCCATAAAATTCCAGGCAGTTTTTGCTGAAGCAATGGCAAGATAGTTTTCAAAGCCCACTTCACGCTTGAAGAAATTGCTTACTTTTCGCAGCAGCGAACAGTGTTCAACCCTTTCTTTCGCGGTATTAACATAAGGGTTTACACACGATGCAAAATAGCTTCGGTAATTATCAAAATTATTCGGGCTGAAATTTTCCGTTTTCAATTTTACTGACCAATCTTCAAGCGATTTTCGCATTTCCGGCATATCACCAAAAATTTCCTGCTTAATAGCCTTTAATTCTGTAGCTGTAAAACTGGCAAGCGGGACAAATACCGGCAAAGGGAACATCAAAACTGTACCATCTTTCCCCTGTTCGTCAAACGAACTAAGTTTAAGGTTTTGTTCCTGCGCAAATTCCCAAAAGGTATCGGTAAATGCGTAAAGCTCATCCTCATTAATCCATTTGCTGCTCAACATTTCGCTGCATGGAACGCCACCGTTTGCAGAAGATTCAGGATTACCAGAGTTAGAGCCCCACATCTCGAGCGAACCTTCTTCTTCCAGAGGCAGAAGGCCCAGATAGCCCGAATTCAAAAACACGTTGCGCATGTCCTGTATGCTGTTTTGATAAAGTTCGTCTAAGGTTTTCTCACATTTTTTCCGTGCAACGATTATTTCCTTGGTTGGATGCTTTATATTTTTTTTCCCGTTTTCGATTATCTCATACATTTTTTCTACCACCTTTAAATATTCAGGATCAGGAACCCGGGCACAGAAGTCAAGCACCAGTTTCTTTTTTAGCCAGGCGCCAGGGTTGGCGAATTGATTTTCAAAATCAACTGCCATATAAGAAGTACCAGAAACCCGAACAGTATCTGCTAATAGATAAGATGAACGAATAATTTGTCCATCGAGGTGAAAAGCAATTTTGGACTTGTCATTATTTATACAATCGATTTGGAGCATCATGTACAGCTATTCGAAGATAACGTCATTTTTGAGCAAATCGTATTTGGAAATTCGAACAACCTACCCAAAATACCTCTGCATCAAATTTGCCTGCCGTAGCTTTAGCGAAGGCGGGCTCCCTTATCCAAAATATTTTTGCATTAAAGATAAAAACAAATTCTCCAGCTCCTTTTCACATTCTCTTTGCTTTACCTGCAGTTGCTCTACCTGCTCCACTAAGCTTGCAAATTTTTGCTGGAGGGGAAGTGGGGGAAGTGGAATTTTTAGTTCTCTAATATTCGCCATGTTCAATGCTTGTTTCGCAGTATTGGTTGTATATTTTTTGAATTGCGCTGAATTAAAATCCAAGTCTAAGTATCTAACCAAATAAACTGAATTCAACACAGTAAAATCTTTGGGAGTAATTTTTGCAACATTTGGTGCAAGATGATATTTCCCAGATTCTTTTATTAAAGCAACATCGCCAATATTAATCCCGATATAAGTCATCACCACATCGTCCTTAAAAAGTTTTGACCTAATTAAAAAGTCAGAAGTTTTTCTGTCAATATATTTTACTCCATCAAGTTTCAAATTGCACTTTTTCACATTCATTTCTCGAATAACAATGATATCTCCCTTATCAGTGTATTTAACATACTTCGTGTATTCAAAACCTGCAAGTTTGGTAACCTTACAAACTTCTCCAATTTCCTTAATTACCCACTCCTTCTCATTCCTCACCGGGTCGCCAAACATTTCGAGGAAGGCGGATTGGAGAAATTGTTCGGTGAGTTGGTTGGCTTGTTTGCGCTTTTGCCGCGCTGCATCGGCTTGCTCAAGTATGCTTGCAATTTTTTGCTGGGTTTTTAAATCGGGACATGAAATTCTTTTTTCATAAACATCATTCCGATTCAGGTCCACCAGTTTTTAATAGAGAAAAGCGAAACCTTACGAGTATAAAACAGCCTTTCTTAAAACTCAACTCAACCGGTTAAACCGTGCCAGCAATTCCGCCTTGTACACTTGGTTCATTGGAATTTTTTTTCCCGATATACTTACTGAGGCATCATTAATTGATTCCACGCTCTTCGCATTTACGGCATAACTCCGGTGAATGCGGATAAGGTTTGCATCGGGGTAATTTTCAACAAAATCTTCCAGTTTGGTCCGCGCCATATATTGCTTGTCTGATGTATAGATGTTCAGATATACGTGCGAGGTTTCTATATACAAAATGTCCGATAGCTTAACCCTGCTAAAAGCAGTTCCCTCCTTAATAAAAATGGAGTCGGTAAATTTTGAACGTTCATGCTCAGCCTTTTTCGAAGCTGATTTCTGGCTGTTATAATTTTCAAAAGCAATTTCTATGGAGCTGAACAGGTCGTTTTCATAAAAAGGCTTTACCAAATACGCAAATGGTTTTACCTGTTTGGCCCTGTTAACGGTAGCTTCATCGCTGTTAGCAGTCAGAAAAATAAAGGGTATGCCAAACTTTTCGTTAACCAAGGCAGCCAGCTCAATTCCATCGCGTTTCCCCTCGAGCATAATATCTATCAAAAGAAGGTCGGGCGATTCGGTTTGCAGCATTTGTACAGCGTCTTCATAAGTGCGAACCGCCTTCAGAGGGGCATAACCGATTTTCTTAAGCATGGCAAATATGCTTTTGCCAACTATCAGTTCGTCTTCAACAATTCCGATTTTAAGCGGAGTCATGAGCTTTTAAATATTAATGCCGAAAGTAAATACAAATTCGCTTCCATTCACATTTGAATAAGTATGAACAGCGCCTATTTGCTCTGAAAGCAGGTTGATTAATTCAATTCCCAAAGTCGGAGAGTGATTCGTCATTTCCCGGTAGGCGAATCCCCTGCCGCTGTCCCGGTAGGTGAGTTTCACCTTGCGTGAGGCAGTTTCGCTTTCAGCAACCTGAAGCGAGATTTCTATTGTGCCTGTTTCCGCCTTTTCAAAAGCATATTTAAGTGAGTTAGTAAACAGCTCGGTTATAATCAGGCCCAGCGGAATGGCTTTGTCAATCAGTATGTATGTTTTGGGGATGTTTAAATGAACGGCAACTTTCTCCGACTGAGTTTGATACAGCGATTTTAGTTCGGTTGTCAAATCCTTTACGAATCCGCTCAGCTCAACCTTTTCTAACCCTTCGGTCTGATATAATTTCTGGTGAACAAGCGCAATGGAACGCACCCGGCTCTGGCTTTCAATAATTGCTTTCCGCGCATCTTCATCTTTCAGCTCCATGCTTTGCAGCTCAAGCATACTCGATATGGTTTGCAGATTGTTTTTTACCCGGTGGTGAATTTCCTTCAGCAGCACTTCCTTTTCCGAAAGCATTTTCTGCACGGTCTGTTTTTGTTCTTCTATTTCTTTAGTGCGTAGCTTTACAGTTTCTTCCAGTTTGACATTCCTGTCGCGCAAAACTTTTTCGCGCGCTTTAATAAACGCAACCAAAGAAGAAACAGTCGCCATTATAACGATTAACCGGAACCACCAGGTGCTCCACCAGGGCGGGTTAATAACAAACGAATAAGAAATCAATTCGCTGCTTATACCATTTCCGTTAATTGCTTTGGCTTTAAACGTATAGTCACCCGGGCTTATGTTTGAGTAAGTAATGGCTCTGTTTGCTGAAGGTACAGACCAGCTTTCATCCTGCCCTTCGAGTATAAAAGTATACAACACATCTTCGGTAGTAAGCGCCTGGATATCGAAAGTGAGATGGTTTGATTTATAAGGAAGAACCGGGTTTTCAGGAATATTATTATGTAACGTACCGGTAGCAGAAATTACCCGCAAATTACCTGTTTGATAAAACAACCGGATATCGGTCAATTCAATTTTAGGAGCGATGTTTTTCGCAGGGTCCATTTCAGGGTTATATAACCATAAGCCGTTTACCGTAGCCAGCCATAAGGAGCCTTGCCAGCCTGCCCAAATACCGTTCTGATTAATTCCTGCCGAAGTAAACCCCTCCTGTTCTTTATATCGGTGTACTTTTCCGATAGAATCTGATGTGCTTAAAGTAATTTGCTCCAGACCTTTTTCACCGGCAACCCATATACATTCCCAAAAGGGGTCGAAAACCAATGCGGGAACATAATTGGAACTAAGGCCGTCAGCTTTAGAATAAGTCCTGAATTTTTTTCCGTCAAAACTGCAAAAGCCCGACTCACCGGTGCCGAAAAACATTTCGCCCCGCGGGTGTTGGCTGATACACCATACGGCATCATTGGGCAGCCCTTCGTTTACGCTTATTTGTGTGAAAACTTTTCCGTCACATTTGAGCAAACCGGCATCGAGTGTACCGAACCACAAAGTACCGGCCACATCGCAGTATGCCGTAAGTATGTTGTTAGTGGCAAGCCCGTTTTCCTTATCATAAATTTTTTCACCGGCATTACTAACACATATAACTCCTGAACCGAAGGTTGCAATCCAGGTTTTGCCGTAAAGGTCATGTACAACCTGCAAGGGGCTTACCACCCGCTTGCCGGCCACAGTGGTGTATTTCTTTTTCAGCGCAACCGTATTGCCCTTTGCCTCTAAAACAAAAATTCCCTCCTGCGCTGTCACCCATAACATGCCTTTACTATCCAGCGAAAGCGATGAGATATTGATTCCCTCCACTTCTTTGAGTAATACTTTTTTGAATGGCGGGGTGGTGCCGGGTGAATACAAAAACAAACCGTTACCGGTTCCGATATATAAACCTTTGTCGTCCTGTTTTCGGCAGATGGCTGTAATGTTCTTGCTCGTCAGCCCTTCTTTTCCCGAAAAATGAACAAAGGCTTCGCTGGTGAGCAGGTTTACACCACCCGATAATGTTCCTGCCCAGATGTTGCCTTCGTAATCGCACATCACTGCCTGCACGGTGTTAACGGAAATTCCCTCTTGCTCGCTGAACAGTTTAAAGCTTGCGCCATTGTATTTCAGCAAGCCGTGGTCAATGGCCAACCAGATGTTTCCGTTTTCATCTTCAGCAATGCTGCCGATAAAATCGTTTTTACAATCGGGTGGAAGGGGCAGTTGCTCCAAAACACTATCGGGGCGAATCATCACTACATCGCCACCGGTAGAGCCAAACCATACCGTGTTATTACCCGATACATGAACAGAAAAAAATGTCCGGTCGGGAAAATTCTTCTTGTCAATAATGTTGCTGATGTTTCCGTTCCTGTACCTGTAAATGCCCTCGTAAGCGCCAAACCAAATGTTGCCGGACTTATCTTTCGTTACACAAAATGTTTCGCGGGGCGCGATGCTGTCCGTTTGCGTAAGCCAATAAAATTTTTCGTCTTTCAAATAAGCTATTCCACCGCTTTGGCAGGCGAACCAGACTGAACCCTGAGGGTGGGCATAAATGCCGTAAACCGTGCCGCTGCTCAGCCCGTTCAAGCCATCGTAATTGGTAAACTTATTTCCGTTGTAGTATGATGCCCCGGAAGCAGTTCCGAACCACATATTCCCAATCCGGTCTTCGGCAATGCAGGTAACATTGTTGCTGATTAAGCCTTCGGCTTTGGTAAAATTTCGGAACTCACTGCCGTTGAAACGGCTTACGCCCCCGTCCTGTGTGGCAAACCAGATGTAGCCTCTGCTATCCTGAAAAATGTGGTTGATGGTGGAACTCCCCAGACCATCGGCAACAGAATATTTTTTGAAGTTGTATTGCTGGGCGGAGAGAAAATGAAAAATGAAAAATGAAAAATGAAAGACTAAAACCGATTTTACAGTACTAATGCCGAAGGCATTAAATATGGGTAGCAACATGTGGGTGTTCCAAACCCTGCGCCCCGAAGGGGCGCAACCTTTTTTATTTCGGCTCCTGAAAAATGTACCGTTCATCAAATGCTATCCTAAATAAAGTAAGAAATTCGCGGTATTCATCCATAAAGGATTTTTTTGTGCACCCCTAAGGAGCGCAACTGCGTATTATTCTACCGCTATCCGTTTCAATATTCTTCCACCCGGTGTTTCTATAGCAAGTGTATAAATTCCTTCCGGAAGCGCGGAAACATGGAGCGCATTCACCGGTGCTGGTTCGCTGGCTGCAAGCTGCCCGAGCGCATTAAACAATTTTACCTCCAAAACTTTTAGTTCTCCTGCATTGATGTAGATTATTTCGCCTGCCGGGTTGGGGAATACCTGAACTTGTTGTAAAAGTTCTTCATTTATTCCGGCTATAATCAGTCCGCCTCTGCGGATATTGCTTCGGGTAGTGCTTACAGCACGGGTGGAAGTGCAGGAAATATTCCAGTTGACATCTACCACATAAGTGGCGTTGGGGAACGATGCCCAGGTGAGGTCGGTAAAGGTGGCGTTGGTGCCGGGTATATTGCCGATAGGGAAATAGCTGCCGTTGCTGAGTGCATCGCGGTAAAAGTTGAAAGATTGCACCGGGTTTGCCTGCCCTTCAATTTGGTAGAAAGTCCACTGGAAGTTGCCGGTGCCGAGGTATTGGAGGTGAATGGTGTTGTGGTACAAACTGAAGTCGCTCTCCGCCCCGCAGGTATCGAGCACGGTAAGTTTGTAGCGGAAAGATGTAGCGTTGGGATTGGCGGCTGTATCGTGGTATTCGCTCAGGCTGTCGTAAGGCACGGCAGCAATTTTGGAGTAAACGTTGGTTTGGGTTTCGCGGTAAATAAAGAAGCTGTCAATAAGTGAGGTAGCAGGTTTCTCCCATATTATAATGTTGTGGGTGCTGGCGGTATCAACCGTAACGAGGCAAATGGGAACGTTTGCCGGTTGTATGGTGGCTATGTTTAGTGTAGTAGCGTAACTCCAGCCGCAGCTATCAGTAAATGCTTTTACCAAAATAACTCCTCCGCTGCCATCGCTGATTGCAGTGATACTTGCCGAATCGCTTGCACCCGTCCAGCCGTTAGGCAAAGTCCATTCATATTTGGTAGCACCGGTTACCGGTGTGCAGGTATAGGTTTGCTGAGTGCCGCTGCAAAGCGCATAACTCATTCCATAAACAGAGTCGGGCTGAGGGGTGAGGCAGTTGTAGAGGCGGGCGATACGCCCTACAGGTGTGTTGTTGTATTGGTCAAATGCACCTCCAATCAGTATTTTTCCATCGGCCTGAACGGTCAATCCGAATATGGTATTGTTGGCTCCTGTATCCGATTGGAAGTTTGTAATTCTATCGCCATAATAATTCAGCTTAAAAATTCTTCCTGCAGGCTGGTTGTTGAATACCGTAAACATACCTGCTGCCAAAATATCGTCATTGGGCAGCAATACCATTCTGAATATAGGAGCTTCTACACCGGTGCCGGTGCGGATGGTAAAATCAAGGTCTTTTTGACCTGCGGGCAAAAGGCGGGTAAGCCTGTTGCGAGGTTCAAAAGCGTATTGATTAAAGTTACCGCCTACCAGTATATATCCATTAGGTTGAGTAATAATACAATTCACAAAATGGCTGGCGCCCGGTATAGAAGCAAAGGTGCTGTCGCGGGTTCCATCGGCATGGGCGCGGGCAATACGGAAATTCAGGAAATCTATATTAAAACCTATGGCAGGCCCGCCATAGTGAACAAAATCGCCACCGAGCATCACTTTACCATCGGGTTGCAGAAAAATTTCTCCTACTTCTCCATCGGCACCATACGAAATATCCCAGCCCGGGTCAAGTGAGGCATCGGGCAGAAGCCGGCAAATTCGGTTTACCGTATCGCCATTAAATATTGTAAAAGCTCCACCTACCAGTATGTTACCATCGGGCTGCACGGTTATTTTGCCCACATTGCTGTTGCATCCGGTGCCTACGTTAAAGGTAGTATCTGCGCTGCCATCAGGGTTCAGGCGCACCAGGGCTTTTGAGGCATAACCGTTAATCGTATCGAACCCACCGCCCACTAATATTTTTCCATCGGCTTGTAAAGCAATAGCATCTACATGGCGCAGGTTGCCCCAGGGCGGTGTGGGGAAGTAGGTGGTTTTACCGGTAAACTTAAAGGTGGTGTCAATACGGCCATCGGGCAGCAGGCGCGCCACACCATTTACGATTTGCCCGTTGTACTGAGTAAAAACTCCGGCTATTAATATCCGGCCATCGGGTTGAAGCGCTATAGTTTTCACCAAGTCATTGGCACCCGTACCGTTGGAGTTAAAGGTTAAATCTAAAGCACCTGGCTGGGCATGGAGAATAGTAAATAGTGAATGGTGAATGATGAATAGTAAAAAGCAGTAAGTCCTTTTCATACCGGTTCGTTCGGGTTACAAAATAGGGAATTCTTTTGGTAAAAAAATGCCGTGCGCCTGCCCCGCCATACTCCAAAACACGCCTTTCGAAATTTGCTTTAGAACAAAAACACCGGTGCCCGTAACAAAAATACCGGTGTCCGTAACATTTTTTTGCACAGAAAACCCCTCCGGTTTTGCTTTGTTCCGGCAAAAGAAAAATCACGAAAAATCGTAATTGCCGGAAAAATGAAAAAGTCAACTTTTGTTCAACTGCAAATACTGAACGGGAGAAACACAAAAACGCTCCGCAAGCTCACCGAGCGCGAAATTGAGTTACTTGAAATGGCGGCAGACGGATTAAGCAACAAGCAAATAGCCTTTATAATGAATATAAGCACCTGCACAGTAGATAAACACTCGCGCAACATTGTAAATGCACTGGGCGCTAAAAATATGAAACATGCCGTTGCCATAGGCTTCCGCAAAAAACTCATTAAATAAACCGGCCATGAACTATATCACCGAACTAACCTTAGCGCAGCTTCCCGGGTATGCTGCCGTGATTTGGTGGATATGGGCAAATAACAAATCCAATAGCCGGAACCATATTTCAAACACCGGAAACAACAAACCGCATACAGTGGAAACTACACTGCATACCGTTTACTTCCAACTGCCTTCCGCAAAAGAAATATGGCACACAGTTCATTTTCCGCTGAATACAGTTCGATTTTCACTGCTTTCAGCGAAAACAATACTGCCCTCAGTGGGTTTTCAACTGAGTACAGCGAAAAATATACTGAATACAGTGCATTTGCTACTGCACTCAGTAAAAACTTTACTGAATACAGTGCATTTGCCACTGCACTCAGTAAAAACTTTACTGAGTACAGTATTCTTTCTACTGCATACAGTTCAACTTATACTGAGTTCAGTGGAAAATAAACTGCACACAGTTTTTTCATTTTTTAAACCAAAAACCAACAACTTATGCCAAGTAAAGATGTAATTCCCGAACAGGACGTACAATTCGACATTCAACAGGACAACCTTGTTAGCAAAGTAACCACCAACGCGGTAGCCTGGGGTATTCCGGCAGGCGAAATAACCAAGCTGACCGACAAGCAAGCTATATGGACACCCGCCTGGAATGCCGTTAAGGTAAAACAAAACGCCACACAGGCGCAGCGCGAAGCCAAAGACATTGCGCGCCACAATTACGAAAAAGTGCTGCGCCCTTTTATCCAAAAGTGGATTTACCGCAACGAAAACATGGACAATGCCGATATTGAAGAATGCGGACTTCGCCCCCGCGATACTACCCCAACCGACAAACCAGCCCCTGACACTCCGGCAGATATACAAGTAAAACGGGGCGGCAGCGGAGAGCTGCTGCCCGAATGCGGAAAGGTTGAATTTGCCGAAAGCTACGGCTGTATTATGATGGCAGGCATACCCCTGCCCGCGTTTATCACCCTTACTCCCGCAGGGCAGTTAGTAGTGCTGAACGAAAGCGGCAGCCCCGGCCCCGGGCCCGGTTCGGGAGTTCCCGGGCAGGTGCTTATTGCCGTTGACCTGACCAAAAAGCGCAAAAAGAAGTTTACCGGGCTAACCCCGGGGGTAGATTACTATTTCTATTTCTATACCCTGAACGCGGCAGGAGCAAGCCCCCTGAGCGCACCAGTAGTTATGAAATGCCCTTATTGATAAAACAACACACCCCGCACCGGCAGCCTATCTAGGGGTAGAGATGGCTAACCGGGCGGGGTTTTAAACAGCTAAAAGAAAAGGAAATTGAAACCGGAAAACATAAATGAATAAAATTATTGAAATCATAAGTTTAGCGGTAAGCCTGGCGGCATTAGCTGTAAAATGGCTTTTTAAACGAAAACAACAGCCTCCAACAACCGAACTACCCCCACAAGAAACCAAACAACAATTGAATATTCAATAACACTTAAAACAATTTTTTATGAAAACAATTATCAAATTCCACTTAGCGTTAATAGTCTTTTCCTTAAGCTTTTGCGAAACTCAGGCTCAAAGCTGGGATTCTGTAAGCAGATCATTCACTTTCGTAACGGGAGGCTGGGATTTTAAAGTATTCAACAACAAGCCTTATTTGGGAACAGCAGAGAATATGGGTGGCAGTTTTTACTTTTACAACGGAACTAACTGGGTTGGACCATGTACCAACAACTTCGCTTCAACTGCATACTGTCTTAATGGTCCCTCAGATTGCGGAGGGGCTGGTGGAATAAGAATAACTAATGCCTATGGCGGCATTCCCACAGTAGCCGTAGCGGGCGATACAACCATGAGGGTTTTCGATTACCGCACCTGCAAGTGGGTAAATAGCATCACCCGAAATTATTTATCGCACTTAATCGTTCATAATAAATACGGGGGTGTTTTTGGGGCTGGCGTTGATAATTATGAATTGCGAGCTGGTTATCCCGGGAGCCTTGCAAATACACAGGTGCTAACCAATAATACTGTTTATGCCTGCGATATAACTACCGGGCAAGACTCGACACCTTATGTAATTAGTTTTGAATACAACTCGAATTTCGGCTCTTTCCAGCGTCAAGTAAGGGTTTATAAATACAATTATATTTCTGATACATGGAATGAATTAGGCAACGGAGCGGCAGTAGTACCTACCGGGGTCTACAATGTTGACTTTAACACCGATCGGTTTGGGACAACTTACCTGGCTTTTGAAAATTTCCAAACTCGTAAAGTTAACGTGTTAACTTTTAACGGAACTATCTGGGTTAATGTCGGCAGTGCGCTTTCAGCATCCACGTCTTATCTCCATTCCATGGCAGTAACGTATAACGGCATTCCTTACGTAGCATATCGGGACAGTGTTGCCAATGCCGTAATGGTAAAAAAATATGACGGGGCAAACTGGGTAGATATGGGTTTGCCGGCAGCTGCAGTATCGGGCATTTTAGGGTCGCTACGGTTAAGAACCGGAACCGATAATATTTTATACGGAGCCTATCACTCCAACTACGACTATATAAAAATCATAAAATGTCAAATAACCTGTACCTCACCAAACATGCCGGGTGCTATCACGGGTCCCGGAGCTGCACTTTGCGGAGCAGCCAATACCGTATCCACCTTTTCCGTACCACCGGTTAGCGGGGCCACGTCTTATTCCTGGGTAGTACCTTCGGGTGCTGCCATTACAGGCGGACAAGGCACCAATTCAATAACAGTTAGTTACACTCCATTTGAACCCGGAATAGTGGCAGTAAAAGCAAACAACGCCTGCAATTCGAGCAACTACCGCACTGATTTTGTAAACGGCTCGCCCAGTGCGCCTACCTCCATTTCAGGTACTTTATCGGGCGATTGGTGCGATACCGGAACCATACAGACTTATTCAACAGCCGCGATAAGCGGTGCCATTTCTTATGATTGGGTTTCTCCTCCGGGTACCACTATTCTCAGCGGACAGGGCACAGACACTATCACGTTGCAGATACCTCCAAGTTTTTTAACCGGTCTGCTTTCGGTTAAAGCAACCAACGCCTGTGGTTCCAGTGCAAGTACTTCGGCAGGTATTACATCAGAATTTACAACACCCGGTCCAATAATCGCCTCGCAAACCACCAATCTCTGCAATACCATAGCATCGTTTTCTATTGCTCCTGTGAGCGGGGCTGTTTCATATTTGTGGACAACAACAAGAAACAGTACCATCGTCAGCGGACAAGGCACCACATCGGTAGTAGTGAGTTTTGGCGCTTACGCAACAGGTTCACTGGCTGTGCAGGCAAACAACGGTTGCTCATTAAGCAGGGCTAAGTCCATCGGTCTTTCGGGAAGACCAGGCGCTCCTGCATCCATTACCGGTACATTTTCTGGCAACTGGTGCGCCACGGGTTCTATCCAAACCTATACTGCTTCAGCGGTAACAGGCGCAACCAGTTATACGTGGGTTAATCCCTCGGGTACCACAATTCTAAGCGGGCAAGGTACAAACTCAATTAGCTTGCAGATACACGCTGGTTTTTCGTGGGGACAACTTCAAGTAACGGCTAACAATTCCTGCGGCTCAAGCTCTTACAAGGGAGTAACACTGAGAACATCGGTTCCCACACCGGGCAATATTACGGCTTCGCAAACCAGCGGCCTCTGCAATACATCAGCAACATTTTCAATTTCACCTATAAGCGGAGCTACATCATACACCTGGACCGAACCAACAGGTAGCAGCATTATCAGCGGGCAGGGCACCACCTCCATATCAGTCACCTTTACTTCGTTTACTTCTGGTTATATACGTGTAACAGCGCACGATGTTTGTGCCTCAAGTGCATACAGGCAGCTTGCAATCACAGGTGGTCCTCCACAGCCAAGCGGCACCATATCGGGAATACTTTCAGGCGACTGGTGTGTTTCAGGAGCAACGCATACTTATTCCGTGGGTGCTATGACAGGTGCTACTTCTTATATCTGGACAAATCCTGTAGGCACAACCATACTCAGCGGTCAAGGGACTACATCTATCAGTTTGCAGATAAATCCGGGTTTTACCAGCGGCAGTTTATCGGTAAAAGCCGTCAACGCATGTGGTCCGGGAGCAAACCGTACTGTAACTATTCAAAGTTCAATTTCCAGACCCATAGTGATTTTCGGAAACACAACTGTTTGCAACGGAACACCTTATACCTATTCAACCTCTTCCGTACCGGGCGCAACAAGTTATGTGTGGACTTTACCCACCGGATGGAGCGGTTCTAGCAATACACTTTCTATCATTGCTACGCCTAACAATTCTTCCGGCTATGTTAGAGTTGCTGCACGAAATACCTGCGTTACATCCGCTAATTTTAACCTATCGGTAACTTATGGAAGCTGCAAAACCGATGAAACTGAAGGAGCCGCATTAGCATCAAAAGAAGAACCTTTAGAAGGTTACGTTAAGGTTTATCCGAACCCGTTTACCAATGAATTTACTGTTGAGTTTACAGCAAACAGTGAAAGTGAAACAGAAATTCTGGTGCATGATGTTGCCGGAAGATTGGTAACCGCATACCACACCAAACCCATAGAAGGTTTGAACAGAATTACTTTGGATTTATCTAAAGAGTCAGCGGGTTTGTATTTCGTTTCCTTTAAACAAGATGACTTTACAAAAAGAATAAAAATGGTTAAAGAGTAAATATTTTCAATCGAAATACACCAAAACAAAACCCCGTAACCTGCGAGCGGGGTTTTGCTTTTTTCGAAGTTATTGATTTATAAGCATCACATGACAATACAGGAAGAAATAGAGGAGCTGAAGAAGAAACTGGAGGCGATTAAGGATGAGAGGGAGGAGGGGGAAGTGCTTTTAGCTATAATCAGGAAACACGCGTACCTAAAGAGTGTAGAATCAAAATCGTATATTGATAAACTGTTTCAATTACAGCAGAAATTAAATGATCCTTTGATTGAAGCATGGGCGCTTTATTACGAAATCGATCTTCAACTTATACAAGATGATTTTACCGGTGTAATTGAAAAAAGTGAAAAGGCAATTTCACTTTTCGAACAACTAAACAATCAAGAAGGAGCTGCCCGAACTTACAGAAACATCGGAAATATTCACCGAGAGCAGGGCAATTTTCAAGATGCGTTAAAAAATCTATTTGTTGCCTTGAAACTGATGCAGGAAATAGGTGATAAATCCGGCTTTGCCCGCTGCCTGGGGAGTATCGGAAATGTTTACTTTCAGTTAGGAAACTATTCTGAAGCTTTGAAAAACCTCTTTGAAGCTTTAAAAATTATGTCGGATATTGGGGAAAAAGAGGGTGTTGCAACGTGTTATATTAATATAGGTAATCTATATACAAGCCAAGAGAATTATTCGGAAGCTCTTAAAAGTTACTTTGTTGCCCTTAAAATAATGCAAGAACTCGGTTCGAAAGCAGGTGTCGCTGCTTGTTACTCAAATATCGGACTTGCTTATACTGAACAGGGCAATTACACCGAAGCATTGGAATATACTTTTATGAGCTTAAACCTTAGTCAAGAAATTGATGATAAAAGCTGTATCTCCGGTTTATATAGTCATTTAGGTAATATCTATAAAGATCAAAATGATTACGACAGTGCCCTTAAATTTCTTTCTGATGGATTAAAACTTTCAAAGGAACTTGGAGACCAATCGGGCATAACCGGGGCATATAGTAACATCGGAGATGTTTATTATAGAATCGGCAATTATCAGTCTGCCTTAGAAAATGAATTATTAGCTGTTGAATTGGCTGAGAAAATTGATCATAAAGAGTTTCTTAACAATACCTTGTTAAGGGTTGCACAATGTTATCAAGCTATTGGCAAATTTGAACTTGCTTTAAAATATTACGAAAGACACCATAACCTATATATAGAAATATCAGGTGAAGAGGCACGAAAACAATTGACCAGTCTCAATTTTCAGCACAACATGGAGCAGAAAGAAAAGGATTTAGAGATAACACACCTACGCAATGTTGAACTAAAAAAAGAAAGAGACCGCTCAGAAGCGTTACTTTTAAACATTTTGCCAGCCGAAGTTGCCGAAGAGCTAAAAGAAAAAGGAAAAGCTGAAGCAAAATTGTTTGATGAGGTAACAGTATTGTTTACTGATTTTAAATGTTTTACCACCGTTAGTGAAAAACTGACACCGCAGCAACTTGTGGGTGAACTGAACGAATGCTTTAAAGCTTTTGATGAGATAATAGACAAATACAGCATAGAGAAAATAAAGACTGTAGGTGATGCTTACATTGCCGCGGCTGGTTTACCCTCACCCAATCCAAGTCATGCTGATGATATGATTAAGGCAGCCCTCGAAATCAGAGATTTTATGATTCAGCGAAAAAAGCAATTAGGTAAACGAACATTTGAGATGAGGGTTGGCATCCATTCGGGAAGTGTGGTAGCGGGCATAGTAGGTATCAAAAAATTTGCCTATGACATATGGGGTGATACAGTGAATACAGCAGCCCGGATGGAGCAACACGGGGTGCCTGGCAAAATCAACATCAGCCATACTACTTACGAACTGGTTAAAAATCAATTCCGCTGCGAATACCGCGGAGAAATTCAAGCTAAAAACAAAGGTAAACTGAAGATGTATTTTGTGGTTTAACACTCCCTGGCCAAGGATTTTTTTTCCTCCTTAAATTTTACCCACAGGCATTTATCAAACCCGGCTGTTTTTATTCTTTTTGCGCCATGCCCCGTATCAAACCGGTAATAAAGTATGCTTTTACCGCCCTGCCCTGGCAGTATTCCGGGCAAGGCGCCTGGATATTTGTTTCGCTTCCTCAAAAAATGGCGAAGGAAATACGCCAGCATTTTAAACGCGAAGAAAAGGGCTGGGGGCAGTTAAAAGTTACCGCCCTAACAGGCGAAACAGAGTGGCGAACATCTATATGGTTCGATACCAAGGCAAACACTTACATTCTTCCCCTAAAAGCCGAAGTGAGGAAAAAGGGAAAAATAGCTGCCGGTAAAAAGCTGAAAGTGCAGATAAGAGTTTAATGGCGGCTTTACAAGCGGCTAAAAGCTAAAGGCCTTTTACCTCCAGGCGGCAATAATTCCGCCCATGAGGGTAACACTCAGCATCCAGTAACAGGAATTTACCATCACGTATTTCCAGCTTTTGGCTTCAAAAACAGCGTTGGTGGCAAGCACCGGTAAAACAAACAATAGCCCGAAAAGGAAAAAACCGTGAAAAGCCCCGTGGGTAAAAATATGGTTGTCGGCAGCCAGGTTGGTTTTGTAGTAGTCCACCCAGTTAGCCAGCTCGCTGCCCGGCTCGGGTTTCATGGTTTTATTGGTTTTGTAGTAGGTGGCTCCGTCAATAAACCCATCATGCACCACCACCGAATTCATCACCAAAGCAATCATCAGGCTGAAGAAAAGCGACAAGCCGAGTTTCAGAAACATGTTACCCTGTTTTGTTTTTTCTTCGGTCATTCCGCTTTCGCGCATCCATATGCTGCCGAAAACTTTAGGGTGATACCAGATAAATCCGATAACCATAGGCACCAGTGCCGCAACAATTATTGCTGTAAAATTCATAGTGTAATATTTTGTTTGATTAAAAATACAAGAAATACGGAATTTGATTTCGGGCAGAGGATTTCACTGTAAACACTCCGGTAAATGTTTGTCCTCAATTCAGGAACAAGGGGTGCAGCTTTATCTGACTAAGGTCAACGAGCCTTTTCTGATTTCGTCACGCTGGCCATCGAGCCAGGTAAGTTTCAATTGCCAGATAAACACCTGCGGGTTTTGAAGCACTCCCTTGTAAGAACCATCCCACGCAAACCGGTGGTCGCTGGATTCAAATACTTTTTCGCCCCAGCGGTTGAACACCTGAATTTCCAAATACTGAAGGGCTTTCAGCTTTCCATAAACCTGGAATACATCGTTGTTGCCATCTCCGTTGGGAGTAAATACATTCGGAACAAACACATCGTGAAGAGTATTTACATAAACCGTTGTCGTGTCCGAAGCGGTACAACCTGCTTCGTTGGTAACGGTAACAGTATAATGTGTTGTAACTGCCGGTGACGAAACCGGAACTTCACAAGCTACACAACTCAATGCATACGGTGGCGACCAGATACTTGAGTAAACTCCCGCGCTTCCGCTCAAGGTGTAGCCGAGTTGGGCTTCATCGCCTAAGCTGATGGTAACTGAAGGCGAAGCATCAACGGTAAACCCGAATTGATAAGCGAGCACAAAATTATTTCCGGCAGTGCAGCCGTTGGCATCCGAAATGCTTACCGAGTAATTTCCTTCACCAAGACTGGTGTTTGAAGAAAAACCGGAACCATCAGACCAAATAAACTGATATGGCGGAGTGGAACCGGAAACGCTGATTACGATACTTCCGTCATTTCCGTTCGAGGGACAGGTAGGATTATTGACTACCGGAGTTACCGTCATGCCCACCGGCTCAGTAATTATTACCGAAGTTGAACCGGTACATGAATTATTATCCGAAACAGTTACCGAATAAGCCCCGGCAGGAATATTAATTCTGTTTGGGGAGGTAACTCCGTCATTCCATATAAAGGAATAAGCCGGTGAGCCACCGGTAACCGTTACAGAGATACTCGCATCGGTATAACCGGCACAACTTTCGTGGGTATGAATTTCACTGATAGCCAGTGCTGCCGGCTCTGTAATAACTATTGATAAAGAAACAGAGCACTGGTTGATATCATTTGCTGTAACCGAATAAGTTCCGGCTGAAAGGCTTGTCCGGTCCTCGGTGGTTACTGCATCATTCCATAAATAACTAAACGCAGGGTTGCCTCCCGAAGCAGTAATATCAATCGAAGCACCATTGCCACCATTGCATAAAACATGGGTGTGAGTTTCTGCAACTGAAACCACAGCCGGTTGTGTAATATTTATTGAAAGCGAAGACGTACACAGGTTATTATCCGAAATAGTAACCGCATAATTACCCGATGAAATATTGTTTCTGTCCTGAGAGGTAACAGCATCGTTCCACAAATACGAATAAGGAGCAGTTGCCCCTGAAACAGATACGTCAATACTTCCGGTAGATACTCCGAAGCAAGTAGCATCGGTATGGATTTCAGTCACCGTGAAAGGAGATGGCTCAGTGATAACAACACTCAAAGAAGCGCTGCACGAGTTGTTGTCGGTCAGTGTCACCGAATAAATGCCCGTAACCAGGTTGTTCCTGTTTTGATTTGCGTTGCCGTCATTCCAAATAAAAGAATACGGTGTAGTTCCTCCCCCTGCTACGGTAGTTATTGTCCCTGTATTACCATCATTACACAAAACATGTGTATGTGTTTCCGTGAACGTTAAAACTTGTGGATGGGTAAGAGTTACTGAAGCAGACGCGGAGCATAAATTATTATCGGTTACTGTTACAGAGTAAGAAGTAGCGGTAAGATTCTGCCTGTCTTCGTTAGTGTCACCGTCATTCCACAGATAAGTATATGGGGAACTTCCACCGGTTATCGTAATATCAATTGAGCCATCACTTCCGGAATTACACAAGACATTTGTATGCGCTTCAGAAATGGCAAGTGAAGTTGGTTGCGTAATTGAAACAGCAACTGATGAGGAGCATGAATTCAAATCACTTACTGTTACAGCATAGCTGCCCGCAGCTAAATTTATTCTGTCTTCACCCGTTAGGCCGTCATTCCAGATAAAATTATATCCGGGAGTAGCGCCACTTACACTAACATCAATTGAGCCATTGCTGCCATTCCCACAGGCAACATCTATATGCGTTTCGGAAACACTAAGTGGCGTTGGTTCCGTTATTGAAACCGTAACAGCGGAAGTGCAGGAGTTGTTATCGCTTACAGTCAGCGTATAGTTTCCGGCTGAAATGTTACTTCTGTCTTCGGTTGTTGCAGCATCATTCCAAAGGAAACCATAAGGAGTGGTTCCACCGGATGTTGTCACTGAAATACTTCCGGTTACATCTCCGTTACACAAAACATTTACCGGTGATACAAGCAGTGATAACGCTGCCGGTTGTGTAATACTTACCGAGATACTTGCCACACAGGAATTATTATCGGTTACAGAAAGCGTATATGCTCCCGAAGAAATACCCGAACGGTTTTGATTTATGTTTCCGTCATTCCACAGATAAGAATACGGGGGAGAACCTCCGGTTACTGAAACAGTTATTGAACCATCGCCTCCGGCAAAGCAAGAAACGTTGGCGTGGGTTTCATTCATTACAATTCCCGAAGCGCTTGCAATAACGACTGAAACAGAAGTGGAGCAGGAATTGTTGTCGGTAACAATAACTGAATAATTTCCCTGGGGGATGTTAGTTCTGTCTTCGGAAGTTATTCCATCATTCCACGCAAAACCGTAAGGAGCAACTCCCCCTACAGGAGTAACATCAATACTTGCTGTATTTCCACCACTGCACCCAACATCAGAATGAGTTTCCGTTACGCTTAGCGCAGCAGGCTCTGTGATGCTAACAGAAACAGAAGACGAACAAGAGTTGGTATCAGAAACCGTTACGATGTATGTTGAAGCAACAAGGTTCGCTCTGTTTTGGTTCGTATTCCCGTCATTCCACAAAAAGCTAAGTGGAGATGTTCCTCCTGAAGCTGTAATAGTTATTGCGCCTGTATTATTTCCGTTGCACAGGATATTCGTGCGCGTTTCCGAAACTAAAAGTGCAGCAGGCTCTGTAACAACAATTGAGCCTGAAACACTGCATGAATTATTGTCAGTAAGAGTTACAGTATAACTTCCTGCCGCGAGATTAACTCTGTTCTGATTGGTATTTCCGTCATTCCAAACAAACTGATGAGGTAATATCCCACCGGATGAAATAAGATTGATTGAACCGGTAGCCGCTCCGTTGCATAAAACATCGGCATGCAACTCAGTAACGCTTAAAACTGATGGTTCCATTACAGCAACGGACAGGGCGGCAGAACATAAGTTGTTATCAGAAACCGTCACGGAATAATTTGATGCGGTCAAACCTGTTCTGTTCGGATTGGCATTACCATCATTCCAGGAATAAGTGTAAGGTGAAACCCCTCCGTTAGTTGTAAGATTTACAGAACCGGTATTACCTCCGTTACATAAAACATCGCTATGAGTTTCAACCACGCTGAGCGGGTTCGGCTCCGTGATTTGCATACTGACAGAGAAAGTGCAATTGTTGTTATCAGAAACCGTCAACACATAAGTTCCTGCGGAAACAAAACTTCTGTTTTGTGAAGTCGCACCATCATTCCAGCTATATGAATAAGGCGAAGTGCCTCCTGAAGGAGAAATAGTTATCGAACCGGTATTCCCCCCATTACAAACCACATTATTTCTAATGACAGAAACACTGAAAACCGGAGGCTCGGTAATGTTAACTGCAATCGAAGCTGAACACGAGTTATTATCGCTTACAGTTACCGAATAATTACCGGTTCCTAAGTTTGTTCTGTTCTGATTAGCGTTTCCGTCATTCCATATGAAAGAATAAGGGAGAGTTCCACCATTCACCGAAGTATTGATTGTTGCATCTGAGCCGCCATTACACGAAACATTCGCATGCGTTTCAGTAATATTTAATCCTGAGCCGGCATTGATTATAACTGATAAAACTGACGTACATGAATTGTTGTCAGTAATTGTAACAGAATAAACCCCCGCTGTAGTGAGCCCGGTTCTGTTTCCGGAAGTTACTCCGTCATTCCATAAATACGTATAGGGAAAAATTCCGCCAGAAGTTGAAACCGTTATTGAACCCGGAGTTGCCCCTCCGCACGCTATATCGTCATGTGTCTCGGAAATAAGAATGGCTGCGGGCTGCGTAATACTTACAGAAAGCGATGAAGAGCAAGCGTTATTATCGATAACAGTAACCAAATAATTTCCGGAAAAAAGATTCGTCCGGTCTTGATTAGTGTTTCCGTCATTCCAGTTATATGAATACGGAGTAGTCCCTCCGTTTACTGTTAAAGTAATAGAACCAGTATTCGCTCCGTTACAAAGAACATTACTTTGCACTTGGGAAACATTCAGAACAGCAGGTTGTGTTATACTCACCGATATAGAAGCTGAACACGAGTTGTTGTCGCTGACGATTACCGAATAATTACCGGTTCCTAAGTTTGTTCTGTTCTGATTAGTGTTTCCGTCATTCCAGTTGAAAGAATAAGGGAGAGTTCCACCATTCACCGAAGTATTGATTGTTGCATCTGAGCCGCCATTACACGAAACATTCGCATGCGTTTCAGTAATGTTTAATCCTGAGCCGGCATTGATTGTTATTGATAAAGTTGACGTACAGGAATTGCTGTCGGTGACCGTAACAGAATAAACCCCAGCTGTAGTGAGCCCGGTTCTGTTTCCGGAAGTTACTCCGTCATTCCATAAATAGGTATAGGGAAAAATTCCGCCATAAGTTGAAACCGCTATTGAACCCGGAGTTGCTCCTCCGCACGCTATATCAGCATGAGTTTCTGAAATGCCAAGGGCGATTGGTTGAGTAATTATAACTGAAGTTGAAGCCGGGCAAGAGTTGTTATCAGCAACTGTAACTGAGTAGTTTCCTGCCGAAAGACCCACCCTGTTCTGATTGGTATTTCCGTCATTCCAGGTAAAGGAATAAGGAATAACACCACCCGTCACAGACAGAGTTATCGAACCGGTATTGCTTCCGTTGCATTGAATATTCGTGTGAGTTTCGGAAACAGAAAGAAGTGACGGCTGAGTTAATGAAGTACTCACGCTTGCAGTGCATAAATTTGCATCGGAAACAGTCAAAGAGTATGTACCTGCCAGTAGGTTAGTTCTATTCGCATTGGTATTGCCATCATTCCAGAGATACGAATAACCCGTTGTTCCCCCTGAAGTAGTTGTTGTGATACTTCCGTTGTTTCCTCCGTTACATAATATGTTTACATGGGTTTCAGAAACAGAAAGAACTGCGGGCTGTGTAATCGCTGCGCTTACACTTGCTGTACAGAAATTTGCATCAGTTACTGTCACCGAATAATTACCCGAAGTAAGATTTGTGCGGTTTGCATTTGTGTTTCCACCACTCCATAAATAAGAATATGGTGTTGTTCCGCCCGATGTAGTTGTTGTTATACTTCCGGTACTACCACCGTTGCATAAAACATTTGAATGAGTTTCTGAAATAGAAAGCAGAGCAGGTTGTGTCAAAGATATGCTCGCGCTCACCGAGCAAAAGTTTGCATCGGTTACAGTTACACTGTAATTACCGGCACCAAGATTTGTTCTGTTTTGATTTACATTTCCATCATTCCAGGAATAAGAATACGCAGTGGTTCCTCCTGATGGAGTTACAGTTATACTTCCATTATTTCCTCCATTACATGAAACATTAGTATGGGTTTCCGAAACTGAAAGTACAGCAGGTTGAGTAATTGTAGCGCTTACACTTGCGGTGCACAGATTAGCATCTGTAACGGTTACAGAATAGTTACCCGCCGTTAAATTAGTTCTGTTTGCATTTGTGTTCCCGTCATTCCACAAATATGAATTAGGAGTTGTTCCGCCTGTTGTAGTTGTTGTAATACTGGCATTATTCCCGCCATTGCAAAGAATATTCAGGTGGACTTCAGATACTGATAGTAAAGAGGGTTGTGAAACAATAGCGGAAGAAGTAATCGAGCAACCTGCATTGTCAGTAAGTGTAACAGTATAGGTATTCGCTGTTAGCAATGAAAGGTTCTGAGAAGTTGAAGAATTGCTCCATAAAAAACTAATAGGAGCCTGCCCTCCGCTAACGGACAGATTTACAGAGCCGTTGTTTCCTCCATTGCAACTCACGTTTGTTGCCGTTGCCGTTGCGTTCATAGCGGGAACTACATTTACCGTTGAAGTTGCAGATGCTGTACAGGTATTGTTGTCTGTAACAGTTACGGAATAAGCAGTGGTTACAGAAGGAGAAACATTTATAGAGGATGATGTTGCAGAATTACTCCAGGCAAAACCTGTTCCACCGGTTGCGGTGAAAGTGGTACTCTGTCCGGCACATAAAGTTACAGAAGAAGGACTGATACTTACCAATGGCAGCGGATTAACAACAACAGTTCTGCTTGCCGTAGCAGTGCATGTAGTTATATCGCTCACGGTTACCGTATAGCTGGTTGTTGAAGTTGGGGAAACAGTAATTGATTGAGAAATTGCCGAATTGTTCCAATTAAAGTTTGTTCCCCCGCTCGCAGTAAGTGTTGCGGATGAACCAGTGCAAATAGCTACTGTAGTTGGAGAAATAGAAGCAACAAGTGAAGCGCTCAATGTAATCGTAATGCTTCCTGTTGCTGAACAGGAGTTGCTATTTGTAACAGTAACTGTGTAAGTAGTTGTTGATGTCGGAGATACAGTTCCACTTGCAACATTTCCCAAACCGCTGCTCCATAAATAATTTGAAATGGTTCCGCTTCCGGCTAAAGCATTTGCCGCAAGTGTTGAACTTCCTCCTGTGCAGATTGTTCCGGGGGAAGCAGTTGGAGCGACAGTCGGATTTGCATTAACTGTAACAGTGACTGTACCTGTAGCAGAACAGGTATTGCTATTTGTAACTGTAACAGTATAAGTGGTTGTTGAAACCAGAGAGGCAACTCCGCTTGCTACATTTCCCAAACCACCGCTCCAAGTATAACTTGAAATGGATCCGCTTCCCGCAGTTGCATTTGCTGAAAGTGTTGTGCTTTGCCCGTTGCAAATAATTGCCGGTGATGCAGAAGGCGCAACAATCGGATTTGCATTGACTGTGATTGTAACTGCTCCTGTTGCTGAACAAGTATTGCTATTTGTAACTGTAACTGTGTAAGTAGTAGTTGATGTTGGAGAAACAGTTCCGGTTGCAACATTTCCTAAGCCGCTGCTCCAAGCATAAGATGAAATGCTTCCGCTTCCAGCAGCAGCATTTGCATTTAACGTTGTGCTTCCACCATTACAAATTACTGTAGGACTTGCCGTTGGCGCAACGGTTGGTCTTGTATTTACCATAACTGAAACACTTCCGGTTGCAGAACATGTATTGCTGTTTGTGACAGTCACTGTGTAAGTCGTATTAGTAGTTGGTGAGACTGAACCAGTTGCTACATTTCCTAGTCCACTGCTCCATGAATAAGATGAAATGCTTCCGCTTCCCGCTGTTGCATTTGCTGAAAGCGTTGTGTTTTGACCGTTGCAAACAATTGCCGGTGTAGCAGTTGGGGCAACTGTCGGATTTGCGTTGACTGTTACAGTCACAGTTCCGGTGGCAGAACAAGTATTGCTATTTGTAACTGTAACTGTATAAGTTGTTGTTGATGCTGGAGAAACCGTTCCGCTTGCAACATTTCCTAAACCGCTGCTCCAGGCATAACCTGAAATGGTTCCGCTTCCGGCAGTCGCATTTGCTGAAAGAGTTGTGTTTTGACCGTTGCAAATAATTGCCGGTGTAGCAGTTGGAGCAACAGTTGGATTTGCATTGACCGTAACCGTAACTGTTCCGGTGGCGGAACAAGTGTTACTATTTGTCACAGTTACAGTATAGGTAGTTGTTGAAGTTGGATAAACAGAACCACTCGCCACATTTCCCAAACCGCTGCTCCATGTATAACTTGAGATAGTACCGCTTCCCGCAGTAGCATTAGCTGCAAGTGTCGTACTAGCTCCATTGCAAATTGCAATAGGTGATGCTGTCGGGGCAACAGTTGGTCTGGCATTTACTGAAACAGAAACACTTCCGCTTACACTGCAGCCGTTACTGTTTTGCACTGTTACCGTGTAATTTGTATTTGAAGTTGGAGAAACAACACCGCTGGCCACATTTCCCAGTCCGCTGCTCCACACATATGATAAAATGCTTCCGCTTCCCGCAATTGCATTTGCTGTGAGTGTTGTGTTGCCTCCGTTACAGATTACCGCGGGAGCAGCAGTTGGAGCAACAGTCGGGTTTGCATTAACAGTAACGGTTACAGTTCCGGTTAATGAGCAGGTATTACTGTTTGTAACAGTAACTGTGTAAGTCGTTGTTGAAGTCGGAGAAACATTTCCACTTGCCACATTTCCTAAACCACTACTCCAGGCATAACCTGAAATAGTACCGCTTCCTGCAACAGCATTTGCATTAAGAGTAGCGCTTTGTCCGGTGCATATTACAGCCGGGGTGGCTGTTGGTGAAACGATTGGTCTTGCATTTACAATTACTAAAACACTTCCTGTTGCGCTACAGGTATTGCTGTTTGTTACAGTAACCGTATAAGTTGTATTTGATGTTGGTAAAACACTTCCGCTTGCTACATTCCCTAAACCACTGCTCCATGCATAAGACGAAATGCTTCCGCTTCCGGCAGTTGCATTTGCTGAAAGTGTTGTGTTTTGTCCGCTGCAAATTGTTGCAGGAGCAGCAGAGGGTGCAACCGTAGGATTTGCGCTGACCGTTACAGAAATTGTTCCTGTGGCAGTGCAAGTGTTACTGTTTGTTACAGTAACCGTATATGTGGTGTTTGAAACCGGAGAAACTGAACCGCTCGCAACATTTCCCAACCCGCTGCTCCATACATAACCTGAAATGCTTCCACTTCCGGCAGTTGCATTGGCAGAAAGAGTTGTGCTTCCTCCACCGCAAATTACGGCAGGTGATGCAGCAGGAGCAACTGTTGGATTTGCATTGACCGTAACCGTTACAGTTCCGGTGGCTGAACAAGTATTACTGTTTGTTACAGTTACAGTATATGTAGTTGTCAAAGCTGGAGAAACTGTTCCGTTGGCAACATTCCCTAAACCGCTGCTCCACACATAACTGGAAATACTTCCGCTTCCAGCACTTGCATTCGCATTCAGTGTTGTGCTTCCGCCATTACAAATTGCTGTAGGATTTGCCGTTGGCGCAACTGTCGGTCTAGCATTCACTGTAACCGAAACGTTTCCGGTTACAGAACATGAATTGCTGTTTGTTACTGTTATTGTATAAGTTGTGTTTGAAGTCGGTGAAACCGAGCCACTCGCCACGTTTCCTAAACCGCTGCTCCAGGTATAAGTCGAAATGCTTCCGCTTCCTGCTGTGGCGTTGGCGGCAAGAGTTGTGCTCTGCCCATTGCAAATTGTTGCCGGTGAAGCAGAAGGCGCAACAGTTGGTAGTGCATTAACCGTTACTGTTACCGTACCGGTCGCAGAACAAGTATTACTGTTTGTAACAGCAACTGTATATGTTGTTGTTGAAGTTGGAGAAACAGAACCACTGGCCACATTTCCCAAGCCGCTACTCCATGTATAACCTGAAATGCTTCCGCTTCCGGCTGTTGCATTCGCGTTCAGTGTTGTGTTTCCTCCATTACAAATCGCAGTCGGACTTGCTGATGGTGCCGTAGTTGGCGCTGCATTAACCACCACACTTGTAGTTGCGGTGTTCAAGCAACCCGCAGCATCAGTTACAGTAACCGTGTATGTTCCCGCCATCGCAGTGGTCGCACCGCTCCTTATCGGATTTTGAACCGAACTTGTAAAACCTCCCGGCCCGCTCCACGAGTAACCGGTTCCACCGGTGGCGCTAAGGTTTATTGTTCCGCCCACACAATATGGCCCACCATTAGATGCGGATACGACCGGTGGAGAACAGCAAACAAGTGTAGCCGGAAAAACCGCTGGTAAGTCTGCTGTACAGCCCACGTTATTCCAGATTCCTATTTCACCATCGGCATAGGTTTTTATAGAAACGGAGCAATCGGTTTGCCCGTTGGTGCAGGCAATAGCTGCGCGCGCCTGAAGCCGGAAACAAACCTGCCAATCGAGCGAACTGTTGCAGGTGGGATAATTGTTATCGCCATAACTGTTATCGGGGTCGGTTGGGTCAGGGGCACAGTTTCCGGTGAGCGGGTCGTACGAAGAAAGAAAAAACCATCCCGCACCAAGCGGAGTGTTTGGAGGAAGAGAACCGGTGATGTTGTTATAATCTACAGCACCGGCAGTGAACCAGGTCCACGTTCCCGCAGGTTGACCGGCACAAGCCGGAAAATAAAATGGCGGATTATTCTGAATAGTTCCTGCGGTGGCTAAGGGAGTAGTTATATTAACCGGTTGTCCTTGCGCATTGAACGAAACCGGGTCCCAGCAATCGCCAAACGTTGGAACAATACCTGCCAGGTAGTTACAGTTCGTTGCTAAATAATTCGTAATCGTATAACAAAAGGTAACTTGCTCGCCCGGTTGATAAGGACCGCTTAATGGCGAGCCCATCGAGGTGGCAGTAACGCTTAATTGGTCGTTTGTATTACACGCGCTGTTATCATTATTTACCGTTACACAAATATTGAAACTTCCCTGGTCGGCAGTTTGGTCTGAAACTGCAATCAGGTAAGTTGTATTCGTAGTAACATTTGTGGTTCCACTCACCGTTCCACCGGAGCCCTGAACACAGTTAATGGTTGTGTATGTAAGACAATTCGGGGTCGTAAAAACTGTAAAATACGGGTCGCTTAGCGAGGCGCTGGTCACCGAAATATTCATAGTTGCGCTGCTAGCGCCTGTTGTCACCTGGTACCATACTGTAGAGTTTGGAAAATCATAACAGTTATTGCCAGCAAAATTGGGCCCCGAAATTGTTCCTGTATTACAACCGGTAACACAGGTTTGAACACCGGTGGTGTAGGTAATTGTTTGTGGTGTTGAGCAATTTTGATTACCGGTGCATGAAGTTGAAGGTGTAGAAGAACAGACTGAAAACGGGCCGGTTGTTCCTGATGCTGTGTTTGAAATCGTAAAATAATATGTAGTTCCTGAAGTAAGCCCCGAAATATTTACGTTCAACGGAGATGCCCCGCATGAACTTCCCACAACTGTAAACCCTCCTCCGCAAGTTCCCTGAACTAAAGTAAACTCTACATTCCCCGCCCATGAGCCGCTGCCAGTAACGGTTCCTGCATAACTCGTTCCGGTAGAAACAAACGAATACCACACTTCAGGATGATTATTCGGGCTTCCGCTCTGGCAGCCTACAGTTCCGCTCCATGTATCAGTTGCATTTACAGTGGTTCCACTTACACAACTTCCGTTGGGAGTTACGCTTTGGGCTGTGGCGCAAGTATTATTTGCGGGCTGAGAAAAAATATTGTTCTCAAAACCGATGAACAAAAGCAAGAAAAAAAAGAAGTAAAAACGCTTCATTCTATGCCTGCATCGTTTTGTTCAAAAATGAAAGACTCTGAGAATGGCTTAAAGTCCGGTGCCTGAATGTCTTTGCGTGACAGGATTTGAATTTTACAATAATCAGAAAGCACAAGAACTACTTCCTCATCATCTTTCCTATTTTTCTCAATCAGTTGAAAAATGTCATTGGTGAAAACCTGTTTCACACCTTTAGTAAAAATGAAGCGAAATGTTCCGTCATAAGGTTCAACCACTGGAGTTTTATCCGCTACTGAATTATTTTCAGGGGTTAATACTGCTGAATTTCCGCAGGTTTTTGTTTGCGCAGAAACATAGTTTGCACAGCAAAAAAAACACAACACAAAAAGTAAACCCGCAATCCGGTTCATGATAACATTCAGCCCTTTTTAAAGATAGCGCAAACCTCTAAAAAGTTGCAATTCAGTGCTTCGCGCAAAGATAAGAAACTGCAACCCATTTTTAACAGTTTGAGAAGCCACTAATCCGAAGGTAAAGTAGCTTTTTTAGGGGCAGTTGTCAACAAGTAAGCGAGGGTTTCAGGGATTACAGTGGTGCTATGATAACACCTGGTTTTTATTTTGTGAACTCATAGCGTTTCAATACTCGCAATCCTAAAAGCCCTTTCTGAAAGGTATATGTTATTTCACTTTTGCCTTTCATTGAGTCAAAGTCAAAAAAATCCTGAACCAATGCTGTTCTCCATACCTGTTTTGCAGCAAGTTAATATAAGCGATTTTTTCTAAGCAGTATGGGGAATATCGTCCACCATACCACCGCTTCTCGTGAACAAATGAATAAACTTCAACAGTAGTATTTGAGGCGAAGGAATAATTCAAAAGGAAAATCAGATTGACAATAGACACGCTAACACAAATTGCAAGCATTATTGGTAGTTGTTTGAGAAAATATTTTGATACCAACCAACTGGTTGCAATTGAAAGAGAGAATACAAGAAGGAAAGTCAATGAGGTCACCTCAGTATTAAGAGTTATCGCAAACAAGAGCACAAGGTTCAGCAATATTGTCAATGAATAGAGAAAAACTCTTGTCCCGTTAACATGAGATAGTGATAATGCAAAAGACTTTAAGTCAATGGTAGGTCTGTTCAGAAACAAAATGTTGACCCAAACAGAAGAAGTTAAAATCAAAATAAAAACAGCCGCAGCAATCCCTGTGCCTTTACCCACCACATAACCCGCAACCGGAACACCCGTGACAAAAAGAATTGAAAGGAAGAAGAAGATATGTTCGATTACCTGAAATACAGATTGGGTAGTCTTGTAATAGTCTGATTTAATGAACTCGTTATATTCCATTCGGGCATGTTCAGCAGCTCTTTGTCTTGCATGCTCTCTTTCTGCTGCTTGCCAGTCGTCATAGGAAATTGTTGTGTTGCCCGATTTAAGCTTTGACAAATACTCATATGCTTCTGTCAGTAGAATAAAATCTTCGTGAGCTGTTGGGCTTTTATTTTTGTCTGGATGTAGTTGAAGGGCTTTCTTCCGATAAGCACGTTTAATTTCTTCAATCGTGTTGCTCTCAGTAACATCAAGAATTTCGTAGTATGTGGAGATACTTGCCGTCATTTAAAACTTGCAGCTAACTCGTCTTTAAAGAACTTCAAACCTTGTTCAATTATTATCTGATAAGAGTCACACTTCCCTTCCTGATTTCTTCCGTTTTACCATCGAGGAATCCTACGCGAAGCTGCCAGACAAAAACTGCCGGATTTTGCATCACTCCTTTATAAGTTCCATCCCATTGAAACTGGTGATTATTAGATTCAAAAACCTTTTCGCCCCAGCGGTTGAAGATTTGCATTTCGAGATAAGCCAGTGTCTTAAGCTTTCCGTAAACCTGGAAGAAGTCATTATTGCCATCGCCATTCGGAGTAAATACATTAGGAATGAAAATAACGTGGTCGGTAATCACATAAACTGTTACGGTATCGAGCGCCTTACAACCGGCATCGTTAGTTACTGTAATCTGGTAAGTGGTGGTAGAATATGGCGAAGCATCAGGCGCAACACAATCGGAACAGGTCAAAGTATTTGATGGAGTCCAGACACTCACATGATTTCCAACATTACCGGTGAGTGTGTAACTAATCGTAGTGCTTTCACCCGCGTTAATCGTTACCGAAGGACTGGCATCAACATCAAAACCATATTGATAAGTAAGCGTAAACGAAGCGCTGGTACTGCAGGTATTTGCATCGGAAACAGTTACAGAATAATTTCCGGGGCCAACATTCAGAAGCCCGCTCGCAATAGAACCATTCGACCAGGAATATTGGTAAGGCACAGCACCTCCGGAAACATGAAGCAAAATATTTCCGTCATTCGAATTTGACTCACAAGTTGGGTTCGTAATTGAAGTACCCAAAATCATTCCCGGAGGTTGTGTGATAATAACTGCAATAGATGCAGGGCATGAGTTATTATCATTTACTGTCACGGAATAAGTTCCTGCCGCCAAACCATTTCTGTTTTGGGTTACCGGTCCGTCATTCCATACAAAAGTATATCCGGGATTTCCTCCCGAAACTGTTAGTGTAATTGTGCCATCATTATAATTATTGCAGCTTACGTTTGTATGAATTTCGGTTAGCGCAATCGCAGACGGCTGACTGATAACAACCGCACCGGTTGTTGCACTGCAATTGTTGCTGTCTCTCACAATTACAGAATAAGTTCCTGCCGCCAGATTCATAATATCTTCCGAAGTAGCAGAGTTACTCCAGATAAAAGTATAAGGCAAAGTGCCACCAGTAACGTTAATATTGACAGAGCCGTCATTCCCTCCGTTACAGTTCACATTCACATGTGTTTCTGTAACTGCCAACGGTGCCGGTTGAGTTATAGGAACATTTGATGAAGCGGGGCACAAGTTGTTATCACGAACAGTTACCGAATAATTCCCGGCAGTGAGATTGATTCTATTCTGTAAAACCACACCATCATTCCAGGTAAACACATACGGTTGAATTCCGCCTGAAGCACTTGCGTTAATTGTTCCGGTGTTTCCTCCATGACATAAAACATTGGTATGTGCGGTCAATAACGAAACAGCACTTGGCTGACTAACCGGTATGCTGATTGAAGCCGAACATGAATTATTATCCGAAGTTGTTACAGAATAATTTCCGGCAATAAGATTTGTTCTGGTAGGTATTGTAACACCATCATTCCAAACAAACGATAATGGCAAGGTTCCACCTGATGCAGTTATATTAACAGAACCTGTGCTTCCTCCATAACAAGCAACATTCACATGAGTCTCACTGATACTGATAACAGGTGGTTGTGAAATATTTATGCTCAACACCTGAACACAAGAATTGCTATCGGTAACCAAAATCGTATACATCCCCGCAGAAAGATTGATTCTGTCGGAAACTGTCACAGCATCATTCCACAAATAAGAATAAGGCTGAACACCACCACTTACTGTTATATCAATATTTCCATCGCTTCCTGCAAAGCAGGTAACATTGGTGTGTGTTTCCGCAATTACAATTCCGGCATTGCTTCCGATAACCACATTGAGTGACATAGAGCAAGAATTATTGTCAATCACGGTAACCGAATAATTTCCGGGAGCAAGATTGGTCCTGTCTTCAGTAGTAATGCTGTCATTCCATAAATACGTTCTTGGAGCAATCCCACCTCCGGAAGTCACATCAATACTTCCCACACCACCGCTGCACAGAACATTTACGTGCGTTTCCATTAAGGTAAGCGCAGGCGGCTCGGAAATTACAACACTTAATGAAGTTGAACACGAGTTATTATCGTTTGCCGTTACCGAATAATTTCCTGCGGCAATAGCATTTCTTATCGGAGAAGTTATACCGTCATTCCACACAAAATTAATGGGCAAAGTTCCGCCATTTACGACAACATTTACTGAGCCGGTCAAAGTTCCTCCGCACAAAATGTCAGTATGTGTTTCATTAAGAACTAATGCAGCAGGTTCTGTAACAACTACGGTTAAAGATGAAGAACAGGAGTTGTTATCATTAACGGTTACTGAATAGGTTCCGGCAGGAATGGCATTTCTTATAGGGGAAGTAATACCGTCATTCCAAATGTAATTTATTGGTGAAGTTCCGCCTGAAGAATTTATACTAATAGAGCCGGTGCTTGTCCCGTTACAGGAAACATGGGTATGAGTTTCTGAAATTGTAAGATTAGGTGGTTCTGAAATTGCAACTGTAATTGTAACCGGACAAGAATTATTATCCTGAATTGTTGCAGAATAATTTCCGGATGAAAGTCCTGTTCTGTTTTGTAAAGTATCACCATCGTTCCATAAGTATCTGTAAGGCAGAACACCACCCGTTGTTGTCAGGTTAATCGAACCGTTATTTAATCCAAAGCACGAAATATTTGAATGGGTTTCTATCACACTCATTACTGAAGGTTGAGTAATTACTGTAGTGATAGAGAACGTGCAGCTGTTACTATCTGTCACAGTTAACGAATAAGTTCCTGCTGCCAGAAAATTTCTGTTTTGGGTCGTAGTGCTGTCATTCCATAAGTAAGTGTAAGGCAAAGTTCCTCCAGAAGGAGAAATAACTATAGCACCGACATTACCTCCGTTACAAGGGATATTACTACGAATTGCACTCACGCTGAATGCCAGGGGCTCCGTAATATTTATTACTTCCGCAACTGAACAGGAGTTATTATCCGATGCTGTAACAGAATAAGTTCCTGCTACAAGACTTATCCTGTCTTCTGATGTAATTGCATCGTTCCAAATAAATGTATAAGGTAGGCTACCTCCCGCAGGTGTCACATCAATTGCTCCTGTAGCTGAACCATTGCAAAGAACATTGGAAGAGATGGTAGATAATGTCATAGTCATTACACTATTCACCGTTGCGCTCGTTTCTGCCGTGCAGTCATTAGCCGGATCCGTCACCGTTACACTATACGTTCCTGCAGCGGAAACGGTCTTCGTGCTTCCCGTTCCCAGTCCCCCGCTCCAGCTGAAGGTCGCTCCGGTAACGGTGGAGGAAGCGCTGAGCGTTAC
>CAZWAD010000031.1:0-39767 GCA_964631835.1 uncultured Chitinophaga sp.
TGATGCGGAGAACCAAACTTTGATTAACCACAAATGTGTCTGCGGAGCACTGAACCGCCACTTTTGCCAAGCCCGTGTTATAGGGCGTTGTTTCCGTCACCATTGGTTTACAAGTTCTTTTTTGTCGCTTAATTGTCTGTCTAATTCTGTCAAGAGCCAAGCACCGCCAAACGCAATTGTCCCTTCATGCGAGCCATAAACTATCCAGTCAAAATTTTTGTCTGTGTAAATTGTCTCGTAGCAGTCTGGGTCAAACTCAGAATTGTCGGTCAAGTAGTCGTATCGTTCTTCCGTGATTTCGTAAATTTTATTTTCGGCTCGGTCGGCAATTATTTCCTTAATCTTTTCATAGTCTTGGTCGGTCAAATTGTCTTTGCTAAAAAAGATAAAAGGTTGCGGACTGCAAGAAGTCAATGGCTCCCAATAACTACCGTCAAAATTCCAATGCTTCAAAAGTTTTTCTCTTATTTCATTAGCTTCCATTTCTAAAAGTCTGCGTCTGTAAGGCAACGGTTCAACTGTCTCAAGTTGTTGGTCGGTAATGCTGTCTATGAAATTTATAAATTTTTGTCGCTCGTCATGAATAGCTTTCTTTTCGATTTCATTTTGCTTTCCTTTCGTAAAAGATGTCTGGCTATCCTGTCCCAATGATTTCAACTCAACTTTACATTGGTCAATGTTGTCAAATTGTTTTCCTACGATTGTTTCTACTCCCTTTAAAATTGCAGTCAAAGCGTTGTAACGTGGAAAAATATCATAGTCATTGTCGGAATACGGATTGTTATTTCCACTTTTCTCGTTAGAATATTTGTCTGCCCAGAAACTAAAGTTCTCTGAACAGTATCGTCTTGCTAAGGTTATTATTTTGTCTGTTGTCGTCATTTTACAATGCCCTATAACTCATAAATACCAAGTTCTTCCAAGTCTTAGGCTCTGCGAGACTTGGAAGTTTAATGAATGAAAGTCTCCGACTTTCAAAAGGTCAGAGACCTTTTATTATTGAACCTTCCAAGTCATCCTTCGGAAGACTTGGAAGAACAAGCCTTTCTGTCGTCATTTGTCGTGTCAAGTGTCTAGTTCGGGTTATAAAATTTGCATTGGTTGTTTTACTCGTTTCTCTGCGTTAAGTTTTTTCGTCAAGATGTCAAGTAGTTGTTTGTTTATAGAAATAAGAGTCGGCACCGAAATGAATATTAAAACATAGCCGTAGGATATTTCCGAAACTCCAGTGTCCTTGAGCAAATATGAAACTCCCAAAAACTCTCCAACCGTCAGTCCTGCGTTAATTGTCAATTGCAAAACTGTCCAGATAAAATTGAATTGTCCACGGAGATAATAAAATGCGATAAGTCCCAATCCAAGTCCACCAATAAGTCCATAAGCCATTCCTTCTTCTCTGCTACCTGTCACGATTATTGAACCAATTGTCCCAACTACCATAAGTAATAAAAGCGAAAAGGTCGTAACGATAAAGTCGCTGTAAAATGTCCTGAAGTATGAAATTTTATGTTGCGTTGTCATTATGTTTTGGTCGTCTTTATAATTGGGCATAACGTTTTGCGGGTTTAAGAAGTTGGCGATTTCGGAGCACAAAACTATCTGCCAGCACTGCATTTGATACGAAGAACAAAAGTTCATTTAAGCACGTCACCGCCAATTTCTTAAACCCGCTGTTGGCGGCTGCCGTATCTGTCCGAACGAAGAAGCGATGCACAATGTCTGCACAAACATGTCTCATTGCTTAATAATTTTTCTTGTTGTTCGCTCATCGTCAATTGTCAAGTCAACTAGGTAAATGCCCTTTGAAAACGAAGTCATGTCAATACTTGTTGAATACGAATTTGTCAAACTTGGTTCATCAATTTGGTAAACTATGTGACCTAATGTATTGTGAATTGTGATTTTTAGTTTACGTAATCCTTGTTTGTTCAAAGTCAAGTTGATTGCTGAAAGAAATGGGTTTGGATATATCTGCAAAAAGTAATTAGTGCTTGACTCAAAAATAAACTCTGGATTGCAGTAATCTTTGGCGACTAAAGGATAGTTTGAAATAACAGGTGTGTATGGTAAAGTCCCTGACAAAATTCCATAACCCCCAATAGTGTCTTCTAAAGGAGCAAATGATAACTGTGGAAGTGTTACAACTGTATTTGGGCATTTAGAGTTGCCTAATGAATCAGTCCGAATAAATAGCATAGGTGCATTAACATTGTAATTACCGTCAGTCGCTAAGATTGTATAACCTTTGTCAGGATTAATTACAATGTTATTCGGAAAACCGCCTGATGCTTTTCCATATAACTTCATCCATTGAATATTTGCCATGCTGTCAGTTTTTATCAAAGATATACGGCTAATATTTCCAAAACTTTCAGGTTCGGCAGCGAAAATAAAACCGTGGTCGTCAGTCGATAGCACCTGCCAAACTTCATCAAAATCTGAACCACCCATTATCTTGCCCCAAAGGAAATCTCCGGTTGCAGATAGTCGCATAACTGAAATGTCCCACAAGCCGAAAAATGTAGATGATGAAACATCAACTGTGTCAGCATGTCCTGTGATTAAAAGCGTTCCGTCATAATCTTCAAGAAGTGCTTGCGAATTAAATTCTTTATACGAAGGCAAATGAAATCGCTTGTGCCAAACTATTGCCCCATTAGTATCAACTCTAAACAATGAATTAAAATAGCGATTTAAAGAATCTTTTGTCAAGCCACTTAAAAGTATGTCATGATTGCTCATTTGTTTGGCATCACGCAAATAATCAATTCCTCCTGCTTGATAGGTTTTACCCCAATTGAAATTTCCTGCCGTGTCAAGTTTGATGAGATACAAGTCAGAAGGATTTGCTGAATATGTTTCTCCTGCTAGAAAAATGGAAGTTGAAGTCAGAAAGATATGCTCACAAGCATGAGTTCGCGTTGAATCACCAAAACTCTTACTCCAAATCAAGTTGCCCGACAAATCCATTTTTAAAACAACTGAATAATTTCGTGGTGGAACTCCGTTTCTTGCAGAATATGTTAGGTATAAATCGTTGTTTGTGGATAAAGCAAAGTTCGCTTGACTGATTTGAAAACTGTCATTGACTTGTTTAACCCATAGAACATTACCTAAATGGTCAATTCTACCGAGCAATAAAAAATTGTCCGAATTGTCGTAAGCAGTTGTTGAAAAAAGATAAGACGAGTCGGGAAGCAGTTTTAATTGGCTTATGTAATTAAAGGCATTGTTGATATTGACAGGATATGACTTTTCAAAAACTATCTGTGCTGTTGATGTCGTCAAAAGTGTCAGAGTATAAATCAGAAACAGTAAATGTCTTATCATGTCCGTAAAATTTTTGCAGTGACGAAAAACGGTTGCCGACAACTCATAAATACCCGCACAAATGAGCTAACTTTATTGCTTATAATCAAATCAATGTTTAGAACAGGCTGTTACCCTCTTTAACCCCCGCGTTCTTCCAAGTCTTAGGCTCTGCGAGACTTGGAAGTTTAATGAATGAAAGTCTCCGACTTTCAAAAGGTCAGAGACCTTTTATTATTGAACCTTCCAAGTCATCCTTCGGAAGACTTGGAAGAACAAGGGTAGATTTTCTTTTTCTGTCAGTGCATACAACCCACATAAATGTCTGCTTTTATTTTAAATACTTTTTTCTCTGTCTTGCGTAAAACTGTCAATGCACTGTCTGCACTTTTTTCTTTTTCGTAAATTCCTGTCACCAAAGCAATAGTTTTTTCACCTGATTGTCTTTGGTAAAAGTCTAAATACTCTAAACTTAAATTGTCCGATGGGAAACGTCTTGGGAAATAGTCTCCTGCATAAATTTCATCTTCGTCATTGTCGGGCAAGGCAATAAGATTTTTTGTCTTGTTGTAAAAGCGTCCCATTGTGTCGATAGGAATATTTAGTTGTCTGCTTAGGTTGAACATTTTTTTATGAAGCAAATAATAGTCCGCACTTGTGTCGGCAACCACAACGAAATATGTTGCATTGTTAAAGTCAGATGTGTCCTCAACTACACTATTGTCTGTCGCTACGGTAGTTTGTAAACTGGTCGTTGTGTTGATTTTGGTAGAATCAACGTCTGTTCCGTTTTTGTCTGCCGATGTTGTTCCACAAGCGGTCAAAAAAACTGTCAATATGATGTAAATGTGTCGTGTCATAAATTTACGCATAACATTATAATATGCGCTACTAAAGTATCAAAACCTTCGCATATCCACCATACGGGTAGCGGATATGCGAAAGTTTGAGTTTCGCAATATTTCTCCTCCCCCCACAAAAAAAATGACAAAACCATGACAATTCTTTTTTGGTAAATGCGCATAACGGATTTACTTTTGGCAGCAGCTATGAAAAAATCCTCCTCCTATGAAAACACTTTTTCTTACCCCCGACCAAAAAAACATTCTGCTGTGGCGCGCCATTGGCTGGAGCCGCTACCAAATTGCCGCCAGGCTTAAATGCTCGCCTTATACCATTGATGATTACCTGGAGCCTGTCTATATCCAACTGAAGGAGATGACAGACATATACCCCATGAACCCCACCATTGCGCTGGCGGTAGCGGTGGCATTGCGCAAAATTACCGCCCGCGATATTATTGCCGCATTCTTGTCCATAAACATTATTCTGTAAAACAAAACCCGGGCGCTCGGGTTTTTTGAGCCGCCTATTCTTCTCAGCATTGCATAACAATTAAGTATGCAAGGCAATTTGAACATAGCGCTTAAAGGAAATGCAAGCGGGCAACACTTAAGAACTTGTAGGTGTCACTATAACGTAAGCAGGTATGACTATAAAGCTTGCAGGTGTCATCCAAAAGCTTGTCGGGAAGACTTAAAAGGTTGTAGGTATCGCTATCAAGCTTGTCGGGAAGATTATCAAGCTTGCAGGTGTCGCTATAAAGCTTGTCGGGAAGATTATCGAGCTTGTCGGTGTCACTATCCAGCCATCTTTTTTAACAAATACTTATTAAATAGTGAAACCTACAGATGTTTTTATGACGCCTGCTTGTGTTCGAGTCATTCCCGGTTAGCAAACCATAAGCCCTGCTTATTAAACAGTCAACTCTTCAAATTATTTATTCATCCTAAATCCAAAAACTATGGCAAAGTTTGTAAAAGTTAAGTTACCGGTTGACAGACCGGACGAAACCCTTCACCTGTGCGACCGAATTATTGCGAAACACACCCTCGATGGTGCCGGAAGTGCGCTTGCCGGTGTAATTGATATGACCGCTTTTGGCTTGCTGGTAACCGATGCTAAAACCAAGCGCAGCAATGCTGAGCTAAAAGAAGGCGAGGCAAACGATAAATACGATGCCGCTAACAACAAAGCAGGCCTGGCAGCCGGGCAAAACCGCGATACTAAAGACACCATTCAGTGGTATGTAAGGCAAGCCAAAGATATTTTGCTGGTAAAGCACAACGGCACCGAAGAAGCCCTGAACCCTTATGGATTTACGGTAATTATTTCAACCACCGGTGCGCGCAAAAACATAAAAATTGAGCTGCCTGTTAATCTGTTACCTATGCTGGAAATGGGCGAAGCCATTGTAGCTCACCATACTTTGCTGGGCGCGGGCAGTCCGCTTACTGCTGCGCTAATTGATATGGCCGCCTTCGGAACCCTGGTAACCGACACCCGCACCCTTTACGATGCCTGGGAACTGCTCCGTGACGATATTCAAACCCTGAACAACGATTCGCTGACCACACTCGGCTACGCGCCCGGGCAAACTATTTCAACCATTGGAACCATCTATAACGAACTGGGTAAAATACGCACACGCCTGCTGCAAAACCACCAGGGGCGCGAAGAAGCGCTCAGTAACTGGGGCTTTAATGTGATAATGAAGGACAGCAAAAAAAAAGCGGGTAAACCTTCCATTTCGGGCACCGTTACCGATACCCTCGGCAATCCAATAAGCGGGGCGCTGGTGCTGGTCATAGAGCCCGATATTTTTGTAGCCACCGGTGCCGATGGCAAGTTTCAGGTGCCTCAGCTTACACCCGACACATACAGCCTGCTGGTTCATAAAAGCGGCTTTGCCGATAAGCAGGTAAGCGGCATTGTAGTTACTGCCGGTGCAACCACCACCGCCAACGTGGTGCTGGCTTCTGCCTCTACTTTCGGCACCGTTAGCGGGCAAATAACGCAGGGCGGCAGCGGTGCACCGGGAACCGTTACCATTCAGGTAGCAGGAAGCCCGCAGGTAATATCTACCGATGGAGCGGGCAATTATATTATACCCAATGTGCCGCCCGGCAACTATGCCCTGCAGGGCGCTCTCGACAGCAACCCCGGTAATACCATTACACACAACATAACCGTAGTAGCCGGTGAAACCACAACGGTAAATTTTGTGTTTCCGTAAAACCAGTTAGCGGTTGGCAGTTGACAATAAGACAAAGCCCCGAAATACTTCGGGGCTTTTTGTTTTGTATGAAAAGAAGGTTTACTTTTATAGTATAAATCCTCACCCATGAAGAATCTTTCCTTTTTGTTATTGGTGTTTTGGGGTGTGGGTGTTAAAGCCCAGTGGGTGAGTATTCCGGATACGAATTTTGGAACGTGGTTGAATACAAGCTATCCCGGCTGTATGCAAGGCAGTAATGCGATTGGTTGGCAGATGGATACGAGTTGTCCGGCAGTGATGTGGGATGTTCCTGTCCATTGCAACAATCAAAATATCTATGACCTTACCGGAATTCAATATTTTGATAATTTGGGAGTTTTAAATTGTTCTCATAACCAACTGAACAGTTTGCCGACATTGCCTTCTGGGTTAATTTGGTTGTCTTGCAACAACAACCAGTTGAGCAGTTTACCGTCATTGCCTCCCGGATTAATACTGTTGGATTGTTCGGGTAATCTTCCTTTGGGCGTTATTCCGGAATTGCCGGATTCATTAGACTATTTTGATTGCTCAAATAATAGCAACCTCAATTGTCTGCCCCGGCTAAATAAGGTAATTGAATTTTATTTTACTGGTACAAGCATCAGTTGTCTGCCCAATTATCCGCAAAGCAATCAATTCAGCAATCCAGCATTAGGTAGTGTACCCTTGTGTAATTTATCTAACAACATTCATGGTTGTCCGGTATTCATTCCGCTGGACCCAATCCGCAATCCGCGCCCCCCATTGCAACTTCCCCCCAACCTACACCACCAAATTCCGCCCCGGCATTAACAAGTTTATTCCATCAGGTAACTTTTCAACTCGTCATAATCTGCTTTGAGGAACACACTTTTCTTTTCCAATTGAAGAAGGTGCTGCATTGAAGAAGGAATTTCGAGCGGCTTGCCGATAACTTCTTCCACCACATCGCTGAATTTTACCGGATGTGCGGTTTCGAGGAAGAAACCTTTGTGTTGCGGGTTCTCGGAAAGATATTTTTCGAGGGAAGCGAAACCCACTGCCCCGTGCGGGTCGGTGAGGTAATTGTATTGCTTGTAAACGCGGGCAATGGTTTGGCGTGTTTCTTCATCACTTATTTTGTAACTGCTGATAAGATTTTTGACAGCAGCGTAATCGTGATTAAACAATTCGAGTATGCGAACAAAGTTGCTGGGGTTGCCAACATCCATAGCGTTTGAAATGGTTGCAACGGCAGCTTGCGCGTTAAACTTTCCGCTGGCGATATATTGGGTAAACACATCGTTGCTGTTGCATGCCGCCACAAAATGAGAAGCAGGCATTCCTGAAACATGAGCCAGCAGACCGGCACAAATGTTTCCGAAGTTGCCGCTGCTTACACAGATAACCGGTGGTTGTTCCGCGTTCCACTGAGCAAGCGCGAAGAAATAATAGAACTGCTGCGGCAGCCAGCGCGCTACATTGATGGAGTTGGCAGAAGTGAGAAAAAGTTTTTTGCTGAGTTGTTCATCGGCAAAAGCACGCTTCACCATTTGCTGGCAATCATCAAAAGTGCCCTGAACTTCGAGCGCAGTAATGTTTTGTCCCAGTGTGGTCAGTTGCAGTTCCTGAATCCTGCTCACCTTTCCTGAAGGATAAAGAATAACCACCTTCACTCCTTCCACACCCAGAAAACCGTTTGCCACAGCACTGCCGGTATCGCCCGAAGTGGCAACCAGCACGGTTACTTCCTTGTTGTTGTCTTTAGAGAAATAACCGAGGCAGCGGCTCATAAACCGCGCGCCCACATCTTTAAAGGCAAGCGTTGGCCCGTGAAATAATTCGAGGGAGAAAATATTATCAGTAACTTTTACAAGAGGGAAATCGAAGTTGACCGTGTGCTCGCAGATTTCGAGAAGTTCTTTATCGGGAATAACCCCGCCCACATACGGACGGATAACTTCAAAGGCGATTTCAGTTTTTGTTTTACTCTTTAAATGAGCAAGTAAGTCTTTAGAAACTTTCGGAATTACCTCCGGAAAGTATAATCCCTTGTCCGGTGCTTGTCCTTGAATGGTTGCCTCTCTAAAAGATACTTTCTCCGATTTCTTGTTAGTGCTGTAATACAACATATCGCAATTCTACTTTACAATCTCCACTCCTTTATGGTTCACGGTAGTAACATGGATATGAAAATCAACACCCAGTTTTTCATAAATGCTTTTCATTACGGCTTCTACCACATGTGCAGTTTTTTCTTCTTTGCTCAGCATAAACACCGAAGGACCCGAACCGGAAATACCTCCGCCCAAAGCGCCTGCTTCCTTACTCTGCTTCTTAATTTCATCAAACCCGGGGATAAGAATACTGCGCACCGGTTCAATAATTACATCCTCCAATGAGCGGCTGATTAACTCGTAATCGTGTTTCATAAATCCGGTAACCAAGCCCGCAATGTTCGCCCATTGTGTAATGGCATCTTTCAGCAAGATTTGTTTTTTGAGAATTTGTCGCGCATCGGAAGTTTTAACTTCAATCTGCGGATGAATAACGGTAACGAACAATGGAGGAGAGTCGAGCGGAATGATATCGAGCGGGTGATGACTGCGGATGAGTGTAACACCACCGTAAATACACGGAGCAATGTTATCAGCATGTTTGGCACCGGAGGCAACAAACTCACCGCACATGGCAAATTCAATCAGCTTTTCTTTTGAAAAAGGATTACCCAGCAAATGATTAGCTCCTACTACCACTCCTGCGGCACTCGCAGCACTCGAGCCAATGCCGCTTCCGGGCATGATGGATTTGGTGCTCTCAATTTCAAAACCGATATCTTCTTTCACCTCATCGAGTAGCGCAAGCATGGCAGCCCCCGAAACATTTTTCTCCGGTTGTGTAGGTAGCTTGTAGTTGTCCTTGTTGATTATAGTAACACCACGCTTTTTTGTTTTGCGGATGACGAAGGTATCCTTGGGGTCGTTGAGCGCCAGTCCGAGAATATCGAAGCCGCAAACAATGTTTGCCACAGTTGCTGGCGGACGGACGGTTACCTGGCTCATTATTATTTTTTAAACTCTTGCGGCACGAATAATATCGGCAAACACTCCGGAGGCAGTTACCTCTGCTCCGGCTCCGGCACCTTTCACTACCAATGGCTGCTGAGAGTAGCGTTTGGTGTAAAACAACACCACGTTGTCTTTTCCATAGAGGTGATATAAATCGTGTTCCTTGCCGATGTGCTGTAAGCCTACAGATGCTTTACCGTTTTCTAATTGTGCAACAAATTTCAATTTGCAGTCTTTCTTTTTTGCTTCATCATAAAGCCTCCTGAAATGCGCTTCCTGCTTTTCCATTTCTTTATAGAAAGCAGCAACATCGCCTTTCATACAACTGGCGGGCAGAAACATATTGTTTTTGATATCCTTCATCTCCATCTTATATCCCGCTTCGCGGGCAAGGATAAGAATCTTGCGCATGACATCGGTGCCTCCTAAATCAAGGCGCGGGTCCGGTTCGGTATATCCTTCAATCTGCGCTTGCTTCACGACAGAGGAAAAAGATTTAGTGCCGTCATAATTATTGAAAACAAAGTTCAGAGTACCCGAAAGCACCGCTTGTATTTTAGTAACTTCATCACCGCTGCTCACCAAATCATTTAAAGTTCCAATCACCGGCAAGCCAGCACCCACGTTAGTCTCAAACTGGAAAGTGGTGTTATACTCTCTCGCAAGTTGCTTAAGATCCTCGTAAATTTTGTAAGGTGATGAGCAGGCAATTTTGTTGCAAGCCACTACGGAAACGCTCTTCTGTAATAAGGAAGCGTAGCATTTAGCTACTTCCTCGCTGGCGGTGTTATCTACAAAAACAGAATTTCGCAGGTTTTTCTCCTGAATGAATTTTACGAGTTCGTTTAGTTTCATGGGTTTAGCAGTATTCAACTCTTCTTCCCATTTATTCAGGGATATTCCGTTTTCACTCAAAGCAATTCTCTTGCTGTTGGCAATAGCCATAACACGAAGGTTCAAACGAAGATGTTTCTGCAAGTAGGCATGTTGCTGTTTTAACTGCTCAATCAAACGCTTGCCAACATTCCCCGCACCAACTATGAATAGGTTTACTTGTTTGAAAACAGTTTCAAAAAATTCTTCGTGCAAAACGTTGATAGATTTCCTGACATCGTTGCTGGTAATCACCACCGAAATATTCTTCTCCGAAGAGCCCTGGGCAATCGCCCGGATGTTGACACCGTTTCTTCCGAGCGCGCTGAACATCCTTCCACTGATGCCCGGATGGTTTTTCATGTTATCTCCAACCAAGGCTACAATACTTAAACCAGTTTCAATGCTAAGCGGTTCAAGTTTCTTTACCGCTATTTCGTAGGAGAATTCTTCATCAACAGCAGCTTTCGCTTTCTGTGCATTAGCATCATCAATGGCTACACAAATAGAATGCTCCGAAGAACTCTGTGTGGTGAGAATGACATTGATTTTTTCTTTTGAAAGCGCATCGAACAAGCGCTTCGAGAATCCGGGAATGCCAATCATTCCGCTTCCTTCCAGCAAAAGCATTGATATTTTACCAATACTTGAAATTCCGCGCACTACATTTCCGCTTTGGTCTGCTTTATTTTCAATCAGGGTTCCTTCATCATCAGGAGCAAAAGTATTTTTTACCCACAGCGGAATTCCTTTACTCATCACCGGTTGAATAGTTGGAGGATAAATCACTTTTGCACCAAAGTGGCAAAGCTCCATTGCTTCCTGGTAAGATATACGTGGAATGACTTTTACGTTTTGAACTAACCGAGGGTCTGCAGTCATCATTCCGCTAACGTCTGTCCATATTTCCAAAGCATCAGCATTTATTGCTGCTGCATAAATTGCTGCGGTGTAATCCGAGCCGCCTCTGCCGAGAGTTGTAGTAATTCCGTTTTCATCAGAAGCAATAAAACCGGGAAGAACGTAAAGCGGAGATGGTTTTGATTTCAGATATGTCTTAACCATTTTATCAGTTGTTCTGAAATTTACTGTCGCATATCCGAAATTGGAATTGGTTCTGATTAGTTCACGGGAATCTTTCCATTCGTGCTTCACTCCGTACGAAGAAAATTTGTGAGATATAATAACCGATGACATTAGTTCTCCGAAACTTACAACCCGGTCAAGTGTTCTGGAAGATAACTCACGGAGGAGAAAAACTCCTTCGCAAATTGCTTCAAGTTCATTGCATTGTCTTTTTATCTCGCTTAGAATTGCGCTTTGGCGTGCAAAAGGAATCAGTTCTTTAACTGTCTGCAAATGGCGTTGTTCAATACCAGTAAGTTTCTCCTTGTACTTTTCATCGCCCGCGGCAGCAAGCCTGCCCATATCAATCAGCATATCAGTTGTTCCGCCAAGAGCAGAAACAACCACTATTAGTTTATCTTTTTTTAAAGTTTTGGTTACAATGGCAACAACCTTACTTATATTCTCTGCATTGGCAACCGATGTGCCGCCAAATTTTAAAACACGCATAACACTTTAATTACTTTTAATGACTTAAGAAAAGTTCAATGAAAATGGGACTAAATAGAAAGAAGAAATAGAGACATTGCTAACATACCCCCGCAGGGGTTGTAGCGATTTGTGTGTACGAAATGGAGTAACTGCACACACAAAAGAAAATAAGAATGAAAAAAGATGTAACTATCAATTCCATAAAACTAATATATGCTGTCTTCAGTCAGATGTCAAGTCAGGATAAGATTCTTTAGGCAAGGAAAAATAAAAACATGCACCCTTGCCCGTTTCCCCTTCCGCCCAAACGCGCCCGACATGGCCAGCAATTATGCGCTCAACGATTGCCAAACCGACACCGGTTCCTTCAAAATATGCCGAGTGGTTTACCCTTTCAAAAACTCTGAATATCCGTACTGCGTCTTTGTTATCGAAACCAATTCCGTTATCCTTTACAAAATAGATATACTCGCTGCCGTTGTCACTGCAGCCGATTTCCACCACAGGATTTTCTTTCCTCGAAGAATATTTCAGTGCATTACTGATAAGATTTTCCCATACCTGCCTGATTAAAGCCGGGTCGCAAACAGCAGGTTTCAAAGGATGTAACTCCATTCTGGTTTTTAGCCTGCCTTCGGTAAAAACAATATCATCGGTTACGTTTCTTACAAGTTTATCCATATCCACTTCGGATTTTCGCACAACAACTTTACCGAGTTGAGAAAAACTGAGCAGGTCGCGTACTAAACTGCTCATACGCTTTGCGCTCCGGTCAATTACTTTTAAATATTCTTTCCCTTCATTATCCAGCTTGTCGCTGTAGGTATGCAGTAAAAGTTTTGAAAACCCGCTTAACGAAGCTAAAGGGTTTTGTAAGTCGTGTGAAACAGTATAGTTAAAGGCCTCCAGGTCTTTATTCGCCCGGCTTAATTCTATAGTTCGTTCTTCGACTTTCTTTTCCAGCAATTCATTCAGCCGTTTTATTTCAAACTCCGATTTTTTGCGTTCGGTTATGTCTTGTACAGTGCCCTTTAACTGAAGGGGCTTTCCCATGGCATCACGCTCAAGTTCACCGACAATAGATACCCAGCGTTCTTCTCCGGTATTGGCCCGTTTAATTTTGCAATCCAAATAATGACCTTGCGGCATTGTCCCATTCTGAAGCAGGGGAAATATAGTGCTTACTATTTCTTCTTTTACATCATCGGTAAGCAATGCCACCCAATTATCAAACACCATGATTGCATCGTCATTCAATCCTGTTATCTCATCCAGAACTCTGGAGCATTTCCAAATCCCGGTTCTAAAATCATATGTAAAATCTCCGATTTGCGCTACTTTTTGAGCCTCCAAAAGCCTTTTTTCATTTTCCTTTTGATTCAGCTCAAACAGTTTCCGTTCAGTAATATCCTGAACACTGCCTCTCAGCACTTTGGCATTACCAGAAGTGGTATAAACTTCTCCGGTTCCAACCAGATATTTAATGGTTCCGTCTTTGCTGAAAATCCGGTGTTCATAAACCACTCCCCTTCCTTCTTTAACAGCTAAGCGGATAGCTTCATTAAGAGCAGGAATATCATCGGGATGAATTTTCTTCTTGCATGCTTCAAAAAGAAGATGGGCAGGCATTTCTTCCATTTCGAAAATGCGGTACTGTTCTTCCGACCAAACTAACTCGAAGGTGTGAAGGTTGAATTCAAAACTTCCTGTTTTTGAAAGCTTTTGCGCATGATTCAAACTGTTTACAATGCTTTTAAATTGCTCCTTTGATTGATGCAGTTTTGCCTCTGTGCTTTTGCGCTCGGTTATATCAATGGCAATTCCGTCAAGAAGGATTACGTTTCCCTTTTCATCAGACGCTGGGGTCATTCTGGCTTCTATCCACCGGATGCTGCCGTCTTTATGCCGGATACGGTACTCGCAATTAAAGGGCTTGCCCTTATAAACTTCAGAACGAATCCAATCACCTATGTCTTTATCTTCGGGTATGATAACTTCGTGCCAAAGGTTGAAGTTGTTCATGAACTCATGTTCTGTATAACCGAAAACCTTTGCATTAGCCGGAGAAGCATAGAGCATTTTCCGGTTCACTAAATCTGCGCCCCAGAAAGAATTGCCGAGTGTGTTAAAGATATGCTGTAGGCGGGCATCGAGCGTCTTCAGATTTTCCTCTGCCCTTCGGAGATAAGCAATGCCAAGCGATGTTAGCACCGGTTCGGTACTTGCCACATCTTCTGTATGCTTATGTTTATGTGCCGACATATCGCGTTTGATAGTGCTAAATAGTGAAGCTATTGAGAGTTTGCAAGGAAATGGATAACTGAGTTATAAACAACATTGTTAGTATTGTCATATCTGAAGAAAAAGTTAATAGAAAAGCCCGTTGCAATAACGGGCTTTTCTGAAGAATTTAACAGTAATCGTGAACTATGCAGTTGTTTTCTTTCTGCGATTCATTAAATCAACTACCACGGGAGAAGCCACGAAGATGGAGGAATAAGTACCAATCAACAACCCGATAATCAGCGCAAACGAAAAGCCGCGGATAGGAGTTCCACCGAAAAGGAACAGGATTAATGCAACAATAAATACTGTAAACACGGTCATAACCGTACGGCTTAGTGTCTGGTTTATTGAATCATTCACATTTTGGGTTACAGTACGAGTAGGATGCAAACCTATTGTTTCACGAATCCTGTCGAATACTACCACGGTATCGTTTACCGAATAACCGATAAGTGTAAGGACAGCAGCTACCACGTTTTGGTCAATTTCTAGAGAGAAAGGCATGACATGGCGGAATAACGAAAATGTTCCCAAAACAAGAATTGGGTCGTGAATCAATGCCACAATCGCACCTGTTGCGAATTCCCACTTTCTGAAACGGATGAAAATATAAACAAACACTCCCGACAAGCTAAACAATAATGCCCATAAGGCGCTTTGGCGGATATCATCGGCAATAGTTGCTCCGATTTTAATCGAGCTTTTTACATTCTTGGTTCTGAAATTTTCGAATGATGGTTGTTCAACAAAAATTGACTTTGACCCCTCATATATGGCACGCTCAACAATACTATCAGTTGCCGGACCTGAAGTGGAGTCAATCATAAAAGAAGTGGTAATGGACACCTGATTGTTGCTTCCGTAAGTTTTTACAATAGGTGTAATACCCAAATTCGACTCAAGCGCTTTTGAAACCTGTTCGGTAGTTACGTCTTTATCGAACTGTACGACATAACTGCGTCCGCCTTTAAAATCAACGCCAAAATCAAACCCGTAAAAAATCATTGATGCAAAGGCAATGGTGAAAACTAAAGCAGAGAAAGAATAGCTGTATTTACGTTTTCCTATGAAATCGAAGCTGATGTTTTTTAGCAGGTTGAAAGTGAACTTATTACCAAATTTAATGTTCCATCCGCGGTTAAAGGCAAAATCAAAAAACACCCGCGACACCACAACCGCAGTAAACATGGAAGTAATAAGTCCCCAAACCAACACATAACCGAAGCCCTGAATAGGACCTAAACCGTAAATGGTTAGTACAATACCTATAATCATTGTAGTCAGGTTTCCGTCAATAATGGCGCTGTATGAATGCTGGTATCCCTCGTCAACCGCCAGCCGCAAACCTTTGCCTCTTCTCACTTCCTCGCGCACGCGCTCGTTAATAATTACGTTGGCATCAACCGCCATAGCAAGTGTTAGCAGAATACCAGCCATAGCCGGTAACGTAAACGAAGCGCCATGAGAAATCATATAGCTTACCAGGAAGAACATGTTAAGCGCCATAGCGGTATTGGCGATGATGCCGGAGGTGCTGTAATAAAGAATCATAAACACAAACACCATGACAAACCCCAGCAAAAGCGAAGTCAACCCTGCTTTGATTGATTCCTTACCCAATGAAGGACCGATAATTTGTTCCTCAATGACTGTGGTTTTGGCCTCCAACTTTCCACTTTGTAAAATATTAGCAAGGTCCACAGCCTCTTCCACATTAGAAATGCCGGTTATTTCGGAATTTCCGCCCGAAATCTTCTGCTGTACACGTGGAGCCGAAAAGACACGGTTATCCAAAACAATAGCGATACATTTCTTGACCTCTCTGCCGCAGGCTTTCCCTTTTACTGCTAAATCTGTAAGGCGCTCCCACTTGCTTGCGCCTTCAGGGTTCATGGAAATATTTACTTTGGGCTGACCTGTTATCTGGTCGAAACCGGAGTTAGCCGATTTAATTGCTTCACCGGTTAACGGAGCTTCGGTGGAGTTCGGATTTGGACGTATGGCGTACAACCCGAAAACATTCCCTGACTTGGTTTCGGGATGCGCGCTCCATAATAATTTAATATTGCGCGGAAGCAACTTGCGAACCGATTCTTTAGCCAGTAACCGATTTATCTTTGCCGTATCTTTTCCGAAAGCGGAACCTACCCGGGGGCCTTCTCCGATATTTCGCCCATCATCTATCACATTCGGATAAAATATTTTCCAAAAGGGAAATTCGTCCGTACCGGTTGTATCTTCCTTTGCAACTGCGCCTTTACTTGTATCAGTCCCTGTTTTTGAAGCACCAAACATCGCAGCTCCTGCAGAAGAACTTGTTGTATCCACCTTTGGGGTAAGTGCGGTATCCAAAGAAGCTGCAACAGTTGTTTTTTCAGCGCGCATAAGGGTGTTTATCTCTGCAAGGCCGCTGAATACCTCGCATGTTTCATAAGTATCCCAAAATTCGAGTTGTGCGGTTTGCTGCAATAGTTTACGGATACGAACAGGGTCGTCAACTCCGGGCAATTCAAGAATAATTCTTCCGGTTCCCTCCTGCAAGGAAATAACAGGTGCCGCCACTCCGAATTGGTCAATCCGGGTTTTGAGAATTGTAAACGTATGTTTAATAGCAGCGTCAAAATCTTTGCGCAGCACTTTTATTACCTCATCGTTAGTTGAGTTTACTCCTATTTCATCACGGTAGGCGTCAACCGGGGTAAACACAGCAGCCAGGCGCGCATCTTTGTTTAACGCTTCAAATTCTGTTTTAAAAATATCGAGAAAATGGCGCTGGTCGTTTTTCTTCTTTTCATTGGCATTTTCCAGTGCTTTATTAAACTGGGCATTGTTGCTGTTGTGCGACAGGTTTCTCAATACATCATCTTCGGCAATTTCCATAATCAGGCTCATACCCCCCTTCAAGTCAAGTCCCAGATTCAGAGCATGTTCGCGGGCAAATTTGTAAGTAAAGTATTCTTCAAGTCCGAACAATTCGAATGGAGGAATTCCTGCTACTGAGTCGAGGTAATTTCTCTTGTGTTGTTTCTTAATAGATTCAACGGAGTCACGGAACTCAACTAATTGCGCTGGTGTAGCGTCAAGAGGCGGAATCGCCTTAACCAAACTTGCGGCATATTCGTCTGCTTTTTTCTCGGTATTGCGAGCTAAAAAAGTATAGGAAATTTCATAAAGGCAAACCACAATTAAGATAACGGTTATTGCCTTAATTACTCCGCTTAAATTCTGCATTTGGGAAAATTTTTATATCTGAAAATGAACGCTTTCTTCTGAAGCGGGCGCAAATATATAAGAATAGGGAGAAAAAGAAAGACGTATAATAAGCGTATTAAAGCAGGTTAGTTAACTTATAATTGCCAATAAACGAACTTGTTTTTCTTATATATAATAGCAGACTTTTCACCTGTTACATGTTTATGATAGTTATCCCAAAACAGAGTTGTGTTGTTATTTACTTAAATAAAAACGACTTCAAGGAGGTTATGTCTAAAGCTATTGTTTTAAAAGTCAAGTGTTCTGCCTTCCAAATTTTTACTTTCGCCTGAATGAAAGTAAGCGGAAAGCATTACCGCACTATTTGGCTTAAAGATGGTGATGAAAAAGCTGTCAGCATAATTGATCAACGTTTTCTGCCTCACAAATTTGTTGTAGAACATATATCTTCTGCAAATGAGATGATTACTGCCATTAAAGATATGCACGTTCGCGGAGCTGGCCTTATTGGAGCTGCCGCAGGTTACGGAATGTATTTAGCTGCGCAGGAAGCAAAAGACAACATATCATTCGGTGAGTATTTGCAAAAAGCAGCTGACGCGCTTAAAGCAAGCCGACCTACTGCGGTTAACCTAGAATGGGCGGTAAACAGGCAACTAGAGGCAATGGCTTCTGAAACTTCGTTGATTGAAAAAATAGAAATTGCCAAACATACTGCTGCTCAGATTGCTGATGAAGATGCCGGATATTGTAAACGAATAGGAGATCATGGGGTTAATCTAATTGAGCAAATTGCAAAAGAAAAAAAGGGCAAACCGGTTAATATTCTCACTCACTGCAATGCCGGCTGGCTGGCTTTTGTGGACTACGGCTCTGCACTTTCCCCGGTTTACGAAGCTTTCGGCCGGGGAATAAAAGTTCACGTGTGGGTCAGTGAAACCCGTCCTCGCAATCAGGGAGCAAACTTAACCGCTTGGGAACTTCTTCACGGTGGAATTTCACATACTCTTGTTGCCGACAATACCTCCGGACACCTCCTCCAAAATGGATTAGTTGATTTTGTAATTACTGGTGCCGACAGAGTAACCCGTACAGGCGATGCTGCAAACAAAGTAGGAACTTACCTCAAAGCACTTGCTGCATACGACAACCTAGTTCCCTTTTATGTAGCACTACCATCTTCTACCTTTGATTGGAATATTTCTTATGGGTTACAAGAAATAAAAATTGAGGAGCGAAACGGGAATGAGGTGAAATATATTGAGGGCTTGATCGATGATGGAATAAAAAAAGTGTTGGTTGCTCCGGCTAGTAGTCCTGCGCTTAACTATGCCTTTGATGTAACACCTGCGCGGCTGATTACAGGATTAATTACAGAACGTGGAATTTGCAATGCTGATGAGCAAAGTATTCTTGAACTTTTTCCCGAAAGAAAGTAAACCATGGAAAAGGAAGTTGGAATAAAGTTCGAATGCCGATGGCTCGATGAAAAACCGGTGGCTTATAAATATCTTAAAGAATTAAACACATGGCGCAACAGGCTATATAAAGAAAGACTAATAGGCGTCTATCCCGATGGAATTGGATATGGCAACATGAGCAGGCGTTTTGAACGTTCAAATTTTCTTATCACCGGAACCGGTACAGGAAAATTTCAAAAACTTAATGCACGTCATTATACAATCGTTACCTCTTTCAACTTCAGCAAAAACAGAGTTGTCTGTTCTGGACCTGTCAAAGCATCTTCCGAATCATTAACTCATGCTATGCTTTACGAATGCAGCAATGAAATTAATACTGTGTTTCATGTTCATCACCGGGATCTTTGGAGTAAATTGAAACACATGGTGCCAACCACCAAATCCAAAGTTGAGTATGGAACCACAGCTATGGCGCTTGAAATATTCAGGCTTTTTAAAGAAACAGATGTGGCAAAACATAAAATAATCATAATGGCAGGTCACGAAGATGGAATTATAACTTTCGGAAAAACAGAAAAGGAAGCAGGAGATAAAATACTAAACTGTTTGAACGCTGATTATTGAGTTATCAGAATCTTTTCTTTTAGGTAAATCCCGTTGGAGTTTGCAGTAAGTAGGTACATACCTGAATAAACAGATTTCGGTACAGCTACCACATGAGTAGACCGCCCCAAAGACTGAATTATTTCGCTGAAAACTTTTTTGCCCAACAAATCAAATATTGTCAATTCAATATTGCCATAATAACCTGAAACGTTCAGAAGCATTTCGTGCGAGGAAGGATTTGAATGTACAGTAATTGAGGACTGCAAATTGAAATTCACCGGAATCATACCAGAATAAGTAAAGTGTCCGTCAAAATCAGTTTGTTTTAACCGGTAATATGAGGTTCCCCGCAAAGGGTTTTCATCAAATGTTTCATAGGCGCGCTCGACTGTGCTGTTGCCTGCTGCACTTACTCGACTAATTTCAGAGAAGTTGACTCCGTCAATGCTACGCTCCACAGTAAAGTAATGGTTGTTCACTTCGAGAGAGGTATGCCAATTCGTACGCACTTTGCTGCCAGCCGGAGATGCATCAAACGAAACAAGTGTAACAGGCAACGCTGTTCCACCGCTTCCGCCAAATGTAAACGGGCTGAAAGCTGTAATCATGTTATCGGTTTCAATACTTCCCGAACCTCCACTAGTACAAGATGAGCCATCAGCCACAGTAGCATCTTCTCTTTCCCACATACTTCCTTTCCGGTGAGCAATTGTCAAGTAATTACAATCAGTGATATCGCTGGAGGTGGCATTTTGCCAGAACAGTTTGATTTTCACTCCATCCGATGTTACAGTACGGTTTATGTCCCAATATTCCACATCGCTCACCTGGGTAAGGCTATCGCTGATAGGGGTAAGGTTTGTATAAGCTACATCAAAATATTCTGCTGTAACAGCAGTAGTGGAGTCAATCATACCTGAAATTTCTGCTCTCTTCCACAAACCTGATTTCCCAATGGGGAAAACAAAGGGAGTGTTTCCTATTTTCATCACTGGTCCGGAAATATAACTGGCCGATGAACCACTTTCGGAAACAGCACCGTGCAAAATGCGAAGTAGGTTGGAAGATGTGCTGGTAAGTACACCAGAGGTAAGAACAAGCGAACCTGTTATATCTGTTGACGCTGACGGATTTACATTCAATGTAACACCGGCAGGGTTATTAACAGTAAGAGAGTGAAAAACAGTAGGTTGGCTGCCGGAGATTTGCTGTGTGGAATTTCCGGTAAAAATCACGGTGCCTGTTGTTGTAAAAGTTCCACCATTATTATTCCACCCTGTGCTACCGTTAACAGTAATTGTATTTCCTCCGTCATTTAAACCTCCGGAAGAAATTGTAAATCCACCTACCGTCAGGTCACCATCAAGAGTAGACGTGCCGTTGCTGGAATAATCGAAATTATTGCCAACATTTAAACCAAAAGCGTTGAATATAGTTGATGAGTTTTGTATCTGAAAGTTATTAGTAAGGGCTGAAACTCCAGAAACATTATGAGGTTGCGTACCGATAAATTTGAGATTGTAATAAACTGCGTCTTTTATAGTGGCAGTGTCAGATGTTTGGTTAATGGTAACTGTTCCACCTGTAAGTGAATAAGTTCCTGTGAGCTCGGGATATGTCCCGTTTGAACCACGCTCTAGTTTCAATTCGGAAGTGCCATTCATAGTCAAAGAAGCGCTGCCTGACAAAGTATATGTGCTTTCATCGAGAATAGCAGCATCTTCTATCCTTACCTCGTTGGAGGCTGAAACATTTCCCTCTAAAGTTTTTGTTCCTGCATTAGAGATTACAAGCTTAAAGTAGGAAGAAGCTGGAATCTTGATTGTTTGATTTCCGCTTCCGCTGTATATAATAGAGTTTCCATTGGATGATGCATCTAATATCCCTGACGTAAGTAAATTCTCTGTTACGTCTAATGTAGAGTTGGCTTCATTCAGCCAGGTTGTAGCATTTCCTCCGGTAATGGAACCATAAACTTTTGTTGTTCCGTGATTTGCAACGGTAATTGAATCAGCCAGTGCCAACTGGAGTGGGTTACTTCCGTTACCGATAGTAATATTTGAGCCTGTATTAATTATTTTATTCCCAGCAACGTTCAGCGTCCCTCCACCAGAGGTAGTAAAATTCCCTGTTCCTGCAATAGCGCTTCCGTTACCTATTAAGTTTGCGGTAGCTGAACCAACAGAAAAATTACCGAAAAGAGTTACATCAGCTGAAGCAGTGAATATTCCCGTTGACTGAGTATAAGTCCCCCCCGAAGGCAGCATAAAGTTTCCATACACTGTTAGGTTTCCTGAAGAAGATGATAAAGTAGAAGAAGAAAGGGTAAGTAACCTATTCAAAGTCCAGGTCCCGGCATTATTGAAACTTCCTGAACCATAGGTTATAAAGTCGCGGTACAGAGTCAAGGTGACACCTGAATTGCCGCTTAATGTTCCACCAGAATTAATATCCACATAGTCAATTGCCGAGTTAATGTTAACAGTAACCGTATGACCGTCATTAATAACTACACAACCACCGTCAGAGGGGTAGCAATCGCAACTGGGTCCTGAACCGCCTGAAATTCGTGACCATGTTCCGTTACCCTCTGTTACATCATTCCAGTTGCCTGATTTGCGTGAATAATAAAAGTCGCGGAGGGGGGTTATTGTTTTGTTTTTGCTACCTATAACCCAAACGTTGGCTAACTGTGATGCCGAAATGTTTGTGCGTTTTACAGTAGGGTTTACTACCGTACCTGCAGTAGTGACTGAGTTACCTACTGAGCCCATTGTTCCTCCTGTATAAGTCAACAACTTCATATCGGAAGTAACACCTTTGTTAGTCAACCCGGTAAAGGTTACATCAATGTCGTAAGTCCCGCCATCTAAACCGGAGGTGGTAAGTGTAGAGGTAATATCGGCAATGTCTTCAATGTCATCGCCTTCGTTATCAGTATATGTAACAAAAGTTACTGAAATAGTATCAAAATGAGTAGCCATTACATATCCCGCAACAGATGGGCTTGATGTTGAATTTATTTCAACGGGACGGTAATCACCGGGAACACCTACGGGAAATAAGCCATAATAGAAACCGGAATTACTGGTAATAGCAGAAGCAGGCAACCAGCGTTTCCAAATCCCACCGTAAACAATACCACCTGTACGCGAAAGCGAAGCACCGGTGCTATTGCCAACGGTAAGAGTATTGGTATTGAGATTTATGTTAGCTCCTCCCATGGTTAAACTGTTTGTTACTGTAACATCGTTAATAAGCGTAAGGGTTGCACCTGAATTAGATGCCCCAAGTCCATAGAATGTTTCCCCCCCTGATTTTGTAATTGTTTGTGTATTTGGGCTCAATGCATTAAAAGTTACAGTATATGTGGCTGGCGTAAACGTTCCGCTGTTGTTCCAGTTTCCTTTTAGGGAAATGTTTCCCGCAAGTGTAAGGGTATAGCCACTGTTTATTGTCAGGTTACCGAATGTGATGGAAGCATTAGGAGTAACCGTTCCATTTCCAGTGAATACTGAATTGCTTGCAGAAGCAAGAGTAAGGGCATTCGTATTATTGGTAAATCCGGCTTTGAAGTTAAGTGTGCTCCCCGGTGCCGTTGAAAATACAGGGCTTACCAAACTTCCACCGAAGGTGAATGAAGGGACTGACGTTCCGTTAAAATTTATTGTTCCGGCATCAGTAACGGATAGAGTGCCGCTATTGCTCCCCATAGTCAGCGAACTGCCGAAGGTGATTGTTCCGGTACTAACGGTTACTACTTCGGTAGCAGTTTCAGAATTACTCATCCAGACAATGGTGCCGTCTATGAACATTGAACCTGAGGTGACTGCTGCTTTTGCCACCCTTGTTGAAGTGTTGTTAGTTCCTGAAAAAACCAAATGGCGGTTAATGTTACATGTTCCGCTGTTTACCATCAGAGCAGAAGTTATCGAATTTACTGTAGGCTGGCTGATGGTTAAGTCCTGACTTACCGTTAATGTTGTGCCCGAACTTAGATTCAGTGTTCGGTTATATCCGCTGCCATCAATGTTCAGGTAAGTCGTAGTAATGTTCTTATCCATTGAATAAGTAACCGCGTTTGCCCCTCCGTTTCTTCCTATTATCAACGTTGCAAAAGTTGTTGACGAAGTACCACCAATTGTTTTTGCAAGTCCGTTAAGTGTAAGGGTATTGGAACCCCATGTTACACTTCCGCCATTGTTGGTCCAGTTCCCATCTACCTCAAAACTTTTATTTACCGTAAAAGCCGAACCAGATGAAAGAATAAAATCCCCCCCCACTATAACTGTTCCGGCATCTGAATTAAGTGATACTGAAGCCGAAGAGTTAATAGTAATGTGGTTAAGGGTTAAATTAGAAGCAGGATTAATGGATGAACCATTGGCAAAATGGGCTGTTCCTTTTCCTGACCAGTTTATGGCTGTGGTATTTACAGTATATGAAGAGGCAAAGTTTACTGTGCAGCCGGTAAATGTAGTTAGCCCGTTGTATGAATCAGTGAAGGTTGAGTTAAAATTGACCGTTCCTGCACCGGTGAACGTAATGAATTGCGAGTTGTTGGAAATAGATACTGCCGGAGAAAAAGTCACCGAGCCCGAACCTACCCGGATGGTGTTCGTTCCTGCTGTACCCCAATGTGAAAACGTTCCGTTTACATAAATCGAACCAGGACCGGCATCAAGTATGTAAATCTTGTTTTTGTCTTTCGAATTGAGTTGCAAATCTCCATTGATGGTAAGGCTGTTCGATGAATTTGTAATCAGCACTGACGCATCATCAGCTGATATAGTACCCATTTTCAAAACATTGCACGAATAGTTTCCATCCACTGTTACCGAAAAACCGGAGGGAATGGTAACATCATCGGAACTGGCGGGTACTCCTGAAGGCGACCAGTTGGAAGCATTACTCCAGTTTCCGGAGCCCACAAAAGCTTTGGTTACTGCATAAGCCGGATTACCGGCAAGCAGAAAGGTCAATACCGGCACACACCATCTCAGGATTTTTTGAATAACCAGTTGACCTGACTCAGAATTGCATTTCACAATTCTTTTTTCTTTATGTTGAAAGCCTTGCATGTAAGCCCGACTGACAGTGCCATTATATCCATTCTTTTTTCTCAACCATACGAAAACCGAATGACACTGCGCTCAAAATCGATTAAACCTACCTTAGCTTTATTTAAATACGAAGACCGGCTGGGTTTGTTCGGATAGCTAATTGTGTGATTAACAGTTTATAAGATGTAATATGTCCTTTACAAAACCCGTATTGCTAAAGCTTACCTTCTGTTGTAAGAAAGTTTTATATTTTGTAAAAACCCGTCAATACTTATATCTTGCCCCGAAACTTCATGGTTTTTGCTTAGCGGTAATCTCAAAAAATATCTTCTCCCAACCCTGTTGGTGCTTGCTGTTATCGTTTCGGTTTTTAAACCGGCTGCCGATAACATTAACGAGGTAGCTAAGAAAATTGAAAGCAGGTTGCTAACCGTACAAGGTGCCTTTGAAACTGTTGCAGAAAATAAGCTACTCCTAAAAGAATTTAGGAAAAATAAACGACCATCTTCACCGGTTCAGCAACTGCTTGACCAGGGCATGTTGCTGTATTATTTCATAGGCGACTCCCTGGTTTACTGGACAGGGAACAGCATACAGCCTCCATTTCCTTCCGGAGTTGATGAGGGTGTCTCTTTTATACGCCTAAAAAACGGGTGGTATCAGTTATCAAAGCAGGGCGGCTTACATACAAATGAAACCTTGATGGGGTTGATTCCGGTGAAATACGAATACCCTTTCGAGAACCGATTTCTCAGCAACGACTTTAGTTTAGGTATAAAGGTACCTGGAAACCTGCAATTGACCGTACAGAATATCAATGGGTCGGTGCCGGTGAAAGACGCGCAGGGAAAAACTCTCTTTAACTTGTATGTATCCGGTGATACCCGTGAAGACGAAGTAAACATATTCCGGCTTTTCGCTCAATTGATTCTTGTCTTTCTACTGTTTTACTATTCCGGGAGGATAGCGTTGCTAATAGTAGAAAGAAAGAATTTTCTTTCCGGTTTTCTTCTCCTGCTGATTACTGCCGGTTCCATCCGGGCAGTAATGCTTTGGCTTGTGCTTCCCGATGAATTGAGTAAACTCGAACTCTTCCAGCCCAGGTATTATGCTTCCTCCATATTCAACAAATCTTTGGGTGACCTTATTCTGAATGTTTTGATTATTGCCTGGATAGTATTTTTCTTTTTCTCAAATTACCGGAAGAAAGAGTATGATTCGAAACCCCGTACAGCTGTTGTTCTATCCGGTCTAGCATTTATTTTTATATATACGGGTCTTGTTCTCTGGATTTTTAAAACACTGGTGGTTGACTCGGTGATTTCCTTCGAGATATACAATGTCCTCAGCATGGACTTGTTCAGCCTCCTTGGGCTGATTTGCATAGCGCTGCTGTTTTTCATTCATTATGTTTTCACCAACGCGGTGCTCGCTTCAGTAGTGCGCACAAAACTGAGAACCGGTGTGGTGGTTTTAGCCTGTACCGCATTCGGCTTGCTGTTTGCCGCTTTTGCGCTGAACTCCGAGTTTCACGAAGCTATTTCTTACACGGCTGTATGGAGTATTCTCACTGTGCTGCTTATGTATTCTTTTTTACAGCAATCCACCCTATTTACGCTTCGCCATATTATTATTTACGTATCGGTTTACAGCATCCTCTCCACCTTTTTAATTGAAAACCTTTATGAGCGGAAAGAGAGAAACTCCCGCAAATTTTTTTCCGGCAAGTTAGTGTCCGAACGGGATTATGTAGCGGAGTTTACCTTCAACGATGTGGCTGAGCGAATTATTCAGGACGAATTCATTGCCGGTTCATTTTCCAACCCGGTTTTATCGCAAAAGCAGGTAAGCGACCGTATCAATGTTCTGTACCTGGGCGGCTATTTTAATAAGTACAATTTCCAGCATTACGCATTTGATGCATCGGGAAATTCTCTGCACTCAGCCGACTCCCTGCCCCTATCCTATTTTCAAAAGCTATACGCCTCCGATACTTCGCGAAGCTCTCTCCTCCACTATATCAGCGACTCGGCTTTGAATTATTCTTACCTCTCCGTCCTGGATTTTCAGCGCGATTCGCAGCATGCAGGCTCTTTGGTTCTTCGCCTTGTTCCCAAGATTTATTACGGACAGAACGTATATCCTGAATTACTGATGGGCAGCAACACCCGGGTTTCGCCTAACCTGCATAACTACGCTTACGCCATTTATCAGAATAACAAACTGATTGCCCAATACGGGAACTTCCCTTATTCCTATTACTGGAACAACGACTACCGGTTTGGAAACGAAAACTTTGTTTTTATTGAAGAACCGGATTGGGAACACAGCATTCAGCGCTTTTCAAACGGTAAGCGCGTTATTGTTTCGGTTATGCGCGAGCCTCTGTTTGAACCGGTGGCTACTTTCTCGTACCTTTTCACCTTTTATTTTATGGTGCTTGCCGTTATTATGGCGCTACGCCTTGTTACTTCCAAAAACAGTGAAAGGGCTTTTTATGACGACCTGATTATTTCTTTCCGTACCCGTATCAATTTTTCCATGCTGCTCATGATTCTGTTTTCCTTTGTTGTTATAGGCATTATCACCATCAGTTTTTTCAGCAGGCAGTATGATAACTTTTATACCGACCGGCTGCTTCGCAAGGAGAAAGTGATTCATGCCAGCCTTGAATATTTTGTGCAAAAAAACTCAACCGGGGATAACCTGTTTGGCGAAAACAACGGCAGCGACCTCAACTTTGAAATTGCACGCTTAGCAGACATCAACACGGTTGACATCAACCTGTTTAACCGAAAAGGCGACCTGATGATTTCTTCGCAGCCGGTTATTTACGAAAAGGGCATACTAAGCCGCAAGATGAATCCCGCTGCTTATTTTGAACTGGAGAACCATAAGACCGCGCAGGTTATAGAGCACGAAAAAGCTGGCAAGCTGACCTACCTCGCCACCTATACACCAGTGCGCAACAAAAAAGGCGAGGCCGTGGCTTATCTCGGCATACCTTATTTTGAGCGGGCAAAAAACATCAATGATGAGGTTTCTTCTTTCCTTGTTACTCTGATGAACGTATATGCCTTCCTGCTCATTTGCGCAGCTATACTAGCTTACTTTATTTCCAACTCCGTCACCCGCCCGCTCACCATCATCAGCGAAAAGCTGCGCTTCCTCAACCTCAATAAAACCAATGAACCCATTGAGTGGAACAGCAAAGATGAAATAGGCATACTGGTAAGCGAGTACAACAAAATGATTAAAGAACTGGAGCAAAGCGCCTGGAAACTTGCCAAGAGCGAGCGCGAAAGTGCCTGGCGCGAAATGGCCAAGCAAATTGCCCACGAAATCAAAAACCCGCTTACGCCCATGAAGCTTAGCATTCAGTACCTGCAGCGGGCTATTGACGAAGGAAACCCCAATATTGACCAGCTGGCACGTAAGGTTTCCAAAACCCTCGAAGAGCAAATCGAAAATCTTTCTTCTATTGCCTCTGCCTTTTCATCGTTTGCCAAAATGCCCAAGGCGCAAAACGAAATCATCAACCTGAACGAACTGCTCAAATCCATTACCGATCTGTTTAACCGCGAGGAAAAAATAAGCCTCGCCTTTACCACCGACAGCGAAGCCCCGCTGGTGTTTGCCGATAAAAATCAGTTGGTAAGCGTATTCAACAACCTGCTGAAAAACGCCATACAAAGCATTCCCGAAAACCGCAAAGGATTTATTGATGTGCATGTAAAAGAAGAAGGCGAATACATTATTACCACAGTAAGTGATAACGGCAGCGGCATACCCCGAGAAAACCACGACAAGGTTTTTGTTCCCAACTTTACAACCAAATCATCTGGCACCGGACTGGGTCTGGCTATTACCAAGCAGATAATTGAAGGAACCGGAGGGGCTATTTGGTTTGAAACTGCCGAAACAGTGGGCACTACATTTTTTGTGAAGCTGCAGAAATCGGGCGCCTAAAATTTCTTTCATTGCTCATTGCTCATTTTCACTTCTTCCCCTTCTTTACCCCCTCAGCATTCCAACAGCAGAGCCTTACGTTAGGGTTATGAACGTACTTCCGAAGGATGACTTGGAAGCTCTAACAATAAAATGTCTTTGTACTTCTGAAAGTTGAAACTTTCATTATTTAAAGTTCTCTCGCTAATAGGCAAGGTATTGATCTAACTTTGGAAAACAGGCAATCCCAGAATATCTTGTATTCAGCCGCTACCCGGTTACAAAATACATCTTCAGCATTCCTTTGTTTTTAGCTTCAAACTCACCGCGGTAGGTACAGTTGATTTTGTTTTTTACCAAATCGTAAGTGGTTTGCGAGATATTGATTTTACCCGGTTCGCTGTTTTGCTCCATGCGGGCTGCGGTGTTCACCGTATCGCCCCAGATGTCGTATGCATATTTCTTAATGCCTACAATACCGGCTACCACCGGTCCGGAGTGAGCGCCAATACGGATGTTAAAGGTTTTATCGCCCCGCAGTTTAATGCGCTCCTGGATAAACCCCCTTATATCTAGAGCCGCGCTGAGGATGTCGCAAGCATGGTTTTCGTTGGGCAGGGGCAAACCGCTTACAGCGAGGTACGCATCGCCCACGGTTTTAATTTTTTCAATGTTGTACCGGTCCATGATTTCATCGAAGGCAGAGAAGCAGATGTTTAATTCATCCACTAATTGTTGTGGTGATAATCTTTCGGTAACCGAAGTGAACGACTGAAAGTCGGTGTAAAGCACCGTAACATCATTAAACAATCTGGCATCGGCTTTCCCCTTGCTTTTCAGTTCTTCGGCTACTTCGGCAGGGAGAATGTTAAGCAGTAATTCATCGCTGCGCTCTTTCTCTTTTTCAATTTCAAGTTTCTGGGCTTTGATGATGTCGTTTTCTTTCTGCGTTTGCTGCGCCTGAAAAAGCTGCACTTGGTTCTGCACCTTGCGCTCCAGGTTTTCGTGGTGGGCGTCTTCTTTTATTTTGTGGAATTTCTTGAAATGCTTCAGGCTTTCGGCATGGTTACCTGTTTCGAGATATATATCTGACAGCAAGTGGTGAATCTGATACATCTTCACCTTCACACCCAACTCATCGGAAATCTGTAGCCCTTGTTCCAGCAATGAAACAGCTTCGCTGTATTTGTTCTGTTTGCTGAACAGTTTGCCGAGATTCATTAAGTTGGTTACCGAACCGTTGAGGATTTTCATTTGCTGGCGCAAGGCAAGCGCTTCGCGGTTGTAGCGGATAGCCTGCTCGTAATCGCCCGTAGTGGTATAATAATCGCCAAGGTCGGTTAACCCCCGCGACCGGAAAGTGGCTTCTATATTCGGGTCGGTCAGTTCCAGGGCTTTCTGGTAATATTCCAGGGCAAGCTCAAACTTTTTCTGCTTCATGTAAACGCTCGCCATGCCGTTGGTCAATCGGGGTTTCATAGCCCGTACGCCTTCGGGGTAATCTACGTTCAGCCCGTCATTAAAAAGCCGGAGCGCTTCGTCAAAGTGACCATTGTCGGCAAAAACACCGCCCAGCCAGTACGAACCCATAATGCGGAACATCTTGAACCTACCTGAACCGGAGAGTTGTTCAATACCCTGAAGCCCGTACTTGAGCGCCAAATCTATTTCGCCAATTGAGCGGTAAACAAACCCTATGACAACAGAACAGGCGGCAACTCCGTCTTTGTCGTTCCGCTCCGAAAACATTTCGTGTGCGCGGTTAAGATGTTTCATAGCGGCATCATAATTATCTGAAAGAAACTCAATGCTTCCCATGGTGAGCACCGCCAATTCAAAAAAGTCGCGGTGTTCAGCCGCGTGAGTTTCAGACCATTCAAGGATACCTGTAACTAATTGTCTGCCTTTTTGATGGTGAGCCATGCGGGTGAAGTTTCCCCAAATGGTATCAAAAAGTTCATCGGTGGCACTGTAGTTGCCGGCTTTTATTTGGTTAAAAAGGTGTTCTATTTTTTCTACCAGTTCCACAACCTCAAAACTAACCTTTCCATGAATACTCCGGTGTATTATAAAATCCGATTCCTTCTTACATTTGTTGCATCATGCGCTTTACCGCGGTTATATTATTTATCGCCTTTCTGTTCATGAACCTTTTCGGGTTTTATTTCGCTTTCGTATTCAGGCAGTATGAAACACAAAAGCAAATGGCTGAAGTAATGAGCGGGAAAAACGGACAACATTCGGTAATTGTTTTAAGCGGCAGCGAATTCAATAACCTGGTTTGGCTGAAAAAGGATAAAGAGTTTCGTTACAACGGTGGCCTTTACGATGTGGGGCACATGGAAGTAAGAAACGGAATGGTTACGTTATATGTAGAGCAGGACTATAAAGAAACCGGCCTGGTAAATGATTTTCTTTCTTTATTCAACCGGCAGAACGACAGCTGCGGGGCTAATCATCCCTCAAAAGTTTCGCTGCAAAGTTTTCTGAAGGAATTTACGTTTGAAAGATTCGTTTTACCCGTTGCGGAAATTCAGCCCGGCAATAGAATACTTCGTTACGAAAAAGAATTTCTCTTTTCTTCTTTTATAGCCGACCGGCAGTCGCCCCCTCCTGATATCTCTTTCTCCTGATTTATTTTTTCAATAATCATTCACACAGTTATTACATTCTGTTTTCTGTGTGCATTTTTCATTTAAACAAAGTATAATTTTCATGAGAAAGATATTCTTAGTCTGTATATTTCTGCTTCCTCTTATTCATTTGTGCGCTCAAACCGATACGGTTGAGCGTATGGTAGAGGTGGGTGAAGTGATAATTGCCGAAAGCCGTTTCGAAGGCTTAAAACAAAATGCGGCTCAGCAAACCTATATCATCAATTCAAAAGACCTGAAGCGGATGAACGCTCAAACCACAGCCGATGTGCTTACCATGAGCGGGCAGGTATTTGTTCAAAAAAGCCAGCAGGGAGGCGGCAGCCCGGTTCTCCGTGGTTTCGAAGCCAGCCGTGTGTTGCTGGTGGTTGATGGTGTGCGTATGAACAATATTCAATATCGTGCCGGTCATCTTCAAAATGTAATTTCAGTGGATAATAATGTTTTGGAACGGGTAGAGGTTTTGTACGGACCTTCGTCAACCGTTTATGGCAGCGATGCGCTGGGTGGAGTAGTTCACCTGCGAACCAAAAACCCCATTCTTGCAACTGACAAAAAATTTCTCTCGAAAGGCAATGCCATGTTCAGGTATGGTTCTGTAAATAATGAACTCACCGGTCATCTTGATTTAAACTTCGGATGCAGAAAGTTTGCTTCGTTAACATCGGCAACTTTTTCACGCTTTGGCGACCTGCGGCAAGGCAACTACACTACTGCGGCTACAGCGGGATATTGGGACAGAAACCTTTACCAGAAAGTTTTCGATGTCCGCGATTCTTCAGGAACTGTAATTGCGAGGAAGGATACAGTATTCAACAACCCCGATAAATCAATTCAGGTAGGTTCGGGATACCGGCAGTACGATTTGCTGCAGAAGTTTTTGTTTCAGCAGTCTGAAAACATTTCTCACATCATCAATGTGCAGTTCAGTAATTCGGGTAACATTCCACGCTACGACCGGCTGGCAGTACAAACCGGGCCAACCACATTGAGAGATGCCGAATGGTATTACGGACCTCAAACACGCCTGCTCTCCATTTATGAATTAAACTGGAAGAGCGCAGGACCCTTTGACAACATCAGTATTGGAGGCAGTTACCAGCGCATTATTGAAAGCCGCAACAACCGGGGTTTCGGAAATACTTTCCGCGCTGAGCGCACAGAAAAAATACATGTGGGCGGTTTTCATGCCGACTTTAAAAAGAAATTTAAGCATGATGAACTTACCTTTGGTATTGAAGGGCAATTCAACGACCTCAAATCATCGGCTATTGACCGAAACGTAAACAACGATACAACCCGTGCTCAAAGCACACGATACCCCGATGGAAAGAACAAGATGAATTCTGTCGGGCTTTATGCCACTCATTCATGGAACCGGAAAGACAAACTGATTATCAGCGAAGGCATACGATACAGCTTTATCAGGCTTCATTCAACATTCACTCCGAAAAGTCAGGATTTCTTTCCGCTTCCTTTCGATGAAATAAAAAATAATTACCATGCGGTTTCGGGTAACCTGGGTGTAGTGGGAAAACCCGGTGCCGGGTTCCGTATTACCGGTTTGTTTTCTACCGGTTTCCGTGCACCGAACGTGGATGATATGGCCAAGATATTTGAAAGCGTACCCGGCAACGTGATTGTACCCAATAACAAACTGAAACCCGAATACACGCTGAACGGGGAACTGACCATAGAAAAAACCTTCGTTGAAAAAGTAAGAATAAGTGCAACAGGCTTCGGCACTTATTTTCTGAACGCCATTACAACCGGAGTTACTCAGTTCAACGGGCAGGACAGCATTGATTTTGACGGAGTCCTGAGCCGGGTAACTACACTTGTGAACAAAAACAGGGCATATATAACCGGGGTAAGTGTAAACGCTGAAGGTGATGTTGCCGACTGGATGAGCTTGTATGCCGCCCTTACTTATACCTATGGAAGAATAGTAACCGATTCTGTTCCTTATCCGCTCGACCACATACCTCCCTTGTATGGAAGAGCCGGTTTCAGAATGCAGTACAAACATTGGGTGCGGGGAGAATTTTTTGCCTTGTTCAGTGCAAAAAAGAAAGTGGAAGATTATAATATGCTGGGCGAAGACAATTTCGGGCAGGCAACTCCCTATGGCATGCCTGCCTGGTATACTCTCAACTTGCGTATTGGTTTTCAGCCTGTAAAAAACTTCAGCGTTGATTTAGGCTGTGATAACCTTCTCGACTTGCGTTACCGGCAATTTGCATCGGGAATAAGCGCGCCCGGAAGAAATTTCTTTGTGACAGCAAGAGTTAACTGGTAACCCTTATTTGAGAATCCGCCATGTAGCTTGGCGGATTCTTTTGTGATGTTATCGCTATCTTTGCAATCAACACAATTGTAAGTGAAGTTTATTTTGCTGTTTTTATTTTTTGCACTTCCGCTTTTCGCAATTTGTAAGGAGAATGAAAAAACCGATACCATCCCTCCTCCGCAAATCAGCATTATGAGCTGGAATATAAAAATGCTTCCACGCGGGGCTTTCTATTTAAGGCATCATCCGGTCAGGCGCGCAAAGCTCATTCCTGAAAAGCTGAAGGAGGAGGCGCCAGATGTAATTGTGTTTCAGGAAGCTTTTGATGGCCTGGCAATTCGTATTTTGAAAAGAAAGTTGAAGAAAGTTTACCCCTTTGTATGCGGTACAGAAAACCGGAGAGTGATTACCTATAACCGTGCCGGAGGGGTGCTGATGTTCAGCAAATACCCCATGCGGGAGTTAAAAAGCATAAGGTATAAAAAATGCAGGAAGATAGACTGCAAGGCAAACAAAGGCGCCCTGCTGGTTGAAGTTCAGCACCCGGTAAAGAAATTTCAGGTGCTTGGAACTCACATGCAGGCTGGCGGAGGAAATGAAATAAAACTAAGCCAGCATATTGAGGCAGGGGAACTGTTAAAGCAATTTGAGCAAAAAGATGTTCCGCAGTTTGCTGCCGGTGATTTCAATACACATAAAAATGATACGCTGCTTTATCCGCATTTATTAAAAGCATTGGAAGCAGAAGACGGGGAAATAAGCAGCGAACTGAAGTTTACTTCTGACCACTTGCTGAACGATATGCAAAACTACCGGCCCGATAAGCGCAGTGTAATTGATTTTATATTTTTTAAAGGGAATGGTGTAAATCCTAAATTTATCTACCGCCTTGTAAAACAATTTGAAAAGCGTTGGCACAAGAACCACAAAGACCTTTCAGACCACAATGCTGTTGTTCTGAAAATGAATTTATAATTACCTGTTAAGCGCTTATTAAATAATCCGAACTTTTTAAGTTTGTTCGCAACATTAAAATTTATGCAAAGAGTAGAAACCGATTTGACACGAATGCTCGGAATTGAGTATCCGGTTATCATGGCACCCATGTTTTTAGTCAGCAACTCAAAAATGGTGATTGAAGCGCTGAAAGCCGGAATTACCGGTGCAATACCCGCCTTGAATTACAGAACAGACGCTGAATTCCGGAAAGCCCTCGATGAGATTAAGAACACTACCGACAAACCATTCGGAATAAACCTGATTACCAATAAATCTAATATCAGGTTAGATGAACAACTAAAAACCTGTATTGATTATAAAGTTGGTTTTATCATCACTTCGTTAGGCTCGCCTCAGCAAACCATTAAAGCCTGTAAACCCCACGGCATAAAAGTTTTTGCCGATGTAATTGATTTGGCTTACGCAAAGAAGGTAGAAGCAATGGGCGCTGATGCAATTATTGCTGTAAACAACGAGGCGGGCGGACATGCCGGAAAAATTTCGCCCCGCGAACTGATTACCACTTTAAAGCAACATTGCAATATTCCGGTTATTTCTGCCGGTGGGGTTGGCAACGGAAAACAAATGAAACAGATGCTCGATTACGGAGCTTGCGGGGTTTCGGTGGGCAGCCCGTTTATTGCATCTGACGAAGCGCCCGTTACCCACGACTATAAAATGGCCTGCGTAAATTATGGCGCTAAGGATATTGTAATGACCACCAAACTTTCAGGAACACCCTGCACGGTTATCAATACCGATTACGTAAAAAAAATAGGAACGCAGCAGAACTGGCTCGAAAAATTCCTGAACAGCAACAAAAAAATAAAGAAGTGGACCAAAATGGTAACTTATTATAAAGGAATGAAAGCTTTGGAAAAAGCCGCTTTCAGCGCCACCTACCAAACCATGTGGTGTGCAGGCCCTTCCATTGAGTTTGTTGATTCCATCCGCCCGGTTGGGAAAATAGCCCGGGAGCTAACCGGGCAATATGCCGAGCTTGTTGGAAATAATCCGGCTGTTGCTAACTAACCTGCCCGGTTTTTATTTATTTACCTGTTGGCAGCCCCGCCACACCCGCCCCCCTACATTTTTAATTATTTTCTAACGCCCCCAAAATATTTTTTTCAAAAAACCTTATTTTTTTTTGTAACCGGAACACAACACAAAATTCGCTAACCATGAATTTTGAACTTAACACCTTACCGGTTCTACCCTCTGCTTCGGCAGCAAGTAATTTGCCGATTGTACAACCGGTGGCTGCGCGGGTAAGCATAATAAGCAGATTTCTTTTCCCCAATACTTCATTTACTATTTTTTTGAGTGCGCGGGTATTTCAACGCGGTGCATGGGGTTATTTTTTTGCCGCAGCAGGAATTTGCAGCGCTTTGAGATTAAGAAAACTAAACGCCCGAAGGCTTTTATGCCCCCGGGCTTTTCTTTTTTACCGAGAGAGATTGTTCTGAAATAGCGGAAAATATTTTAACAACAGGCGCAGATGATAAAAACGGTGCGTAAACTCAAAAAAACAGACTGTAAGAGGACAAAAATGCTGCGTAAAATATGAAAAACAGGGTGTAAGATAGCGAAAACACTGTGTAAGATGTTAAAAACGATGTGTAAGATGGTTTCAAAAAAGCTGAAGAACTAAAAAACGAGGTGTAAGAAAGGAAAAATAGTGTGTGATATGGAAAAAACAATGCGTAAGCGGGCTAAAACAGGGTGTAAGATAAGAAAAACGCTGTGCAAGCAGGCTTAAAAACTGTGTAAGATGGCTAAAACAATGCGCAGAATGGAAAAAAAGGTGAAGATGGCAATAATGGCAGGATAGAGAGTAGTCAATAGTGAATAGTGAATAGGAAATAGGGAGGGGTGCTCGATTTGATTGTTGAAGGAATACCACCTCAGGCTTGCGCAAAGCGGCAAGCCGCCTTTCCCGCCAAGGCTGGATAAGCTGGCAGCAGAGGACAAACGGAGCGATAAGAAGTCAATTATTTTTTTAACCATAAAATTTAAAGCCATGACAGACAGACAGGAAAACCAATTAAGCATGTTCCGTACGCTTTTAGCCATACGGGCAGTGTTTGCGGCAATTATAGCCGCCATTACCGATTTAGCTTCTGACTTCGATGATTTTGAAGCAGAAGTAGATGCCATTAAGCAATTGATACCCAAACAGAAACTGCAAACCACCGGAGTAGCGCGCGACAAAGCCGATATTCAGGAAGATTTAATTGACACAGCGCTGATGGTTGCGGGAGCCGTAATGGCCTTTGCCAGCAAAGCCGGTAATTATACTTTGTTTGAAGAAGTGAATTACAGCGAGGGCAAGTTGCAAAACCTGCGCGATGAGGAACTGCCCGATACCTGCCGCATTATTCACGAACGCGCCAACGATAACCTCGCAGCCCTCGCAGGCCGCGGAATAACGGCTCCGGTGCTTGCCGAATTTATGACGCTGATAACCGAAGCCGAAGATATGGCTGAAGCCCCGCGCACCGCCACCACTCAAAAGGGAACGGCAACTACAGACTTAACAGTTCGGTTTTCCAATGCCAACAAAATTCTTAAAGAGCGGTTAGATAAGGGTATGAAAATTTTTATACCCACCAACCCCGACCTTTATACCACTTACATCAACGGCAGAAAAATTATTGACCTGGGCAGGCGCAAGAAAAAGAACCCGAACATAGGCACGCTGGTGTTTCATGTGGAAGATACGCTGGGTAATGTTCTGGAGGGCGTGCTGGTAACGGTAGATGACCGCACCGGAAGCACCAATGAGGAAGGCAACGGCACACTGCCCGGGCTTACCGCAGGCAACAAAAGCGTACGGTTTTTTAAAGGCGGGTTTGTAGAAAAATTTGTACCGGCAGTAATTGTAAAAGACCAGAACACCCTGCTGAACGTAGTACTGGCTTCGGTTTCAACGGCTGGCGCTGTAAGCGGACAAATAACACAAGGCGGCAGCGGTGCGCCCGGAACTGTTACACTGCAAATACCGGGCAGCCCGGTAAGCATTCCTACCGATGGGGCAGGCAACTACATATTTCCGGATGTGCCGCCCGGTGATTATACCATTCAGGGCGCGCTGAACAGCAACCCGGCAAACATTATCAGCCATAATGTAACGGTGGTAGCAGGCAATACAACTATTGTAAATTTTGTGTTTCCGTAGTTAAAGACACGAATTGCACGGTTTACACGAAGGAGTATTAGCGAGACTTTTGAAGATTTTGCGCGTGGCGGTTTGGCTTTAGCGGTGGGGCAGAAACTTCGGAAGAGTTATACACATAAAGGCGACCTGCCGGGACATAAGGATGTAAAAACCGCGAGCATTTATATGCCTGTTGTTCCAAGTCATCCTTCGGAAGACTTCGAATAACGGTGGTTTATATTATACCTTGTAAAGGGTCCTCCTTTACATTTACAATGTGTCAAGTCCCGCTGAAAAACGGGGCTTTTTTGTTTTTTGGGGGATTGGGTTACATTTATTTACCGGTGGGTGGGGCACCCTCCGTTAAGGAAATAAAGCGAAACAGGAAAAAGCGGATACCTTCGCTTTAGCCACCCATTTTGGGGGGATACCCGCACCTCTCAATGTAAAATGGTGCGGGTATAAATAAGTTAGCGGTCATTGTAACACGACACGACCATAAAGTAAAAATGACACGACTTTTAAAAATAATTTACCTCTGTTCATTCGTTCCCCTGCTGACTGGCAGCGCGACTTTCTTTTACTGGTTTTATAAAAGGACTTGCTATGCTGACAATGTAGACATAGAATTACTTGCTTTCTATACAATACTTGGATTTTGGTTGCTTGCTTTTATAACTATAATACTTTGTATCATTTTTATTATTAAAAATCGGGCTGACTGGAAAAGGATAATTGTTCCGATTGTTATTGTCGGACTGACTTTTCCGATAATTGATTTATATGACACATTACACACATCTCTTTCAGACAAAGCATTTGTTCGTATTATCAATGACACCGACCGACAAATCAATAGAATTTGGTCAGACAATTTTGAAATGGCATACTTTGACAATAAAGAAAATGATTTTATAATTTCATTTTACCCAGTTTACACTTATGACTGGTCTCTACAACCTTCAAGTGGTATGTTTAACTATAATATAAATAAATTACATATTGACTTAAAGCAAAACCCCGACAACATAGTGACTTACAATCTTCCTGACTTTTCAAAAGGCGACTGTAAGACAATTAAGCTGACTGAAATTATCAATGCAAAATAAACAACGAACCGCTAACATGGGCTTGGCGAAAATGCGGGTTGCAGTGCTATATCTACCGTGCGGTGTTCTTTGCACCTGCCGTGTCTTGCGATACGACAGCGCTTTGAACCCCGCACTTCGCCAAGCCCTTAAACGTTACCAGCAAGCAAACAGACGACAACAATGACCGACTTTACAGAAAAATTTACGACATACAGTAACACAGACTTACTTAAAATTATTGACAGTCCTGACGACTATCAACCATTGGCAGTTGAGACAGCTAAATCAATCTTTTCATCTCGACAACTTAACGACCACGACATTGAAATTGCAAAAGCAGAACTTGCCGCAATAAAACAAGAAAAAGAAGCCAAAGACCAAAAGAAAAAGGATTTGGAAAACAAAGTAAAAAATATTGGAGCTTCAGTTTTTTCTACTATTAATCCAGTCCCGACAGAGACACCTAACGCTGACAAAATCATCAAAATAACAAGTATCGTTTTCGGTGGACTTTTCCTTTTTCAACTCTACAAGGAATTGGGAATGATAAGTTTTATGTTTACCGACAGTGGTGCAAAATGGGACTTTAGTATGGTATTATATTTTTTGCCACTACTATTTGTTCCAGTTGCGACAATTTTGTTTTTCAAACGTAAAAAAATCGGTTGGACACTTTTAACAATCTTTCTTTCGTATTCGGCTGTTAGTTCCATCGGACTTTTTATAATGACACTAAATAGAGAACCATCGGGCTTTCCTGCACTGGACAACATATTTCCTCAGACTTCACCAACACCTCACTTAATGACCTTGCTGTTTTTTGCAGGGGCACTTTGGACAATTTGTAAAGAAGAAATTAGAGAAATATACATCGTTGACAAAAAATATATGTTTAGGACTATTGGTATAAGTGCAGCAATAACAGCATTGACGACTTATGGAATATTTATGTAACTCAACAGAATTGCCAGCTGATAACAGCACATTTGCAATAGGCGGGGTTTCGTGCTTCGCAGACACATTTACTCATGCTATAATTGATTTTAAATGGAATTCGTGAATCTTCGATTTGTGCAAGGTGGAAGTTCAGTTCTCCGAATGAAGTTTAGTGCTAAAATGCCCCGCCATCGCAAACCCCCGAAACGATATCTATGAGTTTACCAAATTTAATTCT
>CAZWAD010000032.1:0-39471 GCA_964631835.1 uncultured Chitinophaga sp.
TTTTGCTTTTACCGCCTCTGGTAACAGCACAGCAGCTTTATTTTACCGGTTTTGTCTAACTTGCCTTTTATTAAATCACTCTTAAAAAAAACAAAATACCATGAAAAAAATTATCCTTTTTACAGCAATTTTAGTTAGCACGGTATGTACCAAGGCGCAGATTACTTATGAGCAGTCTTACCCGGTAGTTTCTCCTCGTTACGGGTGGTTTTTTGTTACTGATATAGGGGATAATAATTACAAGTATGTCTTGCATGATTATTATACAGATATAGTTAGTCTGTATAATCTTGACCATACTTTATATCTCAATATCCAAATTCCAATTTCCTCTGATACTGGAATTCGGTATTCGATAGGTTACATTACAAACAGGCTTTTTGATTGCGATAGTTCTAACTTGGAGTATGCTTTACTACCCGAAAATTCTATTTATCCGTTTAAAGTGTATAGGACGGATGGAGCAGAACTTTTTTCGAAAGACAGTGTATATGCGTGGTGGTGCTATGGCTGTCAAGAAGCAAGTACGGAGATAAGGCCTGTAGTAAATACTCCCGAAGGAGCAAAACTCTATCTACAAGATACTTGGTCGAATCCTAATAGAGTACTGGTTTATGGTTTATGTGGAACTTTACCAAATAGTATTAGTGAACGAAACGCGCAAAAGTTCTTTGTAAAGGTATACCCTAATCCTGCTACTCATAAAATAAATTTTCGAATTGCACCGCCTGATAGCCAAAGCGGTTATGAGTTGCAAATTTTCAACTCAAACTTCCAATTTCTGAAAGCGTGCGCAGTTACCGAAGACAATACTCAAATTGACTTAGATGACCAATCCTTTAGTTCAGGTATATATTTCTATGCGTTAAAAAGGGAACAAAAAATATTTCAAACAGGGAAATTTGTTATACAGAAATAACAAATTCAATTATTAACTATTAAATCTAATCACATGAAAAATGCACCATGCCTTTTAGTAGCAACTTTAATTACATTATTAAATTTTAGCGCTTTGGGTCAAGTAGATGTTCTTACCCATAACCGTGCTAATACGTTTTATGTTGGATGGAATGGCGGTACTGCGGGACCTTTAGATATTCGAAACAATTATACAGGACCTGGGTTTCCGATTGATTTTTACACAAGCAACAATCAAGTTGGGACAATTACACCCGTTGGCTTTCACGGCATAGGTTCCGCAACTTTAGGAACCAACTTTGGAACTTTCCCTAACCACTGGCTTGATGTTGACATTGGAGATATTAATGTACATCAATTAAATCATGGCTACCGAATTGGGGGTAGCGATACAAGTGTAGGTAGCAACTTTGTGCTGTGGCATGGCACCAATGGAGATATAAGAAATATTTCGCCTTCGTTGGTGTTAGGTGAATAGCCGTTGTTCGGTGTTATAGGAGCGGCTCTGCGCTCCGTCACCAACAACTATATTGCGCAGCCAGTGTATTTGTTGCTCTCCTCCTCACTCGTTTCCCATAACATGAGTCAGAAACCCAAACTCATCAACACCACTCAGGTAAAACCTTGCCGATGACCATTTGTAATCTTCGGGATACTCAGCCAGCCTCCACTTTTCTTGTATGGGGTTGTTATGCACATATTCAAATTTCTGGTCAAAAACTTTTTCAGTGAATAAATCTATGCTTAAAGCATTGCGCTCCCAAAACTGGTATTGACGGTCTTTAGCATCAACCCTGAATTCTTCCAGCAGTTTAGGATTATTCTTCTGCAAATCGAACTTCATCTGCTGTGCTGTAAACTTCAAAAAACTCTGCTGTACCTGTTGCACCGTGTATCCGTCATTTATCTGCCAGATAATATGAACATGGTTGGGCATAATCACAAACGAGAAAATGCGCACACGCTTTTCTTTCACTAAAAACCGCAAACTGTCTGCAATAATACTTTTGTAAGCATTGCTGGCAAGAAGACTTTTCCATTCAAGTATGGTAGCGGTAAAAAACTGCGGATGATGCTCAAAATTCATTGAGCCAAGGTAATACATCCTCGCAGGAGTTGTTGGTGATAACACCGAACAACGGCAAATATTCTGCTGTTTGACTGCTTCCTGCACCTGCTGTTTGCCGTTGATGATGATTTCAGGCGTATTGTTAAAGCCGCCCGCCATCAGGTGCGGAGTAGTTATTACTTTTTTAAAACCCCATGCGGCAAACTGGCGCAACATGGCCAATGACTCATCCAATGTTTTTACCCCATCGTCAATTCCCGGAATGAGGTGGGAGTGTAAATCAACGGCCATTAAACTGAAGTCTGTCAACGAAGAAACTCCCCTTTCTTTGCTTCCGCTGAGGAGATTAAACAATTTGTTCAGCAACTATTGATTTTTGAGCGAAGATATTGTTTTTGACAAGCACCAGCACTACAGATACAAATCCCCGACCCTTTCTTACATTTATGCGATGAATGAAGCTGCACCATCAGTTCAAATAGAAGAAAGCTGGAAAAAAGTTTTGGCTGATGAATTTGAGAAGCCCTATTTCCAATTGATTAAGAAGTTTATTGTCGAGCAAAAGGCGAAAGGAAAGAAGGTTTATCCCCCTGGTCAGCTGATTTTTAATGCATTTAATCTAACCCCTTTCGACAGTCTGAAAGTGGTAATTATCGGTCAGGACCCTTATCATGGTGCCGGACAAGCTCACGGCTTGTGCTTTTCGGTTGCCGATGGTGTAAAGGCACCGCCATCGCTGGTAAATATTTTCAAAGAAATAAAAAGCGATCTGGGAATTTCACATGGAGACAACGGGAATTTAGAAAAGTGGGCGGGGCAGGGAGTTCTTTTGCTTAACGCTTCGCTGACAGTAAATGCAGGTGAGCCGAATTCGCACGCAACATGCGGCTGGCAGACTTTTACCGATGCGGTGATTAAAAAAATATCTGATGAGAAAGAGGGTATTGTTTTTCTGCTATGGGGAAAATTTGCACAGGAAAAAGAAGCACTGATTGACACCGGCAGGCATTATGTTTTAAAAGCCGCGCACCCGTCTCCCTATTCAGCCGACCGGTTCTTTGGCTGCAGGCATTTTTCAAAAACTAATGAAATTCTGAAAAAGCAAGGCAAAAGCGAGATAGATTGGAGCTGATATTACTCCACCATTATTTCATCAGCAAAAAGCCAGGAAGGTTTTCCTTTGGCATAGTGCCATTCGGGCAGTGCGCCCTGTGTTCTGGCAATTATTTTAAAGTAACGCGAGTTGGCACCATCCAGTGGAATAACGTAATCGTGTGTTGACCTCGCCTCCATGTTTAAGTTCAAAGTGTTCGCTTCGGTTTTTATCAGGGTGTAGTTAATTCCATCGGGTGAAACACTGATTTCAATTTGCTTCGGGTACAGGATTCCGTAACGCATTAACTGTGCGAAGCCCATTGTGATTTTTGAGACTGGAATGGGTTCGCCAAAATCCAATTCAAGAGCAATATCACTGCCGAGGTAAGCCTGCCAGGCGCCATCATTAAAATTATTCCGGCTGCCTCTTCGCCCGTCAAGCAAGCCGTATTTGCCGCGGGCAGCGTAAGCATGGCTGTCGCCATTCCAGGTGCTGTTTAGTTTGTAAAGTTTACCAATTGCTTTATGAAAAATAAGACTGTCTGCCTGAACGGCATACATCTTTCCATGGTCAATAACCCGCGCAGTGATGCGGATATTGGTGTCAACATTAAGCGGCTGAGTATGTTTTAACGAGGAGGAAGTTGGTATGCTTCCATCGGTAGTGTAATAAACCGGCAGGTTGTTGAAAGCTGAGTGCAGGCGTATTTCCCTCTTTCCTTTAACGAGAGTATCGGACGCCTGAATGATACAAACGTTTTTAAGGCTGCTTAGATTTCCGGAAAAAGAATTGTAATAAGTGGAAACGGTGTCGAGCCACCAGTTTCTGTTTTCCTGCAGCCATAGTTTTCTGTAAACCGGTTTTAGTTTCTGAATAGTATCAGCAAGGGCTGCGAAATCTTTTTCGAAAATACTGATGTCTTTTGTTTTATTTCCATGGATATAATTTTTCAGCTTAATGCCGAGCAGGTTTTTGTTTGCCACCAGCCGTGCCTGGCGCAAAGCAAAAATCAAATATTCAAGTTCAATGTTTCTGTTTTTAAAACCCGGCTTCATCCGGTTGGCATTACTTATTAAGCTGTCAATCGTTTTAATCAGGTTATGATTATTGTGCGCGTAACTTTCAGGAACAAAGCTGTAATCGGGCAACAGCGCACTCCAGATACTGCCATCGGAAAGGCAGTTCTTCACCGCACCGTTTCTTAAGTCGGAAACTGCGAACAGAAGTGAAGTAATGTCTTTACCGGTGTTGAAATAAATCCAGTTATAGCACCGGTTGAAAGCAGCCAGCCTGTTTTTTCTTGTTTCTTCCGATTTCGTCACCGGTTCATCTTTCGGAGCGTTCCATCCGCACTCGGCTCCCCAGATTAAGCCGTACCAATTGTTATTGAAAAAGTTTTGTCCGCTGTCGTCCCAGGTGGTATTGATAAAACCGAGGGCTTTGTTCTTAGAGCCATCGCGCAGATAGTTGTAGATATTTACTACCGAGCGGTTCAGGTCGGGATAAATGCGGCTCCAGCAGCTTACACCGGGGGCTACAATAAATTCAAAACCTGATTTGACAAATGGTATTATTTCCTCATCCATACTTTCCATCGGGGCATAGCCCCATGATACAATCACCATATCTTTCGGCAGCCGGTTGATAATTTCCGGGTTTTTTACAGCAATATCGCCCCACATCATTATTTTTTTGTTGTAAGGTTTAAGCAGCGAATCAATGCGGCTGATATGATAAGCGTAAACCCCCGCTACGCCTATGGAATCAATCATGCTTCTGGAAGCACCGGTGCCAAGGGTTACTTCATCGCAATTGATGTGGAAGTATTTGCTTTCATAAGCCGGAACAATTTCACTATACACTTCAGAAAGAAACTTATACGCCTCTTCTTTAGCGGGCGACAACGTAAGTTCATCTTCGCCCAGAGATTCGTAACCGGGTGTTTTCAGAATATTTCTGAAATGTCCGAATGACTGAAAGTTGCCTATGACATCTACATAATAATCTTTCGCAAAGCTGACCAGTTCTTTTATTTCTTCAGTAGTAATTCCTTCTTCTGGGGCAATGGAAGGATGTTTTTTCAGTTTGAATACATGCTCGGTATAAAGCGTAAATGTATTCAGCTTAAATGAGGACATTCGTTTTATCTGCTCTTTCAGAAAACTCAGGGTAGGAATGGGCCCGCGGCTGATGTCATCCTGCCAGCCCCGCACTTGCATATCGGGTTTATCGTAAATAACCAGGCAGGGAAGTGAGTCGCCTTTGGTATTGGCATTGATAAGCTGAATGAACGTTTGCACTCCGTAAAAAATGCCCGAGTTCTCTTGAGCCAGAATCAGGATACTTCCGGGTAAAACAGAAATGATATAGCCCTCGCTGCCTAAATCAAATGGCGGAGAAAACATTTTTGCCTGAATGATTTGTTTAAATACCGTGCTGTCGGCTTTCAGTAGGTTGATGCGGTTTACCGCCTCACCGGTTGAAGGTTTTAAACTAAACTTACTTTCAATGGCATTTTTCAACAAGTCTGAAGTAAACACAGGCGTATTGCCAAAGTTGAGTGTATAAGGCTTGCTGAATTGATAGGTGCCGCTTCTTACTTCAAACTGTTTAGGCTGAGGAATCAAAAAAAATAGGGAGTCAGGTTTTTCGGCAAAGGCAGCTAAACAATTGGTAATTAAAAGAAGAACTGAAAGGTAAAGCCTTGCGCCTGGATTTCGCATGAAAAGTATTTGCTTACTTTATCTTATCCACATCAATTTTAAAGAGCCTGGCTGCGTTCTTCCACATGATTAGTTCCCTGTTATCATCGGGCAAATCAAGCTGATTCATGAAAGCAATATAAGAACGCATGGTTGAAATAGGCCAGTCGGTTCCGTAAAGAAGGTATTTAGGCTCGCCTGCATACAGAATCATTTCTTCTAACTGCGATTTCATATACTTCTCGAACCGGTCGTTGAAATCACCAAGCACGAGGCCCGAAAAATCGGCAAATACATTGGCGTTCTTATAAACCACCTCCATGCAATCCTTTATCCAGGGGTTTCCCACATGGCAGATAACAATCTTCATACCCGGATTGTCAACCGCTACATCGTCAATATGAATGGGATGGGAGAAGCGTATTTTTCCTTTCGGTGTATAGGTATCGCCCGAGTGAAACATCACCGGTACATCGTACTCTACGGCCAGGTCATATACTACCTGCAGCCTGCGGTCGTGCGGGTAAAAAGGCTCATAACCGGGGTATAGTTTCAATCCTTTTACCAGTCCTTCTTTCAGGAAATCGCTTATCTCCCGCAGGTCTTTCTCTTTGTAATTGTTATAGCTGATACCGGCTACTACACCTATATTTTTTAAATCACGGGTGGCTTCAACCACCTGCCTGGTTGATGGGCGGTGCTCCGTTACTTTGTAAGACGTAAGCACCAGCGCATAGTCCACACCGTTGCGGGTCATGGATTCCTGCAGTTTATCGAGACAGGCGGAAACAGATACAACTTGTTCTTCGTGATAATTATTCAAATGAGTATGCACATCAATAATCATATCATTTTTTTTAAAGGGGTTAGAAATAAGAAATATGGAAGATAGTAATATACTGAAAAAATGTGACATTTTAAAATTTACTAAGCAAAGGAACTTTCGTACAATAAATCCCCAGGGCTGCGCGTTAGCTTACAAACAACCCGGCATGGAAAACGGCTACCTCACCAAATCCTTCACTCATGAACAATCGAAAAGGGCAGGTAGCTATTGTGTTGTTTATCGTGCTTCTGCCGGCACTCCACCTCAGCGCACAGCGCAATAAAACCCGTTTAGGCGATAAAATATTTTATGAAAAGCAGGGCGGCAACTTCTCCCTCGGCATACGCAATACCGTCAGCCTCTTCAACCATGGCGACTGGCGCGAAGTAGGAACCGGTGTGGGCGGGCATTTCCGCCTGCAGGTGGTTGACCGCGTAAATACCGAGTGGTATGCCGACATTATGCCTGCCAACATCCGCAATAAAGCCCACCGTATGGACTACCACATCGGCTGGAGCGTGATGTATTACCTCATTGACCCCCGCGGCTTCAAGCGCAAGTTCACACCTTATGTGGTTACCGGTCATTGCTTTGACTGGACGCAGATAAGAATCAATGGAGAAAACGGAGAAAGGCGAGGGCGCTTCAGCTCAGCTATTCAGGCGGGTGCAGGATGCCATTACAATGTAACCCCCCGCTTCGATGTTTCACTCACCACCCAATATATGTTCCACCTTGGCAAGGAACTTCATGTGCACGATACCCCCGAAGGGGATATTTATATCGAACAACATAAAAATGCCGGATGGGAAGGTCACCTGCTGGTAAGCATTAGTGTTAACTACAAAATCTTTAAGTTATGGAACCGAAACAAGTAAAAGGTTTGCTGTTGTCAGCACTAATGATTGCAGTAACAAGCACCGGAAGCTCTCAGCGCATTTGGGAAACCCGCAAAGGATGTATCCGTTCGCAGGGGAACATAGGTGGTGGATATTTATTTACCCAGAAAGCCCCTTCGGCTTACCTGAACGGGGAAATGGAATTGTTTTTCGAAGACCGGGTGGCTTACACCGGTGCTATCAGTTACTCATTTGCCACTAACCGCAAAAACGAAACGGGGCTGAAAGCCAACCATGCCATCTTTAGCGGGGCTAACTTTCACTTTCTTAAACCCAAACGCTGGGACCCTTATGTGGGCTTAACTCCGGGCATAGGTTTGGTTCGTGCGGCATACCGCAGCAACGACCAGTTGAAGATGACACCTTACTCACTTGTTCCGCTTATATCTGCACAAGTTGGCTGCAATTATTATGTGGTTTCGTTTCTGCACTTTTTTGTGAAGGTGCAGGGCGTATCGGGGCAAATGTTCAGCACACTGCCTGAAGCGCAGCGGATAGATGAGCTGAAGTTTATGGCCGGGCTTGGCTGGAACCTCCGCCTGTGGAAGCCTAAGAAGAAAGATGTATGGCGCGAGAAGAAAACCGGATAACAATTAGAATATGCTCAACGAAAAAGGCGCGGAAGGAATCTGCGCCTTTTCATTTTCAGCCATTTACCTTTTTGTGGTCGGCAAGAAATTTCTCCAGACCAATATCAGTTAGCGGATGATTGAACAAACCGGTAATGGACGAAAGCGGGCAGGTGGCAATGTCTGCCCCCGCCTCGGCACAGCGTACAATATGAAGCGATGAACGGATGGAAGCCGCCAGCACCTCGGTTTTAAATCCATAGGTTTTGTAAATGCCTGTAATCTGTGAAATGAGCTGAACCCCGTCCCAGTTGGAGTCGTCAATTCTGCCGATGAAAGGCGAAACCATAGCCGCTCCGGCTTTAGCCGCCAGTATAGCCTGTGCCGCGCTGAATACCAGGGTGCAGTTTACCTTTATTCCGTTGTCGGAAAAATATTTGATTGCCTTTACACCCTCTTTTATCATGGGCACCTTTACCACAATGTTCTTGTGCAGCGCAGCCAACTTTTTTCCTTCCGCTACAATGCCTTTGTAATCGGTGGAGATTACTTCGGCACTTACCGGTCCGTTGACTATTTCGCAGATGGTGACATAGTGTTTCAGAATATTCTTTTCGCCTTTTATTCCTTCTTTAGCCATCAGCGATGGATTGGTGGTTACCCCGTCAAGAATTCCGAGGGCTTCTGCTTCTTTAATCTGTTCGATACTGGCGGTATCAATAAAAAATTTCATGCTCCTGAGTATATATGGTTGTTAAATGCTGGGGCAAATATGAAACAGTCTGAGAAATTATTTTGCGAAAAAGTAAACAGATTGTGGAGATTGCCCGCGGGAAAAAAAGTAGGGCAAGTATCTCATATCGCACCGCTTCAACCGTCTGCCTTTGCTCGGTTTCCCGCCTGGAGGGTTGAACAGGAGCTGGTCGTATGAGGCTCGCCCCGCGGCAAATATAGAAATATATGGCTGGCAGGGGAGGAGTACTCGGGCTAAAGCCCGTGTTTGTTAGTTCTTCATTTTATCCCCGGCCTGAAGGCCGGGGCTATGAAGCCGCTGTGGGCAAAAATAGCCCCGCGCTTTAGCGCGGGGTAAAATAAAATCTGTGCCTTCCGGGCTTTAGCCCTTTGGTTTATTTACTCACAATTAATTTTTGTGTTGCGCTTAGTGTGCCGTTGCTGACTGTAACGAAATAAATGCCATCGGGAAAAGTCTCGGTATTGAGTAGTGAGTATTGAGTATTGAGATTTACAGCCATTACTCTTCTTCCGGTTATGTCGGTAACGGTAGTGGTGCTGTTGAGGAGGGATTCATCTACGGACGTTGTAGATTGTGATGGATGTTGGCGGGGATACGATATGAGGATTTCGGGTTGCGGACTGGTTCTATAATATTGAATACCTGACAACCATGAATGTTGTTAGATAAGTAGCAAAGCGGTAAAGTATTTAATGCCGGAACACTAGTTGTTACATTCCCGTAGTTTGGCAAGCACGTGATATTTGTACTTACAAAACTAAAACTTACAATTCTCTTGAGTTTGGGTAAACAAGTAAGTGGGTTATTCTGAATCCAGCAATAATTCATTGAATCCGGTAACTCAGGAAGGCTGGTCAGTGCATTGTTTTCACATAGCAAACGGGTTATGCTACCGGGTAAAGTTGGTAGACTTGTGATTTGATTGTGCCCACAAGCCAAGCTGGTTAGGCTGCCAGGCAAAGTTGGTAAACTTGTGATCTGGTTATCACTACAATCCAAAATTTTTAAACTTCCAGGCAAGGTGGGTAAACTTGTTATAAAAATATTGCTACCGCAATCTAATACGGTTAAACTGTTCGGTAAGGCAGGAAGGTTTCTTATTCTGTTATTGTTACAATCCAGGTAAGTTAAGTTATTAGGTAAGGGTGGAAGACTATCTAGTAAATTATCCGCGCAGTCGAAATAAACTAAACTGTTAGGTAATGCAGGCACTGAATTTAAGCAACCCCAGCCACACAATAGTGTGTCAAGATTGTCGAAATATTCTATACCCCTCAAATTGCTGATAGGGCAACCATCGGTGAAGTCCATTATATGAATATTTAACATGGCGGGGCAAGTAGTATCCAACTGCCAGCCAATGATACTATTGCCTTGCACACAACCGGGAAAGTTCAAATTCATCCATCCTATTAGGGAATTATTCGGCATACTCACCCACTGGCTGTGTAAGCTCAAATTGAAAAGTGAAAAGCTAAAAGAAAATACAACGGTGTGGAGTAAATTATTCTTCATGCCCTAGTGTTTAAGAACTAAATGTAAATCAATTCTTCTACTCCTCCCAAAATTCTTTTCCCATTGCTCAAAACCTAAAAGAGAGGGCTGTCATGTTGAGCGGAGGTTCTGCGCAACGAAACATCTTGCATTTTTCTTCAATAGTAAATACAAGTTCCCTCACTGCGCAACCCCGCCATGGCGGGGCGGGATGACATGCACATCCTCTCACTCATCCCTCACCATCTTCACCACACACTGAGTAGTTTCTCCCTCTTTCAACTCAATGGTTACTTCGGCAGCGGAGTAATGGAGGGCGGTGGCGAGGAGGGTTTGGGTGTGCATCAGGTTCGTAATAAGTTCAAACTGACCGGTGGCACCGGTTTGCACTTTGTTTTTTCCTTTGGCGAGTTTTACCGTTGCGCCTATTACCGGTGCACCGGTGGCGGCATCGGTAACGGTACCGGTTACCGGTTTCTCGCCACCTTTGCGCTGGTAGTGCACACCCCACTCGCGCGCCATCTTGCGCATGCGCTCGCGGTCCTTATCACCGTAATATAATTCCACCTCGCGCCACACGCGCTTCACCACCAGGCGCGCCTCCTTATACATGCCGCGCAGCGCTTTTTGCGCATGGCCCAGCGCATCTTTGGCGTTGCTGGCCTGGTTGCTCAGCGAGGTAAACAGGTTCAGTGCCGCCTCCACCTCGGCACCCGATGGATTACTCATGGGCGGCTTGCCCTGCGCTATGCGTTTCGCTTCGCCAGTAACCACCTGCTCTGCCGCAAACGAAATGTCAGTGTCGGTGTTCAGCTTCGGCAGCGCCTCGCTGCTCACGTGCAGCATAAACAGCGCCCGGTCGGCTTCGGCATACTTGCCGCGCTTTGCCCCAAGGTTAAAAACCTGCAGAAAATGCGAAGTGTGCAACAGCAAAGAGGTGCGCGCCTCGTCCTTTTGCTCAATAATATTTGCCAGCTCGGCCTTTCGCTTAAACATCTGCACCCTGGCCTGCTGGTAAGCGGGCTGTATGGTATTCAAACGGCTAAAGGTATTTGGCGTAAGCTTGCTTGCCCCGCCCAGATTATCGCTTGCCGTTTTTGCAGCCAGCAATGACGACTCAATACTGGTGCTGGTATTTGGTAAAATCTTCTTTTCGGTGCCGTTTCTCTTTCTTTTCGACATAAAACAGGATGTTTTGAATTAAAAATGCTTGCTTGTAAATGGATATATTTTACTTATTTATAAAAATGTTTAGTATATCCTATGATATAAGTAATTATTGTATAAACATACAAAATATATCTATTGATATATTTTGTATTTCTTTATAAATTTAATATCTATCTTTAGATATATAATAAACAACTATAAAAAAAGTAGTTCTATCCTATGATATAATTTATTTTACAATAAAAATATAACCTATTTCAGTAGATATACTTAATAATTGTATAAAAATATAAACTATATCTGTATATCAGAGCCTGTTTTTAAACGAATTTGCGGGTTAGCCGGTATGGCAGAGGGTTAATTTTTTGTGCGGGGAGGGTTGGCAGGTATGCCGGCAGGTGTTCTGAAAAAACTAACCGCTGTTTGCGAATGAGTAATGGGTAGTTCTACTCATGCCGGAGGGCTGGCAGGTCGGGCAATAGGTAAATTGAAAAGAAAAGACTGTCATGTTGAGTTGCAGGTTTGCGCAGCGAAACATCTGGTATATATGGAAAGCCGGAAACACAAGTTCCCTCACTGCGCAAAGCCTGCGTTCAGGATGACAGAGCACCCTTTGAGCCAGCAGGTTTCTATGTTTGGTAGAAACTTGCCTCATTCCGCATACAATACCGAATCCTTTATTTGCACAGCAATAGTACCTCCGCCTGCGAGGTTCTGAAAAACTATTTCACCGGTAATGGTCAACGCGAACGAACCGGCAGCGCTGTCGCCAAAAGCCTCCTGTGCTTCCTCGCGGCTGAAACGTGCGCTTACCGGAAGCTGCGATTCTCTCAAACCCGGAATACCCTGGTCTAATTCCATGTTCAGTTCGCCAACCGGTGTGCCGTTTATCACAAATTTCTCATGAATACTTTTAATGGTTGACGACAGAAGGTTAGGGTTATACAAACGAAGCACCGAACTGAGTTCGTAACCTGAACCGGAAATGCGTTTCAGTTCTACACTATCCTGTGCGCTGAGTGTTACCTGCCTGCGGTTCAGAAAAAAAAGTGCAGCAGCCACAGCGAGCACAAAAATCAACGGCCACCTCCTTGTCTTCATGGTGGTAAAAATATCCCGTTTTACACAACAGGCTAATGCTTTAAGCCCTAAGGGTTTTCAATTTATTTATTTTCACCGCAAAAAGTTTTTCACTTGAAAATTATCGGCATCACCGGAACGTTAGGAGCAGGCAAAGGAACTATTGTAGATTACCTCACCCGTCATCATGGCTTTCAGCACTTTTCGGTGCGCGGGTATTTAACCCGTATAATAAAAGCAAAAGGAGAAGAGGTAAACCGCGATACACTGGTAGCTACCGCCAACGAGCTGCGGGCGCAAAACACACCCAGCTTTATTGTAGAAGAACTTTACCGCGAAGCAAAAGAAAGCGGAAAGGACTGCATTATTGAAAGCATACGGACCCCTGGCGAAGTGAAGGCACTTCATGCAAAGGGTAATTTCCATTTATTTGCCGTAGATGCCGACCGGAAACTGCGATATGAAAGAATTGTGGAGCGCGCTTCCGAAACCGACAAGGTTTCGTTTGAAACTTTTGTAGATAACGAAACCCGCGAAATGAATTCCACCGACCCGAACAAACAAAATATAACTGCATGCATTCAGGCAGCCGATTATAAATTCATCAACAACGGAAGCATTGAAGACTTGCATAAAGAAATTGATTCGGTGTTAAAAAAGATTTCATCGTATAACTATTAAACCAAACAAATGAGCGGCAAGAAAGAAGAGCACTATGTGCGCCCCACCTGGGATGAATACTTTATGGAAGTAATGGACGCCATCAGCAAGCGCGCCACCTGCGGCCGCGGAAGAAGCGGCTGTGTAATTGCTAAAGACAACCAGCTTTTGGTAACCGGCTATGTCGGTTCACCGGTAGGGCTTCCTCATTGCGATGAGGTGGGGCACCAAATGAAAAAGGTTTTACACGAAGACGGAACCGTAACCGAGCACTGTGTGCGTACGGTTCATGCCGAGCAAAATGCTATTTGCCAGGCGGCAAAACGTGGCGTATCTCTCGATAACTCCACGCTCTATTGCCGCATGACTCCGTGCCGGGTTTGCGCCATGCTCATTATCAACTGCGGCATAAAGCGCGTGGTGTGCCAGCGCAAATATCATTCAGGAACCGAAAGCGAAGAGATGTTTAAAACAGCGGGAGTTAAGCTGGAGTTTTTTCATCACGAGGTGCAGCAGTACGAAGCGCACAAGTAACCGGTCAGAGTTTCTCCATGTCTATTTTGGTGTAGGTAGTGTCAATGGCGGGTAAAATGGAATCGAAAGCCGCCACATGGTTTTCATCGGAAGTAAGGATGAAATGTTTGAGTGTAGGCTTTTCAATTTCAAATACGCCATCAATAAAATTATCCACCTTAATAAAAATTTCTTTGGGTGAATTCAGTTCCCAACTGCCGGCTGTAATGTACTGCAGACTGTTGTGAGCAATATAATAGGTAATTACCGTACCGTCTTTTTCAAAATCCATTTTGTAAACGCAGCAGTCGTTGCCATCGGTGTAAAAGGGCAGCCGGTTCAGGTAATTGTCGGAGATAGTGTCCACCTTCACGGTATTCACCTGCCATAATCCTTTTATCAGTTGGTCTTCGGTAATTTTTTTACACGAGCTGAAAGCAAAAACAATCAAACAGGCTGCCGGCAAAAGTTTTACAATTTTCATTCCTAGAAGTTTTTTTCAAAGATAAGAAAGTCGCCTCTTCGTGTGAAAAAAAATATTGTACATTTATTTCCTGTAACCAGAAGGCTTAAAATTACAACCATGAAAAAAATATACTCAACAACCTTTCTCTTTCTTTTCATTTTCTTTCTTACGGAAGGTACTTTCGCACAAAGTATTATCCGCGGTCCGTACCTTCAAAGCCAGGGCCCTAGCAGCATTGTTATCCGCTGGCGTACCGATTCGCTGACCGATAGCCGTGTTTACTATGGAACAACTCTGGGCAGCATGACGCTTTATTCCGATAGTGCCACTCCAACTACCGAGCACCGGGTAAAAATCAGCGGTCTTGCACCCCTTACTAAATATTACTACAGCGTGGGCAGCACCACTCAGATGCTTCGCGGAAATGACCCGCTTCTTTTTTTCAAAACAGCTCCGGATTCTAATTCCCATACTCCGGTTCGCCTGTGGGCTATTGGTGATTGGGGACACGGCAACCAGGACGAAAAGGATGTGCGCGATTCATATCTCCAATTTGCCGCTTCGCACCCTGCCGACCTCCAGATTTGGCTTGGGGATAATGTTTATCAAGACGGAACAGATGCGGAATTTCAGCAAAAATGTTTCGATACCGCTTTTTACGGAAATGTTTTCCTCAATCTTCCTTTCGCACCTACTTCAGGCAACCACGACTGGAACAGCGTTTGTGCCTGGGCTTTACCTTGCAACACCCCCCCTCTTAACCAAACCGGTCCATACCTCAATATCGTTGACCCCCCAACCGAAGGCGAACTTGGTGGAGTACCTTCGCACACCAAACTTTTCTACTCTTTCGACTATGGCGATATTCATTTTATCTCGCTCAACTCCGAGTTAGGCGCTTCTTCATCAGCTAATGATTGGGTGGGCGTTCAAAACTGGCAAACCACTACTTCTTTTACTTCACCTATGATTGACTGGCTGAAAGCTGACCTGGCGGCTACGAATAAGAAATGGAAAATTGCTTTCTGGCATCAATGCCCGTACAGTGGCGATGGTGACTTTACCGAACTCACCAGTTTTCAGCTTTTTACTTTTGCAGCCCGCGCACATTTTAATCCGCATCTCGAACAATACGGTGTTGATTTAGTGCTCACCGGCCACGACCATAACTATCAGCGCAGCTATCTTGCTAATGGTCTTTATACTTTCAAAAACGGATTTAACTCCTCTATGTTAGTGAACGGCACAAAAAGCGGGCGCGATGATATGGGTGAAGCATACATTAAATATACCAACGGACCTCTTGCCGGTATAGGCACTGTTTATGTGGTGGAAGGCAACAGCAGCGGCAGTAACGGTCCAGGTCCCATAAGCCACCCTCTTATTTATTGGGGCGAGCAATGCGACTCGTGTATTGGTTCGCTCATTATCGATATTGATGGCGACCGCCTTGATGGCTATTACCTCAACGCTTACGATTCGATAAGAGACTATTTTACTATTCTCAAACAGGTATGGACTGATGTGGAAGAAACCACCACTGCGTTCGAAAACTTTTATGTGCGCCCCAATCCAACCAACGACAATTGCGAACTGGGCTACACCCTTTTGAGAAAGACATCGGTAAGCGTTGATGTTCTGGACATAAGCGGCAGAATTGTTTATTCACGCCCGGTCCAAAATCTTGAGCCCGGAAAACATACCACCGTAATTAACCTGGAAAATATCGCAGCAGGAAATTATTTCATCCGGCTAAACTGTGACGGAGCACTCAGTCACAAGAAACTGAATAAAACAAACTGACCTCTAATCGAAGTCTCCGTTTACACGGCTGTCTTCAAACCAGTCTTTAAAGTATTTGGTCATGCTTTGAAGAACATTCTTCTTGGGCGCTGCAACTTCAGCCACTAATACCTCTTCTCCGGCAAATACCGGTTCCGGCTTAGGTTCAAATACCTCCTTTACAGGTTCTTGTTCAGTGAACACCGGAGTGGCAGCCGGCACTTCGGAAAACTCTGGGAAGAACTCTGTTTTCTGTTCTTCTTTCATATCGCCATACTCTTTGTAGCCTTCAAGCACAAGGCCAAGACCAGTGGAGAACATCGGGTGTTTCATTTCCTCCTTGTTATCCTTGGCAAGATAAGAAGTAGGATAGCCGATCCGCGCTGAAAGTCCGGTTGAGTATTCAATCAGTTGTTTCAAATGTTTAAGTTGCGAACCCCCACCGGTTACCACAATTCCCGCATTCAGCGAGTTGGCAAAGCCACTGCTCTTGATTTCAAAATACACCTGCGAGAAAATCTCCTCCATCCGGGCGTTGATGATGTGAGCCAATGTGCGCATGGAAATTTCCTTTCTGTCGCGTCCGGCAATACCCGGTATAGAGATTATTTCATTCTCATGTGTTTCGTTTGGAAGTGCACTGCCGAAACTTGTCTTCAGTTTCTCTGCCTGAGGCTTCAGCAGTTTGCAGCCTTCCATAATATCATCGGTAATAATATTTCCGGCAAAAGGAATCACTGCTGTATGACGGATGATTTTGTTCTTGAATATGGCGATGTCGGTTGTTCCCCCGCCTATATCCACTAGCACAACTCCTGCTTCCAATTCATCCTGATGAAGTACAGCAGCCGATGAAGCCAGCGGCTCTAAAAACAAACCGGCCATTTTCAATCCTGCCTTCTCCACGCACCTCTTGATGTTTTGTGCAGCGGATACTTTCCCTGTAATAATATGGAAGTTTGCCTCAAGCCTGCTTCCGCACATGCCCACAGGGTCTATGATATTGTGATTGTTGTCAACGGTAAATTCCTGGGGCAACACAGTAATAATTCTTTCACCAGGCTCTAAAGCAATCCGGTGCATGTTCTGAACCATCTGGCGTAAATCATCGCGCCTAATTTCTTCCTCCGGGTTGCTCAGTGTATAAATGTCACGGCTTTGCTTGCTGGCAATATGCTGACCGGCAATACCCACAAACACAGAGGTTATCTTATATCCCGACTTAACTTCTGCTTCCGCCACCGCTTCCTGAATGGCATCCGTGGTAAGCTTTATGTTAGACACCTCTCCGCGTGTTACACCAAACGAAGGAGTTTTTCCCATGCCGATAATTTTAAGCTTGCCGAACTGGTCGCGTTGAGCAACAATGCAGGCAATTTTTGTTGTTCCGATGTCAAGGCCTACAATTACCGGGTTTTCTTTGGTGTGATTCAGAGCCATAGTGAAATTTTGATTTTGTAGTGGAGGTTATAAATATTATATCGTTGTATTTATTGAATCATATTTCTCACAAACCACTTGACCGTTATACCTCAGATCAATGGCTTTGTATTTATCCCAACCTACTTTACTCATACCTTCTTTATAAAAAATTTTAAGCCGGTTAAATTTCTCTTCAATTTTTTCATGGGCATTTCCAAAGCGGATAATATGCCCGGTGATTTTAGGTATCAGGTCAATCTCTCCGTTTTCATTCACATAAACATGGTCAACCAGCGCGTGGAGAAATTCATCTTTCCTCACATATTGAATCAGATTGAAAAGAGCGTTTAAAACGATACTGTCGCGTTTAGCGTTTTCATACATTTCAATATTACCTACAGCTATTGCAACATGAGCTGTAAATTTATCGCTGAGGGGTATGCGCTCATTCTTTTCGCTGATGTAAAATCCCACACCGTCATTGTTCAGTATCCGAAGAATTGGACGTTTTTGTGTTATCTCGACAGAAACATTTTGCTTTCGGTCAACAAAAATTTCGGCATTTTCAACGTAGGGATTTTTCTCTGTTTCCTTTTCCAGCATGGCAAAATCAACATGAGATAATTTTTTACCGGAAAGATTTCCACCGCTCAAATAATTGATACTGGTTTTTACTTCGTTCTCGCTTAAAAAGGCAAGCCCGGATTTGTAATCAACTTTTACAATCAGATTTTTGCAGGTAAGTTCATTCTGCTTCCGAACTGCTGAAGTAAGCACAATGATGAATAAGGCAGAAACAGACAGTGCAGAGAGCATCAGTAAAACCTTCCTCAGTATGTTCCGGAACTTTTTCATTGACTTTAGTGTCAGGTCAAAGGTCTTCCACTCAAACGAATTTTAAGAATGGAGTTGTTGACAGAAGTTGTGGAGATTAAAAAAAGTGAATAGCTAATACGACAGACATCTGCTGAAACACATCCGGCTGATTAAACTCCTTTGTTTAACGTTTTGCAAATGTTTTGATTCTGCTATTACATCTTTTATCTGTATAGAATGCACTTCGACTCTATTCAAGTGTATAGCTTACACCAGAACAGTAATAAATAATTGTTTTATGGCGAGGAGTAACAAACCAAAGAGTTATGGATGTATATCTATTCGGTTATTAAATAACACTAACAAACTTTTGATGCAATGAATTGTGCTTTCAGTGTTAATGGAAGCCATTAAGCTGTGGATAACGCTTGTTTTTTCAACATCGGCACTCAATTTTTAAAATAATTACCACAATTTACCACCTATAAAAAATCATTATTTTTATAGTAATTTATTCGTTGATAAAGTTTGTTGAAAAATAAAAATGAGTATTTTAGAGTCAAATAGTGGTAGTTTGTGGGAAAAGATTTTCATTTGCACCTGTTTTAAAACCAAACCATGGAGTTCCGCGGAGATTACGAATGCACAATGGATGAGAAAGGGCGCATTAAGATGCCCGCTGTGTTGCGCAAACAGTTTGCCGCGATGAAAGAGAACAAGTTCGTTCTAGTAAAGGATCTCGAAGATTGTTTGGTGATTTACCCCATGAAGAGTTGGAATGAGTTGGAACAGAAATTAAAGAAGCTCAATCCTTTTAACCTCAACCACCAGCGTTTTATCAACTTAGTAACTAACGGGTGGGCTGAAGTTGAAATTGATACCGCAGACCGCTTCTTAGTAAACAGCACGCTTAAAAAACATCTCGGAAACAGCAAAGATGTTTTGCTGAAAGGAAAATTCGACAGAATACAAGTTTGGGATTTGAATAAGCATCAGCAATATGCTCAGGTGAATACGGCTAACTCCGAACACCTCGCGGCCGATGCAGCAGCGTACTTGGATAGTTTGAATAAGTAAATGATGAAGAGGGAAACTTCGGATTCAACTTACCATACCAGCGTTCTTTTACATGAGAGTATTACAGCACTGAACATACAGAAAGGCGGAGTGTATGTGGATGCCACTTTCGGAGGCGGGGGACATTCGGGAGAAATTCTGAAGGCGCTCGGAAAAAAAGGAAAACTGATTGCCTTCGACCAGGATGAAGATGCCCTGAAAAATGCACCGGATGACAAAAAACTGACAATGGTTCATTCAAACTTTCGCGAAATGAAAAGATTTCTGAGACTGTATGAAGCCATGCCAGTTGACGGAATTCTGGCAGACCTCGGGGTTTCAGGTCGACAGTTTGATATGGCGGAAAGAGGGTTCAGTTATCGTTTCGATGGGCCTCTCGATATGCGGATGAACAGGAATGCTGATAAAAATGCTAAGGATGTTTTGAATAAATACAGTGCCGGTGACTTGCAAAAGTTGTTCAGCGAATATGGCGAAGTGAGAAACGCAAAGACTCTGGCAAGTGAAATAATAAAAGAAAGAGGGAAAAAGTTCTTTGAATCAACAGCCGACCTGAAGACAGTTGCGGAGAAGTGTAGAATCGGTGATGAGCATAAGTATAATGCGCAGGTCTTCCAGGCTATACGGATAGAAGTGAATGATGAGTTGGGTGCTTTGAAAGACTTCCTGGAACAATGCAGCGAAGTTCTGAGAAGCGGAGGAAGGTTAGCGGTCATCACCTTTCACTCACTAGAAGACAGGCTGGTTAAGAATTTTATGAAGAACGGAGCTTTTGATGATAAACCGGTGAAAGATATGTATGGCAATTACGAAAAGAAATTCAGAGTAATAACTAAAAAACCGGTTGAGCCGGGAAAAGAAGAACAGAAAAATAATTCCAGAGCAAGGAGCGCAAAACTCAGGGTTGCGGAAAAGATTTAAAAAATGGAAGAACTAAACATAAATAAGCAGGTAGAACCCAGGCTCCCAAAAAACGGAGAAGATTTGGGAACTGCTCCTAAAAAAAGCGGTGGAGTTGCTTCAGCATTAAGCAAGTTCGACAGCACAGGCGAAAGCTGGCTGAAGCGAGTACTCCTCAATTTGCCTTTCGTGCTCTTCCTGGTCTTTTTGGGTGTGATTCACATTGCCAATAACCACCTGGCTGAAAACTACGTACGCAGAATAACAAAGACAGAGAAAGAAGTAAAACAATTACGCTGGCAATATATGACCACCGCCTCTGCATTGATGCAGCAAAGCAAACAGAGCGAAGTGGCTAAGCTGGTAAGCACGCAGGGGTTGAAAGAACTGAGGATTCCCCCTTATAAAATAGAGGTAACTAAAAATTAAAAATGCTGAGTAAAGTGAAGGCTCATCACCTGAAAATGTTACCGCCAACAGCGGAACGGATGAGCCGCCACCGGAATTCAGAGAGCTAAATTATTACCCGAGGGCGAACAACTATGGCAGCAAACAAAAAACGTGAAATCTTAGTAAGAGCCTACCTGGGTTTTCTGTTCATATGCGTTTTAGGCGTTGCCATTGTAGGTCGTGCATTTTACATACAATCGGCTGAAGGAAATCATTACCGTTCTCTTGCTGATTCGTTAACCATATTCCCTAAAAAAATAATGGCAGAGCGCGGTAATATTTACAGCGCTGATGGTCGCTTGCTGGCAACAACTCTGCCCACATTCGACATACGCATTGATTTTAAAACTACGCTTGCCAATCCGGAAATTTTCAATGAAAATGTTGACTCAGTTTCGCTTTTGCTCAGCACAATGTTCAAGGATAAGAGTGCTGCTCAGTACAAAAATGAACTCACCACTCATCGCAAAAACAAATGGCGGTATTACTTATTGAAGCGGAATGTGAGTTACAACCAGTTGGCTGAAATGAAACGCTGGCCTATGTTCCGCGAAGGGCGATACAGAAGCGGAATGTTGAGTGTTCAGAAAGACAAGCGGCTGATGCCGTTCGGTTTGCTGGCTCAGCGCACCATTGGTTTTACAAACGCTGATGGAAAAAAAGTAGGACTGGAAGGAAAGTTTGACGAACCATTGCGCGGAACACAAGGACAGGTGATGGTACAGAAAATTTCAGGAGACATCACTATTCCTCTTGATAACAAAGAACAGATCGCCCCTCAGCCTGGCCGGGATGTGTTTACCACCATTAATGTCGAACTACAGGATGTAGCGGAAGACGCACTACTGCGCGCCCTTGAACATCACGGAGCTGAACATGGCTGCGTGGTATTGATGGAGGTAAAAACCGGGAAAATAAAGGCCATTGCCAATCTCGGCTACACCAAGGATTCGTCTTATTCGGAAAATTTCAACTACGCTGTTGGCGAAGCAACAGAACCGGGTTCCACTTTCAAAATAGTAACTGCAGCTTGTTTGCTTGAAGACGGAATCGTTACGAATGAATCGAAGGTTTTTGTCGGTGATGGTCATTACAAGGTTTACAACCGCGTTATTGCTGACCATGATAGACCGGATTCAGTTTACTTAACTGTGAAACGCGCATTGGAAGTTTCATCCAACGTGGCAATGGCATCGCTGGCTGACAAGCATTACTCCCCTTCAAAGGGAAAATTTTTCAAACACTTTGAATCATTTGGATTAACCAAACCGGTTGAAATAGAATTACCGGGTACAGGCAAGCCGGTTTTTGCCAAACCGGAAAAATGGAGCGGTGTTTCTGCAGCATACATCGCACACGGATATGAAATACAGATTACTCCGCTGCATACTTTAATGTTTTATAACGCCATCGCCAATAACGGAAAGATGGTAAAGCCTTATATCGTTGATAAAATAAAAGAGTACAATTCCATTATTGATTCAGCAAATACAATTGTACTGAACGAAGAAATCTGCAGCGAAAAAACCGTTAAACAGTTACAGGAAATCCTGAAAGGTGTGGTAGAAAACGGAACTGCTACCAATTTGAAAACAGATTATTTGCATGTAGCCGGTAAAACAGGTACGGCAGTTATTGCGCAAGGCAAAGGGGGGTATAAAAACGGGGGAAAGAAAATTTATCAGGCAAGTTTCTGTGGCTATTTCCCGGCAGAACAACCTGAATACTCCATGATTGTTGTAATCAATTCTCCTTCGCAAAACGGCTATTACGGTAACGTGGTTGCCGGCACTATTTTCAAGGAAGTAGCTGATAAGGTTTACTCGCTTTCGCTTGACATGCATCAGGCGATTAACAAAACTCTTGCTCAGAATAACACACCGTTGATTCAAACAGGAAGCACTCAAGACTTAAAGAGTATTTACAACTTCTTAGGAGTAAAGACAGATAAAGTTGAAAGCCTATGGGCTAAGTCAGAAACAAGTAATGGACAGATTATTCTTTCGGAACACGAGGTCCAGAATAATGTAGTCCCTGATGTTACCGGATTGAGTTTAAAAGACGCCATGTATATGCTGGAAAGTTTGGGAATGAAAGTAAGCGTATTGGGAAGAGGCAAGGTGAAAAGACAAAGCGTTCCGGCAGGAACAAAATTCCTGAAAGGTAATCTCATAACTATTGAACTGACTTAAACATTATCCGAACCGTGGCAATTCTGAAAGATATATTATATGGTGTTTCGTTACAACAAGTAACCGGGCCAACCAATGTGGATGTTAACTCACTTCAGATTGATTCAAGGGAAGTTTCCTCCGGTGATTGCTTCATTGCTGTAAGGGGAACGGTTTCTGACGGACACCATTTTATTTCCCAATGCATTCAGAAAGGAGTCCGGGTGATTGTTTGTGAAACAATTCCGGAGTCAATAAACGATAAGGTAACCTACGTAAAAGTAGAAAGCAGCTCACAGGCGCTCGGAATTATTGCTTCTAATTTTTATGGAAGCCCTTCAGAAAAAATGAAAGTAGTAGGGGTTACCGGTACAAATGGAAAAACTTCAACAGTCACGCTTCTTTTCCGTCTGCTCCGGGCTTTGGAGAAAAATGCCGGATTGCTTTCCACTGTTCAGAATCAAATCAATGAAGAAATTATCCCCTCAACTCATACTACTCCCGATACAATAAGTCTGAATAAGCTGATGCGGCAAATGGTTGATTCGGGGTGTGAGTATTGCTTTATGGAAGTAAGTTCTCATGCGCTTGAACAAAACCGGGTTGTGGGTTTAAAGTTTACCGGAGGTGTATTCACAAACCTTACCCACGACCATCTTGACTATCACAAAACCTTTGAAAATTATCTGAAAGCAAAAAAGAAATTCTTCGATGAGTTGCCTTCATCTGCATTTGCATTGACAAATGCAGATGACAGAAACGGCAATGTAATGGTTCAAAATACAAAAGCCGTAAAACATAAATACTCTTTAAAAAATCCGAGTGAGTTCAAAACAAAAGTGCTTGAAAACTCGGTTACCGGCTTACAATTGGAAATAGATGGAGTGGAAATGCACACACGGTTAATTGGCGAATTCAACGCTTATAATCTGACAGCGGTCTATGCGGTTGCACGGTTGCTCGGATGCGAAAAACAGGAGGTGCTAACCGTTCTTTCCTCTCTTACCCCACCGGAGGGTCGCTTTGACCAGGTAGTTTCTCCGCAAGAAAAAATTGTAGGCATTGTGGACTATGCACACACTCCTGATGCTTTAAAAAATGTTTTGCAAACTATTCAGTCGGTACGCAGCGGAAATGAAAATGTATTGACGGTAGTTGGATGTGGTGGAGACAGAGATGCGAAGAAGCGGCCGGTGATGGCGGAAATTGCTTGCAAGTTTTCAAATAAAGTGGTTCTGACTTCGGATAATCCAAGAAGCGAGGAGCCGGGCGAAATACTTAAGCAAATGAATTCAGGAATTCCAGTAAGTGATAAAAAAAAAGTTTTGACGGTGGAAGACAGACGCGAAGCAATTCGTACGGCAGTTATGCTGGCAGCCAAAAACGACATCATTCTGCTGGCAGGTAAGGGTCATGAAAAATACCAGGAAGCTAAAGGTGTGAAATATGATTTTGATGATAAGAAAGTTTTGAAAGAAATGTTTAATGAACTAGGAAAGTAAAGCAATGTTGTATTACCTGTTTAGATTTTTAGATGAGCAATATGATATTCCGGGAGCTGGGTTATTCCAGTACATTTCATTCCGTGCAGCCGCATCTATTCTCCTTTCGCTTTTCATTTCCATGGTGTATGGGAAAAATATTATTGCATGGCTGCATAAAATGCAGATTGGTGAAACCATCCGCGAACTCGGTTTAGAGGGTGAAAATCAAAAGAAGGGAACTCCTACTATGGGCGGTCTTATTATACTGGGGGCGATTTTGGTTCCAACTCTGCTTTTCGCACGGCTTGAAAATATTTATGTCATGCTGATGATTGTTACAACCGTTTGGCTCGGAATCATCGGCTTTGCTGACGATTATATCAAAGTATTCAAAAAAGATAAGCGCGGGCTTGCAAGTGTTTCAAAACTAATCGGGCAAGTTGGTCTCGGAATTATTGTAGGAACCACATTATACTTCAGCAACAGTGTAGTTACCAAAGAAGAAATTCCTGCCGGTGAAGTTTATAAATACGACAGCGAAAAGATTTCAAAAGTTACTGATGATAATTCCCGGGTGCATTACATGGTAACGGAAAAAGCACCGACTACAACTATTCCTTTTGTAAAGTCACATGAAATTGATTATTCAGTTATTCTTTGCCAATTCAACAAAGAGTGGTGTAAGTATGCCTGGCTCATTTTTATCCCGGTTGTCATCTTTATTATCACTGCTGTAAGCAACGGAGCAAATCTTACCGATGGAGTTGACGGTCTCGCCACCGGGACATCGGCAATAATAGGAGCCACGCTTCTTGTATTCGCATACGTTTCCGGTAACATCATTTTCGCTGATTACCTTGACATCATGTACATACCCAACACAGGTGAACTGGTAATTTTTTGCGCAGCCATGATAGGCGCATGTGTTGGCTTCCTATGGTACAATGCTTATCCCGCTCAGGTTTTTATGGGCGATACCGGTTCACTTGCTTTAGGGGGAATTATAGCAACGCTAGCTATTGTAGTTCGCAAAGAATTACTCATACCGGTAATGTGCGGAATCTTTCTGGTGGAGAATTTAAGTGTGATGCTTCAGGTGGCATACTTCAAATACACGAAAAGAAAATCGGGTGAGGGCAGGAGAATTTTTCTCATGTCGCCTCTGCATCATCACTATCAAAAAATGGGGATGCATGAAAGCAAAATTGTTTCGCGCTTCTGGATTGTGGGAATTCTGTTAGCGGTACTAACGATTGTAACTCTGAAGGTAAGGTAAATGAAAAAACGGCTTGTGGTTCTTGGTGCGGGAGAAAGCGGTTTCGGGGCAGCTGTGCTTGGATTAAAGCAGGGGTATGATGTATTTGTGAGTGACGGAAGTAAGATGAAAGCAGTTTATAAAAATCAATTGGAAGAAAGAAAAATAAAATATGAAGAAGGAAAACATTCCGAGGAGAAAATTTTGAAAGCTGATTTAGTTATGAAGAGCCCTGGTATACCGGATAAAGCAGATATCATAAAAAAAATTAAGAAAGCAGGAATAGATATCGTCAGCGAAATAGAATTCGCATCGTGGTTTACTGACGCGCAGATTGTAGGCATTACCGGTTCAAACGGAAAGACAACAACAACAGCTCTCACCTATCATATCATGAAGGGTGGCGGAATGAACGTTGGCTTGGGAGGAAATATCGGCAAGAGTTTTGCCCTTCAGGTTGCTACGAAAAGTTACGATTACTACGTTTTAGAGATTTCGAGTTTTCAGTTAGATGACATTAAAACTTTCCGCCCGAATGTGGCTGTGTTAACCAATATAACACCCGACCACCTCGACAGGTACAATTATGAACTGACAAACTATGTGGCTTCTAAATTCGGTATTGCTAAGCATCAAACCGCGAAAGATTATTTCATCTACTGTGCCGATGATGAAGTAACCATGCAAAACATTAGTAACCATCCAACCAAGGCGCAGAAAATTCCTTTCAGCTATGACAAAGAATTTGCTGAAGGCGGATTCGTAAAAAACGACAACATCATTATTAATCATAACAAAACCCAATTCACCATGAGTATTCAGGAACTCGGACTCAGTGGACGTCATAACGTCTACAACTCGTTAGCTGCAGGGATAGTAGCCAACGTTTACGGACTTCGCAAGGAGCAAATCCGCGAAAGTCTTTCGGACTTTAAATCGCTCGAACACCGGATGGAGAGCGTAGCAAAAGTCCGCAACATTGAATTTATTAACGACTCAAAAGCCACCAACGTGAACAGCACGTGGTACGCCCTCGAGTCAATGACCAAACCTGTTATCTGGATAGCAGGTGGCATTGACAAAGGTAACGACTATAGCGTGCTGGAGCCTCTTGTGAAAAAGAAAGTAAGAGGCATGATTTGCCTCGGCAGCGACAACAGCAAACTGCATACTGCTTTCGGCAAACTCGTTGACATTCTTGTAAACGTTACAAGCATGAACGATGCAGTTCGTATCGCTTATCAATTAGGTAATCCCGGTGACGTAGTGTTGCTTTCTCCCGCCTGTGCTTCATTCGACCTGTTCGAAAATTACGAAGACCGGGGCAAAAAGTTTAAAGAATCTGTAATTCAGTTGTAACTAATGAAAAGTTAATCTGTGAAGCTAACAGAGACTATTTATAAGTACCTGCAGGGAGACAAAATGATTTGGCTCGTTGTAATGTTATTGTTTCTCGTTTCTATGCTTGCTGTTTACAGCAGCACAGGAACATTGGCGTACAAAATGCAGGTAGGCAGTGAAAAGTATCTATTCAAGCAAATAGCAATAGCACTCGCGGGGTTGCTCCTGATGTTTGCTACTCACATTATTGACTACAAATATTACTCACGACTGGCACAACTATTCTGGCTCATCAGCATTCCTTTGCTGGTTTATACTTTGCTTTTCGGTTCGCGGATAAATGATGCCAGCCGGTGGATTACGTTACCTGTTGTGGGCTTCACCTTTCAAACTTCTGATTTGGCAAAGCTGGCTTTAATTATGTTTTTGGCTAGGCAACTATCATTGAAGCAGGAACAAATCACAGATTTCAAAGAGGCGTTTTTACCGGTACTGTTACCTATTGTTCTTACTTGTGTTCTTATAGCTCCTGAAAATCTTTCTACCGCTGTGCTGTTATTCTGTACCTCGGTTTTTGTCATGTTTATCGGACGAATAGCGATGAAACATATCCTGATGCTAGTAGGCGTTTCCACCATCGTAATGTCGCTGTTTGTATTGCTTCTGTTTGCAGTTCCTGAAAATACATTGAAGTATGTTAAGAGAGCACCAACATGGAAAAGCCGGATTGAGAATTTTGTTCAGGGAATAAAAACTGATAAGGAAAGCTTAGATGAAGAATACCAGGTTCAACAGGCAAAAATTGCTATTGCAAAAAGCAGCATCTTTAAAATAAATCCGGGCGGAAGTGACCAGAAAAATTTTCTGCCTCATCCTTACTCCGATTTTATTTACGCTATTATCATTGAAGAATACGGTTTAACAGGCGGAGCTTTCCTTGTGGCCCTTTATCTCTTTTTTTTATACCGGTGTATTCGAATAGTGATTAAAGCGCCTAAAGCGTTTGGAGCTCTGCTTGCAGTGGGATTGGGCATTGCACTTGTCATTCAGGCGATGCTCAACATGGCTGTTGCGGTAAACCTTGTTCCCGTAACAGGTGTAACACTTCCGCTGGTGAGCATGGGCGGCAGCTCTGTTATATTCACTTCTATTGCTTTCGGGATTATCCTTTCCGTTTCAAGAAACGTGGAGGAGGAAAAGGCATTAGTAGTAGGATGAAAGAGCTAAAAATTATCATTTCCGGTGGCGGTACAGGCGGTCACATTTTTCCAGCTCTTGCAATTGCCAATGCAATCAAAAAACAGAAGCCGGAAGCAAAAATTCTTTTTGTAGGTGCCAAAGGAAGAATGGAAATGGAGAAAGTTCCACAGGCAGGTTATGAAATACAGGGATTGAACATTGCCGGGTTTCAGCGCGGATCGGTATTGAGAAATATTCTTCTTCCGATCAAGATTATTGATAGTCTGCTTTCGGCTTACCGAATTGTGAAGAAATTCAAGCCAGATGTTGCTATTGGGGTGGGGGGATACGCCAGCGGCCCGATATTGCAGGCGGCAGCGTTTACGGGAATTCCTATTGTGATTCAGGAACAAAATTCTTTTGCCGGTATTACCAACAAGCTACTCGCGAAAACAGCAAAAGTAATTTGCACAACTTACGAAGGAATGGAGAAAGTATTTCCGGAGGAAAAAATAGTGATCACAGGAAATCCTGTCCGCGATGAAATTGTAAGGATGAATTGCAGTAAAGAAGAGGCTTTGGGATATTTTGGATTAGATGCGAAAATGAAAATCATTCTAATAATTGGCGGAAGCCTGGGGGCTAAAACTCTGAACCAAGGTGTTGAAGTCGCTATGGAAAGAATTAAAGAAAGTGATGTGCAAATTCTTTGGCAGACAGGAAAAATCTATTTTGATGAATGCAAACAAATTGCCTCTGGCATTTCAAATCTGAAAGCGATGCAGTTTATTGACAGGATGGATTACGCTTATGCTTGCGCTAATGTGATTGTTTCGAGGGCAGGCGCGCTTTCAATTTCTGAATTACAATTGGTTGGCAAACCTGTAATTCTCGTTCCGTCACCTAATGTAGCAGAAGACCACCAGACACATAACGCCATGACGCTTGTAAACAGAAAAGCAGCTATCATGATAAAAGATGAAGAAGCAAAACTAAATCTGATTGGCACAGCTTTCGACCTATTAAAAAATGAGCCATTACAAAAAGAACTAAGCGAAAACATAAAAAAGATGGCTATTCCTGATGCTGCAGACAGAATTGTGGATGAAATTTTAAAAGTTTGCGGTGAATGAAGAATCTTAAAGACTGCAGGAGAATTTATTTTCTGGGCATTGGTGGTATTGGCATGAGTGCGCTTGCTCGTTATTTTAAATCGCTAGGAGCGGAAGTGAGCGGGTACGACAAAACTCAAACCGCATTAACTGATGAACTCGAGCATGATGGAATTCATATTGTCTTTGAAGATGACTTGAATCTTTATCCGAAAGATGTTGATTTAATCGTTTATACCCCGGCAATTCCCAAAGACCATAAGGGTCTTAATTTTTATAAAGAAAATAATTACGAAGTACACAAGAGAAGTGAAGTTCTGGGAGTCATTTCGGCTGATAAGTTTACTATAGCTGTTGCGGGCTCACATGGAAAAACAACAGTAAGTTCCATGATCGCACATATTCTCACCCAATCCGGCTTCGGGTGCTCAGCTTTTCTGGGAGGCATTGCCGTAAACTATAACACAAACTTTCTGAAAGGGCAGAATGATGTTGTAGTTATAGAGGCAGATGAATTTGACCGTTCTTTTCATCGCCTGGCTCCTGATATGGCTGTGATTACAGCGGTAGATACCGACCACCTTGATATTTACGGGAGTAAGGAAAAAATTGATACTGCTTTTATCGAGTTTGCAAATCAAATTGCGGAAGAAGGTTTCCTAGCTATAAAAACTCAGCAATCCATCAACGATAAACTTCCCGTTCTCGATAAAGCATTCTACTCACTGAATGATACAGAAGCAGATGTTTACTGCACTAAGTACAAGATTGCCGGTGGAAGTTACATTTTCAACATTAACTACTACGGGCAAGAGTTGAATGGTTTTCGCTTAAATATTGGCGGATTCCACAACATTGAAAATTCCATTGCAGCCATTGCTATTGCCAAGGAGTTAAAGGTTACAGATGATAATATTAAAGTGGCTTTGGCATCGTTTAAAGGAATTAAAAGAAGATTTGAGAAGGTTTTAGAAAATGACAAAATTGTTTTCATAGATGACTATGCTCATCACCCTGAAGAAATTCGTGTATTCCTGGAAAGCGTTCGCGAACTATATCCGGGTAAAAAAATTACTGCTATCTTTCAACCACATCTTTTTTCGCGAACAAAAGATTTGGCTAAAGAATTTGCGGAACAACTCAGCAAAGCAGATGAAGTTATACTTCTTGAAATTTACCCCGCTCGTGAACAACCCATAGAGGGAGTTACTTCAGAACTTATTTTCAATCAACTTACCTGCTCCGAAAAATCTTTGATTCGAAAAGAGGAACTTTCGGATTGGGTGAAAAGCAGAAGTTTCGAAGTACTGCTGACCATCGGAGCGGGAGATATAGATAAGCAGGTCAACAGAATCAGTGACATACTTAAGTGTAACTAAATTAAATCAACCTGCTTAATACGTAGGAGAAAAAACGGATCATATTTTATTTCCTTGCCAATGCCGGAGGCTGTGGTGCTGGGACTAAGTTCTTTACAGGTTTTACAGTTCGTAGATAAGCAAAAATTGCTTTCAATTCATCATCAGTCATGTACCGTATAAATTGCCAGGGCATGGGCGGCAATAAATCTCTGCCACTCTCAATCCCCTTGTATTTGCCTAACCTGATAGCCCGAATAAAAGTTGCCTCATCCCAATTTCCTGTGCCTGTAGGGTCTGGTGTAAGATTGGCAGTATATGAAACACCCCAAGGGCCTACCCACGCAGTCAGGTCATTCGTGCAAATAACCCCTTTACTTTCCATCTCACTCCGGTTAACATCTGGTATAGGTAAACGGGAAGAATATCCTGAAAGCATAAGGGAACTATCCAGTTCCATGGTAGGAGACCCCAACTTCTTCGGTGTGTGACAATCGTTACAACCGTTGGTGGTTACTAAATGTTCGCCATATTCTACTTGGTTGCTGAAGCCGCCATTCTTTAATTTATTTTTTTCAGAATCGGCTGTTTCTGAAGCAGTATTTTTTTCGGTGCAAGCTGTTAGGAAAGTAGCAGAAATAAGTATCATTAAAAAGAACGGTGTTGAAATATTTTTCATAAAATAGAGTTTAGATAAGTAAAAATAATTGATGCTTAAATGTAGAATTTATTTAAGCATCGAAGAAACTTTTTTTATAACGGTTAACAGATAGCTTAATAATTAGCTTCCTTCCTCCACGCTTTGAATTCCTTTTTTTCAACCTGCTGAAAAACATCTTTAAGTGCGGCAGTCCAGACATTTTTGGCATTGCCGCCTCCCGGTTTTCCAACCACCTTTTTTGAAAGGAGAACTGTGCGTGTTGCAATATCGAAGAAGGTAACCCAAACCGTAGCTGCCCCGGCAGTTTTATTAAAACTTTGCACGATGAAAACCAAACCTAAGCCATCTTTCTTTTGCCCCACCGGTACTACTTTCACCATTTCAGCAATTTTTTCAGGAGATAACTCAGTTTCTTCAGAAGCTTTCATATTCTCAGTTTCGCGGGCTCGATTTAGCTTGCTTATTCCGTTCGGGTCTTTATAGGCAGCATTTTTTTCAAACATTTTTGCCAGGTCCATGTCAATGGTAATATCATTCCACGCTTTGAAGTATTCATCGCGTATCGTGTGGGGCGACTCATCGCCCAAACCAATCATTTTTGCCTTGGTAAAATCTATTCCGAACCAGACAACCGTTTTACTTGAAAACACTTTTGAAACATCCTGTGCAGTCATCAGGTCTATCGAGGTACTGGCCGCGAGCAGAAGAAAATATTTTTTCATGATTTTGTTTTTATCATTTGGTATGCCCAATAAAAATAGAAAAGAATGAAAAAAACAAGAACGAATCACAGCTTAAGCTGTCTTTGTTTCCACATGTATCTGTACAGAACCGGGAAATAGTAAATGTAGCTTGCAGCCAGAACAAGCACGAAAGCAAAATAGGCGTTAAACTCAAAACCTGTTTCTGCAAAAGGGGTTACAATAATGAGCCACTCCCCAATTACTCCCACCGGATACAAAACGATGAAAAAAGTGTAGCGAAACCACAACAATAAGCGCGGTGGGTTACTCATTAATTGTGAAAAATAAAAAGAGTAGCGGACAATTTCTGTTACCGACCACGCGATACTTACGCTTATTATGCCCGCTGTAAATACTGTTGTGCGCACTTCTCCTGAAATTAAAATATCTATTAGCAAAAGCACCAGCAGTCTTGATGAAACCTGTGCAATTGTTGAACCTGCAGGAGATTTCACCCACTTCAATAAAGCATGAAAAATTTCAAGTACTGCCAAGCCCTGAGCAATATTCAGCAGAATCCATCCAGCTAAAAAGAGTTTACTTGAAAAACTCAGGAAACAAAACAAATAAGCAAGCCAGCAGCAAAAAGCAATTGCGTTATACAGGATAAGGTAATACCTGACAGCCGGCTTCATCAAAACTCAAAAGTAACATTCGGCAGAACATTTAGCTGAAATAACGGGAGACAGCCAATTGGGAAGGGTAATTTGCGATAATCAATTCCTGACTTGCGGAATAAATCCGCTTTGTCTTCTTAACCGATGACCGCTCCCGTATCTCAGCGGTTGTTTATCCAACCACAAACTTCACCACCAAAACAAATTTCTCCGTAGGGATTGTGTTTTTTACTTTCATCTTGTTCAAAGTCTCTTCTACATAATTCCGTAATTTCGGATTTGCCGAATTCATTTCGTGAATCGTTATTCTCCCGGTTTCATCCACCGAGATCAGGGCCTTCACATCATTCGCTTCCGAAGTTTCGGTGACGAATTCCGGGCAGGTGATGTTGCGGATAATTTCCCTGCGGATATTTTCGCGTGCAGTCTTTTGCGTGTTTCCCGGAACGGCTGCAATAATTCCGAGTGAACTCATCAGGAAAAGATACCCTGCTGTGATTCCAGTTACTGCTACTTTCGTTTTCATACCAATTAGTTTTATGTTAGTAATTAATTTCGGGTTCAAAAATATGCCTCCTTTGGACTATCATTATAGTCCAGATTCTATAAACTTGATAGTCCGCCAATGTTACCCTGGAAAACGATTATTCAAATTCAGAAAAGCTCTGAAATTCCTGTTTACCTGCAGATAGCGCAAAGCATCATACGTGAAATAAAAAGCGGCATCGCCAAGCCTGGTACACGAATGCCGGGTACACGTGAGTTATCGCAAATGCTTAAAGTCCACAGGCAAACGGTGGTAAATGCGTACAACGATTTGGATGCACAGGGCTGGATTACTATGGCAGCCTCAAAAGGAACTTTTGTAAGTGAACACCTGCCGGAAGTAAACCCGCAGAAACTTCCGGTTAAACAGGAATCGTTCAAGATGCCGGAAAAAGCTGGGTTCTCATTTTCTACTAATCCATATATTAAAGTTCCCGGAAAAACTTTCCGCGAAATCAACGGGTTTCATGACGGACCTGATGTGCGCCTTGTACCCATTGAGCAACTTACCCGTGCTTACAAAACAGTGATGAGCAGGAAATCACAGTTACACTTTCTTTCTTATGTACCTACGGAAGGGAACTATGAGCTTCGCAAAATTTTATCTGAATACCTTAATAGCACTAGAGGACTTAGTACAGGCATTGAAAATGTTTTTATTACCCGTGGAAGTTCTATGGGAGTTTATATGGCTGCCTGCATTCTTATTTCAAAAGGTGATAAAGTTCTTGTGGGCGAAACCAGTTATTACTATACCGACCGGGTGTTTATCAATCAGGGCGCTGAACTCATAAGAATAAAAGTAGATGAGGAAGGGCTTGTTACGGATGATATAGAGAAAGTTTGCAAGAAGAAAAAGATTCGTGCATTGTTTGTTACATCCCATCATCATTATCCAACCACAGTTACGCTAAGCGCAGCGCGAAGAATGAAACTGCTTACACTAGCCGAACGCTACCGGTTTATCATTATTGAAGATGATTATGATTATGACTTTCACTACGAAAGCAGCCCCATACTTCCCCTGGCGAGTGCCGACCGGAATGGTCTGGTCATATATGTAGGAACATTGAGCAAAGCTATTGCCCCTGCTTTAAGAATCGGCTACTTGATTGCTCCGAAAAATCTGATTGATGAATTTTCCAAGCTTCGCTCTATTATTGACATACAGGGCGACCCTTTTATGGAGCAGGCGGTTGCGGAACTTTTTGTGCTAGGTGAAATAAAGCGGCACATGAAAAAAGTTCTGAAGGAATACCATTTGAGGCGCGATTTCATGTGTGCTCTTCTGAAAGATAAATTAGGTGATGTTATAGATTTTAAAGTTCCCGATGGGGGAATTTCCATCTGGGCAAAGTACGATAAGAAAGTTTCCGTTCCCGAGTTGTCGCAAAAGCTGCTGAGGAAAAACCTCATTCTCTCTCCCGGTCTGATTCACGACATGTCTGCAGGAAGAAAAATGAATTGCACACGCATGGGTTTTGGATGGATGAATACCAATGAAACAGAGAAAGCCATCCATGTTTTGCACTCTGCAATTAAAGGATGAGCTAATATTCATTAAACCATTTCATAAGCAGTTTCTAATTTTCAGAAGTCTATTTATTTCTACATTTACGCAATAAGTTTCTATTGCCTTCGTTTCACAACATCTAAAACCATTTACCATGAAACGTTACATCTTTCTTCTCCCGGTCTTTTGTTCTCTTTTTACTTACTCGCAAGACAAAATCGTAAAGTTCGACAACAGTATTATTGAAAGCAAGGTGCTGGAAGTTTCCGACACTGCCATTAAATACAAACGTTCGGATAATCCTGACGGACCGGTATATTCTATTTCGCGAAAACAATTGGCGGTTATTATTTTCCAGAATGGAACGGTGGAGGTGATGAACAGCAAAGCCCCATCATCTTCAAGTTCATACGATGAATACCGTATCAGGAAAAGAGAGGAGAGGCGCGAACTCCGCCCTTACCGCAACATTATTGGTGTTGATGTTTTCGGGATGATTCCCGGTGTGAACTCTTTTAATGCGAACTATGGAATTTCTAGCATAAGCGTTTTGTATGAGCGCAGAAATAAAAAGGGATTTATGGCTCACCAGGTTTCAGGCAGGGTTCTTTATATCCCCGACAGCAGAGGTGAGACGAAAACTGCCGGAAGTTTTTATCTCGCTTATCACCCCAAAATATTTTTCAACAAGCATAAGTATGTGCGCGTATTCGGAGGAACAGAGGTGGCGCTGGGCTTCGTCAGGAACTACAATTATTCATACGCCTACGACCCCTATTACGGCTATTACTATTATAACCCTCAAAACATGGGTTACTTTCATGCGGCTCCTCATTTCGGTATAAACTTTACACCTACAGACAGGCTGGTGGCCATCTTCGATTTCGGAGTCGGGTTTCAATCTACTTACGACAAGCGCGGTATTTACGAAAGCTCCGTTTACTGGAAGATTGGCGCTGCCCTTGGCGGAATGTTTTAGTTCTATTTGTTTAAAAGAGAATTAATTACTGCCTGAAGTTCTTCGGGCTTTTGGGTGCCTATTAAAAGTTTGCGCCCGTCTTTGAGTTCTAACTGAAGCCCCATGTTACCGGATACATTATACGCCCAGCCTGAAAGCCACCAGCGTAATCCCCATCCGCCATATTCCCACATAGCATTGTAGTTCCTGACATAAGCCCTTTCAATTTCGCCCCATTCTTTGAAGCGCGAAGTAAAAGGCAGAAGTGTGAAGCTGTAATAAATTCCTTTTGTCGTTATCCGTGTTTTCAGTTTCTCGAACCAAAACAATAAAACCACAAAAAGTATAGTTATAAGCCCTATTATTCCCGGAGGTCTTTCTGTTTCTCTCAGATTAAACACAGCAGAGAGGATAAAAAGTAACACAACAGCCATCAAAGCCCACAACCACCACTGCCTGAACTGCTGTTCTTCTTCAAACAGGATTTTTTCTTCCATGATGTGAAATTATTTAAGACTTCCGAAGTTTTCAAAACTTCGGAAGTCTCGTTACTCCCGATATTTTATTTTCGCGCATAATGAAGCAGTATCACGATTTACTCCGGCATATTATAGATACCGGAGTTTGGAAAGACGACCGCACCGGTACCGGTACTTACAGTGTATTCGGTTATCAGATGCGCTTCAATCTCGAAGAAGGCTTTCCGCTGCTGACCACCAAAAAACTTTTTACCAAAGCTATTATCCACGAGCTGTTATGGTTCCTGAAAGGTGAAAGCAATATCCAATATCTCTGCAAGAACGGAGTACGCATTTGGGACGACTGGCCTTATGATAAATACAAGAAGAGCGCAGAGTTTGGAGGAGAAGATATAAAAGCATTTGCCCAGAAGATTGCTGCTGATGATGACTTTGCTAAGAAGTGGGGAAACCTCGGACCGGTTTACGGAGTTCAATGGAGGAGTTGGCAAGCGCCTGACGGTAAGAGTGTTGACCAAATCACTAAGCTCATTTCCCAAATCAAAAAGAATCCAGACTCGCGCAGACTGATTGTAAGCGCGTGGAATGTTCCTTATATAGAGGACATGGCTTTGCCGCCTTGTCATACTATGTTTCAGTTTTATGTAGCACCCCCTGACCCCCTAAAGGGGGAACAAAGAGGCAAACTCAGTTGCCAGCTTTACCAGCGAAGTGCCGATGTGTTCCTTGGCGTTCCTTTCAACATTGCTTCGTACGCTTTGCTGACTACGATGGTGGCGCAGGTTTGCGATTTAGGGCTTGGCGATTTTGTTCACACCTTTGGTGATGTTCATCTTTATAGCAACCACATGGAACAGGCGCGGCTTCAGTTGACGCGCGACTGCCGCCCGCTTCCGAAAATGATTATCAACCCCGAAGTGAAAGACATCTTTGGTTTCAAGTACGAAGACTTTAAGCTGGTTGACTATAATCCGCATCCGCATATTCCTGCGGAAGTTGCTGTGTAACTCAAAGAGCGCTGTCATGCTGACGAAGGAAGCATCTTGTATTTCCTTCTTCTCAAATACAAGATTCTTCGCTTCGTAAAACCTACGCTCAGAATGACAAACCATTCTTTTTATTCTGCTCTGTTTTTCTACTTTTGCCGTCCTTTTTGAAAAACCGCGGGCGTGGCGAAATTGGCAGACGCACTAGACTTAGGATCTAGCGGAGCAATCCATGGGGGTTCAAGTCCCTCCGCCCGCACAAATACAAGTTAGCAGTTCACAGTTCGCAGTTTACAGAAATCCTGTATTACCGCGAACCGCCAGCCGCGAACCGTAAACCAAAAACAATGACTATAACCCAAGAAAAGATTGACAGCCTCCGCTCGAAGGTAAAAGTGGAGTTGAAGAAAGAAGACTACGAGCCGGAAGTGAAGAAGCAAATCAAGACACTGGCCAAACAGGTGCAGGTTAAGGGCTTCCGCCCGGGCATGGTGCCGGTGGATATGGTAAAAAAGATGTACGGCAACAGTGTGCTTGCAGAAGAACTCAACAAAAAGCTGAACGATGAGGTTTACAAATACATTGCCGACAACAAAATTGAAATCATCGCTTCGCCTATTCCTGTCAGCGACCAAAAGCTGGATATTGACATCAACCGGTTGAACGATATCGACTATGCATTTGAAATCGGTCATGCGCCCGAAATAAGCCTGTCGTTTATTGAAAGTTCTCCCGCCTTTACCAAGTACAAAATAATGGTGGAAGACAAGATGCTGGATGACGAAGTGCAGCGGATTCGCATGCGTTTTAATACGTACGAATATCCTGAAACAGTTGGAGAGAAGGATGTGCTTACTTTCACCGTTGAAGAAATTGATGCGGAGGGTTTGCTGAAACCGGGCGGGCAGAACACCGTGACCACGCTCACCTTTGATTTGCTGAAACCCGAAGCGCAGGCAAAAGTTCTTCCGCTGAAAAAGCAGGAGAGCTTTGAATACGATGTGTTTGAACTGTTCGACCGCGACCGCGAAAGCATTGCGAAGAACGTTCTGAACATGAACGACATGACTAAGCTGCCCGAAGTAGGAAACCGGTTCCGGTTAATACTCAACAACATTACCCGTGCGGTGCCGGCAGAAATCAATGAAGAGTTTTTTCAAAAGGTATATGGCGAAAACGGACCGAAGACCGAAGAAGAGATGCGCGCCAATATTAAAGCAGACCTGGAAAGTTACTTTGAAGGCAGCAGCGACAAAGCGCTGGTGAACGACATCTACAAAGCACTGATGGAGAAAGTTGATTTCCCCTTGCCCGATGATTTCCTCAAGCGATGGATTAAAGTGACTGATGAAAAGAAACTGAGCGATGAGGAGTTGGAAACTGAATATCCAAAGTTCGCCAAAGGGTTGCGGTGGAGTTTGATACAGCGCAAGGTGGTGAAGGAGCAGAACATTGAAGTAACTGACGAAGAAGTAGCCCAGCGCGTGCGCGCCAACCTTATTCAGCAGTTGTATGGCTACGGGCTAAAGAACATTGGTTCCGAATGGGTGGAGCAGTTTGTGCAAAAGCAGCTTGCCGATAAAAAAGTGGTTTCGCAAACCCGAGAGGAACTTTACAGCGATAAAACACTCGACTACATCAAGAGCCAGGTAAAACTCGAAGACAAAGAAGTAACCGTTGACGAGTTCCAGAAGCTGATGGAGGCGGGGGCGTAGTTATTGCAACTTAAATATTACCGGGAGATTCCCGCTGAAGGATTTACACGACTTAAATTCTTTTTTTAACTCCCTTGCAACTCTGTCAAGGGCATACAAGGCTGCCTTATTCAAACCATATCCCGTATCACCTGCGACTTGACGATTGATAACATCGCACGCGGAATCCACATCAAAAGTTAAGATTACAGTTCCCTGAATATCATTATCCCTTGCCTTGTCCGGATACATCAGATAGATATTAAGTTTATAGCGTTCTGCCATCATAGTGTCATTCAACACAGCAATCTCTTTTGCAGGCATGCTTTGGCTAAAGGCTGATTGTGTTGCCGACATGAACAAGAGTGCTGTTACGAAAAAATGTTTCGGGCTAAGGTTGAGCATGGGTGTGAGTTTTTTTATTTCATGTCATTTCAAGGATAAAGATGCAGAAAGAAAGAAATTCCATAAATAAACACGTTCGACCCCCCTGGGGTCGTTTTTCTTTCGCGCTTTGTTTTTACCAAGCTTGGAATCCTACAAATTCAGAGGCTGTATGTCATCCCGAACGCAGGCTCTGCTAAGTGAGGGAACTTGTATTTCCGGCATTTCATATGTACAAGACGTTTCGCTGCGCAGAGCTGCAACTCAACATAACAGGCTTTTCTTTTCAATTTACCTATTGCCCGACCTGCCAGCCCTCCGGCATGA
>CAZWAD010000033.1:0-34034 GCA_964631835.1 uncultured Chitinophaga sp.
CCGATTGGCGCGTAAAAACTTTTACGCTGTTATTGTCTTTTGCCAATTTCCATTCTGTAGATGTTGAGGGTAGCGCAATTTTGTAGTTGACAGGACTAAAGGCTGTGCTTACTCCTGAAACATAAAGGGCGAGTATAAATGCCATAATTTTATTTGTCATTTGCTTTTTGGCTTTAAATTTTAGACTGTCTTCTTTTTCTATTTTGAGCAATTTATTATAAAGGCAGGAGGGATATTTAAAATAATAAACTCCCACTTTACATTTTTAAAATACTGTTTTATAAGGCTGAGAATTAGCCACGAATATTGGTAAGTGATAAACTGCCCGTTCTGTTGCAACAATTGGAAAGAGTCACTAATTATTTTGCTTCTTTTATTTTTTTCAATTAGTGAAAAGGGAATAGTTGAAACAATGCAGTTTACATGTTCAATGGAATATCTTTGCCGTAATATTTGTTTTGCATTTTCCACGTCATTCCGAATGACCACTAACCTTTCGTCATTCATGTTCATTAACTTCTCTATAAAGTTTTGATTTGTTTCAAATACAAATAGCCTTGCCTTGGGGTTCATTTTATCAAGTAACAATTTCGTTATAACCCCATCACCCGGACCATACTCCACTATAGTTGAAGCGTTTTCGAAGTTATCTTTTCAATAATTTGATTTGCCAAATAGCTTGAAGTAGGCGCCACTGCGCCTATAAATTTATCTTTCAATAACTCCCTTACAAATAATGTATTTTCCATATAATAAGTTGCTTGAAAAAGAATCTGTTAATAGGTGTTCAATTTTTAGACAGTTAATTTAGTTGGCTGTCCCCTCTTGCAGTGTATTGCAAATAGGTGGTAATAGCCAGATGATATAAGGTTTTAAATTCAATCAGTTTATCTTCAATTTCCGTTTTTATTGCCTGTGCTTCCAGCAAATCTGAGAGTGTAACAACGCCGTTTTTGTATCCGTCTTGACTTACTTTAAGATTTTCCTCTGCTTGCTTAATTGTTTCCTCCATAATCAAAATTTGACTGTAATTTACATTTACGTCCATCCATGCTTTTTCCATTTGAAGATTTAGCAACGCTTTAGTTTCAGTGGCTGTATTTTCTGCTATCTGCATTTTGATTTTCTGTTCTTTAATAGCATAAGAACCGCCCCACCAGTCGGATATGGGTATAGAAATAGTTGCGTACGCCAACCCATTAGTGGTGCCAGCTACATTTTTAATTATATTATTATTATAAAACCCAGCAATACCTACCGCTACCTGCGGCAAATAATCGCCTACTTTCATTTTAGTTTGTAAATCTTGTGCTTTTACTGATTGCTCTAATAGCTGATATTCAGCACGATTTGGCAGAGCAGTTTCATTTTCGATGAAGTAGGTTTGGGGCGGTTGTATATTCTGTAGGTTTTCACGCAATACAAGGGTGGAATCGAAAGCGATACCAATAGTTTGGCAAAACTGCATCAACGCCAATTTTTTACCGCTTTGCAGTTTGATTTTGTTAGCTTGAATTTCGCTTAGCTTTATCTGAACCTTCAGTATGTCATTTTTAATTATTAGTCCCGCCTTATAGGCATCGTTCACCTCCTTACTTATACCTTCTAAAAGTGTTTCATATTTTTCAATAGTCTTTTGCTTTTCCTGTAATGTAAAAACTTGCCAGTACTGCTGTTCGGTTTTTAAAACGACTTCGTTTTGACTTAGAATCTGTTGTCCTCCTTTCACTAAAACACCAAGTTTAGCCAACTTATTTCCGTTAATAATTTTTCCGCCCGAAAACAGTGGTTGGGTTATATTAACCAACCCTAATACTGATTTGTCTAACATTTCAATATTTGCAGCAGGCAGATAAGCAAATTGAGTAGCTGTTGGCAGATTAACAGGATTGCCATCATAAACAGGCAAGTTCCCTCCGGGCATATTAAATTTTATCAAAGGGTCTTTAGCTTTCATAGCGAAAGCGGAAGCCTTTATTTGGGGGAAGTAATTCGTAAAGGCATTTTTTTTTGCCTGTCTGGCAGCTTCAATTTCGAGCCAACTGTTTTTGATAGTTGTATTGTTTTTAATGGCTATTTCTTTAGCTTGTTTTAAACTCATTATAGTTTGGCTAAATGAAGTTGTTGCCATAGTTGTAACCACGGCCATGAGAATTGTCTTTTTCATTTTTTAATTACTGGGCGACCAGTTTTTTTTGATAAGAGATGATACATTACAGGTAGCACATATAGTGAAAGCAGCATGGAAAACAATAGGCCGAAAAATATGACAGTTGCCAATGGCCCCCATAAAGAAGAGCCGCTAACCATCATTGGCACCACACCTACCGCTCCGGCAGCAGAGGTAAGAAATATAGGACGCATCCTTCTTTTGGCGGACGCAATAGATGCTTCCCTCGCATTCATTTGATGCGACCTTCGCAATTCTTCTGCATATTCAATAAGAATAATTCCATTGCGCACCACAATACCCATCAAGGTCATTAGGCCCAAGAATACGGTAAGCCCAAAAGGATACCTCATAATAACCAAGCCTATTGCTGCCCCAAAAATACTAAGGGGTATAGTGAGCATGATAAGAAACACCAACCGAAAACTTTTGAATTGAAACAGTATAATCAAAAAGATAAGCACAAAACTCGTAGCTAATGATTTTGAAAGCGGAACATAGTTTTCATATTCATTTTCCAATTCGCCTCCGTAGGTAATGGTGACATTGTTTTTATTGTCTATGCTTTCAATTTGAGGTCTAATCGCGTTCAATACCTTATAAGGCAATGCATTTCTGCTTACGTCCGCCTTTACAGTAACGGTTTTTATTCCATTCCTGCGTATAATCTGACCTTCACTCCAATCGTTCGTGAGTTTTGCAATTTGCCTTATGGGAATGGTAGTGCCAAGCAACGGTGTGGATATAGTTTGGGTTTCAATAACCGCAATGATTTTGGCGTTGTTCTGTTTTGCAAAATCATAATACGGTTGCGGATTGCGCGAAGGGTCAATCAAAACCATTTCGCCATTATGCACGATGGCGTAAGCAAAGTGCGAAAGAAATTTGTCTTCAAATTGTTGTATGAGCATGGCTATTTTTTGTGGTTTACTGAACTGACGAACGAGGCTTGGAAAAGTTCCCTGGCGAAAAGTCATTTATAATTTTTACTTATGCCTTCTAAAAATAAAACAGCATGAATCCAAACAAAGCATTATGGGAAAAAGGCGATTTCACTCGAATAGCAGAAACAATGCGCGAAAGCGGTACTGCTCTGGTTGCCAAACTGGGAATCACGAAAGGTTTAAATGTTCTTGAACTGGGTTGTGGTGATGGCACTACGGCAATACCTCAAGCAAGACTCGGAGCCAATGTTTTAGGAGTTGATATAGCGAGCAATCTGGTTGCAGCGGGAAACATCCGCGCAAAGACCGAAGGACTAACGAACTGTATCTTCCAGGAAGGAGACGCAACAGATTTGAATGAACTAAAGGATCAGACTTTTGATCTCGTGGTAAGTATCTTTGGAGCTATGTTCGCTCCGAAGCCATTTGATGTAGCCAAGGAAATGGTTCGTGTTACCCGACCGGGTGGAAGAATAGTGATGGGCAACTGGATACCGGGAGACCCTACTCTTGTAGCCCAAATACTAAAGATTAGTTCTGCTTATACACCACCACCGCCAGAGGGTTTCATCAGCCCGATGTTGTGGGGTGTAGAAAGCCATGTTATCGAACGTTTTGAAAAGGCTGGTGCAGCTAAAGAAAACATATCATTCATTAGAGACACTTTTACATTTAACGCCCCTTATTCACCAACGGAACTTGTCAGCAACTTCAAGAACTATTACGGTCCCACCATGAATGCTTTTGAAGCCGCTGAAAAGAATGGTAAGGCTTTGGAGTTGCAGCGTGAATTAGAAGTTTTGTTTAACAGCCAAAACAAGAGCGCAACTGCTAATACAACTTCAATACCGGCAACTTTTTTAAGAGTGACGGTTATACGCTGAGCATATACTGAGAATGGTTTAAAATGAAACCGTTATTATCTGCACAGGTTGAATACATTAAAATTAATGTAGCGCACTAAAGTGAAAAGCCGCTTTCTTTCTATGAAAAGCTCCGCGAGAGCGGGATTTTTTGTTTTGATAGAACACAAAAGAAGCGTTCGCAATTATTTATAGTTTTAATAAACTATAAATAAAGAGTAGTGATTTGCTAAAGCCATTTCGCATTTTCATGTAATCCCAAAAGAAATACTTCCTAATTTCCTCAATATGCCAATCCGCAAGTCTCTTTATCTCTTTTTTAGTATTCTCATTTTTTATAGCATCTGATCTATCATGCCAATAATAGAAAGATCGAAGTAGGCGCTTAAGTACATTTTGTTTGCTTTTATCTGATGAACCGCGTGGTGCTAAGGTCGAGAAATGCAATCCCCAGAACATATAAATGTTTTCATTTAGTGTGCCTCTAGTTCCGTTTAGCATTTCCTGAAATGCTTGTAAAACAGTTCCACTAAACAATTTTTCATAAAATGTTTTTGCTGCATCGACAGCTAAATTGTTATTGACTGCCCAAAGTGTACCGATATAGCCTCTAGCCCCTCCATACAAAAACGAATTAGAAATGCCACTCCAGGACCAACAAGTATTATTAAAAATAATAGGGTGTGTATGTCCCCCTGCCGTCATCTCAAACATAGCTTGATAGATAAAATCAGAACATTTTATTGCGCAAGAATCAGGAACTATAGCTTTAGGCACTCTATTTTGACCCTTTCCAGGTTTACCATTCAATGCTTTTATCATATCAGCAAACACATAATGAGCATACCCTTTAGCTTCCAGTTCAGCACTACGCCAAACAAGACCATCAAATTTTCTCCAAATTCTTTTTGCGTGAACAGGAATAAGTTCTTCATAGGGGTTTGGAGCAAATGACACAACTTCATCATACTCTACCGTATGTAGTTGCCCGTCTCTATCCATAAATTTTTCATTTAAAGAAGCGCCTTTAACTTCCCCGCCATGACTACAAATATGTAGTAGGTCATATGGAAACTGTTCAACGTTTCTCCATAAATTATAAGTCGTAGCATCGTTTCCTACTAGCTCCTTTACATAAAAGTTTTTTGCTTTCAGATATTTTGAAACGGCATTTGTTTCTTCATTCTTAAAAAACAAAGGCGAAAAGACGATAGCTGCATCGCTTCGCTTTCGATGTTCCGCATAGAGATTATTAAAAATGAAAAAATCTGCTCCAAGGTTTAAATGAACATATGTAATGGGAATAATGTTGTTCACCCCCAATGAGTATGGAATGCCTCTCGTAAAAAATGTAGCAAACTCGTACATCTGGAAATAAGTGCCCGCTACTTTATGGTAAATTTTCTCTTTGAGTTCTGCCAGATGGGCACTTGAACCTTGTTTCCATTGAATAATTAGTTCCTTGAAATATCGTTCCTCGTCCTTGTCAGATACATTGAGTGTCTTTAAGCAAGCAGAGATGGCACAGGCATAATTTACTCCAATTACAGACGAAGTAGCTTCATTTCGCTCAACAAAAACTATTCCTTCGGTTTCTCGACTTAATACTTTTATCGGAGCAGCATTTTCATCAATTTTTAACTTAGAGTTGGTAAAATTGGCTTCAAGCAACCCTTCTAAAATTTCCTCCTTTCTACAAGAAATAGCTTCTTTTTTGTTTAACGCATAACCGCCTATAGTATTTTCGACTTCTTCAATTGAAGCAATTTCAATCACACTGTAATCGCTCAAAAAGGTCAAATAGCTCTTTTGATCTTCGGAAAGACCTGCCAAAATCAAATGCTCACACGTCCCAAGTTTTTTAAGTGCGTTGGAAATTGTGATATCTAACACTTCGGACCTCCTCCTACTAATTACATGCTCATCTATATGCTCATCATCAACCTCACTTTTTCCTGTTGTTGCAATAGGAAATTCAAAAACACATAAATAAGTTCCGCTTCGACTCAAGTATGATGAAACAACAGCTGCAAGATCGGGCTTATCTCTATCCACTATGCATACGAAGTCTTTGTTAAAGTCGGGAATTACATTTGTCATCTCTATTTGATGATTAGCTAATTATCAATCGCATCATTGTATTGGTAAATAATTTTCTCTCCTCAAAAAAACAAAAACTTCTGCATCCCAAAAACCTTCCTCCAACACCCCTCCCCAATAAAATAACCATCACTTAATATTTCTGAAAGATTACCTGTACATTTTTGCCCCGCAGTGGTAAAAATGAGTTCCTTAAGCAAAAGTACCTTTCTGAATACGGTTACCGGTTTCCCGAACACGGTCACCCTGTTCCTGAACTCAGGTTTTGCTTTTCTGAACACAGTTAACCCTAAACCTGTCGGGTGTTTTAGGAATAAGAAAAACATTTGTAACATTGAATCAGGATTATCTACAAATCCTGTAAAACGCTTTTAGTAATAACCCCAAAAAGTGTCAAGTAATTTTAGGAAGGTTCAGTGATGTCATTTGATTCTCAGCGTAACCCTTTTCTCAAAATAATTTCCCAACATACCTTCCTGCGCGTTGCCCTTTACACTTTCGCCTTTAGTTAACATTACCTGTAATTGTATTTCAGCATTGTTTGCGTTGCTCAATGGTTGAATGGTCATAGGTAAACTGGTGATGTCGGCATTTTCATAACCTGGAAGTTTATCACCCACCACCCGACACGACATCGGTAAGTTTACATCCCAACCCGGAGCAAACTTTGAAAGCGAACTTGTACCGATAGTAGTCGGGTCAATATAAAGCCAGGCATTACGATATGGAACCGAGGCTGAATTACCCTTTTCACTACCTATAACTGTGAGCACAGTCTTCTGTTCCCACCTTTTTACATCAATTAGAAAAGAGCCATCGGGTTGTTTGAATGATTTTTTTGTTTCCTTATCGAGAATATCAATAACTACTTTACTCCCATCTTTCCAAGGCCCGTTGCTTGCGTGGCAACTGATGCAGTTTTTCGAATTAGTGAGAATCCCTACTGCCGGTGGATAAGCGTATGCTGAACTAATACCAAAAGAGGCGGAAGGACTGGCATCACTAAACTCCGCGTGATAAGTGTGCTTATTGATAGATGAAAGCTGAATAACAAGGGTGGCTGTTGTGAAAACTACTAAGGTAATAATTGATTTGGTTTTCATATTCGTTGATTTAGTTCCGTTAATAATTGCCTTGAATCCATACATTAAAACGTTACAATTTTTTCTGACTGTTTGATGATTGCGTAAAGGTCTGCCATAGTAGAAAGAGGACAAAGTGCTGTTCCTTCTTTGTTGCGGATTTTAAGACAAGTGCCGCAAGCCAGAATTTCTCCGCCCGATGTAACAAATGTTTCCATTGATTTTTTCACATCAAATTTTTCGGAAGAAATATTTTCAGCGTCTACGCCTTTACCCAGCAGAAATATTTTTACCGTATCCTTTTGTGTAAGTGCAAAATTTGCAAGACGGAAAGCGTTCCAAACTGTTTCGGTATCGTTAGAATAGATGACGATAGCAAGATTTGATTTTTGCATGGTCAGATTTGGTTTGTTATCAGTGCAAGTTGAGGGAGTTTGAGCAGATGTTGAAATGATTATTGTCAGGGAAAGAATAAAAGTCAGCAGTGTGTTCTTAACGGACATAATATTTGGTTTAGTTGAACTGACGAACTCGGTTTGGAAAAGTTCCCGAAGTTGTAAAATTTTATCTCTCTTGTATTTTACAATTCCGTTGCAGCCCTTTAAACCGCGACACGCTCGGCATACCAAAAAGTATTCGGGTGAATTTGTTTAGCCGTAAAAGAAGAAACAGCAACCAACAAATCAGGATGGTAACAAAAGTGATAATGAAAAACTTTGCGCTAACGCTCCACGTTTGCTGCACTACGAAATATCCCAGACAAATAATTACAGTTTGATGAAGTATGTAAACGGGATAAACAGATTCATTTAAAAGGGGCAGAAATTTGCTGTCGGTGTTTAGGAATTTTTTGCCGAATGAAAGTAGCGTTAATATCCAAAGCCATGAGTTGACGGCTTTTATAAAATTAAAGGTTCCGAAAATGAAATCGCCCTTTTCCATTTGTGGGAATTTCCATTTCATGTAATAGGACAAGGCAGTGAGCAAGACAACGCTTACCGATAATGGAACATGTTTGTTTTCAAAAAATCGCCAATATTTTTTTTGAGTCACAGCAAAGCCCGCTAAGAATATTAACCAGTAGAAGAAAAACATGGCGAGGTCGTCCACAATATTTTGAACTCCGAGTGAATGAGGTTTGAGCAACACTACAACAATCCCTAAAGGGATTGCCCAAAGAAAAATTCCCCCTTTGCTCATTACTTTTTCAAACCATTCTGTTTTTTGTTTTTTGATGAAAGAAAAAACGGGAACTGACAAAACAGAATAGATAAGCAGATAGGCAACAAACCAAAGGTGGTTCCAACTGATGTTTCCGTAAGGATAAAAACCTGTTGAAAATGATCGGAGATAAAAACTGCCGAAAGATTCATACACGAAACCTTGTGAGAGCCGTTCAAAATAAATTTGAGGCGGCACGATTACTAAAATTCCAAACACAAGCGGAATGAATAATCGTCTGAAGCGTTCTTTAAGATAAGTGGAGTTGTTTCGGAATTGCAACGCAATACTTGTTCCTACACCTGAAATAAAAAACAAGAGTGCGAGCCGCCAACCGTGAACGAAAAATACTAATTCTTCCATCAGCGCACTCAATTCGTTATTCTTTATCGGGAAATTACTTTCTGCCGCAAAGATGAGTGCGCTGTGAAAAATAATGAGGACGATTACGGCAAAAAGGCGAAGTCGGTCTATAAAATAAAGGCGTTCGGTTTCCATTATTTTATGTTCATGAGTTTTACCAAAACAGAATTGTTTGTTTCATTCACCACAAAAGATGTTTGCTGAAAAGATGGTGTGCCGCAAAACTCACCGGGTATGTTCGAGAAACCATAATCCTCTTTTGGTGAGCCGAACCAACTTTTGTCAAATCGGTTGTTGCCGTCAAAATCGTGAAACGACACAATTGCGTATTTACCGAACAGAATGTTTGGGATGTCAAGTGTTACCTCTCCTTTTGCAGCTTTGCATTTAACATGACGATATGCCACTTCTTCATTCATAGGAAAGCCCATTGGTTTGTTGAAGATTAAAACGTGGATGTCTCCATCGGCACTTCTGATACCTGTAACTTTTACTTTTAGAGTTGTTAAACCTGACTGAAAAGTGAATGAGCTTGCTACAAGTATTACTGAGAATGCGAGAAGCGTTTTGAAAATGATTCTGTTTTTCATTTTAATTGCTTTTAGTTTTTATGAAATGAATTATCGGGTGCAAAAATGCAGTGCCGCACACCCGATGTGGTGAACGATGTAGTGAGAAGAGAGGAAATGGGGTGAATGGAAGAGTTAGAGTAGCGAACGGTCTATTTCATGATGTCCATGAGGTCGCGTATCTGATTGATATGGGCAATAATTTCTTTTCCCTTGGTGCGTGAAACAGGAATTTCGGTTTCGGTGTTTTTCATTTTTAGTTTGTAGCCGTTGGTGTTACCGCTAATGTTTTCAATTTCTTGCACGTTGATTAAATAAGAGCGATGGCACCTTACCATAAACTGATTGTGCAACTGGGCTTCAATATTTTTTAAAGTTGCACGAAGCAGTTTGACAGCAACCTTGCCTTCGTTACGCCAATAAATTTCGGTATAGTTGTCAACGGCTGCGGCATAAACAAGGTCGGTCAATTTGAAACTGAAAGTTTCGCTTGTATCGGTGGCAAGGGTGATTCTACTGTCTTGCAGTTTTGGCTTTTCGCGTATGTCTTCAATTTCGTGAAGTGTTTTATTGGTCTCCACTGCATCGGCAAGATTTTGTTTGAGCAAATTGTTTTTGGCAAGAATGGTAACTACAATTAGCGGAATCAATCCGGTGAGAACTACTTCGCGCTGCGTTTTTATGAAAAGAGTTGTATAGCTCATATCGCAATGAAAAAGCAGGGAGTTGATTGCGGTAAAGAGGATGCCGATGGATAAAAAGAGCCAAGTATTAAAGAGGATGTATTTTAGAAGTGTCCAACGGGTGAGTTCGAAGAGGTTGGGAAAAAATTTTGGGAGGAGAATAAGGTTTACATAAAGAGCAACAAAGCAGTAAACGCCCCAACCGATATTGTTGGCGATAGTGTTGTTGGGATTTTCGAAAGGAGTATAGAGTGTGAGAAAAAGCGTTACGAAGATGCTTGTGGCGAGAATCAGAACGATGTTTTTTTCATTGTCGTTCAGATAAAAAGGAAAGGGCTGAGCCAAAAATTTGAGCATGATTTAATTTGGGGGGCAAATGTAAGGCATGGAGCAAAGGGAAAGGGGAAATTGTAGTGAGTCGCTTAAATTTTGAAGTGAATGGAGTAGGAACAGCATAACTCAATATGTAAACTTTTGTGAAACTCTGTGGAATGGAGCATTAAAAGCAGTTATCTTCACGTTAGTAAATCAAAGACAATAGTGAAAAAGACATTCTCCATATTTCTCGCGTTTGTTTTCCTGATAAGCACTTCGGGCTTTGCGGTAAATATTCACTACTGCCCTATTAAGAAAAAGACTTCTTACGGTGCGCTTGAAACACATAAAAAATCATGCTCCGGTAAAAACGATTTGAATGATAAGTGTTGTAAGCACGAAACAAAGTTCTTCAAGGTAAAGACTGATTTTTCTTCTGTTCCCGCTTTTTCAATACCGGAACAAAAAACTTTTACAACTCTTTTTTCAGTTGCTTCAATAATTGAGGAAAGAACATTTGATTTTTCGCACTTCATTTTTTATACGGATAGCAGTCCTCCTGCACTGCATGTTTCCCGAACTATTCTTTTCCGTTCGATTCTGATTTAGATTTTACTGAATTAGAAAAATGCCTTTGTCTCCAAGGGATGCAGAGGTTTGCTCTTTTAATTTTTTAAAATCTAAAATTCAGAAATAATGAAAAACATAATTTTAATAGCGATAACTGCCCTGATAACTACAGGCACTTTCGCACAGACAAAGACAAAAGTAAAAGCAGCTACAAAATATTGCTGCACTAAATGTGACCAATGTTCAACTAAACCCGGAAGCTGCGGACATCATAAAACGGCACTTGTGGAAGAGGGAAAGTATTACTGCCCTATGCACAGTGATGTTACGAGCGATGCGCCCGGCAAATGCAGTAAATGCGGAATGGCAATGAAGAAAATGGAAATGGAAACCGTTACTAAATATTGCTGCCCGATGTGCGACTGGTCTATTCCTCCGGTGAAAGGTCAATGCCCTCATAGCACGGAAGCCGTTACGAAAGACGGTGAACTGAAATGCGCTTACTGCCATGATGTTGCAGGTAAATGTTCTAAATGCGGAATGGATATGGAGAAAGTTGAGATTAAAAAGAAGAAAGGTTGATTGACAAAAGCATTAATGCAAAAGCCCCTGAGTAATCGGGGGCTTTTTTGTTTATTACGTTCTGGGCGCGTAATACATTACAGCAACACCTGCTAATACAATCAGCGCACCGATGATGTCGAATTTGTCGGGAATGAAGTTGTCGAATTTCCAAGCCCAGAGTAAGGACATTACAATAAAGAAACCGCCATAAGCAGCATATACTCTTCCAAAGGGTGAGGTTTGAAGAGTTGCAATGATGCCATAAAGGGCAAGAATAATTCCACCAGCAATTCCATACCAAAATGGTTTGCCTTCTTTGAGCCAAAGCCAAATGAGGTAGCCACCGCCAATTTCACAAAGACCGGCAAGAATGAATATGAATATTGATTTAGTGAACAGCATTTTAGAGTTCAAGTTCAGTCGCGATAAATTCTTTGGCTTCTTTGGGTCCGGTAATTTCAAACAAAAGGGAAGAAGTATCACCGGAAATGGAAAGATTGAAGGTGAAAAAATCGCAACAATGTCTTTCGGTTTTTTCAAAATCGGTTAGCTCATCAATCATTTTATCGCTGCCGTTGAATTTGAAAGCGTAACCGTTTTCAAGTTCTTTTTTCTCAATAACCTGTTTTCGGAGACTTGCCAATACGGTTTCCTTTCGCTCTTGTAATTCGGCTGTCATCAGTTTGCAACTTAATTCTCCTCTTGGTTTTTTACAGCAATCGTCTTTCATTGTTTTGGTTTGTGTTTTACCATTTGAATCGCAACCTGCCACCTTACATAACTTATCGTGATAAATATAAGTGAGTGTTGATGCTATTAAAAGCAGGGCTACGGAAATGATGATGACATTTTTTTTCATTGTATGGGTGAAGGCTTTTGTGTAGGTAACATTTATTTTATGAATGTTCCATCTGCTTTAAACAAAACTTCTTTTGTCTTGCCACCTGTTTTTAGGTCGGCTTCAAAGTGTGTTTCGTTTTTACTGTTCTCAATCTTATCTGCCCCTGTAATGGTAGATTGCGGATATTGCTTTTTTATCGTTTTGGCAACTGCTTCTGGAAGTTGAGCAAGGGGAATTTCTGTTTCGGTTTCTAACCAAATCCCTTTATCGGAAAAATTTGCGGAGGCATTCGTTCCATTGATTTTGAAATTGGCTTCATACTCTGTTGCATTTTCCTTACCCCATTTTACGCTTGTTGCGGTTGGGAATTTTTCCTGAAATGCTTTTTGCACTGCATCAGGAATTGTTACTGCAAAGGAAGGAGCAACAAATGATGAGAATAGTAGGATGCTTAAGATTGATTTTTTCATTTTCCTTTTTTTATGATATGAATTTGTTGAACGGTAAAGTTGCCATTATATTATTTAGTCATGATGTTCTCCTTCACCTTTGGTTAATTGACTGAGCAAATAGTAAGCACCTTTCACTACTATCTTACTGTTATCAGCAATTTTTTCGAGCGGTATAATTTCAGTAAAGCCCATATCAGTTGTTCCGGTTGTTACCTGCACTTGTTTGTAGGTGTTTGGTTCGTGTTCAACATAAATAAAATGCTCGTTGCCATTGCTTACAATAGCATCATTAGGCAGGCACATCACTTTATTTTCATCAGTTTCTATCCGTGCATCTACATACATGCCTGAAAGAAGCTGATCGTCTGTGCCGTGAATTTCGGCATGAGCAATTACTGCTTGCTGTCCGTTTTCAAATGCTTTGTTGATGCTGAAAATTTTAGCCGTGTGCGCGTGGTGCGGGTCGTTGATGATGCTGAACGAAATGAGTTGTCCCACTTTTACTTTTGCAACGTCCTGCTCGTAAACGGTGAGGTCAATATGGAGCGCGTGGTTATCTACTATTTCAAATAGCTGTTTATTGGGTTCTACAAATTTGCCAATGTTCACAGCCATACTTTTCAGATTGCCACTGATAGGTGCAATGATATTGAACGATGATTTAACAGTGGCGGCTGTAAGCGTTTCGGGATTGAGATTGAACAAACGAAGTTTTTCACCCAGTACTTTTTGCTTACCAAGTGAAGTGTTGTAATCGGCTTCGGTTTGCTGAAATGTTTTGGTCGCATTGATGTTGTCTTTCTGTAATTCTTTTTGACGGTTGTATTCTGCTTCGGCATAGGACAAGTGTGCTTTGTTCTCTAAAAATTCCTGTTGCAGTTGCAGAAAATCGGTATTCTCTAAAGAAGCAAGCACTTGTCCTTTGCTCACTAACTGCCCTTCGCGCACCGGTATGTCTTTAATGATGCCTCCCATCAATACGCTTACCTGAGCGAAGTTTTGCGGAGGTAATTCGAGCCTGCCGTTTACTTTGAGGGTGGATTTAAGATTTCGGTAACTGATGGAATCGGTTTGTAAACCGATGGCTTTGATTTGCTCGGTAGTGAGTTTCACTCCGGCACTTTCACCTTCATGGTGTTGTTCTTTGGTGGCTTCTTCTTTTGCGGCAGTGTTACAAGCGGAAAAGAAAAATGCAGCAGCGCAAAGCAGAATGATGAATTGAATTTTATTTTTTGAGTTCATGTTTCAGAATTTATTTGTTGAGTAAGAAATTGAGTTCGATAATACTTTGGTTGAAATCGCGTAGCGCAGCAAGCGATGCGGTTTGAATTTCAAAAGCGCGTTTGGTGTTTTGCAGATATTCTAGATAACCGATGTCGCCTGATTGGTAACTACGCGAAGCGGAATTGCGAAGTAAATTAGCCAATGCTAAACCTTCGGTGCTGTAATAATTTATCGCCAACTGCTGTTTGTTGAATTGCTGAAAGGCTTGTGTGTAAGCAGAAGTGAGTTGCATTTGTGTTTGCTGCACATTGCTTTCAGAAATTTTATTCTGTAGCAATGCGGCTTTTACCCTGGCACTCTGACCTGTTTTAAAAAGCGGCAGTTGTGTTCCTACGCTCCAGCCGTGAAAGGAATACACTTTATCTAAGCTCTGATTGAAATAACCGAATTGCAGAGGTGGTGCCCACTTTGCTTTCTCCAATTTCCATTCTGCCCTGCTTACGTTCAGTTGTTGAGTTTGATATTGCAGATACGGATTTGAGCGAAGAGAAGAAGTGTCAAGCACGGGAGGTAATGGCAAGGGAGTTAGATTTTGTTCTTCGACTGTAATTGCATTTGTGCTTCCCGTCCACAACTGCAAAGCAGCCATAGCAGATTTTACATCGGCTTCGGCTTGTGCTTTTTCTAATTGCAGTTGTTTTGATTCTGCCTGTGCTGAAATGTTTTCGAGTGCATTGCTTTCACCCACTTTAAATTTCTTGTTGGCATAAGAAGCGAAATCGGTATAGAAAGAATCAAGCTGCGAAAGCAGTTTGAGTTTTGCGTTGGCATACAAAAGTTGTTCGTAAGCGAAGCGCACGTTTCGTATTACATCGCTCTTAGTCAGATTCATACTTTGTTCCGCTAATGCTATTTTCTGATTTGCCAATTTGCCTTGCTGTGCAATTACATTTGGAAACGGAATACCGGTTTGTGCGCTGATGTTATAGTCAATAACACTGCTGTTGATTTGTCCTCCCTGATAATTGATACTAAGCGGGTCGAGCGTAAATGAGTTTTTCTTCAAGGTTTTTTGCTGTTCAACATTGAGCGAAGCTGATTTGAGCGAAGGATAATTTTTCAATGCCAACTCAACTGCTTTATCTCTTGTGAGAACTTCAGACTGTGCTGAAACAGAAATTGAGGAAATGATAAGCAACAAAATCATTGCGGCAGATGCACCTTTCATTTTTATTTTTTTGGTGAACAACGAGTAGAGAACCGGAAGCACGAAAAGCGTGAGCAGTGTGGATGAAATCAATCCACCAATTACTACTGTTGCCAAAGGTTTTTGCACTTCGCTGCCTGCCGAAGTTGAAATTGCCATTGGTAAGAAGCCAAGCGATGCAACAGCAGCGGTGGCTAACACGGGGCGCAAACGTGCGGCTGTGCCTTTCAAAATTCTTTGGGTTACGTCTTCCTCTCCTTCTTCCTCCAACCTGTTCAGGTAAGAAATAAGAACGATGCCATTCAAGACTGCCACTCCAAACAAGGCAATGAAACCAATTCCTGCACTGATGCTGAAATTCATATCGCGTAACCAAAGAGCAGCTACTCCGCCAATAGCGGCTAAAGGAATAGCAGAAAAAATGATGAGTGCTTCTTTAAAGTTTCGGAAAGTGAGAAAGAGTAAAACGAAAATGAGTAAGAGTGCTACCGGAACAGCAATCAGCAATCGCGCTTTGGCTTGTTTGAGGTTTTCGAAAGTACCTCCGTATTCAATGAAATAACCGGAAGGGAGTTTTAAATCTTTGCTGAGTGTATTTTCAATATCGGTGGCAACACTTTGAATGTCGCGGTTGCGGGCGTTTACTTCAATTACAATTCTGCGTTCGCCATTGTCGCGGCTGATTTGTGCGGGTGCTGATTTGAAAGAAACTTCGGCTAACTGGCTGATGGGAATTTGTGAGCCGTTTGGCAAGGGAACAAAAATATTTTTCACTTTCTCAATATCCGCATCGCGGTAGTGAGCAAGGCGAACGACTAAATCAAATTTGCGTTCACCTTCATAAACAACACCTGCTTTACCCCCTGCTAATGCGGTATTCAGAATTTTGTTTACGTCTGTAATGTTCAAACCGTATTGGGCAATTCTATCGCGGTTGTATTTAACTACTAACTGAGGCATACCTACTATCTGTTCAACTTTGATGTCAACTGCTCCTTCGATATTGTTTATGAGTTTTGAAACTTCGTTTCCCTTTTGAAAAAGCATATCGAGGTTATCACCGTAAATTTTTATAGCGATGTCGCTTTTCACTCCTGCAATCAATTCATTGAAACGCATTTGTATCGGCTGCTCGAAAGATAAATTGACACCCGGCACTGCACTTAGTTTTTCATTCATCAACTCTGCCATTGTTTCCCTGTCGTGTGCGCTTGTCCAATCTTTCTTGTCTTTCATTACGATAATTAAATCGGCACTTTCAATAGGCATTGGGTCGGTTGGTATTTCGGATGAGCCGATTTTAGCCACTACTTCTTTTACTTCGGGAAAGTTTTTGAGCAAGATGTTTTCGAGCTGCAAGCCTACATCAATGGTTTGGCCTAAATTACTTCCCTGCCGGATGGTGTAGTTGGTAGCAAAATCACCTTCATCTAATTCAGGAATAAATTCACCGCCTAAACGGTTGAATAAAAAGATGGCAGCAACGAGAAGAATAATTGAAGTAATAATGACTGTTGCTCTCCAATGCAAGATTTTTTCAAGAAAGGGGGTGTAGCGAACCTGTAACCAGTGAATAAAACGTTCGCTCCATGTCATTTCGTCACTAATTGTTTTGGATAGAAACAAAGAACTCATCAGCGGAACATAAGTGAGCGAGAGTAATAGCGCACCGATAATTGAAAATGAAACTGTCTGCGCCATTGGCTGAAACATTTTCCCTTCGACACCTACCAGCGCGAAAATGGGAACGTAAACAATGAGAATAATGAATTGACCGAACACAGCACTGCTCATAATTTTTGATGAACTGCTGATAACTTCATCATCCATCTGCTTTTGATTGAGTGATGCGTTTCTGAATTTTTCAAGAAGAAGAAACATCATACTCTCTACAATGATGACCGCACCATCTACAATTAAACCGAAGTCGAGCGCACCCATGCTCATAAGGTTGGCACTGACACCAAACAGGTTCATCAGGATAATGGTAAACAAAAGCGATAGCGGAATTACCGAAGCGACAATTAAACCGGCACGCCAGTTTCCGAGCATCATCACCAATACAAAAATTACTATCAGCGCACCGAGCAAAAGATTTTCACCAACGGTTGTAATGGTTCGGTCAATCAATTTTGTGCGGTCAACAAATACGTCAACAGAAACGCCTTCGGGTAAAGATTTCTCTATTTGTTTAATGCGCGCTTGCACACCTTTAATCACTCTTACTGAGTTTTCGCCTTTCATCATCAGCACTACAGCACCTACCGTTTCGCCTTTGCCATTGCGTGTCATTGCACCATAGCGAGGAGCATAACCAAATTGAACGGTGCCTAAATCTTTGATGTAAACAGGCATTCCGTTTTGTGTTTTCACCACAATGTTTTCGATGTCCTTTAAGGAAGTAATCAAGCCTTCGCCACGGATGAAATAAATGTTCGGTCCCTTATCAATGTAACTACCTCCGGTGTTTTCGTTGTTCTTGCTTAGTGCATCGTAAACTTCGAGCAGGTTGATGTTCATGCTCAATAGTTTTTCGGGATTGACAGCAACTTCGTATTGTTTTAAGAAACCACCAAAACTGCTTACATCCACTACACCGGGCACACCGAGTAATTGTCTTCGCACAATCCAATCCTGAATGCTCCGCAAATCCATTGCAGAATATTTCTGCTCGAAACCGGGTTTGAGTGCCAGAGTGTATTGATAAATTTCACCAAGCCCTGTTGTGGGTGGTGCTAACTCCGGTCTGCCGTAGCCAGCGGGAATTTGTTCTTCGGCATTTTTGATTCGCTCCGCTACCAACTGCCGCGCAATATTTACGGGAACGTTGTCTTTGAATACCACGGTAATTACTGACAAGCCGCTACGCGAAATAGAGCGCAACTCCACTAAGTCGGGCAGATTTTTGAATTGCAGTTCGAGCGGATAGGTGATGAACTGCTCTACTTCCTGTGTGGCAAGGTTGGGCGCAGTTGTGTTGACCAAAACCTGATTGTTGGTTACATCGGGCAAGGCATCAATAGAAAGTTGGGTAACGGAATAAATTCCGTAAGCCGTGAAGATAATTAAGAATAAACCCGTCAACAATTTGTTGCGAACGGAAAACTGAATGATGTTATTTATCATTTTACATTTTTTGAAAAGAAACAATCAATAAACGGATAAATGCCGCGAGAATAAATTCGCAGATTTATGAAAGCAGGAAAAGAGAAAATTTAACCTAATCGAGGAGGCTGCCAAAAATTGGCACAATAGGAAGAAGTAAAAGTTTCGCTATAGCAGCGATGTGCATTTTTAAAGTTGTTGAACCCCAGAAATGTAAAGTCTGAAAACTGAACCTGACCAACGAAATTATTTGGCTGAAAACAATCTGCACTATGTTGATGATTGAAAGGAATGTGACCGGGTTCATTATCGTTATGATGCTCAGTTCCCTTTTCGTGCATCGTCAAAAAGGTGGTGAAAGAGATATGAGCATGGTGATTGTGATGAATAAAATGAGCTACTAAAGCAGGGAATTCAATGACATGTTCCAGAAAATCTTTGGGCAATGCAACGGATATTGCAAGCAGAAAGAGAAGGATTTTCCTTTTAAGAAACATGGGGCGAATGTAGGGAAAATTAAACGAGTGAAAGAGGTTGCAAAGTTGCAAACTGCGCAAAGAGCGCAGCACATCCCTCTTCACCTTAAAAGGAAGCATTACTTATAAGGCAAACCCAATTTTGGCAGACTTACCACAAGTTAACGCTTCCCGATACAAAACAGATGGCATAGAATTTTTATTGACGAGTAGGTGGAGCTTGCTCGATTTTTGTTTTTTTATCCGAAAGGCCTAAAATGTAATTTTCCGCCTCCGCTACAGTTTTAATCTGATCGGCAACTTCATCGGGTATGGATATTTTGAACTCACTTTCAAATTGCATTACCAACTCTACCATGTCGAGCGAATCGGCACCGAGGTCCTCTTTGAATTTTGCATCCGGTGCAATTTCTTCTTTAGTAACACTTAGTGTTTCTATCAGCACTTTGTCGAATGTTTCTTTAAAATTTTCCATAGTTAAAAGTTTGTCACGTGATAAAGATACGCTCATTTTACTCTGCAATTGCTTTTCATTTGGGTTGTTAATCCATGTGCCTAAAGCATTGGGTTGGGAAAGATCATAAATCCTTTTGTTTTTTCATCTCTGCACCGCCCCTAAAGAAGACCTAATACAATTTATTTAGTCTGTTTAGATTTCTTTAAATGATAAGTCAGGAACATGCCCGTTGAGCAGTCCCATTTTCCTTCCAATTTTACGAAACTTGTCAAGAATAAAATCCAGATGCGCATCTTCGTGGGTTGCCATATAACTGGTTCGAAGCATCTGCATTCCCGGAGGTGTGGCGGGTGAGACGAAGGCATTTACGAATACCCCTTCTTCATACAGCATTTTCCAGATGCTGAAAGTTTTTTCATCATCCCCGATAATCACAGGAACTATAGCAGCTTGTCCGTCAACGACCATAAACCCCGATTCCTTCAATCCCTGACGAACCTTATCAGCATTTCTTCGTACCCTTTCCGCCAGTTCAGGTTGTTCTATTAATATGTCCAGTGCAGCACTGGTAGCCGCTACCGATGCCGGAGTAGGCGAAGCAGAAAATATAAGAGCGGGCGATTTATGCTTGAGGTAATTGATAATCCGTTCCGAGCCAACTACAAACCCTCCTATAGAGGCGAGTGTTTTACTGAAGGTGCAAACAATGAGGTCAATATCATCCTGCACATTGAAATAGTGAGAGGTTCCTTTTCCTCCTTCACCCAACACTCCGAAACCGTGGGCATCATCTACCAATACATTCGCGTTATATTTTTTTGCAATCGTTCTTAATCCATCCAAATTGGCAATGGTACCGTGGGCACTGAAAACCCCGTCTGTTACTATCAACTTGTTCGCTTCTACGGGAATTTGTTTCAGTCGCTTTTCCAAATCCACCATGTCGTTATGCTTATAGCGGACAACACCAGCACCTATAGAAGCACTTAGCAGATTTCCCGCTACGATACTGGCGTGATTATCCTTATCGCTCAGAATATAATCGCCTTTGCTGACGAGCGCTGATAGGACACCCTGCCCCGCCTGATAACCGGTGCTGAAAAGCAGGGCGGCTTCCTTACCCATGAATTTGGCAATCTTATCTTCCAGTTCAATGTGGAGGTCAATGGTACCCGTGAGGAAACGGGAGCCTGAGCAACTGGTTCCGTATTTTTCAATTGCGCGGATAGCCGCCTCTTTTACCCGTGGGTGAGCCGTTAGCCCGAGGTAGTTATTACTTCCTGCCATTACCACCCTTCTGCCTTCCATCCTTACTACCGGACCTTCGCTTTCCTGGATAGTGCGGAAATAAGGATATATACCTTTTGCTTTGGCAATGTCGGCTGTATCAAATTCGTAACATTTGTCGAAAAGCGCCATAGAGTTGTTTTTATAAAAGAATATATTTCCATTCCGAATCAAAGATTAAGTTATTCAGAAAAACTTTCGGTAAAGTGTTCGTAATAGACATTATTTGTGGATTAATCCAAAGTCTTTTATGCTGTTTTTACGCTCCTGACATAGCTCACCTTATCCTCTTTTGTTCTTTCAACCCTTGAAAAGAGACTGTACCGTTTATCGAATAAAAAATTAAGCAACAATTTACTCCACGAGGTGTGATATTTTAGATTGTCATAGAATTCGGGAGCCATTGCCCGGAGTTTAGGAAGGTTGTTCCACGGGATAGAAGGGAAATCGTGATGCTCGTTATGATACCCTACATTGAGGGCTACGATATTTACGGGTCCGTAGTAGCTGGCAGTTTCCTGAGCAATGTCATAAGTATAATGCTCTTGTATCCATCGGGCGCCTAATGGATGCAGACCAATGGAAAAGAAAAATGAGAACACTAGATAAAGCAAGCCCGCCCATCCGCAGAAATAAACGATGACGGTATCGTAGGCAATGGCAAAAAATAAATTCACGAAAGTCCAGCGGCTCCACATGGTGTAAGCCTTTATACGGGGCGGACGGGTGACCTGAAAAACAGGGAAGAACAACAACCAGAATGCTTTGCCATACCAATGGTTTCCGATGAATTTTGCTTCCCAGCGGTTAGCAAGGTCGGCATCGTATTCATAATCGCCCTGGTGTGCATGATGTTTTAAATGATACACATTGAAACCCATTGCTCCCGGAACAAGGTTCGGAAGATCGGCAAAGATGGCGACCAGTTTGTTCCAGCTTTTGCTGGTAAAAACAAGATTGTGAGTGGCATCGTGAATAATTACATACATACAGTGATTGGCAAACGCACCTACACAGTACGCAACAATCAAACTGAACCACCAATAATTGAAACCAAGTTTACCCATGCCAAAAGCAAGAGAAGTTTGTAGGGTGAAGACCAGCAACAGGATGAGAGCCGTGTAAGGGTTTTTGCCCATCAGCTTGCGAACTTCCGGATGGGCTTTCAAAATTGCGCGTGTTCGCCCAGGATGGGGCTGGTCAAAGTCCGCCTTATGAAAATTTGTTACCATAGAAATAGGTTGGCAAAAGTATATTTAAAAACGAGGAAGCGAATTTTTCGCAAATATTCTTTAAAATACTTGCCGCCTTCCGGCAATTGATTTCATTTTGTCGCTGAAATTCTTTAGATATGATTCTTCTGCGTTGCTATCCTAAAATCACCGATTTTGTCTTTCATTTTTTCAATCAGGCACCTGCTGCCGACTATCGGTTTCTGCCTGTTTACAGTTATGGTTTTTTTGTGGCGTGTGGGTTTCTCGCTGCTTCGCTGCTTATTGTGCGGGAAATGAAAAGAAGGGAATCGCTCGGCTTGTTGAAAGGGAATGAAGCGGAAATTACAGTTGGCGAAGCCCCGAAGCTCGCTGAACTTATCTTCTATTTTTTATTCGCCTTTGTAGTATTCTTCAAATTATTGGGAATAATAGCTTACCAGCCGGAGTTGAGTAAAGGAGTTCTTTATTTGAAAGACTATTTTTTTTCTCCCGGGTATGGAAGCTGGATAGGAGGAATAATTGGCGCTGTTGCCGTTTCATACTATTACTATTACACAAAGAATAAGGCGAAACTTCCGGAGCCGATAAAAACTAAGGTTACCATATATCCTTCGGATGGAATTGGTGATTTGGTGGTTATTGCAGCAGTGCTTGGCATTTTGGGTTCAGCACTTTTTAATTTTCTCGAAACGGCTGACGACTTCGGAAAATTCTGGCAAGACCCTGTTGGTTTTTTAACCAGCGGTTTGTCGGTGTATGGAGGTTTGATTTGTGCGGGTTTTGGCTTTGCCGTTTATGTGTGGCGGAAAAAGTATCACTTCGGGCATTTTTTCGATTCTATTGCTCCCGGTTACATGATGGCAAACGGAGTAGGTAGAATAGGCTGCCAGGTATCGGGTGATGGCGATTGGGGAATTGTAAACATTCATCCCAAGCCTGAATGGTTCCCGCAGTTTTTATGGGCAGATAATTACGCCCATCATATTGTGGGTTGCGACTTTGAAAATAACGTGGATGTAATCATTCCAGGATGTAATGAAGATACATGCTGCCAACTTGCTCAGGCAGTTTATCCAACGCCCATTTACGAGTTTATAATGTGTGCGGTGGTCTTTTTGATTCTATGGAGCATTGGTAAAAAACTAACCTATAAGCCGGGCATGGTGTTTACCATTTTCATGATACTGATAGGGATTCAACGATACACCATAGAGCAATGGCGCGATTTAGAAGGAAGAGAACTGCACAGTTATTTCGGCATTCAGCTTCGTCAGAGTGAAGAAATTTCAATCGTTTTATTTTCAATCGGAATTGCAACTACCCTTTATCTTTGGAAAAAATACAAAGGATTCTAAGGATGAAGGAAAATTTGTACAAGTTGCCATTCTTCCCGATTTCACCGAAGAAGAATGGAATCATTTCCTATTCTACAAACACGTTTAGTATATCCGACAGGAACTAAGTTCCGCAGGAAAGATGAAACGCAAAGGAATCTGATTACCCGCTCACGAAGTCATTATTATGAATAATTTATTTAGAATCGGAAAATATCTCGAATATCAATATAGGGCAAAAACCAAGTATTACCTGCACCCTCCTTTCGTGTATCAGTTTTATTTGAATGTGCTGGAAGGGGGAAATGATGACAACATCCGTTTAATTCATTTATTGCGGCAGAAATTGAAAAGGGAATCAACAGTTCTTCAATTGGATGATTACGGCACAGGAAATTTCTCTTCAATAAAAGTATCTGACTTGGAAAATCGGGTTGCAATAAGTGAGAAATATGGGAAGCTCCTTTTCAGATTAGTCAGGTATTTTAAGCCTGAAAATATTTTGGAGCTGGGGACTTCCATTGGCATCAGTTCAACATATATGGCTCTTGCAAATCCTGACGCGAAAATAATTTCACTCGAAGGTTCTGCGGAACTTCTTCAGTCAGCGAAACAAAATCATTCTTTGCTGGGAATAAAAAATATTGAATTGATTCCCGGAAATTTCAGCGAAACACTTTCTTTTATCCTCAAAAATTATCCTTTTCCTAACTTTGTTTTCTTCGATGGTAACCACCGTAAGGATGCCACATTGAAATATTTTCAACAGTGTGCTAAATACAGCAATGAAAATTCAATTTTCATATTTGACGATATTTATTGGAGCGAAGGAATGAGTGAGGCATGGTATGAGATCAAAAAACATCCACAGATTACACTTACGATCGATGTGTTTCAGTTTGGCATTTGCTTTTTCAGAAAAGTGAAATTGGCAAAAGAAAATTTTGTACTCAGATATTAGAAGGGGGATTTGTATTATAGAATGATTCTCTTAGTCAGTGCTTTTTTGACCACGCAAAAACATCCGGGGCAAAAAAATTGAATTTATTTCCAACTGTCCTTGGGCTTGAGCAGTAATAAGAAAAATATCAATAGCAGATAAGCATTGTAAGCCAGGTCTAATACAGGCGATAAAATGAATAAGTCTTCTGATCCAAGTTTCTTGAAGACCCTGAAAGCTGAAACCAATTTAACCAACAAAGTGCCGATGAAAATTGCGAAAACAGCATTAAGCATTTCACCTTTCGCCAATAGATAAATGAATGCCGAGTAAAATATAAAGTTACTGAAAGCGAACAAAGACAAAAGAGCAATATGATGAATCTTATACTTGAATCCTGAGCGAAGGTGTCTTCGCTTTTGGTTGAGCCAGCCGATGAAGGTTGTTTCAGGTTGACTATAAGTGAAAGCATCTTTATCAATACAAACTTCCGTGTTTTTTCCTGTAGCTACAGCATTGACAAATAAATCATCATCACCCGAAGGAATGTCTTTTGTTTTGGCGAATCCTTTAAATGAATGGAACAAATCTTTCTTATAGGAAAGATTTCTGCCTACGCCCATATAGGGCAGCCCGAGTTTTGCCAAGCCGAAATACTGAAGAGCAGTAATAAAATTTTCATAGCGAATCAGCTTGTTTAAAAAACCGTCTTGTTTTTCGTATGGTGAATGAGCGAGGACAATTTTTGTTTCTTCCAGATATGCGCCAACTAATTTCGAAAGCCAGTGAGTGGTAGCAGGGCGGCAATCCGCATCTGTCACAACAAGGGTATCATAAGTGGCAGCCTCGATACCTTTCATCAGTGCGTATTTTTTCCCTGCATAAAGTTTCTCCTCGTTTTTGGGGATGTTGACGATTTTGAGATTGGGGTTGCGCTCAAAGTATTCCGCCAGTACATCAGGCGTTTTGTCATCGCTTTGGTCGTTTACCACTATTACTTCATATTGTTTGTATTGCTGAATAAGCACCCCTTTTAAATTTTGTTGCAAATTTTCGGCTTCGTTTTTCGAGCATATAACCACTGAAACAGGAAGAATAAATTCAGGAACTCCAATAAATGAGCGAACAAAATTAATGCGCGCAAACACCAATAGGTAATACAAGCACTGCACGACTGCACAGGCAACAAATATTTCTAACTCTGTTGACATCGCATCTAATTATCAATTTGTCAATTTATTCGTCTGCCCTTCCACCGATATCTTCCTCTCAAACTCAACATTCCGATTATTACCACATACAACACATGGAAAATTTCTATGAATGGCAAAAGCAACAATAGAAACCACTTGCGAAAGAAAATTGCAAGAGGAATATTGAACATGAAATCTGCAAACAGTTTTGTTCCGCCAGCTACTGCCAATGGCAGCCAACTCATTTCCTTTCCCTTCATTTGCATTATAAACAAACCGTCAATCAGGATAATCAGGTTGAATAACCAGGCAAAATAAAGCACCGCCTGCACTTTCCAATCGCTGAAACGGGATGATTTTGAAGCCCAACGCACGCGCTGCGAAATGAATCTGCTGAAACTTCTTTCGGGCTTGGTGAAAACACAAGCATCAAAATCTTTCAAAAAGCCGATACTGTTCGGATAACGCGCACTAATTTTTTCCATCAGGAAAATATCATCGCCCGATGGCACATCGTAGTTCCCTTTAAATCCTTCTACATCCAAAAACGTTTGTTTCGAATACATAAGGTTCGCACCATTGCACATGGTTGGAAAGTTGTTGCGAATCGTGGCTCCTGTTATCCCTACAAGGTTTATTACATCGAGTTGTTGAAAAACTTCAATCGGGAACTTAGCAGGCTTCATCATTACAGGCGAGGTTACCAATTTGAATTCATTCGCTATATAAAATTCCACCAACGAACGAATCCATTTTTCACCGGCTACACAATCGCCATCGGTTGTAATAATCAAATTGCCTTTTGCATTTTTTATTCCCAAGGCAATCGCCTTTTTTTTATTTGGAAAATCTTCACCGGATTTGCCAAGATATTGTTGCAGGTTGAGCACCAACAAATTTTTCTGCTGGAACTCCTGAGCCAATTGAAGGGTGTTGTCAGTGGAGTAATCATCAATCACAATTACTTCAAACAAATGCTGCGGATAATTCTGTTTAAAAACAGATTCGAGGCAATCCTTAATATGCTCAGATTCGTTTCTTACAGGAATTATTATCGAAACGAAGGGTTCCGTCTTCTGTTCTCCGGCTTCGGGCTTCGTTTTTTTTAATCTCAACCACCCAATAAGAAAGTACAGCGCCATAATGAAGTAAAGTGAAGAAAAGACAATATTGATTATAAGGAGAGGACCAATCATTGGAGGCGTGAATATGCTGATTAGTCTTTTAGAGCAAACCAATAATTATTAACCACCCCTCAAATTATATAGTTATTTTTTTCATCATTAACGTAGTGAGTTATTCGATTTCTGTTACTTTCTTAATTGCAGGAGAGTTGAGGTTTAGTTCTAATGCTAATAGCAACGGCAACAACAGTATTTGCGCAGCTCTTTGTTGACGTTGGAGAGCGCGTAGCGGACACTGGTGTTTTCGTTGTGGACGTTACCGTCCGTGTTGCAGACGTTGTAGTTTTCGTTGCGGTGTGTCTTATCCGCGCTGCTGACGTTGCTGTCCGCATTGTTGACGCTGACGATTTCGTTGCGGCTTCCGGTCTGCGCGTTGCGGATACTGTCGTTTTCGTTGCGGAACGCGGTCTGCGCGCTGCGGACTACCTCAATTTCGTTGTTGACTACGCTGTCCGCACTGCGGACGTTGACGATTTCGTTGCGGACGTGCTCATTTTCGTTGTTGACGATGTCGTCCGTGCTGCGGAACGCGGAAAATGGATGTAGGAAAGTGGGTTTATTTCTTAAAAAATTTAACAGGATATATAATAAGGTAGAAACGTATGGCAAGTGAAAGTCATAAGTGTAAAGGTTAGTTAATTACAAAGGGATGCGTGTGAACTGGAACAGGTTTCGTAGTCATAGAGATAAATTAAATAACCGTTCCGAAACTGCCGCAATACTGCGGGACAAGAAACGGAACACAAAACAAATCCTGCCGCAAGCAGGTAAAGCAAATGAATACGAAAGATAACAACCGTGTCAACATGATTGACACTACTACGGGGTTCTGCGATGCGAACACCGGAGCTACATCTGGAATACCTGCTTTTGCGCTGAGATTAGCAGATGTAAAGACAAAAAGAATTTTGATTAACGCGCTGAATCAAATCGGTGTGGGCAATACGAAAGGTGTTACCGAGGACACTAAACTTCTTCGGCTGACCATGCGAAAGATTGCCATGAAATGTGCGAACGCAACAATCGCTTTTGCAAATGCAACACACAACAATACGCTGTTGCAGTTGGTGAACTTCAACAAAAGTAAATTGGATAAACTGTCAAAGGCAGATATTGATGATGCTTGTCAGGCAATACACGATGCTGCCAACGCAAACATTGTGGGCGTAGTGGATTATGGTATCGTAGCCGGTGACGTTACGGATTTGCAAACAGCGATAACTGTTTATCAGGTGTCTTCGCAAAATCCAAGACAGGCGCAAATCAGCAGAAGCGAAGCGATACGCGATGCGAAAAATTTAGTGAGAGAAATTATCCGTGATTTGTTTGAAGGGCAAATGGATAAGATGGTAAATACTTTAGAAGAAACAGAAAACGGATTTTGGAAAGAGTATTTCAGAACAAGAGATATTCTTGATTTAGGAACAACTTTCGCAAAGGTGAGCGGAACTATTTTCACTGTTCTTGATGCTTCGCTTCAAGGAGTAAAGTTTTCGATGTTTGAAACCGGAACGGAGAACTTGGTAAAGGAAGTGATGTCAGGAATTGACGGAAAATTCAAGACCGGAAAGGTTGCTGTTGGAGATTTTGATTTCAAATGGGAGAAAAGCGGCTACCAAATTAAAACGGAATTGAACGTGCATATTTCAGCCGGAAAGGAAGTGAGAAGAAAAATTGTAATGGTAAAAGGTGGTGGCACTGCTGTTCGTGAAGGTGATGTAATGATGGGAATGATTGCTAACATCAATGTTGACGGAATAAAGGGAACACCTCAGACAATCATCACGATTGAAGTTACCGGAAGTCCGTTGCGCTTTTACGCTTCACCGACAAACAATGGTGCGCCCGGTGGAAATTTCTTAGAGGTTCAAGCAGGGCAAACGATTACAAAAACAATCGAGGAATTGGTTGCAGAGTTAGGTTTGAATGACACCGACCAGTTTTTCAATGTTCAGAACATTGGAGCGATGAACGGACATTACAAGATTACATTTACAAATCTCGGGACGGAATAACGTGCCGATAGAAAACAAAAGAGCCGCTGACCTCATCCGCCCTTCGGGCACCTTCTCCAAAAGGAGAAGGGAAAAGGAAGAAAGTTGTTTGCGGCTCTTTTTATTTTGTGGTTGGTTTTAACTTCGTTTTCTCGAAGTATGCCTTTAACTGTTCAAAGTTCATCCCCTTAATCTCCTGCGAGATTTTTGTTTTTATATCTCTGAAAGTTTTTACTGTGTCAAAGTCCTTTTCAATTTTATTCTTCGTTTTCATAGCCGACTATCTCTTTAGGTGAATGAATGTTTAATGACGGATAACCCAAGCGCAAATTTACGGAATTATATCCGCGTATGCGATATACGTTTACAATGTGCTTAAAGTTCCAACTTACGAGTAGGTCAACTTTGTTGATAGTAGCAGTTGCGATATGGATGCAATCGTCTAAACTGGTTTCTCCGACAACTTTTTCGTCAACATAACTTTGCGCTAACTGAACTGCTTCGGGAGTTACTTCAACTTTCTCTTTGCAGTCCTCGCTAAGTGAAAGAAAAAATTCACGCACTTTTTCAGGGGCTTTGTTCAACTCACTCTCGGTTAAACTGGAATAAACGCAGATTATCTGACCGAGTTTTATTTTCTCGAAAAGGAGAGTTGTTTCTAATTCAAACTCTGCATCGAAGATTCCGCCAATTACTGATGTGTCAAGGTAGAAGCGTTGTTTCATAGGAACGAAGGTAAGGAAAAAGAAAAGAGCCGCGTGAGCGGCTCGTTCTGTTTTTTATTAGGTTTTAAGGACAATAGAGGTTGGATGGGCGTTTTCTTATCGCACTTGGATTTTGACCAGCACTCCAAAAAATAAGGATTAAAATAATCAGCACGATAAAGAGGACAATCCAAGTAGCATTCTTAGTTGCAATTCCGCCTACTAATGAAGCACCAGCAATAAACATAACTCCATGTGCAATATCTGAGTTGTTGTCTTCAATAACTCCATTAGTGACATAGTTTATTCCGTCAGCAGTACTGTGAGAAAATGTTCTATCGCGCTGTTCCCCTAAAGAAGAAGCAAGTCCGCATGAAAAATCTTTTATTGGTTCCATAGTTTTTGATTATGACGTAAAAATAAATTTAAAAACTCACATAATCCAAAGAATGAGTCAGCAAAAATGTTCTTTATTGATTTTAGTGTTTCTAAGTTTGAATACACAAAAAGATTGATGAATAAATTATTTCTACTTTTTTTTAAAAGTTTTGTATAGAAAGAATAGACCTGCTGCGACTTTAGCACCGTCAGAAGTTTTTCGCTTTCGCTCAAACAAAATATCGAACAGCACTTCATCCACGTCAACCTTTGCTGTTTGTGGTTGGGGCTGCACAGTTGGCTGTTTCGGTTTCTGAACTGTCAGTTTGGGCTGTAAATAATTTCGAAGTTGAGTGTCATAAATCAACTTTGTTTCTCTTACAGATAGTATCGTGTATGCTTCGACAATTCCTTTATACTTTTCTTCAATCACTTTATTACCGCCATTCCGGTCGGGATGGTATTTTAATGAAAGCGTTTTGAATTGCTTTTTTACTTCAGTTTCTACTGCAAAGTTCTGCAACTCCAGTGTTTTGTAATACAACTTCATTGTGATTCGTAGTTTTGAAATGTTCTATAAACTTCTTTTGCGTAGTATTTTGCAAAGCGGAACATTCGAATGTTTGAAAGGAGAGCAATTACAAAAGGAATAAGCGCAAGTTCCCAACCAAAATAAATAAGCACTAATGCTGAAAGTGAGTAAAACGCAACTGTCAGTCCTCGAAACATTGAATAATTGGCACTGAAAACATCAATACGTTTTTCCGTTACTCCTACTTTTAATGAAAGCCAGTTGTAAATATCTTTTGAAGTTTCATCGGTGAATGACTTTTTGAATTGTCTCTCTGCTTTTACACGAATTTCTTCTGTTTGTGCGGTTGAGAAAAGCATGTCGGCAAAGCGAGGTTTCTTTAGAAGCCATGTGGTAGGCATACCGCCATAGATTTTCCAAAATAGGTTTTCGAAAACGTTGCCTATTGAATGCAATACATGCCCAATTCCGTATGCGATAATTAAAAAGACTACTGATTCTCCAACCTTGGAGAAATCAATAAAAGACTTTGCATATCTCATTTCAGCAATCTGAGCTGTAAAGAACAAAAGTGTTACGCTCGGAACCATAATTCCGACAAACTCATAAAATGAAAATTCTTTCTTCATACGATAAAATTATTCAATTACATATGGAAGTAGTCCATAGGGTGTGACGATTGTTATAAAAACTGGTATTGGATTTTGTAATTGTCTGAACTCTTTTAAAAATTTTCTGACGGTTCGTGCATCAACATTACTAAGCCCCATTGGTCCAAACGGATGAGAATGCCATTCTCCAATGTAGCCGAAGGTTTGCCCCGACATTTTCTTAATTCTATCAATTTCTTCGGGCAGACCTTCTACGCCTCTAAAAAAGCAAACCTCATTTGCTTCGCTGTCCGGTGGGGCAAGAATAACGTCCGTAACATGAATGCACTTTGTCTTTTTGTTGATGATACCAATAAAGACACCACCTGTTTCATGCGGCATTGCTTTTCCCATTTCAGATTTTAGAATTTCGGGGATGTCGCTTTTGAAACGAATTTCCCAATCTCCACATTTCATTACAATCAAAGGATTAACTACGAAAGAACGGGAATCAACTTTGAACCCCTGCTCTGTTGTTGTTGAGTTGATATAAATAAAACCATTGTCAGAAAAGGTTTCGCGTTTTGCTTCCTTCTTTATTACATTACTGAAGGCAGCAGCGTGAAGAGAAACAATGTCGTCAGCCAGTATTGTAGTTTCTGAGTTACAACCTACTCCCACGCTTACTATGCTTTTCTCGTCTTTGCTTTTTTCAAACTCTGTCTGCAAATACTCGGAAACAAATTCCTCGCTTTTGTATAAGTCATAAAGTAGTATCTGCAAATCATCCACTCTCGGGTTTCTATTTTTCCCTTCCACAAGTAAAACACCTAACTTTCCTTCGTCCATCAAACTTGCCCGGCAAATATTCATAGGTTCGTCAACCGTTTCATGCGCCAAGAAATTCAGAACTCTCTTTGAAGCAGTGAAATCAAACAGCCAATTATATTGAGCAATGCTCTTTCTATTTTCACCTACAAACATTTCTTCGCCATCTATGTTCCTATTGATGAGGTTAGGTAGGGTGTCGTGGCGATAAAGTTCAGTTATCGCAGTTTTTACAGCAAAGCTTTTTGATTTCCCAAGTTGACCGCTTAATAAAGCGTGTCTAACTAAATTGTGTGGGGACAGTTTGTCTCCATCAACTATGGTCATATCCGTATGACCACCACGCGCAAGATTCATAATAACTTTAGAGCCAAGTGCGCCAGCACCAAAAACGAGAATATTGCCTAACTGGTTACTGTAATTTGAAATTTCCTTTGCCTTCTCAACGCTTAACGGCTCATTATGCTCATGAAACGCTACCGGCACATTGTTTACGATTATTCCATCCTTCAAATCTGCATCTTTAACAGTGATATAGAGGTTGACGAATTCTATATCTGAGTTATAGCCGATAATATTCTTAGGTCTTTTAATACCCGCGAGAACGGGCACATTATCTATTAGTTTTAATGATGGTGAAGAAAAAAACCAAACAAGTCCCGGCAAAAAATCAATGTTGGTCTTTTTACCAAACTCTATAAGCTGATTGAAACTACGTGGCAGGTTCACGAAGTAGTCCGTAGATGGCTTAAGTTCTTTTTCCCAAACGATTAGACCAAATTGCAGGGTTTTATCTATAAGTCCATTTTTTGAATCAGAAACCTGTTTTAGTAATTCTACTACCTTTTTAAACTCATCGGCATTTGGAATTACTCTCAGCAGTTTGAAGGACGGGAAAGAATTATCTGTTTCCTTTTCCGTTTCTAAAAACAATGCAAGGGCAAAGTTCTGTCCCTCTATGAAACTTTGCTTACCATTTATAACGTCAGCAAGTTCCTTGTATTTGTAAATTGATGTGCCACGATAACCTTCTAACCGAATTGGGTCGAATTGATTGCCGTCTTCTACAAGCGCACCGCTTGCTGCATCGGAGAACCATGATTGAATTTGCAAAACATAATCGCATATTTCTTTTTCAGCGAACCATTCATCTATACTACCTCTTATTAAACAAAGAGGGGCTGGCTTACCTTCTTTAGCAATGTAAAGATGCGAGAGCGCATCTTTCGGAAAATCCAATCTATCGGAATATGCTTTAGGCGCTTTACGAGGATAGGAATTAATATCAAAGACAATAAGAATTGGTTCTTTCTCTTTAATATCAATTCCGTTATAGTTTCCTCGTGGCGGCAATTCAACATTTATAGTAACCGGAATGGCAATCTGCTTCTCATCCCACTCATACACTTTTAGCTTTCGCTTACCTAAAAAACGACCTATTGCTAAAAGTGAAGCATGGATGTATTTAGAAAGTTCACCCTCATACGGTTTAAGTGAGCTACTATACAGTTTCAGAGCCATATTCACCCTTGCTTTTCACAGCCCCTAAACTTCCACCAGCAGAAGCCGCAGAACTACCTTGCTTTTTACTGTCGTCTCTAACAGGACCTTGTGGTGTAATTTTAAATATTAGCGGTTTAGGCTCATCCTCGGATGGAATTTTTGCCAACTCTAAGAAGTTATCGTTTGAATCGAGCTTTTTTAGGTATTGCTGTTTTGCTTCCCAGTGAGGCGGGTTTTTATCGTGCTTACTAATGACCTTGCTTGAGGCGACAATTTTACCTTTTCCAACCTTGTAATCTAAGATGTCAAGCGATGATTTTTTCGGAGTTTTGTTTTCTTCCTTTTCATCATACGGAACATCGTTGAAGTAAGTCCAAGAACAGTGATGTGGTGAAAGGAAAATATCCCACTTCAATTTATCTTCGTTCTTATGTTTTTTCGATTTGTCTAATATTTCTTTCCAACTGTAGTGGTCGGCATCGCCACCAAATAGAAAGAAAGTCGCAAAATCTTTATCGCTCGCATTAATCTTGAATCTTGCCTGCATTACAATGCTGCTGTAATTCTTGTCCTTTTCTGAGGTAGCCGTAATTAACGTCTTTTTGAATGGAGAGTGAACGAAGAGTTCAAAATTTGTTTGAATCTTATTGTTGATTTCCGTGATAGTATTACCGGGAACATATGCTTCAACATTTTCAAATTTTTCATCCCCGTTGTAACCAATCATACAAATTCGGTTTCCGGGCTTATCTTTTTCAGCACTATCTTCATCCCATAGCTTCCTTCTTCTTTCAGCTTCTTTTTTCAATGCTTTTGCATCATCGTTAGTAACAACATCGAACAGCATTGAAGTAGCCCATAACTCGTCAATGATAATTTCGTCATTGTCTCGATTTTCCTTCTTGTATTTGCTGGGGTCTCCGCAATAGAAGTTGTTCGAGAATCCAAGGCAATGGTCTTGGTCAGGATGAGTAAGTAGAAAAACATCAACGAAGGGATTGTTATCTCTCTTCTTGATGTTTTCGAGTAAATCCTTTTTTACATCGTACTTTTCTTTGTCGTCTTCGTCTTCAGCAGAAGCCCGCAATTTGCAGTCAATTAAAATGGTTGTGTTGTCAGAGAGCGTTATTAAGGTTGTGTCTCCATT
>CAZWAD010000034.1:0-33637 GCA_964631835.1 uncultured Chitinophaga sp.
TTCTTCAACGGTCAATTGGACTTACTCTCACACGATTAACGACAGAACCCTTTTTAACACCATTTTCACACAATTCACCCCTCTCCCCAACCAAACGTGGCTTTTTACCGCATCGCGAAGCGCACTGTCCGTGTCGCGAAGTCATCTGTCCGTCCCGCGAACTCATCTGTCCGTGCCGCGAAGCGCACTGTCTGTGTCGCGAAATCATCTGTCCGTCCCGCGAACTCATCTGTCCGTGCCGCGAAACGCACTGTCTGTGTCGCGAATTCATCTGTCCGTCCCGCGAAACGCACTGTCCGTGCCGCGAAGAACATTGTCTCTGTAGCAAAACATACTGCCCGTGTCGCAAAGAGCATTGTCTCTGTAATAAAGCAAACTGTCCGTGTCGCGAAACATACTATCTGTGCTTCTTAAACGGTAGGTCGTTTCGTTAAACGTGTTGTCCCTTTCGCGAAACGCTCTTCCTCCATCACTTGTAACAATATTTTGGTCTTTGCGCTTTCCTCCCGTTCCGTTCTCAATCATAATTCCGTAAATAAAAATCCCGTCCAACAAGATGTCGAACGGGAGTTATTTTTTATGATTCTCTTTTCCGCGATAGGTTACTCTGTTTTCACTACCCGAACAACTTTCCGGAACTGTCCCTGCTGAACTTCAACAAAGTATGCACCGGAAGTCAGCTCAGCGCCAACCCGTAAATCCGTATCCGGTTCCATATTCGGATAAACGGCAACCAGTTTTCCGGTTACATCAAACATGCGCACATCAATTCTTTCCGCACTGCTGCTTTCTACATGAATATGCAACTGGCTGCTGAACGGATTGGGGAATACTTTCAAATCGGTAAAGCTTGAAATTTCATCAATGGAAATGTAGATGAAATTGAAACACCTGGAAGTATCGCTGCATCCGTTTTTGGTAACAATTATCGCATACGAACCGGTAGCAGAGGGTGTAAAGGTTGCACCGGTTTGTCCCGTAATATTAGTCCCGGTGGTGCAGTTATACCATTGGAACGTGGCACCGGTGGCCGTTGCTGTAAACGAAGTTCCGTTAAACGTAACCGAAGTGTCCTTCGGAGAAGTTACTGTAACGGTTTGTGTGCAGGTAGCAGTGTTGCCGTTATTGTCAGTAACCGTCCATACTACTGCTGTAGTGCCAACCGGGAATATCGATGGAGCGTTGTTAGTAGTAGAAGCCACACTGCAGTTATCGCTTGTGGTGGGTGTTCCGAGCGATACATTATTAGCTACGCAGGGGCTGGCATTGGCTGTTGCATTAACCGGTGGAGGGCAAACAATAGTAGGCAGCTCAATGTCGGTAACGGTAACGGTTTGCGGACAATTGGCTGTGTTACCCTTAGAGTCAGTCACCGTCCAGATAACGGTGGTAGGACCTACCGGATAGGAAGCAGGTGCATTATTAGTAGTGGCGGCCACTGTGCAGTTATCAGTTGTAACTGGTGTGCCAAGTGTAACGTTGCTGGCGGTACAGCTTCCTGCATCGGTATTTGCATTCACATCAGCTGGACAGGTAATAGCGGGTAACTGGGTATCGAGAGTAATTACGAGGTGCGTACAGGTACCGGTGTTGCCGCTGGGATCGGTTACCGTCCAGGTGACAACGGTAGTGTCTAAAGGGAAAGATAAAGGCGCATCGTTAGTAACTGAAGCTACCGAACAGTTATCGGCAGTAACAGGTGTTCCGAGAAGCACACCTGTTGCAACACAGCTTTGCCAGTCGAGATAAGTGCCTATGTTGCCCGGGCATGAAATTGTGGGAGCCTCCGTATCGTTAACAGTAACTGTTTGCGTGCAAGTGGCAATATTGCCGCTGGCATCAGTCGAAGTCCAGGTAACAGTAGTAGCGCCAAGAGGGAACGTAGCGGGAGCATCATTGGTTATTGTAACAGGCCCGCAATTATCAACAGAAATTGCCGAACCAAGTGTAACACCGGTGGCATCGCAGCTTCCCGCATCGGCATCAACACTTACATCAGCCGGGCAGGTAATAGAAGGAGCTTCCATATCATTAACCGTTACGGTTTGCGTGCAGGTAGAAGTATTGCCATTCACATCTGTCACCGTCCACGTAACGGTTGTGTTGCCTACAGAAAAGTTAACCGGTGCATCATTGGTAACCGATGCTGCTCCGCAGTTATCACCTGTAACTGGTGTACCCAGTGCAACACCGGTAGCAAAACAGGTACCGGTAACGGCATCCGTACTTACATCAGCGGGGCAGGAAATTGTTGGAGCTTCGGTATCATTTACCGTAACTGACTGAACGCAGGTATTTGTGTTTCCGTTTACATCGGTCACCGTCCAGGTAACCGTTGTTGTTCCCAGCGGAAGTGTGGAAGGTGCATCGCTGGTTACGGTTGCAATGCCGCAATTATCAGTAGCACTTGGAGCAACCAGGGATGTGCCGGCAGCACCGCAAACTCCGTTGTCATTGTCAATACTCACTGTCGGAACACAGGCAATGGCTGGCAGTTCATCATCGCTAACGGTTACGGTTTGCGTACATGTATTTGAATTGCCGTTATCATCGGTTACCGTCCAGGTAACAGTAGTGGTGCCAACTGGGAATGATGCGGGAGCATCGTTGGTCACTGCAGCAACTCCGCAGTTATCACCGGTAGTTGGCGTACCCAAAGTAACACCGGTTGCCACACAGGCACCGGCATCGGCACTGGCGCTTACATCAGCAGGGCAGGTAATAGTGGGCTGCTCATCATCCGTTACAGTTACGGTTTGTGTACAGGTAGAAGTATTTCCGTAATCATCAGTTACTGTCCATGTTACGGTTGTGTTTCCGATAGCATAAGAAGAAGGGGCATCGTTTGTAACAGAAGTAACACCACAGTTATCACCGGTAGTTGGTGTTCCGAGGTTAACACCGGTGGCCGTGCAGGTACCGGCATCGGTGCTTGCCGAAACATCAGCCGGACAGGTAATAGTTGGGGCTTCAGTGTCTTCAACCGTAATATCCTGCGAACAGGTTTCCGAATTACCATTTACATCGGTCACCGTCCAGGTAACGGTAGTGGTACCGATAGGTAATGTGGAAGGGGCATCATTGGCCACCGTTCCTATACCGCAGTTATCTGTGGCAGAAGGAGGCGTTAGCGAAGTATTCAGCGCACCGCATTCACCGGGTGAGTTGTCAATAGTGATAGACGAACCACAAGTAAGAACCGGCAGCTCATCGTCAGTAACTGTAACGGTTTGAGTGCACGTATTTGAATTACCGTTTACATCGGTCACTGTCCATGTTACCGTGGTATTCCCAACAGGGAAAGATGAAGGAGCATCGTTAGTAACATTATCCACCCCGCAGTTATCGCTGGTGCCGGGACTTCCAAGCGCAACACCGGTGGCTGCGCAACTGCCTGCATCAGCAGTTACGGTTACATCAGAAGGGCAGTTAATGGCGGGCAATTCATCATCAGTTACAGTAACCGTTTGGGTGCATGTGGCGGAATTGCCATATATATCGGTAACAGTCCAGGTAACGGTTGTATTTCCGAGCGGGAATGAAACAGGAGCATCGTTCCCAATAACATCTACCGCACAGTTATCGGAAGTGGTTGGTGTTCCTAACACTACACCGGTAGCATCGCAGCTTCCGTTATCGGTACTAACGGTTACGTCAACAGGGCAGGTAACTGTAGGATCCTCAGTATCTTCAACAGTTACATCCTGTGAGCATGTCTCAGAGTTACCGTTTACATCGGTAACAGTCCATGTAACGGTTGTTGTTCCAATAGGTAAAGTAGAAGGAGCATCATTAATAATAGCGGCTACACCGCAGTTATCGGTTGCTGTTGGGTTTGTTAAGTCGGTACTAAGCGCACCGCAAACACCGGCAGAGTTGCCGATAGTCACCGGGCTGCAGGAAATTACCGGCAGTTCATCATCAGTAACCGTAACCGTTTGGGTACAAGTAGCAGTATTTCCATTGGCATCAGTAGCAGTCCAGGTTACGGTCGTATTACCTACCGGGAAAGAAGAAGGAGCATCGTTGGAAGTAGATACGCTTCCGCAGTTATCAGCGGCTATGGGAGAGCCCAAAGCCACACCGGTTGCAAAACATTCACCGGCATCAGCTGAAATGGAAACATCAGCCGGACAGGTAATAGTTGGTGGAATGCCATCTGTAACAGTTACAATTTGTGTACAGGTTTTGCTGTTTCCGTTTACATCGGTCACTGTCCATGTTATGGTAGTAGGACCGGCAGGGAAGACAGAAGGTGCATCATTGGTAACGGTAGCCACTCCGCAGTTATCATCAGTGACAGGAGTTCCGAGCACTACACCGGTAGCATCACAGCTTCCTAAATCGGGGTTTACGGATAAGTCAGTAGGACAGGCGATAGTCGGTAGTTCCGTATCGGTAACGGTAACATCCTGCGCACAAGTTTCAGAGTTTCCGTTTACATCGGTAACAGTCCAGGTAACCGTAGTTGTTCCTATAGGAAGTAAAGCGGGAGCGTCATTAGTTATAGTAGCAATGCCGCAATTATCGGTGGCAGGCGGAGCAGTTAAACCGGTACTGAATGCACCACACTCACCGGTTGAATTATCGAGATTAACAGTAGGTGCGCATGTGATAACCGGTAACTCGATATCGGTAACAGTTACGGTCTGCGTACAAGTTGCGGTATTGCTGTTAGCATCGGTAACCGTCCAGGTAACCGTTGTGTTACCCAACTGGTAAGCAGACGGTGCATCGTTGGTAATATTGGTAGTTCCGCAGTTATCAAATACAATAGGCGAGCTAAGAGCTACACCGGTAGCAGCACAAATTCCGGCATCCGTGTTTACAGTAACATCCGAAGGGCAGGTGATTGTAGGTGGAACATTGTCTGTTACCGTCACAACCTGTGTGCAGGTTTGGCTATTGCTGTTTACGTCAATAACTGTCCAGGTAACTGTTGTAGGCCCTGGAGGGAAAGTAGAGGGAGCATCGTTAATAACAGTTGCAACTCCGCAATTATCATCCGTCACCGGATTTCCGAGATTAACACCGGTAGCATCGCAGCTTCCTAAATCCGGACCAACTGTTAAGTCACCCGGACAGGTAATAGCAGGAAGTTCGTTATCAGTAACAGTAACTGTTTGTGTACAAGTTGAAGTATTTCCGTTTACATCAGTAGCAGTCCAGGTAACGGTAGTAATACCAACCGGGAAAGTGTTGCCGGTAGCATCATTGTTTACGCTTGCTACTCCGCAATTATCGGTAGCTGATGCAGCACCTATATTAAGCACTGCCGAAACGCAAACACCCGGCTCAGCACTAACTGAAATATCAGCCGGACAAGTGATAACCGGGTTTTCATTATCTGTAACAGTAACTGTTTGCGTGCAGGTTGCAGTTTGGCTGCCGGGATCGGTAGCTGTCCATGTAACAGTAGTTGTTCCCACAGGGAATACCGAAGGAGCATCATTAGTTACTATGGCAGTTCCGCAATCATCATTCACAATGGGTGTTCCTAAATTTACTCCGCTGGCGGTACAGATACCAGCATCGGTGTTCACGTTAACATCGGCAGGGCAGGTAATCAGAGGCGGGTTGTCTAAAATAGCAAGTTCATAGTTGCCCACATCGCCACTAAATCCATGTACGCGTATATAATAGGTAACACCCAAATTTGAAGAGGGCACATAAACTTCTGATTGAAGACCACAAAAATCATCATTGCAATCTACGGAAACCAATGCCCCGCAGGTGCCTGTATAGATGTCGAGTTTGGAATCATAATCAGTACCGCCACCGCAAAGCGAAGCGGTAAAATCCTGGCCGGTACCGGTGTAGGTGTACCATACATCAGCAGCTACCGAATTGCCGGAGCAATCGGTGTTTGGCCCGTCTAAAGTTGCAGATATAGTAGAACCGGTAACCGAACTTCCGCAGGGAAGCGCAGATGCGTTAACACAATCATTATTTGCCGGGGGTGCGGGGCAATCTTCAGAGGTAACATTCAACGAATAAGTTCCGAGTGTATTGAATATCGCATCGGACAGAACCGGAATATAGAAGGTTCCTGCCGGTAAATTGTAAAAGTTCACCGTGGTGTTACCATCTCCGCACGAGGTCGTATTAGAAAGTCCTGCGGTAGTGGTGGTAAGCGGACAATCTGTGTAAAAAACAAAGGACTGAGCCATGATTCCCGCACCGGTTCCGCAAAAATCGAAAGTCAGGTTGTTGCAAGTGCCGGTTAAGGTAACAGCTTCCCACACAGCTGCGAAGCCAAGTAAACTGGCTTCCTCAGATGACGCAGTAGCATCAACGGTAGTTCCTATGAGTGTGGTAGCGCCTGCACCGTTGGTGAGCATTGCGGGAGTGACAGCCGAGCAATCATCATTGGCGGGGGGGGTGATTGGGTTTATGTCCAACTCAAAATCTCCTGCATCAGCAGGGGAGTCATTAAATATACGTATGTAATAAGTAGTTGAGGGAGATAGTGAAACTGGAAAAGTTCCTCCCGGATAACAGAACCCGTTAACTTCAGCTAAGCTGCCGCATGTGCCAATATAAAGAACAAACCCGGTATAAGCAGAGGTGAGTTCCGTAAGAGTTATGTTATAAGCATTACCGGAACCGGTGGTAAAGGAGTACCAGACATCAACCGGTGTGGAGAACAAGGAAGCACAAGCAGGATTGGAGAATAAAGGAGAAGAACTGGCACAGGTTGTACTGCCGCTTGCGGTTACTCCTGCAATAATTATTTCAGCAGAAGCGCATTCATCGTTTGCAGGAACAGGTGAGCACAGAGAGCCACACGTCAGGTTCAAAACAAAATCCCCTGTTTCACTAAGGTCTGTTCCGAACTGGTAACCGTGCACAAAAACGTAATAATCAGTTCCGGAGTATGCGTTAAAAGTTACTGAGGAACGGTAACTACCGAAGGAACAGTCTGGAGTCATATCGTCATTGCCGGTAATACAGGTCAATCCACCGCAGCTTCCTGAATAAACTGTAAGTCTGGAATCGTAACCTGTACCACTTGCATCGCAGGTGGTAATGGTTACCTGGCTGTCATCTCCCGGGTAAACATACCATACGCCACGTTCAGTTGAACTATTTCCTCCTGCTCCGCAATTGGAATAAATTGCATCTACGGTAGAACCGGCTGTAGTACCGGAAACGGAAGTAGAAAGTGAGCATCCGATGACAACAGCATCAGCACAATTATCATTAGCAGCCGGAGTATCGTAAGTTATTTCGAGAGTCCATGAAACCAGCGTTCCTACATCACCTCCTCCGGCATCACCCGCATAAAAAGTCCATGTACCGTTTATTGTTCCGTTGTAAAAATCGCTAAGTAAGTAAGGCGGGGCGGCAACGACATCGGGGTTTGGATAGAAATCACATTGTCCGTCATCCTGGCAAATATTATTGGCATCGCTGGTTCCGCCCATATACTCGGCATCATAAAATCCGTTATCTGAAAAGGAAACGGGGTATCCCGATACTAAATTATCGGCAAGTCCGGAGCCACCCGTTCCATCATCAGCCGATTCGCCAAAACCGGATCGGCTCATTAAACCTAAAACAGTTAAGTCTGGTGATTCCAGTTTTAGAACCAAATCACCCACCCAGGTGTGATTCATAGAAACAATCACTCTAATGTTTGTAATTACAGCGCCAGAAGGAATACCCGAAACTGTTACTCCAGAACTTGCCATGCTCCCGAGAGTACCATTATAACTATCATCGGTAATTGAGGTTACGGTGTTATTGGTAAAAGAAACAGTAGTGGATGCGAGAACATGCGTGCTTATAATGAGCAAGGACAATGACGCAAAACAAACGCAGCAAATGCGCAAAATTGACTGGGATAAATTTTTCATAACTGGTGTTTAGTTAAGTGAATTAGTTAAGAGGTAAATATAGTTATCGAAACCTTTGAAGCTATTTTTTTGTTGGGAAATTTTGATAAAGTTTTGGTTTCTAAAGACAGGTAAATAAAAAAAGCTTCCAGGTAAAAACCGGGAAGCTTTTGGGTTTAAAAACTTAAAATTATTTACCTGATTACTGCCAACCTGTGTGAGTAAATTTTATCGCCAGCGCTGAAGCGGTAGATATAAACTCCGTTTGCAAGATGTAATGTACTGAAATCCATTTTGTAAGTTTTGTTTTCTTCTGCAATATTATCAAACAACACACTTACCAATTCACCTGAGGAATTGAAAACCTCCAATTCAACTTTACCGGTTTGGGGCATAGTGAATTCAAAGGTAGTAACATCCGAAGCCGGATTTGGATAGGCAATCAAACCAATGCGGCTGTCGAGAGTGGGTAACTGTTCTTCCTCATCGGTTTTGGCTGAAAAACTTTGGCTTCCGTTCACGAAAAAGTTACCTGCAATGAAATCTTTTAAAGAAGCGGTTATAGAAGAAGATGTTCTTGTTTCCATCAGAAAAGAGGCAAAGCAAAGGTTGATATCCGGAAGGCAAGCTAAATCCAATCCTCCCTCAAACAAAGCACCCGGAGGGAAAATATTAGCCGGCCCCGATTTTGGAACATAAGGCCAGGGTGATGGAACATTTGTTGAGTTAACGGTTGCAAAAATGGAGTTGGTTGAAACGTTTATTAAATCAAGACTTCCTGCAGAACCTCCGCTTCCTACCCATTCGTAAACCAGGATAACAGGTACAGAACCACCATTGGTAAAGTTGGAAAGAATGAGCAGGTCGCCAACGGCATGTGTAGCGCTGAAAACACCCCCTGCAACAGGACGGACATCATTTTTAAAGAACCAGAAACCGATTTGCGCAGTGCCGTTTACAGCATATCGGTCGCCAAAGAAATAAAGTTGAGTACCATATTGCGCAGCACCGGCATGTAAAATATCATCTTTATCAGGTGTAGTTCCTATGGTATGACGCCATGAGGGAACGTTATCAATATCTTTAGTTCCGATGGTGAAATAATTGTCACTGGTGGACGGAGCATCGGTTAATACTCCGGTGCTGAAGGTGGGGCTGCTTGTACCGTTATAAATTAAATCCCAATCATCCGGACGATTAGGCAGAACAGCAGTTGCGTTTCCGTCTAATTCAAATCCTGATGCAATAGGTCCCGCGCTTCCGCAGCCACCGCCTAAAGTAGGAATCACTTCATCAATCTGAACACTGGATGAAGCTGTACATCCGTTGTCAGTATTCAAAATAATTACTGTGTATCTGCCCGAATCGCAAACCGTAGGATTTTGGAAGTTGGAAGTGAAGCCGCCCGGTCCGGTCCAACTATAAGTAACTCCACTAGTTGTTGAGTTAGCTGTTATCTGAACACAGGGTACAAAGCAGGTCACCACTCCACCGGTTACTGAAACATTTGGCGGAGTAATGTCGCGTGTAACAATCGCCTGAGATGAACTGGTACAGCCATTATCAGTATTAGTAACTATCACCGTATAAGTTCCCGATACATTTACAGTCGGGTTTTGAAGTTGTGACGTAAAGCTGCCGGGTCCGCTCCAGTTGTACACAACTCCGCTTGTAGTCGAGCTGGCTGTAATTTGAATTGAAGTAACCGCACAGGTAAGTCTTCCTCCCGAAGCACTTGAGTTTGGAGTAGTAACATCCTGAGTAACATTTACGCTGGCTGAACTGGTGCATCCGTTATCAGTATTAGTAACTTTTGCAGTATAAGTACCGGGAATGCTGATAGCAGTAATTGCATCAGGGGAAGTAAACCCACCAGGTCCGCTCCATTCATAAGTTGCACCACTGGTTGGTGAACTTGCCGTAATTTGAATGGAAGTAACCGCACAGGTAAGTCTTCCACCGGTAACACTAACTCCCGGTTCGGCAATATCCTGTTCAACCAAAGCGGATTCTGAACTTGAACAGCCATTAGTTGGATTGGTAACTGTAACGGTGTAAGTGCCAGGCTCGCTCACCGTTGGGTTTTGGGCTGTAGATGTAAACCCTCCGGGTCCACTCCACGCAAAGCCAATACCACCCGTAGGTGAATTTCCGGCAAGGTCAATTGAAGTAACAACGCAAGTCAATCTTCCGCCTCGAGCAGTTGCGCCCGGGTTTTCAATGTCTTGTGTAACTTCTGCGTTCGCAGAACTCGTGCATCCATTATCAGTATTTGTTACAGTTACTGTATATGTTCCCGGTTCACTTGCGAAGGGATTCTGGTCAGGTGAGCTATATCCGTTCGGTCCGCTCCAGTGGAAGGCAACTCCACCGGTAGGAGAGCTTGATGTAAGTTGAATTGAAGTAGTCGTACAAGTCAAATGTCCACCATCAGCATTTACTCCGGGTTCTTCTATATCCTGAGTTACTTCCGCATTTGCAGAACTGGTACAACCGTTGTCGGTGTTTGTAACTATTACAGTATAGGTTCCCGGTTCGGTAACATCGGTATTCTGTTCGGAAGAAGAGAAATTGTTCGGTCCGCTCCATGAAAACTCAACTCCACCGGTTTGTGAACTTGAAGTAATCTGAATTGTTGTGGTTGTACAGGTCAATCGTCCGCCATTAGCCTGAGCGCCCGGCTCTGTTATGTCTTGAGTAACATCAGCAGTGCCTGAACTTGAACATCCATTGTTAGCATTGGTTACTGTAACAGTATATGTACCAGGATCATTTACTGAAGGATTTTGCTCGATTGAAGAAAAATTATTTGGTCCTGACCAGCTATAAGCTGCAACTGGTGCTGGAGAACTTGCGGTTAACTGAATAGACAAAACTGAACAAGTTAATCTTCCTCCCGTAGCTGTTACATCATTAGCGGGAGCAATAACTGTTACTATTGCTGTACAAGATGAAGAGTTTCCGGATTGGTCTGTTACCGTAAGAGTTACAGAGTTATCACCGAGATTAGAGCAATCAAAAGACGATGGCGTCACATCTCGCGACACAATGCTGCAATTATCAGTGCTATTATCATCAACGTCAGCCGCGATAATAGTCAGAGGACTTGTTTCCAGGTTAACGGTTATGTTATGACAAATGGCAACAGGCGGAGTAGCATCAATTATAGTTACCATTGCTGTGCACGAAGAGAAATTGCCGGCCGAATCTGTTACGGTCAATGTAACTGTATTATTCCCCAAATTTGAGCAATCAAAATCAGTAGGAGTAACAACACGGGAAACAATTCTGCAGTTATCACTGCTGCCATTATCAATATCTTCTGCTGCAATAGACGCAGAGTTTCCACTCAATGCAACCGTAATGCTTTGACAAACAGGAACGGGGGACACAGGATCGGCAACTGTTACAGTGGTACCCGATTTAAAGCTACATCCAGCCGCACCGGTAACAGTAACATTGTAACTTCCTGTACCGATGTTTGAAATAATTTGCGTGTTTCCACCATTGCTCCAATTAAATGAAAAAGGACCTGCCCCGGTAAAAATGTTTACTCCGGCTGAGGCCGTATTTACTCCGCAAACCGCATTAATTCCATATGCCGCACCTGTAAGTGCAAAAGATGAGTTTACCGTGGCCGAAGAGGTTGCTGTACATCCCGAACCATCCGTTACCGTTACAAAATAAGTACCGGGCGCAAGACTGAAAATAGAACTCGTTGTTCTACCATTACTCCATACATAAGTAAACGGTCCCGAAGCAGAAAGTATTTCAACAGAAGCTGAGCCATTATTATTTCCGCATTTGGTATGTACTACTACCGTATAGGCTTCAAGCGGCCGTGAAGAAGCTACCGTCCTGGTAGCTGTCGCGGTACAATTTGATGCTCCTGTAACGGTTACTTTATATACACCGCTTGCAAGATTTGTGATGGTTGGAGTAATAGCACCGGTGTTCCACAAATAGGCAAAAGGACCGGTACCTGTAACCGGTGATACTGATGCTGAACCGTTTGTAAATCCACAAGTCGTGTTTGTAGAAGATGCTGTTAGCGTAAGTGCGACCGATGAGCCTACACTTGCACTAGCTGAAGCAGAACATCCCCCTGTGCCGGTCACTGTCACTCTGTAAGTGGCAGGAAAAAGACTTGTTATAGTTTGCGTAGTTCTCCCGTTATTCCAAAAGTAAGTGAAGGGACCAACACCGGTAAGAGGTGTTGCTGTTGCCGAGCCGTTGCTTAGCCCGCAAGTTGTATTAACAGGGGTAATCTGAGCAGTGACGGCAACAGAAGAGCCAACGAAAGTCGTAGCGCTTGCTGAACACCCCCCATCACCAGTTACCAAAACCGAATACTGACCTGATGGCAAGTTTGAAATAGTTTGTGTATTCCCGTTATTGCTCCAGGCATAAGTAAAAGGGCCAATACCTGTAAGTGCGGTTACAGTAGCAGTTCCATTATTCAAACCGCATGTGGTTGTAGTGGAAGAAGGTAAAAGTGTAACGGCAACGGAGGAACCGACCGTAGTGGTGGCGCTTGCCGAGCAACCTCCATCACCCGTTACCAAAACTGAATAGGGACCGGAAGGCAGGTTTGAAATAGTTTGCGTATTCCCGTTATTGCTCCAGGCATAAATAAACGGACCAACACCTGTAAGTGCAGCAACCGTAGCAGTTCCGTTATTCAAACCACAGGTGGTAGTAGTTGAAGAGGGTGAAAGTGTAACAGCAACGGAAGAACCAACCGTAGTGGTGGCGCTTGCCGAGCAACCTCCATCGCCCGTTACCAAAACTGAATAGGGACCGGATGGTAAGTTTGAAATAGTTTGCGTATTCCCGTTATTGCTCCAGGCATAAGTAAACGGACCAACGCCTGTAAGTGCAGTTACCGAAGTAGTTCCGTTATTCAAGCCACATGTGGTCGTAGTTGAAGAAGGTGAAAGCGTAACTGCAACTGAGGCACCCACACTCGTAGTTGCACTTGCTGAACATCCTATAGAGTCGCTTACAATTACCGAGTAATTACCCGAGGCAAGGTTTGAAATTGTCGGAGTGTTTCCCGAAGGTGTCCAGGTGTAGGCAAAGGGGCCGGTTCCTGTTAATGGGGTTACAGTAGCTGTGCCATTGTTTAGTCCGCAAGTTGTAGAAGTTGAATTTATGGAAAGGCTGAGAGAAACTGTGGTACTTACCAGTACGCTTGCTGTTGCCGTACAATTTGTTGCATCGGTAACAGTAACTAAATAGGTTGTTGTTAACGAAGGAGTAACCACCGGATTAGATACCGGTGCACCGGAAGGGCTCCATATATACGTATAAGGAGCAGTGCCTCCGCTTCCTGTTGAGGGGCTGCCACCAAGTGTAGTACTTGTATTCGGACAAATTGCACGCGGCTGTCCGGCATTTGCAGTAGGACCCGGTCTTATAGTGACAGTTGTAGTTGCACTTGCAGTACAATTAGTGCCCGTTAAGGAAACCACTACAGTATAAGTTCCGGCTGCTGCACTCGTAGAATTAGGAATAGAAGGGTTTTGAAGGTTGCTTAAAAAACTATTCGGACCACTCCATGAATAAGTTACTCCGGTGATTGTATTAGCTGTTAATTGCAAAGTTTGTCCCGAACAAATCGGTCCATTGTTGTTTGCTGTTGGGGGTGAAAGGGAAGCGACAGTAACCGTAGCAATAGCTGTGGTATCCCGGTTACAGGCATCACCATTTATTATTCTTCGGTATAAAATGGTTCCCGGAGTCGCAATCGGAGTGTAATTCTGCCCCGTTGCTCCTGGAATATCAGTCCATGTTGCTCCACCGTTTATGCTTTGTTGCCACTGATACGAACTAATAGTTGGCAAACCGGAAGGATATGCACCTGTAGTTCCGTTAGTTTGTGCAACATTGTTTCGAATAATGCCAGGAATTGAATAGCCTGGTGCCGATGCCGATATTTGCACAGGTGCCTGACCGCAGGAAATATTCTGATTTCCGCCACTGGTAATTGAATTAGCTGATAAATCGGGTGGATTGGCCATACTTACAATTATAGGCTCCACATCCGGATAGTTACCTGTGGCAGATAGTCTGGTTGGCGTAAGTGTTCCGGCAGTCATGGGGAAGTTGTTTGAGCCTGAAGTAATAGCCAGGTAAATACGGCAATTACTGAAACGGATGCCTCTTTCGCCAACCGGGTCATATTCATCGAATGTTCCCCCTAAATAAGTATTGTAAAGCAAAGTTTGACCATTTCCACTCAGTTTAAAGAAAATAGCATCATCGTTGGTTGCATCGTAAGAAGCATTTTGAACCGGGTTGCCTGTTGTAATAATATTTTTACTTAAGGTATAACCCAACGCATATACGTCATCATTTTGGTCCAAGTTCAATCCCATCATGTTTGATTCGTCAGCATTGCCACCGAAATAAGTTCCCCATGTAGTTGAAGCACCGGTTACCGGTACAGAGGCAACAAACAAGTCATTCGTACCGCCATTATAACTGTTATCGTAAGCATTTATGAGATTAGCAGCAGACAACCCTTGTGTGGTTCCTCCAATAATCATTTGGGTCTGAGCCTGGTTAAGTTGCATACATAAGATATCGGTTATGCCTGTACTTGCATTAAAATATCTTGACCACTGTGCATTCCCGTTAGAAACTGTGAGTTTCATTAACCAACCGTCCTGGCTGCCTACCCGTGTTGTTTGTGTAGAAGGGTTGTTGTATGAAACTCCTGTTGTTCCTGCTGTAACTCCTCCTATATACAAATTTCCGGCATTATCTGTTTCACTGATTTTGAATGCTTCGTTAACGTTACCTGAAGAAGTGTACTGCCTTGCCCATACTATGGTATTGAGGTCACTGGTTAACCGGAACGCAATGCCGTTTAATCCGCCAGTACCAGTGCCTGCTGTGCCATTAGGCTGAATGGGGGCAGGAATATCTCCATCAGCTGAGCTTGATGCCTGGGTGATTTGTCCGACATCAATCAGGTCAAATGAACCCCCACCGGTGGGAAAAACTTTTATATCATACGGATTAATGCCAAAGTTTGTGGTTGATAAAGAGCCTAACTCTCTAACCAATGCCCAGGTACCGTTAGGATGTACTTTAAGAACAAATGCCTGTTGGTTGGTTCCGTTACTGGTTCTTTGAGTCCAGGGTCCAGCCGTAGCACCAGTTCCATAAGTTTTATTTAAGCTGGATTGCGTTAATCCGGTGATATACGGATAGCCATCAAGACCTACTACAAGCGCATAAGGATTATCCTGACCGGTACCACCCAGGTAAGTTTGCCAGAGACGCGCACCGGTTCCTCCGGGAATTGCCGGTTCGGTATATTTACCTATCCAAAGGTCAGCAGAGCCGTTATTTACTGTTTGAAAAGCGCCAACAGTTATTAAGCCTGCCGCTGACTGCTGCCCGGTAACATAAATGTTACCCGAAGCATCCACATCAATTCCGTGAAAGTGAGCCGTAACCGATGAGTTATTGGTAGCAAAAGTAGCCCAGCGCATCACTATCGGGTCAATGACTAAAGTTTTGGAGCGGTCATAATCGGGAATACTGAAGCCAATTACGTTATCACCGGTAACCACGAACTCAACATTTATTTTTTCACCTGTTTCTTGCAGGTAACTAACCGGGTGCGGAACAACAACTTCACCAGCCGTGGTCGGCAGAATTAATTCACCTTCAGAGTTCAGTTTTATGTTGCTTATACCTTCTATTTCAAGCTTTACGGGGCGGGCATCAGTTTTCGGGTGAATAATAATATCGTTTTCAATGCCCCCTTCTATGGAAGTGTAATACTTTACATCAATACCTTCGTAAACATTTTTGTAAGTAAGTTCCGTATAGCTGTGTACGTTGGTTGCATGGGTAGAAGCATCACCGAGGAAATAGTTATAGTAATCTGGGCTTTCATTATTTCTTTCAACACTTTGGTGAGTTGCCGGGTTTGCACCGATAAATTTCAGCTTCCATCCGTGGCCTGTTATTTTAGGCTCGGGGCCCAAAATCTCTAAAGCGGAGCTGTTTTCTTTTTGCAGTTCTTCCATTCTCATGTGGTAATCCTGCACTGCTTTTACGCTTTCAGGATTAAATATTCCCAGCAGCATTCCTTCAGGGGTAACAAGCGCCTGCCCGCCCGGTACATCAGCCCGGTATAAAACATGGGGTGCCCATTGTCCTTTGTTTTCAATAAAGGCAACTGAGTTCTCTGCTTGCTCAACGGTTTGGTTTATCTGCGTTGAATTCAGACCCTGCCTGTTTTGCGAAAAAGTGGTTTGCGCAAAAAGCACAAGGAACGATAGAAGTAAAGAATTTAAAAACAGTGTGCGATTCATAACGGAGTTTTTGTTTTTCATAATTATGGTTTAAGTCCAAATGAGTGTAACGTCCAAGCGTTGCGGGGCGGTAAACATAAACACAAGTATTCCGTTTATCCAAATTTTTAACGAAATCGGCCGCGTTATTTTACTGTTAAATTAACAGCCGGTGTCCATACCCGAAAACGAAGGCACAACATAGCCTATCCTAATGGAAAAAACAATTCTTTAAACAGGGAAATAATTAAAATCTAATGTTAGCGATGGTCACGCGCCAGGCAGCATGTTTTAGTTCAGCAGTATTTTCCTGCAGAAGGAAGCAGTTCGGGAAGTGAAATTTAAAAAATACAACCCGCGGCTGAGTTCCTGAACGGGGATTGCTAGTGAATAACGGTTCGAATCTTCCAGGCGGATTTTCTTTAAAGACTTTCCTGAAATATCCGTCAGTACCAGGCTTCCATCTGTTGCTTCGGGCAACAGAATTTCAACATTTACAAAGTTATTGGCAGGATTCGGAAAAATATTCATCATCCCGGTGTTAAAGGAAAAGTTACCGGCACTTGTATTATGAACCGGAGGTGTAGGAGCCGTTTTCGGGGCATTGAATCCGAGCGGGAAGCCGACAGTAAATTCGTAGTGTGTGTTTCCGCCAAAGTCGCCTGTAAAGTTTTTGATTATTGTGTTGTTCAGTTTGCGCAGGCTGAACTGCCCTGTTGTTTCCAGCCCGTTTTGAGTATTCAGCCACCACGAAACTCCGTCACCGCAGCCCCAGTTCACATTGTCGAAGTCGAACATATCAAAAGCGTAACTTCCGGGGGCGAGGTAAAGGGTATCGCGGTAAGAAGTAGAGGCGGCAAAAGTATTTTTAAAAGTTATAGTGTCGCCATCTTCGTTGCGTACTACATACCAGTTTTCTTCGGGGTGGTTGTTGGTGCGGAAGAAAATGTAGAAAACGGAATCCAATACAGGAGTCATTTTAAATTCTGATTGAAGCAGGTCGTTGTACGAATATTCATCGGGTACATTGTTGGGCCATTTGGCTTCGGCATAAAATATTTTGTCGGTGGTGTCTAATCCGTTCCAGTCGAAAGCCGGAAGCGTGATTTCCTGCGATTCAAAAGGCGGCAGAAAGCCGGTCCATTCGAAATACCATTTTTGCCCGTCTTTAATCCAATATGAAATCTCTGCATAAGTAAGGTTTTGTTTTCCGGTGTTTTTAATCTTCACCTTCGGGCTGGTGCATACCGGGTTCCAGTGTAAATACGGTTTGTCGGCATTAGGCGCAATAATTTCTTCGAGCATCACATCATTATTTTTCTGCGCGGTGTAAGTAATAAGGTAGGCGGAGACACCGTAACCGGCAGACTGACCCGACTGAATCATGTAATCATCAAAATCCAAATCAATAGTTACGTTTTGACCTGGAGTAATGTAAGGAGTAATATCTGCCTCGAATACCGGCACTTTATCACCGGGGCACCAGTTAGCGCGGTGAAAAATCCACGTTCCGCCCTGCGGGGCAATGGGATTTACATCGCAGTCGCTTTTCCATAACATGCGGCTGTATCTTTCAACTCCGTTTATCATAATATGAAAGAAGTGCGGGTCGAACTCGCCCTGACTTCCGTGACCGGTCATAATCAACACCACTTTGGCGGAAGTAACATTGGGTGCTACAGTAAAAGTTTTCGGCACCGCAACATTCTCAAACCCCGCGGAGTTAGGATAGCCGATATAGGTATGATAAATTTCCTGAACGCTTTCCACCTCTCTGTTTCGCGGGCCTTCGATAAAAAGGAATTCAATCTTCGCGCTGAAAGCATCTGTCCAGCCATCGTAATGAACCCGAACGTTTACGGAGTCTTTCAGGAATGCAGCATAGTCGGTAATATCGTAATAGTAAGGATGGGTCCACGAATTATTAAAGCCGTTTGAACCGGCAGCCATATATGTTCCGTAAGGCGTAATTAATCTTCCTATTTCAATAAACTCCACCTGGTCGCTGTAACTCCATGTCGTATCCAGGGTAAGAGTATCTATGGAAACAATGGTTGAATCGAGCCGTCCGTTTTTCTTGCCCAGCAAAGTGTTTACGGTATAATCCCATCCGGAGCAGTTGGGCTGTCCGCAGCCGAGGGTAAACTTCATGATTATTTTCTGATAGCTGGCAGCCGTGTTGGGAAAAACCACCCACACATCGTCATCGGAAGGAGGGGAGTTGAGGTTGCTGAGCGAGTGGGCAACGATAGTGGTGGTATCACCGGTGGCTGAAAAAACCGGGACGGAAAAGATGATGGAAATAATAACAGGTAAAAATTTTCTCATGCAGATGGGTTAAAAGATAAGTTTGGGAATAACCGGAATGAAAATAGAAAAATGTCACTGACCCTTCAAAGCCGCCAGCGCAATAATGTTTTTTACAATAAAATATTTCGCTTTGCCGTCAACCGTTGCTTCAATCAAAGCCGCGCCTTTGCAATTTACAGGCAGCCGTTTCGCGTCCTTATCGGTCTGCTCACCGTCCACCTGATTGTAGGTAAGCAATAGGGTATCACCGTATTGAATTTTCTTGGGAATTTCGAGCGAGAAAAACTCCACATCGAAAGGCACATTCACCTGACCGAGCCACAGGTTTTGAAACTCCACTTTCTTTTCGGTGTTGATATATACCTTAACAGTGAACTTGGTTCCGTGTTTGCCACCGGGCGCACCGCTTACCCAGCGTTGTAAAGTAGCTTCAATAACCTGAACGGGGCTTTGCTTTTTCTGGGCAAAGGCAAAAGATAATGAGAAAAGGAAAAGGGAAAGAAACCATGTTTTTTTCATGCCCCGAAAATACAAGAACAAAACCAGTTGTGAATAAAGCTGTGTTCTCTGCCCGCATTCTCTCTTCAGCAAGATGCTTAGGCTCCGCTGCGCTTTGCATGACAGGGGCGCTGTCATGTTGAGCGGAGTTTACGGAGCGAAACAACTTGTATTGAATGCAAATACAGGTTCCTTCGCTTTGCAAAGCCAAAACTCAGGATGACAGAGGCAAGTTCCTTCGCCCCGCGAAGAAATGCGGGACTATGATACCAACAACGGACAAGGCGAAGGGTCTGGCATCCGGTAGTCGGGTTCTGGCTCTTTCATGTTGCAATCAGGTTTGGTTAAGCAGGCAAGGTGGCAAGTAAAAAACAGAAAAAAGAGTATTACCGGGGAGTTTTTTGAGGGTCGCAACGTAGTATTACCTGCTTTGCAGGGGTTGCGGGGCATCAGGAAAGCCCGGCATAAAAGGTTGCAGGGCTTGCGGGTTTTGATGAAGCAGCCGCAAGGCAGAAAGAAGGAGTTGCCCTGCCCCGGGTAGTTACCGCCAGGGAGTTTGAAGCCGTTGCTACCCGCTTTGCAGCACCCGCGACCCTCTTTGCAGGGGTTGCGAGGGGCTTTGCAGGCCTTTTTTGGGGTTTTTTTGAGGTTTTTGGCAATTTAGCCCAAGTTCTGCTCACCCCTAAACAGCCCCCGCGCTTAACTAAATTTTTGAGCTGTGGAACACTAAATTTGGTGTGTTTTTTATAAAAGGAAAGGGGGAGGAAACTACCAAAAAGCGAAACTGAAAGTTGCGCTTTTTGCCGCCACCGCAGGGCAAAATATGAACCTTTTAGTATGTTTAGGTTCGTATATTTATGAGTTATATGCCACTTTAGGAGGACACAGCAACAGCAGAACGAATGATTGAAATTGACGACATAATTGAATTGAAAACGAACAGAGAAACGGAACGACTTTCGTTTGCGACAAGATATCTAGTTCAAATCAATTTCACTTTTGACTTGACAGTTTTATCAGACGGATTTAGCGGGACTTCACATTTTTGCGTTAGACGTGGTCAATTAGAAAGCTTGTGTTCTGACTTGGCTACAATGAAACAAGGGATGTCAGGAAAAACAACGCTTGAAGACAACGACAGTGATGCAAGTGTCAGTTTTGAAATGAAACCCAACGGACAAATAATTGTCTATGGACAAGTTGGTGGTTCACACGAAGAAAATTATTTGAAATTCAGTTTTCAGACAGACCAGACTTGCATAGAACCGTTTCTAACGGACTTCCATAAACTACTCAAAAACGAAGAACCGACAAATCTTTATGAAGCCATTGACTTGATATTATGGAATGACTGGGACCCCATTGGAATTAACGACATCGCACCAAGAGATGAATATAAAGGTTATACACCGACAATATTCAAATTAAAAACAAGCGGAGCAGACAAAGAAACAATTGCCAAGACATTACACGAAATAGAAACGGTTACAATTGGAGTGATGGGAAACATTGACCATTGCAGACAAGTGGCCGACAAAATTATTAATCTCAAATGACAGAAGAAAAAGCGGCACAAAGCACGGGTGGTAGTTGCACAACACTCATTTTAAAGCCGGCAGAGAAATGCTTCAAACGTATATATCTATTGAATTGAACCCCGCTTAAACCAATTCAGATATACGGTTCATGGTTTTACATGAATATACCGGGTAACGGAAGAAGTCTTGTTTGCATTTGTAACTAACAGAAACACTTTCACCTCACCGGTGTCGAAAAATGTTTTCTGTACGCTGTGCGTAAAAAATATTGAATCTTCATTGTCGTAAAACTCCCAGAAAAAACTGCCGGCATTGCCCGAACATGCCGATGAAAAAATGACGGGTTGATTTACGTGAATGCTATCTTCATCAACATCTGTCCTGAAACAGGCAAAAGGTTTTCTGCCGCAAGATTCGTGAGTAAGAATAAACAGGAGAGACAGAAATAAGAGGAGAAAAACCTTTCTCATTCTGCTACAATGAGGTAATAATTCTTCTTACCTTTCTGAACAAGCAGATATTTACCGTGAAGCAAGTCGGCAGTGGTAAATTTGTGGTCGGTAGTAATCTTTCGCTTGTTTACGCTAACTCCGTTTCCCTGTATGCTCTTCCGCGCTTCGCCTTTAGATGAAAATATTGCTGTCTTTTCGCCAAGCAAACTTACGGCATCGGTATCGCCTGCAAAAAAATCTCCGGATACATTGAAAGTAACATCGCTGTCGAAAGCATCTTCAATTTGTGCGTTGCTCAGGGTTTTAAATTCATCGAACGAAGAGCCGAAAAGAATCTCTGTAGTTCGTTTAGCATGATGTAATTCATCTTTCGAGTGAACTCTTCCGGTAATTTCTTCAGCCAATGCCTTTTGCAACAGGCGCTGATGCGGAGCTTCGGTATGCTGCTTCTGTAAATCGTCCAATTCTTCGCGGTTCTTTAAACTGAAAATGCGCAGATAAGCAGGTGCGTCTTCATCGCTGCTGTTCAAAAGGAACTGATAGAACTTAAAGGGAGATGTTTTTTTCGGGTCGAGCCAGATGTTGCCTTTTTCGCTTTTGCCGAATTTAGAACCATCGGCTTTTTTAATGAGGGGGGTGGTGAGGGCAAATGCTTCGCCTTTACCAATGCGCCTGATTAACTCGCTGCCGGTTACAATGTTTCCCCATTGGTCGCTGCCGCCCATTTGTAGTTTTACATTTTTGTTTTTCCAGAGCCAGTAAAAATCATAGCCCTGAATTAACTGGTACGAGAACTCGGTGTAGCTCATTCCTTCGGCTGATTCAATGCGCTGTTTCACGCTTTCCTTAGCCAGCATATAGTTTACGGTAATGCGCTTGCCTATTTCGCGGTAAAAGCTGAGCAGGTTGTAATCTTTGAACCAGTCGTAATTGTTTACTATTTCAGCAGCGTTGCTTCCCGAAAAGTCGAGAAACTTTTCAAGCTGGGCTTTCAGCCCCTTCAGGTTATGCTGAATAACTTCCTGGGTTAAAATTTCGCGCTCGGAAGTTTTGCCCGATGGGTCGCCCACCATTCCGGTTGCCCCGCCAACAACAGCAATGGGTTTGTGTCCGCAACGCTGAAAGTGCAGCAAGGTCATTACCGGTGTTAAGCTGCCTATGTGCAGCGAATCGGAAGTAGGGTCGAAGCCGATATATCCGGTTACCATTTCCTTACTTAGCAATTCTTCGGTACCGGGCATGATGTCGTGCAGCATATTCCGCCACTTCAGTTCTTCAATAAAGTTCATTTGCGCTTAACTTTGTTATCCGGACAAATATAAACGAATGCACTATCTCTCTCATTTCTATACCGAATCACCGGTGGCTCATCCGTTGTTTGCTGCAGCATTAACTATTCCCGATTTATCAGGTGGGTTTTCAAGAGCTTATAATAAAGTAATTAAACATTCTGCCTATCCGGAGGAAGAAAACCTCCGGCATATCCATTCAGGTATTTTAAGCCATTACGAAGCCGATAAAAAATTTCATTATTCGCCATTGTTCGTGCAACATACATCACTGGCTTTGCAGTCTTTCATTGAGCAGGGTTTGAACCGTAACCGGCTGAGGCTTTCGGTTATTGCTCACCTGGCGGTAGAAATGCTGATTGACCGGCAGATTTTACTCGAAAACGAATCATTATGTTTTGATTTTTATTCAACCATAGTACAGGCTGATGAAACAATGTTGGAAACTTACTTCATGCGCTATGGGTTAGAGTCGGTCAAGAGCAGTTTTTTCGCTAAATTTATATTCTTTAAACAGGGTAGGTATTTGTTCTTGTTTAAAGACCTGGAAAATATTGTTTATGCGCTGAGCCGGGTTTATGGAACAGTGACCAAAACAAGTTTTACACCAGATGAGAAAGTAAAGTTCCTGGCGGCTTTACACAATATAGATGAAGGTATGCGTTATAGCTGGAAAGAAATTCTGAAAGCATAAATTATGAAGAAAGGAACCCTGACTTTTACATTGTTTGTTATTGGATTGTATATGGTATCAGCGCAATCTGTGCGTAAATACAGTAACGAGTTTTTATCTATAGGAGTAGGAGGGAAGGGCCTGGCGATGAGCAATGCACAGGTTGCAACAGTTGGCGATGCCTATGCCAATTATTATAACCCCGCAGGGCTAATCAATATACCCAACACTTTCCAGGTGGGCATTATGCACTCGGAATATTTTGCCGGAATTGCCAAATACGATTATGTGACTCTTGCCGTTCCGGTGCAGCCGCAAAAACGGGTGATTGGTATTTCGTTTATCCGCTTTGGCATTGATGATATTCCGAATACATTGTTTTTGATTCAGCCGGACGGTAGCGTTGACTATTCTAAAATTACTTCCTTCAGCGCTGCCGATTACGCTTTTAATCTCCACTATGCGCAAATGCTTCCTGTTAAAAACCTGAGTATTGGAGGAACAGCAAAAATAATTTACCGGCAGATAGGGAAGTTTGCCAAGTCATTCGGCTTTGGAATTGATTTAGGCTTGCAGTATCGTTACAAGCAATGGCGCTTTGGCTTTATGGCGAGGGATGTAACAGGTACCTTCAACTCGTGGAGAATAAGTTTTACCGAGGCGGAGAAACAGATTTTAGTTCAGACGAATAACGAACTTCCTAAAAACAGCACGGAAATTACTACGCCAATGTTCATTCTCGGTGCGGCCTACGAGGGCAACATCAAGAACAAGTTTTACATCACCCCCGAAATCAATTTCGGACTGACCACCGATGGTAAACGGAACGTTCTGGTTGCCGCCAAACCCGTTAGTATTGACATGAACACAGGGCTGGATTTGAAATATGTGGCGGCAAAAGATATTGATGTGTCGGTTCGGCTGGGAGTAGGAAATCTTCAGCGCTCAACTGATGAGTTGGGGAAAAAACGTTTTACAGTTTCGCCTAACATAGGTGCCGGTGTGCATGTGAAGATTATTTCTGTTGATTTTGCTTTGACAAATCTTACCACGATTAAGGATGCGGAAGGTGGCGCGGGCTTGTATTCTTATGTTATTTCATTGCGGCTGGATATAAACAAGAAACAAAAGGAGTAGCTCATGAAGAAAAATCTACTCATTTTCTGTTTTATTGCTTCGCGTCTTGCTGCGTATGCTCAGCCTTACGGGAATGAGTGGATTACCGATTATTCTAAAACCTACTATAAAATAAACGTTTCAAATGACGGCTTTTATCGAATTGCTTCAGGCACCTTAACGGCTGCGGGAATAAACCCAAATACTATTGCAAAAGATTTTGCGCTTTATCACAATGGTCAGCAGGTTCCGCTTTACATTTCTGCAAATTCAAATTCAGCACTGTCAGGAAGCGACTACATAGAATTTTACGGGGAAAAGAACCGTGGTTATCTCGACAGCCTCTTGTACCGTTCAGCTTATTATCAGATTAACCCGGAGTACAGCCTGTTTACAGACGTTTCGGTTTATTACCTGGTAATAAATACTGCTTCGAGTAATGCCCGCTTTGTGGAGGTAGGGAACTTCGGCAGCGGAAATCCTGAGCCATATTACATGCATAAGGTGATAGCTCCGTTAACATTGGATTACTTTCCGGGTAAGTATTTCCCGGCATTTCCCGATGAAATTTTTAAAAGCATTTATGATGAAGGAGAGGGATATGCCGCAAACAACTGGTTTAACAATAATTCAGCACAATCATATACGGTCAGCACCCCTAACGTTAATATGCAAGCGCCAGTAAATGCTACCCTCAAAACTTATTTTGCCAACTACTCGAATGAAGGAACAAAGTTTCACCAGGCGCAGATTTCACTTAACGGAACACCGGTATATACGCAGCCAGGGCAAATTTCAGGATATCAGTTGAATAAAGCACAGATAAGCCTTACTCCTTCCCAGCTAATCAGCGGGAATAATTCTGTTTCGTACATCGATTTGGGGAACTGCAATAGTCAGCACCAGAACAAACTCGGGTACATTGAAATTGAATACCCTCGTAATTTTGATTTTGAGAATAAGAAGCAGTTTTACTTCAATATAGCAGGTTCAGGTTCAGGCAAAAGATTGGCTATTACTAATTTTGATGACGATGGTACACAACCTGTCCTTTATGATTTGACAAACCGGTTAATCTACCGTTCAACCCAGGCACCGGGAACATTCCCGCTTAATTATAATTTGTTTGCATCGGCAGGTACCCGGGAGATGTATCTCCGCGCAAATAGTCCCAATACTTACACTGTTGTTTCTCAACTAACACCGGTTACGTTTACCGACCTTTCAGACATTGCGCAGCAGGGGGAGTATGTTATAATAACCGCGGGCAAACTTCGTGACGACGGTACCGGATTTGACCCTGTAGATGAATACAGGCAGTATCGCGACAGAGATTTAACTCCCGGTGACGGTAAATATTTTCAATGCCGTATTTTAGATATTGAAACACTTTATGACCAGTTCGGTTATGGAATAAGGAAATCACCTTTGGCGATTCGCAATTTTATCAATTATGTCAAAGCTGCGTGGGCAGTTTCGCCTAAACATGTTTTTCTGATTGGCAAGGGAAGAGAGAGCCCTTCAATAAGAAGCGGAGGTTCTGCTTATAACCAGTGCCTGATTCCTACCTTCGGTTATCCGGGCTCCGATAATTTGCTGGCGTCCTCGCGCAACAGCGATGTTGCACAAGTTGCCATAGGAAGATTGGCGGCCGAAAATGCGAATCAGGTTAAAGATTATCTGGATAAGGTTAAACTTTATGAAGACCAGCAGAATACATATGTAAACGACCAGGCAATTCCGCCTAAAGACTGGCAAAAGAAGATTCTGCATTTCAGCGGAGGAACTTCATCGTATGAACAAGGTAACTTCCGTGCCCATGTTGATGACTACGCACGCACAGCTAAAGATACATCATGGGGTGCGCAAACTACTACCTATTCAAAAACAAGCACCAACCCTATTGATGAATCTTTGTCGCAAATTATCAAGGGGAAAATAAATGAGGGTGTTTCGTGGATTACTTTCTTCGGTCATTCTGCTACGGCAGCATTTGATTTCAGTATTGATGAACCGGAGAATTACACCAACTCGCCTAAGTTCCCGGTTATACTTTCTAACGGCTGCTTCTCAGGGTTTATTCATGATGCAACACCCGGGTACAGCGACCGGTTTGTGCTTTTGCCAAATAAAGGAGCCATTGCTTTTCTGGCTACTACCGGACTTTCGCTTGAAACCGGGCTACATAACTTTTCAGATTCGCTTTACAAAGACTTCTGCAACTCTACTTACCTGAAACCGCTCGGAATTTCGATGCAGCAGACTTATAACAGCATTGTGTGCTGTAATACTGATAACGATGATTTGAGCGTGGCTTATGAAATGACTTTGCATGGCGACCCGGGGCTTGTACTCAATCAATATCCCAAACCCGATTATGCTATTGACCAGACTTCGGTGTTTTTCAATCCGTCTTCGGTTCAACCGGGAATTGATTCGTTTGAAGTTAATGTTATTGTAACGAATATTGGCAAAGCAATAAGGGATTCTATTGCAGTTACCGTAAACCGAACATTTTTTGATGCGAACGGTAACCAGCAGAGTTCATTTTACAGAAAAGATATTCCGGCTCCTTATTATAAAGACACTGTTGCCTTTAAAATGCCTGTTCTTGTTGAAAATTTAGGTTATGGTCAAAATCTGTTTAATCCTTATGTGGAGGCGGATTTCAGGATTGATGAGATGGCAGAGGGAAATAACGGATTACTCGCTCCAGTTTCTATTCAAATCCAAAACGATGACATTATTCCTGTTTATCCGTATGAATTTGCTATTGTTCCCAACCGGGGAGTTACGCTTAAGGCATCAACTGTAAATCCGTTTGCGCCTGCCAGGAACTATAAATTTGAAATTGATACCTCTGAATTATTTACTACAGCAACGGGAGCGCATCACCAGGAAGCTGTGATTTTTCATGCCGGTGGAGTAGTAACATGGACACCAACTATCCCCTATGCCGAAGACGGCATGGTTTATTACTGGCGAGTGAGGAAAGACTCGGCAGGTGCGGAGTGGCATTACAGTTCGTTTATTTATCTGGATGGAGAATATCCGGGCTGGAACCAGTCGCATTATTTCCAGTGGCTGAAGGATAATTACCTGAATGTAAATCTTGACGCAGACAGGATTTTTAAATTTCCTCCAACCGTAAACAATATTCATGTGCTTACCGGTAACGGATGGGCAGATAACCCCCACTTTTCTCTTTTAGGATGGGATTACAATAACGCCAACATGTACCGCTGGCGTATGGGCGGATGCGGTTTTTGGCATGGGATTACTTTTGCGGTAATTGACCCGGTTACCGGGCAGAACTGGATAAGTAATAACAGCAATTTTCCCCGTGATGATTTTGGCGATAAATTCGGCAATTACAGTTGCGCGAATAAAGACATCAATCAAAACGGGTTTGATTTTGCCACAACCGGTACACATCCAAGCGCTTTGTTCGGCAATCAGCCCTGGTCGCAGTTAATTCAAAATTTTATTGATTCTATACCGGCTAACTTTTATGTTCTTATTTATTCCACCAACACACCAACTTATACTCAGTGGGATAATACTTTAGTTCAGGCGTTGCAATCCATCGGATTTCAGCAGGCTTCCGATTTCCAAAACGGGACTTTCAATGGGCCGTTTGTATTCTTTAGTCAGAAAGGCAATTCAGGCTCTACACAATTCTTTTCCTCTCCGCAAAACAATTTTAATACTCCTTTGAGCGCAGATATAAATTTCAACGCATCCTGGAATCAGGGGCAGTTTACTTCGCCTAAAATAGGACCGGCTTTTGAATGGGGAAGCGTTCACTGGAGGCATCAGCCATTTGAAACTCCGGATAACGATGCGGATACAGTGGATATTATAGGAGTGGATAATAACGGATTTGAAACTGTACTTGTGTCAATGATTAAACTTGATACTATTTTTAACGGCAGTATTAATGCAACTACTTATCCATATCTCCGGTTGAGACTGAGAACAAAGGATGATGTATCCCGCACACCTACTCAACTTATTTACTGGCGGGTACTTTTCAAAAAACCTCCCGAAGCTGCCATCAATCCGTCAGCGCATTTTGTGTTTAATCCTTCGGTAAATATCGGGGACAGCCTTCACCTCGAAATAGGGTTGGAAAATGTAACGGACATACACATGGACAGTATGTTAACCAAATACACTATTCGCGATGCACAGTTAAGTAATCATGTTTCATATATCCGTTACGATTCGCTCCGAGCGCTTAACATTATGCACTTGGTTTTTAAATCACCGCTTAACGGAAATTACTATGAAGGCCTGAACAAAATAATTATTGAAGCTAATCCGGATAACGACCAGTTGGAGCAATATCACTTCAATAATTTTGCTGAAATAGATTTTACGGGCATTGCTGATAAAATCAACCCGCTGCTGGATGTTACTTTTGACGGTGTGCATATTCTGAGCGGTGATATTGTTTCCGCCCGGCCTAACATCTTAATTATGCTTAAGGATGAAAATAAATTCCTGGCATTGGATGATGAATCCCTCCTTGATGTTTACTTGAAATACCCGGGGGAAGCCAACCCCCGCAAGTTTAACTATGATAACAGCATTCTGACTTTTTATCCGGCCGATGCGCAAAATCTGGCAAGACAGAATAAAGCACATGCTGAGTTTAAACCGGGTCTTTTGCCTGATGGGATATATGAACTCATTATTAAAGACCATGACCGAAGCGGGAATAACAGTTCATCGGATGATAATAAACTTGTAGGTAACACTTACTTTGATTACAAGATTGCTTTCGAGGTAATCAATAAGCCGATGATTACCAATGTTCTTAATTATCCGAATCCGTTTACCACATCAACAAAATTTGTTTTCACTATTACCGGAAGCGAAGTACCGGATATTATGAAGATTCAGATATTAACCATTAAGGGAACTGTAGTAAAAGAAATTATGAAAGATGAACTTGGCGACCTTCACGTAGGAAGAAATATTACCAGTTACACCTGGGATGGCAGAGACCAATACGGTGATTTGCTGGCTAACGGAGTTTATTTCTACCGGGTTGTTGCCCGCTTAGATGATAAACGTATGGACCACATGAGCCAGAGCTACGATAAATACTTTAAGCACGGGTTTGGCAAGATGGTTTTAGTGAGATAATACCTGCGGTGGTCAAAGCTATTTCCCGTTATAGAGGGCTATGCTGAAAGGATGAAGCGAAGCACTCATTACTCCCTTAACAACGCAAGGGTCGTTATTCATGATTTCATTTGCCTTTTCTTCACTTTCGGCTTCAAAAACGGCTATTCCCCTGTTATTTTCATGCTCTACATTGTAATCGGTTTTGCCCACAAACTTCATAACGCCTTTTTCATGTAACCCTTTTAAATAATTAAAATGCTCTGAAACGGTTTTTCGGGTTTCATCGCTCCAGTTCGATTCGTTTCTATAATATTCCGCAAGCCGAAGTACATATATAAATTGCATAACCGATTTTTTTGTTGAAGATAGTTTTCTTTGCCAAATGCAAAACTTCAGAACTATAATTACTCCCGATAAACCACCTTTCACAATTTCCCATACTGACAGGATTGTGAGCATCGGCTCGTGTTTTTCTGAAAACATCGGGAAGAAGTTCAGTGATTATAAGTTCAATATCAATATCAATCCGTTCGGGCAGCAGTATAATCCTTATTCAATTGCAAACGCTATTGAACGCTTGTTGAATCCCATTCCTTATTCAGAAAAAGAATTGGTTTATCATGACGAACTCTATCATTCATTCGACCATCACGGAAGCTTTTCAAGAAGTAGCGTTGAAGAAACACTGCAAGTTATCAATGAGAACCTATTCCGCGCTTCGGAAGATTTAAAGAAGGCAACGATTCTCTTCCTCACCTTCGGCACTTCGCATGTTTTTAAGTTAAAGCATGATAAAAGAATTGTTTCCAACTGCCACAAACTTTCGGGAAATAGTTTTGAAAAAGCGTTGCTTAACCCGGCTAAAATCATGTCGGTTATTCATGGTGCATTATCAGAAGTGAAAGCTGCTAATTCCGGGTTAAAAATTGTTTTCACCGTAAGTCCCGTTCGTTATTTCGCTTTCGGGCATTATGAAAACTCAGTTAGCAAAGCATATCTGTTTACAGCTATTCATGATTTGCAGCAATTACTTCCCGGCTCGTATTATTTCCCTGCTTATGAATTGGTGATGGACGACCTGCGCGACTACCGGTTTTTTGCCGAAGACATGCTGCACCCCAATTACCAGGCAACGGAGTATGTGTGGGAAAAGCTGGCGGAAACCATGCTCAGCAAAAAAACCAATGCACTGCTCAGCGAAATAGATGAGATTCTTCTGGCGGCAAAACATAAGCCCCGAAATCCTCAATCTGAAGGGCACAAGAAGTTTGTTCGAAAGAACCTTGATAAGATTAGGTTGCTCGAAAATACCTTCAACCTGTGGTTTAGTGAAGAAAAACAAATGCTGGAGAGGTTTTTATAATCCTTTAACGGGCTAATAACTCATATCAATAAGATTTGTTGATGTATCACTATCGTTTGGTTGGCGCATGAAGTTATTTTGTTGAGGCATCACTATCGTTTGGGTGACGCATGAAGTTAATTTGTTGAGGCATCACCATCGTTTGGGTGACGCATGAAGTTAATTTGTTGACGCACCACCATCGTTTGGGTGGTGCATGAAGTTAATTTGTTGACGCATCACTATCGTTTGGGTGACGCATGAAGTTAATTTGTTGACGCATCACTATCGTTTGGGTGACGCATGAAGTTAATTTGTTTATCTGCCAAGTAAATGTACTTCATCTGCCAACCAAATTTGGTTTACCTGCCAGAATGGCTTGTTGGAGACGGGAAGTGCTTGTTTTGATTATATTTAACGGTATTTTAACGAAGATGTAATTTTAGCTTAACCGCCTAAATGCTAAAGCCATGAAAAACAAATTACTAGTCTCTGTATTGATGTTATGTGCCATAAGCGCTTTCGGGCAGAATAAAAAATACAAATTCGGAATTACGGCAGGCGGCTATGTTCAGCACTATAATGGTAACTTAGGTAACAGCTTCTTTAAATTTAAATCGGTTTGGTTTTGTGGAGTAGGAGGCACTTTTGGAGTGTACTTAAATAAATCGTTTGATTTAACTGCAGGCGTTTCTGTAGGCGATTTCGGGTATTGTCAAACGGAAACAGACAAAAGGAGGATTGTATCTCTTTCGCAGAGGTGTCCGGGATGTAAAGACAAATTAGGAATGGGTGAGCTGCGCTCGCGAATGGTTTCAGGTAACGTGGCTATACAATATAAATTTGCAAACGGCACTTTTCTGAAGGAAGATTCAAAATTCTCTCCATACGTTTATGTGGGAGTGGGAATAAGTCATTTATCTGACAATATGAACAGAGATTGTGTTAACCCGGGTTTTCACTTTACAGTAAATGGTGGTACGGGAATGAAATATAATATCAGCGAACGATTTAGCGTAGGGTACAATATAGGAATTGGCGCATTTGTAAGTAAAAAAGTATATAATACGAATGCAGCTGCCCGGGATTTAATTGAAGAAGATGGCAAGGATGCTATTGATATTAAGATGGAGAGAAGAATGGATATGTACATGCAAAATTCGCTGTTCTTGGGTATAAATTTTAATTGAAAATATTTTGTATTAAAACATCTCCCATGGAAGAGGAAGAGTGGCAGGAATTTATTATTCCAGTAAAACAATCTGAAAAGTTTCAGCTGTGCAGTTTCATGGCGTACTACGCCATCATCAAAAATGATGAGGAGGAAGAAAACGAAGATTTAAAAGAGTTCGTACAGGAGGCCATAAAACTGATAATAGCCAGTTTGCAAAGCGAAAACCACGACTCAGAGATGTCGCTTGATTATGTAGGCACTGCACTTGTTTATCATAGTTGCCTGGCGTGTATTTATATGATTGACTGTCCTTCAGGCAAAGATTTTCTCAGACTTATCATCCCCATGCGCAACATGGATAGGCCGGAAAAAGATATTCAGACGCACATCAGGGAGTTCAAGCGTGTAGCTCATCAATTTATTAATGATATTGACAAGCGCTATGGACATATTCCTGAAATAGCTTTGCTCCGTAAAGAAACTGAGGCAAACTGGAGTTGGCTAAGGAAGAATTAGGTTTTACCTGTTTAAGAACTCCTCTTTCTTCCTTTCTTTTCAGCCGGTTCAGGAGTTTTGTTATGTCCGTTATTGATAAACACCAGGCCATCCCCGAATGAGTCAATACGAATATTTCCGTTTTTCTCCAATTCTCCCGAAAGTATTTTCTTCGAGAGCTCGTTCACTATCTCTTTCTGAATCACACGCTTCAGCGGTCGGGCTCCGTACTGCGGGTCGAAGCCCACTTCACCCAGATAATCGAGCGCGCTTTCAGTTATTTCGAGTTTTACTTCTTTATGTGTAAGCCGTTCGCGAAGCTGAGTAAGTTGCAGGTCCACAATCTCGCGGATTTGCTTTTGCAGCAGCGGGTGGAACATGACTATTTCATCTATCCGGTTTAAGAATTCCGGACGGATAGTTTCTCTTAGGCGTACCATCACCATGGCTTTGGTTTTTTCGGTAACTTCTTCCACGTTTTCTTCTTTCACTTTTTCGAAGTTGCTTTGAATAATGTCGCTGCCCATATTTGATGTCATGATGATGAGGGTGTTCTTGAAGTTCACTGTTCTTCCTTTGTTGTCAGTTAATCTTCCGTCATCAAGAACTTGCAAGAGCACATTGAATACATCGGGATGTGCTTTTTCAATTTCATCGAACAGAATCACACAATACGGATGTCTGCGCACTGCTTCGGTCAGTTGCCCGCCTTCTTCATAGCCGACATAGCCCGGTGGTGAACCTACTAACCGGCTTACGGTGTGTTTTTCCTGATATTCGCTCATGTCAATGCGTACCATAGCATGTTCATCGTTAAAAAGAACATAACTTAAGGCTTTGCTTAATTCCGTTTTTCCCACACCGGTTGTTCCGAGGAAAAGAAAAGAGCCAATCGGTTTGCGTTCGTCCTGTAAACCAGCGCGACTTCTACGGATGGCATCGGCAACAACACCGATAGCTTCATGTTGTCCTTTTACTCTTTCGCGGAGGCGGTCTTCCAGATGAAGAAGTTTTTCTTTCTCTCCCTCAAGCATTTTTGTAACCGGAATTCCTGTCCACTTAGCAACAATTTCAGCAATGTCTTCGGAAGTAACTTCCTCTTGCAGGATTCTTTTTTCGGGAGATATTTTGGACAAGTCCTGCTCTAATTTTTTAACCGCATCTTCGGTTGCTTTTATTTTTCCATAACGAATTTCAGCAACCTTGCCGTAATCGCCTTCGCGCTCCAGCCTTTCTGCTTCTAGTTTGAAGTTTTCGATTTCGCGCCTGAGTGCCGTAATTTTATCTACTATCTCCTTTTCACTCTGCCATTTGGCTTTAAATTCTTTTCTCTTCTCCTGAAGGTCAGCAAGTTCATTCTTTAATTCTTTCAATTTCCTTTCATCATTTTCCCGCTTGATGGCTTCCATTTCAATTTCAATCTGCATAATGCGCCTTTCAATTTCATCCAGTTCCTCGGGC
>CAZWAD010000035.1:0-29580 GCA_964631835.1 uncultured Chitinophaga sp.
TTTGACCGGAGGCGCTCATAAATACCCCGATTTAACAGAAAAGATCTTACCTGAGTCAAACTTTGGGGCTCCGGAGGCTAACTTTGGAGCTCCGGTCTGCCACTTTGTCGCTCCGGTCTGAACCTTTGAAGCACCAGACCCTAACTTTGAGGCTCCGGTCTGAACCTTTGAAGCGCCAGACCCTAACTTTGAGGCTCCGGTCTGAACCTTTGGAGCACCTGACATAAACTTTGAAGCTCCGGCTTGAACCTTTGGAGCACCTGACATAAACTTTGAACCTCCGGCTTGAACCTTTGGAGCACCCGACCCTAACTTTGAAGCACCGGCTTGTACCTTTGGAGCACCGGAGGTTAACTTTGAAGCATCGTCCAAAGCCACCGGTGAAGCACCGGCAACTATTTGCAGTAAACTATTTGGAAAGCAAATTTGAAAGCTTAGCTTTCGCTTGACCCCCCCGAAAATGCAAACACTTAACTGTCCGAAACGGGAAATGAAAGAGAGCGGTGTTAGGTATAAAATTCATGGTGAGTGAATTTTGTTTGTGTTCCGTTTGTAATAGAAAACAGAATAAACGGTAAGTGCAAGTTTGCTGAAAGAAAAATTTTAGAGGCTTCAGCAGCCTTTATTTCCCTCTTCCGTAAATAACTGTGAGCACGGTATAAACCATAATCTTGAAATCGAGACCCAGGCTCATGTTTTCGATGTAGATGATGTCGTATTTCAGGCGCTTTATCATTTCGTTTACGGTAGAGGCGTAACCGTATTTTACCATACCGAGCGAAGTAATTCCCGGTTGAACACGGAATACATGCCGGTAGTAAGGAGCAGATTGAATAATGCGGTCGGCAAAATATTTCCTTTCTGCCCGGGGGCCCACAATACTCATTTCACCTTTAAGAACGTTGATAAACTGGGGCAACTCATCAATGCGGTATTTTCGAATCAGCTTACCGACAGAGGTAATGCGTGCGTCATTTTCTGCAGTAAGCTGTGGGCCATTGGTTTCTGCTCCTACTTTCATGGAACGAAACTTATAAATGCGGAAAATTTTTCCGTACTGTCCCAACCTTTCCTGCAAGTAAAATACAGGCCCTCCATCGGTAAGTTTTATTCTTAAGGCAACATAAAGTGTAAGAGGAAGCGTAATAAAAAGCGCAAACAGCGAAGCCAGCACATCGAACCAGCGCTTGGTAATTCGTTCCCATTCATTGAGTAACTGAGGCGGAATTTCGATAAAGGCTTCACCCACAGCATGGTTCATGTGAACGGTTCCTGAAAGAATATCATACATGTCGGGGATGATTCTTATAGTTACATTTTTATCAGCAAGCCGGTTGATAATATTGTTGAGCTGGTGGTGTTCTGATGTTTCAATGGCTATAATCACTTCTTCGATTTCAGGGTTTTCCGCCAGAACTTTTTCCAAATCATTCAGTTTTCCTAGTTCCGTTAGTTCAGAAGTGAGGGTATTTTTAGTTGCCCCGTTCAGTTCCAGGTAGCCGGTGAAATGGAAACCGAAATCGCTTTCCTGCTTTTTCATATCTATGTACAACTCGTTGGCGCGGCTGCTGCTGCCTATCATCAGGGTTTCAAAAACCACTTTGTGCTTGTAGATGTTTCTTTTAACCCGGGCAAGAAGAATCAGCCGCCCGATGAGCGTAAACAAAACCTGAAGACTGAACAGAACAAAGAAAGTGAGGTAATAATCAGAGTATTTACGAACCCGGTCGTCAAGCAGGAGCAGAAAGAAAATAATAATGCTTCCGAAGAACGAAACGATAAATGTTTTCCCTATTTCGAACAGCCTCGATTTTTTGTAGAGGTCGGTATAGGTGCCGGTTATATAATGGAACAAAATCCACAATAACGAAACCACGGTTATGCCGGTAAAGAAATTGTTGTCGCGGAACGGAAGCGATAAATCGGGCGAGTGTTCTTCAATTACAATTTTGCGGAAAAGAAAGAAAAGATACCAAGCCACAGCAGAAGCGAGCACATCGCCCAGCACATACCAGCGGATGATTTTTTTTCTCTTTTTCACAATTATAAGTTAGAAATGCAACAGCTTTACATTATCCAGATAAACATTCCCCCCGCCCGATCCCTGTGGGCGCAAAGCTTCAAAATAAACATTGTATTCGTCCATGCGTACAGCACCGATTACACTGCTCAGTTTTAAATAAATTTTGCTCCAGCCGCTTACCGGTGTAATAAATATAACCGGCTGGCGTATCACCGGTTCGCCAACCGTAGTACCATAAAACCCGATAATAAAAGGAACACTGCATTTGTAGTCAACCTCCAGCCATATTTCCTGCCCTTCGGGCAAGTCGTATTTATTGATTTGCGAGGCTTCTTTGTTGGAATCTACTGCAGTAACTGAAATCATTCCGCAGCGGGTCCCGTATTGAACGTTAGTATCCATAACCGGGGTAATACCGTTAAAGCTGTTGCCGAGTTCAAAATCTTCTGAAGGGAAAGGGAACTGGGTTCCCGGTTTGTATTTAAAGACAGGAACACGTTCATATTTTTCGCCCCGCTGTGCGTTAATGGTAAACGTGTCGGGCTGGTAAAACGGATAAGTAACCCGCACTCCGCTTTGTCCGCTTTCGTTAATTCCTGCACTTAAAATAAAAGTAACTTGGTTTTCCTGTAACACGGGAAAATTACAGGGCAGTTCGTAAGCGCCTAAATTTTCAGAGTTGGCTTCTGCCCAGATATCGGTGATGCGGTGGGTGTTAGCCCCCTCCTGAGAGGCAGTGACTACACTTACCGAATCTATTTTCAGGTAAAAAGGAATGCCGTCAGTGGGGATAGGTTTGCAACAATACAGCAGGGAGAGGAGAGCACAAATAGCAAGCAAGGTAAAAATCTTCATCGGGAAAATTTGCGCTATAAACGCTGGCTTTTTAAAAAGATTGCGAAGAAAGTAAGAAAAATGAAATGCCTATGTTATTCAGCCTTCCGAAGAGATGTAAGACCCTATGGGAAGGAAGATAGTTTTACGGTTTGAAGTCCGGATTGGCGGCTCTTCGCTTTCTTATTCTTTCATATAGGAAGGAAACAGGGTTGGTAAATTTTGCGCGGGGAGTTATGTTTGAATACTTAGGCGGCTCAATACCCGGCACGTTTACTTTGTTTACATCTTTGGCGTCAATAAAGGCATCGGCAAATTCTTCTTTGGTACGGAAAGGGTAAATGGTTACTTCTTTAAGCTTGATGAAGTCACGGATGAGACCGATTTCGAGGGTGTAATAGTCAGAGGAATCAAGGTCGCTCATGTGGAGCACTTTGGCAAGGTAGCCTACCGATGTGAAGCGAAGCGTATCTTTTTTATAAACGTAAAACGAGAAGTTGCCTTCGTTGTCGCTGGCAATTCCCTTGTTGCTGCTGTTGATACGTATGTTAGCCAGCGGAAGGGGCTTGCTGGTTTGCACATCAATCACCTTGCCTTTAATCAAAAACTTGCCTTGCTGAAAATCGAAGTTGAGCTGGGAGAAACAGACTACAGACGACAAGTAGCAGATAACAAATAACAGACAAACTCTGATATGATATTTATGCTGCGCAATCATTGTAAGAGATAAAAATAAAATCCCTGCCGCATTTAACGGCAGGGATTAAGATTTGTTATGAACCTTGTCAGGTTTATGTTTACTCGGCTACCACTTCAAAACTTACATTCACTTTATGGCTGGAGCCAAGACCTACTTCAGCGGTGTAAGTACCAAGGGCTTTTACCTCGCCTTCAACCACATTTATTTTTCTGCGGTCAACTTCTACCTGAAGCTGGTTTTTAATGGCTTCGGCAATATGGTAAGAAGAAACGCTACCGAAAATCTTTCCTGTGGTTCCTACTTTGGCGCCAATTTTAACCACACCCGACTGCAGGCGCGCTGAAATTTCGTTGAACTGTTCGAGCAGTTTAGCCTCTCGTTTTTCGCGTCCTTTGGCACGTTGCGCCAGTTGGGCCATGGTGCTGTCGTTTTTAATTACGGCAAAGCCCTGGGGTATAAGATAATTCAATCCGAAGCCGGGGCGAACCCTCACCACATCATCGGTGTATCCGAGTTTTTCTACGTCTTTTAAAAGTATTACTTCCATTGTCTATTATTTTTAGTTTTCCCGTTTATTTCAGTAAATCAGCCACATAAGGCAGCAGGGAGAGGTGACGGGCGCGCTTAATCGCCTGCCCTATCTTGCGCTGGTATTTAAGCGAGTTGCCCGAAAGCCTGCGCGGAAGGATTTTCCCCTGCTCGTTGATGAAAGTTAAAAGGTACTCAGGGTCTTTATAATCAATGTATTTGATGCCGTTCTTTTTAAAGCGGCAGTATTTCTTCTTAATTAAACCGATTTTTGTACTGGTAAGGTATTTGATTTTATCATCTCTTCTCAAACTCATGATACTACCTCCTCTTCTTTTACAGGGTTAACCTTTTTGTTTCTGCCTACCAAACCTGCGCGCTTGTCGTTGTTATACTTCAGCGCGTATTTGTCGAGCTTTACCGTAAGATAACGGAGCACGTTTTCATCGCGCCTGAAAGCAATTTCGAGTGCGTCAACCGCTTTCCCATCACCTGTGTATTCCACCACATGGTAAATACCGGTGGTTTTTTTGCGAATTGGATAACGGAGGTTTTTAAGTCCCCATGGTTCTTCGTGAACTATTTCCGCTCCCCGGGACTTGAGGACATCAAGGTATCCGTTGATGGTCCTCTTGGCGTCATCTTCCGACAACACGGGAGTGAGAATAAATACTGTTTCGTACTGACTGAGCATGTTTCTCTGCTTTTTAGGGTTAAAAAAAATGGACGGCAAAGATATTCCGCTCCGCGGAATTTCCAAACGAAAAAGTTATGAATGATTGGAAGCGCATCCCGGTATACAGGAAGTGAAGCCTGTTTCTTTGTAAGGTAGGGTTAAAGGGGATAAAATAAATACTTACTAACGGATTAACGGAAAGACGACCTTTTGCTATTTACGGTTTTTCTATTTTAGCACACTTTATGGCAGAATATATTGTCAGCGCCCGCAAGTACCGCCCTGTCCTCTTCAGCGAAATGGTAGGACAGGAACAGGTAGCCACCACATTAAAGAATGCCATTCGCACTGGTCACCTCGCTCACTCATTTCTTTTCTGCGGTCCGCGAGGTGTGGGTAAAACAACGGCTGCCCGCATACTTGCCAAAACCATCAACTGCGAAAATATTTCAGACAATTTTGAAGCCTGTGGTAAGTGTGGTTCCTGTGTTTCGTTTCAACAAAATGCTTCTTTCAACATACATGAGTTAGATGCCGCATCTAATAATTCTGTAGAAGATATCCGCTCACTCGTTGACCAGATCCGCTTTCCTCCCCAAAGCGGCAAATATAAAATCTACATTATTGATGAAGTGCATATGCTTTCGCAGGGGGCCTTTAATGCCTTTCTGAAAACTCTGGAAGAACCGCCCGCTTACTGTAAGTTTATACTGGCAACTACCGAAAAACACAAAATACTTCCTACCATTCTCTCGCGCTGCCAGATTTTCGATTTCAGGCGAATAGGGGTTGAAACTATTGTTACCCATCTGAAAAATATCTGCAAAAGTGAGAAGATAGAAGCTGAAGAAGATGCACTGCACATCATTGCTCAAAAAGCTGATGGTGGCATGCGAGATGCGCTTTCCATGTTCGACCGGTTGTCAAGCTATAGCGGGGGAAAGCTCACCTATCAATCGGTACTCGAAAACCTGAACGTACTCGATTGCGACTACTTCTTTAAAGTAACCGATGGTTTGCTTGCTGAAAATATTTCCCTGGTTTTTCAGTTGTTCGACACCGTCAGCAAAAAGGGTTTCGAAGGCGATGATTTTATTTTGGGATTGTGTGAACACTTCCGAAATCTGCTTTTCTGTAAAGATGCGAATACCCTTAAGTTGGTTGAAGTAAGTGACAATTTGAAAAAGAAATATGCCGGACAAAGCGAACTGGCCCCCGCAGATTTTTTAATCAACTGTCTCAACCTCGGCAATCAATGCGATGTGCAATACAAACAGTCGAAAAACAAACGGCTGACTGTCGAACTGGCGCTGGTAAAAATGTGTTACGTTAACACTTTGTTAAGCATTAGCGGTGAAACAGATAAAAAAAAAGTAGCTGAAAAAACAGAAGCTAAATCTGAAATCCGAAACCCGAAATCTGAAATTGGTTCTTTTTCAACTTCACTTCCTGAACAGGAGAAAACCGATATAGTTGCTGAGCCAGATCTTCCAAATGCAAAGCAACCATCAAATGCCCAAATCGCTACGCGCAATCAGTTGACTACTCTTATTAAGAGCAAAAAAATACTTACGGTTGATACAGTACATGAAATTCACATTTCTGATGAAGCTAAGATGTCGGAAGAAGAAGAAACTGAAGTTTTACCGGCAACGAGCAAAAATGTTTTGAAGCTTTGGGAAGAATATGCCCACCGCATTCCCTCGGAAAAGAAAGGATTGATAATAAATTTTGCCACCTATAAGCCAGCTTGGAAAGAAAGCGATCCGAGTAAAGTTTCTTTAATGGTTCAAAGTGATATTCAGAAAACACAATTTGAAGAAGTGCGCCCCAGTGTTGAAAATTTTTTTTCAAAAAGACTGGGAAACACAATAACCCTTGAGATAATTGCGGATAAAAAAATTGATAACGGAAACAAGCCATATACTCCTAAGGAAAAACTGGAAAGGCTAATGCAGAAAAATCCTGCAATCCGGAAAATGCAACAGCAGTTTGGCTTGGAATTAGACTACGATTAAACAAACTCCATTATATAAACCCTTATTCATGAAACTAAAAACCATTTTTACAACTTTAATAGCCTTCGGCTTTTCTTTTTCACTGTTAGGGCAACCCGACCCCAAATTAGAGAAGATAAAAATTCAACCACAGGAGTTAAGGCTCGGAATAATTGACCCTATAGCTCTTTCAAGAGGTGAAGCACAAAACAAAAAGAGTATTGATTATGTGCATCTGGAAACTTTTCCCAACGACCCGTTCAATGCCCGAATATATACCATGCGAAACGGGTTGAAGGTCTATATCTCCGAAAACCATGATGCTCCGCGCATTCAAACGCTCTTTGCAGTTAAAGCCGGTTCCAAGTTCGACCCCAAGGAAACCACCGGTTTGGCTCATTACCTTGAGCACATGTTATTTAAAGGCACTCATGAGTTTGGAACAAGAGACTGGGTAAAGGAAAAAGTCCTGCTCGATTCCATTTCCGCCTATTTCGAATATCATAAAAATGAAACTGATACTTCTATAAAAAAACAACTGTATGCTACTATAGACTCTCTGTCTCTGGAAGCTTCAAAACTGGCTATACCCAACGAATATGATAAAATGACTGCAAGCATTGGCGCACAAGGAACCAACGCCTTTACTGACCGCGACATGACGGTATATGTAAATGATATACCCTCTAACGCACTTGACAAATTTTTAAAACTTGAAAGCAGCCGGTTTAAAACTTTGGTGTTGCGCTTGTTTCATACTGAGCTCGAAACCGTATATGAAGAGTTTAACCGTAGCCAGGATTACGACCCCCGCTGGAGCGACCAGCAGGTTATGAATGCACTTTTACCCAATCATCCCTACGGATCACAAACCACTATCGGTGAAGGGGAACACCTGAAAAACCCCTCAATGGTAAACATTCATCAGTACTTTGACCGGTACTACCGTCCAAGCAATTGCGCCATTATTCTTGCCGGAGACCTGAATGCCGATACGGCCATTTCTATTATTGACAGGTATTTTGACGATTGGCCAAGTTACCCTGCACCAAACTTCGATAAAGCTCCTCAACCCGAAATAACTGCTCCGGTAATTACCGAATATAAAGGTCCTATGCCCGAACATGTATACATAGGTTTTCGGTTCGATGGTGCCAACACCGAAGAAGCTCTGATGGTTAAATTGATTGACAATATCCTGGCAAATGGCGAAGCAGGTTTAATTGACCTTGATTTAGTTCAAAAGCAAAAAGTTCTTCAGGGGTATTCGTTTGTGGATGATAATACCGACTTTACTATTCATAAATTTTACGGTGAACCCAAGAAAGGTCAGTCGTTAGAACAGGTAAAAGACCTTCTTCTTGCTGAAATTGAAAAAATAAAGTTGGGAGATTTCGGAGACTGGGTTCTTCCGGCTATAATACAAAATCTCAAACTCCAGCGAATGAAGCAGGCTGAAAGTAACGATGGAAGAGCTTTTAATATGATGGGAAGTTTTGTAAAGAATATATACTGGTCTAGCTGGCTTACGGAAATAGAACGCATGGAAAAGATTACCAAGCAGGAGATTATGAAGTTTGCCGCTGAGCACTATAAAAATAATTATGCTGTTTGCTATAAACGGTTAGGAGATGCAAGGGTTCATAAAGTGGCAAAACCTACCATAACCCCAATTGTAATGAATAAGGAAGACGAGTCGCCTTACAAAAAAGCATGGAGCGAAATGCCTCAGCCACCGGTAACTCCCAAATTCCTTGATTTTTCAAAAGATATAACGCATCTCAAACTTGGCAAGGCCCAGGTTCCGTTTGACTATATAAAAAATGACGTGAATAAAACCTTCAGCCTGTATTACATCTTCGATATGGGTTCGGATAACATCCGCGATTTAGGTCTTGCAATTGGCTATCTCGAATATCTTGGCACAAACAAGTACACAGCTGAGCAACTTAAAATTGAGTTTTATAAACTTGGAGTAAGTTTTAGTGTAAGTTCGGGAAGGGACCGGGTATATGTTTCGCTTTCCGGGCTTGAGGAAAACCTGGAAAAAGGAGTAGAACTGTTTGAGCATGTTCTTGGCAATGTTGTCCCCGATAAAAATGTTTACCGCGAAATGGTTTCCGACATTTTGCAAAAGCGGGCAAACGCTAAAAAGAATAAAAACGCCATTCTCCATAACGGTCTTTCTAATTATGCCAGGTACGGTGCGCTGAATCCTTTCAATAACGTAATGAGCGAAGCCGAACTGAATGCTGTGGATGTAAACCGGCTGGCTACACTTATTAAATCATTAAATACCTACCGTCACAAAATATTTTATTACGGAAACAAAGAGGCTCAAACTGTTCTGGATTCAATCAGCCGTTTGCATAAAGCCGAAGCATCTCTGAAGAGTTACCCGCCAGCCAAAAAGTATCCTGAACTGCCATTAACTGAAACTAAAGTATATGTGAGTTATTACCCCATGAAACAGGTGGAGATGATTATGCTCGGCAAGGATGTTCTGTTCGATAAGAGTTTGTATCCGGAAATTTTCCTTTTCAACGATTATTACGGTTCGGGGTTATCATCCATCATGTTCCAGGAGGTAAGGGAAAAAGCCGCTCTGGCGTATTCCGTTTATAGCAATTTCGGAGTTCCGCAGTATCCCAACGAGTCACATTACGTGTCTTCCTATGTAGGTACCCAATCTGACAAACTGGATTCCACTATTTTGGAAATGAATAAGCTGTTGAACGACATGCCGGAAGTGCCTCAGCAGTTTGAAGGAGCACGGGAGAGCGTTGTAAAAACTCTGGAAACAGACTGGATAACACGCTCGGGTATTTACTGGGCCTATGACCGGGCTCAGAAGCGCGGGCTTGATTATGATGTGCGCAAAGAGATTTATGAAAAATCCAAAACCATCACTCTGAAAGATTTGCACCGGTTTTTTGATACCCATGTAAAGGGCAAAAAATTTACTTATCTCGTTATCGGTAAGAAGGAAGATTTGAATATGGATATTCTGAAAAAAATCGGACCGGTAAAGGAGTTAAGCCTGAAAGAACTATTTGGGTACTAATTTATTGAAAGTGAAGTTTGTTCTTGTTTCCGGTTTTCTGGTTTGTACGGTATCTGTTCAGTCTCAGAACTCTTCCGCGAGAGTTGAGAGAAATCAGGTAGTTCCGCTCACTACGGTAATTGATTTTGCAGACCCGGATTTAGAAGATTGGGAGCCGGCCGTGCTTAACATTAAAGAGCAGCCAAAACCTGCCTCTAATTACGGTAACAGGAAAGAACACCTGAATCTTTTACGGAAAGAGAAGCAGCAGCAAAAAAAATTACCGCTACAAAACTCTTCGCGTGGGGCAATTCCACCGCCACCCGTTATGCTGAACAATTTTTCGGCTAATACTGCACAGGGCACACCCAACGATAACCATATAGCCATATCAAACAATGGAAAGATAGTAAGCGTTGTTAACACCAACATTAGGATTTACAACGATACAGGAACACAACTGTTATCGAGAGGTCTTGGAGCATTTGCCAATGCTCTTGGACTTATCCAGAACATCAGCGACCCGCGCGTGCTTTATGACCCGCTCACCGACCGGTTTATCGTCATTTTTTTTTCAGGAGTTACGAGTGCCGCCACAAAAATTATTGTAGCATTTTCTAAAACCAACGATCCGGTAGGTCAGTGGAATTTTTATGCACTGAACGGTAATTACCTTAACGACACAACCTGGAGTGACTATCCTATCGTAACCATTGGTGCCAATGATTTGTTTATGACCTTTAACCATTTAAAGGATGGGCAGGACTGGAAAACAGGCTTTCGTTATTCGGCCATCTGGCAGATTGATAAGTCAACCGGTTATGCCGGTGATACATTGGACTTCAATTACTGGCACAATATTGAATTTGACGGAAAACCTATCTGGAGTGTATGTCCCGTACAAGGAGGGTTACAACCTTCAGGGCCCGAAACTTATTTCCTTTCTGTGCGCCCCGGTGATTTAATGAATGATACTTTATTTCTTCATACCATCTCTGATTCATATCAGTCCGGCAATGCACAATTCTCCTCAAAAGTTTTAAAATCGGCAATATCATACGGCCTGCCCCCAAATGGTTTGCAGCGCGATGGACAATACCTTGCTACGAACGATGCACGGGTTCTTTGTGCCATGATTGAAAACGACCGTATCCAATATGTTCAGAATTGTGTGGATACCAATTATTACACGGCAGGAATTTATCTGGGAGATATTGATAATCCTTCATCCGCAACACCTGCCCTTAGCGGACAAATCATTTCAAACGACTCAATTGATTTCGGTTATCCCTCTATTGCCTATATCGGCAACAATCAGTTTGATAATCGTTCCATAATCACTTGCTCTTTTTCTTCACCTGATACTTTTCCCGGAACTGTTGCTTTTTACAGAAACGAAAATGGAACAGTTTCCGAAATGCTGGTTGTGAAAAAGGGTGAAGATGCCGTTGACATTTTAGGAGATACTGTTGAGCGCTGGGGAGATTATACCGGTGTTCAGCGCAAATACAACGAACTAAATACAGTATGGCTGGCAGGTTCTTACGCAACTATCGCACAGAATTACAGAACCTGGATCGCCAAAGTAGTGAATACTGATTCCTCGTTGGTATCATCATTGAATGAATTTAAACAACAGGTTCCCGCAAAGGTTTTTCCCAATCCGTCATCCGAAAAATTCTCGGTTCAGTTTGAGCTGCCAAAAGAAAACTACACCCGGTTCGAAATTTATGACGTAAGCGGAAACTTAGTGCGCAGTATGCTTGAAGACCATTTTAAGGCAGGTACAAATGTTTTTTCTTTCAACACCCAACATCTTCCCAGTGGAACTTATTTCCTGAAAATTTCCGACAGGCAGCAATTGCTTAGAACTGAAAAGATTGTTGTCAAGCGCTGATGTTGCAAATACCCCGGAATATTTTTTCTCTACATTTGTCGGACATGAAAAACTGATTTATGGCAGAAGCAATCCGTTTGGGAAGAATGACCGACACGATGGAAGAGGGTTTTATTGCTGAACTTTCAATTAAAGTTGGCGACAAGATAAAAGCAGGCGATACCATTGCCGAAATTGAAACCGATAAAGCCACCCTTCCGCTCGAGTCCTATTTTAATGGTACGGTCCTTCATGTTGCCGCTAAGAAAGGTGATACTTTAAAAATTGGAGACCTGATTGCTATTGTCGGGAAAGAAGGTGAAGACTTTTCTGCTTTGCTGAAAGAATCCACAGTCCTTAGTCCACAGCCCACAGAAACCAAAACAGAAATCAAAAATCAGGAATCAGAAACTAGGGCTGAAAAACCAGAGGTTACGGTTGAATCTTCAAAGTCCCCTAAAGAGGATTCAGGGGTTGGTCGTGTAAAAGCTTCTCCGCTTGCCCGTTCCATCGCTAAAGAAAAAGGTATTGAACTTTCTAAAGTAAAAGGAACAGGTGAAGAAGGAAGGATTGTGAAACGCGATTTAGAAAGTGTTTCCTCTTCTCCTAAAATTTCGATTCCCGCATTTGTCGGAAAAGAAAGCTTTCGCGATGTGCGCGTGAGCCAGATGCGTAAAACCATAGCCAAGAGGTTAAGCGAAAGCAAAAACGGCTCTCCGCATTTTTACCTCACTATTGATGTGAACATGGACAATGCCGTTTCCCTCCGTACTCAACTCAATAATGTTCTTCCTTCAAAAGTTTCGTTTAATGATTTGGTGATAAAAGCCGTGGCGTTTTCATTACGCCAGAATCCGAATGTAAATTGCTCCTGGATGGGCGATACCATTCGTTACAACGAACACATTCATATCGGAATGGCCGTTGCAGTGGAAGACGGCCTGCTTGTCCCAGTTATCAAATTTGCCGATGGTAAAACCATTCAGCAAATTTCGGTGGAGGCAAAATCACTGGCGGAACATGCTTTGGCAAAAAAACTTTTACCTGAAGAAATCCAGGGCAACACTTTCACTATCTCCAACCTGGGCATGTTTGGTATTGAAGAGTTTACCGCCATCATCAATCCGCCCGATGCTTGTATTCTGGCAGTGGGGGCAATCAGGCAGGAGCCCTCGGTAATCGAAGGGCAAATCAAAGTTGTAAGCAAAATGAAACTCACTTTAAGCTGCGACCACCGTGCTGTTGACGGAGCTACAGGTGCTAAATTCCTTCAGATACTTAAACATACGTTGGAAAATCCGGTGGCTGTATTACTCTGAAATTTTTTATCATGAAAACTCTGGTTCTTGGCGCTTCAACACATTCTTTTCGTTATTCGTTCCTTGCCATCAACGATTTGCTCAAACACGGACATGAAGTAGTGGCTGTGGGAAAAGACGAGGGCGAAGTAAATGGAGTTAAGATTGTTCACGAATTTCCGGTAAGCGGCAATATTGATACGGTTACCATGTACCTTAACCCCGTTCGCCAGAAAGAATATTACGATAAAATAATCAGCCTGAAACCAAGGCGCATTATTTTCAATCCCGGTGCTGAAAATCCCGAACTGCAAAAACTTGCCCTCGAAAACGGAATTGAAACGGAGAACGCCTGCACTCTTGTTCTTCTCAACACCGGTCAGTATTGACCAAAATATTACTTTGCCTCTATAACAGTTCCTGAAGAATTTATCTCCAGCCGGGTAGTTCCTTTGACAATACTTACACAGGACACCGGTTTCTTCTTCGCGTCCATAATGCAAACCGCATTACCGGTTTTAACATACAGGGTATTTACACTTAGCCCTCCAAACTCTTTCATTTTAGGGTTGCGCAGATTTTCTTTAGGTCCGGCAAATATCATTACGTTCTTTTCGCATTTGCTGGTTACCACAACTTTTATCTCTACCGGGGTCGTCTTTATCGAACTGCCCGGCTTTACAGTTCTTGATTTTGTAGTTTGCTTTTGGGCTGTAGTTTTAGACGAACTTTGTGCATTCGCGCTAAAAATTAACATGAACGCAAGGAATAAGACCATACTTTTAACAGCAATTGTTTTCATCACTTTTCTTTTATAACGAAGACACCACCGTTCTAATTGTTTTTGTTACTGTTAAGTAAAGTGCGATTTTATATTTTCACTTAACTAAAATAATAACAATGAGCTACAAAGACGGAATGTTGAAAGAAGGAACACTGAAAGGAAAAACAATTCTCATCACAGGCGGTGGCACCGGATTGGGAAAATCCATGAGCAAATATTTTTTGCAGCTTGGTGCAAACATCGTTATCACCAGCCGCAAGCTCGATGTGCTGCAAAAAACTGCCGATGAGTTAATGAAAGAAACAGGAGGACAGGTACTGGCTTTACCATGCGATGTGCGCAAATACGATGAAGTGGAAAAAATGCTTGCCGAAAGCGTTAAGAAATTCGCCAACGTAGATGTGCTGATTAATAACGCTGCAGGTAACTTTATTTCTCCAACCGAGCGCCTCTCTAACCGCGCGTTCGATACCATTGTTGACATTGTTCTCCGCGGCTCATACAACTGCACTTTGGCTTTTGGCAAGTATTGGATTAAGAATAAAGAACAGGGCAAAGCCATTCTGAACATTGTAACCACCTATGCCTGGACCGGCTCGGCTTATGTGGTCCCCTCAGCTTGTGCTAAAGCGGGAGTGCTTGCTCTTACCCGTTCCCTGGCTGTTGAATGGGCTAAATACGGCATCCGCACCAATGCCATTGCTCCCGGACCTTTTCCCACCTCAGGCGCGTGGGACAGGCTGGCTCCCGGTGAGTTCCGCGAAAAACTGGATTTGAAAAACCGAATACCACTCAAGCGTGCCGGTGAACACCAGGAGTTGTGCAACCTTGCCGCTTACCTTATTTCCGATTACTCCGCATACATCAATGGCGATGTGGTAACTATTGACGGAGGCGAATGGCTGCAGGGTGCCGGTGAGTTTAATATGTTCGAAGCCGTAAAACCCGAGCAGTGGGATGCCATTGAAGCCATGGTTCGAGGAGCGAAAAGCGAATAAACAATTCGACAATTTGAGAATTCGGGAATGAAAGGCAAAGTCAAAATCCTCTTTATCATAACAATCAGCGTCATCAGCGTTCCATTGTATTTATGAGCTTTAGCTCCACCGAAGAAAACTACATCAAAGCCATCTTCCACCTCTCCGAAGATGGCGATGAAAATATTTCTACCAACGATATTGCCCGTTCCGTAAGCGCAAAAGCTGCTTCCGTTACCGACATGCTAAAGAAGCTGAAGGAGAAAAAACTCATTACCTATGAAAAATACAGGGGAGTGCGGCTGACAAAAGTTGGTGAAAAAATTGCAAAATCTATAGTGCGAAAACATCGTTTATGGGAAGTGTTTTTAGTTGAAAAACTCGGCTATAGCTGGGACAAAATTCACGACATAGCCGAACAACTTGAACATATTCATTCCGAAGAACTAATCAGCAAGCTCGATAAGTTTCTCGGCTACCCCAAACTCGACCCGCATGGCGACCCCATACCCGATGCCTCCGGCAACATTAAATCACAAAAGCAATCCCTCCTTTCTAAACTAAAGAAAGGCGAAAAGGGAAAAGTAGTAGGCGTAAAGGATAGCTCATCTCAACTCCTTCGCTATCTCGATGCCACCGGTATTCACCTCGGCAGTTTAATTGAAGTAAAAGAAGTCATCGAATTTGACGGCTCCGTTATTATTCAAATTGATAAAAAAACAAAAGCAACCATCAGCAAGCTGGCAGCACAGAATATTTCAATTGCTTAATACCCCTTCCTGTGCAAAGGGACAAATTTCCCCGGCCCTGAACTTTTGGTTCAAGCCAAATGCGCCTCGCATTCATACTGTCCTTTAAAAACCTACATAGCCTGAATAAAAGAACAAAGAAAATGTTGCACCATCAAGCTCAACACAATTCCCCCCCCTTCCTAATATTAACATCTGCCCCACCATAAAAGATTCACGCCCTTTCATAATTGCCCTCCGCCTTCCCATATTCAATCTGCGCCTTGCCATAATTTCCATTCACCTTGCCATAATTCCCATTCGCCTTTCCATATTTAACATTCGCCTCTCCATAATTCCCATTCGCCTTCCCATATTTAACATTCGCCTTCCCGTATCGGGTCTTCGCTTTCCCATAATCTCCCTGCGCCTGTCCCTATCCTTTCCGCACCTTTCCCTATCCTCACTCCGCCCATCCCTTACCTCTCCGCATCTTTCTCCTCTTTGCCCCTCTCAAAAACAAAATAAACCGCTTAGTCACCCTCTTTAAAACCAAACCCGTCAACACCCTTTCGATATATTCCACAGCCGGCTTTCCGAAACTGAACGATACCCCGGAGAAGCGCGGTTTTTTATTCAATAGCTCTTTATATATTCATGCCATCGGTAACTATCAGCTAACGGATGGCGCATCAGTATTACAGCTCTGAAATAACACGCATTGATGATGAAACGTACAATACAAAACGTTTCTATTTCCGGGTTCCTCATCTCGAAAAATTCGACTTTAAACCCGGCCAGTTTGTTTCGCTCGATTTACCTATTGATTCAAAAATTACCAATCGCAGTTATTCCATTGCATCAGCACCGAACGGGCATAACGAATTCGAGCTGATTATCGTTTTAAATCCTCCCGGTCTGGGCACCCCCTATATGTGGCAGAACTATAAGACCGGGTTGATAGTACCTACAGCCGGGCCCATGGGAAAATTCACCCTGCCCGAAAAAATTGAACACGATATCTGTTTTATATGTACCGGTACCGGTATAGCCCCTTTCCGCAGCATGACAGAGTATATTCTGACCCGCAGCATTCCTCACAAAAACATTTACATGATTTTCGGCACACGGAAGATGAACGATATGCTGTACCGGAAAGAAATGGAAACCTTTCAGGACAAACATCCGGAGTTTAAGTTTATACCGGTGCTGTCGAGAGAAACCGCAAACACATGGCCGGGCAGGCTTGGCTATGTTCACCCGGTTTATGAAGAACTGTTTGCCGATAAGCGGCCAGCGCATTTTTTTATTTGCGGATGGAAAGCCATGGTAAAAGAAGCACGCGACCGGTTGATTGCTATGGGCTATAATAAAAAAGAAATAAAATTCGAACTTTACGATTGATTAAATCAACACGCTGCAACTTTTCCCCGCAAGTTTTCTTTGCTGCTTAATCCGGCAGCGCAGTTTCTGCTACCTGATGCGGCTTTTAATTTTTTCAGCCAGCGTATTTGCCCACTCCTCATACATTTTCCCGGAGGGATGCAGCCCGTCACCAGCAATCAGGCTGACATCGCTTTTCCCTTTCCTTGAACCAGGTGTAATGTCTATGTAATTCACTTTTGCTTTTGCGGCTTCTTCTTTATTCACATCATTAAACAAATCAATCTCTCTGCTTAACTGCTCTTCGCCCCGTTTGTCTTTTCCGCCAAAAGGAGTAACTCCCCAATCGGGAATAGAAATTACAAAAACATGCTCCCGGTTTCCGTTCGCGTAGACCATAGCGGTATTCAGTAATTCGCGAAACTCCTGCCGGTAGTTTTCCAAATCTCTTCCCCGGTATTGGTTGTTTACGCCAATCAGTAAAGTCACAAAATCAAACTTCTTCTCCAGGTTCCGTTCCCGGATAGCAGCCGACAGTTCATCGGTAGTCCAGCCGGTTTTAGCAATTATTTCAGGTTTCTCAAATACAAAACCTTCTTGCTTCAGCAATTCAACTGTCTGCACCGGAAAGCGCTCGTGTTCCTCAACGGCTTCCCCTATAGTATAGGAATCGCCTAAGCACAGTATAGCGTATTTCTTTTCTTTCATGAACATACTATGAACACTGAAAATAATAAGTATGGCAAAACAAGATTTCATTATTCATTGAAATTTCAAAAATACAATAACACCAAACACAAGGGCGCAAAGAAAGCAGGTGTTTTTTCGCGCCTTTGTGCCTTAGTTTGAAACACATTTAGCTTATTCAAAAAACATTTTTAGATTTGTCTAAATTTTTGAAAACACAGTGGCTCATTATAAATCGCTGGAAGAGGTTCACGAAACCATAGACACAACCAAAACACAAAACTGGTTCCGCAGGCTTTACCTATTTGCAGGACCCGCATTTTTAGTTGCGGTAGGCTATATGGACCCCGGCAACTGGGCTACGGATATTGCTGGCGGCAGCAAATACGGTTACTCACTCTTGTGGGTATTGCTGATGAGCAACCTGATTGCCCTCTTGCTTCAGAGCTTGTGCGCACGTTTGGGTATTGTCCGCGGTAAAGATTTGGCGCAGGCATCAAGAGAGACATATTCACCTGTTGTAAATTACTCCCTCTGGTTCCTTGCCGAAATTGCCATTGCTGCCTGCGACCTTGCTGAAGTGCTCGGTATGGCTATCGGCTTGAATCTCCTCTTCGGATTACCGATTTTATGGGGTGTTTCGCTTGCAATTCTGGATACATTTCTCATTCTGTATCTGCAGCAAAAGGGAATGCGCTACATGGAAGCGCTCATCCTGTCGCTGGTTGCTATAATCGGTGTTTCTTTTTTCATTGAGCTGATGTTTGCCAAACCTGATGCCGCAGAGTTGGTGACGGGTTTTGTTCCTTCTTTGAAAGATAGTGGAGCTCTCTATATTGCTATCGGAATTATAGGAGCTACCGTGATGCCGCATAATCTCTACCTGCATTCCGCTTTGGTACAAACCCGAAGAAGCAAAAAAGACGAAAAAGGTTTGTGGGAGGCTATTAAATTCAATTTTATTGATTCAGCCATTGCTCTCAATCTTGCTTTTTTTGTTAATGCATCTATTCTCATTCTTGCCGCAACGGTTTTCTTTAAAGGCGGGTATTACGATATTGTAGAAATTCAGGACGCACACCGCATGCTTGAACCCTTACTCGGTGAAAAACTTGCGCCAATTCTCTTTGCCGTTGCCCTGATTGCTTCGGGACAATCATCAACCATCACAGGAACCTTGGCAGGCCAAATTGTAATGGAAGGTTATCTCGATTTACGCATTGCTCCTTGGCTGCGAAGGCTGATTACAAGATTGATTGCTGTAATCCCTGCATTCCTTGTTATCTGGCTGATGGGCGAAGAAAAAGTAGGTGACATGCTTATTTTATCGCAGGTGATTTTGAGCCTGCAGCTCGGCTTTGCCATTATTCCGCTCATTCATTTTGTGAGCGACAAAACGCAAATGGGAAATTTCGCCATCGGAAATATGATAAAAACGTTTGCCTGGATTTCAGCCGTTATTATTGTCGGGCTTAACATTAAACTGGTTATCGAAACTTTAACCGATTGGAGAATTGCTTTGGAAGGGAATACCTGGGTTTTCAATTTGATGATTTTACCCGTAGTGCTGATTGCCGCAGTATTGCTGGTGTATGTAATTTATTGCGCCATCTTCGGCAAGCGCTTCGAGCGCGAAACCAAGACTCCGCATGGTAAAGCCTCCGAACTTCCCCTTATCGAAGCCAAGTCATACAACCGGGTTGCTATCTGTATTGATTTTTCTGCGAGCGATATCAAGGCTATCACCGAAGGCGTTTCGCATGGCAGCAAGGCAACGGAATTTTTTCTGCTGCATATAGTGGAAAGCGCAGGCGCCCGTTCGATGGGAGACCAAATTGAAGATTACGAAACACATGAAGACTGGAAACAACTTCACGAATACGGCAACAACCTCCGTCAGCAGGGATATGATGTGAAAGAGAGACTTGGTTTCGGAAACCCGAAAAAAGAAATTCCGAAGCTGGTTGAAAATGTAAATGCTCAATTGTTGGTGATTGGCGGGCACGGACACCGCGGCTTTATGGATTTTATTTATGGAGAAACTATTTCAACTGTCCGGCATAATGTAAAATGTCCGGTGCTGGCGGTGTGATAACATTTTGAGAAATGCTTATGAATAACAAAACTTTTTTTCTGCTTTTAGTTACACTTTCTTTCATTTTTATTTCATCGTGTGAGAAATTTGTTCCCCCGCTCCCTGCCGATGATGAGATTTTAGACGGGCCGGTGGAAGGATTAACCCCGCAGCAAAGCGTACAGTTTATTGCCGGTGATGTGGCTTTCAACGATGAGATTTTTACTCCTGAGAACGGTCTCGGTCCGCTTTTCGTAGCTACCAGTTGCGGAAGTTGTCATGCCGGAGATGGCAAAGGTCATCCGTTTTCAACACTTACCCGCTTCGGGCAAACAGATGCAACCGGAAACAAATTTTTACATCTCGGTGGCCCGCAATTACAAAACAGGGCAATTCCCGGGTTTATTTCTGAGCAAATTCCCGCAGGAGCAACATTTTCAAAATTCACCCCTCCGGCAAACACCGGATTGGGTTTTCTCGAATTGGTTTCTGATGCCGACATAATAGCAATGAGTGACCCGGACGATTCGGATGGGGATGGAATTTCGGGTGTTCCTAACTGGAAACCCATTCCAGAGTACCTTGAGGAACTTCCGAATTCGATTTCACAGGGCGAAAACTATATCTGCCGCTTCGGGAAGAAGGCGGGGGCTTATAACCTGCTTCATCAAACCGTGATGGCTTACAATCAGGATATGGGTGTCAATTCTGTTTTCGAGGCTCACGATACATACAGCGGACTGGAAACTGACCCTGAAGTAAGTACGAAAACAATAAACGATGTGGTGTTTTATCTGCAAACTTTGAAAGCCCCAATTCCGAGAAATCAAAATGACACGGAAGTGCAACTTGGCAAAACCATTTTCAAAAGCACCGGTTGTGAAAAATGCCACAAAGAAACTTTGCGGACGGGATTTTCGCGTGTTGAAGCGCTTTCAAACAAAGAGTTTCACCCGTACACCGATTTGTTGCTGCATGATATGGGCAACGGTTTAGATGATGGTTACACCGAAGGAAGTGCGCTCACTTCCGAATGGCGTACTCCTCCGCTTTGGGGTTTGGGTCTTTCTCTGAATTCACAGGGCGGGCAATATTTTTTATTGCACGATGGTCGCGCAACTTCCATCCAGCAAGCAATTGAACTGCACGGAGGGGAAGCGGAACAAAGCAAGCAACAGTTTCAATCTCTTTCGAAAAGTGAGAAGCAGGCGCTCATTAAATTTTTAGAAAGTTTGTAAACATGGACAGGAAGCGATTTATTTTTTCATGCGGAGGTTCGGTAGCTGCTATATGGCTGACAGCCTCACTTCAAAGTTGTTCTAAAGCCTATTATGCAAATGCTACAGTTGCAGAAACAAAAATAAATATTCCACTCAGTGAGTTCAGCACTCAGGATAAAAACGGAAACACCGTTTACAGAACATTTGTTTTGGTAAAAACGGAGCGGTTGAATTTTCCCGTAGCCGTTTACAGAAAAGATGAAGGCAATTATTCTGCTTTGTATCTTGAATGTACACACAGGGGCTGCGAGCTAAATCCTTCAGCAAATGGTTTGCAGTGTCCCTGTCATGGCAGTGAGTTTTCAAACGAAGGGAAAGTTTTAAGCCCACCTGCCGAGAATGATTTAGTGCGTTTCCCTGTTCGCATTGAAAAAGATTTTATAACCGTTGAACTCACCACCTCATGATTCGTATTTTACTTGTTCCTGTTTTCAGTTTTGGAGTTCTTTTTTCTTTCTCACAGGATACTCTTGCAAAAAGAAAATTCATCAATCGTATTTCTGTTGACACTTCACAATCGTTAATGAATCTGGATGCTGTTTACAATCGCCCTTTCCTGCAATTCGGAAAAATACCGGTGGCGCTGGGCGGCTATGCTGAAATGAAAGGACAATATATGGCAACAGATGGCGTGAGCGATGGCTTCTCTTTTCATTTTCAGCGATTGACTCTTTTTGTTTCTTCTACCATTCACCGCAGAATAAAGTTTCTTACTGAGATTGAATTCGAGGATGGCACTAAGGAAATCAATATTGAATTTGCTTCTATTGATATTGAGTTTCATCCGCTTTGCGTTTTGCGGTCGGGGATTATTATGAACCCGATTGGCGCTTTCAATCAAAATCATGACGGCCCCCGCTGGGATTTTACCGACCGCCCCATTTCTGCCACACAACTTCTTCCTGCTACTTTTAGCAATGTGGGTGCAGGCTTTTACGGTAAGGGCTATGTGGGGAAATGGAGTTTCGGCTACGAAGCATACCTAACCAACGGTTTTGATGATAAGATTATTGCCAATACAGAAAACCGGACATCTCTTGCGGCCACAAAGGACAATATTCACCGCTTTGAGGAAAGTAGCAACGGTATTCCTCTGCTCACAGCAAAACTTGCTATTAAAAACCGCGACATTGGTGAGCTTGGGTTCAGCTACATGGGCGGGATTTACAATACTTTTCAAAAAGACGGAATAGTTCTCGACAAGAAAAGAAGAGTAGATGTTGCGGCTGTTGATTTTACAACTACATTTCCGAAAATCAAAACGCGCATGAATGCCGAGTGGGCTTTCGTTTTCGCAGATGTACCTTCGACTTACACACAACAATTCGGTTCCCGGCAACATGGCGGCTATCTCGATATTGTACAGCCCGTTTATACGCTGAAAATGAAGAAGCGCAAGCGCCCGGGTGATTTTGTCAACTCGGTATTCAGCGTTGGCTGCCGCCTGGAATATGTTGACTGGAATTGGGGGAAGTTTACTCAAACCCATGGCAACATTGCTGATGACATATTTGCTGTGGTTCCCACCTTTAGCTGGCGACCCGGTGGACAAACAGTGCTCCGCATCAATTACCGCTATCAATGGCAGCGCGACTTGCTTGGTAATCCGCCTGCACAAACCGGAGGTTTTCAGGCAGGGATTTCATCTTACTTTTAAGAAAGAAAGCAGGAATTTTATTTTTGAATAAGTGCAAAATAAGTTTCCCCATTATTTGCTTCTTGTAAAACGTCTGCTGATTGTTCTGGCCGCGTTTACAATTTGCAGACTTTTATTTATTGGCTTTAACGCGCAGTTTTTACCTTCTCTAAATTTTGACAATGTTCTGAAATGCCTGGTGTTTGGTTCACGCTTTGACATTTCTGTGATTCTGCTTTTCAATTTGCCGTTTATTGCTTTGCATATTTTGCCAAACAGGTTCAGAAATGCAAAATACTATCAGCAAGCATTGGTGATATTTTTTCTGCTTGTTAATGTTCCGTTGATTTTTCTGAACCTGATAGACGTTTTTTTATACCCTTTTACACTTACCCGAACCACTCCAGGTTTACTGTTCATTTTTGAAACCGGAGAGCCGTTTTTTAAAATTTTTTTTTCCATTCTAAAAACTTATTGGTTCGGGTTTGTTATTCTTTTTTCCTCTGTTTATCTGATTGCTAAAGCGTATTCACTTTTTGCGGCAAAAAAATTACATCCTGCATATTACAAAACAGAATGGATGCTATTGCCACTTACCATTCTTTTGTTAGTTACGGGTATTCGTGGTGGATGGCAGAAAGTTCCGATTTCCCCGCTTGCGGCTAACAACATGACAGGAGAATTTGCTCCAGCCATTTTAAATACGCCATATACATTTTACTATGCAAGTATTTATCCCGAAAAAGAAATCGAATGGATGAATGCTGAAGAAGCAGAGAGAATTTACCCTGTAGTTAAAAAATTCGATAAGGCGGTTCCATTGCAAAAGAAAAATGTGGTGGTTATTATGCTTGAAAGTTTTTCGGCTGAGTACACCGGTGTGCTAAATCCCGGAAAAGGGTTTACACCATTTCTGGATTCGTTATCTCAAAATAGTTTGCTGCTTACACATTGTTACGCCAACGGAAAAATTTCTATTGAAGGAATTCCTGCGGTACTCAGTTCTGTACCTTCGTACGGTTCCAAGCCTTTCCTGTTTTCAAGCGAAGCGTTCAACCGGATAAGCAGTTTTGCGTCTTTACTTCATTCCAACGGTTATTCTTCAGCATTTTTTCACGGGGGGAAAAACGGAACTATGAATTTTGATTTGTATGCTCAAAGTTCGGGCTATAAAAAGTATTACGGTATGAATGAATTTACCGGAGATGCACATGATTCGGGACCCTGGGGTGTTGATGACGAGCCTTTTCTGCTCTTCTCAAAACGGAAAATAGACGAGATGACACAGCCCTTCCACGCAGCCATTTTTACATTGTCTTCCCATCATCCGTTCCACTTGCCTGAAAAATATGCCGGAAGGTTTCCTAAAGGTGAGCATCCGATGGTTCAAACTGTTGCATATACCGATTTCGCCCTTCGAAGGTTTTTTGAAGAAGCTTCCAAAACAGAATGGTTTAAAAACACGCTCTTTGTTTTCTGTGCCGACCATACAGGTCCTTATCAACGGAGCAAGTCATGGAATGAAATGAATTACTATCACATCTTCGCCATGTTGTATTCGCCTTCAGAAAATTTGAGAGGGAAATATACAGCCGTCACTCAACAGACTGATTTGCTCCCAAGCGTTCTTGATTATCTGGATTACAGCGGAGAAATTATAGCATTCGGTAACAGTATTTTTGATTCAACAGCTAAACGAATCTCTCTTCACCGGTTGAACGACAGCTATTCTTTAATTGATTCAGCGTATTTCCTGCAATACTCACCCGGATGGCAAAGAGTTTATCATTACTCACAAGACAAAAATTTAGAACATCCAAAGGTGAACTTCGATAAGCCGGAGGAACAGGAACGTGAACTTTTACTGAAAGCCGTTTTGCAGAGTTATTTTGTAAGGATGGAACGAAATAATCTAACAGTAAGAAAAAATGAGGAACTTTAAATCACCTTGTTCTTCATTCTTTCTGCCATATCCTGGTTAAGCACCTGAACCATTTTCGAGTATAAATCTGAAATCTTGTTTCTAAACTCCACCGGAGCTTCAAAGAAACATTCCACGCTGCATGCCCAGAACTCTTCAATATTAGTTGCGGCATAATCACGGAGAAAATCTGAATCTGTACCAAGGCGAATGCTTTGCAATTCGCGAAGAGCCACTACATTCCATTCATCAAAATAGGCTGTAAGGTCGCTGTCCTTGAAATGACTGATCCATAGTGAATGAGCGAGTTCGTGAAGCCCGAGATTGAGTTTGTCGTTCGATATCCGGTATCCTTCCTGGAAATCAGCCCAGCTTAAAATAATTCTCCCTCTTTCGAAAGTAAGACCTTTTACATCGCGCCCGACAATCCGCGAATAAAACGAGGATGCAGTCAGTTGAATATCGGTAAGATTTTCCAGGTCAAATTTAGTTAAGCCGAAAGTGAGCTGAGTAATAGCCGCTGAAAGAAGAATCTCCATCTCTTCGGTAAACACCAGCCCCTCATCGCGAGACCGGAAAGTTTTACGGTTTCTGATATAACGGAGCCGGTTTACAAAAACTCTCTGCTCCCGGTCATTGAGCAAAGCGAAATACGGAAACTTTTCATACAGCAAACGGCAATACAATTCAAAGCCGGGCGGATTTAAATTGGGAAAAAGAGTGTACCGCAGATATAAATATCCCGGACGCATATATCCTTGTAGCGGAGAGAAAATCAATAACAACAGAGTAAAGACAAACACCAGGAATAAGGCTGAAATCACTAATAACGCAAAAACAGCGGCTATTTCTTCCATCAAAATTGTTCCGTTGAGTTGGTAGTTCAATTAGCCTGAATAATCTTCCAAATCTCTCTGCAGTCTGCTTAAACCCGAAAATATCTCAAAGAATTTCTTGTCACTACCGAGTGCTTTTTCATTTAAAGCAGCGATAAACTCTTTCATCTCACCTTTATTCAAGGATGAAAAATCGCTGAATACCGAAACTATTCCGCAAAGTTCCATAGCTAAAGCATTGCCTCTAAAGTTTTGAGCCATTTGAAGGTTGTATTTTTTTGCCATCTTTTTTAAGTGTGAAAAACAGAAATCAAAATAAGATGAAAAGTTTCCCGAAAACTCATGGGCAACTTTCTTCTGCATAGCGTTTAAAATTGCTTGGTGCGAAACCTGTTTCCTGTCAGAAATACTGAGAACCATTTCGGTATTTGCAAATTTGCGAAGAACCGGAGCAGGTGTCCTGTATTTCTTATCAGCTTTTCGTTTGATGTTTTCTTCTTCTGATAGGACAAGAAGTTTATCATCGTTTGGACGAAAGCCCAATCGGTAATAGAACCAAAATGCTCCCGAAACGATGGCGTCATTATTTTTTTGCCCAATTTGGTAAGAGTCAACCTGAAAACAATTCACACTGAATCTCAAATGATAAAGCCGGTAAAGTTGAGCGAACAAATAGGCTGATTCGCCCCCGCGAAACGGAGGGAAAATGTTACCTGCCAATTTGGTTCCTTTAAAAAACATCCACCCGCCACCGTACGAAACCGGCACACCGTTGCGGAATGCCATATACGAAGCATAAGTTTCGCAAGGTAAGCGCAAAGATGGACGCATGAAATAAAGCGCAATTGTAATTCCTCGACCCATATCATACAATTCTGTATCATTTACTTGCGCATAGGTTATCGGGTCAATTTCTCGGTAATTAGAACAAAGCACTCCTTTGGCAACAGCGCACAGATGTTTTTTACGGGTTTCGGATAGTGTGATTGGTTTAAGATTTTTGTTCTTGAAAATGTTCCTGACATCCGCATGATGAATAATTCCCCCTTCTTGTAGAAAATAATCTCTTCCTCCTGAAACCCTTGCAAAAGTTCGTGTAGGTGAAGAAGAATTTGTTTTCCATTCAATAAAAATTTTCAACTGCTCGTAAAGTTGTTCTTTCGACTTGTCATTAATCGGTGCGTTTTCAAATTGAGTTAATATCCAACGTAAAACGTCAACTTTATTACTTGATGACGATGTCATTTTTACAAGGCGTTCAAGTGTTTGTTCTTTATTATCAAAAAGAGACTCCCCAACTGCGGGAGGTAAAATTTGCTTGAAGACATAACCAACAGTTTCCTTATCAGCATCGCAAGAATAAAATGATACAGCATCTTTAAAATTTTGGCGCAGCCATTTTACCGTTTCAAGACTGAAAGAAGCCCGGATAGTAGTGCCGGCTATAGCCGAAAGCGTGAGTTTCCATGTTTCATTGAAGCTTGCTTCTTCAAGAAACAGCTGGGTCTTTTCAGCAATCAATAGAAGTAACTCATCAGCTGTATCGTAAATTTCTTGATTATCAGCAAACGCTTTCATACATAAAAGCCGGTCGTGAAGTCGAATGATATCATCTGCTCTTTTGAATTCAGCATTTTTTAAGTCTGTGAGCAATGCATGTTTTTCCTGCTTTGACTTTTTATCGAACCTGAATTGAATTTCTGCTAACCTTTTGATTAGCTCGGAGGGCTGCATTCTTTGAGTCTTTTTTGGGTAAATGTAAAAATGTACGGAAGAAAAAGTTTTCCGCCAGCTCTGTTTAAAAATCTTCATGGTAATCATTCCCCAAGTTCTATTTTCGCCCTATGTCATATCTGGATGAACTGAATGATGCCCAGCGAGAGGCAGTTATAAATACTGAAGGCCCCACTTTAATTGTTGCGGGACCGGGCTCGGGCAAAACACGGGTGCTTACTTACCGCATTGCCCACTTGCTGAAAAACGGGGCTGACGCTTTCGGAATTCTTGCACTTACGTTTACCAACAAAGCTGCTGAAGCAATGCGTGAGCGGATTGAAAAAATTTCAGGAAACAATGCCCGTAGTCTTTACATGGGGACTTTCCACTCGGTGTTTGCAAGAATTTTACGTGTTGAAGCGCCTAAAATCGGTTATCCTTCCAATTTTACCATTTACGACACTGAAGATTCGAAATCATTGATTAAGACAATTATCAAGGAGCAAGGATTAGACGATAAGATTTACAAACCCAACCAGGTTTACCATCGCATTTCTTCAGCGAAGAACTCTCTAATTACTCCGCAGATGTATCTGGAAGATTCGGAACTGCTGACCGAAGATCGCAATGCACGAAGACCGGCTACCTCAACTCTCTACCGTCTTTATTGCGAACGATGCTTCAAAAGCGGGGCGATGGATTTTGATGATTTGCTTTTGAATACACACATCATACTCGAAAAATTTCCTGAAGTACTTTACAAATACCAGCATAAGTTCCGTTATGTACTGATTGATGAATTTCAGGACACGAATTATCTGCAGTACGAAATTGTGCGCAAGATTGCCGATGTGTTTCAAAACATAACAGTTGTTGGCGATGATGCGCAAAGCATTTATGCTTTCCGTGGAGCAACTATTGATAATATCCTGAATTTTGAAAAAGATTTTCCGGAGTTGAAAATTTACAAGCTAGAACAGAATTACCGCAGTACACAGAATATTGTAAAGGCGGCAAACGAACTCATTCACTTCAACAAAAATCAGCTCAAGAAGGAAATCTGGACCCAAAACCACAAAGGCGAAGCTATTAAGATGGTGCGCACCCCAAGCGACAACGAAGAGGGAAGATGGGTGGCTGACTCTATTATGGAATTAAGAATGCGGGAGCATTTTAAGAACAATGACTTTGCTATTTTGTACCGCACCAACGCGCAATCGCGTGCGTTTGAAGAAGCGTTGCGCAGACACAATATCCCTTACCGGATTTACGGGGGAACGAGTTTTTACCAGCGCAGAGAAATCAAAGATTTGCTTGCATACATGAAACTCACAGTAAATCATTTTGATGAAGAAGCATTAAAACGTGTTATCAATTATCCAGCCCGAGGAATCGGACAAACTACACTGGATAAAATTTCCATTCTCGCCACAAATGAAAACAAGAGGATTTGGGACATACTGGAAAATATTTTCATTTACGATTTCTCATCGCGAACAAAGAATGCCATCGAAGAATTTGTGATGATGCTCAAAAGTTTTGCAGCCCAGCAGTTGAAGATGACCGCGTATGATTTAGCGGCACATATTGGCAAAACAACAAAACTGATTGCCGAGCTTTACAATGATAAAACTGTAGAAGGAATCAGCCGGTACGAAAACATTCAGGAGTTGCTGAACTCCATTAAGGAGTTTGTAGAAGAAGATGAAATAAGAGAAGATGTCACAGTGAACGGAATTGATGCGGCTCCCACCGATAAATCACTTGGCTCATTTCTTCAAACCGTTACTTTGCTTACGGGCGATGAAAAAGAAACAGCTAATCAGGACACCGTAAAACTGATGACCGTTCATTCTGCCAAGGGGCTGGAATTTCCTGTGGTGTATGTAGTGGGCATGGAGGAAAATCTCTTTCCCGGTTCTCAATCACTTTACAGTATTGAAGATTTGGAAGAAGAGCGAAGACTATTCTACGTGGCAATTACAAGAGCGGAGGCGCATTTGTTTCTGACTTATGCCAATTCACGATACAAATTCGGGCAATTGAATTACTGCGACCCCAGCCGGTTTCTCCAGGAAGTTCCTGAAAGTGTTGTTACCTATCATGGTGATTTGAAAAAACCAAGAGTACATCAACAACCAACTTCAACTTTTTCAAGGGTTGTTTCTCCGCCCGCTTATAAATCAGGAGTGAAGACTTCCGAAGTTTTTAAAACTTCGGAAGTATCTGGCGAGCCGTTTATTCCCGATGATGCCAGCGGCTTGCAAACCGGCATGCAGGTGGCTCATGAAAAATTTGGCGAAGGGAAGGTGGTAAGTATTGAAGGAGCGGGAGCAAACCGCATTGCGTCCATTTTCTTCAGTTCGTATGGCGTTAAAAAAATAATGCTCAAGTTTGCGAAGGTGAAGATTCTGAGCGGGGGAATGTAAAGGGCTCGCTGATTTTTTGAAACCTTCCAAAATTATTTATCTACAAGCCTAAAGGAACCTTTCGGTGTATTTCTAAAACATAGCTACGGCCGATGGGCGTAATAGGTTACAAGAACTCAAAAAAATATTTTCAAATAGGGTAAAATCTGCCATA
>CAZWAD010000036.1:0-26971 GCA_964631835.1 uncultured Chitinophaga sp.
TTGATTTCTATGACAAAACCAAGGCATTTAAGGAATAATTTTTTTCATAGGGAGTTCCTCTTTTAACCACTGCTATAACTCTTGTTACTAACTTGTTCTTAACAGCATTCAATACGCTCAGTTTGCTTTTCCCTTCGGCTATTTTTCGCTCATAATAGGTTCTGAGTCCTTCATCCAGTTTTACGCCTGTTAGCGATGCCATGTGTAAGTTTGTTTTTAATTTTTTGTTAGCCATGTGACTTACTCTCGTTTTACCTTTTACACTACTTCCTGAAGAATGCTCGAACGGAGCTATGCCACAGTAGCAGGCCAGTTTGCGAGGGTCATTGAGCATCTTGAACTCATTGGTATAGACGATGAGATTAATAGCTGTTACAAAACCGATTCCTACTACAGAAGTTACCAGTCCATAAAGTCTTCGAAGTTGATCATCATCATCAATAATTTCTTTCATCTGGTTTTCTATCCCTTCCAAATCCGATTCAATGGCCCTGATAGATTTACGTATTGATCTCTCCAGCATCTTAGCCATTCTATCCTGCCCCATCCGGCGAAACTCCTCTACAGGGGTAAGTAATCGTTTCTTGGTTTCCACTAGTCGTTCTCGGAGTGCAGCCAGGTGTTTGAGTTTATCCACTGCCTCGCGTGTCGGCTCCCAAAGTCTTACCCGATCTGTATTCTTTAAGGCATACTGAGCAACGCGCATGGCATCCACTTTATCGTTTTTGCCGCTGAGAATACCCAATGACCGTTTGATTTGAACAGCATTCTCTACCCAAACAGCTCCTATGTTTTGATAAAGAAACTGAAGAAGCGGATAACAATAAAGTCCGGTTGCTTCCATACAGAAAATAGTATTCTGCATTGTAAAATCCGGGCGTGTTACTCTTAACCACGCAACTATTTCCCCTATACCATCACCGTCATTGCTAACCTTAATATGATGTATTTCTTCTTTCTGCTGCTCATCTATCATGGCAACATCCAATGTGCTTTTAGATACATCTACTCCGACATAAAACCGATACTTCATACGCTTTTTGTTTTAGTGATAAAATAATAACCGCTTTATGAGCTTCTTTGAAACCTTAATTATAGACCCGAAGTCTGAATTTCTATCTGAAGCATCTCATAAAAAAATAGTAACAGTCTGCATCAAGGGAATGGTCTTTAACCCAGTTGGTGTTATAGTTCACCGCTACTATTTGGTTATTGTACAACAATATAAATACAAGTCTAAAGGTTGGTGTTATAGTCCCGTGTTTCTTCGCGGGGCGTCACCAACAACTCTTTTTTTTTCTTCCTTGTCCCCGCAATTTCTCCTCCGTTCTTCCAAGGTCTTCCGTATAATGACTTGGAAGCTCCAATAAAAAGAATTCTCTGACTTCGTTTTTCCTCATTTCCCTTCAAAATCCTCACTTCCACCCCCTCTTTCACGCTTTTCAGCTCGTAATGGCGCTCTTCCAAGTTCCAAACACGCAATCCTGGTATGTTAATACGTGCTTTTCTATTGAATGTACGCACTTTTCAGTATCAAATACGCACTTCTAAGTTTCAGAAACGAACTTTTATGTTGAATCCAGGCACTTTTAAGTTGAGTCTACGAACATTTAAGTAAAGAATACGCACTTCTAAGTTGTGAATACGCACTTTCCGGTTGAGAAAACGCATTTCTAATTAAAAAAAAACGCTCTTTTCAGTTAAGAAAACGCATTTTCAATTAATAAATATGCACTTTTCAGTTAAGCAAACGCACTTCTAAGTTTCAAATCCTCACTTTTCAGTCGTGAAAACCAACTTTCCGGTTTCAAAAACGAACTTTTCTTTTCTCCTTTCCGGCAGCCATAATCCTTAATCCTGCATCCTAAATTACATTACGCACTCTCACTTTTCACAAATCGTCTTTTCCCTTCCGCTTTCCATCATCAACAATTCACTTTTGCATTTATGTTGTGCCATATGCGCAAAGGTTCTCCCATCTCTCTTTAGGCGAGGCGAGATGCCGAAGACAGAGGGGTAAGGTTGCTATTCATTTTATCCCTTTTGCGCAAAGACTCTCCCATCTCCTTTAGGAGAGCGGAGATGTGGAAGACAGAGGGGTGAGGTTTCTCAAATTCTTTACTTTCGCCCGCAATCATGGCTCAAAAGAAAAACCTTTCCCCTGTAGAGAAGATAAAAGAAGAGAGCCGCGGGCTGCGTGGCACGCTCAAGGAGAGTTTGCAGAACGAGCTCACCGGTGCCCTGTTTGAAGGCGATAAAACCCTGGTGAAGTTTCACGGCATTTACGAGCAGGACAACCGCGACAGGCGCGAAGAGCGCGCTATGAAAAAGCTGGAGCGCGATTATTCGTTTATGATTCGCCTGCGTATACCGGGCGGTTTGCTGCCTGCCGATAAGTGGATTGCTGTGGATGATATTGCGGGAAAGAACAGCACCGGTGTCATCAAAATAACCACGCGGCAAACGCTGCAGTTTCACGGTGTGGTGAAAGCGAAGATGAAACCCACCATGAAGTGGTTCGACCGCTTCGGGCTTGACAGTATTGCTGCCTGCGGAGATGTGAACCGCAACGTGGTGTGCAGCTCGCACCCCAACGAGTCGCCCATCCACGAGCAGGTTTTTGCCTATGCCGATAAAATAAGCACCCTGCTGTTGCCAAAAACGCGCGCCTACTATGAGATATGGCTCGATGACGAAAAAATTGTGGACCGCAAGGACGAAGATGACCCGCTCTATGGCAACACTTACCTGCCGCGTAAGTTTAAGGTGGCCATTGCCATCCCTCCGAACAACGATGTGGATGTGTTTGCCAATGACATCGGGCTGATTGCGGTGATTGAGAAGAACAAACTGCTGGGGTTCAACATTGCTGTGGGCGGAGGTTTGTCGAGCACGCATGGTAATGTGAGTACTTATGCCCGTGTGGGGAGCGTTATCGGCTTTACCGACACGGAAGAGAAATTGATGAAGGCGGTTTACGAGATTGTGACCATTCAGCGCGACCACGGCAACCGCAGCGACCGCAAGCTGGCGCGCCTGAAATATACGGTTGACAAAGTGGGCCTCGACTGGTTCAAACAAGAGCTGGAGCGCAGGTGTGGTTTTAAACTGGAGGACGCGAAGAAGTTTGAGTTTACCTCGCGCATTGACCACTACGGCTGGCATAAGAACCACGAAGGCAAATGGTATTATACCTTGTTTGTGGAGAACGGCAGAATTTGCGATGAAGATGGTTTGAATTTGAAAACCGCATTGCGCGACATAGCGAAGACCGGTAAAGCGAACTTCCGTTTTACAGCCAATCAGAATGTAATTATTGGTGATGTAGCTGAAAAAGATAAACCGGTGGTTCAAAAGATTCTGGAGCAATACAAGCTGATTGAGCATACCGAAAACAGGACCGGTGTGCGCAAAAATTCTATTGCTTGCGTGGCGCTTCCTACTTGTCCGCTGGCACTTGCCGAGGCGCAGCGCTATATGCCTTCGTTTTTGTCGAAGATTGAAGGCATTATGGCGGAGTGTAAGATTGCTAACGATGATATCATTATCCGCATGACCGGTTGCCCCAATGGGTGCGCGCGACCCGGTTTGGCGGAGATAGCATTTATAGGTACCGCCCCCGGCAGATATAATTTGTATTTCGGAGGTGATGTGGCAGGCTACAGGTTGAATAAAATATACAAAGAGAATCTTGACGAAGCCGAACTGCTTGCCGAGTTGAAGCCGGTGCTTCACTCGTATGCCACGCAGAGAAACAAGCAGGAGTCGTTTGGAGATTTTGCGCTGAGGATGAAATTGGTGGGAGGTTAAGGATAAAAACATCAATAAGCAGACAAGTTTTTTGATTACACCACTAGTACTAGAACTGGCACGCAACAGATAAACGCCACATGCAACATCAGCATAACTTAGTGGCTGACTGCCTGTGATGGTTGCATTCAATACCACTCTGCCATCAGCATCAAATACTTCAACAGCGCTTCCTGATTAATTACCAACGATTATCAATTACCGCCTTCCATTCTGTGACGATCCGGATAAACAATGCCGGTGTTTCCGTTTCGAAACAAGAAAGGGAACCGGAAGACTCCTGAAGTTCAGAGCTAAAGAAAAAGTCTCCCGGTTTCGGGAGACTTTAAATATCAGCAGCGTAAGTTTTTATCCAATCAGTTCAACACCGCCTGTTTCCTGCTTTGCTTCAGAGGCCTGCGCCAGTTCTTCTTTGTTGGAAACAATCAGCTTCTTGAATTTGCGCAGTCCGGTTCCCGCAGGTATGCGGTGACCAACGATTACGTTTTCTTTCAAGCCTTCGAGGTAGTCCTGTTTGGCGTTGATGGAAGCGGTGCTTAGCACTTTGGTGGTTTCCTGGAATGAAGCGGCAGAAATCCACGAGTAAGTAGAAAGTGATGCACGGGTAATGCCCTGTAGCTGCGAGGAAGCAGTAGCGGGAATGGCATCGCGGAATTCCACCTGCTTTTTATCGGCACGTCTGAGAATGGAATTCTCTTCGCGGATAGCACGGAGATTCAGAATTTGTCCGGGTTTCAGGTTTTCCGATTCACCGGCTTCAGTAACTACTTTCTTATCGAACATTTCATCGTTTACGGAAAGCAATTCGAATTTTTCAACCGATTCACCTTCGAGGAATTTGGTGTCGCCCGGGTCGTCAACAATCATCTTACTCATCATCTGGCGAACAATCACCTCAATGTGCTTATCGTTGATTTTGATACCCTGTAAGCGGTAAACTTCCTGGATTTCATTCACGAGATATTCCTGAACAGCAAAGGGTCCTTTGATGGCAAGAATATCGGTAGGAGTAACCGCCCCGTCAGAAAGTGGAGTTCCGGCACGAACGAAATCCTGTTCCTGAACAAGGATGTGTTTAGAAAGCGGAACGAGATATTTTTTTGTTTCGCCATCGCGCGGTTCCACAATAATTTCGCGGTTGCCCCTCTTTACACCACCGAAACGAACCACACCGTCAATTTCGGCAACGGTGGCAGGGTTGCTCGGATTGCGCGCCTCGAATAACTCGGTTACGCGCGGAAGACCTCCGGTAATATCCTTCACCTTACCGATAACTCTCGGGATTTTGGCGATGATTTGCCCTTGTTTAACTTCTTCGTGATTATCCACCACAATGTGAGCACCCACCGGAATGTTGTAAGTTTTTCCATCCTTACCATGCTCAACGATAATTGCCGGAATCTTGGTTTTATCTTTCGATTCAATAATCACTTTTTCGCGGTGACCGGTTTGCTCGTCCATTTCATCGCGGTAAGTAATGTTTTCAATAATCTGCTCGAACTTCACTTTGCCGGCTTGTTCCGAAATAATTACGTTGTTATACGGGTCCCACTTGCAAATTACATCGCCTTTCTTTACGTGCTTGCCGTCTTTTACAAACATGGTGGCTCCGTAAGGAATGTGGTTGGAGATAAGAACTTTTTCTACATTATCCTCTTTCACAATTCTCAGTTCACCGGTTCTGCCGATAACCACATTTACTTTTTCACCCTGTTCGTCCACCCCGTGTGTTATGCGTACCCCGTCAAACTGAACAATACCATCGAATTTTGCTTTCAACTCGCTTTCGGTAGCGCTCATGCTCGCAATACCACCCACGTGGAAAGTACGAAGAGTAAGCTGTGTTCCGGGTTCACCGATTGACTGTGCGGCAATAATTCCTACCGAATCGCCTTCTTCGGCTGTGCGGTTGGTAGCGAGGTTTCTTCCGTAGCATTTAACGCAAGTACCTTTTTTGCTTTCGCAGGTAAGCACAGAGCGGATTTCTACCGACTCCAATCCTGAATCTTCGATTGCCTTAGCGTGTACTTCGTTGATTTCGGTTCCAGCTGAAACAATCATTTCGTCAGTTTCCGGGTGGGTAACATCTAGTAATGAAGTACGCCCGAGAATACGGTCGAACAAAGGCTCAACCACATCTTCGTTGTCTTTCAGTGCTGAGATGGTAATTCCGCGTAGTGTTCCGCAGTCTTCTTCGTTAATCACTACATCCTGTGCTACGTCCACGAGCCTTCTGGTCAGGTAACCGGCATCGGCAGTTTTGAGAGCCGTGTCGGAAAGACCTTTACGCGCACCGTGAGTAGAGATGAAGTATTCCAATACCGAAAGACCTTCCTTGAAGTTTGCCAAAATCGGGTTTTCGATAACCTCGTTACCGGTAGAACCGGATTTACGCGGCTTAGCCATCAAACCTCTCATTCCTGAAAGCTGTTTAATCTGCTGTTTGGAACCTCTTGCACCGGAATCAAGCATCATAAAGATGGAGTTGAAGCCTTGTTTGTCTTCAGTGATTTGTTTCATGAGGGTATTGGTCAACCGGTTGTCGGTTGCCGTCCATATATCCACCACTTGGTTAAAACGTTCTTTATCGGTGATGAATCCCATTTGATAACTATCAAAAATCTCATCTACTTTATCCTGAGCATCTTTCACCAATTTCTCTTTGTTATCAGGAACCACTACATCGCGCAGGTTAAAGCTCAATCCCCCTTTAAATGAAAACTGGAATCCAAGTTTCTTAATATCATCGAGGAATTTCGCAGTAGCCGGAATGTTGGTTTCAGCCAGAATCTGACCAATTACATCTTTCAGGGCTTTTTTACCGAGGAGTTTGTTTACATAGCCATAGCTCTCAGGTACTGCCTGGTTGAAAATGAGACGTCCGACAGTAGTTTCAATAACTTTATTTACGAGTTTGCCCTCCTCTTTCACTTTTACCCGGCACTTTACAAGGGCGTGTAATTCAACTTTACCTTCGTTGTAAGCCACTAACGCTTCTTCAACACCATAAAAAGCGAGGCCTTCGCCTTTTACTTTTTCGGTTTTAGTGCTACGTTTTTCCTTAGTCATATAATAAAGGCCAAGAACCATGTCCTGCGAAGGAAGGGTAATGGGTGTTCCATTCTGCGGATTCAGAATGTTATGCGAAGCCAGCATCAACAACTGAGCTTCAAGTATAGAAGCGTTGCTCAGTGGAACGTGAACAGCCATCTGGTCACCGTCAAAGTCGGCATTGAACGCGGTGCAAACCAGCGGGTGAAGCTGAATAGCTTTCCCTTCAATCATCTTGGGCAGAAAAGCCTGAATAGAAAGACGGTGAAGTGTAGGAGCACGGTTCAAAAGTACCGGATGGCCTTTCAGGATGTTTTCGAGGATATCCCAAATAACCGGTTCTTTTTTATCTACTAATTTCTTAGCGCTCTTTACGGTTTTTACAATTCCTCTCTCAATTAACTTGCGGATGATAAACGGCTTGAATAACTCAGCTGCCATATCTTTCGGAAGACCACACTCATGCAGTTTCAACTCAGGACCTACCACGATTACTGAACGGCCGGAGTAGTCAACCCGCTTACCAAGTAGGTTTTGGCGGAAACGTCCTTGCTTACCTTTCAGAACATCTGACAGTGATTTGAGTGCACGGCCTCCCTCGGCTTTCACAGCATTTGATTTACGGCTGTTGTCGAACAATGAATCCACCGCTTCCTGCAACATGCGCTTTTCGTTACGAAGAATCACCTCAGGAGCTTTGATTTCCAAAAGTCTTTTCAAGCGGTTATTACGGATAATAACTCTGCGGTATAAATCATTTAAATCGGAAGAAGCAAAACGGCCACCATCCAAAGGAACCAACGGACGTAACTCGGGCGGAATAACAGGAAGATACTGCACAACCATCCATTCAGGGCGGTTAGTGGTACTTTCATTCGCTTCGCGGAACATTTCAACAACTTTCAAACGCTTTAAAGCTTCGGCTTTCCGTTGGCGAGAAGTTTCGTTAGCTGCATCATGTCGCAATTGATAAGAAAGGTCATCGAGGTTAATTCTTGAAAGAAGTTCCTTGATTGCCTCAGCCCCCATTTTGGCAATAAATTTGTTGGGGTCGGTATCTTCAAGAGCATAATTGTTTTTCAGCTCTTCGTTCTCAAATACCGAACTGTATTCTTCTTCTGAAAGTAAATCAAGCGTAGCCAGGTTTCTTCTTTCTTCACCCTTTTCAGTCATCAGATTTACTCCATTGACTGCTTTGCCCGGTTGTATCACTACATAACGTTCATAGTAAATTATGCTCTCCAGTTTTTTTGAACTTATACCTAAAAGGTATCCTATTTTGTTTGGAAGCGATTTGAAGTACCAGATGTGGACGATAGGCACAGTAAGTTTAATATGCCCCATGCGCTCTCTGCGTACTTTCTTTTCAGTAACTTCCACTCCGCAACGGTCGCACACAATCCCTTTATAGCGTATCCGTTTATATTTTCCACAGTAGCATTCATAATCTTTTGTAGGTCCGAAAACGCGCTCGCAGAACAAACCTTCCATTTCGGGTTTGTAAGTGCGGTAGTTAATCGTTTCGGGTTTTTTGATTTCTCCGTTTGAACGACCTAAGATGGAATCGGGTGAAGCCAGCATAATGGTGATTTTGGAAAAATCAATACGCTGTTTTGAGTCTTTTCTGAGTGACATGTAAAAAATGTTTAAAACTGATTAAGAAATAATCAAAATCCGAGACAAATTTTTCGAATAGTTGAGAGCTTTTATCCGGGTTCGCGCCTGCCGGCTTGCATACTTTCGGAACTTTATGACAGCCACTATTTGAAAAATGAGGCGCAAAAGTAAATTAAAAGGCAGGAAAACAAAGTTTTTTAATGAGTTTTTTACAGGGGTTTCAAAGGCCGTCACTTAAACTTCTTGAGAATGAGTCATGGGGGCAATCTGAAATGATATTTGTTTATCTAATAATCGTTAAATTATGAACCATTTCCATTTATTTGCACTCTTTTTTATGAGTTGGAACAATTATTTCCTATCTTGAACGTTAATCGTGTGCCTCAATAAATAATTAAGATATATGAGACCATTAGTAATTACAGAAAAGCTAACAGACCGGAATTCACCGGGTGTAGAACAATATCTACGCGACATAAGCCGCTATGACCTTATTACAGCCGAAGAGGAAGTAATACTTGCTAAAAAGATAAAAACCGGAGACATGGACGCACTGGAAAAAATGGTTCGTGCCAATCTTCGTTTTGTGGTTTCCGTAGCCAAACAATATCAAAACAGCGGTATGGGGCTTGCCGACCTGATTAACGAGGGAAACCTCGGATTGGTAAAAGCAGCCATGCGTTTTGATGAAACCCGCGGTTTTAAGTTTATTTCCTATGCTGTTTGGTGGATACGCCAATCCATTATTCAGGCTATTAGCGAGCATTCACGATTGATTCGGTTACCCTTAAACAAAATAGGGTCGCATCAAAAAATCCGCAGAGCTATGTCGGAACTTGAACAGAAATTCGAGCGCGAACCTTCACCCGAAGAATTAGCAAAGCTTTTAGATATGGGTGTTGAACAGGTGGAGTACTCTATGGGGCTGGCGCAAAGGCATGTATCTATTGACACTCCATTTCTATCGGATGGCGAGCAGTCGTTACTGGATGTTATGGAAAATCCGAATGCCGAAAGTGCTGACCATAAAATTTCATTGTTTGAATCTATGAAGACAGATGTGCGTGAAGCTCTTTCAGAACTACCCGAGCAACAGCGCGAAGTTCTGCAACTTTTTTTCGGCCTAAACGGAGACGAGCCAATGGGGTTGAGTGATATTGCCGACCGTCTAAATATTTCACCTGAAAGAGTAAGACAAATTAAAACACAGGGCTTGCTGCGTCTAAAAACTTCATCTCACTTTTTGAAAACCTACATGGGGAATTAATTTTCTTATAACAAGATGATGAATTTTCTAAGCCCAACGAATAGTTAATCCTTCAGGCATAGTTACATTTATGCACAAAAACCATGTTTGTACCTGTTATGCAGAGAAAGTCCTCTCGAAAGATATGTGATTTAGGTGTTCATTAAGGTGCATAAATAAAGTTGAAGATACTGTTGCAAAAAGCATGTGCCAAGGCATATATTTGTATCGTCTTAGTCATATAAGTCGGCTCGATGAGACAATGGACGCACAGACATTACCGAAGCAACGAGCGGGAAACTGTGAAACAAAGGAGTAGAAAAAAAACTACTTCGGTCGAATCAGGAGAGACTTTAAGAATAAGAAAGAGTTGGATAGAATAACCGCTGCAAAAGGCGCTAAACTGTTCAAAGTCGGAAAGAGGGCAACTCGCAAGATGTGCCCTCTTTTTTTTAACTAATTACTTCTTACAGGCATGGTAAGAAGTTACATACTGTTTACTTATACTCCAAATACTTATCATCCACTCCATCCCATTCTAAACTCATTAAATCTTTGATATAGTTTTGATAAACTTTCCAGGGGTGTTTACTCCCTTGTTTGGGCAATTTGTCAAGAGCGCGGAGAACATAACCTGAATTAAAATCAAGCAGAGGCTCAGTTTTGAATTTGGCAGGGTCGAAACGGGGAGTACAAACTTCATACTTACTGCGATCCATATAATTCAGCACTTTTGTGATAAAGCGGCAACTGAGGTCGCACTTCAGTGTCCACGAAGCATTGGTGTATCCCACCGTAAACGCAAAATTGGGTACATCACTCAGCATTACACCCCGATAAGCATGGGTGTTTCCAGAATCACCTTCCACACCGTTGATACGCACTTTCATTCCGCCCATAAGCTGTAGTTGCAGGCCAGTGGCGGTTACAATCAAATCGGTTTCAAGTTCATGTCCGCTTTTCAAAAGAATACCTTTTTCGGTAAACCGGGATATGTGGTCCGTGATAATTTCTGCTTTACGTTCTTTAATGCTTTTAAATAAATCAGAGTCGGGTACTAAGCATAAGCGTTGATCCCATGGATTATATGGCGGGTTAAAATGTTTTACATCATAAAGGGCGCCAATTTCTTTTTTGGCTCCCTTCTGTAAAAGTTTTTTTACACCATTAGGCCACTTGCGTGAGACGCTGAAAAAGAAAATACCAAGAAGAATATTCTTCCAGCGCACTACTTTGTAAGCCAGTTTAGCGGGCAGAATCTTTTGGAAAAGCCCGGCAACCTTATCTATCCCCGGCAAAGTCATGATGTAAGTGGGTGTTCGTTGGAGCATAACCACCTTGGCAGCTTTCTTAGCCATTTCAGGAACGAGAGTTACCGCTGTTGCTCCGCTACCGATTACCACGACATGCTTATCTGTGTAATCTATATCACTCGTCCATTTTTGCGGATGAACTATTCTGCCTTTAAAATTATTATAGCCCTCAAACACCGGCTGATAGCCGTTTTCGTAATTGTAATATCCGCTACACATTACGAGGAACTTACACTTAAGCTTGGTTGATGAGACTTTGTGATGTGGGGCAATAGTGAGTGTCCACATTTTTTCAACATCATTCCAGTTCGCCTCGGTTGCTTTATGGTTGTATTGAATCTTGTTGTCAATACCGAATTTGGCAGCAGTGTCTTTAATGTATTGAAGAATAGCGGGACCATCAGCAATAGCCTTAGGGTTTTCCCATGGACTAAAAGGAAACCCAAGTGTAAACATATCGCTGTCGGAACGTATTCCGGGATATTTAAACAGATCCCATGTGCCGCCCAAAGCATCGCGTCCTTCAAGTATAATGAACGTTTTTTTAGGGCATTCGTGTTGTAAATGATAAGCTGCCCCAATACCCGAAAGACCGGCACCTACGACAATTACATCAAAAACCGGAACCTGATTCTCCATACTAAATTTTTGCTTTTAAACCCAACGCCTCTAATTTTCTCCGAATGGTATTGTTGATAAGGTCATTTCCCCACAAAGGAAAAAACCGCGTAACAAAATCCAACTGATGTGCCTCAGCTCCAATCAGAATTTTTTTCTTCCCCCTTTTGAGGCCATTAATAATTATTGATGCGGCATAATCAGGAGTTAGTTTCAGAAACTCTTTTTGAAAAGCATCGTGAAGTTTGGTATCAGCTACTGAATTATAGTCGAGGGAATTTTGGGTGATGTTGGTGTTAATTCCACCGGGATGAACACTGTGAATACTCAAATTCGTGTCGGCATACTCATTCCACAAACATTGATTTAAAGCATAAACTGCAAACTTCGATGAGCAGTAAGCTGAAGAACGTGCGATACCGGTTAAGCCGAACACGCTCGAAATATTTACCAGTGCGGCCTCGGGGCGGTTGAGCAAATGCGGAATAAAATAATGGCTGCCATAAAGCACTCCGTAAAAGTTGATATTCATGACGCGCTCAAACAAACTCAAATCCACTTCGTGAACTAAGTAATCGCCCAGCCCGATACCAGCGTTGTTTACCAGAACATCAACCTGTCCGTAATGTTTGGCCACATCATCAGCAAACTTTGCAACGGACTCTTTGTGTGAAACATCAAGCGAAGCTTCAAAAACTTCTGCACCTTCCCTTTTGGCGAGCGCACAGGTTTCATTCAATGGAGCAGTTTTAACGTCATTAAGGGCGAGTTTTGCTCCGCTTCGGGCAAAAGCAACTGCCAGTGCTCTTCCGATTCCCGAACCAGCACCGGTAATAACAACAACCTTGTTTTTGAAGTCTATCATGAAAAACGTTTTCTCTTACAATATTATAACTATTGCGTTTTCAGAATCTTTCTCAAATATCTGTTTATCAATCAGGTTAAAGGCTTTCATTTACATAGGGTTCAATCAGCTTCGTCCATAGCAAATATCCCTTTCCCATTAAGTGAAGTTTATCGTTGGTATATTCAGAATTTAAATACCCAGTTTTATCCACAAAGTTGGCATACAAGTTAATGTAGGTTACCTGCAACTCGCTGCACATTTTTTCAATTTCTGCATTCATGGGTTTTATACCTTCATTGTTGTGTCCGTAAATTACATCCTTGCCCACCGGCAAAATAGACTGCACATAAATTTTTGTTCTTGGCGATTGGGTTTTAATCTGTACCAGTATTCTTTTGTAATTATTTATGATAGTCGCCCGCTCAACTCCTTTGGCAAGGTCGTTTGTGCCTATACAGACAAAAAGTTTTGATGGCTGATGCCGAATGATTTCGTCAATTCTGGCAAGAACGCCTACACTGATGTCCCCTCCTATACCTCTGTTCAAAATGTTTTTTTCGGGAAAAAGTTCGCTCCAGTTGCCGCCTTCTGTAATGCTGTTGCCTACAAAAATAATTGCCCCCTTAAAAACAGGAGTAGCTCTGAACATGCTTAACTTTTGTTCGTGCCGTATCTTAATTACCTTATCGAAAACATAATTCTTAATCAGCTTTTTCCCATTAAAACCGAGATAAACGACTACAGCAATAAACAAGAGATTAAAAGCCAGAGATATTTTGTAAAGTAGTTTCATTGTGGTTGTGTATTTATAAAATCAAAACTTGCAAGGCTTGGTCAAGAAACATACGCTTGCTTCAAAAGGCGATTGTCCGCTTTAAATTCAAAACATTCAAAAGCTAAACTTACAATTGTTGAAAATGCAAGATAGATTAAAACGATAATGGTTCCGTATGGCAAAAAATTATCGAGTGTAAACCAGCCGTTGTAATAGTTGATTATTCCCAACGCAAAAAGCAATCGCGCTATCTCAAAAAACCAGGAATATCTGGACTTGTCCATCAACGATGTGTAGCTATAAACTGATAGGTAGATAAATACAGCATAAACGAAGATGCTGGTCTTATCAAAAACAGCGATTTGCGACATCATAAACACCAACAGTAAAAACGTAATAACCAATTGTGCCCATGACCATGCTTTCAAACAGATGCTTACAGCGGGCATATATTTTTCTCGCTTCAAAACATCCTTGGTATAAGGTACAGGGTATTTCTCAATAACATCTGCAGGTCTCCATCCGGTGGGCATAAACCAAATGCGAAACTTGTCCCACAATCTTTGAGTTCGCCAGGCATCTTTGAATAACAAAGCAATATGCGCGAAATTTATTTTGATTGGGTTCCAGGTATTTACCGGTCTGGTCATGCCATACACCGGTTTTATATGTGGAAGTTCTTCTTGAAAGGTTCCAAATAGTTTGTCCCATATAATAGTGATACCTCCATAATTTTTGTCAATGTACTCTGGATTGATGGCGTGGTGTATGCGATGATGGGAAGGCGTAACAAGAATTTTTTCTAAGAATCCCATTTTACCTATAAGCTGCGTGTGGTACCAAAAACCTCCAAACAACATTACAACTGCTAATACAACAAGCACTTCTTCGGGAATACCAAAAATAGCAGCGGGAATCAACAGGAATGTGAAGAATTGAATAAAGTCAGACATAGTTTGGCGTAAAGCAACTGGCAAATTGTATTCTTCGCTGCTATGGTGAACCACATGCTCGTTCCAAAAAATATTGTATTCATGCCGCCATCTGTGGTGCCAGTAGGCGTAAAAATCAATAGTGATAAATCCAATTACGTATTGCAAGGTGGTTGACTGGATAGTTACTATCCGCAAGTGCTTTAGCAAAAAATCGTAGGTAACTATATAAACGGTTAGCCCCAATACTTTACTAAGCACATTGGTAGTGCCTGAACTCAAACTGGATACCGCATCCATGCTTTTGATTACTTGCTTTTTTTTGTAAAAAGCCACTATCATTTCAATTGCAATGAGCAAAAGAAAAATAGGTAATACGAACCTCAAAGCGCCTGCAAAAGTTTCCATTTCGTTTTTTATTTGTTACCTCACCTTGACAGCCGTAAATTTGCAATGCTAAAATAACCTGACCTACATCAAGAAAGATTAACAAAAGATAATTACTGCTTTTGGGTTGCAATTCTTTTTCGGATACGACTGAGCGACACGGGAGTGATGCCAAGTACGTTAGCTATATACTTAGCAGGGACCCGATTGAAAAGTTCTGGATGCTCTCTTATAAACTTCAGGTAGCGCTCCTCGGGACTTAGTAAGATAAAATCATCTAATACCAAGAGTGATTCAGCCAAACTCTTATTGAGAAAAAATCTGCGACCTGCTTCTAATTTTGGGTTGCTTTCGATAATTTTTCGCATAACTTCTAAGTCAATTACAATCAGTTCTGTTGGTTCCAATGCCTGAAAAATAAAACGGGACGGTTCTTGTAAAATATCGATTTCATAGGAAGCCATCACTTGATTTTCGTAACGAAGCCGGTTGGTAATTTCTTCGCCCTTTTCGTTCACGTAGTAAGAGCGGATTATTCCCTCTCTTACAAAGTATATATTGCTTTTGCGCGAACCCTGTTTCAAAAAAATATCGCCTGAATTTAATTTTAAAATTCTGGTGTGTTTTAAGTATTCAAACACATCGTCAGTGCTCAATTCATTAATAAACGGGAATACAAACTTTAGCTTTTCAATATCAATCATCACCCTGAATAGAAACTAAAGGTAGTGAAAACTTTGAATGGAGTTGCTATGCCTGAATTGACAACAAAAAAAATTAGAACTATTCTGTACGCTATTTGACAGTCGCTCAAACTTACTATAATCAATAATTTATCGGCTCAGTCGTCTTAAGTATTGCTCAAAAAAAAATTAAATATGCAAGTTGCAGACCAACTCAAACAAATTCCCAAGGTAGGATTCCTTGATGCCTTTGCCTCGCGCTCTGACTCGTTTAAGTTTCTAACACGCGCGCCTCAGCGTTATCCCGATATATTTTCTGCCAATGTTCCCGGAAGAAAAATTTATGTGGTGCAGAACCATGCCATCGTTCAGCAAGTGTTGGTTCACAACTTTTCCAACTATGTAAAGGATGAAGGATATAAAATATTGGCACTGCTCATGGGCAACGGTCTTATCACCAATGAAGACACTGCAAACTGGCGAAAACAGCGAACGATGATGCAACCGCCATTTCACCGCGATAGCCTGCGCAGAATCAGCGAAGTGGTTACTACCTCTACTGCCCAACTGTTGCATAAATGGAAAAATAAAGAAGGGGATACAATCAACTTTACACAAGAGATGGCTTGGCTCACAATTGACATTGTATCAAAAGCGCTCTTCACTTCCGATGTTTCTGAAAAACACATTCCCCTTATTTACAAAAGTCTGAATTTTCTGAACGAGTCTGCCGTACGCATGGCACGCAATCCGTATCACATTCCTTTTAGATTTCCTCTGCCACGATATATAAAAGCACGTAAACACATTGCGGTACTTGATGAAATTATTTACAACATTATCAACAAGCGTAAACAGCAGCAAAATCCTCCGCATGATTTACTTCAGTTGCTGATAGATGCACGATATGAAGATACCTACACAGGAATGACCGATGAACAGATACGCGATGAGGTGATGACTATTTTTGTGGCAGGGCATGAAACAACGGTGAATGCTCTTTCATGGACATGGTATTTGCTCAAACAAAATTCAGATGCCGAGAATAGATTGAAAGAAGAATCGAAAAAGTTTGCTGCTGAGCGTGTTCCGCTGTTTGAGGACTTACACTCCCTTGATTTCGGCAGACAAGTGATGAACGAGAGTATGCGCCTTTATCCGCCTGTGCCTGCGATCGGCAGAAAGACCGTGAAGGATGATATAGCCGAGGGCTATGTAATTAAATCGGAAAGAAGTGTAGTCATCAATATTGCGGGTTTGCATTATCATCCTGCTTATTGGGAAAGGCCTTCTGAGTTTCGTCCTGCACGTTTCGCGAACTTCGATTTAAAAGGTGATAACCGGTATATATTTATGCCTTTCGGTGCAGGACCGCGCATTTGCATCGGCAATAATTTTGCTATGATGGAAATGCAGTTGATTAATGCTATGCTATCGGCAAGAGTAGAGATGGAATTGGTAAGCAAAGAAGTAAAACCCATTCCGCTGATTACCCTCAAACCCGGTGACGGGGTAATAGTACGGCTGAAAAAGGTAAAAGCAAATTGATGGGTTGTTTACTGCAGTACAAGCTTCCTGTGTATCTTTTGCCCAATTCTGTTACTTAACTCTACAGTATAAACTCCGGCAGGTAAATTTCTAAGATGGATTGATTCTATATCATTCATCAAGGTATTGCCATATAGCACCTGTCCATTCATATTAAGTACAGCGATTTCAAAAACGCCTTCTTCTTTCAGAATTTTAAACTCACCGGTTGAAGGATTCGGATAAATAGTAAAACTGATGTCGGGATTCTCCCGTATCCCGGTGCACACAGAAAACTTTCCGAGCATGTAAAACGATGCGGAAGTAAGCGCAGGCTGTACGCACCCGCCATGGCTTAGACTTCCAAAATTCTGTATTTGAATATCGGGAGCTCCGTTGCCTCGCCATGCAGAATCTGCACGAATGGCATTCAGATAAGGGACTTGTTCATCATTTGTGCAATATGCAATTTTAACGGGCTTCTGCGGTGTCCAGCCCAGCAGGTCGTTTTCGGCCAATATCTGGCGGAGCGGATGATTGGGGTCGCTTTCAAATTCAGCAATCACAGAGTCTTTAATCATTTGCCGTGGTACCTGGGTGCAAAACTGCCCCACATCATTCAGTGAAAAGTTTCGGCTATACAGCATTGGGGGGATGATACTGTCGTAAGGGTGTTTGAACACATCGGAAGGGGTAGGATACTTTTGCTGCAACGATGGGTACACCGAGTGGTAGCCCAGAAGAAGAAAGGGCAGATAACCGGGTGTTGCATAGGGTGCACTTGAGAGCATTAAATCTACCATGGTTACGTTCAGATCGTAGGGCCCGCTCATGGGTGCAAGAGCTACCACATTGAACTCGTTGATATAATTCTCCTGAATCAATTTTGCAGTAGCCATAGTAGTATACCCGCCCTGCGAGTAGCCGGTGAGAGCCACCTCGCCACTTAAAGGTATGTTAAGTGTATCAGCAAGTTGCCGTGCAGCACGCATAATGTTGATGGAGGCGTAGCCGGAATGAAACTTATTAATGTAAGTGTGTATAAGAACGCTGCTGTCACAGTCACCTAGTCCCAATTCATCAGGCATAGCGGTTACCACACCACCAATGCCAGCGAAGAAAAACCCGATAGGCCGCTCGGGGCCGTTGTAACTGGGCACCTGGTCGCGTCTGCTGAAACTACCGTGGGCATAGCAACCTAAGCCACTTGGGCACGAAGTGTTTTTCGGAAACACCACAATACCCGAAACATTTACTAAGGAATCGATATGCTTATATGGTGTTTTATAAATCACCTGGTACACATCAATAGCATATTGAGGTGCTACCGGAAGATTGAACCCGGTAGAGGATAAAAAACTATCGAGTTGTGAAACGGTGAAACTCTGTTGTAATGAATACGACACCAGTTGTGCATTGCTTGAGATAAGTAAAAGAAGGTTAAATGCAAAAAGTGAATATTTTTTCATCTGTTATTTTGGGGTTAAATTAATCTTATCTCTATGGAATTCTGGCAAATTAAATTTTCCGGTTTGTGATTAATATCAGTATTTACAAATTAAAAAACTTCTTTACCTCTGCCATCAATTGATTTTCAGTCAACTGTTCAGCCGGACGCACATTAATAGTTTTATCAGCAAAATGCTTGTCTTCTTTCAGGCGGTTGTAAAGTTCATCTTTGGCGGTGGTGGGTCCGAACAGAAGAATATCGTCATAACTCCTTAGCCTGTCGGCAAGCATTTTAAAATATTCGTTTTTAATACCTTGTTCCCGCTGGTGCTTGTTGTACTCGTTGTTAGTTGAGCGGTGGTTTCCGAGCCTGGTTCCCGTTGCTGATTCACCGGTAAAACGCACCTGCGACTCCTGATTTGAGTAAGCCGTTTCCAGGTTTACCGATCCCTTGCTGAAATCAATGAAATGCGCTTTGGAGTGGTCGAGCCACACCCCTATTTTTTTGTCCTGGTTTGAATTCATAATAATCTGTTTGGTTATTGTCCTTTCTGGTGCAAAATTAAAACTCAATTAAATATCAGTGAAGAGAATTATCATTGAGTAAAAAGACGGATTCCGTAAATGTAAATTGCTTTATAAACACAAAATATCAGTCAATCCGGAAACTTCCGTGCAACTCAGGCATTTCCACTTCCGGAAACCCCTTTTTAAGCAATTTGCTTTTAAAAATCTGCATTACCTCGTATTCGCCATGCACCAGGAAAAGCTTTTTTACTTCTTTCGGATTCTGGCACGCTACGAACTGGCACAAATCTTCGTAATCGGCATGGGCGCTCATGCTGCGCATGGTTTGAATTTCAGCTTCAACAGAAAACGGCTCTCCAAAAATGGTTACCTCTCTATAATTCCGTATCAGTTTTCCGCCCAGAGAATTCGGCTCGCAATATCCAACCAAAAGAATGGTATTTCTCTTGTCGCTGATTACATGTTTAATGTGGTGTTTCACCCTTCCAGCGTCAGCCATTCCTGATGCGGAAATAATCACACAAGGCTCGGTGCGCAGGTTCAATTGTTTTGACTCTTCCACGTTTCCGGTATAGTATAGCCTCTTAAAGTCAAAAGGTTGCTTGTCGCGCTTGCGGAAATCCTGAAACTTGCTGTTCAATTCGTCCATATGATTTTTCATCACTCCGGTAGCATCTACCGAAAGCGGGCTGTCAACAAAAAAATCTATGTCGGGAAGTGAGTTTGAAATTTCAAGACGGTTCAGAGCGTAAATCAATTCCTGCGTCCTGCCCACGCTGAAAGCCGGAATAATCAGTTTTCCGTGCTTCTTCAGGCAAGTGTTTACTATTATATCAAGCAGTTTTTTGTCCTGAAAGGAAGCATCTTCATGCAAAGAATCTCCGTAGGTTGACTCCAGAATAATATAATCAGCCTGGGGGAAAATTTCTGGGGAGCGCAGCAACTCATCATTGTATCTGCCTACATCTCCGCTGAAGGTAATTTCCGTTTCGCCATTTCTGCTTGTTATTTTGAGATGGACAGCTGCACTGCCCAGAATATGGCCTGCATCGGTATAGCTAAACTCAATTCCCTTTTCAGCAATTTTCTTCTCTCCGTAATTTATGTGTTCAAAAAACGTCAGGGCATGGTAAACATCTTCTTCATTATAAAGAGCCTGCACCGGTTGCTCACCCCGCTTTGCGCGCTTCTTGTTGTGATAAAAAATATCCTGCTCCTGGATATGTGCCGAATCGAACAAAAGAATTTTAGTGAGGTCGTAAGTGGCTGGTGTGCAGAATATTTTACCGCGGAAACCATCCTTCACCAGTTTGGGAATTAAACCGCAGTGGTCAATATGGGCATGTGAAAGCAAAACGTAACTGACTTCGGGAGGATTAAAACCCCAAAATGAATTCAGTTCCGCAGCCTCTCTCGGGTTGCCCTGAAACATTCCGCAGTCGAGAAGAATTTTTGTGGTTTCATTCACTTCAAGCAAATGCTTGCTGCCGGTTACCATCCGCGCAGCGCCATGGAACGAAAGTTTCACCTCGGTTTTAGTTCAGATACAGGCTTATGCCTGTGCCGTTGGTCCAAAGTTCATAGGCATAACCGGAAAATCTCTTTCGTTGATGGTGCCAAACTGCGACTCGTACTTCTTTACATTTTCAATCAGCGCTTTCATCAGGCGCTTGGCGTGTTCGGGCGTAAGCACAATTCGAGCTTTTACTTTCGCTTTAGGAATACCCGGAAGCACCCGCACAAAGTCAACAATAAATTCCTGCGGTGAATGTGAAATAATAGCCAGGTTGGAATAGATGCCATCGGCAATATCATCGGGCAGTTCAATATTCAACTGGTTTTCAGGTTTCGGATTTTGATTAGCCATGTTTGTTTTTTGTTTGTGCAAATGTAAGATGATTTGGTGTTTATTATGGCTATGTAAGTGCTCAAGAACGCCAAAAAGAAAGAACCGGTTAACAGCCGGTTCTTTCTTTTAGCAACCCGCGAAACTTTACAGGTTAAAACCAGTACGACACTACTCTTGTCCGGCTCCTGTTGTTTAGGTTATAGGTAATCTTAAATCCGAATGCGCAGCCGGTAACTACCGGGTTCCCCCTGAAATCAACACCGAAAAGAATATTCAGCGAGCGGTTTGCCACCCGGTGGGTAAACTCACCCTGAACGGGCTTATACCATCCGCAAATGCTGTTTGATGAAATAGGAGTAACAATGGCGCTTATAAAAGAATCGCCCCTGCGGTTGGTTCCCCAGCAATCGGCATTAGCCACCCCGTTTTCGGTATGGTCTGATGAAACAGTTACACTTCTTACACCCGCAATGTTGGTAAACGTTCTGATTCGGTTTACACTCCAGGTGCGTTGTGTGCCGTCAGCCCAGGTTAAAGTAAAACCGGTGGCGGTATGGCGGTGCTGAACGGTTCCTGCATCGAGCCCGTCAAGAATACGCCAGGCAAGACCGCCTGTAACGTTGGTAAGCGTATGGGTGCCGCTCAGAGTAAAATAACCACCGGTAACGGTATTGGTTACCCGCAAGTTGTTGTAATCCAGGGTAAGCACCGCACCCGCATCTTTCCACCTCATGCCCGAAGCATAATCCTGCAGGGTAAGTGTGATGGAGCCGGTTCGCGAAATACCGGTAAAGCAGCCGCTGCCGGTATAGTTGATGACTATTATTCCGTTGGCTTTTTGAGAGCTGTCAATGGTTGCTCCGCAAAGCATAATGCCCTCTTCGGCTTTACCGGCAAGGGCTTGTATTCCGCCCGCTACATTTGCTGCATCGTCAATACTTGCATTCAGCGAGGATGAAACATTGCTCCAGTCTTCAGCGCTTGAGCTGTCGTCTGTGTTGTTATATTTCTTGCATGAGCTAAGAACGATAACCGCGGTTACTGTAAAACACAGCAACAGGAAACTGATTGATTTTTTCATAACCGATAATTTTTGTTTTTGAATTATGACTATTGTCCGTTCAACAAGTTTAACGGCAGGGGGGTAAAAAAATTACCCCCGAAAAGGGGGTAATTTTTTTTTATTCAACAAACTTGTGTTCCTGGCGCTTTTTAAACCGCCACAGGTAATCTTTCTTTTCCCAGTCCAGGAAAGTTTCGTAATGATACTTGCGGATAATGCCGCCCAGCACCATGCCGTAAATAAAGCAGCCGAACAATCCGGCAAACATGCCGCTGACCAGGTCCAGGGTTACGCTTACCGGAAATGCACCGGTTAAATTAATAAGCAGCAGCAATGCTCCCGAAAACACCCACACGATAATGCCGAACACAGCACCGCGCGCTATATCGTTGGTTACTGGCAGCCATTTGTTCAGCAGCATAACATACAAAAACGAAAACCCGGTGCCTATAACAAAGTGAAGCGCCCAGCCCACAGTTTCGTTATTATCAAACAGCGCACCCAGAGCTACTCCGGGGTTGGTAACAGGCAGATTCAATGCGCCTGCCAGCAATATGAATAGAGTCATTACCGCGGTGGCGCCAATGCCTCCCAATAAAATTTTTAAGTAAAGCATAATATTCAATTTTTGGTTAGGTAAAACTTTTACATCCGTTGTAAATCGGTATAGATTATACTGCTAAAATAAAGCAAAAAAACCTTAGAATACAAAACCTGGTGTGCATAGCACCGGGTGTGTTAACAAAGGTTTTGAAAAAAGGGGCTGTGCATGTAACTATCAGCTTGCTGTGGATTGAAACGTAAGGGTATGGGCTGTTAAGCGATACAATATGAAAAATCAAACTGCGTGTACCGGGGCGGTACATGTAATATGAAATATCATATTCAGGGAAAATGAGGTACAGCGGCTTACCAAAAAATTTTCGGTGTTTGGGAAAGGACGGTTACATTTGGTTTACTAGCCAAATCCACAGTTATAAAAGCTATCTAAACCGCTTTTATTCTTTTTGTTATTGCTTTCTCTTCTTTGGCCCAAACCTCAACCTGGCAATGTGTGCAAAGTGGCTGGGGGAAACGGTAGAGTTGTTTTCAAACCCGAAATACTAAACTCTAAATCAGAAATAGCAGCCAATGTTCCAAAAGGGGTGTTTACCTGCTGCGGGTAAGTTCTTCAAAGGGAAGTGTATTTGCGAAACTAGTGAAAATGTGCCCCTTCTCCCCTAAAGGGCTAAAAACCAATCGGCTGTTAAGGGTTGTTTAGACTTGTAACAATTTCCTTTTCAAATATTTGGAACTATGTGAGTAAAATCTATTTTTGCACTCCCTTTTTCGGGAACGTGTGTTTATTCGCTAAAATTGAATGGGAAAACAAGACCTGATAGTTCAAGACGGAACCATAACCGAGGCTTTGAGCAACGCTATGTTCCGGGTAAGGTTGGAGAACGGGCATGAAATTATAGCCCACATATCGGGTAAAATGAGGATGAATTACATAAAAATTCTGCCGGGCGATAAGGTTCAGTTGGAAATGAGCCCCTACGATTTGAATAAGGGAAGAATAACATTCAGGTATAAGTAATAAAGAAGTAAAGCAATGAAAGTTAGAGCATCGGTAAAGAAAAGAAGCGCAGACTGCAAGATTGTAAGACGCAAAGGCGTGGTATATATCATTAACAAGAAGAACCCTAAGTTCAAACAGCGCCAGGGATAATTCATTAACTCATCAACTAATCATCTAATCAATACATGGCACGTATATCAGGTATAGACCTTCCGAAAAACAAAAGAGGCGCAGTAGGGCTTACTTACATTTTCGGCATCGGCAGAACAACAGCCGTTAAAATCCTTACTTCAAACGGAATTGACCTTAATACAAAAGTGAAAGACTGGACGGACAAAGATGTAAACGGTATCATTAAATACATAGCCGAAAACCTGAAGGTAGAAGGGGAATTGCGCGGAGAAGTTCAGCAGAACATCAAGCGCTTGCAGGATATAGGAACGTTCCGCGGCATGCGCCACCGTAAAGGTTTGCCGGTTCGCGGTCAAAGAACCAAAACCAACGCCAGAACCCGGAAAGGAAAGCGTAAGACAGTGGCAAACAAGAAAATGGTTACCAAGTAATAAATAGTCAAATACAAGAAATACAGAAATGGCTAAACAACAAAAAGAAGCAGCACCTCAATCGGCAGTTGCCAAAGCAAAGGCGAAGAAGAGAGTGGTTAAAGTGGACAGTGAAGGCAAAGTTTTTATCAACGCTACTTTCAATAACATCATCATTTCTTTCACCAATATGCAAGGGCAGGTAATCAGCTGGGGCTCGGCAGGGCGCGTAGGTTTCAGAGGTTCAAAAAAGAATACCCCTTACGCAGCACAGATGGCTTGTTCTGAAGCCGCCCGTGTAGCTCACGAAGCAGGATTGAGAAAGGTTGAAGTATTTGTAAAAGGACCCGGTGGCGGGCGCGAGTCGGCTATCCGCACTATTTACACCAGCGGTATTGAAGTAACTATTATTAATGACACAACTCCTATTCCTCACAACGGCTGCCGCCCTCCGAAGAAAAGAAGAGTTTAATCAGCATATCAAATTCAATAAGAAATGGCAAGATATACAGGTCCTACCACTAAAATAGCCCGTAAGTTTGGCGAACCCATTTACGGAGCCGATAAATATTTCGATAAAAGAAACTATCCTCCCGGTCAGCATGGCATGTCGAAGAAGAGAAAAGCTTCATCGGAATATTCTGTGCAGTTAAAAGAAAAGCAAAAGGCAAAATATACATACGGCTTGCTCGAGCGCCAGTTCAGAAACCTGTTTGAGAAGGCAGCCCGCAAAAAAGGAGTTACCGGTGAAAACCTGTTGAAACTTCTTGAAGCCCGCTTGGATAATACTTTGTTCCGCCTTGGTTTTGCAGCATCGCGTTCGCAGGCTCGTCAGTTAGTTATTCATAAACACGTAACTGTAAACGGAGAAGTAGTGAATGTTCCGTCTTTTACATTAAAGCCTTCCGATAAAGTGGGCTTGCGTGAACGCTCTAAAAACCTGACTGTGGTTCAGGATGCTATTTCTAAAAGAGGAAAGAAATACAACTGGCTGGTTATTGATGAAGCGAATGTAGAAGGAACATTTGTTGACTTTCCGGAGCGTGAACAAATACCGGAAACCATCAACGAGCAGCTGATTGTGGAATTGTATTCGAAGTAATAATCTTATTTAATAATCATAAATCCCAAAAACACTATGTCATTGTTAGCGTTTCAAAAGCCTGATAAAATTTCTCTTCAAAAAGCAAACGAATTCGAAGGCGTGTTTGAATTTAAACCGCTTGAGCCGGGATTCGGGGTAACCATTGGTAATGCGTTACGCAGAGTTCTGCTTTCATCTCTGGAAGGTTATGCCATCAGCGGAGTTAAAATTTCAGGAATAGATCACGAATTCTCTACCATTAAAGGGGTACTGGAGGATGTAACTGAATTGGTTCTCAACCTTAAGCAGGTCCGTTTAAAGAAAGTGATGGATGATGACACTACCGGTGATAAAATCTACATCGCTTTAAAAAATGCCCAGACGTTCAAGGCTGAGCACATTGAAAAGCATACCAACGTTTACCAGGTTCTTAACCCTGAACTGGTGATTTGTAATATGGAGGGACACGTAAACCTTGAAATTGAATTGACCATTACCAAAGGACGCGGTTATGTGCCTGCCGATGAAAATTCAAAGGAACATGCTATTGGTTTTATTCCGGTTGATGCTATTTATACACCTATTAAGAATGTAAAATACAGCGTTGAGCCTTTCCGTGTGGAGCAAAGAGTTGACTTCGAAAAGTTAGTTCTCGAAATTTCTACTGATGGAACAGTTCATCCGGAAGAAGCGGTTAAGCAGGCATCGCGTGTGTTGATTCAGCACCTGATGCTTATTACCGATGAGCATATTTCATTTGACAGCCCCGCAGCTTCTGAAACCGAAATGGTTGACGAGCATGTATTACACATGCGCAAGTTGCTGAAAACGCCTTTGGAAGATATGGACCTTTCGGTTCGCGCATTCAACTGTCTGAAAGCTGCAAAAATAGGCAGCCTGGAAGAGCTGGTGCAGTTTGATGAGAACGAACTTCTGAAGTTCCGCAACTTCGGAAAGAAGTCGTTGGTTGAAATCAAGGCGCTGCTTCACGAGAAAGGTTTGGATTTCGGAATGGATTTGGCAAAGTATAAGTTAGACGAGTGATTTTTGTTATTGGTTAGTTTTTAAAACGGAATTGTCATGAGACACGGAGATAAAGTAAATAACTTAGGAAGAAAAACAGCGCATCGTCATGCCTTGATGATGAATCTTGCTGTTGCGCTTTTACGCAACAAAAGAATCTTCACCACGCTGGCAAAAGCTAAGGCTTTGCGCGGATATGTTGAGCCTATTATCAACCGAAGCAAGGAAAATACTACCGCTAACCGCAGGCTGGTTTTCAGCCGCCTTCGCGATAAGGAAATAATCAATGAATTGTTCGGAACTATAGGAGGAAAAATAGGAAACAGACCCGGTGGCTATACCCGTGTAATTAAAACCGGTTTCCGTGCAGGCGATGCCGCTGAAATGGCCATGATTGAGCTGGTTGACTTTAACGAAACTTACACTCAAAATAAGAATACCGCTAAAGTTGCTGAGCCGAAGAAGAAGACAAGGAGGGCCGGTGGCAAGAAAGCAACTAAGAAAACTGAAACTGCTGCTACTGAGGAAAAGGCAGAAGAGTAGTCTTCGGCTGCGCTTAGACAGAAACAAAAAACCCATCAAATGTTGATGGGTTTTTTGTTTGGCAGACTTTCATAAAACAACAGGCGGGCGGGGGCACCCGCCTGTAAGGAAAAATATCTCTGAAAATGAATTGCGCGTTGCGAACATCATCGGGTATGATATACGAAATGGAAGTTTGCTCCGCAAAGGGATTGGGAACGTTCTGCTTAACGGAGTTTTGCATTTCCTGCGTTGCCGTTGTTCGGTGTTATCACCAACAACTGCATAGCTTTTACCTGAGTGGTGTTGATGAGTTTGGGTTTCTGACTCATGTTATGGGAAACGAGTGAGGAGGAGAGCAACAAATACACTGGCTGCGCAATATAGTTGTTGGTGACGGAGCGCAGAGCCGCTCCTATAACACCAAACAACGGCTATTCACCTAACACCAACGAAGGCGAAAAGTTTTGTTTGTTGATTGAATAGAGGTTGCCTTGTGTATAAGGGTAAGCAGAAAAGCCGCCATGCATACCCGCCAGAAACC
>CAZWAD010000037.1:0-25701 GCA_964631835.1 uncultured Chitinophaga sp.
GAAGAGCCTCGTCTGCATTCCGGAAGTAGCTGCGTTTTTGCAAACCCGTCCAAATCTCATTCATTTGCTGAACTAACCGGTGGAGGAATTGAGTAACTGTTGTAAATTATGAAACATCTCGCTTATCTTAATAAGTACTTTGCAAAATACAAATGGAGGATTTTAGCAGGAATGTTCTTTGTGGTTTGCGCCAACGCTTTGTCCGTATACAACCCCATCATTACCGGTGAGGCTGTTGATCTGATAGCGGATAACATCAGCCAGATTAGTTCAACTCAGCAATTTATTGACGCTGCACAAACAAAAATAGGATGGCAGGTTTTCTTTCTCTTTCTTAAATATCTGACAGTAGCTTTGCTTGCAGGAGGCTTTACTTTCTTCATGCGCCAAACGATAATTGTGGTTTCTCGGCTCATTGAGTTTGATATGAAAAATGAAATCTACGGACACTACCAGGCGCTTGACCTTGCTTTTTACAGACGTAACAACACCGGTGACCTTATGAACCGAATTACGGAAGATGTAAGCCGTGTGCGTATGTATGTAGGACCTGCCATCATGTATTCTGTCAACCTCTTTTTCACTATTGTTTTTTCTATTGCATCCATGTTTATTCTCAGCCCCTCCTTAACTTTGTATGTGCTCATTCCTCTTCCGGTTCTTTCTTTTATCATTTATTATGTGAATGAAAAAGTTGAGCGCGCCAGCGACCGTATTCAATCAAAACTATCAGATATTACTACTAATGCACAGGAAACTTACTCGGGTATCCGGGTGGTTCAGGCCTATGCCCGAGAAGGCGACATGCAAAAGCATTTTGAAAGGGAAGCTGAAGAATACAAACAGAAACAGCTTCACCTCGCCAAAATTGATTCTGTTTACTTTCCCGCTATGACTTTTTTAGTGGGTTGCAGTATAGTTATTGTTGTACTTGCCGGAGGAATACAGGTTGGCAATGGAAATCTTACTGCAGGTAATCTTGCTACTTTTCTTTTGTATATCAATATGCTCATGTGGCCTGTCAGTTCCCTGGGCTGGGTGGCTTCCATGATTCAACGTGCCATAGCTTCGCAAAAACGCATTAACGAATTTCTTCATTACCAGCCCGCTATTTCGGGAAGGGAAGGAATTGATAAAAAAATCAAAGGCGAAATAGTTTTCGACCGTGTTTCATTTACTTATCCTGATACAGGAATACAGGCGCTGCAAGATGTTTCTTTTAAAGTAAAACCCGGTGAGCGTATTGCCATTATCGGCAGAACCGGTTCGGGAAAAACAACCATTGCCGACCTGATTATGCGCATGTATGATTCTTCCACAGGCAAAATTTTGATTGACGAAACTGACGTCCGTCAATTTAAACTCAACTCGCTTCGCAGACAGATAGGTTTTGTACCCCAGGATGTTTTTCTTTTTTCAGAAACCATATCCGAAAACATTTCTTTTGGTCTTCCCGAATCGGATGCTGGAGAAGCTGAGCGCTTTGCCGGTTATGCTTCTATTGCGAGAGAAATTGAAACCTTTCCAGAAGGGTACAACACTATGGTAGGCGAGCGCGGGGTTACGCTTTCCGGTGGACAAAAGCAGCGGATCTCAATTGCCCGGGCGCTTATAAAACAACCTCAGGTTCTTCTGCTCGATGATTGCCTTAGTGCGGTTGATACTGCTACTGAAAAGGAGATTCAGAAGAATCTGGACGAAATGCTGCGGGGCAAAACAGCCATTATCATCACACACCGTATTTTTTCACTCATACATTTTGACAACATACTCGTTCTCGATGAAGGAAAAATTGTGGAACAGGGTACTCATCGTGAACTACTCGACAAAGACGGACTATATGCAGATATTTACGAACGTCAGCTAACCGAGCAACGCGAGTCAACTGCCGCTTGAAACCTTTCAGAGGAAGGAGTCTGATACACACCTTGTATTAGCACAGGATTCTTTCAATTCGACATAACTTACCAATAATAGACGAGGCGGACCAATGCTTTAAGTGTAATCCTCTTAGATTCTTTGGTCATGTTTGGAGAGTCTTAGGACATGACTTAGGTTACTGCTTTTTGTTTCAGAGCTACCGCTATTTAGCCTCTATCATTCCCCAACAGGTTTGAGGATTGTAACCCAACTCTCCGTTTTCAATATAAAGAGGAGATGAGATGTTGTTGGTGTAAAGGCCTCCGGTTCCCAGCCCCTGAACAATCGGATTGTTTTTCGTGAAAACCCATTGGGCAATGGCGTTAAGCCCGATGTTCGATTCGAGAGCTGAAGTAGCCCACCAGCCCGTATTATATTTTTCAGCAAGCTGAATCCATTTGTCGCAGGCCTTAAACCCTCCCAGTAGGCTTGGTTTAAGAATAATGTAATGCGGCTTCAGTTCGCTCAGCAGTTTTTCCTTATTCTTTTCATCCACACCTATCAATTCCTCATCAAGAGCTACGGGTATAGGCGAGTTTTTACAAACCGATTGCATGAGTTTGTATTGACCGGCATCTACCGGCTGCTCAATAGAATGAATGTGAAATTTTGAAAGTATATCCAGTTTTTGAAAAACATTGGAGCTGTCAAAGGCGCCATTGGCATCCAAACGTATTTCAATAACATAGGTTGGAAATTTTTCACGTATAAATTTTAGCAAACCTGCTTCATATTCAAAATCAAGTGCGCCTACTTTTATTTTAATACACCGGAATCCTGCGGCTATTTTCTGCTCAATTTGTTTCAGCATAAAATCTTTACCCCCCATCCAAATCAACCCGTTAACAGGTATTTTTTTTTCTCCGCGGATGAATTCGCTATTAAACAAAATTCTGTTGCCGCCTTTCTTTAAATCGAGCCTGGCACATTCAACACCGAATTGAATAGATGGGAAGCCGTATAATATTCTGTGGTGCAGTCTTCCTTTTTCGATGCCTTCGCAAGCATCAAGAAGAGCTTTCGGATAATATTCCAAATCATCTATACTCAATCCTTCTATAAAGCTGCATTCTCCTATACCGGTTTTGCCATTTTCGGAAATGAAAAAGAAGTAACCGTTCTTTATTTTCATTTCACCCCGTGATGTTATAACCGGTTCCCTGAAATGTAATTGGTATTCCTTATAAAACGCCTTACTCATGGGCTAAAAGTTCTTTGATTAAGGAGTCAACTCCTATGGTTGCTTTCCGGTTAATAAACCTGAGGTTCGGAATGCGTGGAAGTGGCAAGTCGTTCGGGTCAACAAGCCATTTGGGGATTTCGTAACGTGTGTAATGAATCAACCCTGCCGCGGGATAAACCAAGAGAGAAGTTCCCACTACAATAAACATATCAGCGCTGCGCACTACGGGTACAGCTTCTTCCATTTTCGTAACTGCTTCGCCAAACCAAACAATGTGCGGGCGAAGCTGCGAGCCGCGTTCGCATTTGTCTCCCGGTAGAATATCTTTTTTCCATTCGTAAATTAAATTTTCATCGAAGCTGCTGCGGGCTTTCAGCAGTTCGCCATGGAGATGAATTACTTTTGTTGAACCGCCTCTTTCGTGCAGATCGTCCACATTTTGAGTGATGATAGTTACATCAAATTTCTCTTCCAGTTCTGCCAGTGCAAAGTGGGCACGGTTAGGTTTGCATTGCAATAATTGGTTTCTTCTGGCATTATAAAAATTTAGAACCAGTTCGCGGTTGGCTTCCCATCCTTCAGGCGAGGCTACATCTTCAATGCGGTGTTCTTCCCAAAGCCCTCCCGAATCGCGGAAGGTTCGTATGCCGCTTTCGACACTAACTCCTGCACCGGTAAGGACTGCAATCTTTTTCACAGCACAAGAATAAGGTACGATAGAGTATTAAAGAACATGAGAAATGAACTTTAGTAATGGGTGAGTTCGCTTTGGCAGACCGGGAGTTTGCGTTGACAGGATGCAAATGTGTTCTGGTCGGATGTAAAAGCATTTTCTTTTAATGTAAGTGTGCTTCGGGTGCATGTAAAATCGAATTCTTTTAATGTAAGTGCGTTTTGGTTGAATGTAAAAGCATATTCCTTTAATGTAAATGCACTTCTGTTGGTTATAAAAGCGCGTCCTTTTAATGTAAGTGTACTTCGGCTAGATGTAAAAGGGAATTCTTTTTATGTCAGTGCGCTTCCTGAGGATGTAAATGCGCTTTCTTTTAATGTCAGTGCGCTTCCGGATGATATAAAGGCATATTCCCGTGATGTGAGTGCACTTTCTTTGGATGTAAAAGTGAATTCTTTTGATGGAAGTGTGCTTCCAGAGGATGTAAACCTGCTTTCTTTTGATGTAAATGCTCTTCCGGAGGATGTAAATGTGAATTCTTTCGATGTAAAAAGCCAACTTTTGGTGTGAGAGGCCTGCAAAAGGCGGGTTTTGGGTGAATTTCGTGGATTTTTACCCAAAAAACGGGTAAAAGGTCAAAAGATTCGCTTGATAATTTTTAGCTGGTGCGAGTATTTTTTTTGTTCCGCATTAAAAATGCCGAAGTGGTCGAGTTTATCAATGCGCACTTTACCTGATGCGTGAATAATGCGATGGTCTTTCAGCACAATGCCCACATGGATGATTTTGCCTTCGCTGTTGCCGAAGAAAGCCAAGTCGCCCGGTTGCGATTCTTCCACAAAATTTACATGCGTTCCCTGTTCGGCTTGCTGATATGCATCGCGCCTGAGAGAAATACCGCAAAACTTAAAGACTACCTGAGTAAATCCGGAGCAGTCAATACCAAAAGACGAACGCCCGCCCCATAAATAAGGAGCATTAAGATAGCGTATGGAAATACGGTCTAAAACCTCGGTGTTTTTTGAGGCGTGTAGAATTGCCTGACCGTTGTAAACAAATTTCGTTTTACCGATTTTAAAATTCATTCCATCGAAAACCGGAAGGCTGCTTCCTGAAACCACCGGAACCGAATAGTTGTTTGAAACGACATTGCTCACTAACTCAAGTGCTACCCCATATCCTGCTTCTGATATTACCGCAAAATCTTTTTCACTTAACTCTTCATGCTGGGATTTGTCAATCCAGCCTTCGTAACTGTCATAACTGCACTTTACTTTAATCCATGAACCTGACTCTTCGGTTATTTCATATACTTCACCAAACAGAAGTTGGGTGACTAATTCGCTGCGGTGAGTGGGCTCTTTTCGTAAAGGAATTATACTCAAAACAGCGATACCTTTTGTTGACATGCGACAATTTTAATGGCTGAAACCGATAAGTAACGGAATTAACTCTAACAACTTTCTACAATTACTTGTTGATTGCATTTCATCAAAAAAAGCTAACTTCGGTTTTGTTGAAAAAAGAATATTAGCAGTTGCAACTTTATATCTAATTTTAGTGTCTGAAAAGAAGGCGGTGTAGAAGTTAAAAGTTTTTTATTCCGAAACCATAGAGAATGACCCCATGAGATTTTTACGCGCACTTATACTTCTTCTTGCTTTATCGGGAACCGCACAGCTGTGTGCACAAATCACCTGCGATTTTAACTTTGTCAATACTGGTCCTTTATGTACGCCTTACTTTATAAACGCTGTTGCGGCTGAAACATCTTCGAGCCCAATAGTACAGCGCGACTGGACAACTACTTACAATGCCATGCCATGGCAAACAGGAACAGGTTCGTCTTTTGTGGGTTTTGCTGATAGCGCAGGAACTTATTGTGTTACTTTAACTTCGGAAAACGCGAACGGTGAAATATGCACCATTACCAAGTGCATTAACGTATCGGCAAGCCCCATTGTTAATTTCACTTTTGCTCCTACCGAAGGCTGCCGGGGGCTTTGTGTGAATGCCACCTGCAATTCGCTGGCGGGAGGTGGAGTAATTAACTCCGTACAAATTGACTGGGGCTGTATTACTATCACTAATCTGCCTAACTGTCCATCAACACCTGTAACTTATTGCTATAGCAACTGCTCAGCCCGACCGTACAGCCCTGTTGTTATTGTGAGAAATAGTCTTGGCTGTGTTGCATCCGAAACTTATGCTAATGCGGTTAACATAATCCCTCCTCCGGTTGCTAATTTTTCAGCAAATGTAACTACCGCAAATTGCACCACCTCCCCATTGCCTGTAACTTTTACAGCCACTAACGGAGGTCCGAATATGACTTATTGCTGGTATATTGATAATGTTTTGCAGCAATGTGGTTCGGGTTTAACTTTTAATTACACATTTCCCATAAATAATGCAGATTGCTACGATATTAAATTGGTAGTTCGCCATCCGAGCGGCTGTGCCGATTCTATGATTCGGGCTGATTACATATGTGTAAGACAATCACCCCAAATTTGCGTTACCCCTTCATCTACTTCTTTTTGTATTGCCTCAGGCGAATGCCATAACCTGACATTAACCAATTGTACGCCTGGCTTAAACTCTCTCACCTGGGGACCTTTAACTCCGGGTAATTACCCCGGAGGAACAGGACCTACTCAATCTTATACAATTTGCACTACGGGAACCTATAATGTAAACGTAACCGGAACTTTTGCACCGGGATGCACGGCAACATTATCTTTAAGCGGAGTTGATACTGTAAAACCGAAACCGATTGCATCGTTTACAGTAAATGATAATTACAGTTGTTCCGCACCTCATACTGTTATCAATACTGCTGTGCCTTGTTCACTTTGCACTTATACCTGGTTTAACGCGGGTGGAGGAGTTAATCCGGTTAATTTTACCTCATCAACTCCTTCGGAAACTGTTACATATAACAACTACGGCAGCTTTACCACTACTCTAACAGTTCGCGCTCCCAACGGCTGTACTCAAACTCAGACTCAGTCTGACTATGTTGTTGTAAGAAGATTGAATCCCGTAATAGGTATTCAAAACCAGGTACATGGCTGCCCGCCTGTTTGCCCCACATTTGTGGATATAACTAATTACAGTGCAGTTCCCGATTCTATTGTTTCAAGGGTATGGAGTTTTAATCCGCCTTTGGTTCCCAATGGTTCCGGCAGCCCGTACTCTACCTGTTTCGACTCGGTTGGATGCTATGATATAAAATTAGTGGTGAGAACAAACACAGGCTGTGTGGATTCGGCAGTATTGAATGATACGGTTTGCGTAGGCAGACCGCCCGTATGTACTCTAACAGCATTTCCACCAGTTTCCTGCTTTGAGGATACCGCTGTTGTATTCGGATTGCTGTGTGATTCATTTGATTGCGCCTATGTAGATTATGGCGATGGGGTTACAGCAATTGTCTGCAACCGCGCAGTTTTTGACCATATTTACGAGGATATAGGAGTTTTTAATACCTGCGTTATTCCTTACCGCGATAGTTGTGCGGGTCAGCAATTGTGTACTACGGTAACTATAAATCCACCTATTGCCAGGTTTCGCGATTCCACTTCATGCTTTAATGTAAATTCAGTATTCCTGATGAATGAATCGGTGCAGGCAGATAGTTTCTGGTGGTACTTTTGTGATGGAACAACTTCGCGGCTTCAGAACCCGGTTGTAGCACTGCCGCCATGCGACACCTGTACTATCCGGTTAAGAACCCACAATGTATCAACAGGGTGTTATCATGAAGTTACCCGCCTTGTCCGTACTGCCTGCGATTATGCCAGCATGACTCCAACTGACACAATAGATTGCGTAAACAGGAACTCTGGGCGAATGACGGTCAGTTTCAGAAACACTTCACAGGGAACACCTGCCGCTACTTATCCCAGATGGGACCCGGATACCGTGGCTAACGGCTTAAATTTTGGTTTCCCCGGAACTAATCCTTTTATCTGGACTAATTATTATCCGGGAAATTATGTTGCTGCTATGTTGTTTCAGAGTAATATAGGATGCAGAGATACCGTTTTTGCGCGTGTAACTGTTTGCGAAGTGGATGTTAACTTTACTTCTAATAATGTTTGTTTTCCAGACTCTATTTGTTTCACCAGTAATATTAAAGATTCGATATGCACTGTTGATTCCATACGATGGGATTTTGGTGATAATTCACCTCCTGTGTTCGGTATCCGTAATGTGTGCCATCGTTATGATACCTCAGGTATTTATACGGTTCGCCTTTATGCCGATAACAATATAGGATGCTGGGATACTGCTTACCGGCAGGTAATAGTTTCCGAGGTGGTTGATATTGATTATGATTTGGATACTGTGATATGTCCCGGTACTACACACAGCATAATTAATAATTCGCAAGGAGTACAGCTTTCTTATGTTTGGCAAATACCATCAGATATTCCATACGACACTTTCAGTACAACCGGACCGGATTTTGTTATCTCAACCCCCGGAGATTACTGGATTTATGTAAATGTTTCTTCAGCCGGTTTGTGCACTACCCGCGATTCTACTTTAATTCATGTTTGCCCTCCTGTTGCCTCGGGTATGATAAGTGACACCTTTGTTATTTGTCCGAATCCTCCTAAGCTGATTACATTTACCAGCACTTCTACATGCATTGATTCCATTTTCTGGAGTTTTGGAGATGAAGTTACCTCAGATGATTCTGTTGTAGTTCACTATTATGAATTTCCCGGAGTGTATAATATTTCTTTGCGGGTTTCAACTACTGACGGATGCTCAGATTCTGCATACATCGGAACGATTGTGGTTGATGGTCCTTTTGGATTATTAACCGTGGATCCGGACACAGGAATGTGTGCATGTAAAGATACTGTAACATTTACAGTAGGCACATACAACGCCACCGCCATGACATTGCTTTTTGGATGCGGCCCTGATTATTGTCAGCAGATTCCTATTTCCCCTGTCGGAACTCCGTCAAACCCTACTTATGTTACCTGTTCGTACACATATCCATTTTGCCTTACAGATAGTTGTACCGCTCAGGTCAGGTTCGGAGATACCATAGGCTGCCAGGTCAGGCTTAATAAGCCGCTCTATATAGATTCTCCAACGGTTGATTTTACCTATAATAACTTTGGCGCCTGCCTTAACAATACCGTTTGCTTTTTTGATTCAACTTCATACCACATCAACCTTCCATCGTTCCAGTCGCGTACAGTACGCTGGCTTTGGGATTTTGGCGACAATACAACCGACAGCGTTCAGAATCCCTGCCATGTTTACCCAGGGCCGGGTTCTTACACGGTGAGGCTTTATGTATGGAGTAACTTAGGATGTTTTGATTCCTCCATTATTCAAACCGTTATTATTCCACAGTTTCCGGTGGCTGGTTATTATGCCGATGACTCTACAGTTTGCGCATTTACACCGGTTTGTTTTCATGATTCGTCTACAGTTGATACACTTACCAGTGTTGCTTATTACACCTGGAATTTTGGCGACAGCGCTACAGTTTATACTACCACTCAAACAACTATTTGTCATACTTATGCTACCGGTGGTTTGTATCGTGTTACGCATTGTGTTTATGACAGCCTAGGCTGCCCCGATTGTGATTCTTCGCTTGTGATGCAGGTTATTGACAACCCGGTTGCCAATGCGGGGCCGGATGATACGGTTTGTTATGATGTGGTTTATACACTTAACGGAAGCGGAGCTGCAAATTGTTTATGGTCGCCTTCGCCTCCTGTTTCTAATCCGGTTATTTGCAATCCTACTGTTCAGTTGCAAAGTAATGCATCGTTCCAGTTAATTGTTACCGACACTTTTGGCTGCAGCGACACAGATAATGTTAACCTGACTGTAGCGCGTGTAATTTCCAACTTTAATGTGGCACCTACCGGATGTTTGAGCGATAGTGTGTGCGTCACCGATGCTTCTACCGTAACTAATTCCACCCTTTTTTCCTGGACTTATGATTTTGGCGATAGCTTTACAGGCACCGGTCCCAATGTTTGCCACAAATATGTAAACGCAGGTACATATAATGTTTTACAAACAGTTACCGATAATCAAGGCTGTACGGATACCACAGTTAAAACAGTAATTGTTTTCCCTAATCCTTCTGCTGCTTTTACTATTGTTGACCCTGTTATTTGCGGTAATCAGCCGGCTTGTGTTACTGATGCCTCTACCGGTAATTCACTTACATGGAATTGGAACTTCGGTTTACCGCCAAATGTTCAGGGGCAAAGTCCACCTTGCCGAATTTATCCGCCTAATCCGTTACCAAACTATACAATTACACTTGTTGTTACCGATGTAAACGGTTGTACAGATACTGCTCAAAATTTAGTTACAGTAAACCAGGAGCCCACCGCCAATTTCAACTGGACACCTTCCTGTGAAAATGTTCCAATGCAGTTATCCAGCGCATCTGTTCCTGGCGATGGGGCTATTACCGGCTGCAACTGGACCTGGCTACCATCTACTTCGATAGGAACCGGTGCCAATTGCAACGTTACCTATCTTTTTCCTGCCGGTTCTCACCAGGTACAGTTGGTGGTTACCGATTCCAACCTCTGCACTGATACCATTGTAAAAACAGTTTTGGTTGACGCACTTACCAATGTAACCATTAACGGTGGAGATACAACTATTTGTATCGGAAGTTCTGTTTCATATACGGTCTCTGGTACTGTAACCAATGTAACATGGTCGCCTAATATATGGATTGATGATAACCAAGCTACTACCGTTTTAATCACTCCACTCGGAAACGTCAGTTACATAGTAAGTTCGGTAAACGGAGCCTGTGCGCCAGCAACAGATACGGTTAATATCAACGTGTTAGATACTCCATCGGTAAATGTAACTGCCACCCCTCAACGAATTATTATAGGGTTAAGCTCCAATATCACTTCGCACATTCCAGCGCCAATTGACAGCATCGTCTGGATTCCTGATTCTACCCTTAACTGCCGCACTTGCCGTAATCCGGTAGCTACTCCAAGCCAAACCACCACATACTATGCTTATGTTTATTACAGCCTCAATGGAGTAACCTGTTCAACCTTGGACTCCGTAACTATTGAAGTAATCAACAGTTGCGATGAAAGCATTGTATATATGCCTAATACTTTTACTCCTAACGGTGACGGACTCAACGATGTATTTATGGTTCGCGGTATCGGAATCACAAAAATTAATTATCTACGCATCTTCGACCGGTGGGGGAAATTGATGAAAGAGACTTCGGACGGGTTGGCTAACGACCCGCGTTGGGGTTGGGATGGTACTGATAAACAGAATAAAAAACTCGACCCGGCCGTCTTTGTTTACACATATGAAATTGTATGCGTCAACAGCGATATAGTTTCCGGCAAAGGAAACATTACGCTGCTTAGGTAGGAGAGAGTTATGACAAAATTTTTCCTGAAGTTTTTTTTTGCAACGCTTTCGCTTTGCCTAGCGCTTAAGAACAACGCTCAGGATGTTCATTTCTCACAATACAATGCATCCCCTCTTTTTCTGAATCCCGCCCTGGCGGGATTAAATATGTGCGACTACCGGGTGTATGCCAATTTCCGGATTCAGTGGATGCCGGTGTCGACCGGTAATACCTACCGCACCTTTGCCGGAGGCGCTGATATGGCGGTGGGAAAAATCACAAAGTATAACAGCTTTGCCGGACTGGGAATTTCTTTTTTTGCCGACCAGGCTGGCGATATAAGTTTTAACTCTAACCGTGTTGATCTTTCTTTCGCTTACCACTTCATGCTCAATCGCAAAGCAACTACTCAACTATCTGTTGGAATTCAGGGCGCCTTTAACCACCGTAGCATTGACCCTGCCAAAGCTACTTTCGATTCGCAGTATAATCCTGCCACCGGTCAGTTTGAGCCAAACGGAACTATTGAAAGCTTTGGCCGTACACGGGTTATTTATGGTGATGCCGGCTTTGGGATTCTGTACAGTATGATGATAAAGCGCGATAATAATTTCTACATGGGCTTTGCTCTGAATCATCTCAACCAACCCAAAATTTCTTTTTACCCGAGTGGACAAAATGTAAACACTACTGAAAACGAACGCCTCTCGATGAAGTTTACGATTCACACCGGTGCGGCTATCCCTATTGGTACACGGTTGACAGTAATGCCTAACTTGCTTTTTCTTTTGCAAGGAAGGTCGAACCAGTTTAACGTAGGCTGTAATTTTAAAACAACTTTAGGAGCAAATTCAAAAACTAATCAAACAGCTTTCCATGTAGGTCTTCAATACCGCGGAATTTATGATGCCATCATCATCAGCACACGCTTTGATTACAAAGGATTTAGCTGCGGGCTGAGTTATGATGTGAATGTTTCCAAACTTCTTCCCGCCACCAATTCAGTTGGTGCTCCCGAAATTTCGTTGATGTTTCAGGGCTGTTCACGCAAGAAGCCTCGACCGGGACATTGCCCTGTTATGTTATAGTGTCGGGTGAATAATTCCGTTTCCTTTTTCTGAAAGAATTCTAAGCATAGCCTTAAAAGCAGCTGAAATCAGCTCTTTTTATAGTAAAGCATTATTCATTCCAGTTTCCGCAACTCTTTTTCCGATAAAAGGGATTTTTTTTCTGACGAAAGGATCATCCGTACCCGAAAAATGAACTTCCATTCCAGTTAAATGAACTTCCATACTGATAAAAGGGGCTTCCGCACCGATAAAAGGAACTTCCATACTAATAAAAGGAAGCTCCATACTAGTAAAAGGATCGTCCATACCAGTAAAAGGAGCAAACTTGGCAGAGAGCACCTTCCTTTTACTTTAATGAAGTGAACTTTTGACAGTGTTGACCGAAGTCTACCTCAGTTGGGTAACACATCTGCCAAGGTTTAAATTCCAATACTAAGAAATGAAGGTTATTTACTGCTTAAAAGATATCGGAAATAAAGAGGCGAGAATCCGAAAGGTGGTTCCCCCGGAAAAGCCGGGAGAAAAACCACCATGTTGCTGTTGGAGTAGGGGTCGAACCTACACGAGGTCTTTAGCTACAGAACAATTTTGGTGGTCAACCCCCATTTAATGTATTCTGCGTTTATCAGATGTTCCTCACCCCCGAGACAGGAGGGCATGTCTGCCGATTTCATCACCCAACAATGCTATAGAACGATACGACAAATATAATCTATAGGTTCATTTATTGCAAGTAATTTAATAGTTATTGATAAAATATATTGAATTATCAACTAAATATTATTTTTGATGATAAATAATCAAAAACAATAGGAAAATATGCCCTTCAATTTCGAAATTGACAACACCGACCTGCAGATTTTGAACATTCTGCTCGAAAATGCCTTTATCCCCTATACCGAAATAGGTAAAAAACTCTTCATCAGCCCGGGTACCGTGCATGTACGGATGAACAAAATGGAGAAACTCGGTATAGTAAAGAACCCACAGCTTCAAATTGACCTCTCTAAGCTGGGTATGGATGTTACCGCCTTTATCGGTGTTTTTTTAGTGCGCAGTGAAATGTATGACAAGGTGGTAACACAACTCAAGAAAATTGACGAAGTGCTTACATGCAATTACACGACAGGGAATTACTCACTTTTCCTGAAAATTGTTTGCCGGGATACCCAGCACCTACGTGAAGTACTTCACGATAAGATTCAGAAAATCGAAGGAGTAAGCCGCACCGATACGCTTATCTCGCTCGAAGAAAGTTTCCACCGCCCTCTGAAAGTAAAGATGGCTGATTAAAGCAATTCAGGGTAACCGCAGAGCCCCTGCAAGCCACCGGTGTGCAGGGCAGCGATTCGCGAGCCGATCGGGAAATAATTACGCTTAATTAAATCAAACAATCCGAAAAACATTTTACCGGTATAAACCGGTTCAAGCTGAATGCTGAATCGCTTTTTAAAGTTTTTGATGAAATCAAATAGCTCTTGATTTGCTTTGGCATAACCACCAAAGTGATAATCGAAATTGATTTGGAAGTTGGAGTAAATAGATTGGCAATATTCTTCGGTTAGCCGGCTTATTTGTGAAGTGAGTGTATCTTCACCTTTTAGCGATGAGAAACCAATGATTTGTTTCATGCCTTGTAATCCGGCAGACAGACCTGCAAGCGTTCCCCCAGTGCCGCAGGCAACACACAAATAACCATAATCAACATTTATTTCAGAAATAATTTCGGCCACCCCTTGTAAAGCAAGTTCGTTTGTTCCGCCTTCGGGAATGAGATAAAAATTTCCGAACCGGTTTCTAAGGGTTTCCAAGTATGCAGATGAATCCTTTTGCTTGTAAGTTTCACGGGTTACATAGTGAAGTTCCATACCCTGTATTCTGACAAATTTCAGCGTTTCACTTTCCATTTGCGGCTTTTCACAACGGATTATTCCTATACTGCGAAAGCCAAAAAACCTGGCAGCCGCTGCAGTGGCATAAATATGGTTTGAATACGCTCCTCCGAAGGTGAGTAAGGTATGATGATTTTGTTTTCTCGCTTCAAGCAAATTGTATTTGAGTTTACGCCATTTATTTCCCTGAATGTAAGGGTGAATTAAATCATCGCGCTTGATGTAAACGGTAAGTTTTTTTTCGCGGAAAAGAGGAGAATCTAATTGCTGAAGGGGGGAGGCAGTGTAAACATTCTCCATCAGAAAATTTTCAATTCACGATAAATACGGTTGATGGGTAACCCGACCACGTTAAAGTAATCGCCTTCAAATCTTTTGATTCCTACAGCGCCAATCCACTCCTGGCAGGCATACGAACCGGCTTTGTCGAAAGGTTTAAACAGATTGACATAAAATTTAATTTCTTTTTCGGAAAGTTCGTTGAAGTATACTTTTGTTATTTCTGAAAATGAAACTTCTTTTTGCTTCGAGAAAATGCAAACACCGGTAATTACCTCATGTATTTTCCCGCTCAATGCTGACAGCATTTCAATAGCGTGTTCCGCATCGTTCGGTTTCTCGTAAATCTTTCCGTTAAGCAGTACAATTGTATCTGCACCGATTACAATTTCATTGTCGGAAATTTCATCAGCAAAGGCATAAGCTTTTTTTTTCGCCAAGTATTCAGGAATCCAATCGTTCGCCATGTTTGGCGGGTGACTCTCGTCAACATTTTTCGATTTCACTTCAAATTCAAAACCCGCCATTTGCATCAGTTCTTTTCTGCGCGGTGAGTTGGAAGCTAAAATGATTTTGTGTTTCTGAAATGAATGCATGAAATAGTGCCGAACACTTATTTATTAAAAAGATGAAAGGCGGGAATGGAAAGAATACCTAAGAACATAATGACTTTGAGAAGAATGCTGAGCCGGTTGTAATGTTCTGGTTGCTTTGCCATGAATAAAAGCACAACTGCAATTGCTACAGGAATGACAATAGCAATCAGTGAATAAGCCGATTCTTTTATGGCATTGCCTGCAATAAAAGTATTGACCATATAAAACAACCCTAACAATAAAAGCAGCAAAACAAAGGCGGTAAAAAACTTAGCAGCCTTCTCACCAAACTGAACAGCAACAGTGTTCACCTCGTATTTTTTATCTGAAACAACATGGGATATGTCATTTATCATTGCTAAGGCAAGTGAAAGCAGGAAAATGAAAGTTCCATAAACTTTAACCTGCAATAACAGCACAGCTAAAACATAAGGAGATTGTTCAAAAGAAATAGTGTTTAAGAAAGAAGTTTCAAAGAGGAGCAATAACAAAAGCACAAACCCCGCCAATGCAGCAATCAAAAGATTGCCGGCAAGAGGAATTTTTCGCAGATAGGCTGAATAAACATAAAGTAACAAAGCACACATCACATAGATATACCCGATTTTAAAGTTGTTGCACTGGTAACCGAGATAAAACCCAAGACCAATTCCGGCAAATGCAAAAGCTGCATGCAAATACATAGCCGTATCAAGAGAGAAAGTTCCTTTTGCAAGCGGACGACCGGCATTAAATTCTCTATCCGCTTCAAAACAGTAATAGTCATAAATAATACTGCCAGCGGAAGCAAGAAAGAATACTGAAAAAACAAAAAGGACAAATTCAAGACCGGTAAAGGGAAGCAGAGTGGTAAATAGCTGGTTATGATGAACAGGAATTAAAATGACGAAATAGAAAAGCGAGAGTCCCAAGCCAATAAGCAGCAAGTTTGTGCCGCGAATAAGTTTTAAGAAGCCGGTGAGTCTTTCCAAGTTGTTTTGTTTTCCTCCGCTAATTTAATTTTCGCCTTTGCCGGTCGAAGCTATAATGCTGTTGCTCAAAAGCTCATACATCTTTTGTAAATCGGGATTGTCAGCGAGCATCGAAAGATGTTTTTCAATCACCTGCAAATCTTTCCTCGAAGCAGGACCGGTTTGAATCTCATCCGGTGAATGGTGGTTCAGGTTTTCAACAGAACGAAAGATGAGAGGTTTTAAAATTGAAAATGACAGTTGATGTTCCTTTAAGATTTTGTCAGAGATGGTATACAGATGATTGGTGAAATTATTCGCAAACACGGCAGCAATGTGAATCCATTGGCGTTGTTCTTCATCTACCCGGTGAACATTTTGAGAAATAGAACAGGCAAGACTACTTAGTTTATCAACTGTTGTTTCATTGTTTCCTTCTATCAGCAGCGGAACGTTTCTGAAATCTACTTTTGCACCTTTGGTCATAGTTTGAAGCGGATAGAAAATACCGTAACAGGAAGAAGACTTTTTCAGCAAGTCTTTGGATTTAGTTCCTGAAGTGTGGACGATTACTTTATCATAAAGATTTATTTGAGAGGCTACTTCTTCAATTACATCATCTTTCACCGCAACTATGTAAACATCGGCATCAGCAAGCTGTGTTGAATCGGAAGTGAATGAAGCAGCCACAGCGCGTGCAAGCTCTTGGCCGGCATCATTGCTGCGGTTGTAAATCTGCACCAACTGATGTCCCGCTTTTTTCAAAGCAAGCGCGAGATTAGTAGCTACATTACCTGCACCGATAATTGTAATTCTCATCATCGCTAAAATAGAATTTCAGTAACGGATAAAAAATATTTCACTTCTTAGCTCCATGGAATCATTAAACAGTAAAGTGATATGGCTTACGGGTGCTTCATCAGGAATTGGTGAAACTCTTGCATATGAATTGGCAAAGAATAATACGAAACTGGTTTTATCTGCGCGAAGAGTAGATGAGTTGAAGAGAGTAGAAGCAGAAGCCAAATCAGCCAATCCAAACGTGGAAATTTTCATTCTACCGCTTGACCTGGAGAAACAGGGTGAGTTTGAAGTAAAGAAAGAGGAGGTGCTAAAGCGATTCGGGCGAATAGACATTCTCATCAACAATGGCGGAGTGAGCCAGCGCTCGTTGGCAAAAGATACACCTGTAGAAATTGACCGCAAACTTTTTGAAATAAATTTTTTCGGAACGGTTGCTTTGAGCAAAGCAGTCCTTCCTGTTTTTTTGAAGCAGAAGGCCGGAATGTTTGTGACGGTAACAAGTGCAGTCGGGAAATTTGGTTCACCGTGGCGCAGTGGCTACAGTGCCAGCAAACATGCGCTTCACGGCTTTTTTGATTCCATGCGGGCTGAAGTGTATGCGGATAATGTGAAAGTACTTTTGGTTTGTCCGGGTTTTGTAAACACGAATGTTTCGGTAAATGCACTGACAGCAACAGGAGAAAAACTCGGAGCTATGGACAGAAAAACTTCAGCAGGTTTAAGTGCAGAGGAATGTGCGCGACAGATTGTTGCTGCGATTAAAGCGGAGAAAGAAGAAGTTTTTATTTCAAAAATGCTGGAGAAAGTAGCACTGTATGCTAAAAGGTTTTGCCCTAAACTGTTTTCCGTAATGATTCGGAGGATGGCAGTGAGATAACTACTTCACTTTGACAATACGGTGAGTTTTGTTTTTGTCGCCATCTAATTTCAGAATATACTCACCGGCTAAGAGAGTTTTAACTCCGTCTAATTTTACTATTTCAAAAGTATTATCGCGCAGAAATATTTCGGTGGAGTAAACTTTTCTGCCGAGCACATCAAAGATTTCGATTTGGCGGTTTTTGCTTTCAGAGTTAAATAGAGAAACGTTCAACTCGCTGCCAAACGGATTTGGGAACACCGCTGCGTTATCACTGATGCGCAAAATGTTTCCGTTGTAATTGGTTTTCAGATTAAGATACGCGTTGTAGAAGTTAGGGATGCCGTAACCGTGATTGTTATCCGGTGACCAGAAATGGTCGGCACTGGTAACTATAGCAACCCAAATTTCTTTCGCTGATTTATCAGGGAAAGCGCTCCATAAACTGGCCGCACAACCGGCAAGAATTGGACAACTGAAAGAAGTTCCCCCACTTGTACCTATGGAGCCATTGGCATTAATAACAGCGGTGTTAACTCCCTGTGCGCAAAGGTCGGGCTTAATGATTGTATCTGAAGAATTAGGACCTCGGCCGGAGAAAGGTGCAACTTGTCCCACTGAATCAACTGCACCTACCGCAATTACATTTATCCCATCAGCAGGAGCGGAGATGTAACGCCAGCTCGAGTTTCCTTCGTTGCCGGCACTATTGAAAACAAGAATACCTTTTGAAGCCGCGATATTCCCGGCTTGGGTAATTACGGTTTTATCACCGTTCAAATCGCTGTATGTGTGATTACCTGCGCCTCCGTCAAATTGAGTATAACCAAGCGAAGTGGAGAAGATTTGCGCTCCGGCACTATCGGCAAATTCAGCACCGGCTACCCAGTTGTATTCCTCCATAATCCATTCCGCTGAGTTATCTTCAGTAGTAAGTAAATAGAAATTTGCGTCAGGAGCAGTTCCAAGATAACCGTCAGGAATGTTTGCAGCAATACATGAAAAGGTATTTTCACCGTGACTCCCATCGTTGTATACATCTTCTTCGTGGTTCACGAAATCGTAAGTGGCAATAATCCGGTTGCGTACGGAATCAAAGGCGCGTATATCCGGAACATTATAAAATCCGTTATCCATCATGGAAATAATAATACCATTGCCCCTATAACCCATTTGATGAAGCAGGTCGGCATTAAGCATATTGATTTGATGATAAGCAGCGCCATATCTATTAGGATAAATAATGCGCTGATTAACTGGTTCTACTTCTTCAAATTTGTTATGCATCTTGCCTGTGGCTCTCGGAATGTCGGCTATTTCTGCTATGCTGTCAACGAACGCGAATTGCCTGATGGAATCGAATTTGTTACCCATTTGATTGTCCGTAATAAAAATGGAATCACGGATTACAATAGGCCCAAAATGAAAGACCGTATCATTTAAAGTGTCACTGTATGTAAGCGATATAGTGTCGTAAGATGAACCGGCAAGAGAAACTAAAATTCGATAATGAGTAATTACTGTATCGCGGATTGTAATTGAAAATGTATCAGTCCCAATCGTTGTATCAGCTTTGGCATCAATATTAGGAACCACCATTCCGGGGTCGTCAATTTTTGCAACTAATAGATTAAACCATTTTAACCGGTGAATAATATTTGTTATGAATGGAGAAACACTGTCAACATAATCTTGAGTAAGCGGGAGGTCAGAGATGTTTAGTGTGATATTCTGCTTAACTCGTCTTTCTACAGAACGTTCGGAAAGAAACTGCTGCGGGTTGCTTAAAGAAAACGAATTATTGTTTTTGTCTTTAAACTTAATCCAGTAGTTATGGTTTTGAGAAAACAGGAAAGCAGGAGCGAGAAGAGCTAAGAAAGAAATACATTTTATCATATGAGAGGCATGTACAACCCATTAAACCGGAAGCAACTAATTATATTCTTTAACCTTTATCCTGATTCGGAAGCCCTGACGCGGGTCATCATTCCAGTTACCACCGACATTTTTCGTTAAACTCTCCCACTCCTGGTAAATCATACCTACGCCCTTGGCATAGACTTCTTTGCGCAAAGTTTTCTCAATCAGATTTTCGTTATCCACTTCCGAAACTATAAGGGTACTGTCGAAGTTAAGTCCGTTTACTGAATAAGGAATGTTTACTTCGGTGTAATGGTAGTCCCAATTTAGAAAAACACGGTAAGGAGCGGTGGTGGGAATGTAATTGTTTCCGCCCCAGGATAGATTTTTCTGAGGAAAGAAAACAAGCTTGATAAACCGCAAGTCACCTTCATTCTTTTGGAAAGTAGTTACTGTTCTTTTTACAGACCACTTTCTGTCAAACACCCATGACGAACTTGCATTAGCCCTCCGATACAGATTAAGTTCATAATTCAATTCGTTGTTGTTATCGTAAAAGGTGTCGCCTATTTCCTCTTTCAACTGGTAACGTGCGGTATCGCGGTAGTAAATAGGTGAAATAAAATTGTAGGTAATAGAATCAACATCATAAATCACATAATGACCGGAATCAACCGGTGCGTAATCGTACATATAATCTATCTCCAAAGTATCGCTTCTGTCTTTGCAGGATGCAATAAACAGGGAAACAGCAGCTAAAAGAAAGAAGTAATAGAAATTAAAATGCTTAATTTTTAGAATCATTCAAATTGAAATTAGAAAAAATAATTCCTCCGCCAATCACATCATCTTCTTCATAAAAGACGGCACTTTGACCCGGGGCGATGGCAGATACCATCGTTTTAAATTCAACTTTAACCTGGTTGTCTTGTTGATAGAGTGTACTCAACTCACCATCGTGCTTATAGCGAACTTTTGTTACCGCTTTCATACCGGGAACAATGGTTTCATACTTCTGTAAATTTAATTTACCTACCCACATGCCGTTGCGCTCCAGCTCTTTTTCTTCTCCAAGCACAACAGTATTATTCTCGGGAAGAATTTCGGTAACAAACATAGGCTTGCCGAATGCTGTGCCCAGCCCTTTGCGCTGTCCGATGGTATAAAAAGGATATCCATGATGCTTACCCAGAACATTACCCGAAGCATCTACAAAATTTCCTCCGTCAACCTTTGGTTCCAAATCTGGAATTCTGCGCTTGAGGAAACCGCGGTAGTCGTTATCGGGGACAAAGCAAATTTCGTAACTCTCATTTTTATTGGCGAGTTCCATATAGCCCATATCGCGAGCCATTTGGCGGATGGCAGGCTTGTGATACTTGCCCACCGGAAAGATGGTTCGCCTTAAACACCTCTGACTAACACCCCACAACACATAGCTTTGGTCTTTATTCTCATCCAAACCTTTCGAAACCACATAGCGCCCTTTTTCACTTCGCAGTTGGGCATAGTGACCGGTAGCAATAAATTCACAGCCGAGTTTATCGGCACGCTTTAAAAGCGCTTCCCATTTAATGTGTGTGTTACATAACACGCAGGGGTTAGGTGTTCTGCCGGCAAGGTATTCATTTACAAAGTCATCAATTACAAAATCGCCAAATTCTTCCCGTATGTCAATAATAAAATGACTGAAACCCAAATCAACCGACACTTGCCGGGCATCGTTAATCGAATCGAGTGAACAACAGCCGGTTTCTTTTTTACTTCCCCCGGAAGAAGCGTAGTCCCATGTTTTCATAGTAATGCCAATAACCTCATACCCCTCCTCATGCAACATAACTGCGCTTACGGTAGAATCTATGCCTCCGCTCATGGCTACTAAAACTTTTCCTTTTTTACTCATACTATTAAATCGCGAAGATAGCCGAAATAATACTGACGCTTTAAACCGAAAACCAAGTGAAATGAGATATTTGAATTTTCGAGACATATAAAGCTTAATAAACCTGCCTATAGCATGAATACAGAAATTATTTACTTTCGCACCCTAAATTTTTGAAAATGGCAAAGAAAAAGGCTACCAAAAAGAAAGCCGCCCCAAAGAAAAAAGCTGCCAAACCTGTGGCTAAGAAGAAAGCTAAGCCCGTGAAAAAAGCCGCTGCAAAAATGAAGAAGACAAAACCCGCGGCAAAAAAGAAAACGGCAAGCAAGCCCAAAGTAAAAGCTGTTAAGAAAGCTTCTCCTAAAGTTAAGTCAAAAGCAAAACCTGCAGCAAAAGCACCGGCAACAAAAAAACCTAAAGCTACTAAGGCAGTAGTGAAAAAGTTGTTGAAGAAGAGAAAGCAGTCAGAAGGGTTGGGGTTGCGTTACAGCGATGATGAATTGAAAGAATTTAAAGACCTGATTGATAAAAAACTGGCTGCTGCCCGCGATGAACTGAAGTACCTGAAAGAAGCGCTCGATAACCATAATGAAAATCAAATGGGCAACAAGGCCTGGAATATGGAAGAAGGTACTGATACCTCTGAAATGGAAACGCTGATGAACCAGATTTCGCGTCAACATGCCTATATCCGCAATCTTGAAATGGCATTGATGCGCATTGAAAATAAAACTTATGGCATTTGCCGTGTTACCGGCACATTAATTCCCAAAGAAAGGCTGCGCGTAGTACCTCACGCCACTCTTAGCTTAGAAGCGAAAATGCACCGCAAGTCAGATGAGGAGAATCCGGCTTTAGAAACGGCAGCCGCCCCGCCTACTGATATTGCCGAAGGTTTTGAAGATTAATACCAGATGCAATAAATAAACCCCCGCTGAACGGCCGGGGTTTTTTTATTTGGCGAAACGTCAAATAAACTTATGTTTGAATACAACTAAATATTTGATGGAAAGGTTTACCGGGCTTATTGGAATTCTTGTTATTGTTTCCATTGCTTACATTCTTTCCAACAATAAAAAGAAAATTAACTGGAGGCTTGTTGTTTCGGGGTTTACGATACAAGCCTTGTTTGCCGTATTTATTTTAAAGGGAACTGTTCTGGCTTCCTTTTTTTCACCGCTTGGCTGGCCCAAATTATTTTTCAATGCCATAAGCCGGGGTTTCGTAAAAATTCTTGATTTTACCACAGCAGGCGCCACTTTTATTTTTGGCGACCTCGCCAAAAGTCCCGGCAGCGATGGCTCGCTGGGTTTCTTCTTTGCTTTCCAGGTTCTGCCAACCATTATTTTCTTTTCTTCTATTATGAGTTTGTTGTACCACCTCGGGGTGATGCAAAAAATTGTTCAGGCTATGGCCTGGGTAATGCACAAACTGATGGGCACTTCCGGTGCCGAGAGTTTATCATGCACGGCAAACATTTTTGTTGGCCAAACGGAGGCGCCTTTGATGATTCGCCCGTTTGTGAAGAACATGACGATGAGCGAATTGCTCGCCATCATGGTGGGAGGCATGGCAACTATTGCGGGAGGGGTAATGGCAGCTTATATCCAGATGCTTGGCGATTCATTTGCCAAAGCAAAAGGAATAGATATTATGGCTGCCCGTATTGAGTTTGCCGAACAGCTTCTGGGAGCAAGTATTATGGCAGCGCCTGCCGCATTGGTGATGGCAAAGATTATTTTTCCCGAAACCGAAGAGCCCGTTACGCGCCACGGGGTAAAAATTCATGTGGAAAAAACCGCTGAGAATGTAATTGAAGCTGCCGCTGAAGGCGCAGGCAGCGGTTTACAACTGGCGCTGAATGTTGGCGGTATGCTGCTTGCTTTTGTAGCTATTATTGCCATGTTCAACTGGGGGCTGGAAGAGATTGGTGCGCTGCTTAACATTAACGAATGGTGCATGGCGCATTTCGGTTCGCCATTAAAACTGGAGTTATTGTTCGGAATTGTTCTTCAATATGTGGGAATGGCTATTGGTATTCCGCCTTCGGAGGCTTTTCAGTTCGGAAGTTTGTTAGGTTCAAAAATTGTGTTGAATGAATTTGTGGCATACTCCCAGCTTTCGGAGATGATTGCCGGCAGTAAAATAACCATGGACAAAACTGTTTTTATGACCACGTTTGCTTTATGTGGTTTCTCGAATTTTTCATCCATTGCCATTCAAATAGGTGGTATAAGCCCCATGGCTCCGGAGCGAAGAGGCGACCTGGCGCGGCTGGGTTTGCGCGCTGTTGCCGGAGGAACCCTCGCTAACCTGACTACCGCTACCATTGCCGGTATTTTACTTTAAAAAACATGCTCGGATTAAAACTTCCTACCGACCCCCGATGGGCTTCTCTGGCGGGAAAATCAACAGAGGAAATTCTTACCGACCATGCTTACTGCGAACAAAAGGCAGCTTCCACTTCTATTTCGCTGATTCAGAATTATCCGGACTTTGACAACGTTGTTGATTTGCTTTTGCCCGTGGTAAAGGAAGAATGGGGGCACTTTGAGCTGGTTTTGGAACACCTGAAAAAGCGAGGGCTCAAACTGGGCAGGCAGCGCAAAGACATTTATGTAAACCAACTGCAAAAGTTTATCCGCCACGGAGGCTCGCGCAAAGATTCGCTGGTTGAGAAATTGTTATTTTCAGCTTTAATTGAAGCGCGGAGCTGCGAAAGGTTTAAGTTGCTGTCGGAAAATATTAATGACCACGAGCTGAAATTGTTTTATAAAAACCTGATGGTAAGCGAAGCCGGGCATTACCGCTTGTTTTTAGATATGGCTTGTGAATTAGGCGGTAAGGAGAAGGTTTTGAGCCGCTGGAAACAATGGCTCGGTTACGAAGCTGAAATAATCAGCCAGATGGAGGTGCGGGGCGACCGGATGCATTGACATAGATTAGAGAATTACAGGATTAAAGAATTTAAGTATGGATTTTAAAACCGTTTCGGTAATTGTTATGGGAGTGCTTTACGTAGTGGCGGGGGTAAACCATTTTCTGAGCCCGGGGTTTTACGAAAAAATGCTGCGCGGTTTGCTTCCTTTCGCTCCGGCTTTGAATATTATTAGCGGAATAGCCGAAGTTTTACTCGGTTTTTTGGTTATTCTTCCGGAAACCCGGGTTTATGCTGCCTGGGGTATTATTGTTTTGCTGGTGGCTGTTTTTCCGGCTAATATAAATATGGCTGTTCATGCCGAAAAGTGGCGTATTTCAGCCACGGTGCTTTACCTGCGCCTGCCTTTGCAGCTGCTTCTTATCTGGTGGGCGTATCAATACACTAAATAAGGGCTTTAAATTTCGCTGAGCGACACCCGGGTTTCATCGGCAAACAAACTAAAGGTGCGCAGACCTTTGTTTTCTTCCTGAATGGTTATTATGCAGTGGTTTTCACCGCTCCATTTGAAGAATACGTTTTCGGAAGTTAAGTCGCTGGCGGTTATTTCAAATTTTATGCTGCCTTTTTGTTTAAAAGCGCTAACCCGTATGTGGGTGGTAAAGGGGTCGAACACCATGCTGCGGTGCCCTTCAACGCTTACGCTTACTGTGTTGCCGGGCGATGTGGTTTCTACCACTGCGTGCATCTTGGTATTGCACGATGTAAGGCTTATTACGAGGCAAAAGCAGGGGAGAAGGAAGAGATATTTCATGCCCAAATGTAAAAATGTAAAGGGTATTAAAAAATTTTTTCCTCAAAGAATATTTTAGATGCAGAAAAGGCACCCGGAACGGAATCCTGCTTTAAAGCGGCTTAGTCTTTTAAGCAGAAGTGCCGCTTTTTTCATTTCAAAGGCGAATTTTTTGAAGATAAATGCCATAAGTAAGGCAAGAAAACAGGGTCTTATCAGTATCGTGTAAGGATTATATTCAAAAACTGGTATTTAAAACCTTAGTAGAATTAACCGACCCGTTAATAAACCTTATTAATCTTATATGACCGGCAGGAAGAGTGAATAAGGTTTATAAGGTTGGTTTAGTATAGTCAAATTTATTCTACTAAATATGAACTAAATAAATTGAATAAGAATACAAAACAGAAGAATGAGCGTTATGAGCACTACCTTGGTGTTCGTTAATGTGGCAGGTGGGGCAAACAGCCGCACGAAACAGGTTAAATAATACTTATACAATCTATACAGCCTCATTTACATTGTATTTTTTCCGCCTTTACTACATTTTTTTGAGATAATTGCCATATTTCTTTAGAGATTTCTCATTATTTCTTAGAGATTTTCAATTATTCTTTAGAGATTTCTAAATCTTTTTTAGAGATTTCTCATTCTTTTTTAGAG
>CAZWAD010000038.1:0-24672 GCA_964631835.1 uncultured Chitinophaga sp.
ATTTGGACGGGTTTGCAAAAACGCAGCTACTTCCGGAATGCAGACGAGGCTCTTCGGTATGATTAGCCAAAGAGGTTCGGCTTAAAAAATGTCCTAATGACCTGAAAAATTATCCCGCAATACGACCAAAGTAAGTAATAAATTTCATAACCTCACCCAGGTTAGTCACTTTTATTTTCCCCATCATAAAAGCCATTTGCGGGTTGCTTCGACCAAGTTCAAGGTCTTCATAGTCAGTAGCTTTGGCAGTAACTACGCAGGTTGCTGTCCCCACCAGCCCGTCCTGAACTATTACATTTTTGTCTTTCACATCTACGGTAAATTCACCACCGGTAGGGCCATCAAGTTTCAGGTGAAAAACATGAAGAGCGTGGTCATCTACCTTATCGGATTTAAAACGCTCGGGTAAGGTGTAAACAATTTCTCGTGCTGTCATTTCTGTAAGTTGTTTTTGTGAAGAAATATTTTTTTCGGCTGTTGTAGGGTCTTTTGGCTTTGTTTGATTTTCTATTTTTTGTTCACCGGGAGTGTCAGTTGCCTTTGCTTTAATACCTTTATATGCGCTTTCGTAATTCACTCCGTCAATTACAATCTTTGAAATTATTTCTTTCATAATTTCAGTGGTTCCGCCTACTATAGTACTTACCCGTGCATCTCGGTATCCGCGTTCAATTGGGTATTCGCTCATATAGCCGTAGCCGCCAAACATCTGTAAGCACTCATCAGCCACTCGCTTACCCAATTCTGTAGCTTTCATTTTTGCCATAGAACATTCCTTTACAGCAAATACACCTCGCTCATATAAATCGCAGCAATAATAAACAAAGCGTTTGGTTACTTCCACCTCGGTAATTAAATCCGCCATCCGGTGACGCAATGCCTGATACTTTTCAATAAGTTTTCCGAACGCACTGCGCTCGTGCATGTATTTTAAGGTATAATCAATTCCGCGCTCGCAACCTGCCAAAGCCATAATGGCCGCAACAAGCCTCTCAAGCTGAAAACTTTCCATAATATAGAAAAAACCTTGCCCTTCTTTCCCCACTAAATGTATAGCGGGAACTTTCACATTATCGAAAAACAGTTCAGCAGTATCGCTGCTTTTCCATCCCATCTTTTTCAGTTTGGTTTTGGTAAAACCAGGCAGGTTTTGGTCAATAACAATCAGACTTATACCAGCGAGCCCATCAGCTGGGTTGGTTTTACATGCCACAGTTACAAAGTTTCCATAGTAACCGTTTGTAATGAAAGTCTTGCTTCCATTAAGGATGTAATAATCGTCTTCGCGCTTGGCGGTACACCGCATGTTAGCAACATCGCTGCCCGCACCCGGTTCGCTGATTGCAATGCTGCCAACATACTTCCCTTCAACCGAAGGTTTCAGATATCTTTCTTTCAAGTAATCACTGCCCGCTCGAAGAATGTGGTTAGTAGCCATATACTGGTGTACACTCACCGCAGCCGAAAGACCGGCAAAACCGCCCTTGGCAAGTTCTTCGAGATAAACAACAGTGTACCAGAAATCGTTATCGGTGCCGCCATACTTTTCGGGAAAATTAATACCGAGAAATCCGAGTTCTCCCATACGCGTAAATATTTGTCGTGGAAGCATTTCTTCTTCTTCCCATTTGCTGACGTGGGGGGCTACTTCTTTTTCTACAAAATCACGAACCGACTGGCGGAACAATTCATGCTCTTCCCTGAAGTATTGCGACATATATTAGTCCGGATTTCTAAATGCAGTGTGCAAAAATACTATTCTCTTATTCTATGGTGGCATTAATTCCACGTTCGGTTATAGCATCTTTCATGGGTTTCAGAAAATCGAAAGCCCCATGCTTAACAGCATATCTGCCTTTGTGATGAATAAGGTACGAGCACTGCTCTGCTTGCTCTGGTGTGTGCTTGCATACTACCACAAGCGTTTCAATAACCCATTCAAAAGTGTTTACATTATCGTTATGAATGATAAGCTTGTTCTCAGTAATTGTACTGGTTAAGAGATCGTTGTCTTGCTCTTCGTAAGGTTTATAAGTACTGCCCATAATTTCCTTTGTTAGCGGAAACGAAATTAGGGCACTGTATTGAAAAACTGAAACAATTACATCTTTTTTTAGCAGATAAGCTACACTTCCTCTAATCCATACTCTTGGATTTTACGATATAGAGTCGTAAGCCCAATATTCAGCAGGCGGGCAGCTTCGGTCTTATTGCCCGTAGTATGACGTAATACCTTGCGGATATGTTGTTTTTCCACATCAGCCAAATCAAACGAAACCGAAGAACTTTCCCCAAATGCAAATTCAAAAGGAAGGTGTTCAGGCAAAAGCCTGTTACCGCAAAGAATAAGTGCCCGCTCAATAACATTGCGCATTTCGCGGATGTTTCCTTTCCAGGAATGCTGTTTTAACCCTTTTACAAACTCGCGGCTTATAACCGGTACAGGCTTATTCATTTTTGAAGCAAGAAGGTTGACAAAGTACGTTGTAAGGGGCTCAAGGTCTTCCATACGCTCGGTTAATGATGGAAGGTGAATCTGAAACACAGCCAACCGGTAAAAAAGGTCAGAACGGAAATTTCCGTTCTCAGTCTCCTGAGCAAGTTTTCGGTTGCTGGCGGCAATAATCCGCACATCTGCATTAGATGGTTTAGGATCTCCAACTTTGTAAAACTGTTTGGATTCAAGCACTCGCAAAAGCTTAGCCTGAAGGTCAAAACTCATTTCTCCTATTTCATCGAAAAAAATAGTTCCTCCGTTTGCTTCTTCCAGCAGGCCGCGTTTATCTTTAACTGCACCTGTAAATGCTCCGGCTTTATGCCCAAACAACTCGCTTTCCATAATCTCCTTCCCAAAAGCGCTGCTGTTTACGGCTACAAAAGGCTTAAGTCTTCGCTTACCGGCTTCGTGTATGGCTTGCGCAAATATCTCTTTACCGGTTCCTGTGTCACCCAAAAGGAGGACATTAGTGTCGGTTTGGGCCACTTTGGCGGCTAACTCCTTTGCCTGGACAATAGATGGAGATGTTCCTATAATATTTTCAAAACTGTATTTATCCGAAACTTGCTTTTCTAATTGCCGGATGCGGTGTTCAAGCTGCGACTTTTCAAGAGCTTTGTTCAGTAAAGGAATTATTTTTTTATTGTCCTCTCCTTTTACCAGGTAATCGAAGGCTCCGTTTTTAATAGAACGGACCCCGTCTTCAATAGTTCCGAATCCTGTAATAACAATTATTTCAATAAGAGGGAATTTATTTTTTATGGTTTGAACCAACTCAACACCATTGGCATCGGGCAGATTAACATCGCTCAGAACAACACCAACTTCTTCCTTTGCAAGAACTTTCAAAGCTGAAGCCGCATCGGGAGCCTGGAATACATTAAACCCTTCGCTGGAAACTATTCGGGCATATAACAGGCGAAGGTCGTCATCATCATCAATTATTAATATGCTGCTGTTCATAGTGCGGCAAACTAACTATTTCCTGATGAATTTGTTTGTTACGTACATTACAAAATTATTCTTCGGCCAATTAAATGTTTCGGGATAAGAGTCAGCTACAATACATCTACCCGCTATATTTTTTCAACTTTTTAACCAACAAAAAAATAAAATTCCTTTCGCCTCGTTATGAATTAAGATATTTTTGCTGCCCATGAAAAAAATCTCTTTACTCTTTTCCCTGCCTTTATTGCTTTTTTCAATTGCACTTGCCAAAGAAGGATTTTCGCCCCCAGCAAAATACTTAATAAGCTGTGAATTGAAATATTCCTACTCAAAAGATTCACTTGACCATTTCTGGAAACGAAAAAACATTCCCCAAATAGTCTTCCCTGTTCGCAATGCAGTGGATATGTATGAGGTTACTTACCAGGGGCTTTGGCTTGACAGCAGCTTTATCATTGCCAAAGGAGTTCTGTATGTTCCTAAAATTGATAAACCTACAGCCGAAATGGTTTATTGTCATGGTACTCGTATAGGTCTAGCTCAAAGTTACGGCATTCAGGACCTGGAGCAGGTGGTGTGTATGATGCATGCGGCAGATGGATACATCGGTATGTTCCCTTTTTACTATGGGCTTGGTGGGGGTGAAAAAGAACATGTTTATCATGATGCTTTTACTGAAGCTACATCCACCATTTATATGATCAAAGCCTGTCGCGAAATATTTCCGCAAATAGGAGCCGCAACAACCGGTCAGTTGTTTCTAACAGGTTACTCGCAGGGCGGTCATGCTTCACTTGCCACGCATAAAATGCTTGAGTCGGGAGCCTTTCCCGAGATAAAGCTAACGGCAAGTTCGCCTATGTCAGGCGCTTATGACATGACTGGTGAGCAGGCAAAAACCATGTTCCGCGTTTATGACCAGCCTCATTACCTTCCTTATCTTATTCTTTCTTATCAGTATGCATACCAGTTGTGGGAAGGTGATGTTTATAAAGTTTTTAAAGAGCCTTACCAGTCACGCATGAGACAAGTGTTTGCACAGCCGCGGGTAAAAGATTTTGGCGATGTAAATGCCATGCTTCCTAAAATTCCAAAAGAAATGGTGGTGGACAGTATGGTAGAAGTTTTCGGAAGTGATACAACTTTCCCTTTTACACTCAAACTCAAAGAAAACAGTTTGTGTAATTGGGTTCCCCGGGCACCTGTGCAGTTATGTGCCTGTTATGGCGATAACGAAGTAATGTTCCAAAACACCGAAGTAGCTTACGCTTCCATGAGCGCCAAGACAAAAACTGTTTACAAGCGTGTATTTGGTAAACATCTTTCGCACAATCCCTGTGCACCTTTTGCCATTATTTATTCCAAGGCGTTTTTCGATAATTTCCGCAAAGGCAAAAAACACCCCGAAAAGATCAGACCAGGTTTAAAACTGATTCTTGCACTGGGAATTGACATAGCCAACAGACAGGCTAAAAAACATTTAAAGAAAACAGGAAAGGTGGAACATGACCCACTGGCAAGCCGCAAAGGGAAGAAATGACAGAGTTACTATACTTTCTTAAAACCCGCCACAGCTTTCTTCACGCTGCCGTACTTCATTAGTAATACTTTACTCTCTTTTTTGTTCAGTCCAGTGGCTTCCATTACCATTTTGACTCCGCGCTCAATGAGTTTTTCATTCGTAAGCTGCATGTGCACCATTTTATTGTCCTCCACTCTGCCAAGTTTAATCATTACTGAGGTGCTCAACATATTCAGAATAAGCTTTTGTGCAGTGCCTGCTTTCATCCGCGTACTGCCGGTTACAAATTCTGGACCGGTAATCACCTCAACAGGAAAATCAGCATGTTTAGCCACTTCCGTTTCCGGATTGCAGGAAATGCAGCCGGTAATAATTCCGTTCTTCCGACATTTATCTAAAGCGCCAACTACATATGGTGTTCTGCCCGATGCCGCAATACCAATCACCACATCTCGGCTGCTTATTCCGTGCGCTTTTAAATCTTTCCACCCTTGTTCACGGCTGTCTTCGGCAAACTCTACCGCTTTGCGTATAGCGCTATCACCACCTGCAATCAAGCCTATCACCAAACCATGAGGTACCCCAAATGTTGGCGGACACTCGCTGGCATCAACTATACCGAGCCTGCCGCTTGTACCAGCGCCAATGTAAAAAAGCCTTCCACCGCTCAATAATTTATCAGTAACTGCTTCCACTAATTTTTCTATCTGAGGTATTGCCTTTTTTACCGCCTTTGCCACTTTCCTGTCCTCACGGTTAATATTTTCAAGCAACCGGATAGTGCTCATTTTCTCGAGATGATGGTAGAGCGAAGGCGATTCGGTTATCTTCATAACTAAAGTGGTGCCAAAGTTAATTTTATTTTTGCCGCCTCAATTTTTGAAATGGACAACGGCAAAGATGAACTTCCACTTTATTCCGTAAAAAGACAACAACACGAAAATCCTTTTAAACCGTTGATTTATGCTTTGGTTTTATCTTTTGGCGTGTCTTTGGGCTATATGGTTAACTCCATTAGCACCGGCAAATTTTCTTTTGCTGGCACAGGTTATAATAAGTTCGATGAAGTGCTTACTTACATCAACACTCATTATGTTGATACCGTAAATGAGAAAAGCCTTCAGGAAAAAACTATCCACGAACTTCTGCAAAACCTCGACCCTCATTCATTTTATATTCCAAAAAAAGATTTAGCGGAATTAAACGAGCCTTTGGAGGGAACCTTTCAGGGAATAGGCATTGAGTTTTATATTGTAAAGGATACAATTCTGGTAGTAAACGCTATTTCTGGCGGACCTGCCGAATCGGTTGGTCTTAAAGCCGGAGACCGGATTATAAAAATAAACGACACCATCGTTGCCGGAATACAAATTACCGATGCAATGGTTAAGCAAAAACTCCGCGGACCCAAGAACACTAAAGTAAGCGTATCGGTTATGCGTAGTTCCGCAAAAAAACTGCTTCCCTTCGAAATTGTACGTGCACAGATCCCCCTTTATAGTATAGATGCAGCTTACATGCTTAATGAAAAAACGGGCTATATACGCATCAGCACATTTAGCGCAACTACTCATCAGGAGTTTAAGGAAAAACTGAAAAATCTGAAAGATAAAGGCATGACCAAATTAGTGATTGACCTGCGATACAACGGGGGCGGTTACCTGCTTGCTGCTACTTCTATTGCCGATGAACTTATTGCCAGTGACCATCTGTTGTTGTTTACTAAGGGGAAAACCGCTAAGCGTCAGGATTACCGCAGTTCGGTGAAAGGCGAATTCGAAACCGGTGAGGTTTGCGTTCTCATCAATCAGTTTTCGGCTTCAGCCAGCGAAATACTTGCCGGTGCCATCCAGGATTTAGACCGCGGAACAATTATCGGAAGAACTTCTTTCGGCAAAGGTCTTGTTCAGGAACAATTTGACCTGAAAGACAGTTCAGCTATCCGGCTGACTATAGCTCGCTACTACACTCCTTCGGGACGTAGTATTCAGCGCCCTTATAACAACGGACCCGAAGAATATAACCGCTCGGTGATTGAGCGCGGTTTAAACGAGGAGTTCATTCATGGCGACTCTCTGACAAACCCTGATACTGCCATTTACCAAACTGCCAAAGGCAGAAGAGTAACAGGTGGAGGCGGCATTCATCCCGATATTTTTGTACCTGCCGATACAGCTTCAGAAAATGAGTTTATTACGGCTGCCTTTCCTTTCCTTCGCGAGTTTGCTTACAATTACAATTCGCTGCATGCTTCTGTACCCGATAATTTTAAATCTGTGGCTGATTTTAAAAATAAATTTATTGTTACAGAATCTTTGATGAAGGAATTTTATAATTACGCCAAAGCGGAGGGTTTGAAAAATGATAATGGGCAGGAAAAAGTTGCTGAGCCGAAACTGAAGCTTTACCTTAAAGCCTTTTTAGCTAAACAAATCTGGAGGAATGACGGCTATTACTACATCATCAACGAAACCGACCCCGTTGTCAATAAAGCTCTTGAAGTATTAAAATAAGTTATAAGTATTGACACTTTGGCAACAGAAATTATAAATTTGAATCTGATTTTATTTTTATCACTATAAACCCTAAATGAAAGTTATGAAGCAATCATTCATTAAAACTTCAACTATCGTCATTTTAGCTTTAGCCGCCTTAACCGCTTTTGCTCAGGAAAAACCCAAACCTTCAACAGTAAAACCCATGCCCCGGCAAAAAAACCCGGTACCGGTGCAAAACCTCATGCAGTTCATGGGGCGCTGGCAGGCGGAAGCCGTTTTGGTTATTGAGGGTAAAATCTATAAAGTAAATTACAACATAGCCGGGCGCACAATCGCTAGCGGTATGGGGCTGTTAATAGATGAATCATTTACCGATACGGCTTTAGGCAGCATGAAAGGCACTAGCCTGGTAGGGTTAAATCCCAACGATTCAAAAATCCACTGGTATTCAGTAGATAACATGGGCAATACTCATGACCATTCAGGTACATGGAAAACACCTGAAAACCTTGTTCTGGAGTTCATCGAAATGCAAGGAGGCAAAAAATATGTTGAGAAAATTGATTTTACTTTTAAAAGCCGCAACGAATTGCTCTTTACCCTCCTTGCCACCCTCGATGGCAAGGAAGTAAAAAAAGCTAACGCCACTTTCAAAAGAGATATCCCCGCGCCCATGCAGATAAAACCTAAGCCGGGTATTACTCCCAAACAGGAAGATACCCCCGAAGAAAAGAAATAACCGATTATTGTACCTTTCAGTACGGTTTCAATACTCAGCCGCACTGAAAGCATGCTTAAGTTCATATCCATATTACTTTTCCGTATTTCCGGCTGGAAAACCACAGGTGTCGTTCCGCCCCTCAAAAAGTTTGTCGTAATAGCCGCACCCCATACCAGCGCCTGGGATGCTGTTTACGGCCTGGGCGCTCGTTATATCTTCGATATTGACATTTCCTTTTTCGGGAAAAAAGAAGCCTTCTGGTTTCCGCTCGGCTGTTTCTTACGAAGTATGGGCGGCATTCCGGTTGACCGCTTCGCCAGCAACGATGTTGTAAAACATGCCGTAAAAATGTTCAGTGAGCGAGAACACCTGATACTCGCTATGGCTCCCGAAGGAACCCGCCAGTATGCCCCCCAATGGCGCACCGGTTTCTATCATATTGCCTCTCAGGCTAAAGTTCCTGTGGTATTGGCTTATATTGATTTTGCCCGCAAACAAGTCGGCATTGGTCCAACCTTCTACCCTACCGGTAACATGGAAACAGACATCGAAACCATAAAAGACTTCTACCGCCCCATCAAAGGTAGATATCCCGAACAAGGTGTAAGGTAAAACCTAACGCATTCTTAGCCCGCCACTTCTTTTTTATTCAAGCCTTACCCTTACCCGCCTGTAATGAGTTTGCGAAGCATGAACTTGCCGAAGCATCTTAAGTTCCTTCATGTCTCCCTTTGCTAAGTTTAGGGTAGATTGTACTTTTAGTTTTAATCGCAGCATCCTCCAAACTTCGTAAGAAGTGACATTGCGCAACTCAACTTTTAATGCTTTTCGAAGCCTGCCTTATCTATGATGAGCGGTATGCCACCGGGTGGTAAAGCTTTTTGTGCTGACCGAGGAATATGCGCAGGTAAATCCGCAGTACGGCAATTTCAAGAAACAAATAGCTTAAAGCAGTAAGTACAATAAGTACAATATCCGATTTGCCGATGTGGCTGAACAGCACATCAATGCCGATGAACGTGGGGGTAAACGGAAGACCCACCAGCGCCAAACCCGAAAGCAGAAAAACAGTACCAAGCCGGGGATTTTCATAATTATAACCGTGGAAATGGTTTAGCTCAATATCCCCGTCAATCGCCTTTACTTTATGAAGGCATAAATAGCCGGTTACCGCAGCCAGCCCCGAGCCGCTCAGATAAATCAGGATTTGTGACGGCTCAAATTTTTCATTCAGCAAGCCAATGGACAGCGCAATAAAAAACTGACTTGCTCCGGCAAAAAGCCATGCACGGATAGCACTGCCTCTTTCGGTAAAGGCCTTTAAAATTAAGGCAAAAGCGGCAAAAGAAAACAGAAAGGGCAAAACAGAAAGCGCTTGAGCCGGAACCGAAGCCTGCAAGTGATAACAGGAAAACCCGGAGAGGAAAATTACTGCCAGAATAGCTCCCGACAATTTGGCATTAATAAACTCAAGCCGGTTACCAACCCATTTGAAAGGCTTCCACAAAAACCGGTGAAGAATAAAGTCAAGTTCCCATTCTTTAACCGAAAGCATGTAAATGGTATTTTTCAGCTTGCCGGTTTCGGAAACTGAAGGCTTGAAACTGAAAAACATATCATGAACCAAATAGCTGAGGACTGAAGGGGAAACCAAAAGCTGGTAAGTGCGCAGAAACGCATTGCCTGCAAAGTGAACCAGCGCAAGGGTATGAAAGCCAAGCGCAACTTCAACAAACATTAACCCTATTTGCGCAGCCGAAGCATAAGCTATTTGAGTTTTAACGGTTGACTGCACCCGCGCAATTAAGGTGGCAATAATACCCGTTAGTACCCCGGTGATGATGATGAGAACTTTTACTGCAAGCATGTTTTCCCAATACGGAAATGTGCGCAGTAAAAGAAAAACTCCCAGATGAACCGAAAGCGAGCCGTAGAAAATTGCGCTGGAAGTGGTGGGGCCTTCCATAGCCCTTGGCAGCCACGATGAAAAAGGAAACTGTGCCGATTTTACGGTGGCTGCAATCGCCACCATCAAAGCCACAAAAACAGCCATCCAGCCATGCTCCGAAAAGTGCCCGGCAACAACTGCCGAATCGTTCAGCTTCTGAAAGGTGATATTCTCGTGCCATAAATGATGACTCATCCATAAAGCAAGTATCAGGCAAATATCGCCCACGCGGTAAACAGATACCACCTTGAGCGCATTCTTTACCGGCAAGTACCGGTCGCGGTAAAAAGCAATAAGCAGAAACGAAGTAATGCCCACCACTTCCCAGCCCACAAAAAACGTTTCATAGTTGCCTGCAAATACGGCAATGTTGTAACCGGAAAAAAACAGAAGTAAGGTGCTGAAATACCTCTTGAAACCCGATTCGCGGTGCATGTAAAACCTGCTGAATACAGCCACAGCAAGAGCAACAACAGAGCCGGTAAAAGCATAAACGGCAGTGGTTGTGTCGAAATAGAAATCAATAAAAATTTCCATTTCGCGTGACCTGAACAGGGTAGCATGTTTGATATCTAAAACGGGTGTATCATTCAACAGCCAGTAAAGAACAAACGAAATAATTCCGGACAGATGTATGCTAATGGCGGAAATAACAAGGGAAGAAATAATTCTTTCCTTTTTACGCGGCAGTATCAAACTGGCTGCAAAAGCTGCTAAAGGAAGTAAGACAAAAAACTGAAGCAGTTGTTCCATAGTTTATCTATTCAAGCACATAAACCGGAAGATTTTCTTTCGTGGCATCTGCAATTTCGTTGGTCTCCATCTCTTTTGCCTGCTCAACAAGAGCCGTAAAATCGGTTATTGCATCCACCGGCTGGTGGAGAGGCTCATAAAGTAAAAAGGCTCCCTCTTTGAAATAGTAATAGTTACCGTCTTTCGGGTTTATTGCCATAATGTGCACCCATTCATTATTATACCATTCATAAATTTCCGGTGTTACCTGAATGGCTTTTAGCACTATTTCAGGGAAATGTTCTACTATTACAAGCAATCGTACCGGGTCGTGTACTTCAATCATCTGCACCGGAAGACCGGGACGCAAATCGCCATCACAGCTATTGGCTACACCTATCAAACCCATCACGTTATGAGGCAGTTTTGTTCCGGCTCCTAATTTGTAATTATCCACCCGGCTGAAATAATATTCCAGGTTGATCCCTCCGCATACCAACCCAATAGGCCGCATCACACCGGTCAGGATGGTTCCGTCTAAATCGGTTCTGTAGTCGTACGAGTTCAGAAATGCCCTTCTGTCAAGAAACAATCCTTTGGTTATTTCACGATTGCCTACAATACAAAGCGAGTTGGTGCCGTGACCCAGTTCCGGTCGTGGTTCATACATAGAAACAGAGCGGTCTAAAATAGCCTGCCGTACTTTTTTCAATCTTGCTTTGGTATTAATAGAAGCAAACCTCCTTGACCTTTCTTTGGCATTTAAATCAAGCGCTTTTTCGAAAACAAGTTTGTTCTTCAAGTGGCGTTGGCGGTTTTTGTCACTTAAAACTTCATCATCATAAAAAGCAATCTGGTCGCTGGCGGTATCGTGCATACTGCCCACGAACTGAGTTTCATCCGGAATGATAAGCTGTCTTTGCCGCAGAATTTCTCTCACTTTGGAGTGGTTAGCCATGAAAGCAAAAACTTTGGCATTCACCGAGCCCGGTTTGCCGCTGCAAGCTCCGCAATCATGGGCGCTATGATGGGGATTGTTGGCGCTGCTGGAGCCATGAGCCACAGCATATACCACCGGTGCAAAATCTTTCACCAAACCTATTCCGCGCAGCAGCCCCTCAACACGGTTTGCCATTTCTTCAACCGTAAATCCGATTTGTAAATCATTTTCGCGCTCGCTGGGGTCTTTGTTTTCGATGGTAAGTTGAGAATGATAGTGCATGTGAGCAAAAGCATTGGAAATAGCCGGGCTCATTTTGGGGCGAAAGAGGTTGAGAAAAATCCGGAACGCTGAAGCGTATCCGAGAGATACAGAAATGAGGAAACCGGGAAGCAGAGTGTAAGCCTTTTCGGTATATAGTAATTCGTGACTCCTTTTTTCGTTCGAGCTGAACTCTTTAATCAGATATTTGGGGGTAACCGGAGCCGGGCAAAGCTTGTCGTAAAAGTTTGAGTTTTCGGCACAATAATAAAACTCAGCTCCGAAAAAACCCGGGCTGCCAAGTGTTTGGCAGTTTTCATCAACTTCTTCAATATGCCTCCTGAGCGAACATTCGCGTTCATCTATACAAAAAATTGCCTGAAAACTTTTTGTCACAGGAATTCCTTTCGCCCGGCTTTTGTTTAAGCGGATACCGGTAAGTACCTCGTCATAGTAACTCCATTCAAAAGCAACTTGCCAAAAAGTCAGTACCTCCTGCAGTTCAGAAACGGGAACTTCAGCGAAAAGATTAACGGGCTCTGTTGGTATATTATTACAAAGGGGTTGCCAGTTTTCTCCGAGTTGATAGTCCAGAGCATCAACCTCGAGCAACAGCTCAAAAACAATCAAATCACGCAAGGATATGCTTCTTCTGTCGAGAAGGGTATGGGGCATTCCTTCAATAGCTGTTGTAATTCCCGACCAGCCCTGGTGGCTGAACTGCTGGTCAAACAGATACTGCTCATAATAAGTTTCGTTGCCTACAATAATTTGAAGCAAGGTTTGCAAAGTGCAGTTTTCATCAAGCAACAATTTTTTAGCGCGGTTAGTTTTAAAGAAACCGGTGAAACTGTTCTTCTCTATTTCGCGAATAGCCGAAAGAAAACCCTTGTCACGAACCGGAAACTTCCATAGGGCAATCCCCTGATCCAAATAGCTGCACAAAACGCGGAATAAAAGAGGCTGAACAGAATTATCTAAATCAATTTTATAAATCTTTTTCCAATGAGATCTCAGTAAACCTATGCGGGGAGTGTTTGTTATGTTGTAATTTTTTTCAAGAAGTTTGTCCCTCCATTGCGCTGTTTCAGCTCCTTTCTTTTCAAACAAAATTCTTTCAAGAACCTCGCTTTTAATTCTCCCCTGTCTATATAGCTGCCGAAATTCGGACAACTGAAGGGTAACCTGGTAGCCAAAAATTTTTTCTGCCTTGAAAATACCTTCGTAAAATTTCAGGCCCTGAAAAGCATGGAGTGTATTGTGATGAATGAAATCTTTAATAGGAGTTTGAGAGGGCAGATAATGCCTCAATTCGTTGAGTACTTGCTCTTCATCAAACTTTTGTTTATTCATTTTTCAGCGACTGAATAACGGAAAGATAGATTTCATATCATCAGGTTGTTCAATTGCTTAATAACTCATTTGCTCCCGAACATCGCTTTTGTTACTAATCATGGTGTCTTCATAAAAATCAACTTTGCCGGTATCAATATTGTACTTAGCCCCGATAATAGCGATTTCACCTTTCTCAATCATTTGCTCTAAAATGTAACTTCGGTCAACAATGGTTTTAACGGAGCGCTTTACATTAATGGTAGCCACATTTTCTACGAACGTGGCGTTTTTTGAATTCCGGCTTTGTGGTTCTGTTGTCAGAGTTTCCTGGTAAACAGCGGGCTGCACTTTTGCAAGCAGTTCGGTTAAGTTTCCCATTTCCACGTGGTCACAAGCCCCTTTTATTGCTCCGCATTTATTATGACCGAGAACTACAATGAGTTTTGATCCGGCTACTTTGCACGCAAATTCAAGACTGCCGATGATATCGGTATTTACAATGTTTCCTGCAATTCGTACTGAAAAAATATCCCCCAGACCCTGGTCGAAAATCAATTCAGCCGAAGTTCGGCTGTCAATACAGCTTAGAATTACTGCGAAGGGCCACTGACCATCGCGGGTTTCGTTCACCTGTTCCAATAAGTCGCGGTGAGCGGTCATGCTTTTAATAAATCGTTCATTGCCCTCTTTCAAAAACTGTAAAGCCTTTAAAGGGGTTACGGTAGCCTGTGTTTCTGATGTATGTACTTTCATAATATTTAGTTTTTTAATTATTTCCTGAAGTAACGTGTGTCGAGTTCTTAATGTCATACTTCTCTTTAAAACCTACTACACTTACCTCTATATTTTTGTCTTTAGAACCCGTTTTTAAAAAATCCTGAATCAATTGGACAACATCGTAGTCAATATACACGCTGTCTGATGCGTTAATAACCACCTTGCTGTTTTCCGGCAGGTGCATCAATGTCTGCTTAATGGCGGCTTTGTTCAGAAACGACACTTCTTGTGCCAAATCAATGTGTATAGTTTCTCCCTCATGATGCTGTTCTTTTTTGAAGTAGTAAGCCACTTTCATATTTGACCAAAGAATAAAGAAAATGCTAACTGCCAGTCCTATGCCCACGCCTTTTAGTAAATCTGTAAATACCACCGCCAATACGGTTACTATAAAAGGCACAAACTGATAAATACCATTGCGCCACATATGCCTGAAAACCGAAGGACTGGCAAGCTTAAGTCCAATCATGATTAAGATGGCAGCCAAACATGCCAAGGGAATACGGTTCAGCAAGTTAGGTACTGCCAGTACAGCTATTAAAAGGAGAATGCCATGAGTAATGGTAGCAATCTTTGTTTTTCCGCCTGAATTGATGTTGGCCGAAGTTCGGACAATGACTGAAGTCATAGGAATACCACCGATTAAACCACTAAGCAAATTTCCGACACCCTGAGCTTTCAGCTCGCGGTTGGTATTAGTAAATCTTTTCAGCGGGTCCATTTTATCGGAGGCTTCTATACACAAAAGCGTTTCAATACTGGCAACAACAGCTATGGTTAAGCCTGTAAGAAACACATTCCATGTAGTAATCTTAGAAAAATCGGGCGTTGAAAACTGCAATATGAAGTCGTTAAAAGAGGAGGGGACGGGCAGATTAACGAGATGTTCTTTGTTTACCGTAATCGCTGCTCCCGTGGCTTTAAAAATTTCATTGATTACGACTCCGGTAATGACAACTACCAAAGCTCCGGGAACCGATTTCATATTTTTGAGAAAACCTATCTTGTTCCATGCTATTAAAATTATTAAAGATACCAGGGTAATGATGATGGCACCTGGATGCAGAAAATTAATAGCATCTATTAAAGCAGAGAAGGTGTTATGTCCGGTAGCTTTTTCAATAAAGAAAAAATCACCTTCGTTATCGGCATCATAGCCTATGGCATGTGGTATCTGCTTCAAAATAATAATAATGCCAATAGCCGCCAGCATGCCCTCGATAACGTTTGACGGGATGTAATTGGAAAGCGTCCCGGCTTTTGCAAACCCCAAAATAATCTGAATGATACCTGCCGTAACTACAGCAGCGAGAAAAGCCTCATAACTTCCCAAGCCGGAGATAGCTGCTATGACAATTGCTGTAAGCCCTGCTGCAGGGCCTGTTACGCTTAGCTGAGCCCCGCTTAAGGTCCCTACTACGATACCCCCGATGATTCCTGAAATGATACCGGCAAATAACGGAGCCCCGCTTGCTAAAGCTATTCCCAAACATAACGGAAGCGCCACTAAAAAAACTACTATCCCCGATAATATGTCTGTCTTAAAGTACTGCTTATATAACTTCATGATTTATTAAATGAGTTAAACGAGTTCGAAAAATTGCCGGGCAAGTAAGCCAAACAATATGGTAAAAGGCTATAAGCCAGGGAAAATATCAACCTTGTAAGTCCGGAGGTGGTGAGGGATTATCAGAGACAAACTGGTTCGTAATTCTGAGTTTCGACTCCGATAAGTATAAGCGGCTATCACGGGGATGGAATGATACCGGAGAAAACAAGTGACGGGTTTTATAATGTTTTGTATCGTCAAAATCCTCTTTAGCTTCCTTTTCTTTTTTTGTTTCTTCTTCAGTCATACTAAGCATGCCGATAAATGCAGATTTATCCTTTGAGTAAGCTGAAACAAATTGAGTGGCGCCTGTACAATGTAAAAAGATGGTAAAAGCAATTAAGAGTTTGAAGTAATGTTTTATCACCATAACCGGGTCAAACTTAGTTTAAAAAAGTGTACCTCTTGGAAAGAGAAGTCAAAAAAATGTTAACTCTATAAGTCTACGTGGATAATCAGTGAGTTCAATCTGTTTTTATATTTACGCAGGCAACATTTTACAAATGCAGAAAATTTTAGCTATCACTTTAGTCTGTAACTCCTTAATTTTCTTCTCTGCCTGTAAAAAATGCTTCCATTGCTATAACCATTGTTTTCAATGCGTTTACACTGACAGCACACAAATCCTGATACACATTTTATGCAAAGACAGCTTTGATTCCCCTGCACAATACATTTCAGCAATTAGCGCAGATACATCAAACGGTTATATTTGTGGGGAGACTTTGCCAACATATACGCACGACTTTTGTGTAAATAAACCTGGGGAGTCAACATATCCGAATTATTACAACAAAGGCAAAAAAATAAACTGCGATGAAAAATAATTTCTTTATCCTTTTAGCTGTTGTTTCCGTTTTTACAATTTCGTCATGTAAAAAGAAAGTAGAGAATTGCAAACTCGGAAAATCATATGTAAGTGATGGCAACAATACACCTAACCCGAATACCTTTTTTTATTATGATAACGGGAATCTTCAAAAAATCACTTATAATGACCAATCAAAAGATACCCTTGTTTATAACGCAGATACACTAATTATTTTGACTTTTGACAGCCGTGATTCAGTGCTTTCTGTTTTTACAGGAATATTGAACGGGAGCCGTAATGTGATTGCCGGTACCCGAGTCTATTATAACTATTTCGGCAATGTAATCAATACAGAATCTTATTCTGTTGATTATAATACGGATGGAAATTTAACCTTGCAGACCATTACTGACGGAGCCGGCACTAAAACACTTGCGCTGGAATATTTAAGCGGGAATACCGCTTCAGGGACTTTTGTTGATGGAGTCAATCCGGATAAGCACTATGTTTTCTTTCATAACTCAGTCGCCAATAAAACTGGTATTGATGACTTAAACGGTGTTTTTAATCCCTATTTCGGCAAACCATCAAAAAATCTTTTGGATAGCACGCACATAATTTCAGCAGGAGATACCATACGGATTCAATATTCACATTCAATTGACGAGAATGAATATGTCAGCCAGACGATCAGAACATATCTGACTCCTGGTGTGGAAACCAAGTACTTTACGTACCAGTATTTTGACTGTGATTAGAAATATCTCTTTTATCTGACTGAAGGGACTTCGCAGGGATACTCAAACAGACATCGGTCTTTTATAATATCAGCAACTGTGTCAGGTACCATTTCTTCCCAGCCAGGTTCGCCCGCCTTTATCATGGTAATAACTTTGGGAGAAAATATCTGAAGAACGTTTTTGTCGTAGCCGGTTAAATCTTCAAGAAATTTATTTGATTTCAAATATTCAAAAAGGTAACGCAGGGTTTCACCGACCGGTAAATTTTCTGTTGTAATAACAGGTTTGTTTTTATCCGGCTGAAAAGGGTACACCAGCATTTTTGCCTTTCGCATAAAAATATCTCCGAAGTAATGAAGTAATTCTCCGGCAGGATTTTTATAGTTTTTTTCGTTGAATAGCTCCATTACATTTTGAATGCCGACAACAATACCAATGCTTTTGGGTTTGCACCGGTCCAAATAATCAATTAGTACATTGTGTTTCTGACAGTTTGAAACCATAACGGTATGCCCTAAGCTGCAAAGAATGTCTGCTCTGTCCAGAAAATCCTTATTATCAAAATTTCCGTCACCGGCAAGGTTATTCAGGGTAATTTCCGAAAGTGCAATGACGTTATTTTTATCTTCAATATCCCGGTTGAAATATTCCAAACCGGTTCTTAGCATATCCACATTCACTTTTGTTACTGGTCGGAACCTGCCGCGAAGACACAAAATATTTTTTCTATATAATACATCTTTCGGTTGGTAAACCTCTTTGTCAGGTCCAAAAATAGTGCCGTCAGTAAAGCCTTTCTTTACTAATTGCAAAGCCAGTAAGCGATTATCAATGTCCGCAAAGTCTGGACCTTTTACCCGAACCATGTCAATTTCTAACTGGTCGGTTGAAAGGTTGTCTATAAGCGAGTCAATAAAGTCTTCCAACTGGTCGTGATACCAATAGCAAGCAAAAAGAAGATTTGTGCCTACTCCGCCAATGACTCTTTGCTGATACAAGCTGTCAGTTCCTTTCAAACGGACATGTATAACTGCCTCGTTAGGTTCGGTATTGGGTTTAAGTTGAAAGCGAACACCCATCCATCCATGCGGATCGTTATCCTTTCTGTAATTTAGGGTGGAGCATGTATTTGAAAATACAAAAAAGCGTTTCTTGCTGTACTTGTCATCCTTAAGACGTTCCTGTAAAAGTTCAAACTCGTGGTCCAACATTTTGCGGAGGCGCGATTCGCTTACATATCTGCCGGCTCCTTCACTTCCGTAAATAGCATCGGAGAAAGTCATGTCGTAAGCGCTCATGGCTTTGGCAACAGTTCCCGATGCACCGCCAACCACAAAAAAATTCCGGACAACTTCCTGTCCGGCTCCTATTTCAGCAAAGGTTCCGTAAATATTTTCATCGAGATTTATCCGCAGCGCTTTGCGCTTGATTGAAAGTATTTCGCGTTCCATACTGCAAAAGTAAAAAAGTAGTATATCTATAACGCAATACCCTGGTTAGAAGTTATGAAATAGGACGGAAAAATTATTTTTGCGCGCGTTCAGGGTCCCGTAGCTCAGCTGGATAGAGCAACAGCCTTCTAAGCTGTGGGTCAGGGGTTCGAATCCCTTCGGGATCACTCTAAAACTCTCAGCTTATGCGGGGAGTTTTGCTTTTATTACAAATCATAATTCAGAACAATGCCATTACTTTTCGGATGGCTTTGGCAGGTAAGCACGTAACCTTTTGCAATCTCAGCATCCGTAAGCGATTCGCGGTCATCCATTTCAACTTTACCTGAAACAAGTTTTGCCCGGCAAGTGCAGCAAGCTGCAACCATGCAGGAATAAGGCGGGTCGTAACCTGCATCGAGAGCAGCTTCGAGTATGGTTTCCTTTTCGCTTACTTCAAATTCGCGTTCGTTCCCGTCATAAATAATTCTAACTTTAGCTCTACCGGTAAATGGCTCAGCATCGGCTTCCGCGCTTCCTGAAGTTGCAGCCTGTTTGTCTTCAGCGAGGCGGGCTGTAAAATATTCAATGTGAATTTTCTCTTGCGGGATTCCCAATACACCCAATGCCTCTTCTACATTTTTCATCATAGGTGTAGGCCCACAAATGAAAAACTCGGTATTTTGAAAATTCAGGTTGCTGTTATCGCGCAAAAGTTTAAGCACCATATCTTTTACCATAAAGCCGGAATATCCGCTCCACGATCCTAAGGGTGCATCAAGAATATGTACTGTTTTCAAACGTTCGGAATGCTGCGAAACGAGAGCCTCCAGCTTATCCTTAAAAATTATGGAGTTTTCATTTCTGTTCCCGTAAAACAAAGTGATTTTACTTTTCGGCTCTTTTGCCAAGACCGATTTAAGAATTGACATTAGCGGTGTAATTCCCGAACCACCGCCAAAAAGAATGTAATGCTTTTCGTTTGCTTCGTTCAAAGGAGAATGGAAATTCCCCATTGGCTCCATCACTTCAATTTCAACCCCGGGCTTGAAATTGTCGTTAATGAAGTTAGAGCCTTTACCGCCAGCAACTCTTTTTACGGCTATTGTCAGAGGTTCATTCAAAAACGGAGAGCTGCAAAAGGAATAGCTTCGGTTAACATGTTCACCGCCAATATTCATTTTAAGTGTAGTGTATTGCCCGGGTAAAAAACCAAAGTGCTGTTTCAGTTCGTAAGGGACCTCAAACGAAATGGAAACTGCATCGGCAATTTCGTTCTTTACATCAATTACTTTTAACTTATGAAACTTCGACATCCGGTTAATTGAGATTCATCATTGGCGGACGCGAATATGAATCATAAATCATAATTACTCAGCAGTAATGTTCGAACACTTTTTTAAGATGTGCAGAAATAGTTTCAGCCGAGTTGCCTTCAATTTGATGTCGCTCGATAAAATGAACCAGTTTGCCGTCTTTAAACAAAGCCATGGAAGGAGAAGAAGGAGGATAAGGTAAAGTATGTTCACGGGCTTTGTTAACCGCTTCGCGGTCAACACCGGCAAATACAGTAACCATTTTTGACGGCAGTTTGGAAGACTCTTTAACTGCTGCTTTAATAGCAGGGCGGGCAGCTCCTGCAGCACAACCACAAACTGAGTTAAACACCAGGAAAACAGTTCCGGGAGTTTGGGTTATGGCAATGTCCACTTCGGCCGGTGTTAATAATTGTTCGAAACCAACTTGTGTTAAGTCGGCTTTCATGGGGGCTACTAATTCTTCGGGATACATAATTTATTGATTTTAGTTGACAATTATAAAAATCCAAGTTCAAGTTTTGCTTCTTCGCTCATCATTTCCTGATTCCATGGCGGTTCAAATACAAGTTCAATAGTTACCTCATTTACCCCGGCTACAGATTTTACCTTTTGTTCCACATCGCCCGGCAAAGTTCCTGCCACCGGGCAATTTGGCGAAGTGAGTGTCATTACTACTTCTACGTCATAGTCCGGAAACACGTTTATCTCATATATCAGCCCTAAGTCGTAAATATTTACTGGTATTTCGGGGTCGAAAACGGTTCGCAGCACTTCAACAATGCCCGTTTTGATTTGCTCTTCAGTAATGGTTTCAGCCACATGCGCAAATTTAGATGAAATCTAAACAAATGGAAATGTATGTGTTTTTTCTATTAACAACATTTGCGGTATACAACTTTAATGATGTGGGAGACACAGCCGATGTTGAAACATATCGCACGGATTATTCGTAACCGAGGAGAAACAATTCTGCATATGGCAGTATATGTACCCGACTTTAAACAGTTTTACAAAGAGCATCATAGCTATTTGAAGGCTTACAAGGAAGTAAATGCTTTTATCGAAAAACTTTGCAAGCTGCCTCCGAGATTAGTAAGCGAAGCCGGAAAGGTGTTGGAAAATATAGATAGCGAGAACCCGCTGCCACATTCGCCTTATCAAATGAATATTCCTTCACATTTTGTTATTGACTTTATGGACAGGCTTGACAGTTTCACTTATGAGGTGATTGGATTGTTTAACGTACAACGTAAGCAGGTAAATGATACACGCATATATGTACGCAAAGTTTCTGCAGTAAAATCCAAATATCAGAACCGGAACTTGTCCGAAACCACATCCGAATATAGGGAGTTGGTGAAACTGATGTCTGATTTAATCACCCGCCTGAACTGGATAGAGCAGAAAGCCGGTGAAATAACTTTGAAGCTCGAAAAATTAGACCAGGAATGGGATAAAATACTGAGCGAGTCAACCTCTCAGACAGCCGGAATACCCGGTCACCGGTAAATCATTACCTTTTTTTGCAAACCTGCCTTAAACACAAAACCGGTTTTGTATTTTTCTTGTTGTATTTACTTGCCAAAAGGTTGTTGTGGATATATCTTGATTTCATCAACGATAAGTTATGCAGCAATTCGACAATCATACCTACCACAGTTACCTCAGCCTCCAGGCTACTTTCAACCAGGAGTATAAGGTAATTAACAGGCAGATTATTGAATTGTATCAGCAGCCGAAAAAGTTTATTGAAGAAAACGAAAAAAGGATTAAAGCATTTATTAAGAACCAGCCGAATGAAGTAATACCCGGTAATGCTGAATTATCTTATAAAGGACTACGCGACTTTGGCTTTGAACTGGAAGACTTTAAACTGCAGGCCATGCAGTTGTTCTTCGAGCACCGCTCGTACATTGACAAATGCACTGCGTTTGTTTTGAAGATAAATGAAATGAAAGCGAAGTACGGTGATAACCCACCGGCCGCATGCGGAGTGGAATACATTGAGTTTATTCCCGAACTGCACGGTTTGCGGATGGGGGTAAAAGACCTCCATGAAAAAGCGCATGACATGGTAAAACGTTTAGAGCGGATTAAAGAAAGATGGAACAGAATTAACTCGTAGTTATAAAGATTTTCATGGTGTTTAGGTAAGGTCCCACTCGCGCAAGCGGTGGGATTCTTATTTTATACAAGACCTTATTAAACAGGGAATGGCTGTTTTTTTAGTCCTCTTGAATGTAGGTACCTTCATAAGGGAGAGTTTGACTATGAGTATGATAGAATCATTTGATTATAAAAGTATGACGATTTCTGCTTTATTTTGCAAGTGAACAACTAAAATTAAAAGTCATGAAAAAGTTAGTTTCAGTAATTGGAGCCACTTTTCTGGCAGCAACGGTGTTCGCGCTTACAGTTCCTCCCATATCCAGCGATAGCTGTGGCTCGCTTGAGCAGTGGAAAATTCCTCCCGTAAAAGGCAAATGTCCTTATATTACTAACCAAGTAATGGTTGAAGGAACCATGTACTGCGTGGTTAAATGCTCGTATTTGGAGCAGGAGGCGGCAAAGAAGGAGAAGAGAAAGGCAAGAAAAGAAGGTAAAAACAAATAACTCTTTGGACAGGTCTTGTTTAATTGCACAAATTACTTTTAAACCGGCAGCCTGAATCAATTTGAGGTTTTGCAAGAGTTTGTTCTTTTTTCTAAGGGGGGGATATGCTTTTCTGGTAAAACTTTCCACCAATTCCTTAATCTTTCCTTAAAACGGATAAAACACCGGTATAAGCCAGGTGGCTAGAATCCAGAAAATAATGTCGAGGGGCAGACCTATTTTGGTAAAGTCGGAGAAGCGGTAGCGCCCCGGTCCGTAAATCATGGTGTTGGTCTGGTAGCCCACCGGTGTAATAAGGCTGAGCGAGGCGGCAAAAGTAATGGTCATTAAAAAAGGCAGGGCGTTGAGTTCGAGCGAACGGGCGGTGATAATGGCAATGGGCGCCAGTAAAGCGGCTGTAGCATTGTTCGACATAAAGTTGGTGAGAATCAAGGTAAGCAGAAAAAAAGCCGACACCAGCGCCCTGTTGCCAAACTGCCCCACCGAGCCTACCATAAACTGCGATATGAGCGCGGCCGCACCCGAACGCTCCAGAGCCACACCCATGGAAAGAACACCCGCCAGCAGAAAAATAACTTTCCACTCCACCGCCCTGTAGCATTCTTCAATTTTAATGCACTTGGTAACTATGAGCAGTATGCACCCGACTATGGCGCTGGAAAGAATAGGCGCCAGACCGCTAGCGGCAGATGCAATAACCCCTGCCACTATCAGCAGGGCAATCAAAATTTTATCCTTTCGGAAAACCGGCAGCCCCGGGTCGGAAACCACCACAAAATCCTGGCTGCGTTTCAGGCGCTCGGCTACAGCTTTAGAAGCATCAATCAGCAGCACATCGCCCGACTTCAGCTTTACCCGCCCTATGCTTTTGTTCAGGATTTCTTCCCTGTGGCGGATGGCGAGTACGGTTGCCCCAAAGCGCGTTCTGAAATCAATTTCTTTAAGGGTTGAATCTATAAGTATCGAGCTGGGCGATATAATTGCTTCAACCAACTGGTTGCCTTTTTGCGAGCCATCGGCAGCAGCCAACGAAGATTTCAGTTTTATTCCCACCCTTTCCTGCAGTTCTTTAATTTTGTTCACATAACCCTGTATCTTTAGTATGTCGCCTTCTTCCAGTATCAGGCTGTCGGGAAAAGGGTAAGTAAGGACCACTCCGCTTTTCCCTTTCGTAACCTGTAATACCACCACATCAAGTTCCTTTACTAACGTTGATTCGGAAATCCGCTGACCGAGAGATTTGGCTTCTTTCTGCAAAACAATTTCGGTAAGATACTCGCCCATGCCGAAGGCTTTTGATAGTTCATGGTCTGTTCCTCTGTCCGGAATCCACTTCATGGCAGCTATAACCATATAAATTACTCCGGTTATGAGCACCACTATGCCGAAAGGCGCCATGGTAAACATACCGAATGCCGGTTCGCCATTGGCTTCGGCAATTGAGCTGACAAGAATATTGGTAGAAGTGCCGATGAGCGTGCATACTCCGCCAAACAGTGCGCAGAACGATAAAGGCATAAGCAGTTTGGAAGGGCTGGTTTTTGTTTGCCCCGCAACTTTAAGAACCACCGGTATCAGCAGGGCAACCACTGCTGTATCATTGATAAAAGCCGACATAACGCCCGCCACCAGTGTAAGAAGTATGAGGAACAGCCACTGGTTAATGGCGTTGGCTTTAAGGAGTAGTTCACCAAAAAAGTTAAGCGCACCTGTGCGGTAAAGCCCCGCGCTGAGAACAAACATGGCGCCTACCGTTACCGTAGCCGGGTTGCTGAAACCCGATATGCCTTCCTGGGGAGTGATTACCTTGGAGATAATGAGCAACCCCATTATTACCATCGCGGTCAACTCTACTTCAATAATTTCAGTAAAAAACAGGATTACGGCAAGCACTATAACTGCTAAAGTGATGGCTATGTCCACGGTCATAATAACAAACTTAACGGTTATATTTCATTTCGCTAATTACAT
>CAZWAD010000039.1:0-24220 GCA_964631835.1 uncultured Chitinophaga sp.
CAGCCAGAAACATTTTCATGTGTGTTCGTTTGGCTGGCAAAAGTAAAACTTTTACCTACCGCTTGGTATCCCCACTAACTGGAACTATTAGATAGGGTGGGGCACCCACCGATATGGAAATTTAAAAGGAGTTGAACCTTGAGAGGCTAGTATTTATCATATTCATAAACTTTTACACCCTTTAAAAAATCAAAATGGTCTTTGTGCAGGTAAATACTTATTAAAAAAGCCAATATTCCAAAAACCAAAGCTGGTGCGAGAGGATTTTCTCTATCTAGCAAGGTTCCAATAAATGCGAATAAACCACCGTAGAAAGCTGAAAACAAAAAAGTAAGTGTATAACGCACAATTCGGGAAAAGAAAAAGGCAAAAAAGAAGGCAAAATAAAGTACTATAAAAGCTATTAATGCAATGGACCAATGATATTTGAAATAATAAAGACTATAAATGACCAAAACAGCTGCGGAAAAGAAACAGTCTGCATAAATTATTGCCGTTTTACGTTTATAGAAAAGTCTCTTGGCCATAATTATTATATTTCTAACCAATACATTCTGGTTTATAACCCTATCGTTAATGCCTTGTTATCTCGAGAGCAATTTTTGTTTTTCTTCATCGAATATGTCAAAAAGCAAGTAAGTTAAGTGTATAAATTCATCGATTTCATCTAATGCATCAGGTGTAAATTGCCAATACTGTTGTCTCATCCCATCTCTGTCAAAATGCATTTTTACATAAGTATATCCATTCTCATCAATAGCGTCCCATTCCGCATGTATAACAGCGTTCCTAAGTGTTGCACATTTTTTTAAATCATCAATAAGTTTTTTTGAACAGGGAATTTCACCCTCACAACCAATTTCCATGGAACGTATTAGACGATAAAAAAGGTCTACCTTATTTGCGAAAGTCTGCTTGTATATCACAATTGCGCCTGGCACATCCGTTCTATCATTTATTAATTCGCAAATTGTTGAGTTAAGCAATCCATCAAGCGAATTAAAACTATGAATAATAGAACCAATTGCCGGAGCAGTTTCCTCAAAGAAGTCTTCAACCGAACCATCAAAATTGTGGTTATCGAAAATATATTGACCGAATTTTTTGTTTAATTGTTTCATGCCTTATCTATTACTTGGCCGGCATCTATATGCTATTTTGCCCTCCCAAATCTAACCTTCCTCCCTCAACCCCCAAATCCCCCCCTCAAAACTCTAACTTATTCCTAACGCAGTAAAATCTGTGTTGCCAACTTTCTTCTTTTTTTTTGTAGCAGCACCCGAAAAAGTTCAACCACATGAACCGCTTTTCAAACACCTTTTCTCCCCGTAAACCAGCAGTTGATTCTTTGCCTGTAAGGGCGCTTTTCACAGCAGAAAGGGCACCGCATATTACCCGCGCACACAGGTTAACACAGGGCTTTTACTTTTCCAATAGTTTGCTGCAAATGGTTTTTGCAGAGGCGGGGGCAAATGCCTTCATGCGTTACAAAAACAACGGCAGGTATCACAAAAACACCTTTGGGGTAAAGAAAAACATCTGTAGGGCTGACAAAAACACCTTTGGGGTAAAGAAAAACATCTGTAGGGCTGACAAAAACACCTCTGGGGTAAAGAAAAACATCTGTAGGGCTGACAAAAACACCTCTGGGGTAAAGAAAAACATCTGTGGGGCTGACAAAAACACCTCTGGGGTAAAGAAAAACATCTGTAGGGTTGACAAAAACACCTCTGGGGTTGACTTCGGAGCCATCTTTTCATCAAAAACATGGTGTTTATGCCCAAAACAGTAAAGTTTACCACTTTATTAAAGGAGTTATTACAGCTGCGGGTGGTGTTAGCGCCCTGCACCTGGGTGTTTTGGCCAACTGCAGAATTCTTTACCGGTTCAGAGGGCAGGTTAGGCCCCGCTCCATACCCAAAAGGCTCGCTTTACAGAATGAAAACAAGCTTTTTACAACCATTTATTAACCATTTAAAACCACCATTATGGCAAAGTATGTAAGAATAACCCTGCCTATTGACCAGCCAAAAGAGTCGCTGGAGTTAGCCGATGCAATTATTAAGAAAAACACAGCCGAGGGCGCGGGCAGCTCGCTGGCCGATGTTATTGATATAGCCGATTTTACGGCTAAGGCTGCCAGTGCAAAAGCCAAGCGGGCAAGCGCAGCCGAAAAAGACCAGGCCGCGCTGAGCAAGTACGGCTGGGTAAGCACTAAAACGGGCTTTGCCCCCGGGCAAACCCGCGATACCAAAGAAACAATTCAGTGGTATGTAAGGCAGGCGAAAGACCTGCTGCTGGTTATTCACAGCGGTACCGAAGAAGACCTGAACCCCTACGGCTTTGAGGTCATCATATCTCAAACCGGTGCGCGCAAAAACATACGCATTGAACTGCCCGAGCAGCCCACCGAAATGATTGAGCTGGCAGAAGCCATCATTGCCCATCATACCGCCCTGGGCGCAGGCAGCCCCCTCACTGCCGCTTTAATAGATATGACTGCCTTTGAAACCTTAACCACCGATGCCCGCACCCTGCTCGATGACTGGACGGTGCTGCGGGGCGAGATACAGGCGCTGAACAACGAAGCGCTGAATATTATCGGATACGGACCGGGGCAAACCATTTCAACCGATGGAACGCTCTACAATTATTTCAGCAAAATACGCAACAGGTTGCTGCAGAAATTTCAGGGCAATGAAGAAGACCTTTCTATGTGGGGTTTCAACGTGGTGCAAAGCGAAAAGCAAACCGGCCGTAAAAAAGGCAGCGGAACTGCTTCCATTACCGGCACCGTTACCGATACCCTCGGCAATAAACTGAACGGTGCGCTGGTGCTGGTTATTCAGCCCGATATTTTTGTAAGCACCAATGCACAGGGCAAATACGAAGTACCCGCCCTGCCCCCGGGTACCTACACCCTGCTGATTCACAAAAGCGGCTATGCCGAAAAGCAGGTAAACGGGGTGGTGGTTGCCGAAGGCGCAACTACTACGCTAAACGTAGTAATGGCATCGGCTGGTACCTTCGGCATTGTAAGCGGGCAAATAACCAAAGCGGGGCTGGGCGTACCGGGTTCGGTAACCATAACCCTTTCGGGCACACCGGTGGCAAACCCGAGCGACAGCTCCGGCTATTATGAAATAAACAATGTGCCCCCGGGCAACTACTCCCTGCAAGGCTCCGCCAACAGCAACCCTGCCGATATTATTACGCACAACATATCGGTAGTTGCCGGTGAAACTACTACGGTAAATTTTGTGTTTCCGTAAAAACAGTCTATCTTTAGCCCTGTAAAGGGTCACCTTTACGGTTAGTGTGCCGGCCCCGCTTTTTGGCGGGGCTTGTTTTTTTTATTATATTTGAAATGGTTTTTTAGCAGGTTCAGGCGGCTGGCGCGAAAGTGCCGGCCGCTTTTGTTTCCATAACCACTCATACTTGCAGAGGGGGGTTACTTTTTCACCGTCTCGAATTTATAACCGAGTAGCTCAATTACATTTCTGCATTTTTCACCCACAATGCGTATGGTTTCATCATCGTAATATTCGGAGTAGTGTTTCTTTTCGGGGCGTATGCCTGTTTTTGCTTTGGGAAGAACTCCGTCAAAAGGAATACCGGTAACATCGCTGATATATTTGAGTTCGGAATGAAGGTTTTCAAACCGGGCAATGTAATCAACCATTACATGACCGCTTTTATCGAGATATATGTAGGAGGTGTTGTAGAAACTTTTAGTGCGCACAAAATCGGGGAAAGAAATTTTTTCGTTGGTAAAATAAAGGTGGAAGAAATAAGCCGAAACGGTTTTTTCCCAGGGGTTGCGCTCAAAACAAAATTTAAAATAGGAGTTCCAGATTTTTTCGCCCACTTCTTTCTTTACATTTTCAGCGGTTGAATGCTGCCCGAAGCGGTAAATGCCTCTTTGCCTGTTTTCGGAATAAAGGAGCCAGCGGGCTAACTCCTTAAAAGAATAATCTCCGGGAAATTTTTTCATATAGTTACGCGGAGTAAGTCCATCGGCCGGGCGAAAGACTTCATCTTCTTCGCTTAAGTCGGTAATTACATCGGCAGTATGGCAATACCGCGAAAGCGCCAGTTCAATGCTGGTGCCTGCGGTTTTAGTGGTTTTGAGGAAAATAAATTTGTGCTTGTGCGATATAATCACGGTTCAAGTATAAAAAATATCTGCTCATCGTTATTCATCGGGTTTTGAGAAGTAACAAAATCAAAGAATGGTGAAAACTATTTTTTGTTCTTTCCGATTGGGCGCATAGATTCGCCCCCGATTAATTTAAAATGCCCAAAGTAACAATTGACGGAGTAGAAACAGAGGTAGAACCGGGAACCACCATACTGAATGCAGCCCGAAAGATTGGCGGTGATTTGGTTCCCCCGGCTATGTGTTATTACAGCAAACTGGAAGGAAGCGGGGGTAAATGCCGCGTTTGCCTGGTTGAGATTTCGAAAATGAGCGCCCAGAACCCCAACCCCATGCCTAAGCTGCAGGCAAGTTGCTGCACTCCAATCATGGATGGCATGGAAGTAAAGAACATGACAAGCCCCAAGGTGCAGGACATGCGTAAAGGAGTGGTGGAGTTTCTGCTGATTAACCACCCTCTTGACTGCCCCATTTGCGACCAGGCAGGAGAGTGCGACTTGCAAAACCTCGGCTTCGATTACGGAGTAGCAAAAACCCGCTACGAAGAGGAGAGGAGAACTTTCGATAAAATTGATATTGGCGATAAGATTCAACTGCACATGACGCGCTGCATCCTCTGCTACCGTTGTACTTATGTAGCCGACCAGCTTACCCCCAAGCGCGTTCACGGTATTATGAATAGAGGAGATGCCGCTGAAATTTCCACCTACATTCAAAACGCTGTTGACAATGAAATGAGCGGCAATATGATTGATGTTTGTCCGGTGGGCGCGCTTACCGATAAAACTTTCCGGTTTAAAAGCCGGGTGTGGTTCCTGAAACCTTTCGATGCTCATAGAAATTGCCCTTCTTGTTCGGGAAAAGTTACAGTATGGATGTTCGGCAAAGAGATTTACCGTGTAACTGCCCGCAAAGATGTTTACCACGAAGTGGAAAACGATGAAAACGGCAAACCTGCATTTATCTGTAACACCTGCCGTTTTGAAAAGAAAGAGGTGAAAGACTGGACGATTGAAGGAGTCCGCAAAATGGAAGGATGGAGTGTGATTAACCAGGGAAAGTATATGAAGGAAACCGCGCAGGTTGAAATTGATGCCGACCCGCGACTGACTACCGGAAGAAAAGAAGACAGAAAAGCGATAAGCATGAGCGGGACAAATACCCCCGAACAGACATTGAGTGACGGGAAATAAACAGTAATTATATATGAAACAAAAACAAGTGAAATGGGAAACATTAGCAGCGCTTTGCATAGTAATCATCGTACTCGTTCAATGCAATAAAAAGGAAACCGCTCAATCGCCAGCAGATAAAATTGCAGGCAACTATTTAGTAAACGACACCTTAAGTTCCCAGTTTGGCTGTGACGGAGGTCCGGCAGGAGATGTAGGGTTCGACAGTTACGGTATAGTTATAACCAAAAAGGATGATAATACAGTGACGGTGTCTTCATTTAACCACTGCACTGTTTCGTTTGATGCATCGGTAACCGAAGCCAGCCTGGTAGCTTTGGCAACCAACCCTTGCGCTTCGGTAACAAATGTAACCGGAGCCATATCAGGCAACCAGATTCGGTTTAATTATAAGTTTCATACTATTTGTGAATTTAATTCAAGAGCAACAGCCATAAAACAGCCGTAAGCGAAATGGATATTTTATTGCTGATAGAGAAGTTTGCCCTCATACTCGTCATCTTCGGAATTACGATGGGTATTGCCCTTTATTCAACTCTTGCGGAGAGAAAGGTAGCGGCATTCATGCAGGACCGTCCGGGCCCTAACCGCGCAGGATGGGGAGGGGTTCTTCAGCCCCTTGCCGATGGATTGAAGATGTTTACCAAAGAAGATTTTATTCCTCAAACACCCAACCGGTTTCTTTTCATCCTGGGTCCCGGCTTGTTTATTGTTACTGCGCTGATGACCAGTGCGGTTATTCCGTGGGGAAGTACAATAGAGTTTTTGGGAAGAACAATTTCGTTGCAGGTAGCCGATATCAATGTAGCTATACTTTATGTTTTTGGGGTTGTATCTATTGGAGTATATGGAATTATGATTGGCGGCTGGGCTTCAAATAACAAATTCGGCTTGCTCGGTTCGGTGCGCGCTTCATCACAAATGATTTCGTACGAAATAGCCATGGGGCTTTCGATCATTTCAATATTGATGATGAGCGGAAGCTTGAGTTTGAAAACAATTACCGAGCAGCAACATGGCTTCATTACTTGGACACCTGATGGTTTTGAATGGCTTTCGTGGAATATTTTTAAACAGCCTGTTGCTTTTTTAATTTTTCTCATCTGTGCATTTGCCGAAACCAACCGCACGCCTTTCGATTTACCCGAATGCGAAAGTGAACTTGTTGGAGGCTACCACACGGAATATTCCTCGATGAAGCTTGGCTTCTACCTGTTTGCTGAATACATCAACATGTTTATCTCTTCCGCGCTTATTTCTATTTTGTTTTTCGGTGGCTATAACTATCCGGGTATGGATTGGGTAAGAACATCTCTTATTGAATCTTTTGGCAGCGTATGGGGTGGAAACTTGGCAACTTTGACCTGTGTAGTCGCGTTGTTTTCAAAAATCTTCTTCTTCATATTTTTCTATATGTGGGTTCGCTGGACAGTTCCGAGATTTCGCTACGACCAGTTGATGAACCTCGGCTGGAAAGTTTTAATTCCATTGGCAATTGCAAATATTTTGGTAACCGGTGGTTTTATTTTGTGGAGAATGTAGGGTAGAGTAATGGCAACTGATTTTAAGAACATATCGCTTTCAGGTTCTAAAAAAGACGTATCGAATAAAGATATGACTGTGATGGAGAAACTATATCTGCCTGCTATTGCAAAGGGCATGGGTATTACTCTCCGGCACTTTTTTAAACCGAAGGTTACAATCAACTATCCCGAACAGAAGCGGGAGTTTTCACCGGTGTATCGGGGCAGGCATATCCTGATGCGCGATGAAAACGGAGCAGAACGTTGTACCGCTTGCGGCTTATGTGCTCTTGCGTGCCCTGCCGAGGCAATTACCATGACTTCCGCTGAACGAAAACCGGGGGAGGAGAAACTTTATCGGGAAGAGAAATATGCTTCTACGTATGAGATTAATATGCTTCGCTGCATTTTCTGTGGTTTGTGTGAAGAAGCATGTCCAAAGGAAGCCATTTTTCTGACTGAAGACATGCCTCCGGCTGATTACAGGCGCGAAGGATTTATTTATGGCAAGGATAAATTGGTGATGAAATCAGAAGACGAAAAACATTAATCCGGAGTGACACTTTATATTTTTTTCTTTCTTTCTTTTATAGCTGTCTTCTGCGGAATGATGACTGTGCTTTCTAAGAACCCCATTCATTCCGTTATTTACCTGATTGGTTGCTTTTTCGCTATTGCCGGTCATTATCTTTTGCTTAATGCTCAGTTTCTTGCTATCGTTCATATAATAGTTTATGCCGGGGCAATAATGGTTTTGTTCCTTTTCACACTGATGCTGATGAACCTGAACGAAGAAACCGAACAACATAAACCAGCCTTGTCGAGAATGGCGGCTGTAATTGCCAGCGGTTTGTTAATGCTTGTTCTCATTGCAGTGCTTCGGGCAACCGATGCCATGCCGGTTCCCGAAGGACAGGATATGACCATAGGAACGATTCAGAACTTAGGTAAGGTTTTGCTGAATGAATATCTTTTTCCTTTTGAGTTTGCCTCGGTTCTGCTGATTAGTGCCATGATAGGCGCTGTCTTATTAGCTAAAAAAGAAAAAACCCAAGCTGCCAAATGAGCCCTTTGCTCAAAATATTCTCGGAAGTTCCGCTTCAGTATTATATCCTGGTTAGTGCGGTATTGTTTTGTATCGGTGTATTTGGAGTGTTGTTCCGCAGAAATGCGATTATCATTTTTATGAGTGTGGAATTAATGCTCAATTCGGTGAATTTGCTGCTGGTAGCTTTTTCAACTTATCATAACGATGCCAGCGGACAGGTGTTTGTATTTTTTGTAATGGCAGTGGCTGCTGCAGAAGTAGCTGTTGGGTTGGCAATACTTGTAACCATTTTCCGGAATGTGCATTCAGTAGATATTGACGAATTGAAATCATTGAAACACTAAAACAGATATTAGATATCAGACATTAGACAACAGACAATGACCTCGCTTCTTATAATTATATCACTGCCCCTTTTGGGATTTCTTATCAATGCACTGGTTGGGGAGAAGTTAAGCAAGACGTTATCTGGTATTATCGGTTCAGGTTTCATTTTCATTTCATTTGTTTTCTCTCTTATTTTCTTTATCGGGCTTGTAAACGGCTCGCAACCGAAGATAGATGTCAATGTTTTTGACTGGATTGTTCTTCCTGACTTCACCATCACTTTTGGATTGCTTCTCGACCAGCTTTCTGCCACCTGGCTGATGGTAGTTACCGGAATCGGATTTCTGATTCATGTTTATTCCATCAGCTACATGCACCATGATGAGAAGTTTCATGTTTTCTTCTCTTATCTCAATCTGTTCATCTTCTTCATGCTGCTGCTTGTTTTGGGAAACAATTTTCTGGTAACATTTATAGGTTGGGAAGGTGTTGGCTTATGTTCTTATCTGCTGATTGGGTTTTGGTTTAAGAACCAGGATTACAACAATGCGGCTAAAAAAGCTTTTGTCATGAACAGGATTGGTGACTTAGGTTTTTTGCTGGGAATGTTTTTGTTGCTGTATAACTTTAAATCAATTCATTTTGGAACATTGCAAACTGTGCTTTCATCCGGTGCTGTTTCACACGCATTGCTTGTTGCTATAACCATGCTACTCTTTGTAGGGGCCATAGGTAAGTCAGCACAAATTCCTTTATACACCTGGCTGCCCGATGCCATGGCGGGGCCCACACCTGTATCGGCACTTATCCATGCGGCAACTATGGTTACCGCAGGTATTTACATGATTGCCCGTGCAAATTTCATTTACGTATTGGCGCCTGAAACCATGCACTTTGTTGCAGGTATTGGTGCAGCTACAGCAATTTTTGCTGCAACCATAGGAGTGTTGCAAAACGACATCAAGAAAGTTCTGGCGTACTCCACCGTATCGCAACTCGGCTTGATGTTCATGGCGCTTGGTGTTGGTGCTTTTACTTCCGGGGTTTTTCATGTGGTGACCCACGCTTTCTTTAAGGCTTGTTTGTTCCTGGGCAGCGGAAGTGTAATCCATGCGCTGCATGGGGAACAGGATATCCGCAACATGGGCGGATTGAAAAAGTGGATGCCCCTCACGTTCTGGACTTTTCTGATTTCATCTCTCGCTATCTCAGGAATTTTCCCCTTCAGCGGGTTCTTCTCTAAAGATGAAATTCTTGCTGCAGCTTTTGAGCATAACAAAATTTTATGGATAGTTGCTTCAATAGCCTCTCTGCTTACTGCTTTTTATATGTTCCGTTTAGTGTTTCTCACGTTTACCGGTGAGTTCAGGGGAACAGAGGAGCAGAAACACCATTTGCATGAATCTCCATCGCTGATTACAATTCCGCTTATCATTCTCGCTGGGTTGGCAACGGTAGGCGGGGTGCTGGGTTTGCCTGAGGTTTTTAGCTTTCACCACTGGCTGAAAGGATTTCTTTCTTCTGTTTTTGTTGCCAGCCCTCATGCAGGCGGGGCGCACACTCTTTCACATTCCACTGAAATTGCGCTGATGTGTGGTGCGTTTACGGGTGCGCTGCTTTCAATCGGTTATGCCTATACAAAATATGTAAAAGGCAAGTCTATGCCGGTTGCCGAGGGAAAAGAAAGCGGTTTCGGGAAAATTATTTACAACAGGTATTATGTTGATGAAATTTATAATCTGCTTTTTGTCAAACCCACGATGATGCTTTCGGAACTGTTTCATGACATTTTGGATAGGGTTTTTGTAGATGGAATTGTCAACTGGAGTGGTAGAATTTCTTTGCTCGTTGGGTCTCAGGTACGCAAACTTCAAAGCGGGTATGTCGGTTTCTATTTGCTCGCCATGGTGTTTAGTATAGTGCTAATGTTTGTTTATGCTTTTATTATTCGATAAATGAGTCTTTTAGTTTTAATACTTTTTCTACCTCTCATATTTGCGTTGGTCACTTTTCTTTCCGGTGACCGGTTTGCAAAATATGTTTCGCTGGTCGGTGGCATTGCGACCTTTATGGTTTGCAATTTGCTTAAACCGGAGTTTTTGAATGGAGGTATGCAGCCGCTTGAAGTTTCGTTCAGATGGATTGAAAACCCTACAATTAACTTCTCCCTCTCGTTAGATGGCTTAAGCTTTATGCTGGTAGCGCTGACTACTTTCTTAGTACCTCTTATCATTTTTACTACCTACCGGAAAGAAGTTTTACATGCAAAGTCTTTCTATTCACTTATTCTTTTAATGGAGTTTGGCCTGCTCGGAGTTTTCCTGGCATCTGACGGATTTCTGTTCTACATTTTTTGGGAACTGGCGCTTATTCCCATTTACTTCATTGCGCTGCTTTGGGGCGAAAACAAAGACCAGGCTTTCCGCAACCGCGCCATCTTCAAATTTTTTGTTTACACGCTTGCCGGTTCTTTGTTTATGCTGGTTGGTTTTATTTACCTGTATAACAAAGCAGGTGGATTCGGAACTGCTGAATTATATAGCCTGAATCTTTCAGATACTGAACAGTCGTTTTTATTCTGGGCTTTCTTTTTAGCATTTGCTATTAAAATTCCAGTGTTCCCGTTCCACACCTGGCAGCCAGATACCTATCAGGAAGCCCCCACAGCCGGAACAATGCTTCTGGCGGGCATCATGCTTAAGATGGGTATTTACGGATTAATGCGTTGGTTAGTACCGGTTCTTCCGCAAGGCGTAGAAATATGGACTCCTGTAGTGATTGTTCTTGGAGTAATTGGAGTTATCTATGGTTCAGTCATTGCTATTAAGCAGGATGACTTAAAGAAATTACTCGCTTATTCATCATTTGCGCATGTAGGGTTGATTGCAGTTGGGGTTTTTACACTCACGCGCGAAGGATTTCAGGGAGCAGCCGTGCAGATGTTTGCCCACGGATTTAATGTGGTTGGATTATTCTTTGCTGCCGAAATTATTTTTCAGCGCAGTGGGACGCTTTCAATATCCCAACTAGGGGGAATAAGAAACGTGGCTCCGAAATTTGCCACCTGTTTTATGGTATTGGTTTTGGCAAGTGTGGCGCTGCCCACTACAAATGCATTTATCGGTGAGTTCCTTTTGCTTTATGGTGCTTATAAATACAACACCTGGCTGGCAGTAGTTGCCGGTTTAACCATTATTCTTGGCGCTGTGTATATGCTTCGCATGTACCAGAGAGCAATGCTTGGCAACACTAATTCGCTTACCGGTTCATTCGAAGATTTGAATTGGAAAGAGTTGCTGGTGTTTGCGCTTATAATCATGGGCATTTTCCAGATGGGAATTTACCCCAAGCCGCTGATGCAAATGATGCAGCCTGCTTTGGATAATATTTTGAATTACAGCTTGCGATAAATCATGAAGACGCTCATTTATACATCAGTTCTCGGGTTTGTTTGCATGGCGGCAGAAATGCTGAACCTGCGCAGATTTATTGTCCCAATTGCAGTATTTGGTCTGGTGGTGATTTTTGGAATCAGCCTGCTCGACTGGGGAATAAATGAGAGCTTTTACAGCAACATGATGGTGATTGATAATTTCTCCATCGCCTTCTCCGGCTTATTGCTTTTGCTTGCAACTTTTGTTATTCTTTTGAGCGGAAGTTTTTACAAAAACGAGGAATCGAAAATTTCTGACTACATCGCAGTTACCATTTTCACTTTATGCGGAGCCATTGCTATGGTTTCGTTCCGCAATCTGGCCATGTTCTTTCTCGGACTCGAAGTTCTTTCCATCTCGCTTTACATTTTAGCAGGCAGCAAACGAAAAGATGTAAAGAGCAATGAAGCCGCCATGAAGTATTTCCTGATGGGCAGTTTTGCTTCGGGTATTTTACTTTTCGGTATTGCGCTGATTTATGGTGAAACCGGCTCATTTGATATTCGCGGAATATATGATTATACTGCAAGTGTAAATCTTTCGCCCCTTTACTATATAGGCGCAGGAATGGTATTGATTGCCATGCTTTTTAAAGTTTCAGCAGCGCCATTTCACTTTTGGGCACCCGATGTTTACGAAGGGTCACCAACCCTTACCACACTGCTTATGGCTACAGTAGCGAAAATTGCAGCCTTCGCAGCGTTCTACCGATTGTTCATTTCAGGCTTCCTTCCTGCCTTCCCCACATATGGTTGGGTAATCAGCGCGGTTACTGCGCTTACTATTTTTGTGGGTAACTTTTCCGCCCTTAATCAGAATTCGTTTAAGCGAATGCTTGCTTTCTCCGGTATTTCACATGCCGGTTATCTGATGCTCGGTATTGTTTCGCTTTACGCTAAAACTGATAACTCCATTTTTTATTACTCACTGGCGTATGGCTTATCATCTGTTGGTGCATTTACTATAGCCATAGTAATTGCCGAAAACACCGGTTCCGAAAAATTTGAAGCCTTTAACGGTTTGTCAAAACGAAAACCTTTCCTTGCCGTTGCACTTACCATCTCCATGCTTTCCATGGCGGGTATTCCTCCCTTTGCCGGATTTTTTGGCAAGTATTATATCTTCAGTGATGCTGTAAAAGCCGGACATGTTTGGTTGGTGGTATTTGCTGTAATTAATTCAATTGTGGGCGTTTATTATTATTTCAAAGTGATTCTTGCAATGTACACCAAAGAATCTACAGAGGCCGCCTTTACTCTAAGGCCGGTCTACGGTTTTGTGATTGCCGTGTGCGTTTTGCTTATTATACTGACGGGAGTTTTTCCTTCGTGGTTTGCCAATATGTTTTAGAATTGATTTCAAATCAGATTATGAAGAACAAAATTTTTGTTGCTCTAGTTTTGATTATGGTTTTACAGGCGTGCAAAGCTCAGGACAAACATGTTGAAGTGCAGGCTCCTTCACCCGATTCATCGGCATTACGTTTCCCCGATGAGAAACATTTGAAGGATATCAAACAGCTTTCGTTTGGCGGAGAAAATGCCGAAGCATATTGGAGTTTTGACAACACAATGCTTACCTATCAGCACACCAACAAAACGGACGGACCGATGTGTGACCAGATATTTAAAATGAGAACAAAAGATGGAGCGTCTTCAATGGTAAGCACTGGTAAGGGGCGCACCACTTGCTCGTTTTTTCTTCCCGGTGATTCACTCATCCTTTATGCTTCTACACATTTGGCTGGCGATTCATGTCCACCTGAACCCAAGCGCGAACACGGAAAGTATCTGTGGGCTATTTACCCGGAGTATGAAATATTTATTGCAGACCTGAAAGGCAACATCGTTAAGCAACTTACTAAAAACAGTTACTATGATGCCGAAGCAGTAGTGTCACCCAAAGGCGATAAAATTCTTTTTACCAGCGATAGAAGCGGAGACCTGGAACTTTACACCATGAACTTAGACGGCAGTGATGTAAGACAGATTACTAATGAACTGGGTTACGATGGCGGGGCTAACTTTTCGCCCGATGGCTCGCAGATTGTCTGGCGCGCCTCACACTTCGATTCCGATTCAGCACGAGAGGAATACAAAGACAACCTGCGGAAGCATCTGGTTTCGCCCATGAAGATGGAGTTGTTTATAGCTAACGCCGATGGCAGCAATCGCAGGCAGATAACTAGTTTGGGCGCTGCCAACTGGGCTCCGAATTTTGATCACACGGGTAAGAAAATTATTTTCAGCTCGAACCATAAAACCAAATCCATTCCTTTTAACCTGTATATGGTGAATATTGACGGAACCAGCCTCGAGCAAATTACTTTCGACAAAGTCTTCGATGCCTTTGCTATGTTTTCGTACGATGGTAAAAAGTTAGCCTGGTGCAGCAACCGCAACAACGGAGGAACCCGCGATACCAACATCTTTATTGCCGACTGGGTAGAGTAACACCTGTTATTTGCTTGTTCAGGGCAGGTGCAAAATACAAATACAGAGTAAATAAAATTCTTAACTCGATAGTTTGTTTTTGCGGAAGCATTAGCATTACATTAAGATTAAGAACACTAACTTTACTTCTGTGAAGAAAGGTTTATCACTTCTGCCTCTTTCTTTATTCTTTTTAAACAGTTGCGTTCATTACTATTATTCACCCAACCAGCAGAATGTGCCATTGTTTCATGCAAAAAAGGAAGGGCGGATTTCAGGTGCTGTTTCGTTTGGCGAATATATAGTGCCGGGTGTGGAGGCACAAGGCTCATACGCAGTTACAAAAAACGTAGGCTTGCTGGCAAATGTATCTATTCACAATCCCGGAAAAAATTCCACTGGCAGCGCAAGCAGCTATGAAACAGGTTATGGCAACAGAGGACGACTTTATGAACTGGGGGCGGGATATTACAAGCCTTTCAAATCTATTCTTGCGCGAACTAAAGTTGTTTTTGAAAATTACGGAGTAGCTGGCATTGGTCATGTACGCGGGCTTTACTACAACGACTCCCTTCCTTCAGACATAGTAAACGCACAGTTCATAAAAATTTACGACCAGCCATCAATTGGAGTTTCGCACGACATAGTGGATTTTATTCTTTCCGCAAAAATTGGTTCGCTTGTTTTTTATAAAATGGATGCCCGCAAACCCGGCTACAGCAATTCAGAAATGAATGAAGACATCGCTGCTGTTCGGAAGCACCGTGCATCTTTTCTTTTTGAGCCTGCTGCAACACTTCGCTTAGGCTTCAGATGGGTAAAGTTGAATTCGCAATTCGGTTTTCGTGTTATGAGCAATAGGGCGTTGCGCGACCGCAGCTTAATCTTTAATTTTAATATAGGCATTATAATATCTCTTGCCACGCGATTCAAAGACAAATACAGAACTAGTCGTTGAGGGTACCAACACTGTGTAAACTGCAAGTAATATAACATACGGTGTGAAAAATAAAAATCAGGTTTCACTTGTGTTTTGTTTCGCGGCTTGTTACTTTCACTTCAGTTCTTTGAATTTCTTAATTCTGAATCCAGCATAATGTATTCCGAATTAATTAAGATACGCCCACACAGACCGATGCGTTAGTTGGATATTTATTACAGAACCGGGTTTAAGTTGTAACGTTAATGGCGGGTCGCAATTTCCGAGCAATCGGAGGTCTTCGTCCAAAAAACAAGTTAACAGCGAATTACAGCGATGTTACTAAGCCCAAATCCTGACCTTAAGTGCAACTTAACGTCAGCATCTGTGTGGGTTTTTTTATGGGTTGTGAACAGGACTCAGAAATTTAGTTTGAAATATTTTGCGCTCCCTAACTGCAGAGGGTTGAAAGATGCAACCCCATCTGCTAGGGGAATTTTACTAAAAATACTTTCCTGACCTTATTCGTTTCGAATATTACCTAACTATAATCATTTACATTTGGGCTCTTTAAATTTTATGCTCGTATGAAATCTTTATTTTTAGCTTTTCTCTTCACCCTCGCGATACTCCTTTCCTTCAGCCTTTCTGCCCAACAGTTTTTTCCCCTTGTCAATCCCCAAAATGTCACTATTGTACGTGATAGCTTCGGCATTCCCCATATATTTGGCAAAACCGATGCAGAAGTAGCCTATGGTCTCGCATGGGCTAATGCCGAAGATGCCTTCCACATATCTCAGGACTTAATCTATGCCGCTAAAGGTTTTATGGGTCGCAAAAGCGGCATCAAAGGCGCAGAATACGATTTCTTCGTCCATTCAATTGGCGCTCGTGAACTCGTTAACGAAAATTTTGATAAAGCTCTTTCTCCAGAATTCAAAAACTACCTTGATGGTTTCGTACAGGGTATCAATGCCTATGCAAAGGCTCATCCTGATGAGGTAAAAATCAAAAAAGCTTTCCCCGTTACTTCCCGCGACATTGAAGTGGCTTATGTCGCCATTATGTCAGCTCTTTCCTGGGTGCAGAATAACGTGGGCGATGCCGTTGGTGGAAAATATGACAACATAAGTATTGAATTTCCGAAACATATTACTCCTTCTGTCGGCTCTAATGCTTTTGCGCTCAATAGTTCCAAAACAGTTGACGGTAAAACCATACTCTGCATCAACCCCCATCTGCAAATGGACGGGCAGTTTTCTTTTTACGAAGCCCACCTCCACAGTGAGGAGGGGCTGAATATTGAAGGCTGTATGTTTCAGGGAAGCACTTCTCTTGCTATGGGCGTTAACCCTCATCTCGGATGGGGAATGACATGGAATACTTTTGATAAAGTAGATGTCTTTAAGTTGAACATGAACCCCCAAAAAAAACTTGAATACGAATTTGACGGCAACTGGTTGAAATTAGAAAAACGCCCGGTGTGGCTTAAAGTAAATATTAGCAAAAAAGGAAAATTTGTTTTACCGGTAAAAAAAATGACTTACTGGAGTAAGTACGGGGCCACTTATAAATCGGGAAAGAGCAGCAATTTTTACTCTATTCGTTTCCCGGCAAACCAAACCGTCCGCACCGGTGAGCAACTTTACCGCATGAACAAGGCAAGCAATTTCTCCGAATTCCGCGAAGCCATACGCGTTCATTCTATCACTCTCTTCAATATCGTTTATGCCGATAAAGATGATAACATCTTCTACATCCACCACGGCATGATGCCCGAGCGCGACACCTTGTACGACTGGCGGGGCATCGTCCCTGGCAATACCTCTAAAACCCTCTGGACCGAACTCATCCCTATTGACAGCATGCCCCTTACTCTTAACCCTTCATGCGGATATGTTTTTAATACAAACAATACTCCATTCCATGCATCAGCCACCGAATGCAGCGAAAACGGCTACTGCCATGCCCCGCGCAAACTCATGGACCTCCGCCCCGGTGATAACAACCGTGCAATTCGTTTTGTAGAGTTGATTTCAGCCAAACCGAAATTTACTTTAAAAGATATCCGTGATTTGAAATTCGATATCACCATCGCGAACACCGGTGCCTTTGCTGAATCCGTCAGACCTCTCTTTGAACTTGATGAAAGCAAATACCCTGATTTAAAAGAAGCCATTCAAATTCTAAAAACATGGAATCGGGTTGCAGATATAAATGAAGCAGCACCAACTCTATTTGGGTTAACCATTCAGCCCATCTTCAAAAAGCACCACTTTGACGATGCGGAATTTGTACTCGGCTTCAATATTTCTGAAGAAGAATGGGTAAACACCCTGCGCGAAGTTTGTGATACGCTTCGTAACCACTTTGGAACCGTTAATGTTAACTGGGGGAAAATCAACCGCTTAATCCGCGGCAGTAAAGACTTGCCTCTTCGTGGTTTCCCCGATGCACTCAGTCCTTGCTACCCGGAACGTATGAAAGAGCGCTTCGCTTTTAAATCAAAACATGGTGATACTTACACCATGTTTGGGGTGTTCGGCAAAAATGGTTTGGAAAAGTTACAGGCATTGCAACCTCTCGGCAATTCGCTTAATCCTTCCAGCAAACATTACAACGACCAGATGGACATGTTTACTCAGCAACAAATGCGTGAACTAAGTTTAAAAAAAGAAGATGTTTTAAAGAAGGCTGAAAGTGTTTATCATCCTATGTGATTAAACTTACTTCCCTTTAAAATCGGGGTTTCTCTTCTCCACAAAAGCCGCCATTCCTTCCTTCTGGTCTTCTGAAGCAAACGTGAGATAGAAATTCTTCCGCTCAAACAGCAATCCCTCATCTAGGGTGGAATTAAACGCATTGTTCACAGCTTCTTTTGCCAGCTTAACCGCCACCGGTGATTGCTTCGCAATTTCGCGCGCCAGCTTTAACGTTTCAATAAGCAGCAACTCCACCGGTACTACTTTATTTATAAGTCCACGGTTTAGCGCTTCATCGGCAGAAATAAACTTACCCGTAAGTACTAACTCCATAGCCGTAACTTTTCCTACCGTGCGTGTAAGTCGCTGTGTACCTCCCGCTCCGGGCATGGTGCCTATCTTTATTTCCGGCTGTCCGAATTTTGCCGTTTCGCTTGCCACTATCATATCGCAGGTCATTGCCAGTTCGCAGCCACCTCCCAACGCAAATCCGCTCACTGCAGCAATAATCGGCTTCTTGGTTTTTTTAATTTGGTCCCAGGTGTTGAACTGGTCGAGGTTTACCATGTCGATTGCGGTAGCATCTGCCATCTGCTTGATGTCGGCTCCGGCTGCGAAAACTTTTTCTCCACCTGTAAGGATAATCACGCGCACATTATCATTTTCATCCAACTCGTGTAGTGTATCGCGAACCTCTATCATTAATTGACGGTTGAGCGCATTCAGTTCTTTGGGACGGTTCAACTCAATAAGAGCAATAAACTTTTCAATTTGCGGATTTACCTTAATGAATTCCATATAAAAAAATGTTTAGTAGTTAGCAATTAGCATTTAGGCTGAAAGAGAACGAATGTCAAAATTAGTTTTAAGTATTACGCCAGTAATTAAGCCAGTTGTTATTCCCAGAATACCTCCGGCTATAACATCGCCCGGATAATGCACGCCCACATACACTTGCGCAAAAGCGACTAGTATTGCCCATACAGTAAGTATTAAAACAGCAGTCCTGTTTCTGAAAACAAGCGCTAGAAAAGCTGCTATACCGAAACTGTTTGCTGCGTGAGCTGACACAAAACTAAACCCGCTGCCGCAGTGTTCAATTACAAGCCTTGCCATAATCTGGTGGTTATTGCATGGGCGCACCCGCTGAAATATTTGTTTGATAATATGAGCTGACACCTGGTCGGTAAGCAGAAAAGTACACACCCCGAACGCAGCAATCTTAAAGAAATGACCGGGAAATTTTTTATAGCTGGTATAGATAAATATGAGGTAGCAGGCAGCTAGAAAAAGCTTGCTCCGCAGCACCGGGCATACTATATCAAAAAACGGATTCGACAACCCGTGATTGATAAAATAAAACAGCTTTAAGTCTTGTTGAAGAAGTGATTCCATTATTCCTTTTGGGCAATCAAAATCAGCCGGGGTGAATCAGCCGGATTAAATTTATTCAAATCATAATCGCCAAAAACATTCTTCAATTTCAGTCCGGCTTCTCTCAGCATTTTTTCAAACTTGAACAGGTTTATGATTTTCAACTGCTCTTCAAAATTATGATTTTCCCCACCGGCCAAAAATTCTATCTTCTTCCTGATAAATCCATTTTCGATGCGCTTTTGAATATGAAACTGAATGTCCCCCCGCTGAATAATTTCCCTTGGTTTTATGTTTTTCACCGCCCATTCGGTGTTGATGTAATCGAGAATAAGCCTTCCACCAGTACATAAATTCCCTGCAAAGGCCAGCATAATCCGGTAGTCTTCAGCGTCATCATCACAATAACCAAAACTGCTGAATAGGTTGAATACAAAATGAAATCCTTTCTCCCGGTAAAGTTCACGAATGTCATGTACTGCAAACCGGAGACGCTCATTCTCAAATTGCCTGGCATAAGCAATATTATTTTTAGACAAATCAACACCCGTTACATCAAAACCGAGACTAGCAAGCGTTCGAGCATGTCGTCCTTTGCCGCAAGCAGCATCCAGAATCTTTTCTTCTTTCTTAATCTGAAGAAATGTGGAAATCTTTTTGATGAAGTTCTCAGCTTCTGTTTCACTGCGGTTTTCATAAAGTATATGGTAATAAGGCGAGTTAAACCACTCCTCGAACCAGTTTTTTTCTGTCATCTTATGCTGTGTATAAAATGAGCAGAGACTGCTCTTTTCTGAAAATCGGGAATTGATACATTTGCGCTCCCCAAAAATAAAAACATACTCAAGTTGCCTTTAATAAAATCAATATCAGGAATTCGCGGAACAATAGGAGGTGAAACCGGAAGCAATTTCACACCGGCTGATGTCATGAAATTTACCCTTGCATTTGGTGAGTGGGTGAAAAAAAAGGAAAAGAATAACAAGATTGTTATAGGTAGGGATGCCCGCATAAGTGGCGAAATGGTGAAAAATATTGTGGCCGGCTCATTGCAATCTATTGGAATACATGTGGTTGACCTCGGGCTTTCAACCACCCCCACTGTTGAAATGGCGGTGGAGGCGGAAAAAGCCGGAGGGGGAATCATTATTACGGCTTCGCACAACCCTAAACAATGGAATGCGCTCAAACTGCTGAACTCCAAAGGCGAGTTTATTTCGGCCAAAGCCGGTGAAGAGATTCTGAAACTTGCTGAAGAAGGAACCGCTAAGTTTTCTGATATAAATGGTCTTGGTTCTTATTCGGTTAATAATACCTATCTCGATTTTCACATCAGCGAAATTCTCAAACTGAAATTAGTGGATGCCGAAGCCATTAAAGCAAAGAAATTTAAAATTGTTGTTGATGCGGTGAACTCAAGCGGTGGAATTGCGGTTCCCAGATTGCTGAGTGCATTAGGAGTTGAAAACATCATTGAGCTGAATTGTGAGCCTACCGGACATTTTCAGCACAACCCCGAACCTCTTCCCGAAAACCTTAATGAACTATCACTCAAAGTAAAAAAGAGCAAGGCGGATTTAGGTATTGCTGTTGACCCCGATGTTGACCGCCTCGCGCTTGTTTGTGAAGACGGTGAAATGTTCGGTGAAGAATATACGCTGGTGGCTGTTGCCGATTATGTATTGGGCAAAAAGAAAGGAAACACGGTTTCCAATCTTTCTTCTACCCGTGCATTGGGCGATGTAACAAAGAAACTGGGCGGAGAATATTTTGCTTCGGCAGTGGGCGAAGTAAACGTAGTGGAGAAAATGAAGGAGGTAAAGGCGGTAATCGGTGGCGAAGGCAACGGTGGAATCATTTATCCTGAACTGCATTACGGGCGCGATGCTCTTGTTGGAATTGCTTTGTTCTTAACCCACCTGGCAAAGTCCGGCAAAAGCATTTCAATGCTTCGCTCCAAGTACCCCGACTATTATATTGCCAAAAAGAAAATTGAGCTGGACGCCACAGTGAATATGGATATGATGTTTGAAGTGCTTGCCGAGAAATACAAAAAGTACGATTTGAATGAAACGGACGGGCTGAGAATTGATTTCAACCCCGACTGGGTTCACCTGCGCAGGTCAAACACCGAGCCTGTTATCCGTATTTACTCCGAAAGCAATTCTGAAACCACTGCCAACAATATCGCCAATCGCATTATCAGCGATTTGAAAGAATTTAGCAAGAGGAAGTAAAGCTTGCTGAGAAGTTACCGGGGAAATACACTTCACCCAGAGCGCACAGAGTGTATGAAGAAACTTCGGAGTTCAACCGTAGAGCCGGTTTTAGGCACGCTCATCAACTTTACGGGCATGCGCAGAATATGGACAAGGGGAATAAAGTGAGCCAACAAGTTTATGCTCTGTGCAGCCATTGCTTACAACCTCAAAAAGCTGATGAAGTTTAAACCCAAAACAGTAAAAGTAATTCCGATGGCAATGAAAGTTTCAAAAGAAGCCGAAAATAGCCTTAGAAAACGCTGTTTTTTATTTTTCAACTCATCACAATACCCATATATCCTTCTGTGATAAAAACAAAATCCGACTTGCGTGGTCGGTTTTTGTTTTGCAAATGGTTCTTAGATAGGGGTTGTGCAACTGCTACCCGTGTTAACTGCTGCCGCATTTAAAGAAGAGCTGTCACTGCTGGAAGAGTTACCGCAACGTCAGGTTGATTCACATAAAAAAGAAGGTCATCAATATCTTTGTCACGTATATTGGGGAAAATATTCATTTCACTTGACCGTGAGTTTGCCATGTCAATTGCATAAGGATAACCGGCATTTACCACGTCATGCCAATTACGAATCCAAAGTCTAAGCCATTGCTCACCAGTCTTACCTTTGAATTTACCCGCAGCTTTCCAACGTTCATTAACTCCGAATAACGGTGGTCCTGTTCCGTCTGCCTTTGGGTTATGACAAGCTGCACAGTTTGATTTGAAATAGCTTCTACCATCAAAATATTTTTGCTTGATACTGTCAGCAGGTGTAAACGGCTGAACATAATCTATCGTTGGTGATTCAACGGAAACAGGTGAAATCGTAGGGAAGGTGAAGTCAATGCTCCAAACTAAAGCAATCGCTACTGCAATAGTCAGAAGTAATAATGGAAGTTCAACATACCATTTTCGGAGCATGAAACAAACTTAGATAATGATTGGTAAAACAAAACAGAAATGTTCTCACGACCCCACACGTTAATTGTAATCGCGTGGTCGTGTTTGTCCAGCCGTAGTTAAACTCAGTCCAGTTAGACACTTAACTACTGACCCCCGAAACTGAACGAAATGAGAAGTGAAAAATTGAACGATGAAGTTGTTGTCCGAAGAAGAAAGACGAAGGGGACAGTCATTCAGTGTCTTAATTGTTACTCCGTTAAATTGCTCAAACTGTCGCGTCATACGGTTGCAGGTAACGTTTCACGGATTGCCGAGGGCGCGGTTAAAAATGCGCCTGCTTATCCGCAAACACTAAACTAAAAAGAATGAACGAAGCAACCACTAACTACTTACCCCGCGCTTTCGGCAATGCGCTACCGGCTGGCATTGTTAGTCTTTAATAAATTCAAAATACTCGTCCTCGTAATTTATTTCTTGAAAGTCTATTACATCCTGATTGTGAATTTTACCCGCAAGTATTGCATTGCATCCAATTACTATTACCCCTGATTGAAAAATCTTGGTTGCAATACACCAACTTTTGTCTTTCGCATAAACGTAATTAGGAAAATGATTGAAATCATGATAGTTGTCTTTGTTTAGCTTACTAAAAATGTCCGTTAGGAGTTTAAGCTTACCACTAATTCTCCAACTTGGTTGGAACTCGTCAGGCACAACATCGTCTCCAAAGCCTTCAAAGGTCGTTTCGGTTTCTGCTCCAAGGAGGTCAATGAGTTTTGAAATAAATATCCCATCTTTTTCTTTAAGAACTACAAAATTTGAAGGCAAGCCGTCAAACTTTTTTATCAAAGACGCATAGGAGAAATTGCTTGTAAAGTTTAAATCGGTTCTATTCGCTAATTCTTTATATGTCAAATGAATTACATGACCATCCTTTTCATCCGTAACTAATCCAACAGGAAAATACAGTTTAAAGTAGTTTGTATAAACATTCGGGAACAATCCGTTAGGGTAATTTGGTCTGCCCTTTTTAACCAATGATTCATCAATCCAGTTTGATGAATCATTCAAATACTCAATGTTTAATGACTTAGCCATAATGCTTGCCGCTATCGTTTTACGGATTGCCGAAGGCGCGATTAAAAATGCGCCCACTTATCCGCCAACACTAAACTAAAAAGAATGAACAAAGCTACCACTAACCACTGCACCCGCGCTTTTGGCAATGCGCTGTTAGCGGCTGCCTTTTCACCTTACAACAAAGTCAATTGCTCGTTCTATCACTTGCCCGTCCTTGTTAATTTGATAAACAGATTTTTGACCGACTTCTTGTCTTATAAGGAGTCTATTACTCTCTATTATTTTTTCGATTTCCGATTTGTCCAAAGTAATTACACTGTCTTGCAAAGTGTAAGTGCCACGATAATAGTTCGCACCCAAGCACCAACTTGTTAGTTTGTATGTTCCGTCTTCTCTGAAGTCAATTGCAGCACCATTGAAGTCAACAATCTTTGTCACACAATACAACCTACTCGGTGATTTGTCGCGCAAGTCAAGAATGTAAAATGTCGTGAACAACCCCAACAAAATTGTCGTGCCGATAATTGTCGGCAAGAAGTCCGCTTTACTCTTACTTTTTGAATATTCTTTCCTGTCCAGAAAAATTGTCCAAACGAAAACGATGATTGCAATAAACGAAACGATGCCAAGCGGAATGAAGTCGAAGGCAAACTCATGGTCAACCCGTTTAATAAACTGATAGTAAGTAAACAGTCCCACCCCAGCCATTAAAACACCTCGGAATATTTTGTTTGAAGTTATCAAGTATGTCTTAGTCTTTTATTTAGTCAGTCAATGTCGTAAGGTTGCGACTATCCTGTCGCTGTCAAAGGTTGCCGCTAACCTTTAGACTTGCATTTTAATCTAAAGGGTAATTACATTAGATAA
>CAZWAD010000040.1:0-23651 GCA_964631835.1 uncultured Chitinophaga sp.
TTCGCATTTACCCGAACCCTGCCAGCAACAACGTAACTTTAGAGATGGACAAAACTTTCACCGGTGGCACAGTTACTGTTTGTGATGTAACCGGCAGAACTTTGGCTGTTCAACTTGAAACTTTAAACCTTAAACTTGAAACCTCTGCCTTAAGCAGCGGAGTTTATTTTGTAAGGGTTACTGATAAGCAGGGATATACCACAGGGAAAAGGCTGATATTGCACAGATAGGAGAAATATGCACGTCAGATTGTCACAGTTTTGTCATAAAACTGTTAATAGCACGTTTCTGTCCAACCTTTCGTGTTATCTTTATATCTATATATTTGACGCCTTCAACGAAAAGACATAGTTCATGAAAAAATTTACTCTTCTTCTTGGCATTATATTTACGGGCTTTTTGCAGGCAAGCGCGCAATGTTCAATTTGCACTCCTGCATTTGTTAACTGCCCGCCCACCGGAGGCCTCTGCAACCGCCTTGATACAGCGTATGCCAATCACCCCTACGATAAGATTATCAATTTTTACATGCCGAAGACGCTTACCAACCCCACGGTGCTGGCGCAATGTCAGTGCAGCCAGGTGCAACTCCGTGAGATTGATGTAACAGGTGTAAGCGGCTTGCCAGGAGGAATTAACTGGACCATCTCAAACAACGGTCATTTTAATGTTCAAAATGGCGACTCCATAGGCTGTGCTCATTTTTGCGGTACACCTCTGGTTCCCGGGCTTTATTCTGTGGCGGTTTATCTTCTTGCCGATGTAACGGCTATAGGCACTCCTATTGGTAATGTAAATCAGGATGATGTAGTACAGCAGTATTTTGATACACTGCTTGTACTTCCCGATACTTCGGGAGGTGTGGCATCGTTTACGTTTGGTAACAATGGCTTTTCAGCCTGCGACTCAATAACGGTTGACCTGAATGCTGTCTTTACAGCGCCAGCTCCTAACATGACCCGTTACTTCTGGAATATTGCCGGTCAGCCGTCACAAGCCAAAACACCCGGGGTGTTTACTTTCCGCAATGTGTCGCAAACAAAGGCTGATACATTTCCGGTAACACTCACAACGGTTTTTTACAAGTATCGGATTAAGAGCGTAAACATGCAGCTTACCGGTGGATGGTACCCGGATATAAACGAAGCCAGTGCGGTTCAGGCTCCGGAACCTTATCTGCGCATCCCGGTGCTGGGGTATCAAAGTCATTCCTGCAGTAATACAGCACCATCTACAACAAGCCCTTCCTTTACAAATATTAATCAAGAAATTCCGGAAGGAACAACTACGGTGCACATGGAGGTGTGGGACGATGATAACTGCGGGCTGATTCCCATTTTTGCATCACCTGATGATTTAATGGATAATTATGATATTAATGTTGTACTTGGCAACCAGGCTCTGTTCCCTAATCAGAACAACTCTACAGGTGCGCTTGTTATTGATACCGTTCCGGGGACTGTAGTAACCGAAACGCTGAACGTAATTGTAAACCCGTATCCGGCTTTTCCAACTGTGATGGCTAGTCAGGATACTTTTTGCCAGCGCGACTCCATTCGCATTTCGGTGGATAATACATATAACGGTTACAGCTTTGAATGGTACCGCGATACTGTTTTCCTGACAACGGCAACAGACTCTTTCTTTTTTACCGACCAGGCAGGAAATTACAAGGTTAAAGTTACCAACCTTCTCTCGGGTTGCCAGAGTGAATCGAATTGGAAAACCATAACGAAGATGCAGTCGCCTGCTGCCAACATCGCCATTCTGTTCAACGGTACTCAGTTGTTTATTTCGCCTTTTCCGGCCACTGGCTTTACCGCTGAGTGGTATTATAATGGTGCCCTGCTTCCCGGTGAAACAGGCAAATTCCTCACCCCTCCGGGCAATGGCGAGTACCAGGCTGTGCTTTACAATACAGCGTTTCCTTCCTGCCGCAGTGTTTCAGCTCCTGATTCCATTGTTTCGGGCTTGAGAGACATAACCAATAACTCGATATATGGGTTGAATGTATTTCCCAATCCTAACATCGGAGCATTTACCTTGAAGTTTGAGAGCGCTGAGGAGAATAATATCAGCGTTTTGGTTCAGAACACTATGGGCCAGCAAGTATGGAAACGCAGACTTGAAAACTTTACAGGTACGTTTACAGAATTCATCAATCTGAGCGATGCGGGAAAGGGTATGTATCTAATAAGCATTGAAACAGAAACCGGTAGGGTGAATACCAGAGTGGCGGTTCAATAACTATGAGAGAAAAAAATATGTGAATAAATTTTCAGAAGAAATAATTCAAATTTCTACATTTGTAGCATTCATAAACAAAAAAAACGACAAGCACATGAAAAAAGTACTTTTTACTCTTCTCACTTCAGGCGTCATGTTTCTCGGGGCGCATTCGCAGTATTGCGGACACTTTGGAAATCCCTCAGGTCCTTCTCAATGCACTCCATCCGGAACGATGACACGTCCGGGATTGAGTCCTAATTCTGACAGCCTTCCACCAGTGGTGAACGGAGTGGTATCAACCACAGTTATCCAGTTTCGTAATTTTGACACCGCTCGTGTTGCCGGAAATCTTGTAACCGTAAACTATTTAATTATTGACTCTATAGGTAATCTTCCTACCGGCTTATGTTGGGCAACCGACAGAGCCGATAATACCTACTGTAACGGTGTTGGCAACGGATCCTGCCCTGGTGGTCAGCCCGGTGAAGGTTGTATAAAAGTTAACGGTACGCCTTGTTCTGATCCCGGTCAGTACAAACTGAAAATTATTGTAAAGGTTGATGTAGGTTTGGGTTTCCCGATAACAACAGATGCTGAAGCTGCTAACCTTAAATATATTGTTCGCGTAATTAATAATGGCGATGCTGAAGTTGCTCTCGATTCCACACAAACTGTTCCGTTTACTAAGCCTGCGGGATACAGCGCGTCTGCCGTTTGTGGTAATGATATTACCGACATGGGAAGTATTCAAACTTCGTTGAATATTGTTCCGAATCCGTTTAATAACAAGGCCGTGGTTTCTTTCTTCTCAAACAATTCCGGTGTAATGACCGAAAGGCTTACAAACTCTATCGGCAGTGAAGTTTACCGCAAAGCCATGGACGTAAGAACCGGTGAGAATACTTCACTTATAGAAAGAGGCAGCCTTCCGACAGGAGTTTATTTCTACTCTATTTCTGACGGCAAGAACCTGGTTACGAAGCGAATTGTAATTTCCGAATAATATTCCTGTTGAAAACTTTAACAAGAAAGTCTTCCCTGTTTAGGGAGGACTTTTTTGTTTTACCCAAAATATAAACACATGAAAAAAGTAACTTTTACGCTTTATTTTGTTTCATCACTTTTCATCAGCTCGTTAGTAGCACAACCATGCGGTAATTCAGGTTCTTCCGCCTGTATTCCTTCTGGTCAGTTTATTGGCGGAGGTTTTGAAGAACCCTCGAGTGCGCCCTGTGCAGAGCAGGGAATTGCCTATAGCCATTCCATTCAGTTTACAATGTATTCCTCATTTACATTTCCTGGAGTGGGAACAGTAGTTGTAGATAGCGTGCAATTTGTAAAGATTGACAGCCTTCCCTGCGGTTTATGCTGGGCTACAAATAACCCAAACAACTTGTTTGTTGCTGATGAATCAGGCTGTATAAAGATTTCAGGAACGACCAGCGATCCTACAGGACAGTACAAACTTGCTTTAACACTTAACGCATGGATTCAGGGGACTCCAACAGCAGTTCCGGTTGGACCAAGTTTGGTGAATCAGACGCCTATAAGAATGATTGTTCGTGTTAAAGCGCCAGCAGGAGTTTGCGTAAATGCCGATACCGCAGCGAGTGCTCCAAGCCAGTCGCCTTCAGCAACATGCCCATCGGGAATAAATGATGTGGCTGCTGATTTTTCTTCGGTTGAATTGGCTCCCAACCCGTTGACCTCAAACGGTCATCTTACTTTTGTTTCTGAGAAAAATACAACTTTTACTATAACTGTTACAGATATTACCGGGAAGACTATTACTTCAAGGAAGGCAGAAGCAAGAAAGGGAGAGAATTCGGTGTTAATGGAGAGAAATGGTTTGCCTGCGGGAACTTACTTTCTTTTATTGTCTGATGAGAAGCATACTCTACCTATACGTTTTTCGGTAATGGAATGATTGCACAGATTGTTTGTATTTGATCGGAGTACAAAAGCTGATATCTTTTTTAGCCATTGTTCATTTATAAACTTTGTAAAAGAAAAATATATCTTAGCTAACCATTAACTCAAACCCGATTACAAATACAAAAAGCATAAATTGTGGAAAACACCAACGAAGGAAAGTACACGGGATACTTCAGCAAAAAGTTGAAAGCCGGCAAACGCAGAACATACTTTTTTGATGTGCGCAGTACCAAGCAGGGAGATTTTTTCTTAACTATCACGGAAAGTAAAAAACGCTTCGAAGGTGATGGATACGACAGCCATAAAATATTTCTATACAAGGAAGACTTCAATAAATTCCTCGAAGCGCTCACAGAGTCGGTGGGCTACATTAAAACAGAGTTGCTTCCCGATTTCGATTATGATGCCGAGCGTACTGTAAAGCCGTTCTCCGATAACTTTTCGTCAAATAAGTCCAATTCCTCTACCTCTGATTCAGCGGAAAAAACCGCTGTTGAGCAGCCTCAAAAAGAATCTACTCCAACTACTTCAAATCCATCTATTACGGATGATGAGCAAGTGGACTGGAAGTAAGTTCGCAGCCTTAAAAGAGAAGTAAACACTAAAAGTCAGAGCTTTTTTATTCGGGATTGCAGTAGTAATCTTCGCGGATATAATAGTTTATGGCATCGTTTACCTTATTTTTCCCGTCACATACCCTCTTGTCATTATCAAGCATAGAGCATGTATATCCGTTATTCTGAAAGGCAGTCCTGATAGAATCAATCCGGTAATGAAATGCTTCGGCCGAAGCGCAACTTTTAAAGACCACCCCTGGAGTTCCCGTTGAAATACAGTACGCACAATATTGTTTGCACTGATAGCATTTCTGACATGAAGTGGTGAACATCAACACAATAGAAACAAACAACAGCTTTTTCATGACTATAAAACGCAATGTTCAAAAAATATTTTCAGACATCTTGCGGGTTTGAAAATAAAATAATTTCCTTTGCACCGCTAAAGGTGGTTAACCCGTAAATTGTGCGGAAGCCTTAAAAGGGAACCCTGTGAAATTCAGGGACAGTTCCCGCTGCTGTAAGTTCCTTCAAATTCTGTTGAAATCTTTTGTCACTGTTCTGGTAGCTATAAGAACGGGAAGACATCAACAGGAGGAATAAGTCAGAAGACCTGCCTTTACAAAACAATTTTCAAAGCTTTCGGGAAGAAAGGCGGAGGACTGAAACAGTGCACGGTTTCTTTTTTTCATCTTCATTTTCGGGGCGAATTTTTTAACCATTTAAAATTTTTCAAAAATGAAAAAATTCAACCTGTTTTTCTGTGCTCTTTTGAGCGCAAGTTTTCTCTTTTCTCAAACCATCTCCGATTTTGAAAATCTTACCCTTGCAGCCGATACCTTTTGGGATGGCTCTGATTTAAGCGGAGGATTTGCAAGCGGCAATGCTTATTTTGTAAACGACTATAATACTTCGTTTTTTTCCTGGAGCGGGTTTACTTATTCGAACAAGAAAGACAGCACCACAGCCGGATATGGAAACCAATACAGTGCAATTACTGCTTCGGGTTTTTACGGTTCAAGTAATTACACTGTTGCCAACGAATATGGCAACGCAAAAATTCTTCTCGCAGGTAATTCACACGGTAAAGTAGTTGAAGGATTTTATGTAACTAATGCTACTTACGCTTACTTAAGTATGCGCGATGGCGACATGTTTGCTAAGAAGTTCGGTGGTTCAACGGGTACTGACCCCGATTGGTTCAAACTGACTGCAAAAGGATGGAGCAATGGAACTGTAACGGTCAATTCGGTAGAATTTTACCTCGCTGATTTCCGCTCTGCAGATAGTGCTCAGGATTACATTGTCCGCGAATGGCAGTGGGTTGATTTGCGCCCGCTTGGTAATGTGGACAGCATCTTTTTTCAGCTTCAGTCCTCTGATACAGGAACTTTCGGTATGAACACACCTGCTTATTTTGCGCTTGATAACTTTACAGCAAGCAACATTGTAAATGCTCCTCCGGTCGCCAATGACGATTATGTGATTACAAATTATCTGAACGACACATTAATCAATGTGCTTGCTAACGACTTTGATACTACCTTTGCTACGCTTACAATCGAACTCATAGGCTCACCGTTAATTCCGGGGGCATCTGACACCGTAATAAACAATCAGATTTGGTACACCCCGGCTATTGGATTAGTTGCCACTGATACTTTGGTTTATAAAGTTTGCGATGCAACAAATTCTTGTGATACAGCCCGTGTAATTATCAATGTTACCGGAATTACGGGTTTTGACGATTTAGTTGAGGCGGAGATAAATGTTTTCCCAAATCCTGTTTCGGGTGATTTTGTAAGATTGAAACTGCCGGAGAATTTTATCGGAAGTGAGCTTTTGGTTAGTGATGTTACAGGAAAAGTTATTACCTGCCAATACATTTTAACGCCCAACTCCCGTCTGTCAACAGTTAATTTCCTCCCGGGAATTTATTTTTTGAGGATTATTTCTGGTAGCAAAATTGTTGAAGGGAGATTGGTCAAGCAGTAATCAATATCAATGAAATTTTTATTGAAATACGTTGTTTCCATTTTCCTTACGTTGCAAACAATTTCTTCAGCGGTCGCGCAGTTTGCTCCGGCAGCAGGCTTGCCGGGAAGTACAGCCATTTCAAAAGACTCATCCATTTTTGTTGAGTGGGCTACCGGTTGTTTTGTTCAGCGTGGATATATGGATATTGCCCGCCCCGATTCAGGTTACGTAACTTTAGGAGATTCAACCAGTCCAACAGGAAAGGCTGGATTGAATGGGGTTGTTAGCCTCGGTGACGGAGGAAATGCAACACTTACTTTTCAAAATCCTATTTATAACGGCCCTGGTTTTGATTTTGTTGTTTTTGAGAACGGATTTTATACAAGTACCCCTTTGGCATTTCTTGAATTTGCTTTTGTTGAAGTAAGCAGTAATGGAAATAATTTTTTTCGGTTTGCCGCAACATCCAACATTCAGGATACTTTGCAAATTCCGATGACTGGTGTGGATTGTTCGTTGGTAAATAATCTCGCAGGAAAGTATGTTTCCGGTTTCGGGACTCCTTTTGATTTGGAAGAATTGAAAAACGAACCCGGATTAGACGTAAACCATATTACGCACATTCGTATAGTAGATGTAGTTGGTTCTATTGGGAATCTATATGCGACATACGACCAATTTAATCACAAAATAAACGACCCTTATCCGACTCCTTTTCCATCTGGTGGATTTGATTTGGATGCAGTGGGAGTTATTCATGCTGTGGGTATAAATGACGTTGAAGAGTTGCAAATACCGGATTTCGGGTTTCGTATTTATCCGAATCCGTGTTTGCAGGTTGCAGGTTGCAGATTACAAGTTGATGAAAGTTTAATTGGAAATTTTTGTAGGGTTTATGATTGTGCGGGTGAGGAAGTTTTCAAAAGAGAGTTGTCTACTGCGAATTGTCAATTGTCAGATACAAATTGGACTCCCGGGATTTATTTTGTCTATGTTGGAAACGTGGTTGCCAAACTTGTTATTCAATGAAATCGGTTTCTGCAATTTTTCTTGCTCTTGTTTGTTTTTGTTTTTCAAACGCGCAATTTCATACGGATTCACTGCATCGCCTTCCAGAAGTTGAGAAAGTGGCTAGTTCGGCTTCAGCAGTTAAACGGATTACTTACAGTCCCATAACACCGTCAAGAAACCTGAATGAAGTTTTGAAGGAAAACACCGGAATCTTCATCAGGAATTACGGTTATGGCCAGTTGTCTTCTGTTTCATTTCGCGGAATGAGCGCAGCACAAACTGATGTGCTTTGGAATGGTGTGAAACTCAATTCTCCGGCATTAGGACAGGCAGATATTTCACTTTTTACTTTTGGAATGCTGGATATTTTGCATGCAAGAGGAGTTGCCCAAAACGGAAATGTGGGAGGTGAATTGGATTTGGTGAATGATAATTCATTCGACTCTACCCTATCTGCAAAGGCTTATCTTACTTACGGTAGTTTTAATACTTTCCGTTCGTACGGCAATCTGCAATTCGCCAGTAAAAAGCTATTCGGAGCAACGAGGGTGAGTTATATGAGCTCGGATAATGATTACACTTTTATGAACACCAATAAACCCGGTAATCCCCGGGAAAAGCTGACTAATAGTAAGATTCAGTTGCTTAATTTCATGCAACAATTCGGTGTGAAAATAAATGAATATAACTCGTTACGATTTAATTTATGGCTCAGTGATGCACAAAGATTGATTCCACCGGTGATGAGCAAAACAGAAAGTAGGGAAACTCAGAGTGACTATTCTTTACGAAGCATGGTTACCTGGAATGGAGTATTTGACAGCCTGAAAGCTGAATTTACTTCAGGTTTTTTCCATGATGTAATTGAATATGCTAACCCTGATATTTTTTTGGATGCTCGGTCAACCATGCAGGCTTTCAGAAATAATCTGAAACTGTCTTATGCAGTCTCGAAAAACATTTCGATTCCTGTAGAAGTTGGCTATGATTTTGAGAGAGCAGTTGTGCCTTCGTATGTAAATTCAAAGTATAGACATATCGGTAAACTGTCTGCGGGGGTAAAATATCAGCCGCTGAAAGGAATTTCTGTTCAGTTGAATTTTCGGGAACATATTTTTGATAAGAACTTTTCACCATTTTCTCCATCTGTTTCTGTAAATTATCATAACAGTTTCGGAAGTAATTATCTGACTGTTAGCGCTATAGCAGCACGTAACTTTAGATTTCCAACTCTTAACGATTTGTATTGGTCACCCGGAGGCAACTCGAATTTGAAAACGGAGAAGAACTGGGAAGGTGAAGCCGGAGTCCGATACGATTATAGTATGTATTTCTCTTTCCGGGTTTACGGTTTCTGCAAATATGTTACCGATTGGATTCAATGGCTGAATAACGGAAGCTATTGGGAACCACAAAACGTAAAACGTGTTTTAAGCAGGGGCGCTGAAATTACCGCTACAGCCATATACTATACACGGGATTTTGATTTCGATGCAAGATTAAGTTATACATATACCCGGGCAACTAACCTTGATGCGCTAAATCCTTACGACCGGTCGAAAGGGAAGCAGTTGATTTATGTGCCCTTGCATGTTGCCAGCGCAAGGTTAAAGTTGGCTTATCGGAAGTTTTTTATCAGTGCAGTTAACACCTATAATGATGCTGTGTTTATTACTACCGATAATTCGCAAAGCCTTAAAGGTTATTATTTACTGGATATGGAAGCCGGAAAAGATTTTGATATTAAGAATTATGAAGTAGGCTTTTCGTTTAGGGTGAATAACGTTACGGACAAACAATATCAAAATGTAGCCCAACGCCCTATGCCAGGTAGAAATTTTGAAGGAACTATCCGTTTTAAATTCAACTCATGAGATGTTTCTCTTTTATAGTAGTCATTACGTTTCTTTTCTCCTGCGGGAAGGAAAAAGGAAATAGTATTCCTTCTTCAAAAGGCGTTTATATATCTAACGAAGGGAACTTCAATTTCGGTAATGGAGAAATTTCTTTCTACGACCCGAATTCCAAACAGGTGACCAACAATCTTTTCTCTTTGGCTAACGGCTTTTCTCTGGGGGATGTGGTGCAAAGCATGTATGTGAAAGACTCTATAGGGATGATTGTGGTTAATAATTCCCAGAAGATTCAATTAGTGAAAATTCCTTCTTTTCAGAATCTTGGAAGTATAAGTATTCCCGGTGCGTCACCGAGGTATGTTTTGCCAGTTAACGACAGTATTGCCTATGTGAGCGAGATTTATGGAAACAAAATCCATGTAATCAACTACCGTATCGGGGTTTTGGTTACTCAAATCCCTGTTCCTCAATACACAGAACATTTAATACAGGTGGATGAATTTGTTTTTGCGGAGGGGAAAAGAATTATTGCTAACTCCTCTTCGAAAGGTGCGCTGTTGAAAATAAATGTCGCTACGAATACTTACATAGATAAAGTTGAATTTAACGGGGATGCAGGTGGAATAGTGAAAGACAAGAACAATCACATCTGGATTGCCGTGGATGAGGACACTATTCTTTCTACTAATGCTTCATTGAAATGCTTTGATAAGAATTTTGCCTTGCTCGAAAATTATTTTTTGTCAACAGGTTATCATCCTAGAAGCCTGAGTATTGATAAGGAAGGAGAGGATCTCTATTTCATTTCACAAGATGTTTACAAATGTTCGAACGCGGTTTTATCCGTCAGCCCTAAGTTGTTTATCGAACGTAGCGGAAGAAATTTTTATTCGATGGGTGTTGACCCCGCTAATGAAGATATTTACCTGAGCGATGCACTTGATTTTGTTCAGGCATCAGTAATTTTTGTTTATGACAGAAACGCGCAGCCTAATCATACTTTTACTGCAGGAATTATTTCAGGCGATTTTGGTTTCAATCATGAGTAAAAAACAATTGGCGGTTTGCGGATTGCATCTTACAGCAATTTGTTTGTTGATTTGGCTGGGGTGTAATTTTAATTCATGTAAGAGAAGAAGCGATACATCACAAAAAAAAATATCTGCACCGGCAAGGGAGGCGACACTGCCGATAAATTACGCAAGAGGGTTTACGGTTGATTATTACTGTGGGTTTAAGGTTGCCACAGTAAGAGACTGGAAAGATTACTCAAAAGTTTTTGCAAGGTATGTTATTCTTCCTCAAGGAAAGAGTTTACCGGTTGGTTTTGAAGATGGTGTGATGATTGATACCCCGGTCAGGAAAGTGGTTTGTATTTCCACGAATCATATTGCAGAGTTGGCAAGGTTAAACTTGGTTGATAGCATAGCCGGAGTAGCCAATGTGAATCTTATTTACAACTATGATGTAACCGAAAGAGTTAAAATGGGTTTAATTGCCGATGTCGGAAAAGATGAGTTGAATTATGAGAAGATTCTGGAATTGAATCCGGCTTTTGTTTTTACATCTGGTGATTGGGACGGGGGGGATAAGATGCGGGTAAAACTGAATTCGCTGAAAATTAAATCGGTTTTGAATTTAGATTACATGGAGCAAGAACCATTGGCGCGAGCCGAGTGGATTAAGTTTGTTGCTGCATTTTACAATCTTGAACCTGAAGCTGACAGCATTTTTAACCAGATTGAAAGGGAATATCTGTTACTGAAAGAAAAGGTGAAGAGTGTTTCTTCTAAACCAACGGTGTTTTCGAATTTGCCCTTTAAGGAAATTTGGTATATGCCCTGCGGAGAAAACTACATGGCTAAACTGATAGCCGATGCCGGTGGTGATTTTATGTGGAAGGATTCGAAAGCAACAAATGGATTAAATCTAAACTTAGATTATGAAGCAGTTTACAATAAAGCTGCCAACGCTGATTACTGGGTGAACACCGGCTTTGCGAAATCGTTGGAGGAGATAAAAGCGGCTGATAAGAAGAATACTTTTTTTAAGGCGTTTAAAGGCGGTAACGTTTTTAATAACAATAAGCGCAACACGCCAAGCGGTGGCTTCGATTTCTGGGAATCGGGTGTAATGAACCCCGATAAGGTTTTAGCTGATTTGATTTTTATTTTTCATCCCGAAACATTACCTGGACATGAGTTGTATTACTACTGTAAACTGAAATGAAGTGCTCCGAAGAAACGCTTTTCTTTTTCTCTCTCTTTTGATTTTGTTAGTTGTCGTTTTCTTTTTGCAGCTACTATTGGGCTCGGTGAGAATTCCTTTTACTGAAATTGTTGATTTGCTTGGCGGGAATGAAACAGAGAACGAAGCATGGCGCAATATCATTATAGAATCGCGGTTGCCGGGTGCGGTTGCGGCTGTACTTGCAGGTGCAGGGTTGTCGGTGAGCGGATTGCAGATGCAAACTATGTTCCGCAATCCGGTAGCGGGTCCTTTTGTTTTAGGAATTAGCTCGGGGGCGAGCCTGGGGGTTGCTATTTACATCCTGGCTTCATCGGCTTTTGGCATTTCCGAAGTTCATGTGCTGGGAAGTTGGAGTATTATCATATCCGCGGCTGCCGGTGCGATGCTAATTTTCTTTTTCAACTTTATGATTACTTACCGGTTGAACGATGTGGTGGCTATCCTGATTATCGGGCTGATGATTGGAGGAGGTATCAGCGCTTTTATTGAAATACTGCAATCATTTTCGAGTAATGATGCGTTGAAGCGGTATGTGTTGTGGGGTTTCGGGAGTTTTAGGTATGTTGATTTGAGCCAGATTGTTTATTTGCTGGGTGTAGTTACTGCCGGAGTAGTTTTTTCGTTTTTTCTTTCAAAACCGCTTAATCTTTTGTTGCTGGGTGATGCGTATGCCGCGAGTTTAGGGCTGAATATACGTTCTGCAAAGCTCTTGATTGTCTTGTGCACCAGTATTCTGGCAGGCAGCGTCACCGCTTTTTGCGGACCGGTGGGCTTTGTAGGGCTTGCGGTACCACATGTCGCGCGTGCAGTTTTTAAAACTTCGAATCACAGGTTGCTTACACCTGCTTGCGTGCTGATTGGTGCGGTTATTTGCGGGTTATGCAATGTAATAGCTTCTACACCTGGCTCAGATTATGTGCTGCCTGTAAATGCAATTACGTCTTTACTAGGAGCACCGGTGGTTATCTGGATTATTTTAAGACAAAAGAAACTGAGATGAAACTGTGTGCAGAAAATGTAAGTGTAGGCTATAGCAGAACTCATGTAGTCTTTTCGGGTATCAGGTTTTCGGCTGACGAGGGGGATATGATTGCTTTGTTGGGGGTGAATGGAATCGGCAAATCAACTTTGTTGCGCACAGTTGCAGGTTTACAAAAGAGTATCGGAGGGAAACTGACGATTGGCGGACAAATTATTGAGAGCTTACCTGTGAAAGAAAGAGCCATGCTAATCAGCATAGTTTTGACCGAAAAGATTTTTGTTGACAACATCACGGTGAAAGATTTTATCGCTTTAGGTCGTGCACCTTATACCCGCTGGCTAGGAAATCTAAGCGAAAAAGATTTGAAAGAAGTGCATAAAGTAATTGCACTAATGGGAGTTGAAAAACTGGAACACAAGCCCGTTAATGAGTTGAGCGATGGCGAAAGGCAAAAGATTTTGATTGCACGAGCGCTGAGTCAGGAAACCCCGGTGATGATTCTTGATGAGCCGACAGCATTTTTAGATTTTAGAAATAAAAAGGAAGTTCTGGGGTTGCTATCTTCTATTTCGAAAGAACTCAAGAAAATTGTAATTCTTTCAACCCATGATATTGAGGCAGCCACAGAGTATTGTAATACCTGCTGGATAATGAAAGAAGACAAAACTTTTGATATTATCGGACACACTGCGAATTTCAGAGAAGAAGTAATGAGGAAACTATTTGTGCCGGTATCAGGCAGTCATACCTAACTCGTCATAAACTTTTTCTATGTAATAAACCGAAAGTTTGTGACGCACTTCAATAGATTTTCTGACAGAAACAAAAAAGTCAACCAGCTTTTTAAAATCAGCAGGTTTTTGGAGGTAACCGTCTGCACCCAGTTGGTAACATTCAATCATGTCTTTACGGTAGTCGCTGTTGGTTACTACAATTACAGGAGTAGCTTTTAAATCATCATCTGTCTTAATTTTTTCGAGGACTTCCTTACCTGTTATTTTGGGCAGGTTGAGGTCGAGGAGGATGAGGTCGAATTTTTTGTTTATGAGTTTAGCTTGGTCTAGTAGTTCGGTGGCTTCTTCCCCATCGCAGGCGTATTCGAGTTGGATGAGGTCTTCCAATTCTGCTTCCTTTATTGCCTCCTGTATGAGACGTGCTTCGGCAGGGTTGTCTTCTATAAGGAAAATGCTGTAAATCTGATTAGAACCGGATAAGCGCATAATGAAAACTTGTTCATCAAAAATAAATAGTGAGGTATTGGAATGCGCATAACTTATAAAGACCTAAGTGTTGAAAAAAACGATCAAAGACAGGAGGTGGTTGCACACGAAATAAAGAGCTACTCTATATATTCTTTATTTATTACCCTATCTCATTTGAGTTCATTATGTATTTAAATCTCTGTTCTTTAAGAACTAGCTTTTTTTGAGAGGTGAAAAATTACTTTGAAAAATGAAAAAGGAAATTATACCTTGCGTTCAGGCACAATTAATTAATCACCTAAAACCGATTTTATGGAACTCAACACAACAAATGTAAAATTTCACGGAGACGGGGGTAAGTATTTCGGAATACTTGCCGTTAATTTAATATTAACAATTATCACACTGGGATTATATTACCCTTGGGCACGCGCTAAAAACCTGCAATACATTTATGGTGAAACAGAGTTTGCTGGAAGCAGGTTTACATTTCACGGAACAGGTAAGGAGATGTTTAAGGGATTTATTAAAGCGGTGCTGATAATCGGTATTCTGTTCGCTATTTACATGTGGTCTTCTATGTCTAAAGAGATAACTATTGTGTTATTGGGCGCTTTAGTTTACTTACTGGGGGTAATTGCAATAATACCTATTGCTATTCATGGAGGTCTTCGCTACCGTATGAGCCGTACTAGCTGGAGGGGGATACATTTGGGCTACCGCGGAAAACTCAGCGAACTGATGGGGATTTATTTTAAGGGTGTACTTCTAACAGTGCTTACTCTTGGTGTTTACGGTAGCTGGCTGAGCGTAAACCTTCGTAAATACATTGCCGAGCATTTGCGTATGGGCAATCTTAAATTTGATTTTTCAGGTACCGGTGGTCAGCTTTTCTGGATAAACTTTAAAGGCATTCTGCTGCTTTACCCCACCCTCTTTATTTATACTTTCTGGTGGATTAAAAACCTCAACCATTTTTACATCAACAATATGACTTTAGAACAGGATGGTAATAAATTTAACTTTGTTTCGAACCTGACACCCGGGGATATTTTTGTTGTAGGTTTAACCAATAACCTTTTAATAATTTTTACACTTGGATTAGGAACACCGTGGGCCATCTTACGCTCATTGCGTATGGTGCTTAATAATGTTGAGTTGCAGGGCGCTTTTAATGCCGATGCTGTAACACAAACCGAAGAGGCATATACTGATGCAACAGGAGAGGATATGCTTGATATGCTGGATATAGGTTTAGATTTTTAAACCCTACGGGAAGTATTCAGTAATTTCTCAAAATGACTTTCAACGGAAAATATTTTGACGGTAAAAGTTCAGCAGGTTATCCGGCATTAGTTACGCTTGGTAATTTCGGAATACAGATTACTTTTAGAGGGTCAGATACTTCTCATTCGCTCGAATGGGAGCCCGATAAAATTCACCCGAATGATTTTGCCGAAAACGATAGGATTTATTTGAAGTATGGCGATTTCCCGTATCAATATCTTGAGATTGACGAGCACGGCTTCGGCAAATTGCTGAAAGAAACTTATCCGAATGCTAAATTTCACAAAACACATCTCAATTTTATTTTCAGTACAGGGTTTAAAGGGTTAGCTATATTGACTGTTATTTGCATTGGATTACTTGCCTTGGCGTATTTTGTGGTTCTTCCCGCAGCAGCTGAAGGTATAGCAGGTACAATTCCGGTGGAATGGGAACAGGAGCTTGGTAATGCCGCTTATTACAAATTGGTTTCTGAAGAGTCTGTCAGCGAAGACAACACTGCTAGGATGAATGATTTTTTTAAAGAGCTCAATTACAAAACTAAATATGACGTAGAGATAGTAGTGGTGAAAGAGGAAGTGGTAAATGCCTTTGCACTGCCAGGAGGAAAGATTATTGTGTATGAAGGGATTTTACGCGCAATGGACAAATACGAAGAACTTGCAGCCTTGCTTTCTCATGAGTTTTCTCATGTAGAACTGAAACATTCCACTAAAAATATGTGCCGTAGTCTTTCCAGTTATTTCCTGATTTCTATTTTGTTTGGAGATGCCAGTGGGCTTACTGCTGTAGTAGTTCAAAATGCTGACCAGTTGAAGCAATTGGGCTATTCGCGCTCTCTGGAAGAAGAAGCTGATAAAAGCGGTTTAAAACTTATGAAAGAAGCAAAGGTTAACCCCGAGGGAATGAAAGGGCTGTTTGAAGCCCTGAAAAAAGAAGAAGGAGAAGTTATCTCCGATATTCCACAGTTTTTGAGTACTCACCCTCTTACTGATGCGCGGATTAACTATGTAAAAGAAGAGATTGCCAGAAACGATTATACTGTTTCGAAAAATGAATCGCTTGACTCGTTGTGGAAAGAAATTAAAAAGCATTTGGATGAATAATCCTTGCGTAGTCAGTTTACAGTAATATTTATACTTACGTTCGCTGTTTGCCCGTTTTGTTCGCCTACTGTAAAGGTATAACGTTCCAACTTACCGGAGTCTCCCGTTTTATAGGAATAATACTGTGAAAAATATTGGTAAACAAAATTTGCCGATTGAATAACGCTGTCCGGAGATCCATTCACGCTTTTCGAAATATTAAACGAGGTCAGAAATTCTTCATTGCCCGTCTTTGAAGCATTAACTAATACATTAAAAACCGTGCCTTCTTTAAGTGTAGTGTCGCCTGACACATAAGCACTCCCGGGTCCCAAAGAAATAACTGGTGGAGTTGTTTTTTCGTCTTCACAGGCTGTAAGGAAAGTAATCAGAGTTAAAGTATAAACAATAACGAATTTGCATTTCATCGGAAAACTTTTGAACAAACATAAATTTTTTGCTTCCGAAATGGAAAGCTTGTGGTTTATCCTATGAGTAAAAACGGGAAACTTCGCGGAAAGAGCGAAGTAAACCACAAAACTTGATTTGTAATCTTGCGGTTATAAGTGTATCTTTTGTTTCTTTTTACCGTAGAAAATTAGTGAGTTATAGTAAGTTATGAAAAGTCTTCTCCTTTCTCTTTCCCTTATTTTATCTCTTGCCGTTTATTCAGGAGAAGTAAAAATACAAGCCGACAAGACAGAGGGTTGTGCCCCTCTTACCGTAAATTTCTCAAGCCCTGCTTCCGGTGAAGTAGTTAGCTGGTCTTGGGATTTCGGCAATGGACATACTTCAAATTTGCAATCGCCATCGGTAGCGTTTTTGAAGCCCGGCATATACGAGGTGAATTTATTTGTGAATACCCACAAGGGCATTGGTTCTGCCGGAGTAATTATTACTGTTAACGCAGCGCCCAATACTGATTTTAGGACTGATAAAACTAAAGCCTGTACCGGTGAGTTAATAAACTTTTTCAGCGAATCAAAACCGGGCGCGGCACCTATTACAAAATATGTATGGAGTTTTGGCGATGGCAAAACAGTGCTTGGTCAAAAAGCTCAGCATCAATATTCTGCGTCCGGAGATTATCACGTCACTTTGGTCGTAACTGATGTTAACGGGTGCACCGCTGATAAAACTTCTTATTCTTCACTAACTGTATATCCGAAACCCGATGCTGCTTTTACTGCCTCCGTTGAAAGTAGCTGCAATGAAACACAAAACATCATTTTCAGCAACCTGTCGAAAGGAAATAATCTGAAGTATGCCTGGAATTTCGGAAATGGGAAAACTTCGAAGGAAGTAAATCCGTCTTTTTTATTTTTTCAGGGCAAGCATGATGTATACCTAATTACTACAGATGGAAATGGCTGCTCGGACAGTGCTGTGAAAAACATCAGTGTAACTAAATTAAGAGCAAACTTCAGTTCCTCAAAGGAGGAAATCAGCACCGGAGAAGCAGTTAAGTTTATTAATACTTCAAATTTTAAAGGCGATAAGTGGGAATGGAATTTCGGTGACGGAACCTTTTCCACAGCAAACAATCCTGAAAAAATTTATTCAAAGCCGGGAACTTATACAGTTAGCTTTAAAGTTACAGACAGGAACTGCACTGCTTCGGAGACAAAAAAATCATTTATGAATGTTGTGCGGGGAAATCCTGTCAGTTTTAAATCAGATGTTACTTCTTCATGCAATACCCCTGTTCATGTGAAGTTTCAGAATACAACTCCAAACACTGCTGTATCGTTGTGGGAGTTCGGTGACGGGACCGTATCAAATAACCCGAACCCGGAGAAAACTTTTTCGGATGTGGGAAATTTCAATGTTACTTTATCGGTAACCGACAGCAGCGGTCATACTGTGAAAAAGCAGCTTGAGAATTTTATACAGACAGCCAAGCCAATGGTTCGCTTTACCGGTGATACGAATGTTTGCTCAGGCTATCCGATTAAGTTTACCAATTTCACTCCAAATGGAACATTATTCACATGGAATTTTGGTGACGGACAAACATCTGTTGAAAAAAGCCCTTCGCATGTTTTTAAACAGGATGGTTATTACAATGTAACTCTCACTGCCAGTAACGGAAACGGCTGTGATTCATCTGTAACTATGAAGGTTCATGTGGGGCCTATTCAAGCAGATTTTGAAGTTGCTTCCGTTTCTTCCGGGGTTCCGCCTTTTGTATGCACTTTCACCAACCAAACACCCCAGCCTAACGTAAAGTATGTATGGGATTTTGGTGACGGAAGTTCCGAAAATTCAGCAAACCCGGTTCATGTGTATGATATTCCCGGTAATTTTAAAGTACGTTTAGTCGCTTATTCCAAATCCGGATGCAGTAGCTCCAAAACGATTGAGCACAGTTTGAAAATAGGCTCTAATACCAGTAAAGCTGTAGTTCACGGAGGGTTATAATTCAGAAATCCCAAACCGGGTTTCTTTTCCCGCGGATATAAATTTTGAGCCTGAGCCAGAAAGCGAGTATCATATAAATGATAATTGGCGAACCGATGGTCATGCAACTGGCGTAGATGAAAAACAGGCGGATGTCTTTAGCAGGCATTTTCAGCTTTTCGCCAAGCTTTTCGCACACTCCGAATACATGCGACTCTACCAAGAATTTGAACGAATCTGTGATTGGCATTTATAAATGTAAATAAAAAGTAAAAAAATTACTTCTGCAAAATACTTGCGCCAACGGAGCATTCCAAACATCGAAAATTATTGCAGTACTCATTTCTTAGTTGAAGCAATGCCTGAGTTTCTGAAGCATTAGAGGGCTGAAAACCCAATTTTTTCCATGAACTGATGATGGAATTGTTTTCGGGCTCGCAAGACTCTATCAATTGCAAAGCGCGTTCACAATAAACTTCGCTTGCTTTGTATTTGCCGTAGGCAAACAATACGGGTGCAACAGCATTGATAAGCAAAATGTTTTTCTGCGAATTGCCGATATGTGAATACACTTTCTTCGATTCCTTATCGAATAGGTAATGAGTTTTCCAGTAATCATTCACCTGAACTTCGAAAACAGAACGGATGGTTTTCGCATTTTTAGCGTTCAGCACAGCTGAAAAGAGCTTTACTTCTTTTTTCATCAAAGCGGCTAACTGGGCGAGTCGGATGGTCGGAAAGTTAGAGGGACGTAATCGCAGAAACTTCCACATCGGTTTTTTAAGTGGCTGCAGATGGTGGAGCCGCTTCAGATAATTGTATTCTTTGCGGAGACTGTTTGGGTATACATCATCATACTTTTCATCTAAGAATCCTGCTTGTCCGAAGATGAGGGCTTCAAGCTGGAAACTATTATCACTGTGCTTTGTAAAAACTTTAACCGGGAGTGATTTGGCAAGTAGCTGAAAGGGGTCTTTATTTATTCCGGCACCCAGGTACTTTGCAAGCATTTGAAACATTACATTCTCCCAGTCGTTTTCGTTTTCTTGCAACAGGAGGTTGATTTGTTCCACTTTGTTCTGGAGCCTTTCAACAAGCATCCTTTCAAGAAAACTCCTGACAATAAAATCACTAACCGAGTTAAAAAACTTTTCACATGGGATTCCTTTTTTGCGATTCATTAACTCCTCGTACCGGTAAATGGTTCCGGGATTGATAAATCCTTTTAATTCGATAGTTGGGATTTTTTCACCGGTATTTCTTAAAGCGGTTTTATTCCCCATTTCATAAACAACATGGAGAATTACATTGTTGTAGGCTGCATCGGTTTCGTGCTTGTGCTGAAACCAGTCTGCTGAACGTATGTGTATTTCAACATTTCCCACCCAGAGTGTGTTACCTATTTTGATTTTGGCATTGGTGAAATCAGCACCGGCATCGGTGTTGTATGTTCCGGGATAAATGATCTCTGCCTTTTCACCCTCGGTAGTGAGCAAGCCCGTTTGCCTGAACAATCTCAATCTCCAAATAAAATGAAGGAGTTTTTCGTTCATCAGACAGCACTATTTCATTCGCTCAAATGCCTGCTGAATGTCGGCAGTCAGCACATCGGCATCTTCAAGACCGATGTAGAAGCGGACTAAGTTGAAAGGGAAAACCGAGTCGTTGTAGCTTTCTTTCGGGTAAAAGCTGCAACTCGGCATAATGAGCGATTCGTGACCTCCCCAGCTAACCGCCATTAAAAAACGTTTCAAGCTGTTGCAGAATACTTCCATTTCGTCAATACTTCGTGCTTTTATTTGAGCGCTGAACAATCCTCCGCACCACAGCATCTGTTTTTTGGCGAGTTCGTATTGCGGAAATTTTTCAGAGAAGGGATAATTTACTCTTTCAACCTGCGGATGACTTTCCATGAAAGAGATAACTTTTTCCGTACTGTTTTTTATGCGCTCCATACGAACCGGAAGTGTACGAAGGCTGCGAAGCAGTAGCCATGCATCGTGAGGAGAAATAACCGCACCAAGATTTTGAAGACCGGTAACAAATATTTTGTCAATCATTTTTTTATTGCTGATTAAGTAACCGGCTACCACATCGCTGTGCCCTCCGTAATATTTGCTGGCAGAGTGAACTTCTATATCTATTCCCATTTCAATGCAGCGCTGACCGAGCGAAGTGCAGTAGCTGTTGTCAGCAATCGTAATCAGGTTTTTTTCTTTTGCCAGTTTAACAACTTCTGCAATATCCTGCATTTCGAAAGTTACGGAGTTGGGAGTTTCGAGATAAAGTAGTTTGGTATCAGGTTTAAGAGCATTGCGGAAATTATCGGGGTTAGTTCCGTCAATGAAAGTAGTTTGCACGCCAAACGCAGGAAGCAGAACACGGAAAAGCTTTTTGGTCCAGCTATATGGTTTCTTAACGCAAACCACATGATCGCCTGCTTTTACATTAGATAAAACAGCCGCGGTAATTGCCCCGACCCCGCTGGCAAACACCAGGGCATCTTCTGCTCCGGCAAGAGCAGCAATTTTCTTTCGCAGAATATCGGTAGTAGGATTATTTCCGCGCGAGTAAATATTTACCTGTGCTTCGTCCTGAAAAGCTTTACGCAGACTTTCAACATCTTTAAAATAAAAATTGGTGGATTGAATGACTGGTGGAGAAACCGCGCCAAAGTAATCATCGCGCTCCTCGCCCAAATGATTCAGAATGTAGGATATGTCCATAAACCAAACCTACATGATTAACTGAAAAGTGCAAAAGATAAATGAAGCGGGGAACTACTTCGGCTTGGTAGAGGTAACCGGGGGTTTGGGAGTGGTTGCGGCTGGTTTGCTTTCAGTTTTTGCTTTGGCAAGCGATTCCAGGTTTCCCTTTGCCAATACAAACTCGGGCGAAATCTGCAATGCCCTGGTAAAGTTTTCTTTTGCTGCTTCGGGCTGGTTCATTTCTACTGCACAAATTCCTTTTACATTGAGTGCGGCAGCTTTCATAACCACTTCCTGCGAGCCGCCCTGCACACGAATGGTTACTTTCTGTTTTTCCGATTCGGGATTGGCAATAATCTGGTCGAGCGAAGCAACACACTCGCCATATCGCTTAAGCTGGTACTGGAGAGTGGCAATCTGGTAGAGGTAATAAATTGATTTTTCGTTGTTGTAAAGAGTTTCGTAACTGGCAAGGGCTTCTTTAATCAGCCCGAGGTTTTGTTTTGACACCGCCACCAGTTCCAGCATATCTCTGCGCCTGGGGTTGTTCTTTACAATTTCTTCGCCAATGATATATGCCTGGGCATACCGCTCGCTGGCAAAATACAAAAGAGCAAGCGAGTCGTTTAAATCAGTGCGCTCGGGTTTAAGCGCCTGCATGGTGTAAAGCGCATAGGTGGCAGCCTGCAAATCGAAATTCTTCAGCGCCATATTGTAAGCGCGAAGCTGAACTTCAAACGGGTCGGAAGAAATACCTGTTTGAGCCGAAACGGAATAATACGCAGCAAGAAAACAGGCGACAGTAACAAGAATATATTTCCTCATAGTTTTTGTTTAAAAGAACGGTAAATGTAGAAGAATTTATTATTTGCCCGACAGACCGGTAACAAAAGGCAGCATTTGTTTTTGCATGTTCAGGGCTTCATTGCGGGCGGCTTCGGCAAAGTTGTTGCCGGAGGAAGCATAAATAATATTGCGGGCGGAGTTGATGAGCAGGCCGCCTTGCTGGTTTCTGCCCATTCGGCATATTTTTTCCAAATCGCCACCTTGCGCACCTACACCGGGAACCAGAAAAAAGTAACCGGGAGCCAGAGCGCGCAGGTTTTTAAACTCTTCGGGGTGGGTGGCACCGGCAACAAACATCAGCCGGTCGGCTGTTGCCCATTGCTGGGCTGTGCTGATAACATTTTCATACAGTTTGCCCGAGCCGGTTTCGAGAAACTGGAAATCGTGGCTGCCTTTGTTGGAAGTAAGCCCCAGGAGAATCACCCACTTGTTTTTGTATTCAAGGAAAGGAATAACCGAGTCGCTGCCCATGTAAGGAGCTACAGTAACTGAATCGAAATCAAGCCAGTCAAAGAATGCTTTGGCATACATCTTCGAAGTGTTCCCGATGTCGCCACGCTTGGCATCGGCAATGGTGAACACCGCGGGGTTCAGCAAATTGAGATACCGGATGGTTTTTTCGAGGCTCTGCCAGCCTTTAACACCCATGCTTTCGTAAAAAGCTATGTTGGGTTTATACGCCACAGCAATATCGCTGGTAGCATCAATAATAGCTTTGTTGAATTCAAATACCGGGTCGGCATGCTTGAGCAGGTGGGGAGGGATTAAATCAAGCGAGGTATCGAGGCCTACACAGAGGAAAGATTTTTTTTGAACTATGCTTTCAAAAAGCTGTTGCCGGTTCACGGTGGCGAAGATAAAAAACCGGCACTTTTGTGCCGGTATAGTTCCCCAACCTTCGGAAGTGAGATAGTGCGGGGGCTAAAAGAAAAACGAAGTAAGGCATCTGCCAGTAATAGTTACTTCACACCCCAAAAGCCGAGGGTTTCTACCGATGAACTACCAGGCAACTGGTGGTTTATTACAAAAGTAATTTCGTTGCCCTGAAATTGCCCCTGACCCCAGCTGGTAGTCGAATTTCCGCCCCAGTTCAAAATTTGTGCGGGAATGTAGAATGAATCGTTTTCGAATTTTATATCGGCATACAGTCCGCCCATGAACAAGCGAATTCGACTTTCGTTTTCATCAGCTGTTATTTGCTGAATAGCGTCAGATTGCGTTCCGTTGTAAGCAGTATAGTGCCCAGTGTAGGTTCCGTAATATTTTTCGCGTAAATCTTTTTCCTTTTTGCATCCGGAGAAGAAGACAAAAATAACTACCACGGCA
>CAZWAD010000041.1:0-23467 GCA_964631835.1 uncultured Chitinophaga sp.
AATGTTGAAGAACGACTGAACGAATACGGCAAAAACGAACTTACCGAAAAAAAAGAAAAAATCAGCATGGCTGCTTATTGTACATCAGTTTAAAGATGTAATGATTGCCATCCTGCTTGTAGCGGCAGTTGTATAGACACATTATGACCGCACAGCATTACGCTGAATTGCTTGGTAAAAAATTAAGAGAGAATATGGAACATCTTGGCGAAAAATTGGCGATTAAATCAAATTGGCAATGCTATTAAGAACAAACAATGTTTGAGGAATGTATATTAGAACAAGAGGGACGTGTTAATACTCATCTTGATTCATTTCTTTTCAGATAATCCAAAATGGATTGTGTCTTGAATAATAAAACCGGCCACTAATATCCATCCCTCTGTATTTGGTTTTCCAGAGATAGAAAGTTGATCCTTGATTCCATGCTACCGGCACAGGTCAGGCACTATAATTCCTGCCTCTGCCGTTTGAGGATGGCTACAATCTGTGTTTCGGTAAATCTTGTCTTTCTAATTTTAAGTAGGCGAACTTTAGCGAAGATTACACGTTCATCTGTTTCCCATATTAGCCCAAAGACACTGCACAAGAAGATAGAAGCTTTACTGGAAAGCAATTAAGAACTTCCACGTGCCTTAATAAAAATTCTATCTTAGCATACGAAATGAAAAAAGCGACAGCCTTATTGCTTCTCTTTTTATTCCTGTTTTCAAACTCTGGAATGTCTGTGAATGTTCATTGGTGTAAAGAGAAAATAACCTCCATCAAATTCTTTGAGGACGATGGGCATCCTTGCAAGTGTGGCAAGAAAGCCATGAAGCCGGGATGTTGCAAAGACAAAACAGTTACTATTAAAGCAAAAACTGACCCCGCCAAAGTCAACCAGTTTTCATTTAAAACTTTCCTCCCAAAATTTGAATTCAACTCGGCATTGCGAAATAAAATTTTTCTTCCCCTGCAATTACAATATTACACATCAGACTTCTACCATCCCCCACCCTTCAAACTCCGAGCTCCGATTTTCCTTTTGGACAAGGTCATCCGTATTTGATTTTTTAGTTCTTCCAAGCCGTCAATTCTGAATGGCTATTGCTGTATGAGCCTATGGTTTAAATAATTTCCGTTTCAATTTTTTTGTAAAAGCAAAATTCGATAAAATGAAAAAGTCAGTTTACCTATCACTTGTTTTAATATCTTTTATTGCTATCTCCCATGCGCAAACTGCTATGGATTTCGAAGGTAGTGATTGCAATGGCATTTATCACCATCTCTTCAGTGACCTTGATTCAGGCAAAGCAGTGGCAATTATTTTTTACATGCAGAACTGTGGTTCATGTCCACCGGTAGCCAAAAAAATTCAGGCAATGGCTAACAATGTAAACGCACAACACGCTGACATGGTTCGTGCTTATGCCTTTCCTTTTGTAAATACTACCACCTGTACTTATTCTGCTTCTTGGGTTACTACCAACAACATTCCGTTGTTTATACCTTACGACAGCGGTGCTATACAAGTTGCCTACTATGGCGGCATGGGAATGCCTACTGTGGTTTTGCTTGGCGGTACGGACCATCGGACTATGTTTTCCACTTTAAGTTTCAGCACCAGCGATACTACCATTATGCGCGACTCTATCATGGCTCTCTATAATGAAATGAATCCTTCAGGAATTGAAAATCTGCCTTCGGTTGTTTCATCTTTTAAGGTGTATCCAAATCCTGCAACTAACAATGTTTATATCAATTTTGATTTGAAAGAAACTTCAAGCTATTTATTGGATGTAACCGACATTTCAGGAAAACTAGTAGCTATCATTTCAGAAGAAAGGCAAAATGGTGTAGTAACAAAAAAGTTTAGCACAGAGGCATTACTAAGCGGAAACTATTTCGTTCGTTTACAGGTAAATGGGAAAACCGTAACACAGAAGCTAATCGTTGCTCATTAACAATGAAACTATTCAAACACATAATTCTATCATTACCCGCACTATTTGCGGCTATTGAAGTTTCATTTGCCCAAACTTATTCTATAACTCCCAACGATACATTTGAGGTAATAGGAGTAATGGAGGATTTACAAACACTCACTATTTTTCAAGTCAACAATACTACCGACACACTCTACTTTCAGTGGGAAAAAGTAAATGAAAGTGTTCCGACAAATTGGGAAGCATCAGTGTGCGATAATTTTGTTTGTTATACGGTATTGATGGATAGCGGCACAACCAATCCGGTTTTTCCTGGTGAGTCCGGTTTCATACTTCTTCATATTACCCCTCATGTCACTTACGGAACAGCTATCGTCCGTTACGCAATTTGGGATATTGAGAATCCGACACAAAAAGACACACTTACTTTTATAACAACCGTAAATGCTCCCTCTACAATTACCGAAACTAAAAACAAAAACTTATTCAGCGTTTTTCCGAATCCTGTTTCCGATTTGTTCAACATTCAATTTTCAGATAATGAAGAACATGCTATCTCTGTTTACGATTTCATCGGAAAAAATATTTACTCTGCTGTTTCTTCTGCCAACAGCCAACTGTCAACAACCAACTGGTTAAACGGTATTTACACTCTCTCAATTTCTGATAACAACAAAATCACAACCAAAAAAATAATTGTTCAGCATTAATATGAAACAGACAGTACCCTTTTTATTCCTTCTTACATTCTTTTTTGCACAAGCGCAAAACCCGCTTGTTATTCCTCCAACACTTACAGGAACAACTTTCAATCTAGATATTCAGGAAGGGACAAAGCAGTTTTGGAACGGAATAAATACACCTACTTATGGTATTAACGGTGCTTTTCTCGCCCCGACTTTGATAGTAAATAAATGGGATTGGGTTACCATGAACGTGACCAATAACCTAACCGGAAGCGGAAATTCAACAACTATTCACTGGCACGGTTTGCATGTTCCCGCCATGGCAGATGGTGGTCCGCATCAAATTATTTTGCAGAACACCACATGGAGTCCGCATTTTCAAATCCTGAACAACGCGGCAACTTTCTGGTATCACCCGCATGGAGATAACAAAACTGACCGTCACGTTTCAAAAGGAATTGCGGGAATGATAATAGTAAAAGACAGCACAGAGGCCGCGCTTACTTTACCTCGTGATTACGGAGTAGATGATTTCCCAATCATAGTTCAAACGAAGGCCTTCGATATTCTTCATCAGATTGCAATCGCCACTGCATTGGACACGCTGCCATTGGTTAATGGAACAGTAAATCCATATCTCAATGCTCCCGCACAAGTTGTTCGTTTTCGGTTACTCAATGGAGCATCCGACAGAACCTTCCTGTTTGGTTTTTCGAACAACATGAGTTTTCATCTCATTGCTACTGATGGTGGATTGATTGATTCTTCAATAACACTTAATCGTTTGCGATTATCAAATGGCGAACGCGCTGAAATTCTGGTTGACCTTTCTTCATTACAAAACGATACTGTTTACCTGATGAATTTCGGCTCTGAACTTCCAAACGGAATAATAGGTTCAGCTCAAGTAGGTATGGGCATGGTAAATATTCCTGACTATGATTTGAATCCTTTGAATGGTGCCGATTTTAGTTTGTTGCAAATAAATGCAGGAGCGCCAACCGTTAACCGTGTTACAACAATTCCAACTGCTTTAATTCCCCAAACACCTTGGCAACAAGTACAGACAAACACTACGCGCAACTTTTTACTTGCTCCCGAAACAATGGGTATGCAGGGAATGGTGGAAGGTCCGTTTACCATCAATGGAAGTATGTTCGATATGGACATTGTAAATGTAACTACCTATTTAAACAACATCGAAGTATGGACATTGAATAATCAAACGCAGGTAGCACATCCGTTTCACATTCATGATATGCACTTTTACATTCTGAGTGTAAACGGAGGAGCTGTTCCGAATCACGAAAGAGGCAAAAAGGACGTGGTGCTGGTTATGCCCATGCAGACCGTTTCCTTCATTACCAGGTTTGAAGACTTTGCAGACCCGATTACTCCTTACATGTATCACTGCCATCTTTTACATCATGAAGATGATGGCATGATGGGAAGTTTCGTGGTGCTGGATACCACTTCAACAGGTGTTACTGAAATGATTTCAGCAAACGGTTTTTCTGTCTATCCAAACCCAGCATCAGATTTCCTAAATATTATTTCATCGGATAACGAAAAATATTATGCAACTATTTTCAACAACATCGGAGAAAAAATTTACACTTCTGCATTTACTGCCAATTGCCAACTGTCAACTGGCAGATTCTCTTCTGGAGTTTATTTCCTTCATATAAAATCTAGCAATAATTCCTTCACACAAAAATTCATCAAACAATGAAACAGATTCTACTAATCATGTTTATCTGCACCGGCATTTTTGTAACGGCACAAAGCGGCATTACATGGAATATGACAACGGACATTGCCAACAATACCTATGACAATATGCAACCACGTGTTGCAATGGACGGCTCAGGAAATCCTTTGGTAATCTGGGGAAGAATGTCCGATGAGTCGGTTTTCTTTTCGCGGTGGGATGGCACCTCTTTCGTAGCGCCTGTAAAACTAAATCCTATCGGGATGACCGTTGCTACTGCCAGTTGGATGGGTCCAGATATTGCTGCCAAAGGTGACACAGTTTATGTTGTGTTTCGTCAAACCCCCGAAACTAATGATACCAGTAAGCATGTTTACATCGTACGTTCTTTCGATGGTGGCGTTTCTTTTTCCTTACCTGTTCAGGTTGAAAATATTTCCGACAGCCTTTCACGTTTTCCTGCCATTACTATTGATGACGATGGAAATCCAATTGTCGCTTTCATGAAATTTAATTCGTCTTTTGGTGATTCGCGTTGGGTAGTTACAAAATCTACCGACTTCGGCAATACATTTTCACCCGATACAAAAGCAAGTGATTACAATGGTGTTGGTGATGAGGTGTGCGATTGTTGTCCGGGAACTATTCTTTCATCAGGCAATGTATGCGCGATGCTTTATCGCGACAACGCCGCTAACATACGCGATATGTGGACAGGAATTTCGACCGATGGGGGCGCATCTTTTCCAAGCGGTTTTGCTATTGACACGAATAATTGGATGATTATGTCTTGTCCTTCCAGCGGTCCCGATGGCGTAATCATTGGCGATACTCTTTTTTCTGTTTTTATGAGTGGCGGCAGAGGTAGTTACAGAGTTTATCTAAGTAAAACTTCTGTCAGCACCGGTGTAATGTATGCTTTCACACCGTTAACCGGAACCATCAGTGGTCTTACTCAACAAAACTATCCGCGTATTGCGCGTAACAGAAATGCAGTGGCGATTGTTTGGAAACAAAATGTTTCAGGTGCAGCACAGCTACCCATGCTTTTTAGCAACAACATTGCCGATGGATTTCCGGTTGTTTATGATACCGTGGATTTACTGAATATCACTAATACCGATGTAGCACTAGCAAATGGGAAAGTTTATGTGGTTTGGCAAGACGATAATGCAGGAACTGTAAAATATCGCACAGGGACTTTTACTCCCGATACGGCAGTCATTTCATCTATAAACGAAATTTCAGCCGGCAACTTTTCCGTTTATCCCAATCCTGCTAATGATAACCTGAACATCACTTCAACGGATAACGGCAAATTCTCTTTTACTGTTTTCAACTCAATCGGAGAAAAAATCTATACAAACGAAACCACCGCCAACTGTCAACTGTCAATTGCTAACTGGATAAGCGGCATCTACTCCATACAATTCAAATCAGACAACAAATTCTTCACGCAAAAATTCATTAAGCAATGAGAACAATAATCATAATGCTCACAACGGTACTTGCTTTTTCATTTTCTTCTTGCAAGAAAGACCACAACAACCACACAGTTAATATTGACTATCCCGCTGCCTATGTAGTAAACGGACATTCGAACAACATTTCTGTCATTCGCTTGTCAGATAATACAGTAACAGAAACCATTTCCTTAAACGGTGCAACTTTCCCGCACCACATCTACATTAGTCCCGACAAAACAAAACTTGCCGTTGCCATCACTGGCACGGATTTGAGTGGCGGACATGGCGGACATGGCGGCTCTCTTTCCGGTTATAAGATTCAAATCATTAATACCGTTACCGGTATCATTGAGAAAGAGATTCCGCTGCCAATGATGGCGCACAACGCAACGTTTAGTCCTGATGGAACAGAACTGTGGTTGGGTCAATCTGATTCACTCGAAAGCACAGTGCTTGTTTTCCGGGTCAGTGATTGGCAGGCTACCGACACTATCCCAGTAGGAAGTTTTGTTTCCGAGGTAAATTTCACCTCCGATGGCTCTATGGCAATGGCTACCTGCACTGGTTCCGATTGGGTAAACATGATTTATCCCGACACAAAACAAATTGAATGCGCCACCTACACAATGGGCGAAGACCCCATTGGTACTTGGCCTGGAACGGCTGAATACAGTTATGCTGATAACGAAACATCGCAGTCCATTGCCGAAATTGAAATCGAAGCTGACTCCACCAAATCAGTCATCAATCTTGGTTTTAAACCGGGTTATGCTGCTTACAAAACTTCCAATAACGAACTATGGGTAAGCGATGCCACCAACGGGATAGTGGTCATCTTCACTAAAAGCGGAGGAACATGGACACAGGCGCAAACTGTCACTACAGGTGCCAACGCTCACGCTATTGCATTTACAGCCAATGAGTCGCTTGCCTATGTTACCAATCAGGATGCGGGCACGGTTTCTGTAATCAACACTGCTACATATACCAAAGTCAGCGACATTACTGTAGGGCAAAAGCCGAATGGCATTGCTTTCAAGTTCTGATGTCGGAAGTAAGCTGAATGAAACTCTACATCAAAAACATGGTGTGCAGTCGCTGCAAAATGGTAGTGAAGTTCGAGTTGGAAAAGCTCGGACTTCACCCCGTTGCGGTTGATTTAGGCGAGGTGAAATTGACAGATGAATTGCAGGGCTACCAACGCCAAGACATACATGCCGCCCTTCAAAAATTCGGCTTCGCTTTATTAGATGATAAAAAGAGCATCATCATTGAGCGCATCAAGAACATGATTGTTGATTTAGTGCAAAACAAAGGTAGCCAACTCAAAACAAAGCTCTCCGATTATCTGAGCAGAGAGTTAAACCACGACTACACTTACATCACCAATTTATTTACACAGGTGGAAGGCACAACTATAGAGCAGTTTTTCATCGCGCAGAAAATTGAAAGAGTAAAAGAGTTGCTCGTTTACAATGAATTTAGTTTGAGTGAAATTGCCTATCAACTCAATTACAGCAGTGTTTCTCATTTGAGCAAACAGTTTAAAAAGGTAACGGGTTTAACTCCTTCTCACTACAAACAATTAAAAGAGAAAAAACGCAAGCCCCTTGAAGAACTGTAAATTATACCAATCAAATCCAAAATTGTATAACAGCCCTTCCGCGACTTAAACGCAATTTTGTGTCATTAATTTTAAATCATAAAAACAATGACACACACTTATAACATTTCAGGTATGACTTGCGCCAACTGCGAAGCCAAAGTAAAATCCGCTTTGCTCACTTTGCCCGATGTAACAAGCGCAGAAGTTTCAAGAGAAACTGGAACTGCAACAATCTCGATGGAAAAGCACATTGCTTTATCCGAACTGCAAAAAGTAATCGGTGAAAAAGGCAATTACAAAATCACGGCCGAACACCACAGCGAAGCAACCGAACAAGCAAAGAGTTGGTTTGAAACCTACAAGCCCATTTTGCTAATTTTCGCTTACATCACAACCATTAGTTTACTTATTCAATTCACTAACCACCATTTTATGCGTATGCAATTTATGCAACATTTTATGGCGGGTTTCTTTCTTATGTTTTCGTTTTTCAAGTTGCTCAATCTTTCGGGTTTTGCCGAAAGCTATGCTATGTATGATGTAATCGCAAAACGCATCCCCGTTTGGGGTTACATCTATGCTTTTACCGAATTGGCTTTGGGAATTGCATACCTCACCAATTTTAATCAGCTGATTACCAACGCCACTACATTTATAGTAATGTCAGTAAGCATTATTGGCGTTTTACAAAGTGTGTTAAACAAAAAGAAAATTCAGTGCGCTTGTCTGGGTGCAGTTTTCAATTTGCCCATGAGCACTGTTACCATTATTGAAGATGCCTTGATGATTGTCATGAGTGGCGCAATGTTATTACTTATCTAAAATCCATACATTTGTATCCGATGCGTAAAAAGAATCTCATTTTGTTCAGTTTGCTCTCAGCATACTTGCTGATGTTCGCGCATTCTGTTATTCCGCATCATCACCACGAAAACCAACAGGAAGCAGACACACATCACCACACCGAACAAACCGCCCATAACCATGACGGTGAACCAAGCGAAGGACACGGACACATACCGCATTTTGTTCATTCACCCGATTTCGGAAGCTATGTTGTCTCCCCTTCATTCAAACTCACCGACCCTTCTCAATTTCATTTAGACCTTTTCTTTTTTGCCCCGACTGCGTTTAATTTTCATGTTCAATCTTTTGTAACCGAAGTGGACTGGTTTCCCGACCTGCCACCGCCTTATATTGGTTACACTCCTCTGCCCAACGGGTTAAGAGGTTCTCCACTTTCCATTTCACTGGCATAGCATTCAGTTTTTCTGTTTGCGTGATGCCTCATGCTGTTTGCTCAATGCAAATTGCAATATGCCTTTTGGCATTTGTCTAATTCAAATAGAAATGAAATGGAAAACAAAACATACATCCCTGCTTTGGGCTACGATTTTCTGAGTGAGTATTACGACCTCACCATTAAACTCACTATGCCTGAAAAAAAATTCAGGGGCAAGTTGATTGATTTGATTGAACCGCTTTCAGGCGAAAGCATTTTAGAATTTGGTTTTGGCACGGCTCAAAATCTTATACTATTAAAAGAAAGAAAACCCGAAGCATTGGCGCAGGGTGTGGACATTGACCCGAAAATAAAAGCCATTGCCGAATACAAATTGCGGAAGCACAATTTAGAAGTGCCGCTTCATCTTTACGATGGAAACACTTTGCCTTTTGCTGATAATTCATTTGACAAAGTTTTCAGTTCATTGGTGTTTCATCAGTTAGATGCAATCACAAAATTGTATTGCCTCAAAGAACTGCATCGTGTTTTAAAACCCGATGGCATGTTAACCATTGGCGATTGGGGTAAAGCCAAATCAAAGTGGATGCGCTTTTCATTTTATGCCGTGCAGTTATTAGACGGTTTCAAAACCACTAACGACAATGTAAACGGCTTAATGCCTCAATTTATTTCAGATGCAGGGTTTCAGGATGTTGAAGAAGAAGATTTCATAAATACCATGATTGGAACATACAGCCATTACACAGCAATTAAATCAGAACAATGAAAAACACCGCGCACATATTAGTTGCACTCATCGTTTTGCTTTGCGCCCAATTTGCAAACGCACAAACCACCTTAACCGAGCAGCAAGTTGTTGACCTTGCTCTAAAGAGAAGTCATGTGCTCAATGCTGCTACGTTACAAGTGAAACAGCAAAAACAATTACAGGGAACAAGTTTCAATCTGGCAAATCCCGATATTACTTTGGAAAGCCCCACAGGTGAATTTATGACCGTTGGAGTTTTGCAGTCCTTTGAATTTCCATCGGTGTATGTAAAGCAGGGGCAACTTGCAAAACAGCAAACAGTTCTAGCCGAGAAAGGAAAAAACCTCACCGAAGCCGAAGTTAAGCAACAGGTAAAAACCGCTTACCTCAATTTGCAATTTGCTAATCAGGTGTTTGCTCAACTGAAAAAACAGGACAGCATTTATTTCAGCATTGCCGATGCAGCAAGCCGCCAGTTCACCGCAGGGCAAATTGATTTTGTGGCAAAAACTTTTGCCGCTACTCAATACGGTGAAGTCCATAATCAGTTTGTGCAAGCACAAACCGATGCACAAATTGCATTGGCGCAACTCCAACTCTTTACAGGAATTGCAGACAGCATTGCTACCTCAACATTCAGCAAAATCAGCAGCACATTTTTAATTACTGACCTCACTACCGACAGCGCAACACTTGTCCGCACTCCTTTCATTCAATACTATACACAAACGCAATCAGTCGCCAAAAAGTCATTGCAATTGGAAAAGAACAAAGCATTGCCCGGCTTTTCATTCGGCTACATGAACCAGGGCTTAAAGAATACCGAAATTCCTTTGCGCCTTCGCGCAGGTATAAACATTCCTATTTGGTTTTGGCAATACAGTTCAGCCATCAAAGCGGCAAAAACAAACCTGCAAATCACAGAACAAAACACCTTGGCGCAACAGCAAAACCTGAACGCAAAAATGCAACAGGCAAAAGGCGATGCCATAAAATTTCAAACCTCGCTTGCCTACTACGAAACCACAGGGCTTAAAAAGGCAGACGATTTAATTACTGCATCGGCAAGAATGTTTTCGGCAGGTCAAACCGATTACATCGCTTATCTGCGAACTCTTTCCGATGCTTACAACATTCAGATAAAATATCTGGAAACACTTCGCGCTTTCAATCAGTCCATCATAAACATTAACTACTTAAACGGTCAATAATGAAAACTAAAATTCAAACTAAAGTTATTGCGATTTGTATTTTGCTTATTGCTAATTGCACCTTGCTCTTTGCAAGTGGCGGTGACGACCACACGCACGGTGATGAAAAAACAACGGCAACAGGACAACAACAAAAATACTTTTCGTCCGAAGCCGTGTCCGACAAATACGAATTGCTCATTCGCTACGAACCCATTAACATTGGCGAACCCGCGCACCTCACTTTGTTTGTGAGCGAATACGCCACCAACAAACCCGTTGATAAAGCGGAAATTAAAATCTCCGCACAGGAAGACAACAAACTTGTTTTCACAGCCAAACAAACAGGCGAAGGAACTTACACCGTTGAAACAACTTTCCCCGAAAAGAAAAAGTATTCGTTGGCGGTAAACATCAACAGCGCATTAGGTGCTGACTTGATTTTGCTTTCAAGCATTGAAGCGGGAAAAGAATTACCTCATGCAGAAGAAGCAGAAAGCAAATCTGTTTTTGCAAATTGGCATACATGGCTAATGATTGCAGTTGCTCTTTTAATTGGTTTGGGACTTGGTTTTCTTCTCCAAAAGCGAAATACAAAAACAGGCAGAAGCACTATTGCAGTATTCTTGCTTATTGCTTATTGCTTATTGCCCATTGAGCAAAGCATTGCGCATGGCGATGACGACCACGGAGCAAAAAAATCAGGAAACAATTTTTCCAACTCATTCAATGTTCCTAAAGAAACACAGTTTCTCTTTGATGTATTCACTGAAAAAGTGCAAAGCGGAAGTTTCACCGAAAGCACAAAATTGTTTGGAACAATTATTCCGAGCAGCAACGGTCAGGCATTAGTAACTACACCGCAAAACGGAAAAATTATTTCGCTCAATGTTCGCGTAGGTGAACAAATAAAAGCAGGGCAACAATTAGCAGTAATTGAACAAAACATTGATGCGGGAACTCAGGTAAATTTCCTGTCAGAGAAAAACAACCTTACTGCCGAATACGATGCCGCCAAAAAAGAATTTGACCGCCTCAGTTCAATCAAGGACATTGCAGCAAAACGCGATGTGGACGAAGCCACAGCACGTTTACAAAAAGCGGAAACAAACCTTAAATTGTTCACCGGCAATTCAGGAAAAACAATTTCACTTCACGCGCCTATCAGTGGCATTGTTGCCAACTTCAAATTATCAATAGGCGCAACGGTAAATGCGGGTGAAATACTTTTCACCATCACCAACCTTGCACAGATTTATGCCGAAGCGCAGGTGTTTGATAAAGATGCTGCCAAAGTTCAGCGGGGCGCAAAGTTCACCATTGAGTGCGCTAACGACAGCCACAAAACAAGCGAAGTAAAACTGCTTTCGCTTGCACAGGAAATAAACGCCACCAACCAATCACAGCGCGTTTTGTTTGAACTCAGCAATCCCGACAGCGATTTCAAAATCGGTGAGTTCGTCAACATCTGTGTTTTCGCTTCCGAAAATTCACAGCAAATCGCTTTGCCAAATTCTGCCATCACCGAAATAAACGGCAAGCCTGTAGTGTTCATTAAAGACGCTGCCGAAAAATACACTGTAAGCTATGTGAAGTTAGGTGAAAACAACGGCACATATACAAGCATCCTCAAAGGTGTGGAAGAAGCCGATCGTGTGGTCGTCAATGCCAGTTATCAACTTAAAATGATTTATCTCAATCAATAGTTTTTAGACAATCTAAAACAAAGTCAAAATGAAAAAACAATTCATAACAACAACCGCGATGTTTGCTATTGCCGCTTCGCTCTTTCTTGCATCATGCAACAACAACAGCAACAAAGAAAGTTCAACCGCTAAAACAGAAGAACACGAACATGCCGAAGGCGAACACCACGAACATATTTACGCTTGCCCCATGCACCCTGATGTTACAGGCAAAGAAGGAGACAAATGCACCAAGTGCGGAATGGTTTTGGAACACATGGACGAAGCACCCGCAACAGGAATTTTTGAAATGCAACTTACTACTTCACCGCAAATCATTGAAGCCGGAAAGACAACAACGCTTTCATTCATTCCAAAAAACAAAAACAACGCAAGCGCAGCAGTGCCTTTAGAAGTGCAGCACGAAAAGAAAATTCACCTGATTGCGGTGAGCGAAGATTTATCTTGGTTCAATCACATCCACCCCGAATACCAGGCAGACGGCTCATATACAGTGGAAGAAACTTTCCCTAACGGTGGCAACTACATTCTCTATGCTGATTACAAACCAAGCGGAAGCACACACCAATTAGAAAAAATAAATGTGCAGGTGAAAGGTAAAACCGTTCCCGCAAAAACTTACACCACTATTCAACATGCTGCAACAAGCAATGCTTACACAGTTACACTCAAACCCGATGACGGTATTTTCATTGTAAACAAAGCCCTTCACTTTGACGGAGTATTTACCAAAAACGGAAAATCCTTTGATGTAAACCAACTGCAAAACTACCTAGGTGCAAAAGGACACATGGTTGCCATCAACACCGAAACAAAAGAATATGTACATCTGCATCCCGAAGTGGAAGGAGTTATCTTGCATTTCCAAATTACATTTGAGAACGCAGGGACTTATCGCGTATGGCTGCAATTCATGGCTGACGGCAAACTCCACACTACCGACTTTTTTATTAAAGCAGAGCAAGGCGAAGCATCTGCAACCACAACAGAGCATAGCCAGAGCGAACACTTACACAAACACTAAATCAATTTCAAAAACATGAATGATAAAATTGCTCATCTTCAATCTGTAATCACATGCCCTGTTTGCGGACACAGAAAAACGGAAGTCATGCCAACAGATGCTTGCCAATTCTTTTACGAATGCGAAAAGTGCAAAGCGGTTATTAAACCTAAGAAAGGAGATTGTTGCGTGTATTGCAGTTATGGCAGCGTAAAATGTCCATCGATGCAAACAAACTCCAACTGCTGTTAATCAAAATAAAATTCAGACCATGCTCAACAAACTCATAAAATTCTCGCTTGAAAACCGCCTTTTTGTGGTCGCGTTTGCGGCACTGCTTTTAGTGTATGGCGTTTTCACCATCATCAATTTGCCCGTTGATGTATTACCCGACTTAAACCGTCCGCGTGTTACAATCTTTTTAGAGGCCAACGGCATGGCTCCCGAAGAAATTGAAACGCAGGTATCAATGCCCGTTGAAATTGCATTGAACGGTGCACCCGGTGTGGAAGCAGTCCGCAGCAGTTCTGCTATCGGCATCGGAATGTTGTTTGTTGAATTTGACTGGAGCACAGATATTTTTCGTGCGCGGCAATTAGTGGCTGAGAAATTACAAACCGTTCAGTTGCCCAACGGCATTACACCTGTAATGGGTCCTATTAGTTCCGTGATGGGGCAAATTATGTTGGTCGGTGTTTCTGCCGACAGCACTTCGCCATCTGAACTTCGCACCCTTGCCGACTTCGCCATTCGCAGACGTCTTATGAGCATCAAAGGAATTTCGCAAGTTATTTCCATTGGTGGCGAACGATTGCAGTATCAGGTTTTGATTTCATCCGCAAAACTTAAACAGTTCAACCTTTCTATTGATGATGTGGACAAGGCATTGCAGCTCACCAACCAAAACAGCACGGGCGGCTTCTACAATCAATACGGCAGCGAAGTATTGATTAGAAATGTTGGTCGCGCTTACAGTTTAGACGATTTGAAAAATACTGTTGTTGCCAACCGTGCAGGTTTGCCCGTGCTGCTTTCGCAAGTGGCTGATGTAAAATTCGGTGCAGCGCAAAAACGGGGTGATGCCAGCATCAACGGGAAATCGGCTGTCATTCTCACCGTTGAAAAACAACCCGCATACAGCACTGTTGCGCTAACTGATGAAGTAGAGAAAGCATTAGCCGAACTGCAAACCTCTTTACCGAAAGATGTAAAACTAAACCCCAACATTTTCCAGCAGAAAAGTTTCATCGTAACCGCACTCTCTAATGTAGAAGCAGCCCTGCGCGATGGATTTATTTTGGTAGTGATTATTCTCTTTTTGTTTTTGCTCAATTTCCGGACAACCGTAATCACCCTCACAGCTATTCCGCTTTCATTGGTAATCACAGCAATCATTTTCAAGCTCTTTGGTTTCAGCATCAACACCCTCACACTTGGCGGGCTTGCCATTGCCATCGGTGAATTGGTGGACGATGCCATTGTGGATGTAGAAAATGTTTTCAGGCGCATCAACGAAAACAAAAAACTGCAAAACCCGAAACCGCTTTTGCAGGTAGTATATGATGCCAGCAGTGAAGTCCGCAACTCAATAGTGTATGCCACTATGATAGTAGTGCTTGTTTTTCTTCCATTGTTTTACATGCAAGGCATGGAAGGACGGATTTTTGCACCGCTTGGCATAGCTTACATCACTTCCATTATAGCATCGCTTGTTGTTTCGCTCACGGTTACTCCTGTTTTATGTTCGTATTTACTGGAAGGGAAAAACGAGCACAGCGAAAAAGAAAGTTGGTTAGTGCGCTTCCTCAAAAGACAAGACACCAAATTATTGCATTGGGGTTTGGCTCGACCTAAAGCAATTATTGGTGCAGCCATAATTTTAATTATCGCATCCGTTAGCATCGTTCCGTTTTTCGGAACTGAATTTTTACCGCCATTCAATGAAGGTTCTTTTACTATCAATCTTTCCACTCCCGCAGGAACATCATTAGAGGAAAGCAACAAAATCGGAACAATGGCAGAAGAACTAATGCTGCAAGTTCCCGAAGTGGAATATGTAAGCCGCAGAACAGGCAGGGCAGAATTAGACGAACACGTTGAACCCGTTTCCAATTCAGAAATTGATGTGTTGCTGAAAACAGGAACAGAAAGAACCCGAAACGAAATTCTTGCCGACATCCGTAGCAAATTAGATATTCTCAAAGGCGTAACTGTAAATGTGGGGCAACCTATTTCTCACCGCTTAGACCATCTTCTTTCAGGTGTTCGCGCGCAGGTTGCTATCAAACTTTTCGGAAACGATTTAACCGACCTGCGCACAAACGCCAATCAAATTTCCGAAACTATCAAATCAATTCCTGGCGTAGTTGATGTGCAGATTGAAAAGCAAGTCATGGTTCCGCAACTGCTTATAAAAGTAAGCCGCGAGGCATTGCAGCGTTACGGTTTGCAGGCAGGGAAAGTGGCAGAGGATTTGGAAATTTTCTATAACGGAAAAGTTACAGGGCAAATACTTGATGGCAACAAAACCTTTGATATTCTGCTTCGCACCACCGATGAAGAACGCACCAACATTGAAGCCATCCGCAACACTTTGATTGATGCGCCCAACGGAACACTTATTCCCTTACAACAAATTGCAAGTATTGAAAACACAACAAGCATCAACAGCATCATGCACGAAAACACACAACGCAAAATCACCATCAGTTGCAATGTGCAGGGCAGAGATTTAGGTACAACAGTTCAGGAAATTCAAAAAACCATCACGGAAAATGTAAAACTTCCCGAAGGTTATTTCGTGCAATACGGTGGGCAGTTTGAAAGTCAGAAATCAGCATCCAAACTCATTCTCTTTCTCAGCATCTTTTCTGTTATCGGAATTTTTCTTGTTCTGTATTCGCACTTCAAATCCACACAAATCACTTTGCAAATCATGCTCAACATTCCTTTGGCTTTAATCGGAAGTGTAATTGCCGTGCTACTAACAGGTGGGGCTTTTTCAGTAGCAACATTAGTCGGCTTCATTACACTTACGGGCATTGCATCGCGTAATGGAATTATGATGATTTCGCACTACATCCATTTGATGGAACACGAAGGAGAAACATTCAGTAAGCAAATGATTATTCGCGGTTCATTAGAAAGATTAGTTCCTGTTTTAATGACCGCGCTTGTTGCAGCGCTTGCACTAATTCCTTTGACCTTAGACGCACAGGCATCGGGAAAAGAAATTCTCTATCCTGTTGCCACTGTAATTCTTGGCGGCTTAATCAGCAGCACACTTTTGGATATGATTGTAACGCCTGTTGTGTTCTATACTTTTGGAGAAAAGGCAATCAAAAAGTATTTTACCGAAAAGCAAACAGCAATCAACTAAGCGCAATCAGAATAATAACAAAAGGCGAGTATCAACTCTAATATCATTCAATTATGGAACATCAACATACATCACACGACCATTCAGCACACAACATGAATCCTCCAATGAATCATGCCAAACACGGACATGCAGGACATGACCACAGAGGGATGATTGCAGATTTCCGTAGAAGATTTTTAGTGGTGGCAACACTTACTGTTCCCATTATGCTTTTATCTCCGATGATTCAGCATTGGCTGAATGTTCACTGGCAATTTACCGGAAGTAATTATTTGCTCTTTGCGCTTTCCTCTGTGGTTTTCTTTTATGGCGGGCTACCCTTTCTGATAGGGATAACTGATGAATTAAGAAACAAAGTTCCGGGCATGATGACATTGATTGCCGTTGCTATCACAGTGGCCTATGCTTACAGCGTTGCTACTGTTTTCGGTTTGCAAGGAATGGATTTCTTCTGGGAACTCGCCACACTCATTCTTATTATGTTGCTCGGACATTGGATTGAAATGAAATCTATAGCAGGGGCATCAAGAGAATTAGAATTACTTGTTCAACTCATGCCTTCTCAGGCGCACATGGTACATGGTGAACATATCATGGATGTAAAAACAGATTCTCTCAAAGAAGGTGATTTGATTCTGATTAAGCCCGGTGAGAAAGTGGCAGCAGACGGAATAATTGCTGACGGAGAAAGTTATTTGAACGAATCCATGCTCACCGGTGAATCAGTTCCTGTAAAAAAACAAACTGGTGAGAAGGTAATTGCAGGCTCCATCAATGGCAACGGCTCATTGAAAGTAAAAGTCAGTCACGCTTCAAAAGATTCATATCTGGCGCGGGTAATTAAGTTGGTGGATGACGCGCAGAAAACAAAATCAAATACCCAACTGCTTGCAGATAAAGCAGCTCAAATTCTTACCTTCATTGCACTCGTAGCGGGTTTCGCTACTTTATTTTTCTGGTGGCTGATTGCAAAAGAAACTTTTGTATTTGCACTGGAAAGAATGGTAACTGTAATTGTTATTTGTTGCCCCCACGCTCTTGGCCTAGCTGTTCCATTAGTAGTCGCCATCTCAACATCGCTTTCTGCCAAACACGGATTGCTTATTAAAAACAGAACAGCATTTGAGAATGCACGAAAAATCACGACCATCATTTTCGATAAAACCGGAACACTCACCAAAGGTTCACATGAAGTTACAAAGGTTGTTGCGCTTGACTCATCCTATAATGAAAAAGAAATCTTACGACTTGCTTCGGGTGTAGAACAAAACTCCGAGCATCACATAAGCAAAGGAATTTTAAAGAAGGCAAAAGAAGAAGCCATGATAGTTCCCTCTGCTGAAAATTTTGAATACGTGCCCGGTATTGGAGTAAAAGGTAAAATAGAGGGTAAAATAATTCAAGCAGGAGGCGCAGGAATTTTGAAGAAACTAAAAATAGATTATGCCGATGATAATGCGGCTGAGACTAAGGTATTTGTTGTGGTAAACGATAAACTCATTGGTTTTATCACGTTTGCAGATAAAATAAGGGAGAGTTCTTATGACGCGGTAAGAACACTTCATGCTAACGGAATCAAATCTGTCCTGTTAACGGGCGATAACGCGAAAGTGGCAAAGAGTGTAAGCGATGAATTAAAGATGGATGGATTTTTTGCCGAAGTATTACCACATCAGAAATTAGAAAAGATAAAAGAGCTACAAAGTAAAGGCGAGTTTGTTGCTATGACGGGTGACGGTGTTAACGATGCCCCCGCATTGGCACAAGCCGATGTAGGCATTGCAGTAGGAAGCGGCAGCGATATTGCCGCAGAAACAGCAGGAATAATTTTGGTTAACAGCGACCCAAACGATATAGTCAGTTTGATTCTTTTCGGCAAAGCAACTTATCGTAAGATGATTCAGAATTTAATTTGGGCAACAGGTTACAATGTAATTGCACTTCCATTAGCAGCAGGTGTTCTTTACAATTGGAACATCATGTTAAGTCCGGCAGCAGGAGCAGTATTGATGAGCCTAAGCACTATAGTGGTGGCCGTTAACGCAAGTTTGTTGAAGGTCAGAAGTGTTAATGAGTCCCCATTTTAATCCCCGCCCGTTAACTCCGTTCCCCCCGCAAACATTTCTGCCTGCTCTAAAACTCTGTCCACAGAAACCGGATATTCTTTCGTTAACGGATCATCCGATGCAATCTATTTTCCGCATCGCTTTTTCTTTCACCACATCCTGTATCGCCCGTCCATCAATCTTACTTTCCAGCCACGAAATGATGTCAAAATAAATGAACGCCCTTTTTTCGTATTTGTCTTTTTCCAGTTCTTCCATCTGTTTTTTCAATACCCTGAACCGGGAGATAACTTCCATTCTGGAATAATCCATTCTTATACCTTTCAAAAAAGCTACAATCAATTGCATGAATTTGACAAAACTTTTCCTTTTCGAGAGAAACCTATACGTAGAACAAATGTTGTATTCCACACTATCATCATCATCCAGTTCATAATAACAGATCAGTCGTAAGATTCGTGCGAACGAATGCAGGTCCTCCCGAAGATTGGTCTCTCTTTCATTGATGATTTTATTCAGCCATTTTAAAGCTTCATTAAAATTACCGCTGCCGATGTAGAGACAGGCAATTTTATAATACAGAAGGAGCACAGTATGCTTGTCGAGTTTGGGAATAAAATTATTGAGTTCGTTTTGCAGACCCGAAACAATTCTTGTCCCTGACCTGAATTCTCCCAACATAAAATGCCGGTTCATCTCGTGGATGTAAATGGTTTTGAATAAATGCAGTTTAATATTCTCCGTTAGAATAATTTTTTTGCTCCTTTTCAAAGCTACCAGCCTGCGGTGGGTTTCCATAAAATCCTGATATAGATATAACTTATTTTGCGCCACTAGGACGCTGTTCAACGCCTTGATATACATTTCAGTTTTCCGTTCCTGCATTTCAGGTTGTTTCTCGAAGAGTCTTAGCCATTTTTGCGCGTATTTATAGCCCTCCTTAAAATCCTGGATGAAGAAATAATAACCGGTATATGAATAATAGAGGTAAAGTTTCTCGTGAAATGAAAGTCGTTGTTCATTATACTCGGGTAAACCGGAGTGGAAAAAGTTTGTTACTTTATCCAAGTCGTTTTTATTGCGGATAAAACCGATATTTTGGTATAAAGAATTTAGCCGAAGTGACAGATTGGAGAAGGTATTGATATTCTGTACGGACTTCGAAGTAGCCGAAGTTTCCTTGATAATCTCATCTGCTCTTTTTTCAAAATTCACGCTTTCGCGCTGGAAAATTGCCATTTTTTCGAACTCAAGTAATTCAAGTAATAACAGGCGGCTGTCATTTTTTGCTGCCTGTTTTTTAGCTTTATCAATCATCATCAGGCATTCCCGATAAAGGCATTTGCTGTATAATATCCGAGCGTAGTCAATCATCTCGGTTATATAGACTTCAGGCAGCTTTTTTGTATTCGCCAATTGAAGGCATTTCAAAACCTGCCAGTACAAATGTGCCTTCATATTTGGCATCTGATGTGGCTTGAATTCAGGTACTCTTTTCAGCAATTTGGGTTCATCATATTCCTTCTGATTCGCAATCAAGTCAAATAAACGGACGAACTTTTTATCCGCCTCGCCTACACGGGTGGAGTACAATTTAAACATCCGTTTTTCGCTCTTTGACAGCGAATGTATAAGCCGGAAAAGATGGTCTGAACTTATCTTAGGCATCGTAGTATAAAGTCGTAATAATTATTTAAACATAAGCGAATATTTCGCAATACCTATAATAAGCGCATTTGGCTACCGTAGTTATACAATATTTTTGCTTGCTCGCTTACTTGCAATCCTCTACCCTTGCGTCATTAATTAACCAAACAAACAAATTTCATTATGAAACAAGTACTGGTAATGTTAGTAACAAGTGTTCTGGTAAGCACTGGAATGGTTTCTTGCAGCAAATGCGGTCATTGCGATTACAGTGGCACAACCCCTGATGGTTCAAAATTGTGCTCAAAGGATGGCAAGACAGCTTATGATAATTACAAAGCAGCTTGCGATTCAACAGCGGGTGCTGAATGGGTTGAAGATTGATTCTTTTGTTGTAGTTTTCCCTTGTGGGTTGTCCGGTTAACCGGACAACCTTTTTTCTTTTGGTTTTAACTCTATTTAATGAAATATAAAGCCGACATCCGCACAGTTATTTACATGGCTATTACTACGCTCATATTTGCGTGGCAATGGCAAAGAGGCTTTGTTAATTTCGGTATCTGGAATTTAGTATTATATATTGTTTACCTGCATTTTTCAGTAGTCGTTTCGGTAATAACTCACAATCACAACCATCTTCAGATTTGGAACTACAGGGCACTGAATGTGCTCACCGACTGGTGGCTGACTGTGTTCTATGGCATTCCTATTTTTACATGGATACCAACCCACAACCGCAACCACCACCGCTATATTAATAAAGAGGGCGACAGCACCGCCACCCATCGCAAAAGCGAGTTGAACAACCTTTTCACTCTCTTAAGCTACCCAGGTATGAGCAGCTATTATCAGATTACGGAAGGGATTATTCCGTTTATGAAAGATATGAAGCATCGCAACCCGAAACGCTATTGGGAATATATGACGCAATGCTTTGTGCTGATTGTATGGTGGATATTTTGGTTCGCAATAGATTGGAAGAAGGCGTTATTCTTCGTAGTGATACCACAGCAGGTGGCGGGCTATGTGGTGCAGATTTTTAACTATGTGCAACACGTTCATGCCGATGAAGAATCGAGATATAGCAATTCTCGCAATTTCATGGGGGTAAATTGGTTTTTGCTCAACAACGGCTATCACACCGCCCACCATGAGCGCGCCAGTATGCACTGGAGCGAAGCGCCTCTATGCCACGCGCAAATTGCCGATAAAATAGACCCTTCGCTGAATGAAAAGAGCTTCTGGGGCTATATTATCCGCACCTATATCATCGGTGCTTTCTGGAAGAAATATAGTTCGCACTCTATGCGTTTAGCAAGAAAGCAGCGCGAGCTAAGTCTGAAGACTACCCATTCGTTTACTTTACCACTAAACCCAACAAAATGAAAATAGGATTAGAAGCAATTGCATTTGATATGCCGGAACATTATCTGGATATGATGGAATTAGCAAAAGCAAGGGGTGTTGACCCTGCAAAATATCTTAACGGGCTTGGGCAAAAACAAATGTCGGTCGCCACCCCCTGCGAAGATACCGTTGTACTTGCGGCCGGGGCCGGGCAGCGGTTAATCAGGAATTTTAACATTGCTCCCGAATCCATTTCATTACTTATTGTAGGTACTGAAACCGGAATAGATCATAGCAAGCCTGCTTCAAGTTATGTTCATCAGATTCTCGGTCTTTCCACACAATGCAGGGTATTCGAAATTAAACATGCTTGCTATAGTGCTATGGCAGGCTTTAATACTGCGGTTAATTACATTTTATCCGGCAGGGCAAAAGGAAAGAAAGCACTGGTGATTGCAAGTGATATTGCCCGATATGGTAAAAACACTGTTGGAGAACCTACTCAGGGTGCAGGTGCTGTTGCAATGCTGATTTCTGATAACCCTGCTTTGCTCGAAATAAATTATCAGAACGAAGGCTTTTTCGCCAAACAGGTAATGGATTTCTGGCGACCGAACTATAGCAAAGAAGCTTTTACAGATGGACATTACTCCATTCAATGCTATCTTGAAGCTTTGACGGGGGCCTACAATATGTTTCGGCAAAATGCCATAAAATCCATTGGAAAATCAAACTGCTTTTCCGAAAGGTTTGAAGCATGTCTCTACCATGTTCCGTTTGTAAAGATGGCTCAAAAAGCGCATCAAAGACTTTTAGAAGTAGAGGCAGGTTATTCTTTCGAAAAAGACAGCGCAAAATGGAAAGCGATGATGCAAGATTGCGAAAAGAGAGTAGCGCCTTTTTTAGAATTCAACGTGCGTGTAGGGAATATTTACACCGGTGCCTTGTTTTTGAGTCTGTCATGTCTGCTCGAAAATTCCTCACAAAAACTGACAGGTAAATCAATCAGTCTTTTTAGCTATGGAAGCGGGTGTGGAGCGGAATTTATGAGCGGGAAAGTAACGGAAGGTGCCCACCTGCTCATAAGAAACAATTCTTCCCGTGCGCTTTTAGACAAAAGAAAACGTATTTCTGTTTCTGAGTACGAAGAAATACTTGATGCCTGTTCTAAAATGGATTTGAATAATAACGAGGGAATTTGCGGGCCAAGCAAATGGAATCTTAGCCGTTCCATTTTTTATCTGGGAACACAGAACCACAAGCGGATATATAGCGTAGATGGAGAGATATTGGCAGATTATCGCGAGCTATCCTCTCAAACCATTTGCGCTTAATTGTTTCATTTTTAAATTATACCAAACTTTGGCAAGATTCTTCAATTCAATTATCAGCGCATCGGGCAGTTTTATACCTCCGGTTAAAGTTAACAACGATGCCTTTTTAAGTAATGAATTCTACTCTGTTGAAGGAGTGAAATCTAAAAAAGCTATTGAGGAATCTATTGAAAAATTTCAGCAAATAACCGGAATATCCAAAAGACGCTACGTAACTAACGACCTTGTAGCTTCCGACCTTGCCTACTTCGCAGCTATAAATGCTCTTGAATCAGGCGGAATAGATAAAGAAACCATAGATATAATTATAGTAGCGCACAATTTTGCGGATGTTACTCAGGATTATGCAAGAGTTGATACGATGCCAAGTCTTGCCTCGCGGGTCAAACACAAATTAAAAA
>CAZWAD010000042.1:0-20538 GCA_964631835.1 uncultured Chitinophaga sp.
ACTCCCTATGAAAAAAATTATTCCTTAAATGCCTTGGTTTTGTCATAGAAATCAAGGGCTAATTTTAAGTAAGAGACTATATTCATAAGAACTTCCAAGTCATACTACGGAAGGCCAGGAAGAGCGGTAAAGATTTTTTTGTGTTGCTTTATTTTCCTTTTTATAATGGATTGAGTTTATCGCTATCGGAACCGGGTTTTATATTTAAACCGCACTGTTGGCAGAAATTTGCCTGTAAACTGTTCTCAGCATTACATCTTTTGCAATTCAGTTTGTTATTGACGGAGTTTGAAATTTCTACGGTGACAATGCTGGTGGGTACGGCAATGATGGCATAACCGATAACCATTGCCACGGAGGAAATTATTTTGCCAAACACAGTGTGCGGCACCATATCGCCATAGCCCACTGTAGTAACAGTAACTATAGCCCAATAAATACTTTGAGGAATGCTGGTAAACCCTTCTTTGCCGCCTTCAACTACATACATGATAGTTCCGAGAGAAGTGACAATTACTATTACGACCATTAAAAAAATGCTAATCTTATGACGGCTGGCTTTCAACGCCTTCTTAAGAACCTGCACCTCTATATTAAACCTTGCCAATTTGAGAATTCTGAATACGCGGAGTAAACGGAAAATACGGACGACAAGCAGGTAGTGATAATTGAAAGAAAAAAGAATGAGATATGTTGGAAGGATAGATAAAAAGTCGATAGCGCCCCAAAAACTGAATATGTAACGAAGTGGTTTGGGGCTGATCCAGATTCGCAATAAAAATTCGGCAGTAAATAAACCAGTGATTATCCATTCGAAAATTAAAAATTGCAACGGGTATGTTCTTCCAATTTCGGGGACACTTTCGAGCATGACCACAACTACACTAAAAAGTATAACCCATAGCAAGTAAACATCAAAGCGCTTGCCCGCCCGGGTTTCATGCCCAAAAATGATTTCGTATAATTTCTCTCTAAGAGTCATTTGCCCTGTGAAAATTTACCTGTAGAGGAAAACAAAGATTTGTTATTGATTAACGAAGTTAAGTTATAAACTCATAAATGGGCAAGTTGCTCTGCGATAGTTTTTGTAGAGGTTAGCTGCTGTATGAATAAAAAGAGTTGTTGGTGACGCCCCGCGAAGAAACGCGGGACTATAACAACAATAACGGCTAAGAAAAAAGAAGTCTCTGATTTTCCTCTCTTCATTCCCGCATTCGTTCAATTTGAAGAAAAAGACTAATTTTCGGATTAAAGCAGGCAATTAAAATTATTTACACTCAATCATTTTATATGAAAAAGCTAACCGAAGAAGAATTCGAAGAAAACTTTAACAAAAACCTTGAACGCCTGATGCGCGAAAAAGGAGTAACAGAAGAAGACCTGGAAAAAGTGCTGAACGAAGGCACCGAATATCCGGAGGGACTGCACCCCTCTTCTATTACGCTTGGCAAAAACGTGCGCAAAATGCGCGAAGAGAATGAATGGTCAATCGGGCAGCTTGCCGCCATTACCGGCATACCCGAACAACGCCTTACTGATATCGAAAACAGCGACACAGATGCCAACGCTTACGAATTATATTTACTTTTTACCGCTTTTAAAACCGATGCTAATACTTTGCTTGGGTGGATAACAAAAAAGGAATGAAGTGGTAGTGATAGCAAGCTCACCCTTTGTGCATTTATCGCGCCCATCCTCAGTCCGGTGTTGTAAATTTGGTTCCTTTCTTCTAAAGAAATGCGCATCGCATTCATGAAGTCATTTGAAAATCAATCAACACATCCAAAAAGGGACAGAGACAGATATGTATATTTGACTATGCAAAACGTAATGCAGTGGGAGTTAAAACAATTTGGCAAAAACCGTTTTGGCGACCCGCTATATCACATGTTCATTAACGGCAAAAGAGAACGTCATGTTTACTATTTAAATCACCGCTTTAAAAAAGCCCACATTACATGTGTTCAAAACGATTCAGGATATCACAAGGGACTGTATGAAAAAATTGCAGGGTTCAATTGTGCTTTATTCCCCGATAATCTGCAAATAGTCCTTCAGCCGATTGGCCCCGCAAGTAAGCGGCTTGCTGCCACTTGTATTAAGCGCACAAAAAATAAAATAACGATAGAATACATCATTGAGCTTAAACCAAAAGATTTTAAACAATTCGCCTGGAACCCGCTCGTATTCTGCGATATACTTGAATCGGAGGTAAGAAAAAAAGGGCTTTTGCCGCAGAATTTCGAACAACTTTTTGAAAGATTCTTAGATGCAGCTGTTGCCTATGAAACTGACTGCCGGGGAACTATCGGTGAAAAAACTGAAAAAGGTTTGAGCCTCTTTAAAAAGGCCATTGCCATTGCTCACAAAAAAATGAAAGCAAAAACTAAAAGTACTTTAGCTCTTCTTTCAGATTGAGGTTCCGCCCCTACGGGGCTAAAACAATTCTTCCATACTCTCGTTCTCAAATTCCCACATTCCTAACTTCCCCTCTTCCAGATATTATCCTCTGCGAGATTTGGAAGTTCCAATACCCAAAAGTTTCCCCGCTATGAACTTTTCGTTCTTATGCATTAAGGCAAAAGGACAAATTTATTGCCGACTGCAACCGCGCGGAATATTACTAAAGCAAACTCCTTACACCGGCAGGTAAAATAGTGGCAGCAAAGTGTTGTTTATATGTTTACTGTAATAATACCCTGACATCGTTTATGGCGGTACATTCACTTTACTTTTAGTAAAGGCGGAGGAGGCGAGTGTCAACAAATAGTTAACAATGTTAAAACCCGTACAATAATTTTTTACAGACTGCCGTTACAAAAGCATAGCACATACACAGCGCAGGCATATATGAAACTAAATCGTCTGCAACACTGTTTCCTTTCATATTGTCTGTTGCTGTTCATTGTTGAACAAAAACTATACAGATGAAAACGATAATCATTCAAATATCCCTGCTCCTTTTTATCGGTTCATATAAAATAAGCGCGGCAAATAGTAAACCGGCAGCATTACCTGCACCGGCATCTTTCACGTTTCAATTGTTTTATGACGGCTTAAGCCCTTACGGCAGCTGGGTAAGTTACTCCTCTTACGGATATGTATGGATTCCGCGCGTCAGCGCAGGCTTTGTACCCTATGCCTCCGGCGGGCATTGGGAATACACACTTGAATACGGCTGGCTCTGGGTTTCAGATTACCCCTGGGGCTGGGCGCCCTTTCACTACGGGCGCTGGTACTATGACGACTTCTACGGCTGGCTTTGGGTACCCGGTTACCACTGGGGTCCTGCCTGGGTTACCTGGGGTTATTACGGTGCATATTACGGGTGGGCTCCCCTCGGACCGGGAATCAACTTCTCGGCAGGATATATGCCACCGGCTCATTACTGGTGTTTTGTTCCCCGGGTAAATATTACTTCGGTTAATGTGGTCAGTTACCGCGTATCCAACAGCACTATTATTCAAAACAAAGTCACTGTTCTCAACGATACAAAAACATACAGCGGAGCTACCTTTGCCAGCGGCCCGCGAATAGCCGATGTGGAAAAAACAAGCGGCAGGAAGATTACACCGGTATCGGTTGCCGATTCAAAAAGCGCAGGAGCAACGCGCATAAGCGGTAAACAAGTAGCCGTTTACCGTCCGGCAATCACTAAAGAAGGCACTTCCAAAGCGGCACCGGCTAAGGTCGAAAAACTGGAAAACATGCCACGTGCAGGTAAGTCATCGGCAGCTAATCAGCAATTTCAAAAACCTGCTGTGCAAAAGCCCGAAAACAGGCAGCAACCTGCGCGCGAAAAAATTGGCGAACCCCGCAAAGTGCCAGAGTCTGAACGGCAGCCAGTAAATAAGCCGGAACAAAAGCGCGAACCCGTTAGAGCAGAACCAAAGCACCAGCCGAACAAGCAGCCCGAACGTCCGCGCGAAAAGTTGTTTGAACCGGGGCAGCCGCAAATGCATCAACCCCGGCAAATGGAAAGGCAGTCCATACCTCAAAAACATCAGATGAACAGTCCGGAAAGAAGACAAATGGAACCGCGGCAAAGCCCTCCGCCCATGCCCAAACAACCGGGTGGTGGCGGACGGGGAAAGCCCAAATAATAAACAGTAAGGAATTTACTTACAGCAAACCTGCAAAAACCTACAATGCGGGATTTGTAAACGCACTATTAAGAGGCTTTTAATTCTTAAAGCGGATATCATGTGCAACATTCCTGCAGGTAATGGCGTAAACGGCACCACCGAGAAACGCCAATACCATGAGGCAACTAAGAATAGTTCATAACATAGCTCACCGCGACCCGCAGGTAGATAAATATCTGCATGAAATCGCTAAAAACGATTTAATAACAGCACAGCGCGAAGCCGAACTGGCTGTAAAAATCCGCCAAGGCGACCAGGATGCTCTTGAAGAATTAGTAAAGGCAAACCTCCGCTTCGTGGTCAGTGTTGCCAAGCAATATCAAAATCAGGGTCTCCCTCTCAGCGACTTAATCAACGAAGGAAACTTAGGACTGATACGTGCCGCCAGCAAGTTCGATGAAACGCGGGGCTTCAAATTTATTTCCTATGCCGTATGGTGGATCCGCCAGGCTATTATGCAGGCTATTGTGGAGCAGTCGCGCATTATCCGCCTGCCGGTAAGCAAAATTGGCGCATATACCAAAATCACTAAAGCCTTTCAAAGTTTTGAACAGGAATACCAGCGCGAACCCGATGTGGAAGAACTGATGGAGATGCTGGGTATGACCAAAGAAGAAATTAGCGAGTATTTCCGGGTTAACCGGGTTACCCTTTCGACCGATGCAAAAGTATCGCGCGTAGATGAAACCACCATACAGGACAAACTGGAAGACAAAGACCAGATTACTGCCGAAGATGCAGTAATGGAGGATACCGTAAAAACCCAACTGAACGAAGCACTTGCCCAACTCAGCGAGCGCGAGGCTGAAATTATTGCCAGCTACTTCGGCTTAAACGGCAAAAAGCCGCTGACACTCGAAGAAATAGGCGAACGATTCAACCTGACCCGCGAGCGTGTGAGGCAGATAAAGGAAAAATGCATAACACAGCTGCGGCAAAGCACCAGTCCGTTTTTGTTGCAGGCATACATACATTAATACACACCTGGCAAACCAGCTAAAGGGAGCGCACCGCGCTCATGCCTGCCTGACCGGTAGGCGGGAAAGAGTCCTTCAATCTCGGTTCCAAAGAAAATTCCTCCGGAGTTATGACCCGGGGGATTTTCGCTTTTATAGCTACACATCAACATCTCCGCTTGCAAAAACAGATATACTGCACAAATAAACATTGCCGAACTTTGCCGCGTGAACAAACTGGAATTAACCGTTACCGGTCCGGTACAACTTCCTGATTCGGCAAAACAAATTCTTCACTTTACAGAAGGAAGAAAGGTGTTTGCCTTTTATGCCGAAATGGGTGCGGGAAAAACCACGCTGATTAAGGAACTTTGCCGGCAGCTCGGCTCTACGGATAATTTTTCGAGCCCCACGTACAATATTGTAAACGAATACCTGCTGCCTTCAGCACCCACCACCCACCACTCGCCACTTAACACTTGTATTTACCACATTGACCTTTACCGTATAAAAAATATAGAAGAAGCTATCGCTGCCGGTATTGAGGAATACTTAAACAGCGGCAACTACTGCTTTATTGAATGGGCGGAGCTTATTGAAACACTGCTGCCCGAGAACGGGGTGAAAATTCACATCAAAGCAGCTGGTGATGTGAGGAATGTGGTTATATTTATGAATCATCCATAAGAAGTTATAACCCATAAAATGGCAGAAAGAAAGAAAGAGTTTGAAGGCATAGTAACCAAGCTGGGCTTGCAGCCTATGGAGTCACCGGTGATGGTTCAAAACAAAAAAGCAAAACTTTTTATCGGCATTCCTAAAGAAAGAAGTTTTCAGGAACACCGCATAGGGTTAACTCCCGAATCGGTTCAAACGCTGGCAGCAAACGGGCACCGGATATTGATTGAGCGCGGTGCGGGAAAAGACTCGCACTTTGATGATAACGATTATTCCGAAGCAGGCGCAGAAATAACCGACAGCACATCCGAAGTTTTTAAAGCTGACATGGTGATTAAAATTGCACCGGCACAGCTGAAAGAAATTGAAATGATGCAAACCGGGCAAACTATTGTTTCGCCTATTCACCTGCCCACAATAAGCAAAGAACATATTGCCGCCCTTCAGCGGAAAAAAGTTACTGCTCTGGCTGTTGAATACACACAGGATGAAGCCGGCAAGTTTCCGTTTGTTCGCGCCATGAGCGAAATAGCCGGAAGCAGCGCCATTCTTCTGGCAGCGGAGTTTCTGAGCAATGCCAACGAAGGCAAGGGAATACTGCTCGGAGGGATTTCTGGCGTTCCTCCCGCCAAAGTAGTTATTCTGGGTGCCGGAGTAGTGGGTACTTATGCGGCTCGTGCTGCTTTAGGTTTGGGGGCAAGCGTTTATGTTTTTGACAACAACGTTTACAAACTCATGCGTCTGCAGGATAAAATTCATGCCCGTGTTTTTACTTCAACACTTTCACCTTCGATTCTTGCCAAGGAACTTCAGGACGCTGATGTGGCTATTGGAGCCATTCACTCTAAAAAAGGAAGAACTCCTGTTATTGTAACCGAAGAAATGATTTCGAGAATGAAAGCGGGCAGTGTAATTATTGATGTGAGCATTGACCAGGGCGGATGTTTTGAAACTTCGGAAGTTACTTCGCATAAGGAGCCTACTTTCAAAAAATACGGAGTGATACATTACTGCGTACCCAATCTTCCTTCGCGGGTGTCGCGTTCGGCATCTTATGCATTTTCAAATATCATAACTCCTATCCTGCTGCGCTGCGGTGATTTGAGCGGCATTAAAGGATTGATTTATGACGACAGCGGCATCCGCAGCGGCATTTACATGTATAACGGCAACTTAACCAACGAGCACCTTGCTAATCGCTTTGGTATGAAAAACAGCAATCTCGAGTTGCTGTTTGCAACTAATCTGTAGTCTAATTCCTCTTTAATTATACCGACTTCGTTTCTGATATTATTCCATACATTAGCCCCTCATTTTAGCTGAACCATGATGAGAAATGTTTTTACTCCGAATATTGGTACACTTTTTTTCGCTCTTCTTTTTCTGTTTGTATCAAAAAATGCTTACGCCTCTCATGCCATGGGCGCTGACCTGTCGTACGAATGTATTAATCCGCTTACTCATACTTACAAAATTACTGTGCGCTTTTTCCGCGACTGCTCGGGGATTGATGCGCCCACCGATGTTGTTCTCGATATAAGTTCCGCTACCTGCGGACAGAGTTTCACCGCTAATTTACCCCGCGAGGCTTGCCCTTCAGGAGTACCCGGTGCTGCCTGCGAAGTTTCACCGCTTTGTCCATCGGCTTTGGCTCAGTCCACCTGTGCCAGCACGCTTAATCCCTATCCGGGTGTGCAGGCGTTTGTTTATTCGGCCAATGTTATTTTTCCATCTGCCTGCACGGACTGGACCATAGCTTTTACCGAAAGCTCGCGTAACAACGCGGTTACCAATCTTATAGGGGCTAGTGGCGAAGACCTGTACATCAGGGCTGTTTTGAATAATACTATACCCGGTGGAGACAACTCCCCGGTGTTTACTACCCTACCGGTTCCGTTTATCTGTATCAACCAACCGTTTTCATATAACCACGGAGCTATTGATGCCGATGGCGATTCGCTGGTTTATACGCTGGTTAATGCGCTTGGCAACGGTGGGAGCGCTATTGGATACAACTCACCCTGGTCGCCAACCTACCCGGTAACAACTTCAACCGGCACTTTTCCGTTCAGCAGCAGCACCGGTCAAATGACTTTTACTCCTACGGCATTAGAGTTTGATGTGGTTACTGTGCTGGTTCAGGAATACCGCAACGGGGTATTCATCGGCTCAACTATGCGCGACATTCAGATGGTGATTTTGAACCTTCCGGGCTGTTCCACAGCTACCCCGACTTTCAGCAATGTAATTCAGTCAACAGTTGCCAACGGCTTTTATATTGACCCGGTAACCGTGCAGGTATGCCCGGGCAGCACTCTCAGCTTTTCAACTTTAGCCATTGAGCCTTCAAACGATTCCATTTTTATGGAGTCGAATATTGCGCTTTCCATTCCCGGTGCACAATATGTCACAAGCTATTATTCAAGAGATTCTGTTTTCGGCTATTTTACCTGGACTCCTACAGCGCTTGACACCGGACAAAACACTTTCATTGTAGTTGTGAAAAACAAAAACTGTCCGCTTGCCAGTAACCAGGCTTATGCCATCACCATAGAAGTTCTTGCCGGCACTTATGCCGGACCTGATATTTCATATTGCCCGGCAGGAGGACCGGTGCAGTTACAGGCTTATGGAGGAACATCATTTACCTGGTCACCGGTTACCGGATTGAGTAATCCGAATGTCGGAAATCCTAAAGCATCTCCGCCAACAACAACAACCTATGTTGTTACCAGCAATCTCAGTTCAAGTTGCAATAACAGGGATACTATTACTGTTTATCGAGTTCCCGATTTTAATTACTCGCTGTTTCAATCCGATGATACTATCTGCCGGTTTGAGTTTGTTCAGCTTCAGGTCATTCCTGACCCATCATTTGCGCCCTATACTTATTCCTGGACACCTTCGGCAAGTTTGAATTCAGGAACAATAGCTAATCCGGTAGCACAGCCAGATTATACCACAACTTACATAGTAGCGATTACTTCCGATACCGGATGTGTAATCCGCGACACCACTCTTCGTATAGTTGTAGAAGGGCAGGGGCCTTCGGTAAAAATAACAGCAGATAAATACAGTGTATGCACCGGAGACACTATTCAACTGACCACAGATATTTCGACCTTGCCCTGCGGGCTGAATATAATTCCCTGCACAGGAAATTTTGATTTGAAAACGGTGGGAACCGGTTCGGTAGGCGGACATTCACCTTATTTTGGTTTATATGAAGATGCGCGGATGCAAATGCTTTTCCGCGCCAGCGAGTTACAGTCATTGGGTATGCAGCGCGGAACAATTACTGACCTCGCTTTTGATATTACCACCAAATTCAGCAGTTATCCTTATTCAGGATTTACCATCAAGATGGGATGCACGAGTTTGAACGAACTCACGACTTTTGTTCCGGGGTTGCCTGTTGTGCTGGTAGACCCGGGTTATGTTTCCACAGCCGGATTAAACAACCACAATCTTACAACTCCGTACGATTGGGATGGACAAAGTAATTTGATTATTGAAATTTGTTACGATAACAGCAACTGGTCATCCACCGACCCGGTGAGAGCTACTAATACCGGATTCAACTCGGTGGTATATTCCTTTCAGGACGGAAGTTCCGGATGCGGTCTTAGTGTTCCTACCTTCGAGCAAATTCGTCCGAATGTTCAGTTTGTATATTGTATTGCTCCGCCAAAGACAATTACTTATACATGGAATCCCACTGCTAACCTGTTCACTCCCGATTCATTAAATCCGTTTGTAGTTTTGAATCAAAGTACTACTTACTACCTCACAGCCAATGACGGTTCGTGCAGCGGGGGCGGTTCGGTTACTTTAAATATTGATACTTCGTTCGGTATTACTGCAGGGCCTGATGTTCCGTTTTGTGCCGGAGTTCCGGTTCAGCTTCAGGGAGCGGTTACGGGAATTCATCCTGTAGGGGGAACCGTGAATTGCGGTGCCAACAATTCGACCTGCACCGGAATCCCGGTAATTAAAACCTATACACCCGCAAATGTTTTTTCTTCCACCGTTACCCCTTTTCAGGGGCTTTTCTTTTCCAACCAATACGAAGACCAGCGTACACAGATTTTGTACCGGGCAAGTGATTTGCTTGCCGGAGGATTTACCAAAGGAACAATTAACCAGCTAGGAATAAATATTTCCGCCAAGAACTCCGCATTTCCCTGGCAAAATCTGAACATCAAACTGGGATGCACCAACAAGACCCAGTTGAACGATACGATGTGGGAGCCTACCACGCTGGTTTATACAACACCCCTTATTCCGTTCATCAGCGTTGCCGGATGGAATACCTTTGATTTGCAAAACACTTTTGACTGGGATGGCCAAACCAACATAGTTTTGGAGATTTGCTGGGACCAACCAGATGGATTTCCTTCATCAGGAGCGGATTTAATTTCTGCGGGAACGGTGAATTATAATTCGTTCCATACCGGTACAGCAGCTACGGCTGCAGGATGTAATTTACCGGTTCCGACCTTTGAGATTTACCAGATATTACCTGAACTGAGAACGCGTATTTGTGCTCCACCCCCGCTACCGGTAACTTATGTATGGACACCTTCGGGCGGTTTAAGCGATACTACTGTGGCGAAACCTTACGCCTCACCTGAACAGGAAACCACTTATTACCTCACCGCATATTTTGGCGGCTCATGCCCAAAGTATGATTCAGTTGTTGTTACTCCGGAAAATTTCAGCTATACATTAAGCGATGACCTGGGAATTTGTACTGGTGATACTGCACAATTATCTGCTGCCGGAGGCAACACTTACACCTGGCAGCCATCAGCTACATTAACCTGTGCCGAATGTGAAGCCACACTTGCTTTCCCGGATAACACCACCACATATTATGTAACAATCACTGATACCTCTACAGGGTGCCGAGCTAACGATTCCGTAACCGTGAACGTTGGAAGCGTATTTGCAACAGCCCTTTTTTCAGACACCACGGTTGACCAGGGAACGCAAGTAACTCTCGCAGCCGATGTAACCGGTGGAAACGGTATTTATACTTACCAATGGTCACCCGTAGATTACTTAGACAATCCTTCCGTAATTAATCCGGTATCTATACCTTTGACAGACGTAGTTTACATCTTATCAGTTACGAGCAATGGTTGTACCGATACCACCCAAATCAATGTTAACGTGAACATCATTGAAAGCCCGATAGCAATGCCCAACGCCTTTACACCCAACAGTGACGGCAAGAACGATAACTTCTATCCGGTAATACTTAACAATATTGCCACAGTTAAAACTTTCCGGGTTTACAACCGGTATGGCGAAGTGGTCCATGATGGTGTTACTCCCTGGGACGGAAAGTTTAAAGGGGTTGTTCAGCCGGCAGGAACTTTTGTTTACTATATCGTAATCTCCCGTCCGGCAAAAGCGGATGAAAAACTACAGGGCTCGTTTGCACTGCTGCATTAAAGCTGTATTGTTTACAATATCATATCCGTGAAATCCTTTTAAGGAAACTTTGAAATGAAGTTACTGATTGTTCATGCCTAATCGGCAATCGGCTTTATCCCATACTCGTTTTTTGGACTTTAGGCTGCATCCGGAAAGCTTAACCTGACATTCTTCCGCTTCGTGAATCCATTCTTTAACCCTAAACCCTCATTCTTTTTTATGAATGGAACATTCATGTATACGAATGGATACTGAAGCAGGACGAATGGACTCCGGAGCAATACGAATGGACACTATAGAAGCACGAATGGATACTACAGTAGGACGAATGGCACAAGAAGTTCTACGAACGGCACGGAAAAGTTTACGAATGGGCAAAATACGCTGAAAGGCGGATGGAACAGGCTAACGGCCTATTTTACGGTTGTCAGGCCTTAATAAAAATGCAGATCAGACTTGCAATAAAGATGATAAGGCAGAAGAAAAGAGGAAAAAAGAAGGAGGTTATCTCTTAAAAGCGTTCAGCCAGTTCGGTGCTGAACACCCTCATGTGCAGACTTTGGTCTTTAATGGTAAGCGAGTAGTAAGTGCCCTCTTTCGACTTCCAAAGCATATCGGCAATCTTTACATAGGTGACATCGAACTGAGTAACCATTTCCTTTAACTGAGAAACCGGCATTTCAGTTTGCTGTAAAACACAGGCATTGTTTTCGAAAAGATAAACCGAGCAAAGGGTATAATCTCCAAACTTCGGGTGGTCTTTTATTTCACATATGTACGCTACTGCTTCGTTCCCGTTTTCGTCAAAAACTTTAGTATAGTCGGTTCCCAGTGAAGCTATGAGGTCGTCTTGGGATTTTCCTAAATGCAACTGCGCCTGAAGCGATGCGCAGGAAAGGAAGAGAAATGAAAAAACTACCAGTCGCGTTTTAATAACTTGGTGTTTAATAGTTCAAATAAAGCAAATTTTTGAGATTTCCAACTATTAACCTTAACAAAGGCGGGAAGGTTGTTAAAAGATGGGCCGCATGTTTTTAAAACCTTAGCCGCAACTGAGCCTTAATTTCTGTCTTATGATTGGAGTTAGTTTCATCTAAACTGCTCCCGATGGTTTTTGAGTCAAAAACGTTGGTTTGGGCAACGCGAACCCAAACATCTATATTACGCGTAATGGCATAGCGAACAGTAAGGTAGTAGCGCATTCCGTTTCCGTAATAGGCAGGGATGGAAAAAGAGTAAAGCACATCATTTTCATAAGCATAAATCCGCGAGTTGTACGAAGCCGTTTTATAAACGGCTAAACGGGCATTGAAAGAAACAGGCGCTTTGAACATTTTGAAGGTTACATCCTGATATATCACAAAACCGTTTTCTGGTTTCAGATTGCCGACTTTGTAAAAACTCCATTCCACACGGTTAGCTAAAGTAATTGCGTCAGTTACCTTGTATTTGATATTGTACCTAAGCGCCTGCCTTGTTTCGTTTACCAGATAATCAAAAGCGCCCTCGTTATCGGTTTGATTTTTCTTTTTTAGCTCAAAGCGATAGCGGAGGTACATTTCAAATTTTCTGGTTGGTGTAAAAGTTGCCTGAATAAAATTGTCGCTTCCCCACGATGGCGCATCCGTTAAATATTTCAGCCAGCGGCTTATGTATAAATCAAAGTAGCCATCAAAGCGTAGCATTCTGACAGGACGTACGCTTACACCGAAATACAGCCCGTTTTCGTTTTGCGGTCTGCTGCTTTCCGCAAAAGCAATGGCATATAGCGTTTGGTAATTCCTGCTGAAGTAGCGGTGAAGGACACTGAAATCAATGTGTCTGTCCAAACTGAGCATTACTCCGTTGAGCAAGCCAAACCCACCGTTATCGCTGATGGCCTCTTCACCAAAAAAGTGAAAGTTCTTAATAATTAAATGGTAATCAATACTTGCATTAACTAATTGATTCCGGCTGATGTCAAACTGATTATAGGGATAAAGAGTTCGTTCGTACTTGCCGAAAAAGCGGGTGTAAACAGTGTTAGCCCCAACATGCCACTTGCGCTTGTTATATGAGAAGTTGCCACCGGTAACAAACTGGTTAATGGAATTTCTGTCGGCTATTTCATTTTTAGTGCGGTGATACCCCGATTCATTGAAAGACGAAAAAGACTCTTCAACACTAATGAATGTATCGGTCGGAGCCAGAATATTAGCATCAAGCTGTTTGAAAGAGCCAAAAGCGGTAAACTCAAAACCTTTAGACGCCAGAGTAAATGCACCGCCCCGCATATAGTTGAATTCGTTAACGGAAGTATAAGGTCGCAGCCTCATGCCCTCGCGTTTTACGTTCATTACTGAAGGACTTTTGCGGAGAGCAAAGCCACTCCACATAATTAACCCCTGCCCAAGACGGACTTCATAATCGCCCAGTGCCAGCGCTTTCAGAATTTTTACGTTGCGTAAAAAAAAATGTCCGCTGTAAAAATCGAAGCCTTGCTTGTTTGAACCTTTGAAAAATTCTTCACCGGCATCTTTTTCGGCAGTAATCCCGTAACTCAGCTTAGTGCCGTAGTTATAGCGGAATCGTGTATACAAATTAAATGGTTTTCCGAAATAGCCGCTGCCATCGGAACGATTGTATCCATCAGTTTTTTCTATAGTTTGCCGGTAGCGGCTGATAAAAACAAAAGTGCCCTTGCTGAACAGTTTTTTCATAGAAACATTCACATCCTTCACATCAGAATCAACCATAACGTAAGGCAACATGCGGTTGATAAGAAGAATATCGAAACCGGGAATTCCCTGGAGCTCATAAATCGAAATCAGTTTCCCGTTTTTAGAAATATGCTCCAGCAATGTTGAAATCTGTTGGGCATTCAACAGAGGGAAATCGTTCAAGTCATCAACGGTTGCTTTGTTGAGGTTGATGGGATCCTTTTTAAAGTTTTCCAACTCATCAATATATGCATCGTAATCAAAACTTTCCGACTCAGTAACCTGCGCGTTGTTTTCTATAATATCCTGAATGTCATTTCCCTCCTGGTCAGGTTGAGGTTTGGGCGGAACCTGGGCGAAAAGAATTGAAAACGGAAACAAAAAAACAATCAGCGCAATCCATTTCCATTTCATTTTACATACAGCTGTCATCCTAAGTGCAGTTTGCGAAGCAGAGGAACTTGTATTTGATTGAAGTAAATACAAGTTCCTTCCTGTGTCAGCATGACATAATTCTTTAGAAAGAAGCCAGTTCACTTTTTCTTCTTCTTGGTAAACGAATAAATGAGTGCTGCCTGCGGAGTAAAACCCAGCACCGGGTGGTACGATGAAGACAAATCAATATTCAAACCTTTCACATTCACTCCTACGCCAAAACTGGCGCTGAAAGGAGTAGTTTGTGCACCGGCCCGGATCCACAAATACTTAATAGGGCGGTACTCCACTCCCGCCTTAAACTGCGGTTTGTAATGAATATCCTGTTCATATTCAGCCGCGAGCAGAACCTTTGGGGATGGCTCATAACCCAGACCGAACTTGACAATGGTAGGCAATCGCTCACCGTAAATTTTCTCAACCTTAAACGGAATGGGATTATAAATATGCGCGCCTATGGTGAGTACCTTCCACGGCTTGTATTGCATACCCAGCTCAAAAGTGTAGAAATTCCGGTTGCCATTTTCGAAAATGAACATGCGCATAAAATCGAACTGAATACCGAGCGAAAACTTTTGCCCGAACCTGCGCGCATATGCCAAACCTATTTTTGTTTCGTTGTAATATTTGTAACCGTAATAATTCGCACTCAATCCGAACGTACCGATGGTGTCACTGATGGGCAATGCAACAGCGGCATTAAAATTATTAATCGAAGCAGTTACAAATTTCCGGTCGCTGTAAATGCCAACCGAATAGTTGCTCATAAATCCAAGCCCCGCCTGGTTGGTGGTGGTAGAGAAAACATCGGAGAGTGTAATAGAAGCATCACCCAGTGCGGTGGCGCGCGCACCAGCAGTAAAATTGTCACCGGTTGCGGATGAAAAATGAAAAATGAAAAATGAAAAACAGAATGCGGGTAGAAATTTCTTCATCGAAACTAAAGTAAAATCATTTCTGTTATTCGTATAACTTTGTTCGCATCAAAATCAACAATGAATCCAGTTACAGGAAAGTGGGCTTTAATAACCGGTGCCACCTCCGGCTTCGGAAAAGCCACGGCTGATTTATTTGCCAAAAACGGATGCAATGTGATTATCACCGGCAGACGGAAGGAAAAGCTTGAAGCTCTTCACCATGTACTGGAAGAAAAATACGGGGTAAAAGTCTTGCCCTACTGTTTCGATGTGCGCAACCTGAATCAATGCGTGGAAATGGCAAACGATTTAGCCGAACGTGAAATTGTTCCGGATGTATTGATAAACAATGCCGGGCTTGCATCGGGTAAAGACAAAATTCAGGAAGGACTGATTGCCGATTGGGAAAAAATGATTGACACCAATCTTAAAGGCTTGCTTTATATCACTCGCTCTATTTTACCTGTGATGATTGAGCGTAACGAAGGGCATGTCATCAACATTGGTTCCACTGCCGGTCACCTGGTTTACCCTGAAGGCAATGTTTACAATGCTACCAAGTTTGCGGTGAAGGCGTTGAACGAAGCCATCAATCTCGATTTGGCGGGCACTAATATCCGCTGCTGCTCCATTGACCCGGGCGCTGCCGAAACCGAGTTTTCGGAGGTTCGCTTTCATGGCGATAAAGAGAAGGCGAAAAAAGTTTACGAGGGTTTTCAGCCGCTCACAGCCGATGACATTGCCGACATCATTTATTATGTGGTTACCACTCCGCCTCACGTAAATATCCAGAACATAGTGGTTTACCCCACCGCGCAACGCAGTATTTATGTGATTGACAGACAGAGGGGATAACTCTTTAAATTTCTACTGAAATCCTAATTAACATGCTTTTCCGCTTTCTTCATTTTTGCTTTTATCAATTGTAAAAGTTTATACTTTGCATCCCGTTTTGTTAAAACCGCATCATAAATTCAAACAAAAAACATGAAATATTTTCTACCCGTTTTAGTTCTCTTGCTGGTTATTAATTTACCGTCTATAGCTCAAAACAATTGGTCGGTTAAATACGAGCCTCAGAAAGTTTTTATAGAAAACAAAGGGCAGTTCGATAACCTGAACAATTTGCCTGGCAGCAAAGTATTTTTTGCCACTGAAAACTACGCCAACCAGGTCCTTTTTACAAAAAACGGATTGACTTATCGCTTTGAAGAGCGTGTTCACCCTACAAAAGAAGAGAGAGAGGAGCGTGAGAAAGAAATGAAAGAGGATATGAAAAAAGGCAGGCAGATTACCCATCAGGAAATGGAGCAGGAAGAGCACCGGTTTTTTATACGCAGAGATTTTGTACAGATGAATTGGGTAAATGCAAATCCCAATGTGGAAATTGTTTCTTCAGGTGAAGTTTCAAACTACTTCAACTACGGAAATATTTCAGGTGTAAAAGGATTCAAAAAAATCACTTACAAAAACCTTTACCCGAATATTGATGCGGAATATGTTTTTCATTCCGATAACGGAATTGAATATTCATTCATTCTTCATCCGGGTGCTGACGCATCTTTGATTAAGATGACTTATTCCGATGTATCGGGAATAAAAAGCGATACAAAGGGAAATCTTCTTTACCCCACTTTGTTCGGGAATATTGTTGAACACACACCTAAAACCTTTTACTCCGCCAATCATGCAGAAGTAATTTCTTCAAAATTTATCCGCACGGGAAAAACAGTTTCCTTTGAATTAGGTAGTTACGACCGAACCAGAGAAGTAATTATTGACCCCTGGGTTCAAAGTCCGCAATTCAACACACAGTGGGATTGTATTTGGGAATGTGAGCGGGATGGAAGCGGCAACGCTTACATTATAGGAGGGGTAATGAATATGCAGTTGCTCAAATACAATCCTGCCGGGACGCTTCAATGGACATACAACACACCTTACGATACCACCTCATGGCTCGGAACATTTGCTGTGGACAATGCCGGTAACTCTTATGTTACACAAGGCTCGTTAGCAGCTATTCAGAAAGTAAACACCGGTGGTACGCTTGTTTGGGATAATCCCAATCCCGGTGGAATTTTTTCTTCTACCGAATTCTGGAGTATCTCATTTAACTGTGATGAAACCCGGCTTGTGATAGGCGGAACCGGAGATTTTCTTCCCCCGCGCCCGTACATCTACCAGGTGGATATGAACAGCGGCAACGTAACCAGCAGCGTACGCGTTACCGGTGGCGCTTTGTTTCCTACTCAGGAAGTGCGCTCCATTGTTGCTTGCGGAAACGGCAAATATTATTTCCTTACACATGACTCTATTGGCTACCTGAATCAGAATTTCAGTGTGTGTGCTAATTCTTCGCAAGCGGTCAGTTACAGAACCAACTCAAAAAGCCTAGGTTACAAATGCGAAAACTTCAGGTACAACAACACCGGTATTCCCGCCATAGAATCCTATGGCGGATTTATTTACACCAACACAGGCAACCAGTTAAACAAGCGCGATTTTGCTACAGGAGCCATTCTTTCTTCAGTAACTATTCCTTCAGGTGCCTATACAACATCATTCGGTTCTTCGTTTGTCGAAAACAGCGGTATTGCGGTGGATAATTGCGGAAACATTTATGTAGGCTCAAAGGGACAGGTAGTAAAGTTCGACCAGAACCTTACACAACTTGCAACCTATCCGGTTCCAAATGTAAGCGGTCAGCAACTCATTGTTTATGATGTTGAGGTAAGCACGAATGGCGATATTATTGCTGCCGGTTCCACCGGAACAGCAAATTCAGGAGCAAGGTACAGCGCTGTTCATTCGATTGCTGCCAGCGCCTGTTCACCTGTTGCCATCACCTGTTGCGATGCAAGTATCTGCCGTGTAGGTCCTTTCTGTACTACTAATGGGCCTGTTACATTAACTCCCTCAACACCGGGAGGCACCTGGAGCGGCCCCGGAATTACCAATTCTGTTACCGGTGTTTTCAGCCCTTCTGTTGCAGGACAGGGAACACATTATATTAAAAACACCATCGGCTGCGGAAGCGATTCGATTGCCATTACCGTAAATATTTGCGCAGCACTTTCCGCCTGCCTCGAGCAAAACGGAAACATCACCGTTTCAAACGGAACTCCGACTTACACCTGGTATGAACAGGATACAACTCAAAATTGCTCTTCATGCGTTTTGGGCTGTATATTTCCGCCCGGCTGTGCCACTACCAGTTATGTTTGGCAGCAATTCGGAACGGGTGCTACTGTTAGTCCTCCTGAGTTTCCTGTACGGGTTACTGATGCAAACAGCAACGAATTAGTTATTGCCAATACTGGTTCTTTGCCTGCCTGCCAGGCATGTGCACTTACCGCTTCAGCAAGCTCAACAAACACTTCATGCGGAAGTAATAACGGAAGCGCGACTGCTACGGCAAGTGGCGGCACGCCTACCGGTTATCTTTGGAGTAACGGGGGAACCACCGCTACCATTTCAAACTTAGCTGCCGGTACTTATACCGTAACTGTTTCGGGCAGCGGATGCACCGCAACAGCCAGCGCTGTTGTAAGCACAAGTAACGGAGTTTCGCTTACGCCTTCTTCAACCAATGCAAGTTGCGGGGTTAACAATGGCTCCGCCAGCGTTGCGGCATCGGGCGGAAACGGCTCATTTACCTATCTCTGGAGCAATGGAGGAACTTCGTCAGGTATTTCAGGAGTAGCTGCCGGAACTTATACTGTAACTGTTAGCAGCAGCGGTTGTACAGCAACTGCAAGCATTACAGTTACAGCTACCAACGCAGTTACCGCATCAGCATCATCTACAAATGCAGGATGCGCGCCAACCGGTTCAGCCACTGCCAATGCAAGCGGAGGAAACGGCTCGTTTACCTATCTCTGGAGTAATGGAGGAACAAGTGCAACTATTTCAAACATCGCACCCGGAACATACACAGTAACTGTTTCCAGTGCGGGTTGTTCAGCTACTGCCAGTGCTGTTGTTACCTCAAACGGAAGTGTGACAGCAACAACTTCTGTTACCAATGCCGGCTGTTCGCCAACCGGTTCGGCAACTGCCAATCCGGGCGGTGGAACCGGTTCGTTTGTTTATTTGTGGAGCAATGGAGGAACCACAGCTACTATATCTAATCTGTCAGGAGGAACTTATATAGTAACCATTACAAGCGGAACATGCTCCGTTACCGCATCAGCAGTTGTGGGTTCATCGGGCGGAGTTAGTCTTACGCCCTCATCAACCCCTACAACTTGTGGAGTTAGCAATGGGGCAGCCAGCGTAACACCAACCGGTGCCAACCCGTTCAGTTATTTATGGAGCAACGGAGGAACCGGCCCGTCAATTACTAATCTTGCTGCGGGAACTTACTCGGTAACCGTTGGCGATAACAACGGCTGCAGCGCCACATTAAGCATTATTGTCAACTCCTCGACTGTTGATTCTGTGCAGATTGCCGCTAACAAAAATATTATGTGCTCGGGTGACAGCGCCCGTATTTGTGCCACCTCAGGTTATTCTGCTTATCAGTGGAATACCGGAAGTACTGACTCTTGCATATATACAAAGCTGGCGGGTAATTATTACCTGACTGCTACCGATGCCAACAACTGCACTACTTCATCTAACCGGGTTTCGATAGGGGTTTATCCTCTGCCTCCGGTATCCATCAGTGTAAACGGAGATACACTGACCGGCTACAATGCTGTTACTTACCAGTGGTATCTGAACAGCAGTCCGATTCCGGGGGCAACTTCCAATATTTACATAGCCACTCAGACGGGCGATTACACGCTTGCGGTTACCGACAGCAACGGGTGCCGGTCGGTATCAACCAAAGTAACCGTGAATGTTACAGGCATAGAAGATTTGCTGAAAGATGAAAAGGTGGAGATTTATCCGAACCCGCTTGAAAGCGGCAACTGGACTCTGGAAGTCGGCAGTGGTTTTGTAGGAAGCGAAGCAGAGATTTTTGATAATAACGGAAGATTGGTTTACAAATCGGAAATCAGAAATCAGAAATCACAGCTTGAACTCAATGTTGCCGGAGGAATTTATTTCCTGCGGGTAAACAGTAATCAGGTTTCTGTTACAAGAAAGCTGATAAAGCTTTAAGTGAGTTCAGCTTTCCCATGTTTTTCTTAATACTTCGCTGAAAGTATTGGGGAGTACGAAGTTTTCCTTAATACTTTCGGGGAATTGCTTAATACTTTCGTTCAAAGTATTGGGAAGTACGAAGTTTTCCTCAATACTTTCCATGTTTTCCTTA
>CAZWAD010000043.1:0-18052 GCA_964631835.1 uncultured Chitinophaga sp.
CTTCTTCAACGGTCAATTGGACTTACTCTCACACGATTAACGACAGAACCAAAAAACGCTCGTTTTATAAGGAAAAGCAAGTCAAATGTATGAAGGATGAGTTCCCTTAACTTTTAAACAGATAGCTTACCGCAAATCGCCTTAATGCCCGGCAACTCTTTACCCTCAAAGTACTCAAGCATAGCCCCCCCGCCCGTGCTTACATAACTTACTTTGTCTGCAAGCGTAAATTTGTGAACAGCAGCAACGCTATCCCCACCGCCCACTAAGCTGTAAGCGCCTTTTGAAGTAGCTTGCGCCACAGCTTCTGCAATCGCCTTTGTACCATATTGAAACTTCTCCATCTCAAACACCCCCATTGGTCCGTTCCACAAAATGGTTTTTGATGAAAGAATGACCTGAGTAAAATCGTAAATAGCATTGTTGGCAATGTCTAATCCCATCCACCCGCCAGGAATTTCAGCGCTGTTACAAACCGAAATGTTTGCATTCACATCAAGCTTATCAGCAACCACACTATCCACCGGAAGAAGAAGATTAACATTATTCGACTTTGCCTTTTCAATTATATGAAGAGCCAAATCAAGCTTATCATCTTCCACCAAACTGTTTCCCACTTTGCCTCCCTGCGCCTTAAAAAAAGTATAAGCCATACCTCCGCCAATCAAAATGTTCCTGGCTTTCTCCATTAAGTTTTCGATAATCAGAATCTTGTCCGAAACTTTCGCCCCGCCAAGAATGGCTGTAAATGGCTTTTCCCCACTCTTTAATACTTTCTCTGCACTGGCTATTTCGCTGGCCATTAAATAACCGAACATTTTATTTTCTGCTGTATAGTAATTGGCAACAATAGTTGTGGAAGCATGAGCCCTGTGTGCCGTTCCGAACGCATCGTTCACATACACATCGCCATGCCTCGAAAGTTTCCTGGCAAACTCCGGACTCCCTTTTTCTTCCTCCTTGTAAAAGCGAAGGTTTTCCAGAAGTAAAACTTCACCCTCTTTTAGTGATAGAGAAGCCTCAAACGCTCCTTCCCCCATGCAATCCTCAGCAAATGCCACTTCTGCATCAAGCAATTCGGAAGTTAGTTTCACAACATGTTTTAAAGAATACTTCTCAACGTCAACCGTACCGTCTTCCTTCAGTTTTTTCTGCGGTCTTCCAAGATGGCTCATCAGCACAGCGCTTCCCCCGTCTTTCAATATCTTTTTAATAGTCGGAACTGCTCCTTTTATGCGGCTGTCGTCTGTAATGTTGTATTGTTTATCGAGAGGCACATTAAAATCGACCCGAATCAGCGCCCGTTTTCCTTTAAAATTGAAATCTTCTACCGTTTTAATACTCATCATTTCAATATTGTGGGCGAAAATAATTTTTAGGTGAAAATAGATGCAATCATTTTATCTTCACCAACCCGCGTAAAAATGAAACAAGAGGAAAAAAGCAAAATCGAAACAGGTCCGCGGAAAATAAATCATAATAATATTTCCGAGCCTAACCTCAAGCCAACGAAAATGTTCGTTGATATGAATTCATTTTTCCCAAGCTGTGAGCAACAGGTAAACTATTGGCTGCGCGGGCGCCCTGTTGGTGTTTGTGTTTACACTGGCCGGCACGGTTCAGTAATAGCTCTTTCCAAAGAAGCAAAAGCAAAGGGTATAAAAGCCGACCGGCTATCTGAAATCATGAAAAATCATCCTGAGTTTGTTCCTCTGGAAACGAACCCTAACCGTTACCGTGAGTTCCACAAGCGCATCATCAAAGTGCTCAAAAATTTTTCCAACGAAGTGATTCCGTTCAGCATTGATGAGGCGGTTATTGATTTCTCCTCATACCAGATTGTTTACAGGGATATGATACAACTGGCTAAAGAAATCAAAGCTAAAATCAAAACCGATGTAGGCGATTTTCTGACTTGTTCCATCGGTATTGCCCCCAATGAATTTCTTGCCAAACTCGGTACCGAACTCCAAAAGCCTGACGGGCTGGTGATGATTACGCCCGATTCAATTGACCATGTTCTCTCAAAGTTAAAACTTACCGACCTTCCGGGTATTTCAAAAAACATGGCTCTTCGTTTGGTTACCGGTGGTATTTCTTCGCCCCTTCAATTGCGCCATGAACCACCGGAAAAGGTGAGGCGGGCCTGTAAGAGTATTATCGGTGAATTCTGGCATTACCGCCTTAACTTTAAAGAGGTGGATATGTGGCACGATAAAAAGTACAGGAGTATGCAAGCAATGCGCCAGATTTCAAAAGAGCAGCGCGCCTCAGAAGAAACGTTACACGATCTTTTACATGCCCTTTGTTTGCAATTGGAAAAACGAATGATGATGCAGGAAGTATTTTGTCATTCTTTAGGGTTTTCATGTTGGTACGAAGACGGGCACGGGTGGGAGGACCACGTTAAATCATCCATTCCGGTTCAGGGCGGTGAAGATTTGCTGAATATTATCCGGAGACGAATTCGCGAGTACGAGGAATCCTTAAATGGCGAACGAATAATTAATAACGACATCACTCGGATGATTGTTTGGACTTCCGGCTTTGTCCGCGAAGGGTTGCAGCAATACTCCATGTTCGAAAATTACTCGAAACAGGACAAACTGCGAAGAGCAGTTTACAATGTGCGCGATAAGTTCGGCTTTGAAAAAATAAAATCGGCAGCCGAATTGATTGATAGGCCGGTAATGAAAGATGTAATAGGCTTTGGCTCAATTAAAGACCTGAGTTCGGAGGTTTATAATGTTCCCGGTGAAGATTAATAGCGCCTGCTTTTCTGCTTCACTAAAAATTTTACTTTTGCCGTCCGTTTCAAAAATGCCGCGTTCGTCTATCGGCTAGGACATCTCCCTTTCACGGAGGGAAGAGGGGTTCGATTCCCCTACGCGGTACAGGTTTTATCAAGCGCAACAGGAACTTCATCCTATTGCGCTTTTTTTTACATAACTTACCGCTACTTATGGCTGCCTCCGTACTTACGCAAAAAATAAAATCTGCTGACGGTAACATCTTTCAAATTACCATTAACCGACCCGGGGTTTACAACTGTATCAATGGCGAAGCAGCAGCATTGCTTCTGGAAGCATGGAAAACATTTCGCGATGACGATAGTTTGACCGTTGCCCTTCTTCATGGCTCTGGCAATGAATCATTTTGTTCCGGTGCTGATTTAAAAGCGCTGGAAACTTTGGTGAACATCAATGCGGGGATTAATGAAGAGAAAGCATTTGTAAAAGACGGAACCGGTCCTATGGGAGGAACACGGATTGTTCAAACAAAACCGGTGATTACTGTTTCACAGGGTTATACTTATGCCGGAGGGCTGGAATTGTTTTGCCACGGACATATCCGTATTGCTGAAGAAAAAGCAACTTTCTCGGTAGCCTGCAGACGATGGGGAGTTCCGCTTGTTGATGGAGGAACGGTTTATCTTCCCCGACTGGTAGGAAATGCTGCGGCATTGCCATTAATTATTACCGGTCAAAAAATTACCGCCCGGCGCGCTTACGAAATTGGATTAGTATGGGAGAAAACCGAAAACGGAAAGGGATTGACGCGGGCGCTTGAATACGCTCGCCAAATCTGCGAATTGCCGAAAGATGCACTTATGGCTGATCTATCTTCTGCTATTAACGGTCATCATCTTTCTCAGGAAGATGCTCTTCGCCTTGAAGCTTCGGGCATGTATGCGGTTTTGCGCAGCGAAAGCATTAAAAAGGGGGTGGCTAAGTTTATCAGCGGAGACAGGAAATGGTTTAAGTAAAATCACTTTGTAATTTCAAGCGCTGAATTCAGAAATGGAAATTGAGGAGAAGAATATCCATCCTGCTTTTAAGAAACTATTTACCGGTACGTTTGCATTCACCGAAAAGGAATTCCAATTGTTTCTTTCCTGTTTTCGGTTTCAGCAACTTGGCAAGAAAGACTTTTACTTACGAGCTGGTGAAATATGTAAAGCCAAAGCTTACCTGAATAGTGGATGCACCCGTAATTTTGTGATTGACGAGCAGGGACATGAACGTATCCTGTTCTTTGCTTTTGAAGACTGGTGGCTGGGCGACTTTGAGAGTTTCTATTCCGGCAAACCGGGCACCAATTACATACAAGCCCTCGAAGATTGTAAGCTACTCGTTATTTCAAAAGAAAAATTCCTGAAGCTCGAAGAAGAGATACCAAAGCTTAAACAATGGTACACGGTAAAAATGACAAAAGCCGCCAGTGCATCAATAAAGCGTATAGAAGAAATAAAAACCTTGACTCCGGAAGAGCGCTATTTGAGATTAGTTGAAAAACAACCGGAAATTTTCCATCGTGTTCCCCTTCAATATATTGCTGCCTATCTCAACATAGAACCACCATCGCTGAGCCGGTTGCGAAAGCGATTGTCAGGAAAAATTTAACCTCTCCTCCTTTTTTATTTCTTAACCGGGGTTAAGTGTTTTTTCAAGAACACAACCCACCTTTGCTGTACAAAACATTTTTAACCAAAAACAATTTTTTATGAAACAGTCAATTTTAATCCGCGTAGTTCCCGAAAATTTTAATCAATGGAGAGAAGCCCATGACGAATGCCGTCAGGCGCGTCTTGATTACGGAATGACAGATGGCCCTGTTTACCGCGATGAGCAGGACCCAAACACTGTATTGGTCCACTTAAACGTGGAGGATTTGGAACGTGCAAAAGGGTGGTTCAAAGACGAACGCTTCAAGGCCGGGGTAGTGCGTGCAGGTAATGTAAAGCGCGAAATATGGTTTGCGAGTAATAATTAAGAAGCAACGCCTTTAAGGAGCCCTGCATATAAGGTGCGGGGCTTTTTGTTTTTTTAAATTTGAGCAATCAAAGCGCTCAATGAAAAAACTCTCCTTTCTTGTATTGTCTGTTATTTGTTGTCTGTTGTCTGTTGTCTTTCCCGCCTGCAATTCATGCAGCAATTCAGCGAAAACAGAAAAGAAATTCTTCAGGTATAATCAAAGCAGTGGCATCGCCACGCTTGATCCTGCTTTTGCGAAAGACCAAAGTACTATTTGGGCCTGCAATCAGCTTTACAATTCACTGGTGCAGTTAGATGATAACCTGAATGTGCAGCCATGTATTGCAAGGAGCTGGGAAACATCGGAAGACGGAACTACCTACACCTTTCACTTACGAACCGATGTAAAGTTTCATGACAATGATTGTTTCGGAAATGGGAAAGGCCGAAATGTAAGCGCGAATGATGTTGTATACAGTTTTAAAAGAATTATTGACAAAAAAGTTGCCAGTCCCGGTGCCTGGATTTTTAATAATAGTGTAGATGCCGCTGAACCGTTTAAAGCTATTGACGATTCCACTTTTCAATTGAAACTGAGCAAACCGTTTCGTCCTATGCTGGGTATTCTTTCTATGCAGTATTGTTCTGTAATTCCCCGAGAGGCAATTGAAAAATACAGAGGAGAATTTCGCTCCCATCCGGTAGGCACCGGGCCCTTTAAATTCAAGAACTGGAAAGAAGGAACAGCATTAATTTTAGTGAGGAACGAAAACTATTTTGAACGGGACGTAAACGGAAATGCTCTTCCTCATCTTGATGGCGTTAAAATCAGTTTCATTGAAAACAAAAAAACAGAGTACCTCAGCTTCAAACAAAAAGAACTGGATTTTATCAACAGCATTGATGCGAGTTACATTGATGAAGTACTGGATGAAGACGGGAATATGAAACCTGAGTTGAAAGACAAGTTCAATTTGCTCAAGACCTCTTATCTTAACACGGAGTATTTGGGTTTTCTAGTTGGTGGAAATGCTGAAAGCAAATTTCAAAACCCTTTGAGCAATAAAAAACTTCGGCAAGCCATTAATTATGGTTTCGACAGGAGAGAAATGCTGAAGTATTTACGCAACGGAGTAGGCAAACCCGCAGAAAGCGGTTTCACTCCATACGGACTTCCTTCTTTTGATGCCGAAAAAGTTAAAGGTTACACCTATGATATGGCGAAAGCAAAACAACTATTGAAAGAAGCGGGATATGAAAACGGAAAGAACCTACCGGAAATAAAACTTTACACCAACGAAACTTATAAGGAGTATGCACTCTTTCTCAGCAAGCAATTAGAGGAAATCAATGTAAAAATTAAAGTGGAGATTGCTCAACCCGCTATTTTACGCGAGTGGATGAGCCAGGGTAAGGTGAATTTCTTCCGCGGAAGCTGGCTGGCCGATTATCCCGATGCCGAAAACTATTTTGCTGTTTTCTACAGTAAGAATGGCTCACCGCCAAATTACACCCGTTTCAATAGCAAACAGTTTGATGAGCTGTATGAAAAAGCTTTAGCTGAAAATGACGATGCCAGGCGTTTCGAAATTTATCATCAAATGGAGCGAATCATTATTGCTGAAGCACCGGTTGTGCCGTTGTATTATGACGAAGTGCTTCGCTTTTCGCAGAAAAATGTTGAAGGACTTACAGCGAACGGATTGAACTTATTGAGTTTGAAACGGGTATATATGCGTTAAGCTAAGAAAGGCGGGAGATACACCTTTCAACTTTACCAAGAAAAATATTTGTGTGTTAAGAGCATGCATGAGGGTATTTTGCTTACCTTGCGGAGCCAACTACCTTATCATGAAACCCCATATTGCAGGCAAGTTGTTTTTTGTTATATTAGGTGTTTCATTCCTTGCCAGTCTACGTGCGCAACCTCTGCAAGTTTCAGCTACTGCAACGCCTTCAATTTGTTTTAATGATGGTAGTATTACAGCATATGCAACTGGTGGTTCATTACCATATTCATTTATACTTACGAGTGGGCCTACAATAGCAGGGATGGCTTATCCGTTCTATCCAACTGATTTGGTCAGCCAGTTTTTAAGTATTCCTGCCGGAGCTTATACTTTAATGGTTTATGATAATGCAGGCGACTCATCACAAACCACGGTAATTGTTTCCGGGAATTACCAGTTTCCCACAGCTTCTTACACTATCACAGGAGGGTTTACAATCACTATAAATGCTGCGGGCGGAAGACCTCCTTATCAATATGCTATTTCACCTGTGGCCTCCAACGGACCATTCAGCCCTAAACAAAACAGTAATGTTTTCGACACGCTCTGCAATGGAACATATTATGTCAGGGTTTTTGATTCGTGCCTGAATATATATACTACACTCGGAATAATCATTAACAGACCACCTCCTGATATAACTCGCATAGTTTGCAAAGGCAGTACATTAATTACACACTCCGACAGCACAGTTTTTAATTACTCTACTGGTACGCCACCGTACCGGTTCGATGTTTACAGCGGTGGTAGTACAATTTCTAATAGTACAGGTGTTTTCACCATTCCTCAACTTTGTCCTGATAGTATAGTAGTTACAGACGGATGTAATGTTACCGATTACCAAAAAGCTGATTGCACTCCCATACAGAGTATTAAAGTTAAATGCTTTGACTGTATTACTCATTACCTGCACGTAGAAGCAACAGGCGGGCAGGCTCCTTATACATATTATTACTACGGAAGCTCATACTCCGGCCCCGTAATCAGTTCAAATCAAACCGGCATTTTTACCAATCTGGTTAATGCCAACGTTCATTATGTAAGTGTAACAGATGCTTGCGGGAGAGTGACGGGCAGATACCAATTTGTATGTCTCGACCCGGGATTTAGTACCACATGTCCTTTTAATAATGATGTGGAAGTACTGTTATGGGGTATAGAAGAGCCGCCCGTAACAATTACGTGTAATACTTGCATGCCTCCGGTTACTATAACTACCCGTAGTTTTTCTACCCTTTTTCAAAATGTAGGCAGAGGTCAGCACACATTTACCATAACTGACAGTTGCGGGACTTCGCTTTTAAGAACCGTGTTTGTGGATTCGGGTACAATTTATGTAGCTGAACAATGGAGGTCATGCAATGATTTGAGCCTCACAGCCTTCAACTCTTTCGGAGTTGATATTACATCAAGTACATACTTTGAGCTTTATGATATTTCTACTGGCACCGTTTACGAGGGCAATTATGACGGATTGTTTGATAACATACCAAACGGGTGGTATGGGGTAAATTCAACCTATTCTACTTGTCAGTCTCAATTCAATTTATTCCAGTTTCCGCACATGCCTTCCTTCTGCTTATTCCCAACTTATGATAACGCATGCATACCCTCTTATGATTTAAGACTTGCTGATAGCTGGTGGGCTTTCACTGATGACTTATCTGAAAAACATTCCTTTGTATCGGTTCCTCCGGGTGTTATACGAAACGAAATTCCTGCCGGTGCTGGTAATGGAATTGACTTTAACGATGTACCGGTTGGAAATTACAACCTTGTTTCCGATAGTGGTTGCTCAGTTCCTTACAATTTATCGCCACACCCAACAGTCTTATTTACTGCTTACGATTCAGTTGACTGCCTCGATAATCAATACATTGTGGCAAGGGTGAACCCCGCTTTTCTAAGGCGTAATTGTTTTGAGGATACCATAAAATTCACTTACCGTGTTTTCCGCAACAATGTTTTACTCGGCATAAATACTTCCGGCTATTTCATGGTGCCCGATACGGGAGATTATGTAGTAGCTGTTTACTACCGTGTAAACAATCCGAGCTACTACCCGCAAGTGCCTTTTAACTTCAACGACAGTTGCTTTGTGGATAGCATTCATATCCGCGCCCGCCCGCGAACTTTGCCATTTGTTCATGCGCTTGATAAGCAACTGTGTGAAATTGATGCAATAACCAATGTGCCATATTCCATTACCGGTGGTGTTCCTCCTTACACCCTTCATGTTCCCGGTCGAGGAACTTATGCTGTAAACGGCTCCAGCGGAATGCTAACCGGGCTGGGTGTAGATAATTATACTTTGATTGTTTATGATAATTGCGGCATAAGCAACAGTCTGACTGTTTCGGTTGTAGATACATGCTTTGAGTGCGGTACGCTTTCGCATTTTTTACCTGAAGATACAAATGCTTGTGTGGGAATAACCGTAAGCTATACAGACACCAGCGAGCACGTGCAGGCATATGCCTGGTATGTGAACGGTGTTTGGGTTTCAAATCAATCAACCTTGAATTTCCGGTTCGACACAGTGGGCTTTTATACCATTATGAGTATTGCAGCAAACATCAGTTGCATTGATACCACCATCAGAACGGTTCATGCTACTACTATTAACACTTTTTCTCTCGGAAGTGATTTGGCAATTTGTTCATACGATACCGCCACGCTCTCGGCAGGTATTAATGTAGTCTGGTCAACGGGCTTTACAGGTTTGCAGATAAAAACAAATCAACCGGGATTGTATTGGGCTGGATTGTCAAACCAATGTGGTACTTTTTATGACACAGTGATTCTTACAGCTCGAAATTCATTTCCGCCTTCTCTCGGTCCTGACGTATTCGTTTGTATTAATGATTCAATAGTACTAAATCCGGGAAATAGTTATTCCTCATATTTATGGCAAGATGCTTCAACTGACTCAGTTTATGTTACTTCCTTACCCGGATTATATTGGGTAGAAGTTGTTTCAGACAGTTGTGTTTTCCGCGACTCAATTTTTATATCCCCGGGAGTTTTACCACCGTTTTTTGAGTTGGGTAGCGATTCTGTATTTTGCGATACCATTATTGCACTGATTCAAACACCATACTCAAATACGGTTTGGAGCAATGGACAAATTGGGCTGCAGATTGTTGCCAACGCTCCCGGAGTTTATTGGGCTGAAGTGCAAAACGCTTGCGGCATCTATCGTGACTCGCTGATAATAAATTTGGTGAATGAAGTCGCTGATCCTTTAGGGCCAGATACTTTTATTTGCGATGGAACACCTTATTTGCTTTATGCTCCGGTTTTTGTAGATTCTGTAGTATGGTGGAACGGAAGCACTTTACCTGAAGATACCATTACTGCATCCGGAATATATTCGGTCAGTTATTTTAAAAGCGGTTGTGTATGGAACGATACCGTTGAGATTGATAACGTTTTAACTCCTTTCTTATCTCTGGGAAACGATACCTTGTACTGTCACCTGTTCAGCCGGGTTTTTCAAACACCATATTCAAACACGGTATGGAGTACTACTGAAACCGGCAATGAAATTAAGGTTTATTCCGAAGGAGTGTATTGGGCAAGAGTTGATAACTTATGCGGCACATATACCGACACCATAATACTGCGCAGAATAATAGTTTCGCCTAATGCTCTTGGCAGCGACACTTTTACCTGTAACGATAATTCCCTTTTGTTGTTAGCACCCAGTAATGCAGATTCAGTGCTTTGGTTCGATGGAACAAGGACTTGGCAAAAGGAAATTTCCGGGGCAGGCGATTACTGGGTCAAGTATTATGAAGAAACCTGTTTTGAAACAGACACAATTCGCGTTGAAACTTTCTTAACACCTGTGTTGCAGATTAAAAGAAATGTGAACGAATGTGGTAATGAGTTAAGAATAGCTCCCGGTTTGGAGGGTGTAAATTATTTATGGGGCGATGGTTCTGTAGATTCAGTTTTTACTGTTGTTCAGTCGGGAATTTATAAAGTAACCGTAAGCAATAGTTGCGGCAGTGACTCATCTGATGTAAATGTTTTCTTAATGGGCAACGACTGCAGGTTGGTACTACCTAACGCTTTTACTCCCAATGCTGATGGTAAAAATGATGTGTTTAAAATTATTACTCTTTGCGATATCACTTCTTTTTCGTTGCGAGTTTACAACCGTTGGGGTGAACTGGTTTTTGAATCGCGTAATCCAGATTATGGATGGGATGGTGAATTTAAAAACACACCCCAACCTGCTGATACCTATATTGTATACCTTTCATACTACGATGAATGTGAAAAAAAGCAAAACCAGATTCAATCGACAGTTGCGCTCCTATATTAAAGTATAGTGAATCTAATCTGTTATTACATTAGGCAGATTAAGTTTGCAGAGAGTGCTTCGCTTTTCGCAAAAAAATGTTGGCGGGTTAACGGCTAACGGACTGAACCTGCTTAACCTGAAAAGGGTGATTGTCAATTAGCAAAAGAACTGATGCGCCCCTCTCCTTTCAACATCCCTAATACTTCTCGCACTAATATCCTTTCGTACTCCGACAGGTTTTCTTTAGTAGTAAGGTCGTTGTTGCCAAGGCGAACGATGATGAGATTATATTCCGGAACACATATAATATACTGACCGCCCAGGCCCCATTGAAAGAATGTTTTGGTTCCTTGCGTTTCATCAAGCCAAAACGAATAGCCATAAGAAGAATCGAGCGCAGGAACAGTAGCCGATTGCACAAACGATGAATCAAGAATCTGTGTTCCGTTCCAGTTACCCTGATTAAGCATCAGTTTGCCGAAACGCGCAAAGTCGCTGGCGTTAGAATTAAAACAACAAAAAGCAAGTTCGGTCCCCTTGCTGTCGGTGTGCCATTTGGCATCGTATCTGGCTCCAAGTGGTTTCCACAACCACTCCGAAGCAAGTTCGGACAAAGGCTTTCCGGTGGCTTTAATTAAACACATAGCCAGCAGCTCCGTTGAGCCGCTTTGATAATTGAATTCTCGACCTGGTTCGGTTTTAATAGGGAGTGTAAGCATGAGTTTGCTGATATCTTCGCCATAATACGATTTTGCACTTACTGACCACGGGTTGCTGTAGCTTTCATCCCAACCAAGTCCTGAACTCATGGTACTGAGATGCCATAATTCAACTTTGTCAGCATTTGCCCCCTTTAGTTCCGGAAGAAGCGTCATTACTTTTTGGTTCCATCCCTGTAAAATTCTTTTCTGAATGGCAATTTGAGCAAGCATGGTTGTAATGCTTTTTGCCATAGAAAATGAATTGGAAAGAGAGCTATCAGAATATCCGTCCCAATAATGTTCGCTGAGAATACTATCGTTTTGAATAACAAGGAAGGCTGCCGTACCGGTTTGAGTAAAAATACTTTGCAGTTTTTCAGGCAGAGGGTGATGATTTTTACTGCTGCCCACATGCCAGTCCCAAGTTTCCTCGGCTGCTTCAATATGGTGAGTATCGAAAAAACGAGCATCACTGATAACCGGTCCGCTGTAACCATGAAGGTAACACGCCCAAAGCGCTTTAAACAGATATGTGTCTCCTCTTACTACAATAACAACCCCAAGCAGAATAACAATTCCTGCAAACACCGTAAAAACTTTGAGCAGCTTTTTCATGTAAAAAAATTAGTGCCCGAATGTAACTAATCATAAGTGATGTATTACGAATAAAAATTCCCTGGGCACTCAGCCCGTATTTCATTTTGCAATTCCAAAGCGGTAAAAACATTAAACTTGCATACCCGTATGCAAACTGCTGTGGCAAATAAACCATTACCTCCTTTTCCGGTGGAGAAACACTGGCTGTTTGGCAGTGCTTATCTGTTACATAAAGACATTATCGGCCAGGTAAAATTCTTTGCCGGGAAATACGGAGATATTTTCAGTCTTAGCCTGCCGTTTCAAAATTTTGTGGTCCTCAACCATCCGGACTATGTGCGCTATGTTTTGCTCGACAACCATAAGAACTACGCCAAAAGCATCAGCTACGATATTCTCCGCATATTCCTCGGCAACGGACTGTTAACCAGCGAAGGCGATTTCTGGAAGCAGCAGCGCAAGCTTATATCTCCTGCCTTTCATCATAAAAAGCTAATGGCTGTTACAGACCTGATGATTGAGCGAATAGAGCACTTCGCTGAAAAACTGCAAAAACATATTGGCGCTGGTGAAACTCTGGAAATGCTTCCTGTAATGACTGAACTTACCATGGATGTAATTTCAAAAGCCATGTTCAGCACCGGGGTGGAAGAAAAAGCCGCCCGCGTGGGCGAGCAAATTACTAAGCTGAATGAGTTTACCGTTGACCGGTTACAGAAACCCATACGGATGCCCGTTTGGTTTCCCACCAGGTCGAACCTCGGTGAAAAAAAGGCGCTCGGAGTTCTCAATGAGGTCATTTATCATATTATCAACGAGCGGAAAGAAACCGGTGAACAAAAAGATGACTTGCTGCAAATGCTTCTTGATGCCCGCGATGAAGACACCGGTGAAGCGATGAATAGTGTTCAGCTTCGCGATGAAGTAACCACCATTTTTGTTGCCGGAAACGAAACCACTGCCAACGCGCTTTGCTGGGTTCTTTATTTATTGAGTCAAAACCCCGGGGCGGAAAGAAAAATGATTCAGGAAATAGATGACAAACTAAATCAGGGAACAGTACTCGGCTTTGCCACCGCGCAGGAATTTACGTATGTAAAAATGGTGATTGAAGAATCTATGCGCATGTACCCGCCTGCATACAGCGTGAGCAGACGTCCGCTGCAGGATGATGAAATTGCCGGCTACCGTATTCCCAAAGATGCTTACGTATATATTCCCATTGTAAATATTCATTACGACAAGCGCTGGTGGTATGAGCCTGAAAAATTCAGGCCCGAACGATTCGCTCCCGATAAGCGCAACAGTATTGACCGGTTTGTTTATTTCCCTTTTGGCGGTGGGCCGAGGATTTGCATCGGCAACAACTTTGCTCTGCTCGAAATGCAGTTGGTTATTATTTTGTTTTACCGCTATTTCCGTTTTTCTCTTAAAAAAGGTTTTACTCCCGGAATGGAACCGCTTGTTACTCTCAAACCAAAAAACGGTATGCAAATGAATATCGAAAAAAGACAAATCGCGGTTTAGAGGTCTTACTTAAAGCGATGGTGGCTGAAAAACATCCGCCACATAACTAATTATTCAGCCTCTCCGTTTTCCAATTGCGCCTGATAGTTTTTGAGCAGTTCGGTTTGAACTTGCCCCGGCACCAACGCATATTCCGAAAACATACTGGTAAAAGAACCTTTACCCTGTGTAATGGAACGCAGTGTAGTTGAATACTGGTATAACTCTGCGAGAGCTGTTTTGGCTTTTATGGTTTGGTATTTCCCTTTGCCGTCCATGTTTAAGATTACGGAGCGCCTTAACTGAAGGTCAGAGATAATATCCCCCATTTTATCTTCAGGAACATTAACCTCCAATTCATGCACCGGTTCGAGTAGTTTGGGCCTAGCGTTGAGGAACGCTTCTTTAAATGCATGTGCCGCAGCAATTTTAAATGAGATGTCGTTGGAGTCAACCGGATGCATTTTTCCATCAAATACTATCACGCGGATATCGCGGGCGTGAGAACCGGTAATAGGTCCGCGTTCCATTACTTCCATAATTCCCTTTTTAATGGATGGAAGAAAGCGGGCATCTATAACTCCTCCCACTATACAATTGCAAAATACCAGCTTGCCGCCCCAGGGTAATTTTATCTCCTCGGTGGCACGTACGGTCATGTCAGCGGGCTCAGGCATACTTTCATTCCACGGTTCTACCTTCAAATGAACTTCGGCAAATTGCCCGGCACCACCCGACTGCTTTTTGTGGCGATAACTGGCAACAGCCGAGCTTTCTATAGTTTCACGATAAGCGATTTTTGGTTTTATGAATTTTACTTCCAGCCCGTGTTCATTCTTAAGCAGATACTCCAGCACCGACAAATGAAGTTCGCCCTGGCACGAAACAATAACCTGGCGAAGCTCCGGCACATAATTCACAATTATAGTCGGGTCCTGGCTGTGGAGTTTGCGCAATACCTCGTTCAGTTTTTCTTCATCGCGTTTATTCAGGGGCACAATGGCTTTGCTGATTCTGGCTTCGGGGAAATGTATGGGTTCAATGGTTATTTTTTTACCGGGCGAGTGGAGTGTATCGTTTGTTTCCGTTTGTTTCAGTTTCAGGGTAGCGCCTATATCACCGGAGTTGAGTTTTTGAACCGGAGTGCGGTTATTGCCATCCATGATAAACAAGTGGTTGATGACTGCCTCCTGTCCGGTGCGCGAGTTAAGCAGCTTATCGCCCAATTTCACCGTGCCGCGCTTTACCTTAAAGAAAGAGATTTGCCCGAAGTTGGGCTCATGGAGTGTTTTAAAAACAAAAAGTGCCGCAGGTTCATCGGGTGTGCAAACCACCTCAGCTCCTTCGGCACTCAACTCCGGTTTCAGTTCGTAGGCGGAGGGCGCCACATTATCTATAAATCCCATCAGGCGCCCAGAGCCCATATCGAGCAGGGCCGAGAGGCAGAAAACAGGAAATATATCGTGGTGGAGCATTCCGAGTTTAATTCCCTTGCGAAGCTCTTCTTCGTTTAAAGTTCCTTTTTCAAAATACAGTTCCATCAGCCCTTCGTCATTTTCGGCTGCTTTCTCAACCAGTTTGTTATGCAGCTCTTCGGCTTTTTCTTTTTCGGTATCGGGAATGGGCAGCTTTTCAGGCTTGCCACCGTCTTTTCCGAATTTGTAAACCACCATGTTAATCACATCAACAATGCACTGCGCCCCGTCAATCGTAATGGGATATTGCGCAAGCACTGCGTTTTTACCCAGCAACTCGGTTACCGACTTAAAGCTGTCGTCAAAATTTGCCTTGGGGTGGTCTATCTGGTTAATAACTACCAGCGTGGGCTTTTGAAACTGGTCCACATAATTCCAGATTATTTCGGTGCCCACTTCCACTCCCTGTTTGGCATTGATAAGCAACACCACTGTATCGGCCACGCGGATGGTGGAAGCGGTTTCGCCAATAAAATCATCCATACCGGGGGTGTCAATCATGTTGATTTTGTAATTGCGCCATTCGGTGTGGAGAGGTGTGGCGAAAATGGTGGCTTCGCGCTCCTGCTCAATTTTGTGAAAATCGGATACCGTGTTCTTTGCCTCAATGGTGCCGCGCCTGGGTATAAGCCCCGCCTCGAACAGCATGGTTTCGGCTAAAGTGGTTTTGCCGCATTTATGCGCGCCAACAAATGCCACATTCTTAATGTGCTTTTCATCGAATTCTTTCATAACGATGCAGTTTAAAGAGTTAATAAATGCGGGCTGATTCCCTTTAAACACTTGCTCGCTGCCTTCGATACCGCCTTTCACCTTTTGCACAAGGTGAGTTTGTCCACCGGTGTTCTTTGCGGGAAATTCCCTTTGCGTGTTTCCGAATGTGATTATACCACTTTTTTATTTAAAGCAAAAAGAAGAAAGGCGCTTATTTAACTGCTGATGCCAAAGCGGGTTAATTTCTATTTACCCACCACCAGCTTCTTCGTTGCGCTTTGGGTGCCATTGCTGATGGTGACGAAGTAAATTCCGTTTGCAAAGGTTTCGGTAGTGAGTAGTGAGTATTGAGTATTGAGATCTACAGCCATTATTCTCCTGCCGGTTATGTCGGTAATGGTGGCGGTGCTGTTGAGGAGGGATTCATCTATACTAATAGTAAAGGTGGTGGTGGCGGGGTTGGGGGAAATGGAAAATGATAATACCGTTGGCTGGCTTGTAATACCGGTGCTCACTGGTTGCAGTACTTCCACATACACCATGGCGTTATTGTTCCGCTGAAGGTTAAAGTTGCTGCAATTATTGGCCGTGCACCCGCTGGAATCGCGAATGGTGAGGCATATAGCATAGAACCCTGCGGTGGCGTACGTGTGGCTGGGGTATGCCGCGGTATCGGTAGTGCCATCGCCCCAATTCCACACATAAGTTAATGGACCAGTACCGGTGGCCAGGTTATCAATAAAATAATGATGAAGCACTGAAGTATCGGGATAAAGATTAAACAACGCTGAGCAAGTTCCGGGCACGCGGTTATAATAGTGTGTTGAATCCCGTCTTGCCCATCCGCTCATGGTGGGAACGAGTCCTACTTCTGAAACCAACTGATTACCGGCATCATAAGTGTATAGTACCTTCCGGAAATCTGCCAAAGAGGTTCCATTCCATACGAGTTGAGTCCACGAAGTAATATTGTTGTTGGCATCATAGGTATAAGTTGACTGCTCACTACTTTGCCAACTGGCACCTGTCCAAATTTCCCATAAAAAATTTGTCCGGTTGTTATTGGCATCGTAGGTATAAGAAAACCGGGTGTCATTAACCCAAGCGGAATTATCCCAATCCTGGGTGATGGTTTCTATAAGGTTTTGACTGGCATCATAAACAAAAGTATCCTGCGCGGTGTTTTCAAATCCACTGATGGTTGCCTGCCATGATTGGTGCAACGAGTATGTTTTGTTATTGTTTGCATCATAGGCGGACTGGCTTCTGAAAAAGGGCCCCCACATACCCGAAGTGTAAAGTTGCCATTCCAAGCTGGTTTGATTGCTGTTTAAGTCATAAGTGTAAATGAGTTTATCAGTATTCGCCAGGTTTCCTGCCGTATCTGCCTGCTGCTCTGTTATCGTTAATTGATTGTTGTTGGTATCGTAGGTATATGCCGTATTATGATCGTTTAACCACTGACCTCCGGCCCACCGTTGCCTCAATTTGCCGGTATTATTATTATTTGCATCATAGGTCCAGATTTTCTGCACAGCATCTTTCCATATTCCTCCGTTATTGTATCTATCCAGTTCATAACTAATATTATTGCTGGCGTTGTAGTTAAAGTAGTACCGGTCGTAGTAATTCCAGTTGCTTCCATCCCAGTCTTTATACTCATAAAATGTTGCATCCCCCTGGGCATTGTGCGAAAAAAGTTCGGCATATGAAAGTATCCAGTTAGTTACTGGTGTATCACTGCCAAAATAATAGATACTATCAACGCTGGGTGGGCTCCAGGGCTGGGAACTTGCACGTAAACTAACTAACGCGATAACAAAAATGGTGAGTAAATACTTCTTCATGCCTTAGCGTTTAGGCACTAAAAGTAAATCAATTCCCCACTCCACCCAAAATTCTTTTCCATGCTCAAAACCTAAAAGAGAGGGCTGTCATGTTGAGCGGAGGTTCTGCGCAGCGAAACATCTTGTATTTTTCTTCAATAGTAAATACAAGTTCCCTCACTCCGCAAAGCCTCCGTTCGGGATGACATGCACATCCTCTCACTCCTCCCTCACCATCTTCACCACACAGCTCGCCCCCTCGACCTCTTTCAACTCAATGGTTACTTCGGCAGTGGAGTAATGGAGGGCGGTGGCGAGGAGGGTTTTGCGAGTGCATGAGGTTAAAAACCTGCAGAAAATGCGAAGTGTGCAACAGC
>CAZWAD010000044.1:0-16362 GCA_964631835.1 uncultured Chitinophaga sp.
GACAGAAAACTTTTCATTAATAATCCTGCAATCCTAAAAAAATGAAGATACTTACCTAATCTTCTTATAAATGCCAGTGTAATCAAAAATGTCAATGTACTGTTGTGTGCGCAGATAAATTTCATCAATCTCTGCCTTACTCAACTCCTGGGCTGTTTTAAGGTTTATTTCTTCAGTTGGAATACGAATCGTGCCCCAAGGATACACTTCAGTAAGTTTTTCAGCATTCCAACTCGGATATTTTAAAGTGTCACTGTATTTCAAGCCAACACTTTTGAATAGCGGAGCAAGTGCAGTTTTACGGTCAACTAAAATATCTTCATAACGAACCATAAAACACTGCTTCGGAAACTTCTGGCGAAAGATATTCATACAGTACTGGCACATTACCCAACCTGTCATATAATGGTTAATGGAAAGTGGAACAGCTCTTTTCTTTGTGTCGGCATAAGCAGAGAATGGATTACGTAGAATATGAAGAACAAATCCTTTCCTGCCTAAATCATTAATAATTTTGTCTCCATCCACTCCAATTATGGGACTATACCCTACATAAGCTTTTTCTTTTCCGGTACGTTTGTAGTTTTTCCATGCCTTAAATGTGGCAAAGAAAAATGCCTCCATCAGGTTACCTTTAGTAACCTCCCTACCTTTCATAAATCCAATGAATTCTGTTTTTCGATCTTTATCACTCATATCAAATTGAGCTGTGCGGAATTTACTCACATAGGGAGTTTTAGAACGTACTTTGCCTTCTTCGTCAATAATCATTTCATAAGCTTCTTCAGGAGTCACATCGAGCGGGAAAACAGGCCAGCGATATTTGAGAGGGTACAGGCTTGAAAGATGATCGTTTGTATATTTTGTTCCAGGCTGAGACTCAAATGGATAAACCATTAGCTCAGGATGCCCGTCTAAAAGACGGTGAGTAGTATTTCCGCCATTTTCATACATAGCTGATATCATTATCAACGACATGTTATTTCCCTTCATATTTGATGTTGTATTTACAAGGTTGTAGAAACTGCAATATTATAAATCATGGCGAAAATAGAAGTCTTGCTCATCTGCACCTGAAGCATGAACACCAGTAAATGGAAATCCTATCGAATGGGAAGAGTTAACCCATTCGATACCGTAAATCTGGTTTCCCATTTGCCATTCAATATTTCCGATTATCTTTTTGGTTTTAATATCAACAGCATATACGGCACATTGCTGATTTTCGGGATTAAGCCCAGGAGCATAAATGCTATACTTGGGAATAATTTTAGAAACACCTACAAAGGCAATATCATTAATAAATATAAGCCCCCGTGTCCATCCCGGAAATTTCATAACTGGTTTAAATATCCCTTTCTCAACAAATCCAAGTTCACCATAGCCGCTATTGTTTATCCAAAGTTTATTTTTGTGAAGTTTAGCAGAATGTGGCCGTGTAAGCTTTCTCACTACCGGCTTTTTTGTTTTACCAGAAAACACTACGCCTTTCTTGTCCACAGGAAAACGGATATCACCGGGTTTATACTCACCTGGTTTGTCCGCAGAGGCTGTAAAAAAAGATTCGGTAATTTTTTTTCCGGCAGCAATAGAATTTAGCTGAAGGTAGTTGCTATTTTGAAGTGTTGACGGAAGTGGCGACCATACTACTTTTTCTGAAGAAGATGAATTGAAATTAATCTCTACGATTCCGTTTTTGCCGACTGAGTTAGCATAGAGTTTACGATTAATAAATGCCAGATCGTGGAAGTAATATGCCCCGGCATAATACTTTTCACGCGATATCGTAAGATAATTTTCACCATTATGTTTACGGTTATAGCCGGACCGGTCCATCAGATTTTTTACCACACTCAGTTCAACGATTTTGTTTGGATTACGTGTAGAGGCCACATACACTTTTTGTGTGTTGTGATTTACGGCAATACCATTGGGGTGAGGTAAGTGCAAAAAAGACTGACGAAGTTTACCATTTACAACATATAATGCCAAAATCAGGTGTTCGTATTCACGAGTAACAAGCAGAGTAACTTTAAGCTTTTCCAACAGCTCCAAGAACGTTTTGTTGGTTGTATATTGAAGTGAGTAAGGCGTAATACCACTAAGTTCATAGTTGCCGCAAATTACTTGAGCAGGATCACGGAGAGCATTGTTCTGAATCTCACGTAAATTTTCAAAATATCCTTGCCGTTCCTTATTCATAACAGTTTAGCTAGTTTAAAAAGCCCAGCGTACATTTTAAATGCTGATTTAAAGCCAGTAGTGCTTCTGCCGCTGATTCGTTTAGTAGAAACAATCAATATCTCCACGATTTGAGTCTGATTGCGGTAAATTTTTGCCATCAGTTCGGCATCAATCAAATCTCCATCAGAATACAGTTCGATGTTTTGCAGTGCCTTTGCCGGCAAAACTTTCGGGGTGCCGTTTACATCCCATAACGGAGTTCCAAGCAGTATTCGATTTTCATAGTTGTAAAGAATGGAGCCTATTTTACGGATAAAACTTTCGCGGATAACACGGGTGGTTTTTATTGCTGTTTGATCACTCGCTAGCGCATAAGTCAGAATTAAAATCAAATCGTCAATTGATGTTCGAGCGGAATTAGTGTAGGTAACCAAATCGCCTTTGGCTTGTTTCAAACCATACTTTACTGCGCGGCCCCATCCGCCTAATTCCAGATTATGAACAATCACATTTGTTTGCTGTGCAGCCAGTTTTTTCGCTTTAGCATACGAATCGTCTTTACTACCGTTTACAATAAGAAGCAACTCCCAGTTGACCTTCAATTCCGGAAGCCGAGTGGTGTACTGCTTAAATAAAAAATCAAGCTGGTCGCTTTGGTTGTAAATGGGTAAAATGACCGAAATGCGAGGATTCATAAATGGGAAAGCAGTTCGGTTCAAATATAGAAAAATCAAAAAGCGCCATAACGATATTCAGTAAGCAATAAATAGTTTTGCCGAATTTCAAAAAAAATCCACTTTTGAAGTCATTTCTATGAAAAAAAGACTTGTAAAATCGAAAGACAAAAAATTATTTGGGGTTTGTGGTGGGTTGGGAGAATACTTCGATATTGATCCAACGCTTTTTCGGGTTGCCTTTGTTCTTGGTGTTGTAACTTTTGGTTCTGGGTTACTGCTTTATATCTTACTCTCCATTTTCATGCCCTCGGAATAATACTATTCATTCTGGTTTATCGGAACAACTTTAAAGGTTTTCTGCAAAGAAAGGGCTTTTTGTATTTGTGCCGAATCCACTGCCAGCATTCGCAATAAAATTGCTCCTTGTTTGTTTGGAGAAATAATATCGGAATGAACTCGGCTCACTGAAGTCAAACGCAACTTAAACTTCGTCTTACGCCCGTTTTGATTATTCATTACCAAATAAGGCTGAATATTACTACCGTAAAACGCCAGCGAACCATATTGAGTTGAATCAGGAAACTCTCCTGTTATCATTAAGTCATTCTCTGACGCATCATAAAAACACGCACTATAAATAAAATCAGGGTTGGGAAGAACAACTCTGCGAAGCTTTGCATCTGTTCTCGGTGCATGAATCACGGAGTTTAAGGGCTTTTCAGAACGCCTTTTAGCAATTGCAAAAATTAAATCTGGTATGTAAGCAATAAATAAATACTGAACTACAAATACTATAGCTGCAAACGAGAGAACCACACCGAAAATTTTTATCGCCTTCATCGGTGCACTTTTTTTATTTCAGGAAGCTGAGATGTGCTCAGATGGTCGAGATATTCTTTCTCTCCTCTGTAAATACGAAATAGAAAACCGAATCTTGCATTTTCAGGCGAAGGAAGCCAGTTGCCTTCATGACTGTTATGAGAAACAATGATTGAAAAATTACCTTCTTTATCGGTTTCAACATTGATATTATTAAACGAATACCTTTCAATTGAATTTGGTGAAAGAAATAAGTCCTTTGCATACAATGTAATACTCCAATATTTAGCATGAATCTGATTTATGTTCCCCCTAATAACGTAATCATTTGAAGAGTGAAGTCTCCCCTTCTCTTCATCGCGCATAGCGAAAAGATAAATGGCTTCTTCACCTGGAAGTGCAAACAAAGCAAAACAAGTAACCTGTGCAGTAAGCAGATTATCTTTCCCTAGTGGAAGGTTTTTGCTGCCAAGCCAACTACCATTGTGAAAAAATGCATCGCTGTTTTCATAACCTGCAAGACGGTAAACCGCAACACCTATCCCAACAGTAAAAGCCAGGAATACAAACAGGAATACTTTGATAAATTTCACAGTATGAAATAAAGAATAGATTCAAACTTTTACAATGAAAAATTAGATTTGCAACCCTTATTGGGGGATTAGCTCATCTGGCTAGAGCGCTTGCATGGCATGCAAGAGGTGGTCGGTTCGACTCCGATATCCTCCACACAATGAAAGTTCTTATTGCAGGGGCGGGCAACATGGGTAAAACTTATGCAAAAAGTTTTCTCACATCCCGTTTTATTGCCTCTAAGGACTTGTTTATCCTGGATAAGAACACCGCACACGCCAAATCTGTTGCTGAAATCCCGCACAGCAACGTTCACTTACTTACGAGTGATTTCGTAAAACAGGTTGATATCATCATTCTCGCAGTTAAGCCACAGGATTTTCATTCACTTGCTGAGCAGCTAAAGCCTTACGTACAACGGGAACAGATGATTCTTTCTATTATGGCAGGTATTCGAATTGCTACTATCACTCGTTCGCTGGGGGCGCATAAAGTTGTACGTTGTATGCCCAACCTCCCGGCTCAGATAGGTATGAGCATGACAGTATTCACTTCTTCGCGCGATATGAACAAGAAGGAGCTATTTATTCTTCAGAACCTGATTAATACCACCGGTAAATCCATTTATGTGGAAGATGAAAACATGATTGATGCTGCTACCGCAATTTCGGGAAGCGGGCCAGCTTATGTTTATTATTTTATGGATGCAATGATACAGGCGGGAGTAAAAATGGGTTTTTCTCTTTCCGAAGCGGAATTGCTCGTTAACCAGACATTTATGGGAGCAGTTCATCTACATAACCAAAGTGAACTAACCTGCAAAGAGTGGATTGAACGTGTTGCATCAAAAGGAGGAACTACTGAAGCAGCGCTGGAAGTTTTCAAAGAAAATACTCTTGACCAGAACGTTGATAAAGCTCTTGATGCCGCATTTGTGAGGGCTAAACAACTGGGGAAATAATTCCGGATTCGTAAAGTTCACCTCTATTTTTTCGTAACTAAACAATTCGTGGCAACCAAACGGAGTATGATTGCAATTAATGGCAAGCCAGGTTGTATCTTTTAAGCTTGTAATAATTGTAGGGTAACGGGGTGATAAAACCTGCCAACAAAGCAACAACAAATGCCAGCCAATAATTCGGGTTATCAAAAGCAGCTTTACCACCGGTAACCATAAAATCCGAAAGGTTCATAGCCACCTCCATAGTAACCATACTAATGAACGACATAGAAATAGCTGTAGTAAAAGCCAGCCTCCAATTGAAATTTTCACGCACCCGGAGAATGATAGTTTCGAGTACAATTGAGGTGCAAAGCCCTGCAATGATAGCAAGTACCATTTGAACGAACATAGAGGTGCCAGGGTAAAAAGCCTGTAGAAAAATCAACATACCAAAATCACCAATGGAGCAACCAAGCAGGCAATTCAACGTATTGAAAGAAGCTCTCTTCCATAATTTACGGTCTCTCCAAAAGCCCGTTTCGTTAACCGCATTAGCTATTTCGGGCAACTCTGACGAAACAACCGAAGTGGCTTCGAGTTTGTCATACCCGCCTTGGCGAAGCAATTCAACTATATCGTTTTCGTTCAACGCCTCACCTTCGGCTGTAATTGTCTTTACCGGTGGTTTCAAATCCACTTTCCATGTTTTTATTTTGGGCGAAGCATCGAAAAAGGGTTTTATGCTCTCCACACAACCTGCACAATGGAGAGTCGTAGACATTGTAATGGTATTCATTGTGTAAAAGAAATCACTAATTCCGTACCAACCAGCTTACCCACCTGTTCTATCGCCTGATTGACCTGTTAAAGCGGACATTTCTGTAAAATATTGAAAGAAATAAGGGATAGTTTCAATGCCTTTGTAATAATTAAACAGTCCGTAATGCTCGTTTGGTGAATGAATGGCATCGCTATCTAATCCAAATCCAAACAGAACGGATTTAACACCAAGTACCCTTTCAAACATATCAACAATAGGAATGCTTCCACCGGTACGTAAAGGGACGGGTGCTTTGCCAAAAGTTTTTTCCATAGCTTTTGATGCCGCTTTAAACGCTATAGAATCCGTTGGAGTAACAGCAGCTTCGCCTCCGTGGTGAGGAATAACTTTAACTTTTACACAGGCCGGAGCAATTTTATTGAAATGATATTCAAACAACTTCATGATTTTGTCACTTTTCTGGTTTGGCACCAACCGCATTGATATTTTAGCATGCACTTTTGACGGCAGAACAGTTTTAGCTCCTTGGCCGATGTACCCACCCCAAATTCCATTTATATCAAGTGTAGGACGAATTGAAACTCTTTCCAGAGTTGAATATCCCTTTTCTCCACATACTTCATCAATATCAAGATGTGCTTTATACTCCTGCAAATCAAACGGAGCCTTTGCCATTTGCTCACGCTCTGCTTTCGAAACTTCTTTCACATCATCATAAAAACCGGGAATGGTTATTCTGCGGTCCTTGTCGTGTAGCGATGAAATCATATCACATAACACATTGATAGGATTGGCAACAGCACCACCATAAACACCCGAGTGGAGGTCGCGGTTGGGTCCTATTACTTCCACCTCCAGGTATGTTAAGCCGCGCAAACCTGTGGTTATGCTTGGCACATCATTGGAAATAATTGAAGTATCTGAGATAAGGATTACATCAGCATTCAACTTTTCTTTATTCGCTTCGGCAAAATCTTCCAGATTTACCGAGCCCACTTCCTCCTCTCCTTCTATCATAAACTTTATATTACAGGGAAGTAACTTGTTATTTGTCATCATCTCAAAAGCCTTCACGTGCATATACATCTGTCCCTTATCATCGCAGGCACCACGTGCATAAACTTTATCGTCCTTCACAACGGGATCAAAAGGCGGAGAATTCCAAAGCTCATAAGGGTCGGCAGGTTGAACATCGTAATGCCCATAAATTAAAATTGTGGGTAACTTTTCGTCAATGATTTTTTCAGCATAAACAACCGGATAACCCTTAGTGGGGTAAATTTCTGAATTGTCAGCTCCGGCTTTCAGTAGTTTCTCCCTCACAAACTCAGCGGCCCTGCTTACCTCAGCTGAAAATTTAGGGTCGGCACTAACAGATGGGATCCTCAATAAATCGAGTAATTCCTCCAGAAAACGTACTTTGTTTGCTTCTAAATAAGCGTTTAACGGCTCCACTAACAATATATTTGCGCTCTACTGCCAGCCGTAGCGGTAATAAATGCGGAATTGATACCAGCTTTCGTATGGGTCAAGCGGATCTCCGATAAGCTCACGCGAACCGGGAAAACCTGTAGTATCGTTCGGATATGGAGTAAAATTAAAACCGCGCATGTATCTGTCAGTCCCCCCTGCATTGTACTCCCAAAGTTCAAGGCGATAGTTAGGGTTTGTGATATTAGCAGAGGGTATGTACAAACTGTCGGCCCCTAAGTTAAATGTCCATTGTGAATTATGATTTACATTATCTTTTTTATTCAATACTATATCTTTATATGCAATACCACCATTTAAGGTAATGACTGGGTAAATATCAGCCAGAGTACCATCCGAAATATCCCAAAGCGTACCAGTAGTATCCACAGGGTTGTAGCGGTTTACAACAACTCTGTAAATATACATTGTATCAGGAGCAACCTGCCCACGGCAACTGTCACCAAAGAAATGCGCCTGGCATACACAACTTCCACCTGAACAGTACCCGCTGTTATAGCATACTACTCCGTTACAAGGGTCAGCCGGAGTGCCGCAATAAGTGCCTGTCCAGGCAGCAGTGCATTTGCATTTTCCGTCTTCGCAGGTTCCACCATTGTAGCAGGTAATGCCTTTGCATGGGTCCTTTTTACACGAAGAAAAAGCAATTGCAATAATCAATGTGGAGGTGTAACAAAAATTTTTCATCTACTACGGGTTTTGATTACCGGCAAATGTAAAATAAACTGAAAAAAGTATCCATCATTTTTCATATTGGAGTTTTGTTGTAAAAAATTATGCCGCATCTTTGCCTATGTCTGCTAAATTTGCTCGTATGAAAATTCTGGTTATTGAAGATGAAAAGAAAACTGCAACTGCCCTGCAAAAGGGCTTGGAGCAAAACGGATATTCGGTAGAAGTAGCTTATGACGGAGAAACTGCTTTTGAACTTATAAAAAAGACCGAACCTCGTCTGGTTATTTCAGATATTATTATGCCTAAACTGAACGGCATTGAATTGTGCAAAAAAATAAAATCATTACATCCGGAAATTCCTGTGCTTATGCTTTCTGCTTTAGATTCCAAGGACACCATAGTCACTGGTCTTGATTCAGGAGCTGATGATTACCTTACGAAGCCTTTTGATTTCAGGGAGTTGCTTGCGCGCGTACGCAGGTTGTTAAAACGAAGTGAAACTTCAACCGATAATTCACACCTTCTCTTTTTTTCGGATATCATTATGAACTTGCGCGACCGGAGTGTTACCCGGGCAGACAAGAAAATTGAGCTGACTTCAAAAGAGTTTACCCTGCTGAAATACTTTATGCGTAAACCTAATACTGTTATTCCCCGGGCAGACATAGCCCGCGATGTTTGGAACATAAATTACGAAACCGGAACTAACATGGTTGAGGTCTATATCAATTACCTGCGTAACAAAATGGATAAACCTTTCTCAAAGAAACTTCTTCATAATGTTCATGGTGTCGGCTACATTCTTCGGGAAGAATAATGTATGAGAATACGCACACGTCTGACACTTTATTTTACAGGTTTGGTTTTAATAATTATCACTTTGAGGATAGTTATAACCTATACCTCGCTTTCAAATTTCACCAGAAACGAATTCTACCACCGGCTACATGCCAAAGCATTAACTACTGCATCGCTTCTCTTTAATGTCCAGGATATAGATTCAGCCATGCTTAAAAAAATTGACCGTGCTCAAAACGATGTGCTTCTGGAAGAAAATGTATCAATTTATGATTCGACCAACAGGCTGATATATACGAATAACGACACCGTTTATTACCCTGTCTCTGATACCTTGTTTGAAAAAATACGTACCGAAAATGAAATCCGCTATAAAGTAGGTGAGCATGATGTTGTTGCCTTGGTTTATAACTATCTGGGCGATAAGATGGTAGTTACAGCAGGAGCTATCAACCGGGAGCGTGAGAGAATGTTGAGTCAGCTCATTTTTATTTACGGAATGGAGTACCTGATTTTCATTTTTGTTATTTTAATAATCGGTTGGTTTTTTGTGGGTAAAGCGCTTGAACCAATATCAAATGTGGTTCGACAGGCAAACACGCTTTCTCCGGTTGAGAAATCAGAGCGCCTGCCTGAACGTATTGAAAAAGATGAGGTGTCTTTGCTCATTAATACATTCAACAATTTGTTTGACAAACTTGAAGAATCGTTTAAGCATCAGAAAAACTTTGTAGCGAATGTAACTCATGAACTGAACAACCCGCTCACACGCATTAAATCGCAGTTAGAAGTTAGTTTATATCACGAGCAGGATAATGAACAATATAAACAAACCCTGCAATCTATACTGGAAGACGTTAATGAGCAAGTTGAGTTAGTTCAGGATTTATTAAATCTTTCCAAATTATCCGCAGAGCATTTACCTGTAAGCACTCCTATTCGGGTGGATGAGTTATTGTTCGAAGTTCGTGAGAATATTTTACGCAATTTTCCGGGCAATACTGTATTAGTGGATTTTCTTAACCCACCTGAAAACGAAAAAAGCCTCATTTGTTTTGGGAACAAGGCATTACTGGCCACTGCGTTTAAGAATATTGTTGAAAACGCGTGTAAGTTTTCACCGGATAAATCAGCTAAAGTTACTTTACAAACAAGTAAGGGACAAATACTGGTCGTTGTTGCTGATAAAGGACCGGGTATATCCCAAGAGGATCTTCCTAAAATCTTTGAAATTTTTTACCGAAACCCTTCACTAGAAACAGTAAAGGGTTTTGGTATAGGACTGGCGTTAGCCAAAAGAATTTTCGATGTTCATGGTTTCTCCGTAGAAGTTCAATCAGTGCTGGGAGAAGGAACAACCCTTACCATTCAGCTTTCGAAATAGTTTAGAGAAATACCTGATTACCTCACTATTTACAACGGAATATTTCCGTGCTTTTTCCTCGGCAGCCTTACCGCTTTGGTTTCAGCCATTTTGAATGCGCGGATTATCTTGACACGGGTTTGCGATGGCTCTATTACTTCGTCAATAAAACCTCGGGCAGCGGCTTTATAAGGGTGAGCAAAGTTTTCAGCATAGCTGTCCATGACTTCTTTCAGTTTTGCTTCAGGGTCAGGTGCCGCTTGAATTTCCTTACGGAAAATAATTTCAGCAGCCCCCTTAGCACCTACCACAGCAATTTCGGCATTAGGCCAGGCGAAATTCATATCAGCGCCAATGTGTTTGCTGTTCATTACATCGTACGCGCCTCCGTACGCCTTGCGGACAATGACCGTAATTTTAGGAACTGTAGCTTCGCTAAAGGCATAAAGTAATTTGGCACCGTTGGTGATAATTGCATTCCATTCCTGGTCGGTGCCGGGCAGGAAACCGGGAACATCAACTAAAGTAAGAAGCGGGACATTGAAGCAGTCGCAAAAGCGAACAAAGCGAGCCCCCTTTTTTGACGAGTTAATATCAAGAACTCCGGCAAGTACAGCGGGCTGATTAGCCACAACACCGACACTTCGCCCGGCTATTCGGGCAAAACCCACAACAATATTTCCTGCATAGTCTTTATGAACTTCGAAGAAAGAATCTGCATCAGCCAACTCGATGATTACATCGCGTATATCATACGGCTGATTGGGGTTTTCGGGAATAACCGAATTTAATTTCTCCCGCATTTCATTCCCTTCCTCATAATCATAGACAGGTGCAATGTCTTCACAGTTTTGAGGAATATAACCAAGCAGCTTTTTGATACCGTTAATACATTCCGCTTCATTGGCGTAAGTAAAGTGGGTAACTCCTGATTTACCGGCATGAGCCTGTGCACCGCCCAGTTCTTCGCTTGTTACATCTTCATGAGTTACGGTTTTTACAACGTTAGGACCGGTAACGAACATATATGAAGTATGCTCCACCATCATAATAAAATCAGTAATGGCGGGAGAATATACAGCGCCACCGGCACAAGGACCCATGATAGCAGATATTTGGGGAATGACACCCGAAGCGATGGTATTTCGGTAAAATATGTCGGCATAGCCACCGAGCGAAACAACTCCTTCCTGTATCCGCGCACCACCGGAATCATTTAAGCCGATAACCGGTGCTCCATTTTTCATAGCTAAGTCCATAACCTTGCATATTTTTTCGGCATGGGTTTCGGAGAGCGAGCCGCCAAACACGGTAAAATCCTGTGAGAAAACATAAACCATTCTGCCGTTGATGGTTCCGTAGCCGGTTACCACTCCGTCACCGGGGTAAATTTCCTTGTCGATACCAAAGTCTCTGCCGCGGTGTTCTACCAATGCGCCTATTTCTTCAAAACTACCTCCATCGAGCAGTAAATCAATCCGTTCGCGGGCAGTGAGTTTCCCTTTTTTATGTTGGTCGTCAATACGTTTTTGCCCTCCGCCAAGCAGTGATTGTTTGCGTTTCCTGTTCAGGATTTCTATCTGTTTCTTCATTCGGTCAAATCAGGCGTTTGATTCTTTAAATTTTATATCGTACTCCTCCAGTTCTTTCAGAATAGGTTCATACACTTCGGGATATTTGGGAATAAGTACCCCTCTTTTTTTAACTGCCCCGTTTAGGATAAGCTTTGCGGCCATAGCTACCGGTAAACCTACAGTTTGCGCCATAGCCGTATTTTGAGGGTTTTGTCCGATTAAAACAAAAGAGGATTCCACTGTTTTTTTACCCTTACCTCCTTTTGAGGTGTACTCAATGCGATGGAGCATGACTACCATATCGCGGTCATTTTGCTGCATACTCCAGGTATGTTCCAAAGCAAACTGAAGCAGGTCGGCAGGTACCACCCATTTATCGTGGTGCAAAAACAAAGCAGGGATAACTGAAGTGGAATGAATAAGCTTTTCGGTTTGCTTATCGGGAATTATTTCTTTCGACTTCATTAATTCATTTACTTCTTCGCGGAGTTTGTGAGTGAGCCTTTCTTTCCGGTTGGTAAACCCGAGTTTAATGAGGGCATCCCACCCTTTGCAGAAGGGGGGCCTGCGGAGTGTTCCGCGGTACATGGTTTTTACGCCTTTAAGTCCATATTCAGAAATATATTTCTGCGAATCGCGGTTGGGATAGCTTTCAAACTTTCCGTAGCCTTTTATTTTAACTTCTTCGGTGTGTGCAAATAATTCATGGTAACCGAGGTTTACCTTCTTCCCGTTTTTGAGGTAAACCACTTCCTCTTCGCCCTGCCCGGCAAGAATTACATTCCGCGGATTCCAGGTGAACTTATAATGCCACAGGTTGTCATCGCTTTCGGGGGCAACGAGTCCACCGCAGTAAGACTGAAAGCCGGTTATTACTTTACCCTCGTCCTTCAATTTATCAATAATGCGCATAGCGCTCATATGGTCAATACCGGGGTCGAGCCCCACTTCGTTCATAAAAATGAGGTTCTTCTTTTTTGCATCATCGTTTAGCTGGTGCATGGCTTCAGAAACATAGGAAGCTGTAACGAGATTTTTTTTGAGCTTTACACAGTCTTCGGCAACCGGTATGTGCATGATAGGCGGCAGCATTGAGATAACAATATCGGCATTGGAAATGAGCTGCCTGCGGTTTACTTCGTTATAAAAATCGAAGCCGACAGCAAGCGTACCGGGGCGGTTCTTTGTTTTTTGGAGAGCCTGCACCGCGGTAATATCGGCAACCGTTAACTGCCAGTCGCCTGTTTGTGCATGTTCAACCAGGTAGTCAATCAAAGCACCGGAAGATTTGCCCGCACCGAGTATGAGGATGTTGCGCATGATTCTGTTACAATAATATAAAATGAATTTCTTTGCCGAAGCAAAACATCAACAATGATTTGGAAAGTGAAACCTACGGCTGATTATATCCACAGGTTTTCGAAAAAAAACATGGCTGACCACCTGGGCATAGAAATAACCGAAGTAGGCGATGATTTTATCACCGCCCGTATGCCGGTAGATGAGCGCACGGTTCAGCCGTTCGGATTGCTTCACGGAGGCGCTTCGTGCGTACTGGCAGAAACCCTGGGCAGCATTGCCGGAACTTTCTGTGTTGACCAGTCGAAACAGATGATTGTGGGTATAGAGATAAACGCCAACCATATACGCAGTGCGAAAAGCGGGTTTGTTTACGGAACCGTAAAGCCGGTTCATGTGGGTAAAACAACCCAGGTATGGAGTATTGAAATTGTGAATGAAGATAAAAAGCTGGTTTGTGTTTCGAGATTAACCTGTGCGGTTAAAGATTTCTGATTCAGCATGGCAAGCCATAATGATTTTGGGAAACAGAGCGAAGAAAAGGCTGCTGCTTTTCTTACCAGCCGGGGACATGAGATTCTTCAACAGAACTACCGCTTTGGGAGGGCGGAGGTGGATATTATTTCGCGGTTGGAGGGCATTATTGTTTTTACCGAAGTAAAAGCGCGGAGCACAGAGAGGTTCGGATACCCCGAAGAGTTTGTGGGCAAGGAAAAGATGAAACTGATGAAACAGGCGGCTGAAGAATTCATGTACCGCAACAATTTCGACTGCGAAGTGCGGTTCGATATTATTTCCGTTACACCGGTAAAAGGCGAATTGAAAGTGCACCACATTGAAGATGCTTTCTTTTACGATGGCAGAGATTCGGATTACTGACTATCAGTAATAAGAAACGCCTTCCCAGGCTTTGCGTTGAAGCGAATCGGGGTCGCTGACTAATTTGCTTTTCTTACCGAAGAGCATGGTGGCACGTTCAGACGATTCAAATTTTTTCCATTTCACCTCACCGGTGCCGTTGGGGTTTCCGTACCGGGCAAAGTTGAGCCATGCCTGCTGCATTTCGGCCGATAACCGGGCGATGGTTTTTTTAGAGGCAATAGCCCGCAGGTATTTGCCGAGTTTGCCGGAGGTATTATTGAAAACAAAAGGTATTTCGAGCCCGTGGAAAGCGCGCAGCCCGGTAAGGTTGAGGGTAAAGGAGGTAAAGTCGAACCGGTACATGTACACGGGCGAGTGCATGCTCTGGCATTCGGCCATGCGGATGGCGGGAATACGGAATACTGCATCGGTAAGCAAGTCGTTGACACCGCGCCTGCGGGGGTAGTTTTGGTAAGCCGAAGTAATACGGACCTGCTCTTCGGGCTTAAGAAGGTGGAAAAAGTCTTTCTCCAGTTCTTTGGCAGTAGCAGGCATCATTTCCAGCCGCTTGCTGGTAAACATGGTAGCTTCGTCTTTATTGGTGCCAATCATTAAAGCCACGTTTCCGCTTTGGGCGGGGCTTAGGCAGGTAAAAATATCGTTGACCAGAAGGTGACCATCAATAGTGGGTGAAAAAACCTTGTTGGGTGTTTTCTTTATCATATATTCCATCAGCTCCTCTCCTGCTTTTTTAATAGTATCGAGCGGAAGGTTTTTCAACTGCCGGATACTATCGGGCTGAATACCGAGGATGGAGAGGAACTTGTGAGTAACAGAGAGGGCAGTTTCGGGCTGCCAGAGAATAGAAGCGGGACCGCTTTCGGCAATGGCGCCTTTAAAAAGTCCTTTGGAAGCGGGGCAGGCGAGCAGGGTTTCAACGCTGGTGCCTCCTGCCGATTCGCCAAAGATGGTGATGTTTTCGGGGCTGCCGCCAAAGGCGGCAATGTTTTTTTTAACCCATTGAAGAGCAGCAAGTTGGTCGCGGATGCCGAGGTTGTTGTGGAACCCCGATTGCTGTGCCGCGCTATCGAAGTACAGGAAGCCGAGAGGACCAAGGCGGTAATTGATGGTAACTACCACCACATCGCCATTTTTAGCGAGGTTGGTTCCGTTATATAGTTCGGAAGAGCCGGCACCCACCACAAACCCACCGCCATGAATCCAAACCATAACGGGGCGCTTTTTGTCATCGGGGGCGGGCGACCAGATGTTCAGGAAGAGGCAGTCTTCGCTTTGAGTTTCGTAAGCAATAAAACTGCTTTTTGTTTGAGGAGCAACGGCACCAAAGGCTGAAGCATCTTTTACACCCTGCCAGCTTTCGACCGGGTGGGGCAAACCGAAGCGCTCCGCTGTTGCATACGGAATGCCGCGCCATACAAATATATTTTGCTGAACGGTTCCGCGGAGTTTACCGGTGCTGGTTTCTACAACAAACCGGGCAGCGTCATCATTTTCGGAAAAGGCAAAGGCGAAGAAAGACAGCGAGAGAGCGAGAAGGAATATTTTTTTCATGTATCCGCGGGTTTTATCATGTACAGCAATAAGAGGTGCGAATTTATTGTATTGAAAAATTATTTCAGAGAAACGGAGAGAAAAAATATCAGGGAAAAATAAAAAGAGCACGTTTTACGAGGGGCTCTGTCACCATTATGCTTCGGCAAGCTCAGCGGAACAGAGTGTTTCTAAGGCGTTGTCATGTTGAGCGGAGTTTACGGAGTGAAACAACTTGTATTGAATGCAAATACAGGTTCCTTCGCTTTGCAAAGCCAAAACTCAGGATGACAGAGGAACCCACCCAAACACCACTTTACCTGCGCCCATGCCGGCTGCGGTGCGGATTTAGGCTGTTAAAATCCCCTCTTGAGAGGGGAAAGGCAAAAACTTGCTCTGAAGTTTTTGACAGGGGTGTGTGGTATTTTATTTTCGGGTAAGCAAAGGAATGCATCCTCCTCCGTCATGCGCATAGCCGCATGCCACCTCCTAAGAGGAGAGATACAACACACCCCTGTCGCTTTGCGACATCCCCTCTCAAGAGGGGATACAACACACCCCGCCACTTCGTGGCACCCCTCTCAAGAGGGGATGAATGCAGCCCCGTTGCTGCGGTGCGGATTTAGGCTGTTAAAATCCCCTCTTGAGAGGGGATGTCAAAAACTTGCTTTGAAGTTTTTGGCAGGGGTGTGTTGTATTTATACTTTAGTGCATGCGTAGGAAAATAATTCCTTACGAGCCGCGGCTGAAAGAGCTTGCGCGAAAACTGCGAA
>CAZWAD010000045.1:0-14313 GCA_964631835.1 uncultured Chitinophaga sp.
GCGGCTTGTGCCAGCGCCCGTCGCGTTGCCGTACTGTACGTTGTTCCAGCCGAGCACTCCCGCATAATTTTGAAAAAAGAACTATTCCTGTTTAGGGATTGCAAATATAGAAACGCTTAAAGAATCTCAAAACTAAGTTGAAAAACAGACTATTCTTTCTCTAGCAATTTCTTCAACTCATGAAGTTTCATCATAGCTTCAACCGGTGTCATTGCGTTCACCTCTATCTTTTCCAATTCTTCAGTAAGGCGTTTCATTTTCGGGTCGTTCATATCGAAAAAACTTAACTGAAAATTTTGAGCGGGTAGCTTCTTCACTGTCTGTTTCACATGATCGTGCTGTTGGCGCTGGCTTTCCAGTTCAAGTAACATTTCATTGGCACGGTCAACTATTTGCTTAGGCATACCTGCCATCTTAGCCACATGAATTCCAAAACTATGCTCGGTTCCACCTTCCACTAATTTGCGAAGGAAAATCACTTTAGTCCCAGTTTCTTTCACCGCCACATGAAAATTTTTGATACGGATATATTTTTCTGCAAGTTCATTCAACTCATGGTAGTGAGTGGCGAATAAAGTCCTTGGTTTTGCCGATTGATTATTGTGAAGGTACTCCGCCAAACTCCAGGCAATGGAAATTCCATCGTATGTGGATGTGCCTCTTCCTATTTCATCCAATAAAATCAAACTTCGTTGGGAAAGGTTGTTCATGATAGAAGCAGTTTCATTCATCTCCACCATGAAGGTGGACTCTCCTGCACTTAGGTTATCGTTTGCCCCTACGCGGGTAAAAATTTTATCTACCAAGCCAATCTTTGCAGAGGCAGCAGGAACAAAACTTCCTATTTGTGACAGAAGAACAATGAGCGCTGTCTGGCGAAGAAGCGCACTTTTGCCGCTCATATTTGGTCCGGTAATAATCAAAATCTGTTGGGTTTCGTTATCCAAAAAAACATCATTGGTGATGTATTTTTCACATACTTCTAACTGCTGCTCAATAATCGGATGCCGACCATCTTTTATTTCAATGGCGTGCGAATGGTTCAGTTCAGGTTTTACATAATTGCTTTTTGATGCAACTTCAGCAAGTGAGAGAAAACAATCGACCCTGGCAATTAATGTTGCATTTTGCTGAATTGTTTGCACATAATCTTTTGCGAATTGAATCAGTTCCGAAAAAATCACTTCTTCAAGCGTCTGAATTTTTTCTTCTGCTCCGAGAACTCTTTCTTCGTATTCTTTCAGTTCACCTGTAATATAACGTTCAGCATTTGTAAGCGTTTGTTTGCGAATCCAATCAGCAGGAACCTTGCTTTTATGAGTGTTGGTTACTTCTAAGTAATAACCGAATACAGTATTAAAGCCAACTTTTAGGGAAGAAATACCTGTTCGCAGAATTTCCTTCTGCTGAATTCCGGCAATGTATTCTTTGCCTGAGTTTTTAATGCCTCGCAATTCATCCAAATCAGCATGTACATCGCTGCGAATAAAGTTGCCTTTAGAAATAACCGGTCCCGCATCATCGCTTATTACTTTTTCAATTCGTTCAGCGAACGGGCTCACCGCTTTAAGCTGTTCGCTTATTCTTTGCAAGGAGTTGTTATTTGAGCGGGAAAGAATTTCCTTGAGGGGGGGTATGGCTTGCAATGCACGTTTAAGCTGGACAAATTCACGAGGGTTAACTTTTTCGAGAGAAACTTTGGAGATCAAACGTTCCAAATCTCCAATGGTTCGAATCAGTTTCTTTAATTCTTCAGCTTCTTGATTTTGATTTACAAAATGCTCTACAGCATTAAGTCTTTCATTTATTTTTTGGATGTTTAGTAAAGGCATTACAACCCATCTTTTCAGCATTCGGGCTCCCATGGGCGAGGTGGTGCGGTCTAAAACATCGAGCAGGGTTTTGCCTCCTGAATTCAAAGAATATATTAGTTCGAGGTTACGAATTGTGAACCGATCTAACCATACATACTTTTCATCACTCAGTTTGGTGAGTTTGCTGATGTGCGAAAGATTATTGTGCTCGGTATCTTTTAGATATTGAATAGCTGCACCGGCAGCAAGAATCGAAAACTTTTCATCTTCAATTCCGAAGCCTTTCAGTGAATTAGTCTCAAAAAGCTTAAGTAAGATTGCAAGCGCATTATCACTACTATAAACCCAATCATCAAGTTTATAGGCATATAGCTTATTGCCGAATTGCTGAACAAAATCTTCCTGTTTCGTTTTGGGATAAATAATTTCAGAAGGAGCAAGCGCCTGAAGCATTTTTTCGATGTAAGAAAAATTTCCTTCACCAACAAAAAACTCACCGGTAGAAATATCAATAAAAGCAATGCCGTAAGTATCTCTTTCGAAATAAACCGAGGCGAGAAAATTATTGCTTCGTGTGTTAAGGATATTGTCCTTAAGCGCTACACCGGGCGTAACCATTTCTGTTACTCCACGCTTCACAATTCCCTTAGCTAACTTAGGGTCTTCAATTTGGTCGCATACCGCTACGCGCAAACCAGCACGGACAAGTTTTGGGAGGTAAGTATCCAAAGCATGATAAGGGAAACCGGCAAGCTCTACTTCACTTGCTTTGCCATTACTTCTTCTGGTGAGAACAATTCCGAGAACAGCTGAAGCTTTTTTAGCATCCTCTCCAAAAGTTTCATAAAAGTCGCCAACACGGAAAAGCAACACAGCATCAGGATACTTTGCTTTAAAGGCATTGTACTGTTTCATGAGCGGAGTTTCGGTTTCGCTCATAGCGCTTTTAATCATACTTCTGTGAACAGTCATTTATACTTTGTGTTGAAATACAATTCTGTAAAACATAGTGCGAATTACGCATTAGCTGTGGGAAATGCAAAAGAGGGGGAGGGCTTAAAAAATTTCTTTTATAACTGATTTAGATTGTTCGCGTTCATAGTATTCGCTCAATCAATTATTAAAGATAAGGATTTGCACAACTAAGGTCATTATCACTGATTGTTTCCGTTCTCTCATGGCTACACTTAACCGTTAACTATTGGCAAAAAATATCAAAAGTGGGTAGTTAGCTCACAGGCATCCTTTAAATTGCGCTTTAGATGAAGTATTTCATTTGTTATATCACTGGTTTCTTTGCCTTTCATTATTCTTTCTCACAAGCGGACACCCTTGGCTTCAAAATTGAAAAATATGAGGTTCGTAAAACTGAAAAGGTTGCCGATTTTGCGTGGAAAAGAAAAATTGATCCGATGCTTGTGGTAAAGTTAAACAGGTTTAAGAGTGTAAGCAGCTATGTAATAAAAGGGCAAAAGATTAAAATACCTGTTTATCCAGAAACTATACCCCCGCCTAAAGTTACCAAGCGACCAAAGCCGGAAAAAGAAAAGAATGGAAGAGAGAAAGATGAAAAGCACGTTAAGAAAAAACCTGTAGTTGAGGATTCGCCAGACAATAAGCAAGTCAAAACGGAGGAAAAATTCGATATTGAAAAAGCACGGATCCGCCTCCTTATGATTGACGCTACATTAGAACTTAATGAAGCACTGATGGAAGGAGTAAAAGCGAGTCTCGATTCGCTGAATATAAAAACTGTAATAAACGAAAATAGCAGAGATAAAGTTTTACCCTTTATTAAACACATACGCGACAGCCTCGAAAACGATATAGTCTTGTTACGCTCTGAAAAAGTAACGCTCGAAGCACGTTTAAATCCTCCTATGATAACTTACGACACCACGGTTACAGGCTCGGAAACAGTTATTTATTTGATACGGAATTACAGTAACGGAAGGCCTGAAGAGAGAACAGTTTTTCAGGTAGTAACTGAAAAAGAACTTAAAGGTGGGGTTGCTCGCACAGAAGGTAAACACAAGTTGCTCCAAGCGCAGAAAGAACCTGAAAAAAATATTACCTCGAAAATCCGGGAACAAGTGCCACTGTTGCGGGACACTGCAAAAGTGCCATCCCCTGCCAGCAGATTAAGTAAAGATTCTTCAGCAGTGATAAAAATTAAAATGCCGGATGTGGAGGATTCGGTAGTTATTAAACCGGTTTTCAAAGAAAAAAAACCATCTGAAACTCCTCAGCTAATGAATAAGACCAAACCGGCTGTTAGTGGTACAGATTCAGTAAAACGAATCAAGGCTGAGTTTTTTTTGAAAAGGGCGGAAAAAGCTATCCGCGAAAACAATGCGAATGATGCTAAAGAATATCTTCTAAAATCAACAGACCTTTACCCAGTGCATTACGAAGCATGGTTTGTGAAAGCACAGTTTGAAGAAAAATCAGGATCGTTGCAACAAGCGTTGAAAAGTTATGCTTTTTGCGCAGGAATTGATAGTTCCAGTTCATTACTTTACTATAGGATTGGAAACGTCTATTCTAAGCTCAGAATGAAGAATGAAGCTCTTAGTGCTTACCGAAAAGCTTATTCACTAAAATCCGATGATATACCCTCATTAATGGCAATGGCTACAATTTTCGATGAGCAGAGAAAATTTGATTCAAGCGTAGCTTTTTACAACCGTGTACTGCAAATTGACCTAACCTATCATTTTGCTTACAAAGCCAGGGGGCAGGCAAAAATGCAACTTAAAGATTACGCTTCAGCCATAAATGATTTTACCCGCTACATTCTTTTTGAACAAAACGACCCCTCGGCTTTTTTCTACCGCGGTTTATCGAAAATCAGCAACAACGAACTGCTTGATGGCTGCCTAGACCTCTCTACGGCATCAGTTATGGGTTATTCGGCTGCTGAAAAAGCCATCAAGCGAAGTTGTGAATAATGACAACAACCTACAGTTACCGCAGTGTTGATTTTATAAGTAATGCTGATTTTCTTGAAATACAGATAATTTATTTTATCCTAAACGTCCTTAAAATCTTCCTGGTAAAATCCATGTACTCTTGCTGGTAGTCGGGGTATTGAAATGTTCGTTGCTCAAATATGTCTTCTGGTAAACTGGTCTCATAGGTATAGCGGGTATATGTAAACTGAACAAAACAGGTGTAGTTAGCTATAGAAGATGGAATTAGAAGCAGAACAATAAAATGCGATTTGCTTGCTTCAATATCGTTGATATAATAAATAGTTCCCTGTTTACCTTCATCGGTGGTAAAAGTCTCCGATGAAGTAACGGTCGCATTTGTCTTGTCGCTCAATTCTTGTGGAGAAATTGAAATACCTGCTTCCTTGTAATAGGCTGAAATGTGGTTCTTTACCAGAGCTAATACCGCTTGTTTTTTTTCCTCAGCGGTTTTCTTTATGGTGTTCATGTTGATAGAGAGCGCCTGCACCAGTTCCTGCTCTTTCAAAGGAAAGGTATTTGACAGGGGCTCGCTGCTTATTTTCTGCAGCTTGAAATCAATGATAGTGTGGGTTCCCATTTCGCGCCACATCGGGTTAATCACAATCGACAGGTTGTCGTTAATCAGTTTGTTAGCATTGGTATCCGGTCCGGCATCTGGTTGAGCAATCAGCATTTCGGGAAGTTCTTCGATAACCTCCTTGATCGTTTTCTTCTCTTTTTGCTTGTCTTTATTTTGACCAACAACAGCAAAGGAGAGGAACACAACAACCGAAAACAAAAAAATTTTCTTCAGCCTCATTTTGGGTTCAAAAATAAGTTAAAAGAAAGCTTTAAGTACACCGCAATTGATTTCGTGTTTCCCGTCAAAATCAATTTCAGTAAAATTCATTTCCCGGTAAGCTTCTTTCATTTTAGAAACAATCTCGGGGTTAAAATATTCGTCTTTGGTTCCACAGACAAAAATGTTTTTGGACTTCCTGAGGCCTGAATCCGGTCGAAGCGGGAAAAGTTCAGGAGCCACTTCACCGGCATATACAATTAAAGTGCCTATGCGCTTGTTGGTATTGTTAATCCATCGTGTAACAGTAGAACTGCCCTGTGAAAATCCCAGCGCATTTACACTCGCACTGAAACGTTCAAACTCAAAACTATCATATAGGTTGTTTAGGTATGACGTGTAATCTTTGATTTCGTTCACCCGGTCTTCCTTGGTCATCCATGTGGCTCCTACATCACCGCTGCTGCCCTTAAGGTAGAACCGGTTGAGGGCTTCCGGTGCGATAAAGAAAATATCTTCGCGGTACAACGGTTCAACCTGACGCAGAATATACCGCGCATTTTGCCCGAAGCCATGAAGAATGAACCACACCTGTTTAGTTTTACCGGTTAATTCACCCAGGGTATAATAGCGGGCAGTTTTGCTGACGATGATATGATTTTCTTTCACAGGTATTTCTTTGAATGAATATGAAAAGCAATAGACGATGAACGGAGAAAGAGAAGAAAAACCAATGGCATAAAAGCAATATTATAATGCTGAGGAATCCATTTCCAGAACAGAAGCAGGAGAAACATCATAACCGCTGTTGAGCCCCAATAGAATTTCATCCATTGCGGCTTTATTTTTTTCAAAAAGAAGAAAGCTATAATGACATGCGAAGGAACAAGCCAAAGAAGATTCAGATTTTTCGGTACCGCGTAGTGCTCGCTGAAAATCCACAGCAAAAGAAATAAGGTCCCCAACAACCCCACCGCCAAGAAAAGAACAAAATCAAATACGTAGTAATGGTTTCTCCGTTTTCTTTCAATGAGCCATAGGATAAAGCCGGCAGCAACAAGGATAGTACTAAGGTGAATAGGTCTGAAGGACGTGTGAAAAACCGGGGGAGGAAATGAAAGAATAGTTTTAGTGGAGGTTACGAGAGGTTTCCCGTCAACCGTAGCGCAGTCAAAATATTTAGCCAGATAATCCGGAAGGAAAGTTTGATTGCGGGGAGTGGCAGGAACTTCACAGGGTAAACCAAGGATTAAGTCGAACCCGAAATCAACCCAGGGGAGATGGTGTACATAAATGCGCAGCATATCGTGCATGGTTTTTTTTTGTTCAAAACCCGCATCTTCAGGGTGATATTGAATCCGGCTGCCTAAAATTTTTTCAAATGCATCGCGTGGGCGAGTAGCGCAGTTATCCCAAAAAAAGTCGTACGCATACTCGCAGTTTTCGGGAAGGGCATTGTTATAAAGGAAGTCGAAAATTTTCTGTTTGTCACCGGTGGTTAAGTTCAGTTCCTGTTCTGTTACAGTTCTTTTTTCATAATGGTATTGTCTGAGAAAATCACCAAACCTTTCGGTAGAGAGCATGTACCGCATTTTTCCTCTGACGAAATTGGTGTAGAAGCCCGGCTGCTCAAAATCAAAAGTACCGTAGTTAAAAACCACATCGAAATTATTTCTGAAATCGGTTACACGAATGCCGTTATGCCCGAAAGCGGAATACAATTCTTCACCGGGCGAACAGGTAAGCGCAGAAATTCTGGAAGAGTCAGAAAGCCCGATGGAAAAGAGGGGAAAGGAATAGCCAAGGAAAAAGGAAAAAGGAAAAAGAAAAAAGAGAATACTCCGATTGGAATGAGCCGGTCTTGCCCTCATCATTTTCTATTCTAGTTCAGCGCAGGATTTTCGGGATAGTTTGCCATAGTATCATAAATGCCTCCCATTTCTTTCATCACCTTATGCCACAGTTTGTTGAAGTCGTATTTAAAAATGTGTTTGTTCTTAGCCGGGGTAATAATCCATGAGCTCACTTTCATTTCCTGTAAAAGCTGGTCGGGTGACCAGCCGGAATAGCCGAGGTAAAAACGTATTTCATCGGGCTGAATTTCACCGGCACCAAGCATAATTTTGGTTTGCTCAAAATTACCTCCCCAATACAATCCTTCGGCAATTTTCATGCTGTCTTCTATTTTATTGCCCAGCGAGTGAAGAAACTGAAGGGTATCGGTTCCTACCGGTCCGCCCAGGAAAACTTTTCCATGAAAAGGAGGGAAGCCATCAACAATATCGTTCAGCCGAAGATTAACCGGTTTATTGAGAATAAGCCCCACAGTGCCGTTCTCTTCGGTATGTTCGCAAATAAGCACCACCGTACGCCTGAAATTTTCATCAAACATGAATGGCTCTGAAAGCAGAAGCTGACCGGCTGAAAGCTCCTTGTGCTTCTCGTTTTCGTAGCTCCATATTTTTTTGTTTTCACTCATCAGCCCGATTATCCAATAGCTATAATACGGAAAATAGCTTTCTGCTCAAGTGCTAACGTTTGGCGGGTTGGCTGAAGGCGCGGAAAAAAGTGCGCTCAACTGTCCGCCAACACTAAACTAAATAAGAAAGGCAAAACGAAAAATTAAAGACATCACCCGCGCTTTCGGCATGTTAGCGGCTGCTCTTCTTATTGCTTTACAACTTTCTTTACGATTCTTTCACCGTCAATTGTCAAGTCAAGAAAATACATACCGTTAGGTTGTCCTTGTAAGCTAACAGTCTTGGACGTTGTTGAAATTGCTTGTTCGTTGAATACAGTTTGTCCTAAAACATTTTGAATTGTCAATGACAGTTGGTTGAGGTTTTGCTTTTGAATTGTCAAAGTAAATTCGTTGCGAAATGGATTTGGAATTGTCTGAATACTGAACGAATAGGAAGGAATAAATAATACTGATGTCGTTTCACACTCGTCTGTTTCGGTTGATGTATTTACTAACTCTGTATAATCATACGTCATTACACCTTGAACATTTCCCGAAGTCCCCGTGTCAGAAGGCGAAATAGTAAAGGACGAATCTGGAAGTGTAACAGACTCCCACTTGCATGTTGTTTCTCCGTTCAAATTTGTTTTTATTAGGTAGATTGGTGCATTATCATTAAAACTCCCTTTAATTCCGTAAATAACATATCCGTCATTCAGTTGAAGCGCTCCATTAGGGAAAGAGCCAGTTGTGTCACCATATATTTTCATCCATTGTAAATTACCGTTGTAGTCTGTCTGTATTAAAGCTGCACGGCTCTTATTTCCAAAAAATTCAGGCTCTGCACAAATCATATAACCGTTTTGATTTTGAAAAACAACAAAACCTTCGTTCCAACTTTCACGCAGAGATGGTCCAAAAGTTTTTCCCCAAATAAAATTTCCTGCTGTATCTATTTTCATTAGAAATATATCCCAACAACTTGGATTTATCACGCCTGTCCTTCCTGTGATAATTAAATTGCTTGCTGAATCTAATTTCATATCAAAAGCATCAATACTGGATAGTGGATTATAAACTTTATTCCACATAACATTTCCGTTCGAATCAATTTTACTCAATGCAAATTGGTGCCCACCACCAGGCAAAATTTCAGCAGCAACAAAGATTTCTTTGTTGCTGCTAATTGTCATTGCTTTAGGGAAAGGATACCTTTGCCAATTAAATTTTTTATACCAGTTCAAATTTCCATTCAAATCAGTGCTTGCAATGAAATAGCAGTTTTCATATTGTCCACCCCCTAATTTAACTCCACCTCTACTTAAAACAAAAACTGTATTACCTCTTATAGCCAAAGAAAAATTTTGTTGAGTAAGATTACTGTCACCTAAAAGTTTAACCCATTGCTTAGTCCCAAACCTGTCTGTCTTTATCATCGCAATCTTTGGAATAGTGTCGAGATAGTTTGTAGTGGCTGTAACAATTAAACCTGAATCGGGCGTTTGAACAACTTGAATAAAAAAAGCATGTTCAGGAAATTGAAATGTTTGTCGCCACATGAACTGTCCAAGAGAATTTATTTTGAGTAATTCAAGAGTTGGTAAAAGAGAAGTTGAGTCAAAGGATTCACAAGCAATTACAAATGCCGAATCATAGGTCAATACTATGTCTGATATTCGTTTAAATTCGGATACAGTTTCTACCTCATAACTTTTAAAGAAAACAGATTGCGCTTTTGTCGAGCAAGTCAGGGAGGTTACAAGTAAAAGTACGACTATATTTCTTGTCATGTTGTTAAGAGGTCGAACGGGCGCAAACAGAGTTGCCGCTAACATCTATTATCCTCAGTTATCATTCTTCAAATCTGCTGATAACTAACCAAATATAAAAACTACCCACAACTCTGCCCTTATTAACCCACAACTACTTGATGACTAACTTATCGAGCGGGCTTTGTACTTTGCTTATTTGCTTTTTGCTTACATGGGTATAAATACCGGTAGTCTTTAAACTGCTGTGCCCCGGCAGTTCTTTAATGGTCATCAGGTCGGTGCCGCCTTCGAGCAGGTGAGTGGCAAAGGAATGGCGTATAGCGTGTATGCTGCCCCGCTTTAACACTTTAACACTTTAACCCCTTAACCCCTTCCCTACAGCCGCTTTTTTCTTTTGCCGGGTTTGAGCAATGCGGTTTCTAAATAAGCCAGGCGCTGGTCATAGCCGATAAATTTTTGTAAGAAGTTTAAAGCCAAAACAGTAAAAGTGCTACCGTTGGCGCTGCAACTTCCGAAACCAGCGGAAAACAGCCTGAAAAATCTTTGTTTTTTGTTTTTCAACTCACCCCGTTCTCTATCCGGCATGGTATCATAAAAGCAAGAACCAACCTTTTCGGTTGGTTCTTAATTTTAAAGCCGGCTCTCAAATGAGGGTTGTGCAACTGCCACCGCTGTTAGCGGCTGGTTTGTTTTCTGTTAATTCAACAATTAACTGTTACTCGCAGATAAGTTGCGGGAATCACAGTCTTATTTAAATCAATGCTTTTGTTCTGACTATTGAACAGTACAATTAATTCTTGCTGCAGTTCAGCCGATTTACCGTTCTTTTCAGCGGCATCAAAAGCATTCATTGTGGGGCCATAATATGTTTTAAATGCGGCAACAAATTCTGCCGGAGAATAAGGTGCAATAAAAGTGTAGGTATCTCTTTCAAATGATATGTTCTCTTTTGAAATACCTGCCTGCCCGAATCGTTCAATCACATTACTCTCGACTCCCCATGTCATAGGACTGATAAAACCTTCTGGCGGTGGCGGTGTATAGGAAGAACTGATTTTAAGAATTTGTGCGACCAGTGTCGGGTCACCCGGAATCCAATTGCCCATTATTATTTTACCACCGGGTTTTGTAACACGAACCATTTCTTTAGCAACATCAAATGGTTTGGGTGCGAACATGGCACCGAAAATGCTTATTACTCTGTCGAATGATTTATCATTCAACTCACTCAGGTTACTTGCATCACCTTCCTGAAATTTGCAATTAACCAAACCTTCTTTTTGAGCACGAATATTTCCGGCTGCAACCAAATTGCTGGCAATGTCCACGCCTGTGACTTCGGCACCGAGTTTTGCCTCGGGAATTGCGGTAGTTCCGTCACCACAACCAAGGTCAAGAATTTTCATTCCATTTGTAATGCCAAGTTTGCTAATAAGTTCTTCACCGCTTTTACGCATAGTCTGGGCAATGCGGGTGAAGTCGCCCTTTTCCCATAATGCTTTGTTTGGATTTGTTACGATTGGTGTTTGCATAATGTTTGATTTTAAAATTTGCCTACTCTGTTAGGTTTCAGTTTCCCCGTTTTATTGTTCTAATTAACTTATTGCACAAATGTAAAAAGTTAACAAACCGCCAAAAAATGGCAGGTAACTCATAAATATACGAAAGTTTATTGTTTCACATTTCATACCTTATATTTTACAACTCCAATTCTTCTATCGGGCTTTCTATCCGGCATGGTATCATAAAAGCAAAAACCAACCTTTTCGGTTGGTTCTTAATTTTAAAGCCGGCTCTCAAATGAGGGTTGTGCAACTGCCACCGCTGTTAGCGGCTGGTTTTCTCCTGTCATTGTTGCTATTATCAATTTAATTAAGTCCCTTACACTGTCCTAAGTAAAACTGGCGGATTATAATGTTCTCATTAAGCGAGTCATTACATAAAGAGGCCGGTATCAAATAACCTTTATAAATAACAACCTTGTCGCCAAACTGTTCAAATTTTTTGTTGTCGTAGGTAAGGTAAATGCTGTCGCCAGTCTGGCTCCAATGTCCCGTGAACCATTCGTCACAACCAAAAACACCTGTCGCATTAAGAGTAAATGTTTTATTTTCTCTGAACTTGACACTTGATGTATTCATAGTCCCTTCATAGCAAGCTCTTAAAACAACTTTGCCGCCAAAGATGTCGTCAATGTGATGATACGGGTCAAATACACTATTGAATAAGGTAAGCATATAAACGATTGTTGGCAGACAAAATCTCAAAGAGATATTTTGTCTATTCCGAAAAATATCAAGCAATCCTCGTATGGCTAAAGCAACAATTATTATAAAACCTATCGGGACAGCAAATAAACCGATTGAAATTACATACTCTCGAATGTCGGGGGCAAACAAGTCACTGTGATGCCAAAAGTAAGACGTCAAGACGTAAGCAACGCAAAAGCAGATTGCAAAAATTAGTTGATTTCTGAAAGTCTTGTCACTCATAAAACCCATTCTGTCAGGATGTTTTTCAATGTCTGTCTGTCGGTTAAGCGATGGTGGTTGAGTGCACTTTAAACTTGCCGCTAACATCTATTATCCTCAGTTATCATTCTTCAAATCTTCTGATAACTAACCAAATATAAAAACTACCCACAACTCTGCCCTCATTAACCCACAACTACTTGATGACTAACTTATCACCGTTATTCGAAGCCTTCCGAAGGATGACTTGGAACAACAGGTATCATAAAAGCAAGAACCAACCTTTTCGGTTGGTTCTTGCTTTTAAAGCCGGCTCTCAAATGAGGGTTGTGCAACTGCCACCGATGTTATAGGGCGTTTTTCTTTGTCCGTCAGTGTTGTGAGTGGCATTGAAATTCATAGTCTGTCGTTCCGTTTTTTATTATTAGTCTAAATTTTCCATAGTCGGGTTGAAAGTAAGGATAAGCATGTCCCCAAATTGTTACCTGTCTTTCTTTGTCTTCAAACCCATTCAGGTCAACTTGAATTTCTCCGATTAAGTCTTCTAATATGTCTGTAAACCAAAATTCATTATTTCTCAGAATTGTTAAGACGAAAAAACTTGCAGAGTTCTCTTCCATTCCTGTTTCTTGGTCAAGAACATAACCTGTCAAAAGCAATTTCCATTCATTGTCATATTTATAGGTCGTGGATTTTTTAAATTTAACTTCTCCGCAGAAAAGAGTGTCTCTTTCACAAGATTTTTTAATAAAGTCTTTCGCTTGATTTAACTGGTATTCTTCCTCTTTGTCAGTCAAATCTTGAGTTGATGTTGTCAAATTGCTTTTGAAGTCTTTAATTTTACTAGTGTCGCAAAAAATGTCTTCGTCCTTTGTCCCATTGTCAGTAAGCGGCTGACCTTCGTTTTTAGAATTGCCCATAACTTTATTGTCAATTGTGTTTGTCTGTCCACAACCTAAAAAAGTAGTCGAAATGATAAAAGTTAATATGTATGTCAATTGCTTCACGGTCGTCTTTTAAAATGCCCTATAACGGTTTGCAGCTACCCGAAGGTGGCGATTTCGAAGCACTTCACTGTCAGCTATGCAGGAACCTTGATAGAAGCACAAAGCTATATTTAACCACTTTACCGCCACTTTTGGGTAGGTGCTGTTATGTGTAGCCTTTCTAATCATTTTATTCTGTATTTGCTATATAAATGTGGTGTCCCACCAAGTTCAACTTGTAATTTTTGGAAATAAAATCCCATTCCTCTGTTTGGAATCCAGTCGTAATAAGTTGAAATCTCTTTTTCGTAGTCTTTGTCTTTCACTTGTTTCATAAAGTCTGCATAAATCCCACTTTTGAATGAAGTGTCTTGGCTCATATTTATCGTGTTAATAAGCCTTATTATTTTTATGTGGTCTGCATCTTTTATTTCAATATTTCTACGTGTCGTTAGAAGTGAAGTGCAATGTTGAACTATTGTGTCAAATTGCTGTTTGGTTACAATAATTAAAGAATCCATATTTGGTTTCTTTAAAATGTCGTATCGCTTTTTACTGTTGTAAAAGTCTATGTTTTGGCTAACGATCTTGTAGTCATAGTAAAGTTGAAGGTCAATTAAAAAACTGTCTTTGTCAAGTAAATACTTTGAGCGTTGTATTCCAGTTATTTGTTCGCTACCAGTCACTAAACAGATTGTGTCTCCAGTCATTTCATATTTACCATCATAGGTAGTATTTCCAAAGTGTCCATTTGAAGTTCTTTTATAGGTGTTGTCGTTTTTGAACTCAAAAGTCCAACTTGTCCGAGCCCACCAACCTGAAAAAGTCTTGTCAATTGACTGTCCGAAACAGCAAGTTGTAATTGTTGTCAGAATTGTCAGTATGAATATATGTTTCAATGTCGTCATAAGGTTACACATAACATCTATTATCCTCAGTTGTATCTTTCCAAAACTGCTGATAACTAACCAAATATAAAAACTACCCACAACTCTGCCCTCATTAACCCACAACTACTTGATGACTAACTTATCGAGCGGGCTTTGTACTTTGCTT
>CAZWAD010000046.1:0-13229 GCA_964631835.1 uncultured Chitinophaga sp.
CCCGGAGAATAAACAGTTTTAGTTGAAGAAGTTCCTCCTCCGCTCCAGCTATAAGTGACTCCAACAGGTGAAGCATTAACAGTTAAATCTACACTTGTAACAGAACAGGTAAGTGTAGCAGGCGGATTAATACTTACTGTCGGAATGGCGATGTCCTGAGATACAGTTGTTGATGTTGATGCCGTACATCCGTTTGTCGGATCAGTCACCGTTACTGAGTAACTCCCAGGAGCAGCTACTACCTTGTTCGAAGAAGCACCTCCGCCACTCCAGCTATACGTAACACCAGATGGTGAAACAGTTGTACTTAGGTTTACAGTGGTAACAGAACAAGTAAGTATAGCAGGCGGATTAATACTTACTGTCGGAATGGCGATGTCCTGAGATACAGTTGTTGATGTTGATGCCGTACATCCGTTTGCAGGGTCCGTAACTGTTACCGAATAACTGCCCGGAGCAGTAACAGTTTTCGATGAAGCAGCACCTCCTCCGCTCCAGCTATAAGTGACTCCAACAGGTGAGACAGCAGTAGTTAAATCGATACTTGTAACAGAACATGTAAGTATGACCGGAGCGTTAATGCTGACTGTTGGCACAATAATATCTTGAGAAACTGTTGTTGATGTTGAGGCGCTACAACCGTTGGCAGGATTAGTAACAGTAATTGAATACAGACCAGGGCTGTTTACAGTATAAGCAGAGTTGGTATTCCCTCCTCCCCAATCATATGTTAGTCCTCCAATTGAGGAAGTTGCAGTAAGAGTAACACTTGTCACTGCGCAATTTAAGGTTGCGGGTGAAATACTGATATCTGGAGGGGTTAAGTCCTGTGATACTATTACAGACGAGGAAGAGGTGCATCCGTTAGCCGGATCTGTAACTGTTACCGAATAACTGCCCGGGGAAGAAACTGTTTTTGATGAGCCGCTACCTCCGCCACTCCAAGCATAAGTAACTCCCACTGGAGAAACTGTAGAAGTTAAGTTTACAGAAGTAACCGCACAGGTAAGTACTGCAGGCGGATTGATGTTTAGCGTTGGAGCAGAAATATTCTGCGAAACTAAAACAGATGCAGAACCGGTACACCCATTGGCAAGATCTGTAACTGTAACGGAGTATATCCCGCCTGCAGAAATAGTTTTTGAGGAAGAAGTACCCCCTCCACTCCAGCTAAAAGTAACTCCTCCCGGAGAAGAGGTAGTTATTAAATTTATACTTATTACATTACAGTTAAGAGTAGAGGGCGGGTTAATACTCACAGTAGGTACATTTACATCCTGAGAAACAGAAACTGCCGTTGATACCGTACACCCATTGGCGGGGTCTGTAACAGTTAATGAGTAACTTCCGGGAACCGAAACTGTAGTTGATGAGGCGGTTCCTCCACCGCTCCAGCTATAACTAACTCCGCCCGGAGAAGTAGTAGTATTTAAAGTTACACTTGTGACAAGGCATGTTAAAGTTGCAGGTGGGTCAATGCTGACGGTTGGAACAGATAAATTCTGTAAAACTGCTGTTGATGCCGATGTTGTGCACCCATTGGCAGGGTCTGTTACTGTTAAGGAATAATTTCCCGGGGTGGAAACTGTTGTTGATGACGAAGCACCTCCGCCAGCCCAATTATAAGTAACTCCTACAGGAGAAGCAGTCGTGGTAAGTATAATGCTGGTTGCTGAACAAGTTAATGTTGTCGGGGGATTAATACTTACTGTGGGTGGTGTTATATTCTGGGATACTACTCCCGGTGCAGAAGCAGTGCATCCATTAGCAGGATTCGTAACAGTAACAAAATAAGTTCCAGAACTGCTTACTGTATTTGTCGAAGTTGTATTTCCTCCACCCCAATTATAGGTTATTCCTCCGGTCGCGGAAGTGGCTATTAATGTGACACTGGTTATTGTACAGGTCAGCAATTCTGGAGCTACGCTGATATCCGGAGGCGTTGTAGATTGTGGTACAACAACAGACGCTGTAGCTGTACATCCGTTTGACGGATCTGTAACCGTTACTGAATGAGGTCCTGATGAACTAACTGTATATGTTGCATTAATATTTCCGGCACCCCAATCATAAGTAACTCCCAAAGTGGCTGACGAAGCAGTAAGTGTAACATTTGTAACGTTACATTTTATTGTATCCGATGCAGCAATACTTACATTCGGTGGTGCAATATTTTGAACTACAGAAACAGAAGCCGAAGCCAAGCAACTTGTTGAAGGGTCTGTGACGGTTACAACATAAACTCCAGGCGAAGAAACAGTATTTGTTGGTGTAGTTATTCCTCCACCCCAATTATATGTTACTCCAGGTGTAGTTGATGAAGCTGTCAGCGTAACACTCGCAGTGGTACAATTTAATGTAGCAGACGGAGTAATGCTTACATTTGGCGGAGTGCCGCTTTGCGTAACAATTACTGAAGCTGTAGCTGTACAGCCATTTGTAGGGTCAGTAACAGTTACATTATAGGTTCCACCGGTTGTTACAATATTCGTTGTAGTCGTCACTCCTCCGCCCCAATTATAAGTTATACCGGGTGTTGTGGATGATGCAGTAAGGGTTACACTCGAAACCGAACAAGTCAGATCTCCGGAAGACGAAGCGCTTACATTAGGCACCGCAATGTTTTGAGTAACTGAAGTTGACGTTGAGGCTGTACATTTGCTAATCGGGTCGGTAATTGTTACTATATAAGTTCCTGGGGCACTTACCGTTTTTGTTTGTGTTGTCTGCCCCCCAGGCGACCATTTGTAAGTTACTCCTGATGTAGGCGAAGTAGCAGTTAGCGCAACCGTAGGGTTTGCACACGAAAGGTTACCGTGAGGTGCAATGGCTACACTTGGTACACTCAAGTTTTGACTGACAGAAACAGACGCAGAAATTGAACACCCGTTTCCGGGATTAGTAACAGTAACTGTATACGTTCCAACGCTTGTAACAGTTATTGTACCCGTAGTTTCTCCACCGCTCCAAAGGTAGGTCACACCTGGTGTAGTTGAAGAGGCTGTAAGGTCTACGCTAGTAACCAAACAATTTAAAGTTGCGGGCGGTGCAATACTCACATCCGGGAAAGGAGCATTCTGGGTAACGGAAACAGAAGCCCACGCAGTACAACCATTACCGGGGTCAGTAACCGTTACCGAATAATTTCCGGGCGCTGTTACAGTATTTGTGGTTGTTGTAATACCACCGCCCCAATTGTAAGTAACACCCGGGGTTGTTGAGGAAGATGTAAGAGTAACACTTGTGACAGCACAGGTTAAAGTTCCCGGAGCACCAATAGTTACATTAGGGATTGCTATGCTTTGAGATACAGAAGTCGAAGCTGCTGCAGTACACCCATTGGACGGGTCAGTAACAGTAACCGAAAAACTACCAGGCGAAGAAACAATAATAGATGAGTTTGTACTTCCTCCATTCCAATTAAAGCTAACACCCGCAGGTGAGGCCACTGTTGTAAGTGTTACACTACTGGTCAGGCAGTTCAATGAACCGGGCGGATTAATACTTACCGAAGGTGTCGTAACGTTTTGTGAAACTGCAGTAGAAGCCGATGCAGTACATCCGCTGGAAGGGTCGGTAACCGTAAGCGAGTAGGTCCCGGTGGAAAGAACTGTCTTGGTCGAACTTGTTCCTCCGCCTGCCCAACTATAAGTAACGCCTGCGGGAGCGGCAACAGCAGTAAGTGTTACAGAACTAACAACACAAGTAAACTGTGCCGGTGGACTTATATTCACCGTGGGAATAGAATTATTCTGAATAACAACACCAGATGCCGAAGCTGTACACCCATTCACAGGATCAGTTACCGTCACCGTATAAGTACCACCAGTTGTTACTATTTTGGTGGATGTGGTATTTCCACCTCCCCAATTGTAAGTTATACCAATGTTTGAAGAATTAGCAACAAGAGTAACACTGGTAACTGTACAGGTAAGTGAACCCGAATTCACAGAAATATCTGGAGCGGCAGTATTCAAGTTTACCGTTACAGAAGCTACTGCCGTACAGCCGTTAGAAGGGTCTGCAACAGTAACGGAATAAGTGCCAGGTGATGAAACATTTCTTGTGGTTGATGTATTCCCTCCTCCCCAATTAAATGTTGCCCCTGTTGTGGTGGAAGATGCCGAAAGCGTAACACTGCTAATCACACAAGTTAAGTCTGCAGGTGTTGCAATACTTGCATTCGGCACTGCAATGTTTTGAGAAACTGAAACTGATGCCGTTGCGGTACATCCTCCAACAGGACTTGTAACGGTAACTGTATAGGTGCCGGGACTGCTTACTGTATTTGCTGCTGTAGTAACCCCTCCGCCCCAATTGTAGGTAACACCACCTACCGAAGAGGAAGCTGTAAACGTAACATTAGTAATAGCACATGTCAATGTTCCCGGAACTGTAATACTTACATCCGGAACCACCCCAGGCTGAGTAACTGTTGTAGATGTAGCAACGGTACACCCGTTTGAAGGGTCAGTAACTGTAACCGAATAAGTACCGGGTGAAGTAACAGTGAGCGATGAACCAACAATATTTCCCGTCCACTTAAAAGTTGCCCCGGGTGTAGTGGAAGAAGCACTTAGGGTTACAGTTGTGTTTACACATGTTAAATTTCCGTGCGGTGCAATACTCGCGTTTGGAATAGAAATACTTTGTGAGACAACAACCGATGCGGTTGAAGTGCACCCATTTGTAGGATTGGTAACTGTTACAGTATATGTTCCGGGAGAAGATACAGTTTTTGTGGCACCGGTTCCACCCCCGCTCCATGCATACGTAACACCGGAAGTAGGGGAACTTGCGCTAAGTATCACACTTGTTTGAATACAGGTTAGTGTAGCCGGTGTTGCAATACCTGCACCTGGTTTGGTCGTATCCTGCGCTACAAAAGCTGAAGCTGTGGCTGTACATCCATTAGCGGGGTCTGTCACCTGAACACCATAAAAACCCGGTGTAGTAACCGTTAGTGTATTCGTAGTATTTCCTCCGCCCCAATTATAAGTTGCTCCGGGAGTTGTTGATGTCGCTGTAAGTGTTATACTCGAATTGGTACACGTGAGAGTACCAGGCGGTGTTATACTTGCATTAGGTGTAGCAATATTTTGTGAAACCGAAGCCGAAGCGGAAGCCGTACATCCTGTCCCATTATTTGTAACGGTTACCCTGTAAGTTCCGGGGTTAAGGTTTGAAGCTGTGGCTGTTGTCTGAACGGGTGATGTATTCCAAACGAAAGAATAACCAACGGAACTTCCGTTGACTAAAGCTGAAATAGAAGCGTTGGTAATGCAGGTTTGATTTACCGGAGTAAGTACAATGTTCATAGGTGCCGGGTTAGTTATTGTAGCGCTGGCAGTGGCGGTACATCCGTTGGCATCTGTAGCTGTGAGCGTATAAGTTCCGGCAAAAAGATTTCCATTCCCTTGGGTGATTGGTCCGTTACTCCATTGAAAAGTAAATGGGGAAGTTCCCCCGGAGTAACTCATGTAAGCGGAACCGGTATTAAACCCGAAACAAATCGGGTTTACTACAGTGGGAGTTAAAACTATTTGCGTTGGTTGCGTAATAGTAACACTAGCAGTAGCTGTGCAATTGTTTTGGTCGGTAACTGTAACCGTGTATGTTCCTGCGGGAACGTTATCCAAAGTAGAATCATTTTGAGGGGGTGAAGAATTCCACTGGTAAATAAAAGGCAGATACTGCCCACCGGCATTAACCACAGCATCTCCCGTGCTTTGACCATAACAACCCACGTTGACAACACTTGTTGAAATAATGTAAACATTTTGCGGAACTATGGGGCTGATGTTATCTACCACAATGTAAGGCCCATCGGTGCAACCAAGGCTGTTGATACGAAACATAACCCATGTAAAGTTTTGGGTAGGTGTAAAAGTTACAGTATAAGTAATCCATGTATCGAAAGTTGCAATATTACCGGTTGTGAAAAGCAGCGTGTTAGCATCGCAGGCCCCAAAGCCACCCCAAATCTGCAACTCCGCACAGCCGGGTATTATGCCAATTCCGGATTGCGAAGTAGCAATGTTTGCCGCATCCACCGTAAAAGAATATTGTGTTCCGGCAACAAATGGACTGCTGAGTTGTTCAGAAGCTCCCTCCTGCCAACCGGTACTTGGCTGGTGAACTAATCCTAAATAACTGCTGCCATCTGTAGGAGGAAGGTTTATACCCCAGGGACCTGGTTCCGTATCTGGCGTTGTACCGGGCATACAAATAGTCCAGGGTCCGGGAGTGACATGGGGTTGCGGAGTTCCTTCAAACGATGGATTTACAAAATTTAGAACAGGAGCCTGGGTGCATTGCGAAAAAGCACTTTCCCCAATGATAGTTGCAAGCAGTGCAGATAAGCAACGTAAAAATATTCTCATCAAAGAATGTCTTTATCCTGAAAAATTAAACCGGTCTATCAGAGCCATGTGCTATCCTTACACATTTGCCTCAACGCACCCTTTTCTCTATGTCCTGCGCAGCGATTCAGCCCGAATCTTAATATTACTATTTAGCCTTTTCTTAGGAAAACTGCAAATACAATTCACCCAAAATTACGCTGCTAAAAACAACTTCTATAACTTGTTAGTCAGTTTCGTTCAAAGGTAATAAAATAGAGGGGACTAAAAACCGAAAAGTGAACCTTTGTTGATATTTTTTTGATTATGTCCATGCAACCATTTTCCCAAAGGCGAAAATTGCTGACAACCTATCTGCAACCACATTTCCGAGTTTTATTGCAGGAGAATTGTGAAAGGATCAATAGATTTGAATAATCCCCTCCCAAATTTTTTTGTTAGCTGCTCTCATCAGAATCGAGATTTTTAAAGTTTTATTTTTTACAAACAGGCATGTACACTTTACCTCAACAGTGTTACACTGCCCTTGTAAATTTTCTCGGGCCTTTCATCATTGAATACAACCCGGATAGTATAAACAAAAACAGCAGGACTCAACTTCTGCCCTCGGTATTTGCCATCCCATCTGAAATTGTGGTCATTGCTCTCAAACACCTTTTCGCCCCACCGGTCGAAGATCTTTACATCAATGTAGCGGATTACATCTTTATTTCCGAAAATCTCGAAATAGTCATTATTAAAATCACCGTTGGGCGTAAAAACATTCGGGATAAAAATAACCGGTCCGCTAACTAAAATAGGAACTGAGATAGTATCGCGGCAACCGTTATTATCAACTACTACAATAGTATAGCGTGTGTCTACCTGTGGCGTTGCAACTACTGTTGAACAAGGGGTGTCAATACAGGTAATTCCACCTGTTGGTGACCAGTTGTAGCTCACAATATCACCGGTAGGCAAATTACTGAATATGCTTACTGTAATGCTTTCACCCAAAAGAATAGATGCCTGATTGGGAACAGCATAAACCCCAATATCGGGTAGTATGGAAAGGCTTAGCGTAACAACACTGTCGCACCCGCCACTTGCTGTGAGGGTTTGTGTATAACTTCCGGCTGCGGAATAATACTGCCCGTTGAATAAATAGCTCTGTCCAAAACAAAGTGTTGCACTAAACGAAGTATTAAACTGGCTGATGAAAGATAAATCCGTTGACAGCGTGCTGTCGCAGCCATTTGCCGCTGTAAGAATATCGGTATAAACACCCTGTGTTGTTTGATAAGAACCACCAACATAGAAACTATCGCCTACACAAACACTTACCTGTCTGTTACCGGTAATTTGTGGCGGCTGTGTAATATCTGTAGAATCCGTTGCTGTGCAATTGTTAGCATCGGTTATCACAACCACATAATGCCCTGCGGCTGCACCATTGATATTTTGTGTAAGATATTGTCCGTTATTCCAATCAAAGGTGTGCGAAGGTGTTCCGCCAGAATAACTTAGCATAATAGTTCCGTCACTCAACCCAAAACAACTTACATCTGTTTTCACTATACCGGTTGTCATTGCGGGTACTAAAGGTATAACTGTAGTATCAATTCGGGAACATCCGTTTGAATCGCTGACATCAACTATGTAGGTCCCCGAACCAATACCGTTAAGGTCTTCGGTAAAATATTGCCCGTTATTCCAGGAATAAGTATAAGGTAAAGTTCCACCGGTGACTGTAAGGTCAATACTCGCATCATTAGCACCGTTGCAGGTTACACCGACAAACGTATGCGAAAGCAAAAGAGGAGGCGGCTCCGTAACAACCAGAGTATCTACAATCAGGCACAGATTAGCATCGGCAACAAACACTACATACGTTCCTGAGTCAATACCGCTAAGCTGAATGTTCCAGTTGGCAGTATCATGTGTCCAGTAGAAATTATACGGAGGCACTCCCCCTGATGGTGTAACGGTGATGCTTCCGTCATTGGCTCCTGCACATGTTACATGCTGAACAGTAGTATTTACAAAAAACGGTGGCGGAATAAGATTTAGCGCAACACTATCAATTCTGACACAACCCAATGCATCGGTAACTGTAACGGTATAAGTGCCAGCAGGCAAACCATAAATGGAGTCAATGGTGGAATTAAGTGAATCATTCCACAGGTAAGCGTATGGAGGCTGTCCACCGCTTACAGCAACTTTCACTTCACCCTGATTGCTGCCCGCGCATTTAAAATGGTAACCGTTGTAAAGCGTTGCTGAAACAGTTACCGAAAGGTTCGGGCGCTGATTGAATGTAGCTGCATCAGTTAAAGTGCAACTGTTTACATCAGTAATCACCACCGTATAAGTACCGGTTGATAAACCGCTGATGTCTTCAGTAATGTAAGTTCCTCCATTCCATGAATATGAATAAGGACCGGTTCCCCCGGTTACTGTAAGGTCAATGGAGCCTTGTCCGCTGGTGCAATACGGGTCAATAATTACCATTGTATCATCTAATGCAGCAGGTTGTGTAAGTATTACCGGAATAAAAGGTGTCACACAACTGTTAGCATCCGAGACCTTTACCACATAGCTGCCTGAGCATAAATTAGTAACCGATGTACCGGTTCCGATAATCGCGCTGGTTGAATTTCTCCATTCATAAGTGTAAGGAGGAGTTCCTCCGCCTGAACTTACAGAGACTGTTCCATTGCAGTTTCCGAAACACGAAGGAGCAATAACAGAAGTGGCAGGATTCAAAGCCGGTGGCTGGTTGATAGCCACAGGTAAGGTAAGCGAGCAGTTCCCTGCATCGGTTACAATTAAACTGTAATTACCGGCACAAAGATTGGCGATGATGTTGCTGCTTCCCGAATAAACTGTTCCTCCTCCCCCATTCTGAAGCAAGTAAGCATAAGGGGTTCTGCCGCCACTGGTAATAGCGGTAACCATCCCGTTGCAGTCGCCATTACAAAGCACTGAAGTAGCTGTTGCATTCGAAACCATGGAATTGGTAAGAACCGTTGCCGTTGCCGATACCGAACATCCTTGCTGGTCTGAAACCCGAACCGAATAATTTCCAGAGCAGAGGTTTGTGATGGTTATATTAGTTTGCCCGGGCAAAGGATTATTTCCGCTGTCGTACCATTGATACGTATATGAACCGCCCCCACCGGTTGCACTTGCGGTAATAGTTCCGTTACAATTCCCTCCGCACGTATTGGTTGTTGGAGTTGCTGTCGAGATAATCGGATTTGGCACACCAACAACAGCCGTGGCGTAAGAACGGCAACCGCTACCATTGGTAGCCTGAACAGTATAAGTTCCCGAGCAGAGGTTTGTGGCTGTTTGCCCAAATTGACCAATGGAAGTACCCGTTGAGTCGAACCAAATATAGGTACAACCTCCTCCACAGCCATTAACAGTCGCCTGACCATTGCAAATATTCGCGCATAGCGCATTAACTGCAGAAGTTGTTACTGGTGTTGAACCGGTTTCACTAATGCCAACTGTCAGGGTGTCATTACATAGCCAAACAGACGCGTCTTCAACAACCACACGGTAAATTCCGGCACACAACCCGGTAGCGGTTTGAGTAGTTTGCTGGGGAGTAGTAAACCATCTATATATATAGGTACCGTGACCGCCTGTGGGATTTACCGTTGCGCTTCCGTTGCAGGCTCCACATGTTGCATTTACCGGTGTAACAGTACCTGTAACTGGCGGTGGTTCAGGAATATTAACAATGGTGGTAAAAATACAACCATGAGCATCGGTTCCTGTAACCGTATGCGGTCCACCGGTTAAACCTGTAACGGCAGGTGTGGTTGCTCCGTTATCCCAGTAAGTACTGTAAGGCGGTGTTCCACCTGAATAATTTAATACGGCAGAGCCGCCCGCCCAACCAAAACACAACGCGGCACCCTGAATAGTTGCTGTACCGGTGAAAGGGAAAGGGAAATCCTGAACGCTTACCGGTGGAGGAACTGCACTGCACCCGTTACCATCGGTAACTGTAACAGTATAAGGACCGGGACACAAATTGGTAGCTGTTGCTGAAGTTTGGTTTTGCGGGTCGCTCCAGACGTAAGTATATGGAGGAGTTCCACCTCCCGACATATTTGCCGTAGCAGTTCCACTGCATTGCCCGGTACATAATGTGGTGGTTTGGCTTAAGCCAATGTTTGACGGACAGAAAATTCCGGTAACTGAATCTATCAATCCGATACAACCCTGGTTGGTAGTTAAATTCACAATAGTATAAGGAATGGCAGGCGGACATGAGGGATAAATATACCAGGGAGTTAGTGATGTACTGGTTGAACTATCGGGAAACGTCCAGAGAACATTTGTAATAGGCCCGTTTAAGTTTAATGAAAAGTGAGTTGTATCACCGGCACAGGTTCCTGAAACTACATTTATTAATCCATCACTTTCCTGAATGTAAGGTTCGTTATCACCTAAACTATTCGATTCGTCAAAAGGATTACAGTCAACATATACTCTTTGTGTAATAGTATCGCTGCCGGTTAAAGCACAACAAGGTGCGGAGTTGGTAACTATTAAAGTTACATCATAAGCGCCACAGCTATCGTACAAATGGTTGGGGCTTGCGCCTGAACCTGTTGTACCATCACCGAAAATCCAGGTATAGGTATTATTGCTTCCTGCCGGGTAAATGCTGGTGTTGGTGAAGTGCGTACTGGTGCCGTGGCAGGTGGTATCGGATGTAAACCCGGCAATTAAAATGGGGCCTACTGAAGTAACATTCACAGTACGGGTTATGTTGCAAGTGGTTCGGGCAGGAAAAATAAAGCCGTGGCAATAAGCCACAATGGTCATGGTAACGGTATATGTACCTGTTTGATTGTAAACATGGCAAGGGCTGCCGCCATTATACGGAGCAGAGCCATCTCCAAAATTCCAGGTAATACTTTCAATTTCATCGCAGTCGCTGATATAGTTTCCGCAAACCTGCCAACACTGGCACCAGGGTGAATAAACCACATTAAACCATGAACCGGTACATCCGTTAGCGTTCAGTTTACCTGCTCCGGAAATACCAAGCACAAAAAGAAGAAAGGCAATTCTGCGTAAAGCCAGATTCATAGTTTTTAATAATGAAAACCTATTCGTTTAAATTCTTTACACGGGCAGACACGTTATTTTCTATGATATTATTCACATCGGGTAATTTCATATTGGGCGGAAAAACTCCCTGCTCCACTTTTTTCATTTCCGCTTTTTCTATTTTGGTTGAAACTGGCCGCAAATCAGCTATGCTAAGTTTTGCCTCTTTTGACAAATTTCCGCTGTTGCCGTTAAAATCGGTTTTGAAGAACAGAACATCAAAACTTCGGCTTCCGAAACTGGCAGTAGTACCCACCACCACAATTCCGTCTTTAGTTATCAATATCCGCGAAGGATAATCTTCACTCTCCCCGCCATAAGTTTTCGCCCATTGCAGGTTTCCTTCTTTATCCACTTTAAAATTCAGCACATCAATGGAGCCGGCACCCGAACTCTGAGTCATACCTGAAACCACAAAGCCCCCATCGGGAGTTTGCAGCACATCGGCAAGCGATTCAAAACCTGAACCTCCGAATGTTTTTGACCAAATAACATTTCCTTCTTTATCAAGGTTCATTAAGAAAATATCAAGATTGCCTTTTGAAATGCTGGTGTTTCCTGCCAATAAAAATCCGCCTTCTTTCTTTTCGATTACACTATAGCCAACGGTAAGCCTGTTGGCTTTATACTCGCGCGCCCATTGTAAACTACCGTTAGGTTTGACTTTTATTAAAAGTACATTGCGCACATCTTCCATATTAACTGTTTGTGCGGGCTTTTCGATTTTCCTATCGGTGCGCCCCTGCCGGGCAATGTTGCCCGCTGCGAGATATGAGCCGTCTTTAGCCACAATTACCGAAGTACCGGTTGAGGCTGTGTTGCCTTCACCATAGCTGAATCTGCGCGACCAAAGGGCATTTCCGTTTTCATCTAATTTAAGCATGTAAAGTCCCTGGTCTTCTGCGCTCATGTTGAAAAAAGCGCTTGACACCACACTCATATTCTTCACCATTCCTGTCAGGATATATCCCTTATCGGGCGTTGGTTGCATTGAAAACCCTTCGGTTTCGTTGCCGCCTTCATCAAATATTTTTTTCCATTGCAGATTGCCGTTTGCGTCTGTTTTTATTAAAGTAAGGTTTTCGCCCTCCTGTTTATCAGGCTGGTATTTTTCGGAAGTAAGAAGCAAGCCGTTGTCGCGGGTGCGCACCACATCGTTTACCGTTTCCCGCTCAGGTCCTCCGTACGTTTTGCTCCAAAGCAGGTTTCCGCTGCTATCTACCCGCAGCAGGAGCATATCTCTTTCTTCGGCTGAGGGGTTTTCGGTTTCGCCTGCAATAATGAAGCCGCCATCGGGCAAGGCCTGAACCGCAGCGCCTTTTTCAAAGCTCGACAGCCCGATTGCTTTTTGAAAAGGCTGGGCGTAAGTTGTAGCTGCGAAAAGAACAAGAAGACAGATAACCCTGAAACTATTGAAGTAAACTACCGTTTTGAGCATCGGTTGAGTTTTATCGCCTGATAAATAAATTTCTTTAGCGTCCGAAAATAATTTTGAAAAGTATTTCAATTTCCGGTAAAACCAAAAAAATTATTCACATTTAAAGATAGACGGTGAATTGCCGCAATGGGTTGGCTCAGAAAAGTTATCCTCAAAAAAGCCGCTCAACAGCTTTCGCCATTGCGCGGGTAAACTCAGATGGGTTAAAAAATACGTATTGAATGAACGCGCGATATAATTGAACGCACGCTCGTTTAGGTTGAATGCACGCTCGTTTAGGTTGAACGCACATTAGTTAAGGTTGAATGAACGCA
>CAZWAD010000047.1:0-12823 GCA_964631835.1 uncultured Chitinophaga sp.
TATATTTGCAATCCCTAAACAGGAATAGTTCTTTTTTCAAAATTATGCGGGAGTAGCTCAGTTGGTAGAGCGCAACCTTGCCAAGGTTGAGGTCGCGGGTTCGAGCCTCGTCTCCCGCTCTACTAAATAAGGGCGATATGAATCGCCCTTATTTATTTCAGGATGCCGCGGTGGTGGAACTGGTAGACACGCAGGACTTAAAATCCTGTTCACCTAAAAGTGAGTGCGGGTTCGATTCCCGCCCGCGGTACTAAGCCCAGTAAGGGTTTCAGCGTTTTTGACATATTTAGTTTTGTTTTAATAAGCCAGATTGCTAAAACATTGCTAAAACATTTGGGGGTTTTTGACCCCTTTTTTGTTGGATTCACAGGATCATTTAATCAACGCATATTTTTCAATCCTTTTATGTAATTATCACCGGTCATTCAAATTATAAGGCATCAAAAAAATTATCGGAGGTAAATCCATTTTATACCAACTTTATTTCACCCTCGGAATATACTTTCCCCTGTTCGGATTTTAACTATGGCAGAAAAAGCAAAATACAGTAGATGGTAAAACGGATTGAAAATTATTTCTGTTTCTTCAGTTTTTTGTATTCCCAATGTAAGTCCCCAACAGCGGAAAACCGTTTCCAATCAATTGATGAAATAAACAGTAGCCGAGATTTTATTCCTTACTTGGGATTAATAAGAAGCCCTAGCAGGGCTTTGTTTAGGAAATAATTATCGCGCCCAATTTTCTTTTTCGCTACCAGCTCTAGTTTCTCCAATTGTTCCAAGTACCGGATTGCAGTGTTGCGGCTTACCTGCAAATCGTGCTGAATAAATTCAATTTTTGTATAAGGATACCGAAACAGATTGTTGAGCAAATCTTGCGAGTAGAGTTTAGGGGCGTCCTTCCGTAATGTTTGTTTATACCGTTGCATGGCTTTGCTCATTTCGGTAATCACATGAATAGTGCTTTTAGCAGTTTGCACTACCGCTTCCAGCATATATAGTATCCACGGCTCCCATTTTTCGGTTTTTCTGGTTTGCTGCAACAGCTTGTAATAATCGGCTTTGTGCCTGATGATGTAGCGGCTGAGATATAAAATAGGAAGGGACAGTAAATCGTTTTTTATCAGGTAAAGGATATTGATAATCCTTCCGGTTCTGCCATTGCCATCATAAAACGGATGTATGCTCTCAAACTGATGATGGATGATAGCCATTTTAACCAAAGGGTCGGCATCGGATAATTCATCATTATTGATATAAGCTTCCAGATTGGACATCAACTTTACAATAGTGTCATAGTCCTGCGGGGGCTCGTAAATGGTTTCACCGGTTGCCTGATTCAGTAATTTAGTGCCAGGAAGTCTTCTGAATCCTGCCTTGTTGTGCTCAATCTCCTCCTGAATTTTGAGGATAATATTATTGGTAAGCAAACCTTTCTTTTGAACCAGTTCAAACCCCCTTTTCAGAGCTTTGGAATAAGCGTGCACTTCTTTAGCCGCAGGGGAAGCAAACGACTGCGTCTGATAGTTAGATTGGTAAACATCATCAAACGTGGAAATGATGTTTTCTATTGCAGAACTTTCACGTGCTTCCTGTAATAAAAGTATATCAATCAGAATGTTTTGATTGGGAATGGAAGCCGCTACACCCTTTAGCTCCGCTAAATAGCGATGTGCCTCTGCTGCTTTTTTTAAAACCGCTTTCGTCTCCACGTCCGCTTTGGGAGGGAGTAAAGAGATATCACTCATTTTTGTTTAGGTTTTGGTTATGAGCATCAAACATAACCAATTTATTGTGATTTGTGGGTTATATTGGAAGAAAGCAACCTAAGAATTGTCCGACCTAATTCCTTGAAGTTTCAGAATAGGATAAATGTAAGTGTTCCTTAGAATTAAAAGGGCAAATCGTCATCTACCACTGTGTTCTGAGTTACGGCAGCAGTGCTAGCAATTTCATCGATTTCCTCTTCGGCCTTGTTTTGTTCATATTCCTCGATTTCAGACACGAGTTCATTCATCTTGGTCATAAGAACCTGAAGTTGTTGTTTTGAAATTGAATCACCATAAGAAAGCGATTCTAAATACCCTCGGAGCCAGTTGGCTTTATTCATAATTTCCATGACTTATAAAATTTTACGGTTTCTTAATTCCCAAAAACATTTTGCTGTAATTGTAATGTCAATCGCTGCATTGTGGGCCTCTTCGAAACCTGTGCCAAAAAGAGCGTAATGCAGTTCTGAAAGTTTTGGCCATTTATAACCATAAGGACCATCTAGCTTACAATAATTGGTAGATTTTTCCATTGTGCAAATTCGACTTTTTGTTGTGATACTATTGGTCATATTCTTTCTTAGAAATTCCGCACCAACTATTTTCTCATCAAAGCTCATATTGTGAGCAACTAAATAAGTTGATTTGGAAATTAAGTTTTGAAACTCCTCTAAAACACCTTGAAGAGGTACGCCTTCACGTAGGGCATAGTCGGTTGTAATTCCGTGAACCTGAGAAGCATCAGAAGGAATTGTAAAATTATCCGGCTTTACAATCGAGTTTCGTTCAGCAATCTTATTTCCGGAACTATCAAACTGAAGCCAAGCGAGTTGAACAAGACGCGGCCAATTACCTAAATCGGCTACTGGTGCCTTCCAATTGCGTGGTAAACCTGTTGTTTCAGTATCGAAAAATAGGTACATAGCTATAAGTAATTCTTCCAAATGTAGCATAATATTGTTTTTCTGTGAATTATGCTACTTGCCCTTTTTCAAAATGTCTTCCAAAAGAAAATACATTTTTTTGCGGGAGCTTTTCATTTCGTCAACATTTTTGGTTCGCGTTCAAGATTGATGTAAAACGAAAATTCACTATCAAGTTGTTGAAGATATTTTTTCACTTCGGTGTCAACCTGGGAACGGTCTAAAATATCTTTATCGGTGATAATTAGTGTATGTCGCTTTGAGCGGCTTGTCGCTACATTAAATAATCTATTCTCCAATGAACGATGATAACTGGAATTTGGAATTACAAAAATGCAAACATCTGTTGTCAAACCTTGAACTCTTGAAACAGTTTCAATCAAAAGATTTTTTTGATAACCTACTGTCTGCAAGATTTGTTTTTGTAATGCCTTTGTCGTTTCAACAAAGTAAGTCAAAACAGAAATGTGAAGTTTTTCATTCACAGATAAAAGATGATTCACAATTTTGGTTGATAATTGCAAAGCGTTTTTTGGTTTGAAATCTCCTACTGGTAAATGTGTCTTTATCAAAGTCGGTCCGCCTTTCGGATTAAAATATTTTTCTGTTCCTTCAAACAATTCGTCAAAAGTTAATCTGATGTCTTTCTTTGCTTTTGATTTCAAACTGTCCTTGTAAAATAGCCCAGTGTAGTTTGCTCCCCGTTCTGTCAAGCGATGTGTTTCAGTCAACTGAAAAATTGGAAGTGAGGCATTGTCAGAAAGTGCTTTTAATCCGTCAACCAATGCACCATAATTTTTTCGGTTCACTTTATCGTCACTCAATGCAACAACTGGTGGCAACTGTTTGGTGTCGCCAATCCAAATATTTTTCTTGCCTAATAATTTTGCTCCTGCGAACATTCCTAACAATGCCTGACTTGCTTCGTCAACAATTGCAAAGTCAAAAGGCGGCTCATTATTTATCTGTGATGCTTGTCCGCTTGTGATGTAAAAAGTAGAGAGAATTAAATTGTTTGGTTGTGGACTTACATCTTTTGTTTGTTGCAAATCTTTGTATGCTCTTGCTTCATCAACAGAAAGTTTTGTTTTGAAAATGCGGTGTTCTTCAAGCAAGGTTCTCAATGCGGGTTTTTCTACAATCTCAATCAATGCACGATTAGTTAAAGCAGTAACTAAAACAGATTTGCCTTGCTTGCAAAGTAGCTCACAAAGTTCAGCGATTAAATATGTCTTGCCTGTTCCTGGTGGCCCCTGGATTATCATTGTGTCTTGCAAAGCCAATTGAGTTAAAACAAAATCAGCAATGTTTCGCTTGTCGTCAAGTAAGGAAGGTGTCCATTCGGTAAAATGAAAATCTTGGTCAAGAATTTTATTTACTGAATCGTTGCTGTGATGCTGAACAATTTTTTGAAGATTGGCAATGTATTCAAATGGTGGTTTGTTCGGTCCCAAAACCAAAATAATTCCTTCGGCTTCTTGAATATGTGTTGCAAATTCAAGCTCAACTCCTCTGAAACCGGTTATGCTAAAATCTTTTTCGTTTGATGGTGCTTGCCAAATGCAAACTACTTCTGAATAATTTGTTTTTGCTTTTACCAAATCACCATAAGTTTTATTTCCCCAATTCTTGTAATCTCTTAACTCTTTTGGAACTGTGAAGCAATACAAATATTCACCTTGCCTTGGCAATCCTCTTCTGTTAGAAAATTTCAGAATCATTTCTCCGTCTTGAAATCTTACAAACTGTGCAACAAACATTTCCTCTCTGTCTTGAAGCAGGAACATAGCAGAAGTATCAAGTTTCTGCTTATATGATTCGGTCTGTGCCCGAAGTTCTTCTTCTAAAAACTGAAAGTGTTCTTCTCTACTGTGAATCATTAGTGCAATAAGTTTTTGTCGTCTGCTGATAAATCGCTTGCTGAAACATTTCTTTGATTCAATCCGAATTCTTGCAAGTAATCTGTTGTGCTTTCAGGAGTTTCAAAAATGAAGTGAGTGTATTTCAAGAAGCGAAAGAAATTTGCAAATGCTTTAAGGTTTGTATTTACCGCAAATGCTGCCGTATTAAATCTCATGTGAAAAATCTCATTCACTTTTTCAAGGTCTGCAAGTGTTACATTCCGAACACTGTTTCCTCTTGTTACTGCAAATAACTGTGAATCTGCTTCGGTTAAAGCGAGCCACTCATTTGGATTGAAATAAATCTTACCTGCTTTCCCACTTTTTACAACCAATTTAACTGGCTTGCCTGACGGGTTTGTAATACCTTCTACAATCGTAAAATTTATTTGAATAGAATCGGGAACATTAAAACCTTTTGCTCTTAATTCTTGAAAGATAATTTCTTTTGCATCTTGACTAATTGAGATTCGTGAATTTTCACTTGAACTATCTGTGAGAGTTGGTGAAATCATTATGTCATCTTCCGAACCTTCGGGATAGAGTCCTCCTTCTGATTGAACTGCACCCTCAATCTGTTTTAATACTTCTCCTATGTCGGGTTTGGTTAAAAGCTCTTTTAGTTTGTCAGTAATCTGTTTAACTGACAAACCTGTTTCTTCCATGATGTTGTCAAGCAAATTTGCTTTTGCAATGTTGTCAGCAATTTCATCATCGTCATAAAGCAAATGTTTGTTCTTAAATAAATCTTTGAAATTGTCTTTTGCAAGAAAGGGTTCTTGTTTAAACCACATCAATAAACTGCTAAAAACTTTTCTTGTTGTTTCTGTTCTTGGTCTTTCATTGAATTTGGAAGTTATTCTTTTGTCAATTTCTACAGCAAGATGTTCAAGGGTTCGCTTCTGAATTTCAGGAATGACAGGAACAATACCCTTTTCCAAAAGTTCTTCTTTTATGTCGTAACCCAAAAGAGCCGAAATGACTTTTAAGTTTTCTGCACCTTCTTCTATACCGTCAATGAATAAAAAATCTTTCTGTTTGAAATCCCCCTTTTGGTTAGGTAAAATTGAAATGGATTTTAAACTGATAATATTTTCAAATCCATTTTTATCTAAAAAGGTTGTAAAGGAATCAAGCCACTCAACAGTTTGTTTTCTGTCTGGGAAAAAAAATGATTGTTGCAACTGAACTAAAGTCACTTGTTGGGTAATGAGAGATGCAATTCTTTTAAGTTGAATTTTATCAACTGTCTGCCAAATTGTTTTGTCGTTTGATGAAATGGATTTCCTTTCGCCAATTTCAGACGGGAATGACTTTTTTGAAAATTCATAAATTTTTTCACGAAACTTGTTTTTTTCAGAATGAAAACAGGAAACCAAATAATTACAAGCCAGATTTATGTTTGTGTTTCTACCTTCTAAAAGTATTTTATCAATGTCCGCAATTACAGTTTCTTGTGCCTTTGGTGTATAGAGAATTTGTCCTTCCTTCTCTTCCGTATACTTACTTGCAGTTTTAATTTCGTTATGGCGGAGATAACCCCTAATTTCAATATTGAGAATTTCCAAAACATTTTTCAGTTGCTCATCAATATTTTCATCAAGAAATAAATCTTTACGCTTTTTTAATTCACCTTTCTGATTGGGAATAACTGCGTATTTGTCTTTTATGATTTCATCAATAAACTTTTCTTCTAGGTTTAAAATATCGTAGTAATCATTAAGCCAAGCTAATGGAGTGATTGAATCTACAATTGAAGATTTTACTCCTTCAAGGTTAGTCATGCCTTGAATGGACTTTGTTATTGCTTCGAGTTTGAGTTCATAACAATCTTTCCAAATTATGTCATACCATAAATGAACATGCTCCTTTGCGGGTAGTTTATTTGGAATCCAATTGCTTGCAAGATTCCAAATTCTTTCTCTTACGGTTTCGTCACTGGATGAGGGAAACCAAATGTTTGGTTTCTTCTCATCATTGAGAATTGAAATTCGTTTCCCGTTTAGAGTGTCAACTATTGGAATGGCTAAAAGTTTTGTCCTCGTTGGTTGAAGAACATTTTCATCATACCAAGTATTGTTTATCCAAGTTCTTTCTTTCGGCTTACTAATCTTAGCAAGGCGAAGCGGATTTTTCCAATTGCTTTTGTCAGCAACATAAGTTAGAAACGAATGATAAAGAGAGAACCCTTCCAAAATTATTTCACTGTTTATTTTGGTGTCCTTATCAGCACCGCCTGTCAAACTGATTCCGTCTCTCGGTTCGGTTGGTTCAAAGAAGGGGCTGCTAATTACGAATGGGATATTTAAATCTTCCGTTCCGATTAAAGGGAAATCAAGAAATAATCTCGGTGTTTCTTTTGCTGGCGTATCAATGAAGTATTCATTGTCAATTTCGGTGAAAGGAATAATAATTTTCGTTTCTCCATTCTGCATTATTGCAAAGTGCTTTGTTTCTTTTTGCTTGCCTGAAATATTTAGTTCCGCAATTTGTATCACCAAATCATTTTCGGTAATTGAATCTTTAAGCGAAAGGGAATAGTGATAGTTTTCAGATAATGTTTTGCAAAAAATATCTTTAATGTTCGGTAGATTAATTAGTGTGTACCCAACCGTGTCTTTGAGTTCTTCAAGTCCAATTTTTGCAAGGTCAAAACCTTCTTGAATAAGCTGGTATTCAAACTCGGTTTTGAATTCGTTGATTGGTTTTGTTAATGGGCTTGATTCTTTTATACTCTTTGCAACTGCTTCAAAAGCATTCTCAATACCTTGAATTATTTGTTGCTCATTCAGTCCTGTTCTGTCTAATGGTAGTTGAAAGTTTTTATAATCTGAATTGTCAATTTGAAATACTCCTTTCACAATTACATTTTCAGCAAGTAAGTGAGTTGTCATAAAACCCGTTCCAAATCTTCCTGTCGTTGGTGGTGGTGTTTCACTTTCTTCTATTTCTCTATCCTTTTCACTTGAAGAATATCTGCGAATCAATCCTCTTATGTTTTCATTTGTGAAAAAACCTTTGTTGTGAGAAAAAGTAAATTGGCTTTCACTTAAAGCGATTTCAATTGAAAGTGTTTGGTCTCCTGAAGAATTGCAGATAGCAACATTGTCTTTGGCATTTTGAATTAACTCCCAAATTAATCGTCTTGAAGTAAACTCCTGATTAATCCTTTGCCTTATGGTTCTTAACTTCTCAAGAATTCCTTTAGCCGCAATTCTATTAAGGTCTTGTGAATCGTATTTACTAAAAAGTTCATTGCTCATTGCGGAAATATATTAAATCATTGAATAGAGGGGTGGAGAAAACACTCTTTCATTTTTTTGGCGGTTGGCTTTGTGTGTCGGCAAAAAAAATGAAAGAGTGTTTTGTACAATTGGCTGAAAATTAAAAAAAATAAAATGTATGTTGGCAAAAAATAAAACTTTACTGCAACTGTCCGCGAGGTCAGTCATGTCGGTTCTTTTTAGGTTTCAAAAAAATTGTTCATTTCTTAACCCACAACCTAATTGAATTTAAATTATCAAGATTCACTAAACATAACCCCGTTCTATTTTCATATTTTGCAAATTGCTTATGAGGGAGGCACTAACCCCTCATTTTCCCCCTTGTATCATCAAACTTCCCTCCATTCTCCACAAAAAACAGGTGCAAAACTATTTCAGGTGCTGCACAATTTACTGTTCAAAAGATATTGAAACGCACGTCAGGTTTGCGTTTTGGTGGTGTTGATTTTAAAATACAGAAACTGAAATTTTTGCACAGCCCTTGATTTTTGTTTTGAAGTGCGCATCATTTGCACCGCTCTTCGGAATTTTTCCCCAGAACAATTTTCAAATCAAATCCAAAAATATGGAAACGGCATCCTATCAACTCACTGTCTCCGAAGCCGAGCGGAACATTCTCTCTCTTATCATCAACGGGAAGGACAAAACCGCTTATTACATCCAGCACCTAAAGCCCGAAATCTTTTCGGATGAGCGCCATAGAGTAATTTATTCCAACATCCTGCAAATGATGATGACTACTACACCTTTGGACATAGTCACTTTAAAAGCCCAATTGCTCAAGACCAACCAATTAGAATTAGCCGGTGACGAAGAATACCTGAGGGAATTAAAAAACATCAACTTTGATACCTCTGCCATTGATGAGTATTACCGGATAATTCTGTATGCGGCAAAGAAACGTCAGCTTGGAACATTAGGCGAGCAGATGATTCATGACAGCAATGATGTTTCTGTAAACCCTGATGAAACCTGGAGTGATACTATCAAATCACTGAGTGAAATTCAGACCTCACACGGAGAAAATAAAGTCCATGACCTCGCGAGTTTGTCATTTGAACTGCTTCGTGACCTGGATTACAAAATCAACTCCAATGGAAAAACTTCCGGAATCTGGAGCGGCTTCCCGGACTTAGATAAAATTACCGGAGGGTTTGTTCCGGGAGAACTGGTTGTTATTGCTGGGCGTCCCGCAATGGGGAAATCCGGATTCGCTCTTTCAATGCTGCTGAAAACATGCGTTGGATTCAAAAATCCGGTAGCTTATTTCGCTTTGGAATTAAATGCGCAGTCATTTACCCAGCGATTACTTTCTCTATATTCCGGCATACCGGCTGAAAGAATCCGAAGGGCAGAACTTCGCTCCGAGGAGTATCAGCGTTTAATTCTCCAAATGGATGAAATCAAAAACGCACCGTTGTATGTGGTTGATAGCGCTCAGCTAACCGCGCCTGAAATCCGACTGGTAACTCAACAATTACGCAGTCAGTATAATATTCAGATGATAGTAATTGACTATCTGCAAATTATTCCTTCGCGGCAGCGCAAGTCATGGAACCGAGAGGCGGAGATTTCTGAAATTACAAGAACCCTTAAACAAATGGCACGGGAACTAGATATCGTTGTTGTAGTTACCAGCCAACTCAGCAGAGCCGTTGAAACCCGCGGGGGCGATAAAAAACCTATTCTTTCAGACCTGCGGGAAAGCGGAGCTATCGAACAGGATGCGGATAAAGTTCTCTTCCTGTATCGTGGTGAATATTACGGTTTGGATACAGATGCCGAAGGCGTCTCCACAAAAAATGTTGCCGAGATAATTGTGGCAAAAAACCGAAACGGGCCCGTGGCCACTGTAAGGATGAGGTTCAATCCGAAAGTTGCGCGTTTTGACAACCTCGAAGAGAATGAAATAGAAGAGATGAAAGTTGGTGAAGAAAAAATTCAGAGGAAGTTCAGAAAGTTCTTCGGTGAAGACGGAGAACCATTTATTGATAAAAATGAACCACCGTTTTAGGGAAATGACCGGCTAATATTATGAGTCAGGAGTAAGACTTAGGGCTGTTGTTACTGCGGCCTGCATGCAATGCGTGTATAACTATACCAATTTTGCTCCGCGATGCTACGCAAAATTGGTAGTTAATCGTCAGAGATAATACACCGGTCATTTACCCTTAACGGTTTATACAACAAAGTAAAATGATAAGCGCAGTTGATACAGATACTTTCCTGAAAGTGCGAAACCTGACGGAGCTTTCGCATCAGCTGCGTATTTCGCGTATGCAGTTACTGAGCATTTTAGATAACTCTCAGGAAAGTTACCGCACCTTCAGGTTACGCAAGAAGAAAGGCGGTTATCGTGAAATTGGTGCACCGGTTGGCATTCTAAAAACTTTACAGCAATCGTTGAATTTTCATCTGCAAAGAATTTATCTGGGCATCCGGCCATCCTGCGTACATGGTTTCATTTCGAACTTCGATAAGAAATTACCTACCTGCAACATAGCCACTAACGCGGCTGCTCATGTCGGCAATGAATTTGTATTGAACATGGATCTGGAAGATTTCTTTCATTCAGTAGACCGACATCGGGTGAAAAGTATTTTCATGAGTTATCCATTTTACTTCGATAACTCAATTGCTTCATATCTTACAATTCTAACCACTTTAAATGACCGCTTGCCGATGGGCGCACCGACTTCACCAGTCATCTCCAACCTGGCTTGTTTTCTTCTCGACAGAAGATTGATGCGCTTTGCCCGAAAGCACAGCTTAACTTATACCCGTTATGCCGATGATCTGACTTTCTCTTCTAAATTAAACATTGACGAGTCTGTGGTTCAACAAATCACCTCAATTATTGTAAGCGAATCATTTCGTGTCAACGAAAAGAAGACAAGAATTTTTTCGAGCAAGAGAAGGCAATCGGTTACGGGTTTAAAAGTAAATGAGAAAGTAAATGTTGACCGTAAGTTTATACGCTCTATCCGTGCCATGCTTCATAATTGGGAGAAGAAAGGGTTGCATTGGGCAGCACAGGTTAACCTGAGCGAGAATCATTTCCTGAATCATCTTAACGGGAAGTTGATGTTTCTGAGAATGGTGAGAGGAAAAGATGATACGATTTACAGAAGGTTAAACGAAAAGTATAGCCTGCTAAGAGAAACAACACTTATATGAAATTCGGATTCAGAATACCTAACCTCAAAAAGAGGATTGCCGCCCGCACTTCGTGGAAGAGGGTGGTGCGCCATAATCTTGGGGTGAAAGCTCCGAGAGGTTGGGGCTGGGTAACAGATCCTAAGAAAGCTTTTTACAACCGAATCTACACCAGAACTACACGTGGATGTGTGGTATTAATACCTCTTATTCTTGGCGGGTTCTGTTTCGCTGTCTTCGCTGTGATTCTTGTTTTCCGAGAACGGAGCTTCTGGTAACCCTTCAATAATTTTTTCAAATTTTTGGTGAGCGCAAATAGGTTGCGTTCCGCCCCGTCAACTTTACACCCGAAATATTTTTTCACAATTAAATTTTAAAGTCATGCAAACAAAAATTTTGTCTCTGCAACAGAAGGATAACCTCGCGGTTATTCAATTTTCCACCACCCCAAGTAATACTATTCAGTATTCATCGCTGGCACATGCCATGAAAAACAACTTCATTGAAGTTATGGAGTCGAGCCAACAGGGAACGGTGAATGAAATTTATGTCATCAACAAATCCAAATTCTTCGTCTTCATAATGGACGGAGATATTCTCTCCGGAGCCAAACAGAACCGGGTATTAAACACCTCTGTATTTCTTGCTCCTGAATCAAAAATCATGCTGCCGGTAAGCTGTGTAGAGCAGGGACGGTGGAATTACAAGTCACCCAAATTCGAGCCAACGGATTATATAGCTCCATCCGAAATGCGGAAAGCGAAGTCGGCTAAGGTTGCGTTTAATCTTAAAGAAAGTAACTCGTTCAGAGCTGATCAAGGAGAGGTTTGGAATAGAGTATCAGAATATACAGCTTGTTTGGGTGTAAGCTCAGGCTCCATGAATTTTTCGGATGTATACGACCAAAGTCGATCCGCATACGAAAAATTTCTTCAAACATTCTCAGCTGAGAAAACTGCAACCGGTCTTGCCTTCTTTATCAATAAGGAATTGAAGAGTGTGGATGTGTTTAACCGCACGGATATTTACCAGGAGTATTTTCCGAAGATGATTAAAGGAATCGCTTTAGATGTTTACAACACCAAACCCAGCGGTGAAATTCCTGAGGCAGAAGCATCTTACAAGACACTCGATTTACTCGACCGGTTGGAAACTATTGAGTCAGAAGTTCATCAGGGTGTCGGGGTGGGAAATGAAAAGCGATTTTCGAATAAGGAATTGACCGGGTTTGAACTCAACTACAACGGTAACCTGATTCACCTGTCAGCTCATACTTTAACGGAGAAAGATTTAACTAAAAAACCAAGAACAAATCCCTTCATCTGATTCTGATTCAATGAAACTCAAACCGAGACATACATATCATTCCCGTTTACTTGCCCAACAGAGGTAAGTAAACTGGAATGATTGAGGATTGAAAGTCCCTAAATCTTACTCCATGGCAAAAAACTATTACGAAAGATTTGGCATCAGTGAAAACGCGACACCGTCTGAAATCAAACGGGCCTATAAACGACTTGTTGTTCTATTTCACTCTGTAATGCTTGTTATAGCTCCTAATCCTTCAAACGGTATTTTTGATCTAAAATATGAAGAAGACGAACCTATCGATTTGAGAATATTGGATATCTTGGGTAAAGTGATTTTCACTAAAAACAAATTACTCGGTAGTACTGCTATTGATATTTCCAAACACCCTCAAGGCATTTACCTATTAGAGGTTACTGATTCAAATGGAATACATAGTGAAAGAATTCAAATTCAATAACTTCACAAAATACTATATGCTTG
>CAZWAD010000048.1:0-11783 GCA_964631835.1 uncultured Chitinophaga sp.
TATCACCGGTAGGGCCTGTAGCACCGCCACCGGCACCAGTAGGACCGGTAGGTCCGGTGTCTCCTGCAATACCTTGTAATCCTTGCGGCCCTGTAGCTCCGTCAACTCCTGCAGGACCAGCAGGTCCGGTTACACCATCAGCACCATTCAAGCCGGCAGGACCGGCAGGTCCTGTATCACCGGTAGGGCCTGTAGCACCGCCACCGGCACCAGTAGGACCGGTAGGTCCAGTGTCTCCTGCAATACCTTGTAATCCCTGAGGGCCAGTAGCTCCGTCAATTCCTACAGGACCAGTAGGACCTGTCGGTCCAGTAGAGCCATTTACTCCGTTCAACCCTGTAGGTCCTGTAGCCCCGTCAATTCCGGCAAGGCCAGTAGGACCTGTAGGTCCAGTAGAGCCATTTACTCCATTCAACCCTGTAGGTCCTGTAATACCTTGTAATCCTTGCGGTCCAGTGGCTCCGTCAATTCCTGCAGGACCAGCAGGTCCGGTTACGCCATCCGCACCATTCAAGCCGGCAGGACCGGCAGGTCCGGTATTACCGGTGGGGCCGGTATTACCGGTGGGGCCGGTAGCACCGCCACCGGCACCAGTAGGACCGGTAGGTCCGGTGTCTCCTGCAATACCTTGTAATCCCTGAGGACCTGTAGCACCGGTGGGGCCAATAAGGTTATTAATTACTGCGGAAGAACCGTCAGTAAAGTAGATAGTGATGCTACCATTACCATTATCAACTATACTACTAATACCATTTCCAGAAGGTCCTGTAATTCCTGGGTCTCCTTGTGGGCCTGTTGAGCCAGTGTTTCCTTGTAAACCCGCAATTCCAGTTGGGCCGGTTGGTCCTGTTGCTCCTCCGCCTGTACCGGTAGGACCAGCGGGACCTGTTACCCCTACATCGCCTGCTATTCCTATATTCCAGGCAGAATAAGTTCCAGAACCAACTGTTCTGTCAATATTAACTGTTAGAGTTATGCCAGCGTAGGCGGTAACCACACCTTCTAAATAATTTGCAGGTGTATTTGCTATTCTAACTCGGTCGTTCGGTAAGTAAGCCAATGCAGGTTGAGTAATCCACGTTCTGCTTCCCGTTCCTATTGTTACCGATGAGGTTGAAGTTGCGAGGTACCCTGGGCCATTGATTCCATCAGTGCCTGCAGGACCTGTGGGACCAGTTGGACCAGTTGCCCCACTACCGTTTCCGGCTCTTTCAGCATAGAGTGCATACGGAACACTGATAAGTTGAGACGCTCCCATATTAAGATAGTTTGTTCCGCCATTGGGGTCGTATTCTACAAGAAGATACTTATTACTTGTAGCCCAATTGATGGCAGGGAAGGAGCCAAGAATCGGATTCCCCCAGCCTATTTTTAATGTAAAGAGACCAAATTGATTCGTTATTGTTGTATGTGTTTCCTGATAAACGGGAAAGCCGGGGCTAATGCCTTCGTTGACTGTTATACGAACTGAGATATTTCGATTGGCATAAGGAGAACCTGCACCATCTCTAGCTACAGCCTGGTAATTTACTGCTTGTGGAACTTGTGCCCTAACATTATTGTTACAAATGGAGATTAACAAGATAAAAACAGTAAATACTTTTTTCATAATACCCGCTTAAGTGTCCGAAGAAAAGGAGAATGAAAGCCAAGTTAAGCCTTTTCTTTTAGATGCAAAAGAAAGCGGCCGCAAATTTTGTAGTCAAGAGTAATAGTACCTGCTAAAAATGCAAATTCTTGAAGTGTCTTACTGTAAGATCGAGACCGACTTTAAAATTGAAGTCAGGTTTATAACCAAGAAGTTTTCGGGCTTTTGAAATGTCTGCCAGAGAGTTTCTTACATCACCTGTACGAGCTTCGCGGTACATAGGCTTGTGATTGATTCTGAGGAGTCTTTTTATCTCCTTGTAAAGATGGTTTACTGAAAAATTTTCCCCCACAGCTATATTAAACACTTCACCAGCGGTTTTCTTTTCGTTGGCAAAAAAGGCTTTTACATTGGCTTGCACAGCATTTTCAACAAAAGTAAAATCACGGGTTTGCTCACCGTCCCCATCAATAAAGACATCTTCACAATTTAAAATTTTGCTCACGAATAGTGGAATAACAGCAGCGTATTGTCCGTTTGGGTCTTGTTTGGGACCAAAAATGTTGAAGTAGCGCAAACCAATCACATTCATATCGTAAACTTTGTGAAAGACTTCAGCATAAAGTTCATTGGTAAGTTTGCTTGCAGCATAAGGCGAAAGGGGCCTGCCAACTCTATCCTCAACTTTTGGTAAAGTTTTTTCATCACCGTAAACTGACGAACTTGAGGCGTAAATAAATTTCCTTACTCCAGCATCTCTAGAAGCAGAAATCATATTTACAAATCCTCCGACATTCACATCGTTTGTATTCCATGGTTCTTTGATTGAACGCGGAACTGAACCAAGTGCTGCCTGATGGGAAACAAAATCTATCCCTTTGCATACTTTTCTGCAAATGGCTAAATCACGAATGTCACCTTTGATGAGTTCAAAATCTGGATTTTTCTTGAATATACTGATATTAGATTTTTGGCCGGTAGCAAAATTGTCAAACACCCGAACTTTTTTTGCTTTGTATTTAAGCAAGTACTCCACAAGATTAGAACCTATAAAGCCGGCACCACCAGTTACTAGGAAAGAATATTTCGATAAATCTTCAGCGTGGTATTCGGTATCGTACATTAGTTGTCATTCTAATTAGCGAACAGCATATTGTTGGTCGTAATATTTCTGATATTCACCGGAGGTAACATGCGTAAGCCATGTTTCATTTTCAAGATACCAGTCAACTGTTTTACCTAAGCCTTCTTCAAAAGTCACGGATGGAGTCCATCCCAGATTTTCTTTGAGTTTAGTTGCATCAATTGCATATCTTCTGTCATGACCGGGGCGGTCCTTTACGTAGGTGATAAGTTTTTCTGATTCTCCAGTTGTGCGATTGAGTTTCTTATCCATGATTTTACACATGAGCTTTATTAACTCAATATTCTGCCACTCATTAAATCCGCCAATGTTATAGGTTTCTCCCAGTTCACCCTTATGCATGATTACATCAATAGCACGAGCATGGTCAACCACCCACAACCAGTCACGGGTGTATTTACCATCGCCATAAACCGGCAGAGGTTTGTTGTTCTTAATATTGTTGATGAAAAGCGGAATTAATTTTTCAGGAAACTGATTGGCTCCATAATTATTTGAGCAATTGGAGATAACTACTGGTAAGTTATAAGTATTAAAATAGGCCCGAACAAAATGGTCGGAACTTGCTTTTGATGCAGAGTATGGAGATTGCGGATCATAAGAAGTTGTCTCAACGAAAAAACCAGTTTCTCCAAGTGAGCCATATACTTCATCGGTTGAAACATGATAGAAAATCCGGTCTTGCCTAACAGGTTTATCTTTTGAGCATTCCCAGATTTTTTTTGCAGCGTTCAAAAGATTTACGGTGCCAATAACATTAGTTTGAACGAACTCATGCGGATTGCTGATAGAACGGTCAACATGACTTTCGGCAGCGAGATGGATAACAGCAAGAAATTTATGCTCATCAAATAACCGGGATACGAATTCAGCATCAACAATATCTCCCCTGACAAAATTGTAGTTTGAGTTGTGCTCAACATCTTTCAGATTTTCAAGATTACCTGCGTAGGTGAGTTTATCGAGATTATAAACTTCGTAATCCGGATATTTATTGACGAATAGTCTGACTACATGCGAACCTATAAATCCGGCACCACCGGTAATTAGAATTTTCTTCTTTTCCATTTTAAACTATAATGACCAATAACTGAATTCCTTGATTTTATTTCGTAAGTCACCCTTCACATCCACCACAATTCCATCTTTTTTCAGAACTTTTTTAAAAAAATCATCATCCAGAGTCGAAAATTGGTCGTGGTTAACAGCAACAATTACAGCATCGTAATCTCTATCGAAATCCCTTTTCAGAGTTATGCCATACTCCTCTTTAAATTCCTCTGCATCTGCATAGGGGTCGGTCACCTCCGTATGTACTGAATATTTTTTCAATTCCTCAATTACATCCACTACTTTTGAGTTTCTGATGTCGCTCACATTTTCTTTAAAAGTAGCTCCCATGACTAGTGCCTTGGTCTTAGTAATCTGTTTATTGAGTTTAATCAAATGCTGAACAAGCTTGCGTGCAACATGTGCTCCCATATCATCATTAATTCTTCTGCCTGCTAAAATTACATTTGGATTGTATCCAAGTTCCAATGATTTGTAAGTGAGATAATACGGGTCAACACCAATACAGTGCCCACCCACCAAGCCGGGATAGAATTTCAGGAAATTCCATTTCGTAGAAGCGGCTTCGAGCACTTCATAAGTATTAATACCCATCAAATCAAAAATGCAGGAAAGCTCATTCATCAAAGCGATATTCAAATCACGCTGGGTGTTCTCAATAATTTTTGCTGCTTCAGCAACTTTAATTGAACTCGCCCGGTGTGTCCCTGCTGCGACAATGATTTCATAAACACGCGCTACAACATCCAATGCTTCGGCATCGCAACCAGAAACTACTTTCTTGATTTTTGTGATCGTATGTTCTTTGTCTCCGGGATTAATTCTTTCAGGCGAATACCCGAGTTTAAAATCAATTCCCATTTTTAACCCCGAAGTTTTTTCAATTACCGGTAAGCAATCCTGCTCGGTACAACCGGGATAAACTGTCGATTCAAAAATCACATAGTCTCCTTTTTTTAAAACTTTGCCAATAGTTTCAGAAGCGCTGAGCACAGCTTTTAAATCCGGAACGTTGTGTTTATCAACCGGTGTGGGAACTGCAATAATATAGAAACTCGCTTCTTTTAAATCATTCAGGTCTGAGGTGAAAAGAATATCTGTTTCCTCAAATTCTTTTTCATCAAGCTCGTTACTGGGGTCAATATGTTGTTTCATCAGTTCGACTCTCTTTTTATTGATGTCGAAGCCAATTACCTGTATTTTATGTGCAAACTCAAGCGCCACCGGTAAACCTACATAACCTAACCCGATGACTGCTAACTTCTTTTTTTTATCTAGTAAATCCTTAACCATACGGTGCAACCTTCTATTTTATTTTAGTAACCTTTCCTTCTTTCAACAGATACTTTTCACCACTTTCTTTACAAACGGCAATTCCGTTCTTATCAAAATTTAACCGGTGGCCATATTCACTCATCCAGCCAACTTGCTTAGCAGGGTTTCCAATAACTAAAGCATAAGCCAGAACATTTTTTGTTACCACTGAACCTGCGCCAATAAAAGCAAACTCACCAATATCGTTTCCGCAAACTACGGTTGCATTAGCTCCTATACTCGCCCCTTTCTTTACAACCGTTTTTTCGTATTGACCTCTCCGGTTAACAGCACTCCTGGGATTTGTAACATTTGTAAAAACCATAGAGGGACCAAGAAATACATCGTCCTCACAAATTACTCCGGTGTAAATGGAAACATTGTTCTGAACTTTTACATTACTTCCCAGCACAACCTCAGGTGAAACCACAACATTTTGTCCGATATTGCAATTTTCACCAATAACACAGTCATGCATAATATGTGAAAAATGCCAGATTTTAGTCCCGTTGCCGATTTTACAACCCTCGTCAACGAAAGAACTGGGGTGCACAAAATAATTTGAAGTCTTATTTCCCATTTTATGCAAACCGGTGTTTTGATTTATACAGTTCTTCTTCTGACAGATTTTTGAAATATTCAAAAGTAATTTTCAACCCCTCTGCACGTTTTGTTCTAGGTTCCCAGTCCAAAATCCCTTTGGCGCGGGTAATATCCGGCTGTCGTTGCTTCGGATCGTCAGCAGGTAATTGTCTGTAAACAATTTTCTGTGAGGTACCTGTAAGACGGACAATTTCTTCAGCAAATTCTTTAATTGAAATTTCATCGGGATTACCAAGGTTTACAGGCAGATGATAATCGCTGAGCAACAAACGATAAATTCCTTCTATCATATCATCGACAAAACAGAAGGAACGTGTTTGGCTGCCATCACCAAACACGGTAATATCTTCCGCTCGCAAGGCTTGACCGATAAAAGCGGGCAAAGCCCTACCGTCATTCAGTCTCATGCGCGGGCCGTAAGTATTGAAAATACGGGCAATTCTTGTCTCAAGCCCATGATAATTATGATAAGCCATTGTAATAGCTTCCTGGAAACGTTTTGCTTCGTCATAAACACCTCGGGGGCCAACCGGGTTTACATTTCCCCAGTAATCTTCATTTTGCGGATGAACAAGTGGGTCACCGTAAACTTCAGACGTTGACGCTACTAATATTCTTGCACTTTTTGCTTTGGCTAAACCTAGGAGGTTATGAGTGCCAAGAGAGCCCACCTTTAAAGTCTGAATCGGAATTTTCAGATAATCTATCGGTGAAGCTGGCGAAGCAAGATGGAGTATGTAATCCAACTCACCAGTTACAAAAACAAACTTTGAAACATCGTGATGATAAAATTCAAAGTTCTTCAACTTAAAAAGATGCTCAATGTTTTTCAGGTCACCGGTGATAAGGTTATCCATGCCGATTACAAAATAACCGTCACGAACAAAACGGTCGCATAAATGCGAGCCTAGGAAACCGGCAGCCCCGGTTATCAAAACACGTTTCATTTATTCTCGATGGTTTCTCTTCCTATACTATAATAATTATAGCCAAGTTCTTTCAATTGCTCTGTGTTGTAAAGGTTTCTTCCATCAAAAATTACCTTTTCTTTGAGTAACAAAGAGATTTTTTCAAAATCGGGTGAACGGAAGATGTTCCATTCCGTTAAAATAAGCAGAATATCCGCCTGTTTTAAAGCATCGTATTGGTCTATGCCATAATAAATCTGTTTGCCGAAAACCTTCTTTACATTGCTCATGGCGGCAGGGTCATAAACCCTCACCTTTGCCCCGCTGAACAACAGCCGCTCTACAATATAAACAGCAGGGGCTTCTCTTATATCATCAGTGTTGGGCTTGAAAGAAAGACCCCATACAGCAACAGTCTTTTTTGAAAGTTTATCGCCATACTTTGCCAGTATCTTATCAAAAAATTTTTCACGCTGAAGGTTATTTACCTGTATTACCGAGTGAAGAATCCGAAACTCATAATTGTTTTTTTTCGAGGTGTGATACAAGGCTTTCACATCCTTCGGGAAGCAACTGCCCCCGTAACCCACACCGGCAAACAGAAATCGTTTCCCAATGCGTGAATCTGTCCCAATTCCTTTACGAACGTTATCAACGTCAGCGCCAACCAATTCGCAGAAGTTTGCTACTTCATTCATAAATGAAATTTTGGTGGCAAGGAAAGAGTTAGCGGCATATTTAGTAACCTCAGCGCTCTTTTCATCCATAAACAAAATCGGGTTTCCCTGGCGAACAAATGGTTCGTATAGCTCTTCCATAACCTTTTTTGCTTTCTCCGAAGTTGTACCAACAACTACCCGTTCCGGCTTCATAAAATCTTCAACCGCTACGCCCTCCCGAAGAAACTCCGGATTTGAAACCACATCAAACTCAATCTTTGTTATTGCCGAAATTATCTCGCGCACTTTATCGGCAGTTCCAACCGTAACAGTGCTTTTATTTACCACAATAGCATATTGCTTCAGGAAGGTGCCGATTTTCTCAGCCACATCCAACACATATTTTAAGTCTGCGTTTCCGTTTTCATCGGGCGGGGTGGGTAACGCCAGGAAGATAACCTTAGCCCCCTCCATTCCTTCTTTCAGTGAATTGGTAAACTTCAGCCTTCCCTGCTTGGTGTTCCGTTCAAACAATATTTCGAGGTCGGGTTCGTAAATCGGGATGACCCCGGCTTTTAACTGCTTAACTTTTTCCTTATCAACATCTACACAAACAACTTCATTTCCGGTTTCAGCAAAACACGTTCCGGTAACTAATCCAACATACCCTGTTCCAATAACAGCAATCTTCATTCGTTAATTATTTGTTTAAATGTATCTGCAATAAATTCAAGTTCACCTGTATTAAACTCTGTATGAACAGGTAATGATAACACCGTCCTGCATAATTCCTCAGCTACTAAAAACATCTCCGGCTTATACTTTTCATCCCGATATGCTTTCTGCAAATGCAGAGGAATGGGGTAATAAACCATACTCGGAATTCCGGCACCGGCTAATTTCTTTCTCACCTCATCGCGGTTCAGGCCTTTCAGTTTTAACGTGTATTGATGAAAAACATGGGTTGAGTTTTTTGCCCGCACCGGTGTCTGAACATTACTTAGGCCGGCAAATGATTTGTCGTAATAATCCGCTACGTTTCTTCTTCGTGCAGCAAAATCATCGAGGTATTTGAGTTTTACATCGAGTATGGCTGCTTGCAAGGTATCGAGGCGGGAGTTAACGCCAATTTCATCGTGCACATATTGCACACTCTGTCCGTGGTTGGCAATCATTCGTATTTTTTTAGCCAGTTCATCATCATTCGTATTTAATGCACCTCCATCGCCATAGCAACCGAGGTTTTTTGATGGGAAGAAAGAAGTTGTTCCAATGGTTCCAATAGTTCCCGATTTCTTTTTCGTTCCATTACTGAAAACAAAATCTGCGCCAATAGCTTGTGCATTATCTTCTATCACCTGTAAATTATGTTTCTCTGCAATCTTTATGATGACTTCCATATCCGCACACTGACCAAACAAATGAACAGGAACAATGGCTTTTGTTTTCGGAGTAATGGCGCGTTCAATTGCTACCGGGTCAATAGTAAACGTATCGGGATTCACTTCCACCAAAACAGGTTTCAGTTTTAGCAGGGCAATAACTTCGGCAGTTGCCACATAAGTAAAGCTGGCGGTTATTATTTCATCACCCGGCTGAAAGCCAAGCGCCATCATAGCAATTTGAAGCGCATCGGTGCCGTTGGCGCAGCCGATAACATGTTTAGTGCCGAGGTAAGCGGCAAGGTTTTCTTCAAGGGTTTTTACCTGCCTGCCTTTAATGAATTGGGTTGACTCCAGCACTTCGGCAATGGCAGAATCTATTTCAGGTTTCAGGCGTTTGTACTGCGCACCTAAATCAACCATCTTAATTTCCTTCACCTGTTCCATTTTTGCGGGCTTGCCCGACTTAATATTTTTCGAATTTAAGGCGGGCTAAAATAATACTTTTGCATACACAGCATTGCCGGTAAAATACATGATAACTCTAAGACACGAAGGCACTAAGATTCTGAAAAGGGCTGTTGAAACTCTTTGCGCGTTTGCGCCTTTATGCAAAAAAATATTTCTGGTTTTTCTTCTGTTTCCTTTGGCTTTCACCACACAGGCACAGGAAAAAAAGAAAGATGAAAAGAAGAAAAAACACTTCGACCCCAACAACGCAGTTTTAATTGTTCCCAATTACACCGCGCAATTTCCCTTTGGCGATATGCGCGAACGCTTCGGGTTCAACTCGCTTTTCGGGTTTCACCTCGCATATAAGTTCAATAAAAACTGGATGCTCGGAGGGGAGGCGGCTTTTCTTTTCGGCACGCGGGTGCGCGAAAGCTATGTGCTCGATAATATTTCTACCTCCACCGGTCAGTTTGTGAGCCAGAACAACGATTTAATAACCGTTCACCCGCAGGAGCAGGGTTTTCATGTAAAAGTGATGTTCGGAAAAATTATTCCCTTCAGCGAAAAGTATCCCGATGCCGGTTTGCTTCTGATGACCGGTTTTGGATTGCTGCAGCACAAAATTGCCATTAACGTAAAGCCATCATCGCTGCCGCAGCTCGATAAAACCTACCGCAAAGGCTACGACCGCCTCACCAACGGACCGGTGCTTTCGCAGTTTATTGGCGGAATATTCCTGCAGCGTAAAAGGTTTGTGAGCTTTTATGGCGGACTGCAGTTTGACATTGGCTTTACACAGGGGCGCAGAAACTACGACTTCTACCTGCAGGCACCGCTCAAAGACAAGCGCCTCGATATGTTTCTCGGTATTCGCTTAGGCTGGGTAATACCGGTGTTTACCCAAAGCGAGAAAACGAATTTCGATTAATAAATACTGCCGCTGTTTACTTCCTTTTAAATTAGCAGAATGAAATGCTGTGTTGGTATTTCCTTATTACTAAGTGTGTTTATTGCAAATGCTCAGAGCGTTTGGAATAAGACTTATGTTGAGGACAGGCCCGTCATGTTATTTGGCAGCGTATTATTTCATGACACAGGGTATATTGTTACAGGAGTAACCGATGGCGTAACCGTAGGATTAGCCAAAGCAATGCTTGGAGAAATCAATATGAACGGAAATTTGGCTAAGTATAGAATAGTAGTTGATTCAAATTCTGATTACTATGGCTTGTTTACGAATGCACTGATAAGAACACAAGATGGAAAAATTGCATTCTCCGGCTTGGCATTTGACTCTTTGGGTTATTTGCTTTTTGGAGTTGCCAATCAAAGTCTCGATTCAATTTCTGTTTTTAAATATCGGACGTCCAATACGTCAACGCAGAACGGATTTAGTTTATTACAGGAGGGAAACAGTTTTTTTATTGCAGGCATTAAATTAGATAGTTTAGCCTCAGATGCCAATGTTTTTCTTACTAAGATAGATTCAGCGGGGAATAAGTTGTGGGAGAAGCAGTATCACCAGAGAGAGTATGACTATGCTGCAAGCATCATAAAACTCTCCAACGGAAATTTGCTTCTTGGCGCTGGACGAAATGACCAGAACCTAACTCAGCAGCATTCTAATACATGGCTAATTGAAGTAAGAACTACAGATGGCAGCATTGTGCGCCAATGGTTCGACCCCAACGACAGCACATATGTAGCCGAAGGGCTAAAACAAACCAGCGATGGCGGGTTTATTTACGGGGCGAAAAAAAAATTTGACCAAAGTGGAATATACGTTAATTACACAGCCACCATAGTTAAAATGAATACATCCTTTAATAAGCAGTGGACTTATACTGGTGGATACCCGGGAGAACTGACGGGCTTTACGGATGTTGAGCAGTTATCGGACGGAAGTTTTGTTGCTTGTGGTAAAAGCAACTATCGGTTGGGGTGGATAGTAAAACTAAATGCTAATGGGCAAGAAATATGGAGTAAAAATTATGTTGGCATTGCGGATGCAGGAAGTGAAAACTACTTAACTGATATAGACGTTCTGCCTGATGGAGGATTAATAGCTGTTGGTGAATGTCGAAGGTTAATTAATCCGAATCAATTACCGCCACAGGTCGGCTGGTTCCTAAAGCTTGACAGCAACGGCTGCGAAATTGAAAACTGCTTGGTGGGAGTAGAAGACATTGCTCCAACAATAGAACCTAAACAACTCAAATCCTACCCCAACCCCGCCACCGACCTGGTTCGCTTCGATTACAACTGGGTAGAGTGGGAACAGAATGCGGAATGCAGAATTCGGATTGCGGATTTAAATGGAAGAGTAGTCATAGAGCAAAACATTCCTAAGTATTCCACCAGGCAGGAGGTAAGCATTAAAAAACTTGCTGCAGGGGTTTATACCGCTATGCTGGTTGGCGGTTCCGGTTCCCCCTTTAGGGGGTTAGGGGGTAGTGCGGTTATAGCTACCTGCAAAGTAGTGAAAGAGTAAGTTTTTTACCATTTCATACTGTTTTAGCCCTAAAACTCCACGTTATAAATTTCTCAGAGGTGTTTTTCATGGCGGCAGACCATGTTTCTGTTTTCCAACACCCTCTGCCGCAGGTGGCAGACCATGTTTCTGTTTTCCAACACCCTCTGCCGCAGGTGGCAGACCATGTT
>CAZWAD010000049.1:0-9970 GCA_964631835.1 uncultured Chitinophaga sp.
ACCACGTTTCAGCGTCAATGAGAATGTTGCAGTTTTAAGAAAATACAAGGTGTGCCTGATATCGGGCAGAAAAGAATAAGACGAAGCCAACTAAAAAAAAGGGAAAGGATATGGGGGATAGAATAGAAACGCAGAACGCAACGCAACCGAAAAGGCGAGTATTAAACCGGCTTTATTTAATTCCGGTTTTTTGCTTTTCCTCTTCTTGTAAGCTGATTGCCATCTCTGTCCAGCATATCCGGGTCATGATGGATAAACAACTGATAAATGAAAAGCAAAGCAGCGAGGAAAAATAAAATGAGAATTGTTTTCATACAATATTAATTTCTGTTGTTTACAAAAATATAAACATTTCAGGCAAGATTTCAATAGCTCAGGAAAAACTTAATAACAACCTTTAAAGGATGTTGTTGACTGTCGTAGCAAGTGGGCGGGTTCCTTCTAAAAAAGAATTAAAACAGGCAGTTACTTTTCGTCCGGTTTAGGGTCAACGATAATATTTTCCGGCTCAATAGATTCAAGGTTTAGCTTTACTGAAGTAACACGGAAAGTAGTTCTGCGGTTTTTCTGGTGTTCTTCTTCTGAACATTTTACTCCGTTTATGCAACCGTTGACAGGTTTGGTTTCGCCATAGCCTTTGGCAGTTAGTTTTTCTGTTGCTACTCCTTTGCTTATGAAATAATCGACAACGCTTTGCGCCCTTGCTTGTGATAGTTTGATGTTGTAAGCATCGCTTCCGCGACTGTCAGTGTGCGAGCCTATTTCAATAGTGAGGTCAGGGTTCTCTTTGAAGAAAATAAGAATTGAATCAAGTACTAATTCCGATTCGGGGCGTAGAGTGGCTTTGTCGTAGTCGTAATAGATGTTCGGAATGGCAATCATTTTTTGTGTAAAAACCTTTTCGAGTTCAATTTCGGTGAACAGGCTGATGATGGTAGAATCCTGATGGCGTTTGCCTTTGGTAGAAACAAAAACACTGTTGGTTAAGTAGCCGTTTTTACTCGCAGTAATTTTATAATCTGTTTCAGCTTCGAGCCTGAAGGCAAATTTTCCGAGTGTGTCATCAATTCCTGAGGCGATAATTTTTTCATCCAGTGTTTTCAACTCAACTTTTGCTTTAGGCAATGCTTTAAGACCAAGCACTTTGCTGTCGGGATTATCGGGATTTTCAAACTGCTTTTCCAGCGTTTTGCCATAAACAATAAATACGTTTCTCCACTTTTCTTCAAAACGGTAAATGTCATCGCTTCCCTTTCCACCTTTGCGGTTGGATGAAAAGTAACCGGAAAAGAGAATAGTGTCATCGGTATTTACCGGTTTGTATTTATCAATACGATAGGCGAAATCATCGGCACCGCTGTTTATTGGCGATTTAAGATTGACAGGGTCTTTGAAGCCGGTTTTGGTTTTCGTGGTTTTAAAAATATCAAGCCCGCCCATACCGGGTAAGCCATTTGATGAGTAGTAAAGAATCCCCTTTTGGTCCAGCCAGGGGAAGCGTTCACTGCCGGGGGTATTGATGTTACCACCGAGGTTTTGAGGGGAAGTCCATCCGGTGTCGGCTTTTATAAAAAGATAAATATCGGTTTCGCCAAAGCCGGGAGCATCGGCAGCAACAAACAACTGTTTGCCATCATTTGAGAGATACGGGTCATAAACATTTACTGAATCGGGAAATAGTTCCAGTTTAACGGGTTCATCCCATTGAGCATTGTTGAAGGCACTGTAATATACCGCGCAATACTGGTTAGACTGAAGCGGGTCGGCTTTGCAACGCACGAAATACATTTCCCGGAAATCTTTACTCAAGGTGGCTGAACTTTCATGTGCTGGAGAGTTAACCGGAGTTCCGAAGTTTGCAGGAGTTGAAAACTCTTTCTGTTTTTCAGTTACAAACAAATCACTGAACTTTTCTCCTGTCCATCCGTCACGCTCGCTGCCTTTGGCGTCATTACGGGATGAAGAAAGGATAAATTTATTGTCTTTGAAAGGCTCAAGGTTATAATCAGAGGCTGGCGAGTTGAGCGATGACAGATTGGTGACTTCTGTTTTGGAAAATGCTTTATTCCAATCAAGAGCATCGCGGCACTGGTTAGCTTGCTTTCTTCCTTCAAAGCCAACGGCTGCCACCCGCTGGTAAAGTTCGAAAGTTTTGATTGCTTCCTCGTATTTCTCCTGTTGTTTTTGCATTAAGCCAAGTTTGAAGAGTGACTTTTCACCACCATTCAGGTCGAGCGATTGCTGATACCATTTTTCGGCATTAGGGTAATCGTTGAATTTGCTGTAAGATTCGGCAATGGCAAAGGCTTTAGGCTGCTGCTTAACAGGGTCTTTTTCGGCATGAAACTCTTTAACTAAAAAATCAATGCTCTGATTGAACAGAAGAAGTTCACGCGCAGTACTACCGTCTTTTACTTGAAAAGGGGGAGGCTTGCATGAAGCTACGAACAAAATTATCAGCACAAGAAATTTTACAAATGGTTTCACTTCAATTAGGTTAACGCAAGTTTAAAGTTAATAGTTTGAACTTTAAAGTTAGTTCAGGTTCAGTTGGTCCGAATCATCCTGACTTTGGCGAGGAAGGTGTGAAACTCGGTAGAAGTAATTTTCCCGTTTTTGAAGAAATAGATGTTGCGATTACCATCGCTGCTTCTAAACTCCCATGAGCCGGGCAGTTCTCCCTTTTTGAGTTCGTTGAAATCAGCTTCGCTTTCGTAAAAGAGCCTGAGAGGCGAAGTAATGTTGGAGAAAAAAAGTCTTACTACAGAGAATACAGGGACCTCAGTGAACGTCCGTTTGCCTTTGTAGCCATCAACCGTGTATTTGGCACCGTCCCATGTTACATTAGTCCATCGTTTGGTTTTACCGTTTTCGATTTCTGTGGTTTTAGATGAAAGGAGTTTACCATGTTTATATACGACCTCGTAGCGGGTGTGGTTTTCGATGGTGAAGAATAAAAACTTTGCACGCGACTTGGTATCAAGGGTGTAGAATTCCAAACTGTCGTTTTTGATTTCGTGTGTTAAGTTGGTGTAGCCTATTTTGTTGCCAAAGAGGATGATATCGAAAGTTATGGTTTCAGCAAGTGATGTTTGGAAGATGAAGAGGGAGAACGGTAAGGCGAGTAGGTAATTCATGAAGAGGGATACGTTGCAAATAAAGGCGAAATAAGGTTGGCGGGGGAGAAGGATATAGAAAAATCTATTTCATTTTTCCGTTCAATGGCGTTCAAAGTGTTCCTGAATTTGTTGATAAATTCAGTTGTTAATAAGTAGTTTCTAATTCGAGATTCCTTGTTTAATTACAAAACTCAGCCTATTTTTCGCTCGAATTTTTTAATGGAATTAGCGGACACTACATTCCATTACAACATTTTCTTAATATCAATTGCGCGATTGAAGTTGTTGTTTTCTTTAATGTTAGGAAAAGGAGTTTTGTTGGTGAAAATATCCTGCAAGGTTGTTTTTATGAACATGCCTTATTCGGAATCTTTAGCCATTCTTCTTGTGTTATATCACATGAAGCCGGCTCTCGGAATTGCTATAGTCAACTAAAACACGAATTATAAATTTAAAAACACAGTTATGGTAAATTTCTCTACCCCGGGAATCAGAAAAAACGTTTGCTCTTTTATAGCTGCTTTTGCGGCTATGTTTTGTCTGCTCACTCCTTCAGCAGCAAATGCGCAGTGTGCATACGGAGGTGTTCAATTTGGAGCAACTAATGCTGCCACTATGGTACCTAATGCTTTTTGGTACGGAAACTCCTGTACTTATGGCGGTGAATATGCTTTGTTGTCCAATGTAATTAAAAACGAAAACTTCGGTGTGGCTTCCTGTGTAAACGGGGCTAATGCTTATGATAACCAAATTACCGTTTACGTGGATGGCACTGGGCAATTTGTAGCCTATAATGATGACAACGGGGTTTATTGTACGGGAGCTTCAGCTTCTCTACAGTTTCAGGCACCTGTAAGCGGAAATTACCGGCTTTTAAACAACCTATATTTTTGTACAACCAATGCCACTTGTGGTCAACTTTATGTTATAAAGCTTCCAATAACTACACCTCTGCTTGATGTTGCTGCCGAAACAAATCCTCAACATACCGCACCTACGGGGTGTGGTAACGGTTCTTTCAGTTTAGGTGCAGGGGCTTATATTGACATAGCCCTTACAACAAATGCCTGGTACGATTTTACATGGAGTAACAACGGTGCCACTAACATCAGCGGTTTTTCTGCAAATGTGAATAATGGTAATGGGGCACCATCTCCATTCACGACAAACCAAACCAATTGGTTTTCCGGAACTACAAACTCATTACATGTTTCTGCGAACAGGACCACTTATACCTGGTCTGGCACATCAGCTGTAATGACCTACCGGTTTTCACAGGTAACTCCTTCCAATGCAGGTCCGGATCAAACAAGTGCAGCGACCTGCGGCTTAACCCAAGTTACTTTGGCTGCCAATTCCCCAACTATCGGAACAGGCTCATGGAGTATTGTATCAGGCTCAGGAGGATCTTTCGGAAATGCTGCGAGTCCGACTTCCACATTTTCAGGTGTTGCCGGAAATACTTACACCCTTCGCTGGACTATTGCTAATGGCGGGGTAGCAGGTTGTGTAAGTACTGATGATGTAGTTATAACATTCAATCGTAATCCAACGGCCGCAAATGCCGGTGCCGACCAAACAGGCGCTTCAACCTGCGGGCTTACTACTGTGAATATTAGTGCCAATACACCCAGCATAGGAACAGGTGTATGGAGCGTTGTTTCAGGTGCGGGGGGCTCATTTGGAAATACCGCTAACCCTGTAACCACCTTCAGCGGAACTGCAGGCAGTACTTACACTATTCGATGGACTATTTCAAACTCTCCTTGTACTGCTTCGATGGATGATGCTACAATCACATTTAACAGGAACCCCACAACAGCCAATGCTGGTACAGACCAAAGCGGTTCATCAACCTGTGGTCTTCCATCTATTACGCTTGCAGGGAATGCTCCTTCGGTAGGAACAGGGGCATGGTCCATTTTATCAGGAGCGGGTGGAACTGTGGTAACCCCCTCGAGCCCTACTTCAACCTTTAATGGAACTGCTGGAACTCTATATAATTTAAGGTGGACAATAACAAATGCTCCATGCGGTTCATCTACTGATGACGTCCTTATTCAGCGTAATAATATTCCTGATGCTTCTTACAGTGGATTAAGCAGTTCGTACTGTAATTCTACAGCGACTGTTTCTTTAAGCCCAACTAACAGCGGTGGAGTGTTCACCAGTGCTCCCGCTTGTGCTTCATGCTTTTCGGGCAATGATTTTCTACCTGTCAATGCAACTCCAGGGAACTATAGCGTAACTTACACTTATCCTCCCTATTCTGTTGGTTCCATTGGTCATGCGCCACAGTCTACGGCCGGGCATACCCAGGTTTTTCTGGCTGATGAACAGATATCGGCTACCTTGCCCATCGGGTTTAGTTTTAATTTTTACGGTACAGCTTATACCCAATTCCAGGTTTCATCAAACGGCTTTATTTCCTTTAATCTTGGAGGCCCAACCGGTTGCTGTAACGGACAATCTATTCCGAACAGTTCAACACCTAATAACTTGATTGCTGCTTGCTGGGATGACCTTAACCCTTCAGCTGCTACTATTACCTACTTTACTACCGGAACCGCACCTAACAGAACTTTAGTGGTTAATTTTGCCAACGTTCCCTTTACCGGAAATGCGACACCTGACGTAACTACGCAAATAATTCTTTACGAGGGAAGCAATACTATTGAAATTCATACGACCAATGTGGGTAACTCCAACGGAGGGACCACACAAGGTATCGAAAACTCCAATGGCACTCAGGCACTTGCAGTTCCGGGCCGAAACTCTTCAACTTGGAGCGCTGTAAACAGCGCTTATCGGTTTACTGTTAATTCACCATGTGCCAGCAGCACCAGCCAGAATACAACTGTGGTTGCTGTTCCGTCCACAGCTAATGCCGGACCTGACCAAACTGGTTCATCCACCTGCGGATTAACTCAAGTTACATTGGCGGGAAATGCTCCTTCAGCTGGTACTGGTTCCTGGAGCGTTGTATCGGGAACCGGTGGCTCGTTCGGCAATGCCTCGAGCCCAACTTCAACTTTCTCAGGTAATGCAGGCTCCACTTATACCTTACGGTGGACTATTGCCAACACACCTTGCACCGCGTCTACAGATGACGTAGTTATTACTTTCAACAGAAACCCAACAACAGCTAATGCAGGGCCAGACCAAACAGGTACTTCAACCTGCGGACTGACCAGTGTAACTCTTGCCGGAAATGCTCCCACATTTGGTACAGGCTTATGGAGTATAATTTCAGGCGCAGGAGGTTCGTTTGCGGATGCAACTAATCCTGCTACAGGTTTTAGCGGGGTACCAGGTAATGCTTATGTTTTACAGTGGACTACGTCCCTTTCACCTTGCAGTGCATCTATGGACCAGATTAATATTACATTCAATCAGAATCCTACGAATTCTAATGCCGGGGGCGATCAAACCGATGCTTCCACCTGTGGTTTGACTCAGGTAACTCTTGGTGCTAATACTCCCGGAGTAGGAACCGGAGCATGGAGCGTATTCTCTGGTACTGGTGGCTCATTTGGAAATGCATCCAGCCCGATTTCAACTTTTAGCGGAATAGCTGGTAACTCATACAATCTACGCTGGACTATTTCCAATTCACCTTGCACGGCTTCATTTGATGATGTTATTATAACTCTTAACGCAAACCCGACAAATTCCAATGCCGGTGCTGACCAAACCGGGGCATCCACTTGCGGGCAAACTCAAATAACACTTACCGGAAATGTACCTACCATCGGAATAGGAACGTGGACTGTCCAAAATGGAACAGGTGGTTCATTTGGAAATGCAAATAGTCCTACATCTACTTTCAGCGGTATTGCGGGAAATGGCTATACTTTAAGATGGACAATTTCCAACTCCCCTTGCACTTCCTCTTTCGATGATGTTGATGTAGTTCTGAATTTTGCTCCGACAACAGCTAATGCGGGAGCTGACCAAACAGATGCTTCTACCTGCGGACTAACTCAGGTAAACCTGACCGCAAATAATCCAACGACCGGTTTGGGCCAATGGAGTGTAGTATCAGGAATCGGAGGTTCTTTTGGCAATCCTGCTAATGCAGCGACAACTTTTACGGGTACTGCAGGAACTGCCTATACCTTACGGTGGACTGTTTCTTATTCTCCTTGTGTGCCGTCCACTGATGACGTGTTGGTTACATTCAACCGAAATCCATCAATTGCTAATGCAGGACCCGACCAAACAGATGTTCTTACCTGTGGCTTAACCCAGGTAACATTGGCAGCAAACACGCCTTCCATAGGAACCGGTTCTTGGAGTATTCAAGCTGGCGCAGGCGGAACTGTGAATACACCTGCAAGCCCTGCTTCAACATTTAGCGGAGCAGCTTCTACGCCATATACTTTGCGTTGGACTGTTTCCAACGCGCCATGTACTGCCACTATGGATGAAATGGATGTGCTGTTTAATCCCATACCTGACGCTTCTTTTACCGGATTGAGTTCTCCGTATTGCATAACAAGCTCTCCGGTCGTGTTGACACCTGTTACTCCCGGAGGAACTTTCACCGGGCCAGGCGTTACGGGTAATAATTTCAATCCAACTACCGCAGGAGCAGGAAACCACTCCATTACATACAATCTTCCGCCATATTCTGTAGCCTCAACGACATTTGCCCCACTACCCGCAACCGGTACCCAGGTTTTCCTTGCCGATGATGAAACTTCGGCCTCGTTGCCTATCGGATTTAGTTTCAATTTCTATGGGACTAACTATACGAATTTCGAGATATCGTCAAACGGTTTTATATCATTTACAACCGGTTTTGGTGAAAACGGCTGCTGTAACGGGCAACTTATTCCAGACATCACTCCGCCTAATAACCTGATTGCATTATGCTGGAATGACTTGAATCCACCTGCAGGAGGAACTATCAGATACTCAACACAAGGCACAGCACCTACACGAAAATTAGTGGTAAGTTTTTCAGGTATTAGGTTTTTCGGAAGCGGAACACCTGATATTACTTCGCAAATAATTTTACATGAAGGAACTAACTTTATTGAGATTCATACCACCAGCGTCACCGGTTCTCCGGGTGGTGCTACTATGGGGATTGAAAATGCTGGAGGAACTATAGCTACTCCTGTTCCCGGAAAAAATTCTTCTTTATGGAGCGCAACAAATGAAGCATGGCGTTTTTCACCGGCATGTATTGGAAGTACAAGCCAGAATGTTGAAGTAAGACCTTTGCCTACTACAGCTAATGCCGGATCTGACCAAACACCGCCTTGCGGAATTACAACCGTCAATCTGGCTGCAAATAATCCGGCAATTGGAACCGGCTCATGGAGTGTTGTATCTGGTGCAGGTGGTTCGTTCGGAAATGCCTCTGCTCATAATTCAACTTTTTCAGGTGCATCCGGTACGGTTTATATTTTACGCTGGACTACTTCAAATCCTCCGTGTGCTTCATCAACCGATGATGTAAAAATTACGCTTGTTGCGATTCCGCTTTGGTATAAAGATTTGGATGCTGATGGTTATAGCGATGGTGCAACGGTTAATGCCTGCACAGCGCCAACCGGTTATTATAATGCAGGCTCACTTATTGCTCTTTCAGGCGACTGTGATGATAATAACAGCGCTGTACACCCTGACGCATTGGAAATTTGTAACAGTATTGATGATGATTGTGATGGATTAACGGATGACAATGACCCGGATATTACTGGTCAGCCGCTTTGGTATGTTGATAGTGACAGTGACGGTTACGGTGATGAAAACGATGCTGGTGTTCTTTCCTGTACTCAGCCATCTGGCAGAGTGTCAGATAAAACTGATTGTAACGATGGAGATGATAACATCAATCCAGGAGCAACTGAAATCTGTAATGGCATTGATGATAATTGTAATGACCTAATAGATGATGATGACCCGGACGTGGTTGGTCAGGGGACTTACTATGCCGATAACGATGGAGATGGATATGGTGCAGGCCCTGTAATACTTGCATGTATTCAACCGGCAAATGCTGTTCTCAATGCCAATGATTGTGATGACACAGATGAAGATATTCATCCTGGGGCAACCGAAATCTGCAATACGATTGATGACGATTGTGATGGATTAACAGATGACGATGACCCGGGTGTTACAGGTCAGGGAACATACTACGCAGATGCGGATGGCGATGGCTATGGAACCGGTGCGCCTATTTTGGCTTGCTTTCAACCCGCTAACACTTCACTGAATGATACTGATTGTGATGACGCCAGCAGCAGTATCTATCCCGGTGCCGCTGAAGTTTGTAATGGTCTTGATGACGATTGTAATACGCAAATAGATGACGGTATACAATTTACAACTTATTATGCAGACCTTGATGGAGATGGTTTTGGCGATATTAATCATGATACGGCAACATGTGCCGGGCAACCTATAGGCTTTGTTATTGATAAAACCGATTGTGATGATACAAATGATGAAGTTTACCCCGGAGCTATCGAAATCTGTAATGGAATTGACGATGATTGCGATGGATTGATTGATGATGATGACCCCGATGTAACTGGTCAGGGAACTTATTATGTTGACCACGATGGTGATGGACATGGAATAGGAGACGCGCTTATTTTCTGCGTTCAGCCAGCTGGTACTGCGCCAACTAATGACGACTGCGATGATAATGATGTTAACAATTATCCGGGCAACACGGAAGTATGCGATGGGCAGGACAACGACTGCAACACGTTTATAGATGAAGGTTTGTCAACCGATGGTGATGGTGATGGGCATTACACTCCGGGCTCATGTCTTGGACCTGCAGATGATTGTGATGACACCAATGATGCGGTTCACCCCGGAGCTAC
>CAZWAD010000050.1:0-9800 GCA_964631835.1 uncultured Chitinophaga sp.
CCATAGAAAGAAAAAAAGGATTTAAAGAAATTGTTTCCATTTTAATTTGATTTAGATTGTTAAATAATAAATGACGTAACAAACGTATAAATATTCGTTTAAACGAACAATGTTTAACGAAATAAATCTGATTGTTAAATGAGATAACAGAGAATTGCCAGTTTTTGCTTCTGTGTTGTCCCCAAACTATTGTTTAGAAGCGTGACAATACTTTATTAATATACCGGGAACTCACTTGTGATTCTATTTTTTAAACACCCAGTATTTCTGCAAGGTAAAATTGAAGCCGAGCGATACAAGGGCGTCTAAGCAAAGGCGGCTTAGCTTATAATCGAAACCCAGCAGTTTGGTGAGCGCATAAGTGCCAGAACTTTTTAATGCGATGTTTCCCAATACCACAAGAACAAATCTTTGCAGTTGCCTGCGTTTAGATTCATCACGTTTTTTAAACGTCCAATAACGGTTCAGTGAATAGTTGATGACTGCCCCGAATAAACCGCTGATGATAATAGACTTTGTGTAGAACAGGTGTCCGTATTCTGTCAGCGCAATCATAATAGCATAATCAAACATGCCGCCAATGAAAGCCGAAGCCTGAGCTTTGCCGAAAGTGTAAACTGAATGCATCAAAGAAATTTTAGCAATTGAATTATACGCAATATATTTTTTTCTATAACGGAGGGATTATAGATTTCTCGTTGGATTTTCGCTGCGATTTGAATTGTTGCCATATATTATCTATTTAACATAAATCATCCATTTAATCGTTCCCTTAAGTTGCTTTTTGCATCTTTCCATCAGGAAAAGAAATCCTTCTGATTATGGCTGTCTATTATAAAAGCTGGCTTTAAACACAACCATAACAGTGCCGGGAAAAAGTGCATGGGGACCGCAAAGCCGGGAAACAATTCAGGCGATTTTAGATTTCCCGGTAACGTGAAAAATGGGGCGATTAAAGTAATAAACGAAAGAGTGAAAAAAATCATATTGAAAATGATGTCGGTATTTTGTTTTGAAAACTTTCTAAGCAGCCAATACCCCATTGACGCGATTAGCGAGCCGAAAAAACAACCAAGAATTATTCTCGGATTTGAAGCAATCTTAGAAAAATCAGCCCCTACTGAGTACAAATAAAAAGTACCATACAATACCGAAATAAAACCGGATAACAACCCTGTCACAATGCCAAGAAGTAGAGACTTTAAGAACAATTGCTTTATTTTTTTATTTTGCTTAATGGTTTCTTTTAGGGGCATCACACATGACTATAAGAAAACGTGTAATTGCTTCTTGCGTTTTCTGGTCAATTACTTCTTTCCCCTCTTTATTCTGAGCTTTCAGTGCCATTGTTGTTACTGTAATCCACCACTCGCCTTCTTTTTTTGCCGAAGGTTTTTTTAATTGGTGGCACGTACTGCAATATTGTTCGTAAAGCCGCTTATCCTGATTAAGTTGAGTAAACGTATAGTCGGGATATTTTTTTGCCCCGCGTTCCGCATCTTCCAAAGTAGTTATAAGCCCTGTAGAGGTAGAGCAAGCAGCTAAAAAGAATAAGAGCAGGATAAATATTGTTCGTATCATACATTCACTTTTAAATCAAGTTAAAGAGTAGTATATAGGCTAATACAAAAATTTATTCCTTTGCCTTGTTATCTTCCGAATTCCCAATCTTTAGTATTTCCATAAAGCTCAGCATATTTACTATCATCATAATTACATTTACTACGACTGCAAAAATTTTGATAGAGTTCGGAAATAACATTTCTAATAGCAGAACAAGGCAAATGGCAATTCGCAGTTCGGTAGGACCCACCAAGCCACCGGTATCAATAACGTACTGATTCGTTAGCTTGTATTTTAATAAAGCTAAAATCATAGACCAGCCATAGGTGCCCAAGTACGTAAAGGCAAGCGGTTTGTACGAAGTTGGCAGATAAAAGTAAAGCCCCAAAGCAACAACTATAGTTGTTACCCAGTCCATTGACAAATCCAATGAAAAGCCGTACCATTTGCGGGGAATGTTTCGATAGTATGCAATACGCCCGTCTAACGAATCGCCAAACCAATTTACAGCCCAACCAAAAATGGCAAGGGACATGTAATAGACGTTATACTGTGCCATCCAAAAACCTGCAAAAACAATAAAACCACCCAGCAAACCCACAGCGGTTAGCATATCAGGGCTTGCCCAAGCAGGCATAATTCGGCACAAAAACTGGAGCGTCTCCTGTTCTAATCCTTTTAAAATATTCGTTCTTTTTCTATCAAGTGAAATGGAACCGGGAAGCTTGTTCGCTTGTTGGCTTTTCTGTTCTTTGGTTTTATTTTTAGTAAAGTCTATTTTTTGTGTAATTGTAGTTGTGCAGCGATTCATATTTTTTCATTTTAAGTTTAAAAGGATGGTCTTACATTTATTTTGAAAACAAAATTTTGAGCACCAATTTCATTGCGGTAGGTGGTACGCCAAGTAAAGCTGACCTGTAGTAGTTTCAATATATTTTCTACACCAAAACCTATTTCTACATAAGGTTTTTTTGATGCGGTGTGCATTTCTACAGGTAGCAGAAGAATGTTTTTATTCTTAGTGCTCATATTCCCCCAAAGAGCCTTTACACTTATAAACTCGCGTAGCTTAACTTTTTTTAGGTAAGGAATATGATTGAATAATAGCCCCTCAAAATGGTGCTCATACCAAAGCGATACATATTTGTCGTGTCCAAATTCAAAAAGTTTGGTTAATTGATAGCTGGCTTCGTCTCTAAGAATTCCGATGTTAGCTGATGAAATGAAAGATGTTGGATATGGTGCCTCTCCAAAAATATACCCTGCTGTAGCATCTAATTTCCCATACCCTATAACTGGCATGTAAATTACCTGCTTAACTATTGCTTGCAGGCTATGGCTACCAAAATAGCCGAACAGAGGATTTTTAATTCTCCATGTATATTTCAACGTAAAGCTGGGCTTAGTAGTAGGAATAAAAAATCGGAAGCCATAACTTTTGGTATATTGGTCGTTAGCACAATACCGCAATTCGGCTGAGAGTTCTGTTGAATTAAAACCGGTTAGTGGTTTAAATGTATTATCCCGGTATTCATCAAAAACAATTCCCTGGTCGGTTGAATACCACCTTTTAAAGGCAATCCCAAAGTTGCTTGAAAGCCCCTTGAACCAGTCTATTTGGTATTGAATGCTTTGCACAGACAAGCGCATGACCTTATTCTTTTTAGTAGCCGGAGAAAGAAGGGTCAAAATATTGTCGTAGGTGAGTTGCGGATTATCCTGACCAAGCACCACCATATCATTTTTGCTTTGCAACCACAATTGGCTCCATCGGTTGTAGCGCCTTGGAAAATTAAAGCGCATGTCAACTTCATACTTCCATTTTTTATCTTTAAAACCATAAGCCCCTTGCGCATACAGGTGAACAGTTTGACTAAAATATTCATTGGTAAATACACCCAATCTTATCCGGTATCCCTCCACCGCATTACGACTTACAAAGTAAAATGCCCTCCCAAAATCAAACGGACCTGCCCTGAAATTTGCTGAGGTTACTAATTTACCCAACCACTGGAGCCGTTTAAAGGCTTTAACGGTTAAAGCGGTATCGAATGAATGATAAATGTGCTGTTCCGCTTTATCTAAAGGCATTAAACGTAAAGTATCAAGAAAAGACCGATGCCTATTAAACGCCTTATTTACTATAATATCATCAGGCGCTTTGCTTACGCTATCCGGTATGGAATGGTTAAGTTGTATCGAATCGCGGGCGGTTATCTTAGTAATATAAATGGCTAATTTTTGTCTCTTCTGAAGAAGGTTACCCCGCGCATTTACCTTCTCGTAGTTCATTATCCAACCGCTGTCGGTTTGTTCAAATTTTTGCTCTACCGAATAATCAGTTAAAAAATTTACGTTCGCTTTTTCATTAGGATTAAAATAAATAGCAGCAATACCCCAAGTTGCAGAATCAATAAGGGCACATCCTTTTAAGGCAACATCCTCTTTATTCTTTGCTACAAAATTAAGCGTATAAGTTACCGAGTTGTTGATGCGGATAGTATCTAAAATGTGATAAGTGTAAGTGGTGCGCGCTTGTGGAGAAAATGGCGAAGTAAATGCCTTACCGGCTATTACGTACACATTTTTATAAATGTCAATGTATTTTAGCTGGTCAGAAATGTAGTTAGCAAGGAAGGTTTTTTTAAAGCCCGACATATGTCGGTAATAAATCACCTTTCGATTCAGAAAAGGTTTATTACGATGATAGGTTTCGTTATATTCTTCCAGGATAATTAACGGTATGTATTCTTCTCCCGATGCAGTTGTATCGCGCTCTTCAAAGAAGAAACCGAAAGGCTTAAGCAATTTGCTGTTTAATAACTTCGGGGATGCATGTATCATGGAAGTTATCATCTTGGTATATTCGTGTAGGTAATAGTTGGGAACAGCATCCGGGTTGTTTCGGGGCTTGTTTTCCATTACCCGGGCAAATACATAAAGTGCCGCTGTGTCAATAATTCGTTTCCTTTTTTTAGGAGGCTTTACCACCACTTCTTTCAACAGCATATCGGTGGGTTTTAAATCAACCGAAATAAATTTTGTTGTGGCGGGATTAATTTTGACAAACTTGCGCTCATAGCCAAGAACAGATATTTCAAGAATAGAAGGTTGAGGTATAATCACTATAGTAAAATTTCCAACCGAGTCGGTGATTGTTCCAAAATTTGTATCCTTTATATGAATATTAACATAGCTTATCGGCTCGTTAGTGCGCACATCCATTATCTTCCCCGATATAAGGGAGTTTTGAGCACTGCTGTTATAAACTGCTAGTTGAAACGATAACAATGGAATGAAAAAATTTAACCTTTTACTATGAAATATTAATGCTCCAATTATTACATCAACCCACTTAGCTCTCCCTTTCATTTAAGTTGTTATAAATATTCGTACTGCACCAACATTTCTGTCATTTGTTCAGTCCGACAGTTTTATTATTTAATTCGAATTCATACTGTTTGATATCAAACCAATTACATAATTTTTTTTACCCTATTTGCCTTTAGTTGAACATGGTTTCTCCATTATTTTAAATTGGATTTGCTGAAGGGTCTTCGTTAACTTAATTAAGTCAATATGCGCAAAGCCTTTTTGAAACTGCTCATAAAATTCCGTAACCATAGGAAGGAGTTTTTTATTGTAAGCAATTCCTTCTTTGGTCAATGAAATAATATTATTTCTTCTGTCCGTTGTATGAGGTTGTCTAACGATTAGATTTCTTGATTCCAGATTATCCAATAAAGAAGTTAAACTGGCTTTGTTCTTTCTAACGATTTCAGCAATTTCCTGTTGGTTTAATTTTTCGTTGTACATTAATACCCCCAATACTTCCATCATTTCAACGGTAATGTCAAACTTATTTTGGCGTAATTTATCGCGCAGATGTTGTTTCAAGCAATCTCGAATGCTTTGTATAACGTTAACCAGTTCAACAAAAGCAACCAATTCTTTAGGGCCTTTAATTTTCATGGAGCAAATTTAAAATAATTAGATGTCGAACTATTTACTCAAATTGGGGTATTAGATTCTGGAAAATTTATTGAGTTGAGCGATGTCAAAATTTCTACCAGAATTATAAAAATTATCTTGCTTTTGAGAATTTTCTCCTAAACCATTCGCGCGTTTTATAACCGAGCATGTACATCGTGGGGACTACAAGTAATGTAAGAAAAGTTCCCATTAAAAGACCAAAAATCATTGTCCATGCAAGAGGTCCCCAAAACCGTACATTATCTCCTCCGAGATAAAAGTGTGGATTTAATTCGCTGAATAGAGTTCCAAAATCCATATTCAAACCAACTGCTAATGGAATTAAGCCAAGTATCGCAGCAGCAGCCGTCAAAATTACAGGGGTTATACGGGTAGCTCCTCCTTCTACAACTGCTTCCTCAATGGTTAAGCCTCGTTCTCGCAATGCATCAATAAATTCGATTAGCAAAATTCCGTTTCGGATTACAATACCTGCCAGAGCAAAGGTTCCAACTCCGCTCATTACTACTGACAAATTCATTCGAGTGATAGTGAAGCCAAGGGCTATACCAATTAACGAAAATAGTACGGTTGTGAAAATAATCATTGGCTTCACTACCGAATTAAACTGAATCACAAGAATCACAAGCATCATAGCAAGAGCTAATCCAAATGCTATAGCCAAAAATGAGGAAGTTTCCTTTTGCTGTTCCTGCTCACCCGTAATTTTTATCTCATAACCTTCTGGCGCATCCATATTAGTTATAATTTGCTCTATGCGCGGAATAATTTCGTTGGATGAATACCCCTGCACAAGGTAAGAGTAAAGGGTAACCATGCGCTTTTGATTCTTGCGGTTAATCACACTGATTGAATTATCATATCGAAGTTTTGCAATAGCTGAAATAGGAATCTGGCGGAATTGCCCCAGGCTGAAATCCATGTACGAGATATTTACATTCATCAGTTTTTCTACTTGACTTCTGTCCTCAGCCCGCAAACGAAGCTGAATAGGGGAATCGTCATTTTTGTCGCGAAACTTTGAAACTTCTTTACCAAATAAAGCCGTTCTGAGTTCACCGCCTACTTGCCCTAAGGAGATACCCTCCCGAAGCATTTTCTCTTCATCCAGGTCAACTATAATTTCGGGTTTGCTGATTTGTAAATCGCTTTTCAGTTCATCAATTCCCTCAACACCTTCCTTCTCGATATTTGATTTCAATTCATTGCTCAACTTCAGCAAAACGTCAAAATCATCTCCGCTAATCTCGATATTTATCGGTTTGCCAACCGGTGGTCCCGCCCGCTCTTTTTCTACTGATATTTCTGCACCGGCAATTCCTTTTTTAAATTCTTTTTGAAGGGAGTCTAACCAAATATTAGTTTTAGGATATATGCGCTCGGCATATTTTTTAAAAGCTATAGTAACAAGGCTTTTGTGAGGTGTGGGTACTTTATCCGGATTTTGCGGGTCACCAGCGCCCAGCCCTACATTAGAAATAACACTGGTAACGTCAGGATTACTTTCTCCAATAACCTTATAAACACGCTTCTCAATCTCGCGGGTTATGGAATCGGTTACGTTGGCATCTGTTCCCATCGGCAATTTACAATACACATACACAAAGTTCGCATGACCGCTTGGGAAAAATTCGATTTGCGGCTTGGATGCGAAATATAATAGCCAACTTCCGATTAAAAATCCTACTACTGTGAGGGGAATAAAAGCAGGTCTGTAACCTTTAATGAAAGAGTGTATTATTTTCCTGTAATAATTGATAATAAGCGGCCAAAATTTTGTTTGCCAGAAAATAATTGCATGTGAAAGAACAAAATGGTATAACAAAATGAGAATAATTATAAGTAATGAAAAATTACCTATCCCCCAATATTTGGTGACATACCCAATTAAAGCAGTTATACTAAAAAAGATAATGCCTGTGTAATAATCTTTTAAATTCGACTTACTACCATGATCGTCTTTTTTCATAAATGAAACAGCAAAAACCGGATTCATTATAAAAGCCACAAATAGGGAAGCGCCAAGTGTAATTATCAATGTCAATGGAAGGTTCTTCATGAATTTACCAACAATGCCCGGCCAAAATAATAATGGTACAAAAGGAGCCAACGTTGTTAGTGTTCCTGCTAAAACGGGTATAAAAACCTCACCGGCTGCATATTTGGCAGAACGCATAATGTCAAAATCGTAACGGTTGAAAATTCGGTGGGTGTTTTCAATAACTACTATGGCATCGTCTACGACTATTCCCAAGGCAAGAAGAAAAGCAAAAAGCACCACTAAGTTCATTGTCATTCCTAATGCGGGCATAAATAGAAACGCAACTAAGGTCGTCAACGGTACTGAAAGTCCAACGAAAAAAGCATTATTGAATCCCATGAAAAACATGAGAACAAACACCACGAAAATGAATCCGAGAATTACTGTATTGACTAAATCGTGCAGTTGAACTCTGGTATTTTCAGATGTGTCCCCGGTTACCTTAATCTTTAAACCTTGCGGGAATTTGCCATTTTGATAATCTTCAATAATGGAATAAATCTGGTCGGTGGCATTAATAAGGTTTTCACCGCTTCGCTTTACCACATTTAATGTTACTACCGGTTTGTGGTCAAGCTGGGCAAAATCCTGCTTCTCTTTGAACGTATCCTCTACTTTAGCAATGTCTTTAAGAAAAACGGTAGTTCCCGTAAATGACCGAATAATAACATCACCAATTTCTTTTGGCTCTTTAAACTCACCGGTTACACGCAAATTTCTTCGAAATTGGTCTATCCGTACTTCGCCACCGGATATATTTAAGTTTTCTCTTTTAATCGCATTTTCAATATCCATAAATGAAATACCCGCACTGGTCATCTTGTAGAGGTCTACATTTACCTGAATCTCACGGTCAACTCCACCCACAATATCTACGCGGGTGATTTCTTTCATGCTTTCAATCTTATCTTTTAAATCTTCTGCATAATTTTTTATCTGGTCAAGAGGATAATCGCCAGCCAAGTTAATATTCATTATAGGACGCTCGTTTATATCAAACTCCTGTATCTGGGGTTCATTATTTAAATCGCTGGGTAAATCTTTTTTGCCCTTGGCAACTGCATCCGTCACTTTCTGTTTGCAATCTGCTGCTTTCAAATTTGTGTTAAACTCTACAGTAATGATGGAAACATCGGAAAGAGAATTGCTTGTTACTTTTTTGACCCCGCTGATTCCTTTCACCTGTTTTTCAATCGGCTTCGTAATTAAGTTTTCAATGTCCTGCGGAGTGGCACCGGGATAAATGGTGGAAATTGAAATAGTGGGTACCACCACATCCGGGAAAAGTTCCTTGGGCAAACTCACATATATGAATGAACCGCAAATCACGATTATCGTAATCAGCACATAAATACTGGTAGCATTATCAATGCACCAACTGGTAAATTTTAGCTCTTTTAAACTTTTGGTGTTCATATTTACGCATTGTTTGCTTATTCAATTTTTGAGATGGCAAGTTTATGAAGAAACAAAGTTTCAATTCGTTGAGCATTTGCGTTTGACATTTAATATGTTCTTTCTAATACAAACCAACTAAAAGCGCGAAGATTTAATTTAACCATACTGTCACGAAGAAGCGGGTCAATTTTTTTCCACGCTTTTTCCAGCATTGATTTAGCTTCGCGTTCGCAAAGTTCGATTGCATTTACTTTATCAAGTAAGGTGACTGCTACTGCAATTAATTCAAGGTTTTTGGTTTTTGAACTTATGATTTCCCATAGGCGCGCACGGTCTTTCTTTTCAAGAAGTGCCATTGCTTTAGCAATAGGGTAAGTAATTTTCCCCGCTGTGATGTCTTCGCCTTTTGTTTTAAGATTGTCTTTAAAACCGTTCAGGTTAAGTGTGTCATCAATAATTTGGAATGAAATTCCCAAGGCTTCAAAGTAATCGCCCATTGCATCAGTCTGAGCTTTTGAGCCTTCACCCAATAAAACACCAATGCGGGCAAGATAACTGGCAGGTGCAGCCGATTTTAAACGGTGAGTGGCGAGTACCCGTTGCTGCAACAGTTTCGCCACCTTATCATCGCGCAGGGCAGCGGGCATCATATAATCCAAACCGTAAATATCCATTGCCTGCCCACTGTGCGAAGCACGCATAGCCTCAAAATACCAATTGTATATCTGAACTTTTTCCTCCCATGATTTGTCTACATTGTAAATGCAATACTGCCCTATAAAATAAGCTGCGGTGCCGCTATTGA
>CAZWAD010000051.1:0-7479 GCA_964631835.1 uncultured Chitinophaga sp.
ATCCTCTTCTTCAACGGTCAATTGGACTTACTCTCACACGATTAACGACAGAACCGAATTTTCTTTCTTTTCTAGCCTTTCTAAAGGTAATAGCAGCAATTGGTTTGTTTCGTTTCTGGACTGCAACCAATATTTTAAAAAATATTTCTGACCTAGTGAGTACTCCGGCCCTAGGCGTTTTATTTACAGGTAGTTTTAAACTAAAAAGCCTCCTGATTTTTTCAGGAGGCTTTTGAAAACAGAGATTATTTACTAATCTGTCAATACGAGTTTTTCAACAAATTTTTCACCTTTCAAATTAGTAAGCGTTAAGAAATAAATACCGCTTGCATAATTGCTTCCGTTAAACGTGGAATGGTTGATTGTTCCTGAAGTTACACTGCCTTCAAACAACAGGAAGATTTCCTTACCGGTGATATCATAGATTTTCAATGAAACCCTGCCATCTTCCGGAAGAATAAACCTCACTTCGGTATTTTCAGCAAATGGGTTAGGGAATGCTCTTAACCATGTTTCTCCCATGCTTTCATGATTGAAGAGGTAAGGAACCTCCTCATCGGATTTCGCACTTGGTGGTGTAAAACTGCAGACTTTCAGCGTACCGCAGGCTGCTAGTTGGTCACCCGAGTGAGTACGCAAATGATTCTTGGCGGCTATTTTAGCAATGCAAAGTGTTTGAGTGCCGCTTCCGGTTTCGTGGCAGATGGTCACTTTTTCTAAGTGATGACCGCAGCGAACATCAATGGCACATACCTTTACACTGTCAACCACTGTGCATCCGTTTTGGTCTGTAAGTGTAACATAGTAAACAGTAGAAGTTTGCGGGCATACGTTGGTAGTATGTAGCGGGCTTCCGTTGCTCCATCCATAATCATAAGGCGGAACTCCGCCACCTGCTCCTTCTGCAGTTAATGTGGCGCAAGCCGAATCATCATAACCATAATATACCAATTGGTTTTCACCGGCATCAATAGTCATTTGTGGAGGCTCGGTGAGTATAATGCTGGCAGAAACCGTGCAAAGGTTGGCATCGGTTACAGTTAGTTCATAAGTGTCTGCCGATAGACCGGTTGCCGGATTAATAGTTTGCCCATCACTCCATTCGTAGCTGTAACCCGGTACACCCCCCGAAGGTGTACCTGTGGCTTCACCATTACTGCCACCGAAGCACTGAACATCGTAACCATTAAAGTCCGATGTGGCTTCAACGGTAAGATTTAATTTAGGAGGCTGGGAAAGAGTAACATCAGCTGTCGCAGTACAACCGGCAGCATCGGTAACAGTAACCTCATGCGTTCCTGCATTAAGACCGGTAGCTGTCTGAGTAGTTTGCCCATCGCTCCACTCGTAACTATAAGGTTGTAAACCGCCTGAAGGATTTGCAGTCGCTTCGCCATCACTGCCACCCAGGCACGATACGTTGTATCCATTATAGTCAGACGTTGCCGTTGCAGTTGTTGCAAGTGATGAAGTAACAGTTACTGTCTGTTCACAAGTAGCGCTATTTCCTGACTCATCTTCAACATAATAAGTGCGGGTATAAATTTTGGTGCATGCCACATTCGAAGTAAGAATCTCAGATTGCAGCACAAACGAAGCATTATTGATAAAGCAGTTTTCAACTCCGTTACCACCTGCACCCGCCCACTCAAATATATCGGCATAGGCAGCAGGTGCATCTGAAATATCATTTCCTATCACCTGAAGGCCAATAGGACAAGTGATAGAAGGAGGAATAATATCCAGCACGGTTACATTAGCCAGACAGTCATCCGTATTTCCTGATTCATCTTCAACCGTAAGCTGAACTATATTCAACCCTAAATCATTACAGTCGAATGAAGTTTTGCTGGCTGAAAGTGTTACTGGTCCGCAACCATCGTTGCTTCCATCATCAATGTCTTCAGCTGTAATGGATATATTTCCGGTGTTGTCTAAGTAAACAGTTATGTCCTGACAAACGGCATTTGGGTCGGTAATATCCGGTTGACAAGGGTCAACACAGCAAACGTATTCAGTAGTTTGAATATTAAGCTCCCATCCTCCGTTAAAGTTTCCGACATCGCCACCGGCATCATCCATAATATACAAACTCCATGTTCCGTTAGGGCTTACTCCGTTAAATGCTGCGAGTGTTGTTGAATAAGGACCTGCAGGAGCAGGAGCATTGTAAATATCCCCACCACTAAACTCGGTAGGTTTGAATGTGCCAGAAGCTACAGGACCACCATCCGGAATTCCTGTTGCTGCAGCATCATCAAATGTAAGGTTTACTCCCACTGCATCAGTGCTTCCGCCAGCATCGGACATTAGAATAACTTTTTGTCCCGCGGGGCTAACCAGCAACACGTCTATATCATCAGGAAAAGTATGGTTATAGTTATTGAGACTAACTGTTACTTTGCTTATTTGACCTATGGCGCCTGCTACATTGATATTTGACGGATAAGGCGAAGCCGGTCCGCTTGTAGTTCCTGGTGCACCGGAGGGAAGAGTAATTGCAGAAAGATTTGAATAGGAAGTGTTACTACCGGTTTCTTCACCCAAAGTAAATATGTAATCAAAAGTTCCTAAGTCTTCCGCCATATCCTGAAACTGAACAGAAGCTGTGAAAGAACCACCACAGGTGCCAGCCGGTGCATCAAAAGTAAAATCACGGCAAGCCGAAGAGCCTCCATAAGCTACCACGCCATAATTTTGAACTCCAGTGGTAATATTGGTTATACCTCCCGAAAGCTGTAATGTGCCCACTAAATCAGTTGTGTTTTTGCTTCCTGTATTTTGAACACAGAAACTAACTGTAACTGTTTCGTACGGGTCAATGGCATCGTTCCCCGGAGAGCAGCTTTCGTTTCCTAGCAACGTGCCTCCGGCTTCTAATTGTGGAGTGCAGCATATCGTTCCTTTTAGCTCAAGTTGGAAACATCCAACTGTGCCAACATCTAAACCGGCTTGATCGCTTACTCGTAAAATCCAGTTACCATTAGAAAGTTTTCCATTAAAAGCAGTAAGTGTTGCTTCAGGGATAAATGTTCCTGCAAACGGTACTACACCTGCAGTAATGGCTGTACCCGCTTGGCTATCAAAAATAGTTGGTGTACCTGAACAATCATTGGCACCGGTACCGAAATTGTCACCAGAACCACCTCTGTTATTTACAAGTAAAACGCTGGTGTTATCAGGATGCACTAAAGACATTTCAATATCGCCATCAAAGGTATGGTTCAAACGAACACTTACATTTACATCCGATATAGCAAATACATCTGGGATGTTAACTGGTATATCTACCGAACCGTTATCAGGAATCGGGACGGCTATGTTTCCTGAACTATAGGTTGTTGAAGTTGTTGCAGGCTGCCCCGTTGAGAAATTATAACTGATAATTCCATAATCTTTAGCGCCATCCTGAAGCCGTAGAGTGAGAACTATTGGTTGCCCGCATACAAAGTCTGAAGCTGTAAAAGAAAAAGATTGGAAAACTGCAGACCCTCCATTAATAACAGCACCATAATTTTGAGGTGCGCTTGGATTAGTAACTCCACCAGTCGGCTGAAGCGTGCCAACCAAGTTTAATGTAGATACAGTGCCTGTATTTTGAATTCCCAAACTTACAGTGATCATTTCGTTGGGGTCAATAGCTCCGTTGCCATTGCAGTCATCGGAGGTTATTGTGACCGTGCTGGCTGATAAAATCGCTGCGCAACATTGAGTCTCTGACAAACCAAGTTCAAAACAGCCAATAGTTCCAACGTCAAGACCTGCGTCATCTGTAACCCTTAATTTCCAGGTACCGTTAGACATCTTACCATTAAAAACACTCAAAAGTCCTTCAGGTCTAAAAGTTCCGGCAAAAGGGGCAGCACCGGCCGTAATAGCGGTAGCTGCAGCATCATCAAATATGGTATATGTACCTGAACAATCATTGGCTCCCGAGCCGTAGTTGTCACTACCCCCCCCATTATCACTTGTCAGGTCTACAATAGTGTTATCCGGATGTATAAGGCTTATATCCAGATCAGCGTCAAAAGTATGGTTAATGCGCAGCTTAAAGTTCACATCTGACAATGTGAATACGTCCGTAACAAGAATCGGAATGTCAATCGATCCATTATCCGGAATAGCAGTTGCAATATTTCCCGAACTGTATGAGTGGGGTACAAGGGAACCTGTTGGTATATTATAGGTAATAGTGCCGTGATCAGTAGCTCCATCCTGAAGTTGGAGCGTTATTGGGAATATAATACCACACGAAAAGTCGTTCGCAGTGAATGAAAAGCTGCGGGTGGTTGTTCCTGCCGGGTTGGCAATAGTACCATAGTTTTGAGGACCGCTTGGGCTAAGCACGTTGGAAGTAGCTTGTAAAGTGGCTACTAAGTCAGTGGTAGTTGCCGTGCCGGTATTGGCTATTTGCAAATCAACGGTAATCATTTCTTCAGGGTCAATACTTCCGTTATTGTTACAATCGTCAGCTGTAACCGTAGCAGTACCTGCAATTAAATTGGGTGTAGGTACGCATGTTGTAATAATTATTGAAAACCTGCGAACACTTCCTATATCTCCTGCCGCATCATCTGCAACTTTTAAAGTCCAATTACCGTTGGGGTTTTGGCCGTCAAAGGCAGACAGAGGAAGTTCCGGAGCATAGTTTCCTGAAACCCCACCCGTAGTCGGAATAGTTGTTACCGAAGGGAAACCTCCATCATCGTCAATCAGAAGAGTGCAGAAATTGTTTCCACCACCACCATTATCGTTCATAAATGCTACTGTTGTGGCTGCAGGTGAGGTAAGAAAGAAATCAAGGTCGGCTAAAAAAGTATGGTCAATCGAGGCATCAACGTCACCTGCCGTAGCATCGCAAGTTCCTACTCCACTAGCATCCAGTCGAAAGTTTACATCTGTTATCACACCTGATAAACCCGCCACAGGAACAATTATGCTTACTCCGGTTGCGTTATTATCAGGAATCGCCACCGCAGGCCCTGTATAGCTGAAAGTTGTTGTTGAGCATTGCGCGTCAGCTTTTAATGTCGGAAGATTGGAAAAAACAAGAATTGCTAAGCAAGCAAAAACTTGATTAAGTTTTGAGTAAAATTTTTTTTTCATAACGTTTTGTTTTATATCCCGGTTCCTCGGGGCGGGTTAAAGAAAAGTTTTATACGCCTTCTTTTGTTTGTTTCCGTTTCAGGCAAACCGGAAAATATTTTTGATTGAGTTAACTTAACTAATAGCTTCAGAAAAGTGTCCGTACAAAACTGAAGTCCTTATTTTGTTTCAACATAGCACATCGTTTTTAAAAAAGCAAGCCGTCATACATAATTAGTTAGTAGGTTTTATTTACTACCAAAGAATAATTCCTTGTTCCAATTACACTATTTGGCACAAATTCCCACAGTTTGTAGTAATATGTGCCGTTAGCCAAACCTGCATCACGGTCTGAGATTCCGCATGCTTTATATGCCCCCGATGGACTGCTATCAGCACAATATCCCAACACAGTTCCAATAGAACCGCTTCCGCTGACAACATCTCTTGAAACCATAATCGTTATACCTGATGAACTATTGGACTTAACTGAGTAATCACAGTCGACATTTACAGCTTCACCCGCAACAATTGGGACTGTGGTTTCTCCCACAAAACTAAAACTGCCAGCCACGGGTGTAAAAATTTTAATGGTTACATCTTCCAGAGTTCCCACATCGGCAGCAAGGTCATCAACTATCGTCAATGTCCAGTTTCCATTAGGGTTTTCTCCGTTGAGGTTTGAAAGGGGGGTTTCCGGACGGAAAGAACCTGTAAAAGGAGGAACACCAGCGGTAATGAGTGTAGGTGCATTATCATCAAACACAGTTTTTACAAAATTATCTCCACTACCTCCATTATCTGATGATAAGTCAATTACAGTTCCTAAAGGGCTAGTCAAACTAATATCCAAATCTGCATCCCAGGTATGTGTAATGTTTAAAGTAACCGTAACAGCACAAAGAGTTGTAGGTAGACCACTAACCGGGATAGTTACATTAAGTGTGCTTAAATCATTTATCGCTCGGGGAGTAAAATCTGCAAAGGCTGTTGAGTCGCTGCATGAGCTCGTAAAGTTATCAGGAAGATTTTCATTGTTGCTTATTGAGAAAGAACCCAAAGGTACTAATGAACCCAGATTTATCCACGTAGGGGCAACTCCCGCACCCTGAGAACTAAGGACCTGACCCGCAGTACCTGCATTATTGCCAGGCATAAAAGCATTATCGATTCTCAGGTTACCTGCAACATGAAGTATTTCTGTTGGAACTGCAGTACCCATACCTATATTACCCGTAGATAAAACTCTGATCCTATCTGTATTGTTTGTTCTGATTGCAAGGCCTACAGCATCGGTTGTTCCTACAAAATTTGAAGCAGGATTAGTACCGCTGTTTCCTTTGGTTTTCCAAAATCCACCCGTAAGGTTTTGAGTTTCTCCCTGTGCCCGAACGCAATCGGAGAAACCAAACGAAATCATACAAAGAAAAAACAATCTCAGACATCCTTTCATAAGCTTTTTATGGTTTATCTGTAACAATCAACGAACGAAACATGTACGAATACGAAGCCGGGTAATTGTAAAATGTAACCACAGGATTACTCACCGATTCCGGTGACCATTGAATTTTTACCGTAGTTGAAACACCTGGTGTTGTAGTAATTGGATACGTGAAAGTATTTGCCTCTGTGCCATTAAATGTAACTTTCCCGTATGTATAGAATTCTTTTATCGGTGTTCCGTCCTGAACAAGTCTGTATTTCATGAGGTGTTCCTCAAAATTGTTACTGGAATAAGTGCACTTAGCAGAAAACTCAACAAATGCTTTACTATTTACAGGAGTAAAAGTTAAAGTCATTTGAGGCATATCTACATATGCAGCTGTGCCTGTGTAAAGCGGAGCTGCAATACTCACGTCTGTGGTTCCGACTACACTATATGTAAGAATGCCTGTCGGACCCGTAGCACCAGTTGTACCGGTGGCTCCCGTAGAACCTGCAGCACCAGTGGCCCCTGTCGTACCTGTACTTCCTGTTGCTCCCTGAGAACCTGTAGCGCCCGCAGCCCCGGTATTACCTGTGGGACCCTGAAGTCCGGTAGCACCGTCAGCACCGGTAGGGCCTGTTATCCCTTGTGAACCGGTAACTCCTGTTGGGCCGGTAGGACCTGTCGCGCCAAATCCGGTAGCGCCTGTTGCACCCGTTGCACCGTTAGTTCCGGTAGAACCCGTAGCCCCGGTATTACCTGTGGGACCCTGAAGTCCGGTAGCACCGTCAGCACCGGTAGGGCCTGTTATCCCTTGTGAACCGGTAACTCCTGTTGGGCCGGTAGGACCTGTCGCGCCAAATCCGGTAGCGCCTGTTGCACCCGTTGCACCGTTAGTTCCGGTAGAACCCGTAGCCCCGGTATTACCTGTGGGACCCTGAAGTCCGGTAGCACCGTCAGCACCGGTA
>CAZWAD010000052.1:0-6652 GCA_964631835.1 uncultured Chitinophaga sp.
CACGTGGGAGACCATGTTTCGGTTTTCCATCGCCCTCTCCCACACGTGGGAGACCTTGCTTCTGTTTTCCATCGCCCTCTCCCACACGTGGGAGACCCTGTTTCAGTTTTCCAACACCCTCTCCCACACGTGGGAGACCCTGTTTCAGTTTTCCAACACCCTCTCCCACACGTGGGAGACCCTGATGTTGCGCGAATAGATAACGTCAAATTGTGCATGTAAAATGCCGAAGTTGCGCATTTCTGACTTTAACGGTAAGGTTTGTGCGCTCTTAAAGTATTCTTACATGTTTCACCCGGCACGAAATGAGCATTAAGAAATTAACTGCCGCGGGATTTAATCGTTACGGTGTTTGGCATTTACCTTTATCACCGGGCAGGGGACGAAACAGGAACTGATTAATTGGCGGTTATTTCAGGCAGAATGGTAAAACCAAATGCACACAATTTTTTAAGTCAAACCAGCTCAGTGATAAAACTTAACCACACGTGTTTTTTTATCGGAGGCGAGCATTTCGCAGATGTAGATTCCCCGGGGGGTATCCGGCAGTGGAATTTCGGAAATGAAATCGGAATGCAGATAAGAAACCTGTTGCCCGAGAATGTTGTAAATTCTTACCTGTTGAATCTTTAGGTTGGCATTCATGGTTTGCAGTAAAATTTTGTTGCCAAGCACCAGGAAAGTGAAGTCGTCCCTTTCTTCCTGTTTAATACCATTGGGGTTTTCAATGTTCAGGTATATCTCAATCGAATCGGTAACAGGACTGTTTGAAACAGGCCATACCACCACTACATCGGGCCCCGGAGCAAAATACGGGGCGTCAATATACACGCTGAAGACCGCGGGAACCACTTCATCGGGGTTCAGAACAATCTGGCTGCCGCTGTATGTTGGTTTCCGGAAAACATTGGGAGATGTTATCTGCGAAGAAGAGTTGCGCAGACCGAAATCCAGCACATCGCTGAACAGCACGCTATCGGTATTCCTGACCTGTGCATTTACGGTAAGCCGGTAGCCGATATGGACATCAACCGTATCCATCGTAAAGCCCAGCACAGTAACAGCAATGCCTGAACTTGCAACGGAACTGCCCGCAGTTCCAACTATTATCAGCAGGCAGGCAAGAAATCGGATGAGTAGCTTTTGCATCATGTTCCTTTGACTGCTAATGTAACCTGTTCGTTGCAATAACGTAAATCTTTTATCTTCGTTTCTTACCCGTTCAAAAAATACAATTATGGAAATACTGAACAACATGGTTTCGGTGCTTAACAAAGAAGAAGTTCGTCATTTTAAACTCTGGCTTAATAGCACCAATGCCTCTGACGAGCGCAAGGATATTCTTTTGTTCGATTATTTACGGAAATCAGAAGATAAATATGACGAAGAGTTTATCTTCAAAAAACTTTACAACGGAAATGACAAAAACTCTTTTTACAAACTCAAGCACCGGCTGCAGGAAGATATTGCGAGTAATCTTGCACTATTGCACTTTAGCAAACATGAATCGAATAACCTTTTTCTTTTTCTGTCGCTTTACAACATTTTTGTTTCGCGCAACCAGCCGCTTATTGCTGTTCATTATTTAAAGAAGGCTGAAAAGCGGGCACAGCAAAACGAAAACTTTGAATTGCTCGATATTATTTATGCCAACTTTATCCGTCTTTCAGCAGACCTTACTGAAATAAATCCTGAAGAATACATTCAGAAACGAAAAGTCAACGCAGAAAAGCTGAATAAGATACGGGAAACCGACCAGGTGCTGGCAGCAGTTACTTACCGGTTAAAGCTTTCACAGAATTACGGCAAGCGCGATGTGGGTTTGCTGAAATTGCTGGATAATACGATTAAGGAATTTGCACAGGATAAGTCTATTAAACACAGTAAAATCTTTCAAACAAGGATTTTCAGAGCCGTAAGCCAAACCCTCATTCAAAACCACAACTTTACCGAGCTGGAGAAATTCATGCTTAGTACGTACAAAAAATTTCTCGATGAGAAATGGTTTGATAAGAATAATCACGAAACAAAAATCCAGATGCTCATATATATCATTAACTCTACTTTCAAGAACCGGAAATTTCACGAGAGTCTGGATTATGCAGAAACTCTGGGAGAGGAGTTGAGCGCTTTCAGCAATATGCTTTATGACAAGTATCTTTTCTTCTATTACAATGCACTGGTAATAAACTACGCTCAAATTGATTTAGTGCGCGGGTTAAAGGCATTAGAAGAAGCCGAGCGCGAAATGAAAAGCAAGAAAAACAGTTATTATGATTTTTTTATACTGCTAAACAAAGCCACGCTTCTTTTCTTTCAGCGCAAGACAAATGAGGCTATCCGCAACCTGGTAAAGCTGTATTTGAATGACCATTACAAAAAAGCCGACATATCGTTCAAGTTAAAAATAGCGGCAGCAGAATGTATTATGCAGTACGAATCAGGCGATGAAGAGACAACCATTAAACGGGTTGAACAGGTAAAAAAACAATTCAGCGAACAACTTGCACTGGAAGATTTCAAGCGGGAGAAATTTATCTTGAAACTGATTCCTGAATGGATTGAGGCAGGAGATATTAGTAGAAATAAAAGGCTTTTTATCGAAGTAAAGAAGTTTGTGTTAGCCCCGGTAAAAGGTCCGGTGGAAGACGGAGAAGTGCTTCGATATAGGGCATGGCTGGCTCCGAAGGTGGGTATTGATATAGAAAATTTGAGCGGGTAAGAATTGAATCACTTTAAGTTGGTAGTTATACAACGGCTGTATATGTTTGACGTATCATTATAAGCAAACAGCTAAAACAAATTATTAAACCAAAAACCATTTAATTATGAAAACTTTAAAAACACTTTCAGTTCTCGCTTTCCTGCTGTGTTGTTCGGTTTATTCCAACGCACAGTTATTATGCGGAGTGGATGCAAATTTTAATGCAACAATTGCCTCCAATACTGTTTATGTTAACGATTCTTCTTTTGTAAGCGCTAATTGGCAGATTTTTTCCTGGCATTGGTCGTGGGGTGATGGTACGTCTCCGGCAACAACACAAAACGCGGTTCATACCTATGCCATTCCGGGTACATACCAAATTTGTTTGCGCGTGGAAGCTGGTGGAATGGGTGTTGTGTGCATGGATTCGGTTTGTCATACCATTACGGTAAGCGGCTGTAATACAATAGGCGGCAACTTTACCCATACAGTCAGCGGAGCTACAGCTACATTTACTTCTCAGTTTAGTTCTAACTACCCCCCGCTTAGTTATGAATGGCATTTTGGTGACAGTACTGCTCCCTCAACTGCGCAGAATCCGGTACATACTTACGCCTCATCGGGAACTTACACTGTTTGTGTTACGGTAACTGACGCCACGGGCTGTTCACGAACCGAATGTCATCTGGTTCAGGTAGGCAGTTCTCCCTGTGCTGGTGTGCATGCAAGTTTTACCGCTACTAATAACGGGCTCGGTGTTGTTGTTTTGCAAAGTACCTCAGTTGGGGTTTCTACCGGCACTTTATATCAATGGTGGATGGATGGAACTTCACTCACCAATCCGAATCCGAATACCGCTTTTACTTTGAGTAATGTTTCGGCAGGGCACCACACTTTCTGCCTGTATGTTTACCAGAATAACTCCACTAATTTCTGCGACTCCTCATGTCAGACCATTTATGTTTCCGGTCCTTGCCAGGGCATTACAGCTAACTGGAATTTTGCAGTTCTGGCTAACGATAGTGTGCGTTTTGAGGCGGCTGATACTAATTCCTTAGCAAATCATTACTGGGATTTTGGTGACGGAACTACCGATACCGGTACCCATTTGATTCATCATTATTCAGTACCAGGAACATATAACGTATGCTTCTATGTTTACATTCCGGGCACTAACTGTGTTGACTCATTATGCCGCACAATAACGGTAACCAACTCCGGACCTTGTGGAAATCTGAGTGCCAACTGGACTCATACATATTCAAGCGGAGGCTCGGTGAACTTCTTCGGCACCAACAGCACCATGTTTGCCACCCATCATTGGAATTTTGGCGATGGTAATATTTCAACGTTGCCAAATCCAACTCATTGCTACTCGGCAGGCGGACTTTATACCGTATGTCATATCGTTACCATCCCCGGAACAATTTGTGCCGATACTAACTGCCATGCAATACAAGCTACTGCGTGTAACCCTTGTGCAGGCTTTAATGTAAGTATAACCTCTCATTCAAGTTCGCTTGGAGGTTTTGAGGTTCGGGCGAATATTACAGGAGGAATACCCGGCACACCGGTTGCTTTTACATGGAATACTGGCGACACCGGTCAGGTTATAAGGGTTATTCAGCAAGGCGTGTACTGTGTTACTGCTACTGATGCCAGTGGCTGTACTGCTGCTGTTTGCGATTCGGTTGGCGGCAATACACCGTGCAATATCAATGTTACTATAATACCTCAAAGTTCGGGAGGCGTTTATGTCCTTACTGCTCAGGCAAACGGTGGAACTGCTCCTTATACTTTTACCTGGACCAACGGAGCTACCGGTAATGTAATTACTGTAAATGCCCCCGGAACGTATTGTGTAATTGCCCACGATGCTAACCAATGCGTTGGCGATGCATGCTTTACTGTGCCCGGTACTATTGGAACCGACACCATTTGCGGAGTTATATTTGAAGATACCAACGGTAACGGAATCATGGACTCAACCGAGCAGGGCATTCCCAATGCTCTGGTTTATGCCGGTAATTACTCTACCCGTACAGATTCCTCTGGTCATTACATGCTTATTGTTCCTTCCGGTGTTTACAGCATTATTTATTGTGCGCCTACCGGATATACTTACACCATTCCTCTTTCTTCGATGAACAACGGGCTTGCCTGCCGGGGATATATGCATGTAACTATTTCCGGAGGCGGAATGCATTGCGGTTTCAATTTCGGAATACAAAACAACTCGGTTTCCGTTTGCGGAACGGTGTATCTTGATGCCAACAACAATCAAACCCAGGATTCAACCGAAAACGGTATTCCTAATGTTCATATTGAAATTGTTTCATCAACCGGTCATGTTTATCACGCATATACCGATGCTCATGGACACTATTGCGTACTGCTTCCGGTTGGAACTTATACGATACACGCTGCGTCAAGCCTGTTCAACACCTGCCCGATTACGCCAAACTCAATTACAGTTACGGCAACTACACCCGGACAAGTATTGGGCGGAAACAACTTTGCCGCCTACTGCCAGCCGGGGTTATGCAACCTGCGGGTAGCCATTACTCCGCATACAACTATCACTGCCGGATTCCCTGCCTGGTACGGTATTCGGGTTTGCAACATCGGCAGCAGTGTTTCGGGCGGAACATTAAATATGTTCTATGACGATGCGCTTACTTTTGACCACTCCAGTCCCGCTCCCGCATCGCATAATTCTTCTACCCAAACTTTAACATGGAACGTAAACAACCTTCTGCCCGGCAACTGCTCGTATTACTGGGTAGTGTTTGATGCAGATACAAACATTACCATCGGGCAGTTTGTGTTTACGCTGGTGAATATTACCCCCGATGCAAACTGCAACGATGTGAACATGGCTAACAATGTTGATACCGTTCACCAGGCAGTAACTGCAAGCTGGGACCCGAACAACAAGTTTGCTTATACCACCAACAACGAAACCAACCCGGCATACCAGTGGGTTTCATCCATCAATGCCGATCAGCGCATGGAGTATGTCATCAACTTCCAGAACCTCGGTAATGCACCGGCTGTAAACGTAGTGGTAAAGGATATTATTTCTTCCGACCTTGACATCAACAGCTTTGAACTGCTTGGCACAAGCCATGAAGGAATTGTTACTGGCGATGGCAGCGAGTTGAATTTCAAATTCTCAGGTATCATGCTGGCTCCGGCAACTGTTGACGAACCGAACAGCCACGGCTGGGTGGCGTTTGCCATCAACTCGGTAAACGGGTTACCCGGTGGGCACGTAATAACTGACGAAGCCGATATTTACTTCGACTATAACCAGCCGGTAACTACAAACGATGCCGCTGTAATCATGCTCGATGCCACAGGCATTGAAGAAGTGCCTGCTCAGGTAACCGTTGTTGTTGCGCCAAACCCCATGAGCCGGTTTGCCGAAATACGCCTCAATAACTCTCAGGCGGAAAAATTCCTGTTCAGGGTTACCGACTTAGCCGGAAGGGTAGTTGCCGAAGAAACCTCTACCGGCAGCAGCCTGTTCTTTGAGCGCAATACCCTGGCAAGCGGCATGTATGCCTACCAGGTAATTCAGAACAGCCGCGCAGTGGCGAAAGGTAAATTGGTGGTAGAGTAGTTCAACCGGATTAATTTTCCATAAAGAAAAGCCCCGTGATTTTAGCGGGGCTTTTTATTTATAAAGCTCTGATTGCCGGCTGAGATACACGCCCACTGGTAAAATAATTGATGACACGAATTGCATGAATTGGCGATAAGCTAAAGCACAGGCTAACATTGCTGCGCAAAGGGGGAGCCTTTATGTAAGCGCCCAGGTCATCGTATAACTGGCAGCAGAGCGTTAATAACGGCAATACCTGGGTTGATTTGCCAACCACCTTACGCGCCAGCGGGCTTACTTCCAAATCGTATTATGTTTTCCGGGTGCGCCCCGTAACTAAA
>CAZWAD010000053.1:0-5423 GCA_964631835.1 uncultured Chitinophaga sp.
TTACATGGAAAGGAAAAGATTTATCAAAATGGTAGCGGTTACAACCCTTGGCATGACAGCCTCAATAATTGGAAACATTAGTTCTCTGTAGAGTTGGGATTTTGGAAAACGCTCATATATTTGACCCATTAACCAAAATGGTCAAATGGTAGAATCAGAAACAACACAGGTTCAAATTAAGGTCGAACAGATATTGGAGGCAGCAGAAAAACGCTTTGCTCATTATAGTTTATCTAAAACTACCATGAACGAAATTGCTGGTGATCTGGGTATGTCCAAGGCATCCTTATACTACTATTTCAAGGATAAGGAAAGCATCTTTATTGCTGTTATCGAAAGGGAGCAAAACGAGTTTTTTGAAAAAATAAAAACAATCCTTGCCGCGCAGAAATCTTCGGCAACTATGCTGTTGGCTTACACTGATTTCCGCTTAATGTTTTTGCAAAAGTTACTTGCATTCGGTAAGTTGACTTATTCTAATTACACAGAAGTGAAGCCACTCTTTACTTCGCTACTTGCCCGTTTTGAAAAAAGGGAATTGGAAGTTATTTCCGTAATTATAAAGCAGGGCGTTAAAAACAAAGAGTTTAAGATTGCCGACCTGAGCTTACATGCTCGTTTATTTCTTGGTGCGCTGAAAGGTTTACGCTTAACCGTTATCAACGCAACCCTCGACAAAGGTAAGGTTCAGCTTCCTAAAAATGAACTACTGAACTTAAAGCAACAATCTGTTCTGTTTACTTCAATTTTTATAAAAGGCATATCGGTTTGAACTGATATTTAAAATGCGGAAAATGATTATGACTAATAAGGTTTATAAAAACAATACGAAGCAACTTATAGCAATTTTTGTTCTTTGTTTTCTATTTCAATTCAGTTTTGCGCAGTCCGTTGCCCGGCTCAATATTGATACCTGTATTGCTTTAGCAGAAAAAAATTATCCCCTTGCTAAACAGTCTGGCTTCTTACAGGCTGTCGGTGCAAATAATTTGAAAGGGATAAACGGGGCTTGGCTGCCTCAAATTGGTTTCGATGCAAAAGGCACATACCAGTCCGAAGTAACCTCTTTCGATTTTCCTGGCTTTTCTCCGCTGCCTAAATACAGTTATGAAGCCGCGTTAAAACTGAATCAAACAATGTTTGATGGCAATGTAACCGCACAGCAACGCGAAACCGACAAGGCAAATACCGAAACTGAAATTCAGAAAGTGCAGGTTGAAACTTACAAAATAAGAGAGCGAATTGTTCAGATGTATGGCAATGTATTGTTGGCTAAAGAGAACCTCAAGGTATTGGATTCCTACATGGAAGATATACAGAGCAAAAAAAGCAGGTTAAAATCTCTGGTGGCTAACGGTGCGCTTTTACAAAGCAATGTGGATGTATTAGATGCCGAAACATTAAAGACAGAACAAAAAGTTATCGAATTAAATGCCAACCTAAAAACCCTTTATCAAATACTTTCGCTGTATATCGGTCAGCAGGTAGATGAAAACACATTATTCGAAGAAATTCCTACCACTTCTGCTACTGCATCTGCAACAACAAACCGACCAGAATGGAAATTATTTGACCTCCAGCAAAATCTTATAAATGAAAAAGTGAAAGTTTTAAAATTCAAAACACTTCCAAAATTATCTGCTTTTGCCAGTGGCTCTTACGGTTTGCCAGGTTATAATTTTCTCGCAACCAACCCTCATGTTTATGCTTTAGTAGGGGGCATACTTAACTGGAACATCGGCAGTGTTTACAATCTTATTTACGAACGTAAAGGGCTAAACCTTAGTCGGAATTTTATTGATGTTCAAAAGGAAATGTTTGAACTCAATCAAAAAATAAGCACCACGCAGCAAAACGGTGAAGTGGAAAAAATGAACCTGATGATTGCGAAAGACAATGAAATAATTACAAAGCGCAAGTCCATCACAAAAACCAGTGCAGACCAACTCGATAATGGAACCATTACATCATCCGATTACCTCACCGAACTAAATGCTGAAAAACAGGCAGTCCTCAATCAGCGCATACATCAGCTTCAATTAGGCATAGCTTATATGAACATTAAAGTAATTACCGGTAACTAAAAAAATAAACATTCAACAAAATCATGGAAAAGGAAAAACCAACAAACCCTAAAAGCAAATTATACGGCAGAATCGCTTTAATAACTTTAGCGGTCATAGCACTGGTTATCGGATTTTTCAGGTACAAGGAAGCACAGCTTTTTGAAACTACCGATGATGCACAATTAGAAACCGACATCAGTCCGGTTGCTCCGCGTATTTCCGGTTACATCGCCAATGTCAACTTTGCCGATAATCAGCAGGTGAGGAAGGGTGATACCATCGTAACTATGGATGACCGTGACCTGCTTATCAAAGTATCACAAGCCGAAGCCGCATTACAAAATGCAGCCGCTTCATTGGCTTTAGCAAAAGCAAACCGGTTCACTACAGAGCAAGGCAGTCAGATTACCGTTTTTAAGGTAGATGAAATTGCCATCCGCATTGCAAATGCTAACAAGGAATTGGAGCGGTATAAAAAAATGTTCAGCGAGGGTTCTGCCACTCAACAGCAACTCGAAAAAATACAAACTGAAAAAGATGCCCTTGAAAAGCAGCTCAGTGGCGCTTCGCAACAGCAAAAGGAATCAAGTTCACGAATTAACTCTTCGGCTGAACAGGTTAAAATAGCAGAAAGCATAGTGCAGCAACGCCAAAGCGAAGTTGACTTCACAAAACTTCAATTATCCTATGCTTACATCACCGCTCCGTTTGACGGAATAGTTTCTAAGAAAAATGCAGTATCCGGTCAGTTGATGCAGGCAGGTCAGCCGGTATGTTCCATTGTGGCGGCACAAAATATTTGGGTAGTGGCAAACTTTAAAGAAACACAGGTGGGTAAAATGAGAGCAGGAATGTCCGTAGAAATAAAAGTAGATGCTTTACCCGATACAAAAATTACAGGCAAAGTTGCTTCTTTCTCTTCTGCCACCGGTTCTAAATTTTCTCTCATTCCTGCTGATAATGCCACCGGTAACTTTGTAAAAGTGGTGCAGCGCATTCCCGTAAAAATTGAATTAGATAAAGGCAGTGAAACTGTGAAGGAATTAAAGCCTGGTATGAGTGTGTCTGTAAAAGTGCGTTTGTAATTTATAAATCAGGAATTGTGTAATGGGTAAAATAACGCTTGAAAAATGGATTGTAATTATTACGGTAATCACCGCATCATTACTCCAACTCATTGACACTTCAATTGTCAATGTAACGCTTACTCAAATGATGGGCAACCTCGGTGCAACCCTGGGCGACATCAGTTGGGTGGTAACAGGTTATTCTGCCGCCAATGTGGTCATGATTACTATGTCCGGCTGGTTAAGTGCCAAAATGGGGCGCAAGAATTACTTTACTGCCTCTATTGTCCTTTTTACAGTGGCTTCCCTGTTTTGCGGCACATCTACCAGTATAACTGAACTTATCATTTTTAGAATCATTCAGGGCATTGGAGGAGGAGGTTTACTTTCCACCGCACAGGCAATTCTCATTGATTCTTTTCCCCGCGAAGAAATCGGCATGGCTAATGCCATTTTTGGAATGGGTGTAATTATCGGTCCATCGGCTGGTCCCACCCTCGGTGGTTATCTTACCGACCATCTTTCGTGGCATTGGGTGTTTTTCATAAACATTCCGATAGGAATAGTTGCAGCAGTCATGTCTGCTCTCTATATCAAGGAATCACCTCATAAAGTCAAAGTGGGGCGCATGGATTGGTTAGCATTGGTGCTGCTCATAATTACTATAGGCGCATTACAGGTAGTATTGGAAAAGGGCGAAGGCGAAGACTGGTTTGAAACGCGCTATATCACGGTTCTTACAATCTCATTTATTGTGGCAGGTATAATTTTTGTTTGGCGGCAACTCAATGCTGAGCATCCTATTTTAGACTTGCGCCTTCTTAAAAATATTCCCTTTGCGGTAGGCACATTTTTCTGTTTTGTTCAGGGGGTAGGCTTGTTTGCATCAGTTTTTATTATTCCTGTTTTCTGTCAAAGCATGTTAGGCTATACTTCTCAGGATACCGGTTGGCTTCTGTTGCCCGGTAGTTTAGCCGCAGGGGCTATGATGCCGGTGGTGGCAGTGATAATGAAAAAGACAAATATTTCTCCGGTGCTGTTAGCTGGAATTGGATTTGCTCTCTTTATACTTTTTGTATGGCAGTTGTCAAGCATGAGTTTAAATACATCTGCCGATGATTTTTACTGGCCCCTCATTCTTCGCGGGGTTGGTTTAGGGTTGCTTTTTATACCGCTTCTCACCATTACTGTTCTTCCCTTACACAATAAAGACATACCGCAGGGAACATCACTCTCCAATATGGTTCGTCAACTGGGTGGCTCATTTGGCATTGCTATGGCTACAACTTTTATCGCTTCGCGTAGTATCTTTCACTACAACCGTTTAAGCGACAACATTTCACTTTTTAACCAAACCACCTTTGACCGTTTAAAGGCTTATGCAGGTTTGTTTATATCAAAGGGCAGTGATTATACATCGGCTCAGGTTAAAGCCGCTGCTGCCATTAAAGGAACCGTTTTTAAACAGGCAATGATTATGACTTACAACGATGTCTTTTTATTGGTGGGAGTTTTCTTTGCAGTCTGCATTCCTCTGCTATTACTCTTTAGAATAAACGGCAAAAACATACATCATAAAGAAGCAAAAGTTGAAATGCACTTTGCCGATTGATTCAACAAAAAGGTATGCTTAACAAGCAAACAAGAAAACGATTAGAACAAACAATGCAGCGTGCAAACCCGGGGTTAGAGTGCCTCGTTGGTGCAACCAATCATTTCCTTATTAAACAATCCATAAAATTATTTCGGGAGCAGGGTTGGGAAGAAGTGCATCCGGGGCATATCCGTGTTTTAATGGCACTTGCCGGTAAAATTCTCACCATCAGCGAACTTGCTAAGTGTACCGGTGTTACCAAACAGGCAATGAGCAAAATGATCATTGAACTCGCTCAGAAAGGATATGTGGAAGTGATAAAAAATTCCAAAGATGCGCGTGAAAAGCAAATATCAATAACAAATGTCGGTGCCACTTTTCTTTTAAATCATAAAAAGAACATCAGCAAAATTGAAAGAAAAGTGTTGCAGCTTGTTGGTTTAAGAAAAACAAATGTGCTACTCGCATTGTTAGGTGAATTGGTAATTAAGTTAAATGAGTTTGAAATTACCACGAAGGGAAAGCAGAACAATACCTCTATTCAATCATAATTATTTAAACTCAAGCCCCGAGAATCTACCGTTACATGAAGAAACAATCTACTCACCAGAACTCAAATTCCTGTCCATCCGATTGGCCTGTTGAAGGTGACATTGATTTATCTATTCACGATTTACCTCATGCTTCCTCCTCTAT
>CAZWAD010000054.1:0-5051 GCA_964631835.1 uncultured Chitinophaga sp.
GCCGTATTATTTGATGGCGTTGGATCTGTATATCCACCACCTAATGTAACGGTGGCTGTATTGACAATATTTCCTGTCGCAGAACCAGAAACAGTAGCAGAAACAATGTATGTCACAGTGGCGCTTGCTGGAATGGAAACTGTATCGCTGATGGTTCCTGAACCAGATGCACTACAAGTCGCTCCACCAGTTCCAGAACAAGTCCAAGTAACACTGTTTAAATCAGCTGGCATCGTGTCTGACAAGACACCACTCGCGATAATATTTCCGCTATTGGTCACTGTAATTGTGTAGGTTAATGGGCTACCAGCCGTATAAGTTGTTTGACCATCGGTCTTGGTAACACTAAGATCTGGGTTAGAAACCGTAACAGTTTCAGATGTTGTATCGGCGTAATCATTTAAAGCACCAGCCGGACCATCAGCCCCAGTTCTTTCGCCACTGACAGAGCCATTTAATGATGTCCAAGTTATATCAACATCATTGGTATGGCTGCTACCAATTGTGTTTGAAACGGTTACGTTATATGTAATTGTCAAAACACAGCCATCAGGGATAGAAGCAACATCCACATCCAATTGGCTTGCTGTTGACGAATTTACAATACCAGTGGCACAACTGGCTGGGCTTGTAGCATTAACATTCGTCAGCCCCGTTAAACCTGCCGGAAGCGTATCCAAAATATTTGTGTCAAAAGCGGTAGCGTTACTAGCGCCGGTGTGCTGTACTGTAACGGTAAAGGTTAAGGTTGCGCCAGCTGCCGGTGTTGTCGTACTGGCAGATTTCGTTACATCTAACACTGGTTCAATGACCGAAACAGCAGGAGATGTAGCAGTCAGAGTTAAATTCCCACTTGCATTTGGATTGGTGTAAGCCAACGTAGCTGTATTCGTAAAGACAGTTCCTGCTTGGTTACCGACAATGTTATCAACCTTCGCATCGAAACTGACTGTAATTGTTCGATCTACAGCAGACGATGACGCACTCGAAGTAAATGAATTAAAGTTTAAAGTTAAGGTTTCCGCTGAGGTTGCACCCGGATCATTACGTACAAAGAAAGTGGCGTTTGTATCGGTGAAAGGACCACTGGCCCCAACTGTAACGCTAGCCGGAACGCTAAGGGACAAGGTACCTGATACATAACTCAATCCAGCAGGAAGTGTGTCTACTAAAGTGGCTGTTGGATTACCAGTCACACCTTCAGGAACTGTGATTGTGATTTCATATGGAACCGTTTGTCCAATTGCGTATTCTGTCCCTGCCGGATTAATCGTTTTCGCTAAGGATGGAACAGCCAAAGTTGTTGAAACAATATTTGCAGTCGCTGTGTAGGTATTGGTGGAGGTCGGAGTAGTTCCATTTCGTTCACCAGTACCAGCCCCAGAAGTACCCGGTGTATTAGAACCGGTTGGGTTACCCGTAGAACCTGTTCCAGGCAAACTGGTGTACACCAAACTGGCTGTATTGGTAAAGGTTTTCCCAGCCGAAGCCGAATTTGTAATCACACCAGAAATCGTAATTGTAGCGACCCCACTTGGGTTCAAACAGCTCACAGTAGTCGTTGCCGTGGGCACAGAGTAAGAACCGCTAACGGTAGAAGCGGTAGAACCACAAGCCCCGCCTGTTGTAGTACCAGAAATAACCACCGGGCTTGTAATAATGCTATTTAATGCATCCACAATCGAAACATCAAAAGCAGGAGCAGAACCATTATTTGTAAATTGCAGTTGATACGTAATCGTATCACCAGCATCAGTAGGAGTGACATTAACAGACTTGGTAATACTTGTAATATCTGGTTCTTGAATAGTTACAGAAACATTCCCAGAAGTAATTAATGGAGCACCGTTGACATACACCGTAAACGTGTTTCCACGTGTAGCGCCATCAACATTCGGGGTAATGTTCCGCACAAGTGAATTAAATTCAATTACCACATATTCTTTGTCGCTGTCATTATCACTATTTGTCACATTCCCTAAACTAAATAATGGGTCATGACCACTTGGGAATGGGCTGGTTGTTGCCCCGCCGCTATTATTGGTAATTGCAGCAGATGGCAAGACAAACGTCGGCGTAACTGCACCAGTTGTTCCGCTTATTACAGGGCTAGAACCAATCGAGCCAGTAGAGGAACTAGCACAAGAAGCGCCGCTATTACAGACAAAAGCAACCGTCGTTGTTCCATCATTTAAATACGACATATTGGTAACAATCGTATCTAAAACTTGTAAATTAGTTGTTGTACCTTCGGGCAAATCAAGGATTAATCGGTAACGAACAATTTCACCAATTAATACATTCGCACCGCTGCTTGAATCTTCAGACGTAGCAACAATCGATTTGGTTGCAGATATCACGCCTAATTTATCGGTAGCAGTATTCCCGGTTCCACCATTTGTAGACGTGACAGATCCAGTAGTATTAGCATAGGTTCCACCAGAAGCAGATGTTACAAAAACGGTAATTGTACAAGAACCGCCCGCTGCAATGGAACCACCGCTCAAACTTACAGAACCACCATTTGCAGATGCGGTTACTGTGCCATTACAACTATTTGTTACCGAAGGAGTTGCTGTATTAATTAATCCGCTGGGGTAAGTATCTGTAAAAGCCACACCGGTTAATGCAGTAGATGTGTTCGGATTAGAAATTGTAATAGTTAACGTAGATGGACTGCTAACCGCAATTGGATTATTGGAGAAAGATTTTGCAATAGCAGGCGGCAAAATTAATGTAACAGCCGCTTCGGCATCGTCATCTTCTGTTGTGGAATTATTTCCAGGAGTCGAATCAACATCCGTTTCGTTAGCAGTATATACCTGAGCATAATTGGTGTAGATTCCGCTGGCATTAACGGTAGCCGTTAAAGTAAGGGTTTCACTGGCTCCCGCACCGATTGTGCCTACAGTCCATGTCGGCGAACTAAAGCTGGTAGCACCAGAACCAACCCCGCTTACAAAGGTATATCCGCTTGGCAAAGCATCGCGCACAGTTACGCCTGTTGCAGAAGACGGTCCTGCATTGCTTAATACAACAGTAAAGGTAACCGTATCACCAGCTTTTGCAGTAGAGACGCTAGCAATTTTGGTCAAACTTAAATCGATAACCGGCGTAGGCGTGGTTGTTACTTCGTCATCATCATCTTCTGTAGTAGAAGTATTTCCAGGGGTCGAATCAGGGTCTGGCTGGTCACTTGTGGCAACCTGAGCATAATTTGTATAAACGCCACTGGCATTAACTGTTGCAGATATTGTTAAAGTAGCCGAAGAACCGATTCCAAGTGTACCGACTGTCCATGTCGGTGTAGTGTAGCTGGTAGCACCGCTTCCTGCTGCAGAAACAAAGGTATAACCACTTGGCAAAGCATCTGTAACCGTAACATTAGTAGCCGTGTTTGGACCACTATTATTAATCACAAGTGTAAAGGTAACCACACTTCCTACGGCTGGCGTGGTCGTTGAAACAGATTTATCTAAATCCAAATCTGCCACTTGTACCGGCGTGGTTGTTACTTCGTCGTCGTCATCTTCTGTCGTAGAAGTATTTCCAGGCGTCGAATCAGGATCTAATTGGTCACTGGTCGCAACCTGAGCATAGTTTGTATATACACCACTGGCATTAACTGTCGCAGATATTGTGATGGTCTGACTTGCGCCTATACCTAAGGTGCCGATTGTCCAAGTTGGTGTAGAGTAAGTTCCAACACTTGCTGAATATGTTGTAAAGGTATACCCACTTGGTAACGCATCACTTACGGTTACATTGGTTGCCGTATTCGGTCCTGCGTTATTAATCACAACGGTGAATTGAACAGTATCACCAATGTTCGGTGTAGCATTGCTAACTGATTTAATTAAGCTTAAATCTGCCTGTTGTAATGTCACTACAGCAAAGGCGTCGTCATCTTCATTTGCAACATTGATATTAACATCATTATTCGGGGTGGAATCAGGGTCAAACTGGTCAGATGCAGCCACCTGAGCAGAATTTGTATAAATACCCGATGAGTTAACCGTAGCCGTAAGGGTTAATGTTTGACTTTGTGAAACCCCAATCGTTCCAACGGTCCATGTTGGTGTGGTGTAAGTGCCAGCGCTTGCTGTTGCAGTTACAAAGGTGTAACCACTTGGCAAGGAGTCTTGTACCAAAACATTGGTTGCCGTATTTGGCCCAGCATTGGTAACTACCACAGTAAACAAAACAGTATTACCAGCATTTACTAATGCATTATTAACCACCTTAGTTAAACTTAAATCAGCTCGTTGCGGTGTAACCACTGCAAAGGCATCATCGTCTTCATTCCGAACATTAATATCTGTATCATTATTCGGGGTGGAATCAGGGTCTTGCAAATCACTGGCTGAAACTTGAGCCGAATTTGTATATACGCCTGAAGAAAGAACAGTGGCAGTTAATGTTAAGAATTGGCTAGAGCCAACACCGATGGTTCCAACTGTCCAAGTTGGTGCAGTGTAACTACCTGTGCTGGTTGTTGCTGTTACAAAGGTATACCCACTGGGTAAAGCATCCTGAACAGTAACACCAGTTGCGGTGGTGGGACCATTATTAGTTATTCGAACCGTAAAGGTTACATTTTCGCCGACATTAGGTGTGGCATTTGATACTGATTTATCCAACTCCAAATCTGCAGAGGCAATTTGGACCGTGACGGTATCCGTCAAAGCACCAGTTTGGGCGCTAGAAGCCACAGCAGTGTTGGTGTAAACCCCAACCGAAGCAGTGACAGGGATACTTGCTGAGAAATTAATCGTAACCGTGCCACCAGACTGGATATCCCACTTGCCACACGAGAAATCGTTCAGGTTTGAGTCCGCCGCATCTGGGGCATTTCCATCCACACACAAATCAGAAGTTAATGTGGCATTCGAAGCTGTCCAAGAAAGCGGAGAGACATAATTCCAACCTGCAGGTAATGTGTCGGTTACGGTCACATCTGAAAGTACATTTGAGCCTGTATTGGTAACCAAAACAGTATATTGCGCTGTTCCACCTGGGGTTACGGTTGGAGTGGATGTGGTCTTATCAAC
>CAZWAD010000055.1:0-3123 GCA_964631835.1 uncultured Chitinophaga sp.
CCATTTAGTAAGCACATGTTTTTCCAAAGCATGATGCGCTTTTATGATACCATTGGAGCTGCAGCCTCAAAACCCACACGGCCCTTGATGCCGATGATGGTGTCGCCCACATGTATATCCCTGCCGATGCCGAAAGGGCCTGCAATCTTCTGAACTTCCAGAATTGCTTCTGCAGGATGACTGAACTCTTTTCCATTAACGGAGTTAAGCTCTCCTTTTACAAACCCAAGTTCCAAATTCCCAATCCCAGTTTCTTTCACCTGCGTAGGCCATGCTTCCTCGGGCAACATGCCTTTACTGTTCAACGTTTCCTTACCGCCAACGCTTGTACCCCATAATCCTTTATTGATCGAGTACATTGATTTCTCAAAGTTCATCTCAACGCCCTTACTTTTCAGGTAAGCAATTTCATCCTCACGGCTCAGTTTCAGATCACGGATGGGTGTGCAGATCTCCACGCCCGGAATCATGATATTGAATATCATGTCGAACCGAACCTGGTCGTTGCCAGCACCGGTACTGCCATGAGCAACCATATCTGCATTGAGGTGTTCTACATGCTCCGCAATAAAAACAGCCTGACTCAATCTTTCGGCGCTAACACTTAACGGGTAAGTATTGTTCTTCAATACATTTCCAAAAACCAGGAACTTAATTATTTTATCATAATAACTCTTAACCGCATTTATCGTTGTGTGCGATTTTACACCAAGCCTGTATGCATGGGCTTCTATCTCCGTTAATTCATCATCAGTAAAACCACCGGTGTTTATAATCACCGAATGAACCTCATATCCCTTTTCATCGGTGAGGTATTTTACACAGTATGTGGTATCCAGTCCGCCGCTAAAACCTAAAACAACTTTTTTACTCATGTTGATCAACTTAAAAAATTAAAAAAATAACGCAGTAACGATTTAGGCGCAGCACCGCCACCCTGCTTCTTTTGCAGGAACTTAAGCATTTTACTTTGCTTTATCCGCATGAAACGTTCATAAATTTTAGAATGTTTCTTAAACTCCTTTTTTGTTTCTTCCGGTGTATAGTGGTCAGCAGGATCAAACAGCATGGCCGTACACATACAGTTCTTCCGCTCCTTGCTCATCAGTATATCATAATTCACACAACTTTTACAACCTGCCCAAAACTGCTCATCGGTGGTGAGTTCGGAATAAGTTACCGGTTCGTAACCGAGGTCGGAATTTATTTTCATCACCGCCAGGCCGGTTGTCAGGCCGAATATCTTTGAATCGGGATACTTTTCACGGCTCAGTTCAAAAATTCTTTTCTTGATGGATTTGGCAACACCGGTTTTGCGGTAGGGTGGAGAAACAATGAGGCCGCTGTTGGCCACAAACTTATTGTGTTCCCAAACTTCAATATAGCAAAAGCCAACCCACTCGCCGTCTGCAGTGAGGGCGATAACAGATTTGCCTTCGGCCATTTTCTTTTCAACATACTCCGGAGTTCGTTTAGCAATGCCGGTGCCACGTGCCTTTGCCGATGAAGCCATTTCATCGGTAATGGTGGTTGCGTAATGACTATCGGCTGCCGTGGCAACCCTGATGGTTATATTACTGTTTTCCAATTTTTATAAATTGAAAGGAATGATAAAGATTGTTAAAGGAAATTTTCGGGAGATTTTTTCACTGACAGGGGCAGCTTTTAACTGCTCGTCCTATCAGCATCCACGTCGGGGTCTGGGTGTAAATTCAAACAGGTTCTCCACTGTATACAATATACCCCTTACAGGAGAATTGAAAACTGTGGTATGTAAAACTGTACTGTTCAAAATATCCGGTTGATGTGTTTAAGAACACAAAAGTATAATATTTTGAAAACAATGAACAAAAAAAAATTGAGTGGGATTTAAGCAACAAATTTTTCCAGTTCCTGTGCTATTTTCCTGTCGTTGCTGAGGCGGGGCACTTTGTTTTGTCCGCCCAGTTTGCCAATACTTTTCATATAGTCAATAAATCCGTTCTTCTTTACCGGCGATATTTTTAGCTGCTGAAGTATATTGCCACCGATCAGGTCATCATAGTACACATTTTTCTTTCGCAGGTTATCATCAACTTTTTTAGAGAAGGCTTTAATGTCGGCAGGTGTATTTTCAAATTCGATGAACCACTCATGATAACTTTTGCCTTCGCCGTTGGCGATCATTGGCGCTACCGTAAATTCGGTGATGGGTATATGTTCTTCCTCAGCGGCCTGCAACAGTGCTGCTTCCACTTCTTCGCTTATTACATGTTCGCCAAAAGCCGAGATAAAATGTTTGGTGCGCCCGGTAACCACGATCCGGTAAGGATTGGTTGACACAAATTTGATGGTATCGCCAATATTATAACCCCACAAACCGGCATTGCTGTTGATGATCAGGGCATAGTTCTCTCCCGGCTTCACATCCTTCAAGGTCAGCCTTGTTGGGTTTTCGTTGAATATTTCTGCAGCAGGAACAAACTCAAAAAATATTCCACTGTTGGTATTCAGCAATAAACCTTCTTCCTTCTGCGAATCCTGGAATGCAAAGAAACCTTCGCTGGCCGGGAACAGTTCTATCGTATCAATTTTACGGCCGATGCTTTCAAAAAGTTTTGCCTTGTAAGGCTCAAAGTTTACACCGCCCTGCACCATCACGTTAAAATTCGGAAAAAGCTCTCCAACTTTCTTCCCGCTTTTTTCGGTCAGCCTGTCAAAGTACATCTGCATCCAGGGCGGAATTCCGCTGATAAGCGTCATGTTCTGGTTGATGGTTTCCTCCACAATTTTATCAAGTTTCTCCTCCCATTCCTCAATACAGTTTGTTGTAAACGACGGTAATTGATTTGAGCGTAAATATTTCGGGATATGGTGATTCACAATACCGCTTAACCTTCCTGTTGGTATGCCCCCCACCCTTTCCAGCACCGGTGAACCGCTCAGGAAGATCAGTTTACCATCTGCAAATTTTGTATTGCCCGTTTCGGACATATAACATAACAGGGCATTACGTGCCGTGTTGATATGGTTGGGGATCGAATCTTTGGTGATAGGGATATATTTTACACCGCTTGTTGTTCCGCTTGTTTTGGAAAAATAGATGGGTTGCCCTTTCCACAGTACATTATGGGTTCCCTGTTT
>CAZWAD010000056.1:0-1354 GCA_964631835.1 uncultured Chitinophaga sp.
GTGTGTCGGTAATATAAATATGAATAGCCGTATCGGTGCCGGTGTTTTGGAAGTTAATGGTGTAAGTAAGCCATCTTTCTCCGTTTACATCTACATCGCTGAGCGGGTAAACCTGTTTGTCGTTAGGGTCATAAGAACCAACTACCGTAAAGCAATGCGTTTGAATATTGTTAGTTGGAATTTCATCACCGGTAATGGGTGTAACGGTAACAGTAAAGCAAATGATGTCTCCAATATTTGCAGTGGTGTCAGTTTGCACTATGATATTAAAGCTGCTATTGAAATCAACCGTGCCGAAATCGGCTACATTATAAGTAAGCACATTGCCGATTACATTATCCGGAGTAAGAGCACCGGGGGCAGGTGAAACATAAGTAGCAGGACCGGTAATTGAAACAGTTACATTTCCGGTAACACCTGCTCCGGTGAGACAGTTAACTCCATAAAAGTTGCTCAGGCCACCCACATGAACACTTACCGGTCTTATATTTCCCGGTCTGAATCTGCCTTCAATACTCCATGCAGCTAAATCAAAACCAGGTTTGCAGCTGAATGCAAAGTCTCGGTCAAAATAAGCGGAATCAACAATTCTAATGGTATCATAAATCACTCCGTTCGCAGGGCATGTAACATAAAAAGGGAAGCCCGCAGTATCAACACTTACTTCATATGTACCAGTATCGGTTTCAAAAGAATATAACCCGGAAACAAAGGTTGGTGTCTGTTGCAGCAGAACACCATTGCTATAAAGCCGAACCGGTATATTGATAATGCCATTTTCCGGACTATCGAAAACACAATTTAAGTTAGCATCGAGATAGCCCCTGCCGAATATTGTGCTTGTATTTACAGTAGTAGAAAAATCGTATGCCGAGTTTAGCCCGTCTGCCACGCATTGATTAGTCCCTCCCGCATCATATTCTGTGAGGTAGAGGAAATAAGTTCCGGCAGCCGGTGCAACCCAAGTACCTAAAGGTGGTCCCCAACCAGGAGCAGCCATGTTAGGACAGCCATCGTCAAAAACAGCTAAATCGGTTGCTGCTGCGGAATTTCCGTCTAAAACTGTAATTACTCCATCGTTAGTGCCCGCTGGAATGTTGGTTCCCGGATTAGTACCACACATATCAATAAGGTACTCGGTGTTTGCTGCAGGGCAGTTTATCTGAATAACACTGCCAGTTGGAACGTTACTGAAAGTGAAATTACCCCCTGTGCCATTTACAGTTCCGAAAACGGGACGAACACCTGTTGGAATGCATTGACCGCGCAAACCCAAAAATCCTAGAACAAAAATCAAAGAGAAGATGGTGGTGCGGAGGGGTAGATGTTTCTTTCCCGCAAGTATGCGGGATTT
>CAZWAD010000056.1:1454-2915 GCA_964631835.1 uncultured Chitinophaga sp.
AAAAACCCCGCTCCTTGCGGGGCGGGGCTCAGTGCTTGCATAGTGGTATGTTTTCTGCGCGGCAGACTTCCGAAGTTTTGAAAACTTCGGAAGTCTTGCCCTGGCGCTTTTATGGAAAAGTAAAATTCACTTCCAGCGCTTCACCGGCTGTTACAATAACGGTTTGGGTCTGGAAATTAGCCGGGTCGGCAATGATGGTGGCGCGCACGGTGTAAGTGCCTGCCGGTATGTTTTCGATGGTATAAACACCGGTGGTAGGTTCGGTGTTGGCGCTGAAGGTAGTTCCGTCAATAGTTACCGATGCCGATGCCGGAGTGCCGCCAAGTGTAATAGTTCCCACAATGCTGCCGTTGCCGCTTTCGGGCACCAGCTGGGTGTTAACGGTAGCTATGGCGCTGGCAGTAACCACAATGTTAGGGATGGTTTGCTCCACATAGCCCGGCTTGGCAATGAGCAGGGTATAAGTGCCCGGTGGCTGCACCGGTACCAGGTAGTCACCGGTGGCGTTGGTAAGCACCGATGCACCGGTTTCGAGTACCGTCACCAGCACATCGTTAATCGGCACCGGTGCACCGGTAACAGCCAAGGTTATTTTTCCCATGATGGAAAAATCCTCCGGAGTAGGCTCTGTGCCTGCCACCAACACATACACCACACCCCAGTCGCGGGCATTTCTGCGCTTGCTGGGCGGAGTTTCTTCGCTGTATGCGGCTTCCACTTCGTTCCAAATTCGCAGGATTAAGCCATCTACGTCTTCGCGCATGTTTTCAATTGCTTCCTGCGCATTGTCGTATGCGGTTTTTAAATTGTTGTAATCACCAAACACTGATACAAAATCATTGTATTTAGCAGTTACATCAGCTATATCCGGGAAAGGCATAGCCGGTTTTCCCGCAGCAATGCGGTTGGCATCACCGGTAATAATGCGCTGCCCCCACAGAAATACATCGTTGTCGGTATCTAAAGGCGGACCGGCATCGCCAGTGGCATCGAGCATAAAATAAGCGCGGTCGGCTTTGGCAAAACCGGTTTCGCCCCGTGCAGCAGCATTATCGCAGCCCTGTACATAATGCGAAACAAAAAGAGCGGCAATGCGCCTTTTTTCTTCCTTATCGGGAAAAAGCGCCACCTGCTGCGCCAGCGCTTGCCCGCGCTCCGCCAGCTTCAGGTTTAACGCGGCACGCACGGTGGCAAGGCGCGACTGGGTTTGCGCCAGCAAAATAATTTCTGCCGGTGGGCTAATGCTGAGCTTGAGTGCCGCGCGGTCAAGCGCCAATGCGCGACCGGCATCGCTGTTTGGAAGTTTTCTTTGTACTGCCATGGTTTTTTGATTTATGGTTAGTTAATGAAGAAATGGTTGAAAAACTGTGACTTCTGTGCATTTGTTGAACAACAAGGGGTCTGTCGCTACAGCTACAGGGGGTTTGCTGAGTAGCAAGGGGTCTGTCGCTGTAGCTACAA